>MPCW01000020.1 GCA_001874325.1 Flavobacterium sp. MedPE-SWcel | reverse complement strand
AGGCTGTTTGTTTCCAAACAGCCTTTATTATTTTATATTAATTATAGTTTACTAAATAACAACGTCTATTCACTACCTTTGTATAAAATTAATTTATATTATGACACGCTTTTTTAAAATTGTAGCTACACTTGAGGGACTTTCGTTATTAGTATTACTTTTTGTAGCTATGCCCTTAAAATATATTTGGGATATGCCTGAAATGGTAAGAACAGTAGGTATGGCACATGGTGTGCTTTTTATAGGCTACATAATACTTGCTGTAATGCTAAAAATTGAAGATGCTTGGCCTTGGAAAAAATTTCTAATAGTTTGTGCTGCATCTGTAGTGCCTTTTGGAACATTTTATATAGAGCGTAAATATTTTAGTAATAAAGCTTAATCTTTTTATATGGATCTATTAAATTGGTCATACGACGTTTTTAAAAGCATGAATTTTAGTGATGCTACTGCTCTTTATGGCAAACTTGCTGTAAACTTAGTATCAGTAATTATAATAGCTTATCTACTTGATTTTTTGTCTAAAAAAATTCTTGTAGTAGCTTTTGGAACATTTGCTGCAAAAACAAAAACGTCTTTTGATGATTTTTTAGTGAAAAATAAGGTTTCAAAATACCTTGCTCACCTCGTACCTTTATTATTTGTTTATTATATTGTTCCTTTAGTACTTAAAGATTTTATATACTGGGAAATAATATTTGAAAGAGGTGTAAATATATTTATCATCTTTATAGTTCTTTGGATTATAAGAAGTACACTAAATGCTTTAAAAGACTATCTTAAAGTACAACCAAATTACAGCGACAAACCTATAGATAGCTATATTCAGGTAATAATGATTATGCTATGGATTTTTGCTACAATTGCCATTATAATGGTAATGTTTAGTATTGATTTTCTTAAAATTATAGGAACTTTTGGAGCTGTATCGGCTGTAGTTCTTTTAATATTTAAAGATACTATACTAGGGTTTGTGGCAAGTATACAGGTAAGTGTTAACGATTTAGTACGTATAGGTGACTGGATTACTATGGAAAAGTATGGTGCTGATGGTGACGTTATAGAAATTAATCTTGCTACTGTTAAGGTGAAAAATTTTGATAACACCACTACTACTGTACCTACTTATAGCCTTATATCTGATTCTTTTAAAAACTGGAGAGGTATGGTAAACTCTGGTGGACGACGAATTAAAAGACATGTACTTATTAAAGCTAATAGTGTACATTTTTTAGATGAAAGTGATATTGAAAAGTTCAAGAAGATACAACTACTTACTTCTTATATTGACCATAGGCAACAGGATATTGAAGAATATAACTCTCTAAATCATATAGACAGGGTAATGGGACTAAATGGTAGAAGTCTTACTAATTTAGGATTGTTTAGAAAGTATATTAATCAGTATATCGAAACTCACCCTGCCATAAATAAAGACCTTACCATGATGTGTCGCCATTTACAGCCTACAGAGAAAGGTATACCAATTGAGGTATATGCTTTTACATCTGACAAACGCTGGGTAAACTATGAGTATATTATGGCTGATATTTTTGACCATATTATTGCCTCTGTTAAGTTTTTTGATCTGGAGGTTTTCGAACTTCCTTCAAACGGTGATGCTTTTATTGAAGGTGATAATTAAGACTTATTGTTAATACGGTTTTTAACGTATTCTATTTTTGTTTTGCCATGTGCTTTTGGGCGACCTTCGGTATCAAGGTTAACCATTGTAATATTGTTTACTGTGATGATTTTTTCGCGGGTCATCATATTACGTACTTCTGATTTTAGGACTATAGACGTTGTTCCAAAATGTACTACCTCTAACCCTATTTCTACAATATCACCTTGCTCGGCAGAACTCATAAAGTTAATTTCGGACATATGCTTAGTCACTACCTTAGGATTCTCAAGCTGTACTATAGAGTATAGTGCTGCTTCTTCATCTATCCAAGCCAATAACTTACCGCCAAATAATGTTGCATTAGGGTTTAAATCTTCGGGTTTTACCCATTTTCTAGTGTGAAATCTCATATAATATTGTTTTACAGCTAATTTACGATATATTGATTTCTAGATATAGTGAAAATGAGTGATTTTATCTATACTACAATAAACAAAAAGCCTGTTTCAAATGAAACAGGCTTTTTGTTTTTATATAAGGAATTACTAATTTTAGTAAGCTACTAATTCTAATAATGCTTCTTCAAAACGTTGTTTTGGTAAATATTGATCTTCTAATGCTTTTGTAAATGGTATAGCACTTTCAAGACTACCTACACGTTTTACAGGTCCATCTAATTGCTCAAAGCACTCTTCCATTATCATTGAAGCAATATCGTTTGCCACACCTCCAAATAAACTATCTTCTTGTAATACTATAGCTTTACCTGTTTTTTTAACCGATGCGAAAATAGCTTCGGTATCCATAGGTTGTAATGATCGTAAATCAATTAAGTCTGCATTAATATTAGGATTTTTCTCTAGTGTTTCTAAAGCCCAGTGTACCCCTGCTCCAAATGTTACAATAGTTACTTGCTCACCTTCTTTTAATAAAGATGCTTTACCAAGTGGTAATGTATAATAATCTGTAGGCACATCTTGATAAAGACTTCTATATAAAGCTTTATGTTCAAAGAACATTACAGGGTTAGGATCGTTAATTGCTGTTGCTAATAACCCTTTAGCATCATACGGGAATGCAGGGTATATAACCTTAAGCCCTGGTGTTTTTGTAAACCAAGCTTCATTAGTTTGCGAATGGAAAGGTCCTGCTTGTACTCCTGCACCACAAGGCATACGCACTACTACATCGGCATTTTCTTGCCAACGATAGTGTACTTTTGCTAAATAGTTTACTATTGGGTTAAAACCTGTAGAAACGAAATCGCCAAACTGCATTTCGATTACTGATTTATGACCATTTATAGATAATCCCATTCCTGCTGAAACGATAGCCGACTCACAGATTGGTGTATTACGCACACGTTCTTTACCAAAGGTTTTTACAAAACCATCGGTCATTTTAAAAGCACCACCATATTCAGCAATATCCTGCCCCATTAATACTAGATTATCATGACGCTCCATAGACTGTTTTAGCCCTTGTGATAATGCGTCAATCATTCTAACATTTTCAGTATTTTCAGTTGGTGCTATTTCTTCAAAATCATAATCTCTATAAACATCGTTTAACTCTTCATTTAAGTCAGCTTCTATAGCAGGTGCTGCTGATGCTTTTTTATAATCAGTATCAATTTCTTTCTTAATTGATGCTCTTAACTCTTTATCGTATTCTTCAGTAAGAATCCCCTCGGCAGTTAAATAGTTCTGAAAGTTAGTTACTGGGTCTTTTACAGCCCACATGTCCATTAACTCTTTAGGAACATACTTTGTACCACTCGCCTCTTCGTGACCACGCATTCTGAATGTTTTAAATTCTAGTAATACTGGTCTTGGATTTTCACGCATAGAAGCTACAATGCCTGATAATTGATTGTATACTCCTAGTATATTGTTACCATCTATTATATGACTTTCCATGCCATAACCTACTCCTCTATCGGCAATGTTTTCACAACGGTATTGCTCATTAGTAGGTGTACTTAGTCCATATCCATTATTTTCAACAACAAACAATACGGGAAGTTCCCAAACAGAAGCTACGTTTAATGCCTCATGAAAATCTCCTTCACTTGTTGCTCCTTCTCCTGTAAATACAGCCGTTACTTTACCGTTTTGTTTTAACTTATTGGCTAATGCAATACCATCGGCTACTCCTAGTTGAGGACCAAGGTGTGA
Source organism: Flavobacterium sp. MedPE-SWcel (assembly GCA_001874325.1). GTDB lineage: Bacteria > Bacteroidota > Bacteroidia > Flavobacteriales > Flavobacteriaceae > Flavobacterium. The sequence continues at coordinate 18,012 of MPCW01000020.1, read as the reverse complement.
TATCATACCAATAATGTTATACTCTTGTGTACCAAAGTGGAATGAACGATCACGCCCTTTTGTAAAACCATCAGCTTTACCTTGCCATTGCGAGAATAAACGATATAAAGGAATATCACGTCCTGTAAACACCCCTAGGTTACGGTGCATCGGTAATATATACTCATCTTTATCTAATACAGCAGTAAGACCTACTGATATAGCCTCTTGCCCGATACCTGAGAACCACTTTGATACTTTACCTTGACGGATAAGTATTAGCATTTTCTCTTCTATTAATCGGGGCTTTAAAATTCTTTTATATAAATCGAGTAACTTTTCGTTGGTCAATTCTTTTCTGTCGAAATTCATATCGTATTTTGAAGGATTCATTTTTTATGAATACCAAAAATAAGAAAATAACAGAATTGAGCCGTAGTGTTATGAAAATTTATTTTGTGAGATTTTCATTAAACTATACATAAATAAAACCCTCACTTTGTTTTATCAAAGTGAAGATTTTAAAAATAACATTATAATATATCGCTAGTTTTTAATCAATTTGTATTGAGTTGATCCTTTATCAGTTTTAATATCCAATAAATAAATACCATTACTTAAACTAGATATATTGATATACTCTAAGTTTTGATTTAACGATAATAACTTTCTTCCTTGTAGGTTATAAACTGTTATTTCTTCAAGTTGAATATCATTTCCCGATTTGATGTTTACATAATCATTAGCAGGATTAGGGTATATTGCTAGTTGATTATTTATCGTGTGTTGATCTACATTTAATGGTATTACTACTTCTGTTACAGCGTCATTAGTTATAATTGGTAGATTGTAATCAAAATAAATTTCGGCATCTCCGTTTATTATATCACCTACGGCTATATCTTCTACTGGTTTTATTTTATATGCTATATAACCGTTACTTCCTTCGGCATCGGCATCTTCATGTGGTAGGTTGATATCATCAAATATAAATTCTAAATGACTTCCACCTGTTATTTCTACACGATAGTCGTGACTTGCGTTTATTGGTCTAAAAGTAGTCCAGTCTAAATTTTCATGTAAATCGTCTTCTACTCTTACTGTAATAGCACTTGCTGTTCCTGTATTTTGAAATCTGATAATATAATTTAAGTATTCTCCTGCTTGTTCTATAGTTATTTCTTCTCCTTGTAGTACACGTTTGTCGTTAGGGTCGTATGAGTTTACTATTATCTGCTCCAACACGTAAGTATTATCTTCTGGAGTATTATCATTTCCATTTGGTGTAACAGTAGCAGTAAACTCAGCTATTTCATCTCCATTTACAATTGGGGGTTCAAACGTTTGCATTGTGAAGTTAATAGCACTGCTAGCGAAGGGTTGTATGTTTTCTATCTCAAAAGTTAATTCATTGACTGTTATTGAAGCTGCTTCGGGTGTAGCAGTTACAAAGGTTTGTAATGTTTGATCGAAAGTTAGGGTTACTACAATATTATTTACTGTTTGCGTCCCCATGTTTTCTACTATTATTTTATAATTAGCTTCAAAACCTGGACGAGCTTCGGTAACAGGTAATAATGTAATATTTAAATCTTCTATAGTTTGATTAGGGGTTAAACAAAAGTTTAATATTTGTTCATTAACACCTTCTTCAAATGTTATTGATTCTGTATTTGGAGTTGCATCAAGATAATCAGGTAGACCTAATACGCTAACATCATAAGTACCTTCAAAAAGATGTAAGCTGTATACTCCTTCGTTATTACTCATACTTGATGTATTGTAATTTTCAATATTTGTAGTACTAACTAAGAAACTTAGTGGTAGATCATCTGCGTTACAACCATCGTTATCTTCATCGTATAAAACTATTCCTGACAAGATGCTTACTTGACACGATTCATCCAAATTATCTTCTGATATGTCCCATCCAAGTTCGTTAATTAAATAACTTCGTAAACCAACAGAGTTACAATATTTTACCCCTCTAGAGTCTAATGTCTTATTGGTTAGCCCTAGTTGTGCAAATCTTAATAACAATGCATCATAGTTATCGGTATCTAAACCACTCCATCTAACAAAGTAGCCTTCTCCAAAAGATATGTCAGTATTATAATCCCAAACTGTTAAATCTTGGTTAAAACTACTACTACCATTAAACATTCCTGACATTGTAACTACATTCGAAACATCCCAATTATTTAAAGGTTGATTAAACGATTCTGCATTTCTAAACATTAGATTCATTCTTAATACGTTCGAAACGTCCCAATCGTTTAGCGATTGATTAAATGATTCTGCATAAGAAAACATTCCTGTCATAAGGTCAACACTAGAAATATCCCAATTATTTAGAGGTTGATTAAAGGAAATAGCATTTTCAAAAACAGCCCCTAATTTTGTTACATTTGATACATTCCAATCGTTTAGAGGTTGATTAAAGGATTCTGCATAAGAAAACATACTTGTCATGTTGGTTACATTTGAAACATCCCAATCATTCAAAGGTTGGTTGAATGATTCTGCTCTCCTAAACACTTCTTCCATGTTAGTTACATTCGATACATCCCAATCATTTAGAGGTTGATTAAATACAGTTGCACTTCTAAACATACTTTCCATATTGGTTACATTCGAAACATCCCAGTTATCCAAAGGCTGATTAAATAATTCTGCCCCATTAAACATATAACTCATATCGGTTACCTGACTTAAATCGGGTATGTCTGTAGCCGTAATTGTTAATTTAGTACAATCTTCAAAAGCTTTATGCATTGTAGTCCATTGCACATCTCCCCATTGTTCTACTGTTAATAACCTATGAGAAGAGTTCGAATTAGCACCTACATTCATACCTTCAAAATTCCCAGATACTGTTACGGTATAAATACCTGTATTTTCATAATAATGAGTAGTCAATCCTGATTGATTGGTTGAAATTTCACCGTCACCAAAATCAATAGTATAATCATCTCCAACTATAGGGAAATGAATGACTAAGTTACCTCCTACTTTCCAAGTAGTGATAAAGGGTTCTTGTGCATTAGCAAAATAGGTTATAAAACAAAAAATGAATAATAAGTAGTTCTTTTTCATAACAAAATGTAATTTTTATAGTTTTTATAACAAAAATAAGTGTTTGTAATAAAAAACACCTACTTTATTTTCACAAAGTAGGTGTTTTAATAATTCTAGAAAAATATCTTAATATACTAAGAATAGGTAACTGTATTACCTACTTCGGTAGTATAGTTTTTAGATAATATTGTGTCTACAAATATCCATTCTGATTTTACTTCTGCTTGTGTAAAAGTAGCCATCATATACCCTCTTCTTGATGCATCAAAATAAGTTAAACCATCTATTAATACAGTTAGTGCTTGTTCAAAACCTGCTATAGTAGCAGCATCTACATTACTACCTAAATAGGTTTCGAAACCTGGAGAACTCACACTAGATGTTGCAAGCTCTACACCTACCTCTGTACCATCTTGTGCATATAGTGTATTATTCCAAGCGTTGTGTGTATCTCCTGCTAGTGTTACGATCTTTTTACCGTTTAGTGCGCTATATATAATTTCTCTATCTATAGGGTAACCATCCCAAGCATCTAGGTTATATGGTAATACTGTTAATACTCTCGCTTTTTCAGCATCTGTAAGTGTAGGATCGTTATTTAACAATCTCATTTTTATAGTTACTAACTCTGTTAGTATAGTAGGAAAGTTTGGACTACCAAAAGCCGTTAACATCTCGGCAGGAACATGCATTTGCCCCATTAATATTTGTTGCCCTAATACTTGCCATTGTGCAGTACTTGTGTTTAACTCGTTTATTAACCAGTTACGTTGTGTAGCACCTAATAATGTTCTAGAAGTATCTAAAAGATCTCCTTGAAATGCTGCTCCATCAAAACCAGTTGCAGTATAGTAGTCAGTAATAGCAAGTTGTTTGTCACGAGCTATAACACGAGTATCAAGCATTACAAGGTTTACTAAACCACCTATATTGATTGTTCTATATATTAACGAGTTATTATTTGCATCTTGTCTAGAAAATGGTAAAAACTCACTATAAGCCTGTAGTGCATTTTGTTTTCTTGTATCAAAACTACCTTCTGTTGCTTCATCATGGTTTTCTGCACCATCTTTATAGGTATCATTTGCTATTTCATGGTCATCCCATACACATATAAAAGGTTTCTTTTGATGTGCTAATTGTAAATCGGTATCTGATTTATATTGCTTATAACGTGTTCTATAATCATCTAACGATATAATTTCACCAGCTGGCTCATGCGATCTATTTAAAGAGGCATTTCCTGCATTTGCTCCATATCCTCCTGCTTCGTACTCATAAAAATAATCACCTAAGTGTACTATAACATCAGCATCTGAATTTGCCATAGCATTATAAGCGTTAAAATATCCTGCTTGGTAGTTAGAGCAAGAGCAAACTGCCATTTTTACTTCATTAGCATTTACTGGCAATGTAATTGTTTCTCCTATTACAGATATAGCCTCATCTGCAACACTCACAAAGCGGTAATATAATTTCTGATCAGCATCAAGCTCTGTCAATTCAACAGCAATAGTATAATCTCTTGCTGCATCTGTAATTATTTTTCCTGTTCTAATAACTGTTTCAAAAGTCATATCAGTAGCCACTTCCCATACTATTTCGCTTACACCACTATAACGTGTCCATATAATAACAGAAGAACTACTAGGATCAAAACTTGCCACGCCTTCGTTAAAGTTTTTATTTGTGTATCCTGACGGATCAAAACTTGATTTAGTATCATCGTCATTACTACAACTAATAAAATTAGGTGCTAAAATGATTCCTGCTGATGCTAATAATGATTTTTGAATAAAACTTCTTCTACTATTATTCTTTGATTCCATAAGTGATATAATTTTTTCCAAAAATGATATTATTAATCAGAATTACTGTTAGATAATCTTTACCGTTTTATTATTGAATAGTACTCTTCTGTTAAGAAATAGACAACAAAAAACGGAATAGATAGCCACATAACATAAGCCTATCTTTAATATTGTTAATAACTAACATTATAACATCCCACAAATAATCCTTAGCTTTGTATTTACAAGGCTTTACGCCTTTTTTTAGTTATTAACAATTTTCACAGCTATGCAAAACATACCAAGTGTAGATCTGCGTGATTTCCTTTCGAGTAATTCGGAACGCAAACAAAAATTTGTAAATGAAATCGGTAAAGCCTATGAAGAAATAGGATTTGTAGCACTAAAAGGTCATTTTCTTGATGATCGTTTAGTAGACGAACTTTATGGAGAGGTTAAGAACTTTTTCGATCAGCCGTTAAATGTAAAAGAACAATACGAAATTCCAGGTATTGGTGGGCAACGCGGTTATGTATCTTTTGGTAAAGAACATGCTAAAGGACGCAAAGAGGGTGATTTAAAAGAATTTTGGCATTTTGGGCAATACCTTGAAAAGGGTTCTAAATATTCTGAGGAATATCCTGATAATGTTGAAGTAAAAGAATTACCAAAATTTAATGCAGTAGGAAAAGAAACATATCAGATGCTCGAAAAAACGGGTATTTATGTACTACGTGCATTAGCATTATATTTAGGGTTAGACGAGTTTTATTTTGATAAATATATTGCCGAAGGAAACAGTATACTTCGCCCAATACACTACCCTCCTATTACAAATGAACCTAAAGATGCTGTACGTGCTGCTGCTCATGGTGATATTAACCTTATCACACTATTAATGGGAGCGCAAGGTCGTGGGCTTCAGGTACAAAATCATGATGGTGAATGGATTGACGCTATAGCACAACCTGATGAGCTTGTTATTAATGTAGGTGATATGTTAAGTCGTCATACAAATAACAAACTAAAAAGCACTATACACCAAGTAGTTAACCCGCCTAGAGAACTATGGGGTACTTCACGTTACTCTATACCTTTCTTTATGCACCCAGTTAGCGAAATGAAGCTAGATTGTTTAGAAAATTGTATTGACGAAAATAATCCTAAAAAATATGATGATATTACAGCAGGCGATTTCCTATATGAACGCTTAGTTGAGTTAGGGTTAATCAAAAAATAATAATTAACTTTATAGCATTAAAGGGCATTAGGTTGTATATAGCCTAATGCTTTTTTTTGTTTATATAATTATAGAATAGTATGGGAAAGAAAATAAGTAGTTTAGAAGATCTTGGTGGTTTTGTTTTTTCTACCAATGATGATTTTGAATTTGATAATAATGATGAGCAACAAGAAACGTTATCTAACAACGAACAAAGACTTGAAGCGCATCTTGATAAAAAAAATCGTGGTGGTAAAGTAGCTACAATAATTAAAGGTTTTGAAGGTACTGAGGATGACTTGAAAACTTTAGCCAAAAAACTAAAAACATTTTGTGGTGTAGGTGGTTCGGCTAAAGAAGGAGAAATCATTATACAGGGTAATTTCCGTGATAAAATAATGGACTACCTTAAAAAAGAAGGCTACAAAGTAAAGCGTGTAGGTAGCTAAATTCCATCAACCTTAACAACTAAAATGATATATGGATATACAACAATCTGAACTTATATTAAACCCTGATGGTAGTGTATACCATTTGAATTTAAAACCTGAAAATATAGCTCATGACATTATTTTTGTGGGCGATCAGGATCGTGTAAAGAAAATAACACAACATTTTGATAATATTGAGTTTAGCACTCAAAAAAGGGAATTTAAAACACAAACAGGAACTTATAAAGGTAAAAGAATAACAGTATTATCTACGGGAATTGGCCCTGACAATATTGATATTGTAATAAACGAGTTAGATGCTCTTGTTAATATCGACCTAGAGACTAGAAAACCAAAATCAGAGCTTACATCGCTTAATATTATAAGAGTTGGTACTTCTGGATCATTACAGCAAGATATCCCTGTAGGTAGCTTTGTAATGTCTCAATATGGTTTAGGGCTCGATAACATGATGCGTTCTTATCTTGTAGATACTGTTTCTCAACTAGATATTGAAGAAGCTTTTATAGAGCAAACCAATTGGGATTTAAAGAAAGGTAGACCTTATATAATAAAATGTAGCGATAAATTAATGCAGCTTATGGATAGTGATGCTATGCATAAAGGGCTTACCGCTACAGCTGGAGGATTTTATGGCCCTCAGGGCAGAATATTACGCCTCGATATACAAGATAGAGCACTAAATAGTAAAATGGATAATTTTAATTTTAATGGTACTCAAATAACTAACCTTGAAATGGAAACAGCAGCCATATATGGGCTTTCGGCTTTATTAGGTCATAACGCATTATCATTAAATGCTATTATAGCCAATAGAGCAACAGGGAATTTTAGTACCGACCCTCATACTGTTGTAAAAAACTTGATTTCTTATACATTAGATAGAATAGTTCAAATTTAGAATATGAAAACGATAAAAATAGCGGGCGTACCGGAGCATTTTAATTTACCATGGCATTTATGTATAGAGAACGGAGAGTTTGAAGATGCAGGTGTTAATCTTGAATGGAAAGATGTGCCCGAAGGTACTGGTAAACTGTGCCAAATGTTACGTAATAAAGAAACGGATATTGCTGTAATTCTTACTGAAGGAATTACTAAAGATATTGTAGCAGGAAACGAAAGCTCTATCATACAAGTATATGTACAATCTCCTTTAATATGGGGTATTCATGTTGCTGCTAATTCTAAATATAAATCAGTTAAGGAGCTTGAAAATGGTAAAGTAGCTATTAGTCGATACGGATCAGGATCGCAACTTATGGCTATTGTAAATGCTAAAAATGAAGGTTGGGATACTAGTAAGCTTGATTTTGAGATTATAAATACTCTAGACGGTGCTGTAAAGGGACTTGCTGAAGGTAGAGCTGATTATTTTATGTGGGAACGTTTCATGACGAAACCTATTGTTGATGCAGGGATATTTAGACGTGTAGACGATTGCCCTACTCCTTGGCCATGTTTTGTTATTGCTGTGCGTAATGAAGTATTAGAAAACGATAATAATGCTATTAATACCATTTTAAATATAATAAATCAAACAACAGCAGAGTTTAAGAATATACCTAGTATAGACAAGACACTTGCCGAGCGTTATGAACAAAAAATAGAAGATATTAGAGAGTGGTTAAAACTAACTACTTGGTCGCAAGAAAAACTAGACGAAGTAACTTTTAATAAGGTACAAGATCAGTTAGCAGAGTTAAATATTATCGACAAAAAGATTGCTTTTGAAATCGCTACAAGATAAAACTACCGTTTTGTCGAAAAAATAAAATGATAAAAAAGGATACCTCTACTTTTAAACAAATCAAAAAAAAGCTTAGTATAAAAAAGCCGTGGGATTCTATTATCATTTTAGTACTTAATATTCTTATAGCAGTACCCGTATTTATTATACTACATCAAAATTTAATCGATCCTGAATGGCCTTTTCATCTCGATAGAATACTCATTTTTATAGTAGTAGTGGTAATACAGCAATTGATTTTACAGTTATTAAAAACAGTAATTATCATCTGTATATTTTTATATTTAATAGTACTTTTATACGGCTCTATCTTTGGAGGTTATGGTTTTATAGCTGTATATGAAGATTATAGAGCTATGGTATACACCATGCTAGATGACCCTAACCCTCAAGATATTATAATTTCAAAACTATTACCTTTTCCTAATAAACTAGAAATTATAGATGCTGTAGATTATAATACTCCTCTTGTTCGCAATTTTGCAGTATCAGCAACAACAAAATTCTTTAAAGAGGTTAAAGGGTATCATGATGAAAGAAAAATGATACAATGCTTTGCCGTATTTAAAGAAATTAGGGATCAATGGAATTATGTAAACGACCCTAAAGGTAGAGAATACATTGCGTATGCCAGCGAATCATTACAACACTTTTCTGGTGATTGTGACGATCATGCTATATTAATGTCTGCTTGTATAAGAGCTATAGGTGGTACACCACGTATAATACATACTGGAGGACATTTATACCCTGAAATGTTAGTAGGTAATAAAGCTGATCTTGAAATGGCCAATTACTTGATAAGAGAAGTTCTTTTTGTAAAAGAAAGTCGAGGTAAAGAAATTCATTACCACATAGATGAACGAGGACAAATTTGGCTTAATTTAGATTACACCGCTACTTATCCTGGAGGCCCTTTTATGTCCGAAGAAATTCTTGGGGCACTGACTTTTAATTAATTACCAATTAATTGGTTCTTTACCTTTCGCTTTTATAAAATTATTAGCTTTACTAAAGTGTTTGTTACCAAACCAATACCCTCTATTAGCACTTAACGGAGATGGATGTCCCGATTCTAATACTTCATGTTTATTCTTATCTACTTTAGCACCCTTCTTCTTAGCAAAGCCTCCCCAAAGCATAAACACAGCATCTTCTTTTTCTTCAGATATTTTTTTAATGACAGCATTGGTAAATGTTTCCCAGCCTTTACCTTGATGGCTTCCTGCTTCCCCCTCTCTCACAGTAAGTGTAGCATTAAGTAATAAAACTCCCTGATTTGCCCAACGCTCTAAATTTCCTGAATTAGGAATAGCTAAACCCAAATCATCATTAATTTCTTTAAAAATGTTTATTAAAGATGGAGGTTTAGGTATACCATCACTAACTGAAAAACATAGTCCATTGGCTTGATTAACGCCATGATATGGATCTTGACCTATTATAACTACCTTTACTTTATCAAAAGTACAATAATCAAAAGCGGCGAATATATTATCATTTTTAGGATAGCATGTTTGTGTAGTATACTCGTGATTTACAAAATTGATAAGCTCAGAGAAATAAGGCTTTTCTAACTCTTCTGCCAATATTTCTTTCCAAGATGAATGAATATTTACCTCCATATTATATAATTTCTACAAATATAAGCATTGCCATAACTTGATTTGTGATGTCTTTCTTAAACTTTGACTGCCAAATGTGCAGTCAGGCTAAATATATAGTACTTTTGTATAAAATTTGCTTTAGAATAAGAATGATTACTATTACAGAGAAAACACTAAAAGATTTGGAGTTCAACACGGTTTTAGAAACCGTAGGAGATAGTTGTACTACCGAACTTGGAAAAGAAAAAGCGCTTACTATTACTCCTTATAAAAATAAGGGGGTATTAATGCAATCGCTATTACAAACATCAGAGTATGTTTCTTCTTTCGATAACAATAACGCATTACCTAACCATGGTTTTGACCCTATAAATAATGAAATAAAATTTTTAGCTATTGAAGATAGCTATCTTGAAGCTCCTGCTTTCAGGAAAATAGCCACTATATCAGAAACTTCGAATGTATTAATAAAGTTTCTGGAAAAATTTGAAGAATACTATCCTAAGCTTTACAGAAGAGCAACCGAAGTGGAGTATACTAAGGAAATAGTAAAAATTGTAGAAAAGGCTGTCGATAAGTATGGAGAGATAAAAGATGATGCATCTCCTGAATTACAAGTCATTCGTAGAGGAATGAACGAGGTAAAAGGGAAAATAAATCAAAGCTTTGCTTCAGCACTAAGTCATAATAACGGTTTAGGTTATCTTGATGATATAAAAGAGAGTGTTGTAGAAAACAGAAGAGTTTTAGCAGTACTAGCAATGTATCGTAGAAAAGTAAAAGGTTCTATACTTGGTAGCTCTAAAACTGGTAGTATCGCTTACATTGAACCTGAAGCTACATTACGCTACTCTAGAGAATTAAGTAACTATGAGTATGAAGAAAAAGAGGAAATAAAGAAGATCTTAAAACAGTTAAGTGATATAGTACGACCATTTATTCCGTTATTACAAGATTATCAAGAGTTCTTAACTGATATTGATGTTACGGCTGCCAAGGCTAAATATGCGCTTCGAATAAACGGAATATTACCAACTATTACTGATGATAAGCGACTATTTTTTAGAGATGCCTTCCACCCTATTTTATTTTTAAATAATAAACTTAAAAAAGCCCCTACATATCCTCAAACTATTGAATTAGCTCAGGATAATAGAATTATAGTTATATCAGGACCTAATGCTGGTGGTAAAAGTATTACCCTAAAAACTATAGGTTTATTACAACTAATGTTACAGTGCGGTATTTTGATACCTGTACATGAGCGTAGTGAAACATTTTTGTTTGACCGTATAATGACTGATATTGGTGATAATCAATCAATTGAGAATCATTTAAGTACTTATAGTTATCGCCTTAAGAACATGAATTATTTTCTTAAGAAATGTAACAGTAAAACCCTTTTCCTAATTGATGAATTTGGTACAGGGTCTGATCCTGAATTAGGAGGAGCATTAGCTGAAACTTTTTTAGAAGAGTTTTATAATAGAGAAGCCTTTGGTATAATAACCACACATTATAGCAATTTAAAAATGCTAGCTAATGAATTGCCTTTTGCTACAAATGCAAATATGCTTTTTGATGAAAGATCACTTGAACCTATGTATAAATTAATTTTAGGACAAGCTGGTAGTTCTTTCACCTTTGAGGTGGCTCAAAAAAATGGTATTCCTTATGGTTTAATAAATAGAGCTAAAAAGAAAATAGAGAAAGGTAAAGTTCGTTTTGATAAAACTATTGCTACACTTCAAAAAGAACGTTCTAAACTAGAAAAAACTTCTTTGAATCTTAAAGAAGAAGAAGTTAGAGCACGTGAAGAGGGTAAGAAAATGGAAAATATTAATACTAAAATCCAACAAAAGCTCGAAAATTATCAAGAACTGTATGATGCAAATCAACGTCTTATTTATATGGGGCAAAAACTTGATGATATTAGCGAAACTTACTTTAACAACAAGAATAAGAAAGCACTTATTGGTGAGTTCTTAAAAATGGTAGAGATTGAAAACTCTAAGCGTAAAAAACTTACTGTTAAAGAAAAGAAAGTTAAAGAAGTACAGAAAAAGAAAGTTGTAGCCGAAGTAAAAGAAAAAGTCGAAGTAATTCGTAAGGTTAAGAAAGAGAAAAAAATTAAGGAAAAAACTATTGAAAAACCTAAAGCTATTATTAGAATTGGCGATAGAGTTAGGATGATTGACGGTAAAGCAGTAGGAACGCTAGATGCTATTGAAAAGAAAAAAGCTACTGTAAACTACGGTATCTTTACCTCTAAAGTTGATTTAGATACATTGGAACTTGTAGAGGCTATGAAAAAATAATAAATATCGATTATTATGGAGTTAACAGAACTACCCAATGATAAAAAAATAGTTCTCTTTGATGGGGTATGTAATCTATGCGATAAATCAGTGCAATTTATACTTAAAAGAGACAAAAAAGATATATTTAGGTTTGTACCATTGCAATCACCTCTTGGTAAAGAAATAATTGACTATTTAAAAATTGATGAAACCAAGATGGATTCTATCATTTTATATGAACCAAATAGAGCATACTACTACAAAGCTGAAGCTGCAATTAAAATAGGAGCTCATTTAGGTGGTGTTATATCTTTAATAAGGCTATTTGCTATTTTACCTAAATCGCTCTCTAATATAGTTTATGATTACATTGCTAAAAATCGTTATAAATGGTATGGTAAGAAAGAACAATGCATGATTCCTACACCAGAAATGAAAGCTAAATTTTTATAACGTATCTATTCTAATATTTAAGGTTCCTACAAAACCTTTTTCAATCACAAAAAAGTATTAAACATAAAAAAGCCCCGCAATGCGGGGCTTTTAATATATTAAGTAAAACTAATCGTTGTAATTAGTTCTTAACAATTTTCTTAGTAACAGTACCTCTATCAGAAGATATATTCATGATGTACATTCCGTTAGCAAGATCAGAAATGTTGATTTGAGCTTCAACAGCACCATCAAATTTCATTGACTTAACAGTACGACCGTTAAGATCTACAAGCTCAACACCATTTACAAGAGCGTTATCAGCATTAGCAATGTTGATTACGTTTGTAGCAGGGTTAGGATATACAGCAAATTTAGAAGAATCTACACCGTTTACTGTAGCAGTACCACCAGTAACATTTACTGTATCTAAAAGAAGAGTAGTTGCAGCAGTAGTTACAGCAGTAGTATTATGGAAACCGAAGAAGTATACTCCAGATGTTGCAGGAGTGTAAGTAACTGTTTGCATAGCATAAGTTGCAGCAGCTGGTATAGTTAATGTTTCTAAAGCAGCACCTTGATCAGCACTTGTTGCTCCAGTACCTACAGTAACATCTAAAGTAAAAGTATCTGTAGCAGCTCCTAAATATCTAGTTTGGAAAGTTAATGTAACTTCTTGACCTGCAGTTAAATCTAAAGCTCTAGAAAATAACCATGAGTCAGAAACAGCTGTTGTGCTTGAATTTGAGAATAAAAATGCACCACCTTCATGAGCTAATGCTGCTTGTTGAGCTGCATCAGTTGTACGACCCCATCCAGTATCTACAGTAAATCCAGCTAAACCAGTAGCAGCCTCATCAAATCCATTTGAGTATGGAGAGTTAGCAGCTAAGTATAAGTTGTAAGGACCAACCCAGTCACCTTGAGTAGCTCCACAGTTTGATCTTAAGTAAACTTGTAAAGCAGCATTATCTGTAGTAGAAAGTCCTGTAAGATCTACAGAGTTAGTATCTGTAGAGAAATCCATACCAGCTGCTGTTGGATCAAAACCAAGATCTCCAACTTTTACATCATAGTTAGCAGGAGCTCCAATTGCGGCATCCCAAGTTAAAGAAGCAGATGAAACTGTAAAATCAGTAAAATCATTAACTCCTAAAGAGTTTGTACTTAAACAATCGTTTGCAGCGAAATCAACAGAAAAATCAAATCCTGTAGATGCCCAGTTGTTATCCCAAGCAATGTAATAAGTAACTCCTGATTCAACAGGAACAGTCATTGTTGTTCTATAATCATTATTAGCAGCATCTACATCATCAGAACCATTGTAACATTCTAATGCAGCACATGTACCAGTAAATATAGATAGCCTTGTATCAGTACTAGCAACTGGGTTAGCTGCTAATACAGAACTAATTGTTAATAATCCATTAGCTGCTGGAGTATAGCTATACCAGTTAGCCATTAAAGCTCCTGCTGGATTTTGTTGGTTTTGAGTACCACCCCAACAAGTACCACCATAAGCACCAGTAATAGCAGCTGAAGTTGTTGTTCCGTTCGTAGTGATTGCTACTGCATTTGCACAATCAGCTTGAGCATTTGCTGTCAATAAAGAACCAAATAAAAAGGCTCCTAAAAGTAAATGTTTTTTCATTGTAATAGTTTTTAATTTTTCCCAAAAATAGTAAAAAAATAGGCTGAAACAACTTTTATTATGTTAATATAAATAAAAAAACAACCTTAAATCGCTTATAATTACACTACACACTGATAAACAGTTAGTTTTTTGCGATGTTTTTAAAAGTAAGATTTTAGTTACCTTATTTAAAAGTCATTATATAATGTCTATAGAAAAACTAGGAATAATGATTTTCGCCTCTCAAAATCATATCATAATTAATATTTATTTGAACGATTAAGAAGTGCAAAATCGGCAATTACTAATGCAGCCATCGCCTCTACAATAGGTACTGCTCTAGGTACCACACAAGCATCATGTCTCCCTTTGCCTTGCATCTCTATAGTTTCACCTTCTTTATTTATGGTTTCTTGCTTTTGCATTAATGTTGCTATAGGTTTAAACGCTACTCTAAAATAAATATCCATACCATTACTAATTCCCCCTTGTATACCTCCTGATAAATTTGATTTTGTTGTACCATCAGCATTATACAAGTCGTTATGCTCACTACCTTTCATTTTGGCCCCACAAAAACCACTTCCATATTCAAACCCCTTCACAGCATTAATAGAAAGCATGGCATTACCCAATGCTGCATGTAATTTATCAAATACGGGTTCTCCAAGCCCTTTAGGTACATTTTGTATTACACAGGTTATAGTACCCCCAACAGTATCTCCTTGCTTTTTAACTTCTTTAATATATTCTTCCATCTTAGCAGCTGTTGCAGCATCTGGACAACGCACTGCATTATTTTCTGTTAAACTAAAATCTAAAGCTTGATATGGTTTATCAATAAATATTTCACCAACAGATGATACAAAAGCATTAATTTTTATTTCAGGAATTAACTGTTTTGCTATTGCTCCTGCTGCTACCCTACTAACTGTTTCTCTAGCAGAACTTCTTCCACCGCCTCTATAATCTCTTATGCCATATTTTTCATCATAAACATAATCAGCGTGAGATGGTCTATAAACATCTTTTATATGTGAATAGTCTTTACTTTTTTGATTAGTATTTAATATTGTGAACCCTATAGGTGTACCTGTAGTTTTACCTTCAAAAATTCCTGAAAGAAATTTTATCTCATCTAATTCTTTGCGTTGTGTTACTATTGACGATTGACCTGGTCTACGTCTATCAAGTTCTTTTTGTATTGCTTCAAGGTCGATTGTTAAACCCGCTGGGCAACCATCTATAATCCCACCTAAAGCTTCACCATGTGATTCGCCAAATGTTGTTAGCTTAAATAATTGACCAAAGGTATTACCTGCCATAAATTTTGAATATTATTATATTTATACACAAATGTAAGTTTTAAAGAATGTATATAAAAGTGATATATAATGATTCTAACTTATTATGGGTATATATAAATTAAACCTTTTTGTAATCATTACATAAACTACAGTTTACATATACAGTTGTATTTTGCAGAAAACATCCCATGAAAAAAAGAATTGTAGACCTCGTGGTTCTTTCAGATGTACATTTAGGTACTTATGGTTGTCATGCAAAGGAGCTTTTATCTTATCTATCTACCATAAAACCCAAGATACTTATCCTTAATGGAGATATTATAGATATATGGCAATTTAGAAAATCATACTTTCCAAAATCACATCTTAAAGTAATTAAAAAGCTACTTAATTTTGCATCAAAAGATACCAAGGTATATTATATTACAGGTAATCATGATGAAATGTTAAGAAAGTTTAGCGATACATCCATGGGAAACTTTTCTATAGTAGACAAAGTTGTTTTGGAGCTCGATGGTAAAAAAGCATGGTTTTTTCACGGAGATGTATTTGATAGTTCTGTAAATCATGCAAAATGGATTGCCAAATTAGGCGGTATAGGTTATGATTATCTCATTTTATTAAATCGCTTCATCAATTGGTTATTGGTTAAAATGGGGAAAGAACCTTACTCTTTATCAAAAAAAATAAAAGCTAGTGTAAAAAAAGCTGTTAAGTTTATTTCTGACTTCGAATCTACTGCTGCTGAACTTGCTATTGAAAATAAATATGATTTTGTTGTATGCGGTCACATACACGAACCTAAAATCGAAAAAATAACTACTAAAAAAGGTAGTGTTACTTATCTTAACTCAGGTGACTGGATAGAGAACCTCACGGCATTAGAATATCATGATGAGTGTTGGACAATGTATCAACATACTAATGATATAGAAGTAAAAGAAGAAGAAGAACTTTTTGAAAAAGATGAAAATTTAGAAGGCCAGTTAATCACCTCTTTGCTTTTTGATAAAAACATCAAGACTGTTAAAAATTAGTTATATTAGCCGAATTAACTAACCAAAAACTATTATGAGAAATAAACTTTTACTTGTAGGACTAAGTCTTTTCGTTTTATCTTGCTCAAGCGATGACTCTACTGAACCTATAGAATCTACATCTGATTTTTTACCTTTAACAGATGCTAATTATTGGGATTATAATGTAGAGAGTAGTGTTGCCGAAGGTAATGGTAGCGATCATCTTTACATTTCTGGAGATGTTGTTATAGATAGTAATACATATAAAAAATTTGAAACTGAAAATACAGCTTACGGCTTTTTCTCTAATATTTTAGGTGATAATGCTATTAGAAAAGCAGATGATAAAATATTACTTACTGGATCAACTAGTGTTGATTTTTTTGAAGATATTCCTTTTTCTGTAGATGTTGCTGATTTTATTATTTTTAAAGAAAATACAACTAACAATCAAGTATTAGGTACATTAACAGGTGTTTTTGAGCAAGAATATGAAGGGTACCCTATTGAATTTAATTATACACTTACTAGTACTGCTAAAGAATCGTTAACAGCTTATACTGTTGATGGAGATGAGTATACTAATGTAAAATCAATGGAATTAAAACTAAGCATAACTGCTGTTGTTAATGTTGATCTTGGAGGAATATCAGTTCCTGTTACTATTATGCCACAACAAGATGTAGTAACATCTACACAATACTATGCCGAAAATATAGGTGTTGTGCATGTATCAACTGATTTAGGTTATGAATTATCAGACTTATCTGCATACCCTATAACTATTCCTATTCCAGAATCGGCAGATATACACCAAGAAGAAATTTTAACTACTTACGTAGCAGAATAAGCACTTCAATAATATTTTATTGTTAAAAATATAATGAAGTTATTATCGTTGTAATCTTTATAAAGTGATTTTTATGAAGAAAGTATTTTTATTTGCTATTATGCTACTAGGTTTGTCATTTAGCACACAAGCGCAAGAAGAAAACGCCATTGGTTTACGCCTTGGAGATAATGATGGTTTCGGTACAGAGATATCCTATCAACGTCTTTTAAATTCAGATAATAGGGTTGAACTCGATTTAGGATGGCGTAACTCTAGCCACTATGATGCTATCAAATTTACAGGTCTTTATCAATGGACTTGGGATTTAGACTATGAAGGCTTTAGATGGTATGCTGGTGCTGGAGGTGGACTTGGTACTTGGGAATATAATGATGATGAATATAAGGAGAGATTTGATGATGATAGTGGCTCTTTTATATTTATAGCTGGAGATATTGGTATTGAATATAATTTTGATATACCACTTCAATTATCTCTAGATTTTAGACCTGAAATATATTTTGGGGATGATTTTAGAGATGATGATTTCGGATCTGATATTGCACTAAGCGTACGCTATCGATTTTAATTTATAAATAATATATAATAAA
>MPCW01000002.1 GCA_001874325.1 Flavobacterium sp. MedPE-SWcel | reverse complement strand
TCTCTATTTTAATAATTTTCTATTATTTAAGTAATATTTTAAATTGTTTTTTTAATTTTAAAAAATGGATAAGATTGGTGAATTGGACATAAAGGGTCAGCTGGTAGAGCGGTTACCTTTTGAGATGGTTTGGATAGATATTGATGGTAATTTAATTTATTGCAATGCAAAGTTTCGTGAGACAATAGAGTATAATAAAAAAGAATGTGAAATGCTATCAATTCCTGATATCAATATTACTGTCACCCCTGAAAGTTGGAAAAATCATTGGGAGGAAGTCCACAAGAAAGGGAGTCTTCGTTTCAATGTTACCCACAAAACCAAGGGAGGTAAATTTTATGAAGCTGAGGTTCTGGCTCAGTCTTTCTCATATAATGGAACAAAATTTATTTGTGCAATAGTAAATGATATAGTAGTATCGAGCTTTTATAAAAAGTTAATTGATAACACCCAAACGATTGCAAATATTGGAGGTTGGGAGTTGAACTTACAGGATGGATCTATTTTAGCAACCACTGGTGCTCTAAAAATTTTTAACACCACTGACTCGCAAGATTTAACTCCCTCTAAAATTGTTCATAAATTTAAAGACAGTGAAAAGTTCAAATCATTACTTGGAAAAGTAATCAGGAATGCCCATGTTTTTGATGAAATTTTTGAAAGTAAAGCCTCACCACCTAGATATATTAGAGTTATCGCCAAACCTGTTTTGAAGGGCGATAAAATTTATAAAGTGTTAGGGATTTATCAAGATGTCACCGAGACAAAACACAAAGAAAGCAATTTATCACTATATAAAAATATCATTGACAATGTGCAAGATTTGATTTATGTCTATAATATAAAAGGAGACCTCTTGCATTATAGTAAATCTTTAATTGATAAGTTAGGATTTTCTAAAAAAGAACTTGATAAAATGAGCATGTTTGAACTGGATACAATGGTTTCAGCAGATTTCTATGATGCTCATTTTGAAAATATTGAAAAA
Source organism: Flavobacterium sp. MedPE-SWcel (assembly GCA_001874325.1). Taxonomy (GTDB): domain Bacteria; phylum Bacteroidota; class Bacteroidia; order Flavobacteriales; family Flavobacteriaceae; genus Flavobacterium. Next base: position 236,130 of record MPCW01000002.1, on the reverse strand, counting down.
ATAGGGTTTCAACGGTTTGATTGGTCTATCGAAAGAAAAGATCGGACTCAATTCCCCGTAGAAATAATTTCTAATCATTTAAAATATAAGGGAGAAAATTATGTCTGTTCTGTTGTCCGAGATATTACAACCCAAAAAGAGCAGGGCCTAAAGCTGTATGAGGCATTGGAGGAGATCAAGTCACTAAAAGATCGACTTGAAAATGAGAATGAATATCTACAGGAAGAAATAAGCAGGAAGATTAATTCGGATAATATTATCTGTAAAAGTAAAGCTTATGAAAAGGTTTTAGAACAGGTAAATCAAGTAGCCCCCACGACTGCTACCGTACTAATTACTGGTGAATCTGGAACAGGCAAGGAATTATTAGCCACTGCGATACATTCTAATAGTCTAAGAAAAAAAAGACCACTTATAAAAGTGAATTGTGCTACCTTACCCAACGAACTTATAGAAAGTGAACTCTTTGGTCATAAAAAAGGTGCTTTTACAGGTGCTGTAACAGATAAGCAAGGGAAATTTACGCTTGCTGATGGAGGAACAATTTTTCTCGATGAAATAGGAGAATTGTCTTTAAAGCTTCAATCTAAACTTTTAAGAGTTTTGCAAGAAGGTGAATATGATGAACTAGGTGGCATTAAAACACTAAAAGTTGATGTTCGAATAATTGCTGCAACTAATAGAGATTTAAAGGAAATGCTAAGCAAAGGTAAGTTTAGAGAGGATCTTTATTACCGCTTGAATGTATTTCCAATATATAATATACCACTACGCGCTCGCAAAGGAGACATACCTCTTTTAGCACAATTCTTTTTGGAAAAATATTCGATAAAAGCAGGTAAGTCATTTAAACGATTATCAAAAAAAACTCTTAAAATTTTGATGGAATATAATTTTCCAGGCAATATAAGAGAATTGGAAAATTTAATAGAGCGCGCAGTAATAGTAGAGAATGGAACAACTTTGAAACCAGGAAGTTGGATGCCTGATAAAGATGTTATAATAAGCCCTAACGATTTTAAATCTTTTGAAGCAAAGCAAAGAGATTATATAATTGAAGTGCTTGATTATACCAATTGGCGAGTTAGTGGGCCAAATGGCGCCGCAACAATTTTACAGATGAAAGATAAGACACTATTTGCTAAAATGAAAAGGCTTGGAATTGAAAAGAAAATAATTCTTAAAGCTTAAAAAACTATAGTCAACAAAAAAGTACAAAAATAAATAGTGGCTTAAGCTTTTAAATCAAAGCCGTTTTTTGATCTTTACAGTCGGCTCTAAGCGGAAAAGGTATGTATTTCAAAATCTGCTAATATTCTTAAGGTGATCCAAGTAATAAACGTATCTGCAATTCTGTCACTCTATTTTCCAGCGCATTTATCACACAGTCATGCGCCCTCCATCCGTTAAAAGCAATTGTAATGCTTTTAGCAGTCCTTGAAACTAATAAGATCCTTTTCATTTCATGCAGTTGTTCATACATAACTTTCATACCAATTAATTCCACCTTCACCAAATTCTCTTCGCAATCTCACGCTCCTCTAACTCCATAACATCCAAATAAATCGCTGTAGTCGCAAGCGAAGCATGCCCCAACGATTTCTTTACCATCGTTAAGGCCAATTTACCTACTTGTTCAATCCTCTCTGTAAGCTTCATCAGTTTTAGAAGGGATCAGATTTGTTGATGGATAGTTATGACAAAATATTATGAGGCTAGCATTAGTTAATAACATAGAAATAGTAGTTTTCTGTTAATCAGAGGGCCCTTGGTTCGAGCCCAAGAGGGGGGAGCTAATAAACAAAAGACTTTAAGAGGTAAAACTTTTAAAGTCTTTTTTGTTTGCACGCAATTTGCACTCAAAATAAGTTTTATTTTTTAATAGGAAATAAATATCTACCTAATAGAGATGAAAACAGAGGGTTTATATGCTTTTTACTATAATTACATCTCCCTCGAAATGCGATTAGAATATCGTAAGGAAACTCGACATCCCTTCAAATATGTGAATTTTACCATACTCGAATAAAAGAAGTTCTCGATACAGATTTCATAACCCTGAGGTCACGGGTTCAAATCCCGTCTTCGCTACAAGGTCCAAACCCACTCTCACGGAGGGTTTGGACCATTTTTTTGCAATACTTCTGAGACCTGTAGTTACATAAAACGGCAATGTAATTACTCACAAAATGAAACTTTTACCTTTCGATTGCTCATACACTGATGTATGGGTGTCCCCAAAAAATTGGGAAACAATTTCTGACAAGAAAGCCTCTTCTGAAAATTGGTATATCCAATGTGTTTTCTACGATCCTTTATTTAAAGAAAAATACCCTAAAGGATTTCCCTTTAGGAAAAAATTAAATAGAATTAAGTCGCTAGAAAAGAAGAAAGCAGCTGTAAAATTCTTGTTAGAAGAGATCCCTCGACTTTTTGAAGAAAAAGGATTTAATCCTATTACGGGTAAATATATGATCGAGAATACTGAAGAAGAAGACTCAGACTCAGAACTTGGTCCTAGTACCCCTTTTTTAAAAGCTTTAGATTTTGTCTATGAAAGATTAGAGATTGCAAAAACAACTAATAACGACATTAGACTCATCCTAATTCATTTCAAAAAATCAGCTCAACAACTTAGGTATGATGAATTAGCTATTAAAGATGTGAGAAGAAAGCATATAAAGTTGATAATTTCAAATTTAGAAAAGACTCAAGGAAAGTTCTCAGGTCATAAATTCAATAAATATAGAGGGTATTTACAGGTTATCTTTCGTGAGCTTTTAGAATTTGAAGCAGTAGAAAATAACATAATCACTGATATTCGTAAAAGAACGCAAGTAAAAACAATCAGAGAAACACTTACTGTAGAAGAAAGGAAGCTAGTTAATGATCATCTAAAACATAATTTTCCTGATTTCTGGATTTTCTTGATAATATTTTTCCACTCTGGAGGTAGAATAACAGAGTTGTTGAGTGTAAAAATTGAAGATGTAGATATTGAAAATCAAAAGTATAGAGTATTAATTAAAAAAGGTCAGCAACATACATGGGTGGAGAGAGTGATAAAGGATATTGCTTTGGTTTATTGGAGAAGAGTATTATTTGGAGGTAAGAAATCAGATTATATATTCTCTGTTGGTTTAAAGCCAGGAGAAAGTAAAATAAGAACACAGCAAATAAGTAGAAGGTGGAGAACTCATGTTAAACAAAAGTTAGGGGTTTCTGCTGACTTTTATGCGTTGAAGCATATAAATCTTGATGAAACTGTTGCTTTGTTATCTATGAAAGAAGCTGCTGCTATGGCTAATCATAAATCAACTAAGATGTTAGAGAATCATTATGCTGTGGGAGAAAAGGAACGTCAGTTTGCACGATTGAAGGCTGTAGGGAATGATTTTGCTTAATAAATAAAAAGCACCTTAATATAAGGTGCTTTTTTTAATTACTAATTGCTGCCCCAGCAACAAAACCTGTTGCGAGCCACACATACCATTTTTTGTACCAAGGTTCGGGTATTACCACTTCAGTGGCTTTTATGTCAGTAACGGTAATGTAAGGATTACTATTTGTAACATCAGTTACTAGTGTTTGTTTCCCTAAAAACCATTTACGCTTAGTACCAGTTATTACAGTAACTTCGTTAGGTATTTGTAAACTATCGAGTGTAAATCCAAATGTATCTACTTCATACATAAAAGAATAATGCTTTTCTTTTACACGACCTACACGTACAAAATCATATATCCTAACAGGTTTTTCAAACAATACCTTTATAGTATCAATTTGCGTTACCGTCTCATAATGCACAATACTTCTAACCTTGGTAAACTCTTTTGTAAGCTTTTCAAGCTCTTTGTTTTTTCCTAACAATGCAAGCGCTTGTTTTGTGTTTACAGCTTGCAATGTTTTTTTTGAAGCTGTAACCGTGCCTAAAGCGTTTTCATAATACCTAATAGTATAATTCATCGCTTCAATGTTGGAGGTGTCACGAGATTTACTTTTACTACATTGTTGTAGCCATAATAAAGACATTACACCTATTATTATATATGGTATGTATTTTTTCATGGTAATAGTTTGTTGAAAAGTTAAAGATTTACCCATTGATAAATCTTACCATCTATGGTCTCTGTAAAAATGTCTTCGTTATCCATTTTACTTTTTAATGTTCGCCAAGTATGTCCTGTTTTTTCTAAGTGTGGATAATCTTTAAAACGAGTCCAGTCACCACCCCAAGTCCATCCAATGGATTTGAAATGATTGATAACCTCCATCCAGTCTGCAATATCATCATTATCATTATCCGATTTTGTGTCCCATGATGCTGATTCAAACGAGCCATTACCATCTCTATCTATAAGTAATACTATATCTAGTGCAAGCCCATAGTTATGGATAGATTGCCACGCTTTAGCATTAGTTACTTTTCTTCCTGGTGCAGTTCTTCCTTTTTCATAAAGCTCCTTTTGCTCATCAGCTGTTCGTAACGTACTACTAAAGCGAAGCCTTACTCTTTTACCTAGCAGTTTGTTGTTTACATAAGTATAAGCCTCAAGCACCTCTTTGCGTACTGTAGGGTGTAGTAGTTTTATCCTTTCAAGAGTTATTTTATCCATTACTACTTTTATTACTGAAGCGGTTTAAATCTAAATCTTTGTTAAATGCTTTAATTTTTGAGATCCAACCTAAAGGAGGAAAAATACCATTAGTTAAGGCGCTCATATTCATAAAGGCAGAACCTGCTGGGTATAGTATTACAATAAGCCGAGTTACTATTTTTAGATACTCATAAATCAAAGTAGACTCTTTGACTGCATTATGCATTATTTCGAAAAGTATAGCTGCTCCAACACATAATGTTAGTTTAGTAACGAGCCCTATTGCATTTTTTTTTAAAGTAAAATCTTTTACTTTTACCGCATGGTATATACTACCTACAATATGATCAATAGCTATGCAGGTCAGTACCCCTATTATATAATCACTATTCGAAATACTCCATTTTGTAATCTGTGAAATTAGCCATGTTACACCACTAAAGGGGAGTGAAAGAAATATAACGGCTTTAACCTTTATCGCTACACTCCCTTGATGGAGAAGCAATAAATACTTTAATACGTATATATATAGGTTCATTATCTTTTTGGTTTTGTTTTCACATACAGAACACCCCAAAACACAGCAAGGATACTAGCAACTATTATATTTCCCAAGTTATCTGGATCACCATTAGGCCATATTGCTAAGTCAATAAAATAGCAAAACATGATAGGAATAAATCCCGCAAAATAATCAGTTGCTTCAGCTTTTCCTTTACGGCTTTCTCTTTGCCATATTTCAAAGGCTAATATTCCGAAAGTAGCTACACCTGCCGATATTGTTTGTGAAGCATATACACTTACAAATAATACACTCAATACACGAGGTATTAGATACGTAAAAGGCGCATAAGTTGAATGAACCAAAAAGTCGTGTGCAGAAAAACGCATTGTGCTCAATAATTTTAATAGTAACTTTTTCATGTATTAGTGATTTTAAGGGTTAAAATTCTTCTTCGATTTCAGGTTTATTATATTCTTTAACTAACAGACTGATGTCAAAACCTTCATTATTGAATTTTACAATAGCTTCAGTAAGAGGTAAAACCTCATGGTCGTTGTGTTTACCTAGCATATATCTTTCATCTTCAATTTCAGTAACTGAGATGATTGTTTTTTTATAATAGCAGATTAAGTACTTATCCATATTCTTATGGTTTTAAAACCCACGTGTGTTGGTATTGATGTGTTAATACCCAAACTTTCTCTAGTGGGGTTGTTGGTGTTCCGTTGGCACTACCTTGTACATATCCAGTAGGTTCTTGATATATTCCTGTAGGATGAAAAGAATTAAGGGGAGAAGCAGATCGATATGTTTTTATGTGCATTATTCGAAAAGGGCTGTTGCCTTCTGTAATGGATGCATTTGTAGTTATAAAATCATAAACACTATTTACAAAATCGTCCATTTTTTGTAATGTTTCAAAGCTAGCATGACAATCAAAAATTTTAAGTTCCGTAAGATTGACAAGCCAAGCGGGAAAATTTAAATCCATCTTTTGTTGCCAACGAAAATTAATTTCTTTTAAGGCTGTAGCCCCCGAAAAATCGCCCCAAGAAAGTAAATTGAACGCACCATTTGAAACAGAATAATTATAACTACCATAAATAGTTAATTCTTCAAGAGCTTTCATTTGACCGATACACGTTGGCGGTGCACCGTTGTTCCAACGCCCATAGGCTGCCGATAATGTGCCTACCGTATAATCATCATTATCTAGAACAAAGTCTATAGCTGTAGTTGTTGTGCCAAAACCGCGAATGTCGATATACTTGTTTGTTGAGGGAACTTCTGCGATATAGCGTTTTAATTGTGCTAGAGGAAAGCTGGCACGACCTCGTAAATCGAGCGTTGTAAAATTCACAAGTGGCGATAAATCGGCTGGGAATGTAAAGTTTTCCGAAGCTCGGTTATCCCGCATGGTTAGATTTTCGAGCTTGGTAAGCTCTGAAAAACTTTCGGGCATGGCATAGTTCACATCTACTGAAGAAAGCGTTAGTCTTTCAAGCGTGTTTTTAAACGCGTTTACTATCTCGGTTTCAAATTCAGCAGTTGTAGTAGTCACCAAAAAGTCGCTTAAATCTAACCGAGATACGGGGCTGTTTTTTATCCACAACGGGATGATGTTCGATGTTATGCCTAAGTCGGCAAGCGATACCACCTCAAGCAACGTGTTTACGGCTTCGTTTTCAAAGGCTGCGAGTTCAGGGATTAACGATAATATGAGTTCCGTTAGGTTACGAAGTTTCGCCAACGATGGGAATGTAGCCAAAAACACCGTGTTAAAACATATGATGCTCTGCAATTGCGTAGGCTTATCAAACTTAATAAAGATGTCGCGTTCCTGTGCATAGTAATGGTCAACCGTATTTATTTTTCCAGGATCTGTAAGATCTTGATAAAAATGTAACCCGAATTGTCCTCCGCCAAAACCATCATTCGGAGTAACGCCGTACACCCCGCTTGCGGTTGTTACTTGCGTGGGGTCGGTGCTATCGTTGCATCGGAATGAGATGCCTCGATTATTGTTATTACTTTTAAACGCATATTCATGCCACCCAGTCCCATCGGAATAGTCGATATACACCTTGTTATCGACGTTAGGGTACGATAGTATCTGAAAGAACGATGAGCGTGCGGTATAGCCATCGGAACGCGCAGGAAAACATGTTCCTCGTGTTGTTAGTTTAAGTATAATTTCTCCATCAGGAGAGATGATAGGAGCAAAGCCACCTATAGTAAAAACCTGAGCCTGTGTAGTAGCTATTTTCATTTATCCTAAAGGTATAGTTGCACCGTTAAATACTATCCAATTAGTATCATTATCTCCTATTTTCAGATATACCCTTGGAGGAATTACTCCAGGGCATATTACTTGAGTTCCTTTAGTATAACCATTCGCAGTACTATAATTACCTGTATTAACAAGATCATTAATTGTTTCGTAAGGTGTGTTAATTTGATCGACATGAAAAACTTCTTTTGTAGGTATAGAAGTACTATTACCTTGGTCGTCAACACCAACTACTACTATTTCTCCAGCTGATGGGAGTGGAGAGGGCTTATCTACTTTATTTGGTACTGTAGGGTTTTCAGAAGTACCACCAAGATCTCCTGTAAGTTGTAGAATACCCTTTTGTTCACTAGTTGCATCTTGCACCTCTATATTAGGCTCGACACTGCTATTTGTGCTACTAACAAAATCATCTTCTAATAATGGATTTTGAGAATTGTATAGACCAGCAGCACCAACAAACTGAACAAAATACAATACACCATCTTGAGTATAACTAAAATAGTGGCTTATAATATTTCCGTCTTCATTTAGAGCCCCCGAGTTACTAAAATCTCGTGGTTCAGAATTTACCGCTGTTAAATAGTCTCCAGTCGCTAATGTGCCTAAGTCTGTTATTGTTGCCCCGTCATTAGATGTTATATCATCGTTTGTCAATGTTGTTTTTGACATGAACACTAGGTCAGATGAGGAAATTGCAGGATGAACATTAGCCCCATTAGCAGAACCCCATATCCCTCGACCCTTTATGAAAATATAAAGAAACTTTTTACCGCTTCTTGTAAACTCAAATATTACAGGGGTTGTAATTTCTGTTATACTTATAGAGTATCCTACGTTGTTTAGTGCTGTTTTTGCTTGCTCTGGAGTAATATCCCCATCGCCTGAAACCTCTCCAAAATACCAATAAAGCCCTTTATTATTTTGGCTCTTAAGTATTTTTTCAGCTAATTTCTGAAGGGTTAGAGATTGTGAGTTACTGTTGTTAGAAACATGAATTTTTGATTCAAGATTAACATTTTCTTGAACAGGTAATTCATCTATTTTTTTAGAATTCCCCATTAGAGTGTTTAAACTAGCCATGATAGTAGCTAACGTTTGCATTATCACAGAATTATTGGTACTCATGTTATCATGTTTTATATGACAAATGTAGTGAAAAATTGATATTATTTAGAATTAGTCTAAATAGAGGGGTTTCAAAAATGTAATCTTAATATTTTTTAATATTGTATCATGGATTTCTTTATAGTAATATTTGTTATTATTGTTGGTGGGTGTTGGCTTGTAGCCAAGTCTTTAGGTAGTTTTTTGTTCGGAGAGGATGAAAACAAGTTTACGTTTCACTCTACCGAGATACACAACCATTACCACGAACACAAACACATTAATATTATTGATGAAGAAACTAAAGAAAGTATATTTGAGTTAAAAGATTTAGACAATAGAAATTAGTTATAAATCTTTATTAATACATTTTATACTGTTAAATATTCCATATTATATCCCCAATTTTTTTGTTCAATGCTTTTTTTTAACTAAATTTAATTATTAATGCCAAATTTTTTTTCTAAGTTCAAACCCAGTACAATAAAATATATTAGTGATTACAGGTGGATTTATATATTTATTTGTGGTTTGTTTTTTATTTTATTATCATATTCTAGTTTCTGTGAAGAAATCGAATTCTTACCTAAAGCGTTAAATACTTCTGGTATTACAATGATTACTGCTACAGTTTTCACTACCATTGTAAAATCTAAACAGTTTACAGAAATATTCAGTAAACAATTGAGAGAAATAATATATTGTACTGAACATCTTGAAAAAAGAAAAGACATTAGAGATCTATGGATAAGCGCTTCTAAAGCAATGTATCGTAAAAACTTTCCAGAATTATGTGACAAAATAGAGCTAAATATTGAAAAATACATACCTGTTGATTCAAGTAAATATTATGAAAATTATGTCTATAAAGTAGATATATCTTTTGATAAAGAAAATAAAAATTTTATAATTTTAAAAGAAAGAGAGTCTTTTGATCTTATTAGTAGAACTAAAGATAAGGTAGACTATAAGTCGTCTTGCTTATTTAGTAAAGAAAATTACGAAGATAATATCACTGATTACAAAATGCGAAGTTTTCAGGTAAATGGCACAAAAATTGATTCTAAAAAACTTAAACTAACGGTTGATAAAAATCATAATGGAAATAAAGTTTTTGTAAATCATACAAGAAACTTAAAGGGAAAGAATAAATATTCTATTAAAAAAGAAGAAACAAAAATATATTCTTTAAAAGTTGAGAATACTAAATCACACATTTGTTCTCATATTTTTCATAATTATACTTTAGAAGTAACTCATCCGAAGGAATTAGATGTTGATTTTTATGAAAATGGAACATTAAATAATTTTGAAAGGCTTCAAGATAGAACTGTCGGGGATGACGATTTCAAAGTTCAAAGATTTGAATACAACGGTATTATGTTTAAAAATCAAGGGACTAGAATTATTTTTAGAGATAAAAGAGTTTATAAATAATAAATTATATATTTACACCGTTAATTAATTTTTAAAACAAATCACTTATGAGAACTTACTTATGCAAATTACACTACTTACAAATAGTAGAAGAAGAAGAATTCACGGGATAAAATAACTTTTAAATAATTAACAAAACAAAAAGGCTTTACTAATTAGTAAAGCCTTTTTGTTTATTAGTATTTCATGAATCCATCACCTATTGATAATAATCCTGGTATTTCTATTTCACTTCCGTTGAAATCTGTATCCTCGCTTGTTTGAGAATTATAAACGTTACCTGTTTTCAACATATTAGCGGTTAAAACATATAGGTTAGAATTTTCTAGAGGACCTTCTGTTTCAAAGCTATCATTCTTAACGTAGCCGACCCCGTTTATAAAAACTATCTCATGCGAGAGCGCAATTATTAATTTCCTCCATATTTCTTTAGTTACGGGCTCAAACTTAAACTCGGTACCTTCATATAGATCAGCATTTAATAAAATAGCAGCAGTATCTGTTTTATGTGTCTCACTATTTTCATCAACTTTAGCACTTATCTTTAAATATGGTATTCTTATTTTATGTTCAATACCTGTGCTATAAAAAACATCAGTATTAGTGGTGTTTTTATAACTAATTTCAAGTACTTTTTCATGTTTTACCTTGCACCATAACAGCTCAGATAAATGTGTTATAGTTGGGTGATTAGTATCAGTATTGTTTATTTCTACACTGAATTTATCATCGATATATTGAGCCATATTAATAGTAAATTCGAACACTTCGTATTCAAACCTGTTATAAATTGAACCTGTTATTATATTGGTTTCTGGTCCATTATATTCATTAGTAAAAACTACTATTTCAGCATTTTTAGAATCGTCGTAAACAATATCTTCTATTAGGTAGAAAGTATTGCCAATACTTATATAATTGCCTTTTTTTGCCCATTCTGGTAAGTTCCCGTTCAGAGTATAACTCCCAATTACTTCGTTTGTAATGTAGTTGTATTTATTTCCAGAAATAAAGTAGACTCCTGTTTTTCCTTCCTCTAAGTCATACTTCCGAGCATCTCTCTTGTCTTGCAATCCTAAATTATTTGTTTTTTGAATTACAGGCACAGGTATTTCTTCACCGTTTTTTTTTATAATAACGTTATTACTTGAGTAATTGCTCTTAAACTGAGTTGTGATAATATCAGCAGACTGAAACTGCTGCACTTCTTTATATGCTAACTCCACATCACTCTCACAACTTAACGTGTTTTCGTCGTTTTTATAATTTTCACTATCACCCCATTCTACACGTTCAGCAAAACGAATAGAGTTAGATTTTGAAATATAGAAGTATGGAGGTGGAGACCCAAGTTCACCTATATAAAATGTTTTGGTAATAGAGCACCCTAAATGATCTTTGATATATAAAGTGTAGCTTCCTATCGCTAAACCACTATACTCGTTTGAATCCTGCCAGTTTATATTATCTAATGAATATTGAAAACTTAAACTTTGTTCGTTCGTAAAACCATTGTTAACGGTGTTGTTTACAATCACAGTTGTTCCAAAAGGACTATTGTTAACTACTACATTAAATAGGTTTTCATCCAGTAGAGGAGGTGTGAGGTAGCTTTTTTGTATATCTTGCCCATTACCATTATTTGCCTGAAAATTGAAACTACTATTTCTTAATACTTCTACTATAATAGGATTACTATTATTAACAGGAATGCTTACTGGCTGATTAACTACAGGAGCTAACTCTGATGTTGAAATTGTAACCTTTACATTACTACAAGGGTTAATATCAGCTTCTGAAAAAGATATAGAGTCAACTTCGAATATGTCCTGAGGAACATTTGTTATTGTAGCAGAAACATTAGTAGAACTAACAAAATCAAAAAACATAGTGTTGTAAAAAGCTGCTTCTATTGTAACAATATTTTCAACCCTAGTGATCGTGTAGTAACTTCCGTTGAAGTTCCAGCCTAAGTTATAAGCCTGTATAAAATTTATTGCAGACCTTTCTCCAGCTATATTAGTCGGTTCTCCTTTTGTAACCTGACCACTATTAGCTCTAATATTTTTCCATATAAAGTCTTGAGCTAAAGAATAAGTAGATTGAAAATTACTTACTTTAAAACCCACAGTTTCATCTATATTTAAATCGGCATTGAACGTCAATATTATCTTAGAATTAGCCATACTATCTATTTACTTTTAATAATTTCCATTTTCCTTTCTTGTTAGGCTTAAGGTTCATTAAATAACCTTTTTCCACCTCATTCCTTTCATTTATAAATTCCACCAACCCATATAGGTTTGGTATATTCTTACCCAATATACTAGAGGTCCCGTTGACCTGTTGCATAACTTCAAAATCACACAGGTGTTCAAATTCTATTATCTCGGGTACGAAGCGCGGACGATCTAATTCGGAATTTATAATATTTCCATTCTCAGCATATTCATTACCTCCTAACAACCTTGTTCTTAAATTACTATTAGATACTGAACTACTATATCTTACATGCTCTGTAAGATATTTAGTTAAGCCCCCAGAGAACCACCACGCGTGACGAAGTAAGCAGTTAAAAGGGGAGAACCTTAAATTAGTAGCTGTGTCTGGACTAAATACACCTGCAGGCGCGTTTTCAAAATCATCCTCCCACTTTCGCTGCTTGAACAGGGTAGAGGTAAACCTTTTCAGATCTAAAAAGAAAATTTTGTTGTCATAGCTAGTGTCCTCTGTGTCGTTTAAGTTTTTTTGCTTTCTTCTTGCGAATTCCATCCCGTAACTGTCAGCTCGGTATTTAGAAAGCTTTGTATTTAGAAAGCTTTGTATAGCTTTTTTTAATTCTATTTATAGAAGTTGTGAATGTTGATTTTACATTATATTCGTCAAGACCACAAGCTTCTTCATATTCTCCACCTTCATTAAAACCTATTTCTAATGATGAATAATACTTTTCGTTAGCAATTGATCGTTTTACTTTTTTTACTTGATTAGGGAGTCTTATAGTTGTATTTCTGTTATAGAAATAACTTAACTCTTCTAGTCTTACGATTTCTTTATGAGCTGATTTTTCTATTCCGACCCCTATATTCCACACAGTCGACATAGACTCTACGAAATCCCGAAAAGACGTTGTAAGAGGTTTGAACCTATCTTCCTCGTCTGACTCATCTTTGGTGAAATTCCTAATCCAAAACCCATGAGAAAAAGCTGTTAAAGCAGCTTCCCCGTCAGAGGAATAACCAATATCTGTTCTTCCTAAAAAATCAGAATAAAAAGAGTTATTATTGTTAGTAGTAATACTTGTTAATCTTTCTGCCATTTCATGAGCCAGTATTGCTTTAGTTTCTGTAGCTTCATGAAAAGAATCTTCCTCAATGGTTAAATGTCCACTAATTTGACTTAGTTTACATTCAATTTTTGCTGTTTCTTGACCAGCATGTACATTATGTAAATCATATGCAAGTCTAGACTCTAAAGCTAAACTTTCATTTTTTTGAACTGTTATCATTGTATCTAAAGAAACAGTAAATAATTGTCCATTATTATTTACTATTTCTGAGGTATTGGGTAAATCAAAGATATTAATTCGTTCAACTACGGAATAATTAGTACCGTCTGCGTATCGCGTTAAATTGATTTGGTAATGCGACCAATCTACATCTACAGTATTTGTTGTAAATTTAAAATTCAGACTCAAATTTATCTTAAGGTGTCGTCTTTTGTCTGATGTTAAGAAAAACATCATACCTGTTGTACCGTTATATGTCCCTCCTGAACTACCTTCTTGACTTATCTCTGAACTTTCTAAAATAGCATGTACATTGTTCATGTGATTTATTTAAAACTTCAAAAGGAATTCCAGAACTATAACTACCTGTATCACCAGCTCTACTTGAATGACCTACATAATTTTGAGTTCCTTTTGCTACTAACTCACTTTTTAAAAATATCCTTCTGCCTTCTAGCTTAACATTTACAGTCTGTAAAACAGGCAAATTTCCACCATCAATAGATGTTAATCTATCTATTTCTATTTTGTCGCGCTCTCTTGATTTTAATAACTGCTCTAATCCTCCTGAGTTGAATTTAACGCTTACTTGATCGTTTTGTTTAACCCAAGTTGATAAATCTAAGTAACCCGAATAAATCAAGGTCCATTGATCTGTATGAGGATGCCTTTCTTCTCTTGTTAGTTCTAACTCTTCATTAATCCCATACAGGTCTAAAGCCATCTGTATGTAATCAGCTCCAGTGCCTATAAATTTTAATGAGTTGGAGAACTTTGCGATTATTCCGTGATAATTCTTATGCCTTGAATATTCCTTATCATCATCATTCCACCCTATAGGCTCTGTTATTATCTCAGAGCCTAAATTTTTATTTTTCAGAGTATATCTTACTCTATCGTTAAATTGTGTGTTACTGCTCATATTTAAGGTCTTATATAAGCAAAAATACATAATTCAGAATAGATATAAATAACACACTTGTTAACCCTAGAAACATTATCATTGATATGAATAATGTGTTAAGAATATTTTTTGCACAATATTTGTAAAGATTAATCGTATAATTATAACTATCTAACTTAAAAACTACAATACATGAGAATAAATCTTCGAAAGAAAGTTGTTTTTGGAATAGCGTTACTATTAACGATGTTTATAGGGTGTCAAAAAGATGATGCTGGAATAACTCCAAACGACGAGTCTTTGATTAAAGCCAAGAGTTTTGGTCCACTAGATAAAATCACCTACAAAAAATTAAAAAAGGGAAATTTTCCAGATTTGGTTGCCGTAAATGAAGGACTTGCTAAAATAAAACAAAACATTAATTCTTTTTCCATTCCTACAGATTTACAGGTAAAAGATGAAGAAGCTCTTTATATCGATTATGATGGAAAACACACCTATACTTTTAACACCGATAGGGAAGATAAAAAAGATGAAGAGATAGAAAATATTGTCTTAGAATCTAAGCTTGATGGTACATTTAATGCTTATTTCTTTAGGTATCATTTAACACAAAATGAAGTTAAAAATTTGGGACAATTACCTATTAAAACAATACTTTCTAAAACTGAAATAATACCTTTGGTAATTGGTAACGGAGGCGGATTAATCAATATTAATTGTTTTGATGCGATTCAACATTATGTAGGTTCATGGGAATGTGATGCAGGCTATGAGCATGAACCAGGTCATGCTGAATGTCAAGTAGGAGGCAGTGAGTGGGTACTTCAACCTACAAGTTTAAGTTATGTATATGTAGGTTGTGACGATGGCGGAAGTGGTTCAGGAGGCGGAAGTGGTTCAGGAGGCGGAAGTGGTTCAGGAGGCGGAAGTGGTTCAGGAGGCGGAAGTGGTTCAGGAGACGGAAGTGGTTCAGGAGACGGAAGTGGTTCAGGAGGAGAAGAACCTGATACAAATGATAGTTTAGTAGAAGGTCAAACAATAATTACTCAGCCAATATTATTAGATTTGGAGCCTTTACAAATTATTTTAGACCCTACTTTTTCAGATAACGATTGTTTGAAAGGTATTTATGATCAACTAGGAGGCTCTCCTACATTTCAGAACTATTTGCAAAACTTTGATGGAGATTTTTCAGTAGCGAATTTAAAATTTAGTGTTGGTCTTGATGAAGATTATCCAACTGCAAATGCGGTTACTATTGGACCCATAAATTATTTAATTGAAATTATGTTTAATCCCAATAATTTAAATAGGCCTTCGCTTGATGTTGCGAGAACATTTATACATGAAATGATTCATGCAGAAATTTACAGAAAATTATTAAGTTGTGCAGGACTTCCTAACGTCAATTTTCATAACTATAGCCAACAAGAGTGGGAAAATTATATTACTAATTTACATAATGATTTTCCTGGTTTATTTGATTATTATCTAAGGTATTCTTATAACACTACTACTCCGAGTGATTACCAACATGAACTCATGGCTCAGCATTATAGAGACATTATAATAAACACTTTAAAAGAATTTGATAATAGTCAATCTGAGAATGTTTATGAAGCTTTAGCATGGGTAGGACTAATGGGGGATGGAGATATCGATCCAGTAACTGGTCTACCGACTAATCCAACTGTGGCATGGCAGAATACTCCACAAAATAAAAGACTAGAAATTTTGGAAACATTTTTTAATTATCATAATGAAAACTCAGATAACTTATGTCAATAAATAATTCTCTTATCAGTATATATTCTATTTTGATACTCGCAGTTAGTATGTTTTCTACTCAAACTGAAACTAACATTCTTTATTTAGAAGATTTAAATAAAGATTATATATCTGTCAAATCTTCTAAAGATTATATGAGAACTTCTTTTGCAATCTATAGAGAAAGTTATAACTCTGAAAAACAGCAGAGGAAAATTGTAAAGAAAAATAACGAAAAAACAAATATCTTTAAAAAGGCACCTGACACATCGTTCGTTTCTTCTCCTACAAGTTCGATTAATTATCTTTCTGTAGATAAGCCTGAAAAAATTAGTACTATCAATAATCTTGATTTTATTACTGTCGAAGAATTGAGAACGAATAAAAAAATATACTTAGCTTCAAAAATAAAATATATAATAGTCAAAGATGATAAAGGAAATTTTTTAAAATGGAAAGTCAACATGTTACCTATTGAATGAAGCAAACCCTGCCAACTGGCAGGGTTAATAAAACAAACTAACAGTAAAATGTTTTATAAACTACTCCCAATTCTTATTCCCCATTTTCCAAAACTCATGTTCTAGATCTATTTTAGAATAGTTAACCACAGTTCGGTTACGTTTCACAGCTCTTGTATTCTCTTTCAGCTCTTCAAGCAGCTCTTTGCCATATAAATCGTCAAATTCCCTCTGAGCTTGATAATCTGTTACATTTTTACCTTGTAGATTTAAAGAAGTTGCCATAGCAGCCCTTTGTAATTTATTGTATTCCTCTATGGAGCTGTGGACTTTATCTCCAGCATTAAGCTTCACTAAAGTGTCTTGAGCAGGTGTTATTTCTACAGCTCCAGACGCTCTTTCAATAACCTCATTAACTCCACCATCTCCAACAAAAGCTATTTCTTCTTTACCACCTTTTCTACCATCCTTATATTTTGGTATTGGTTTAGCCAACACCGCAGCTAATTGAACCGCCCCGATACCTGCGTAAGTAGCTGCTAGAGCTGCTGCACTAATACCAAAATCAAATTTAGGCACATCACGTAAAGCCGACATAACTGCTCCGATTGTAGAAATACCTACTTGAGTAGCCTGCATTGCTTTGTTGAATACAGCTTGCTTTTGTTGTTCTTTCCTTTTTTTAGCCTCAAGCTCTTTCCTTTTTTTCTCTGCTTCTTCAGCGTATAAATCTTTTTGTTCTTGATCATTCCCCGCAAGTTCAATTTGATGAGCGTAATGTTCGTCACTCCTTGCAATATCTTCATCTATTCTTTCAGCTCTACCATCGAAAATAGTATTTGTAAAATCGGTAAGAGCGCCTGTCATTTCACTTGTAAGTTCTTTTATTTTTGCTGCAAACAACTTTTCTTTCTCTTCCTTACTTAGAAGATTAGACACATAGCTTTCTGTTTTTAAATCAGAAGCCTCTCGTTTGAAACGTTCTAAGTCAGCAACGATTTGAGCTCTTTTATCCGATGATATTTGTTCAGACTTATCTAGTGAATCATTTTTGTCTAACATTGTTTGCAGCTCGTCTATTTGCAAGTTGAGTCCCTCTAAAGCATATTTCTTCTTGATGTCAAACAATCGTTTTTCGTGATCCTCTCTAGCTTTTTCTATTAAAGAGAAGTTTCCTTGAGCTGAATTCAATTCTTCATTGTAAACATCATTCTCTTTGACAATATCCTGGTTGAGGTTATTTTCTCTTAACTGTAATTCAGCATCAATCCTTTTTCTAATAGCCTCAACTTCTGAGTCGATAATTTCTTGCGTTCTCTCCTTGTCTTTTTCCTGTAATTCTCTTTTTTGAGCATAGTATTTTTCGATGATTAATAATTCTTCATTCGATATGTTTTCTGCTTTAATTTTACCACTTACAAGGGATTCAATCCTGTTTTCAACATCTTTTTTGTAAGCTTCAAGTTTTGATTTAGAAAGTTTATCTACACCTTCTTTTTCCAGTGCATTTTTCTCTAATTCATACCTTAATGTTTCCTCGTTTTTAGCTTCTCTTAATTCTGAAATACGATTTTGAGCTTTCAGTTTTTCCTCTGTAACCCTTGAATCACTTTTAATTATTTCCTCGTTAATTTTTATCTCATTGTCATAGCGAAATTGAGAGAGCTGGTAAATAGCTTCTCTAACTTCTTTATAGCCTTTTATACCATTATCAAATCTCTTCTTTTCGGCTTTTTGAGTTCTGTAAATTAGCTCTCTTTCGGCTTCAAGAGAAGCTATTTCTGCTTTAATTGCATCCCCTTTTTTACCTGTTTTATCTGAAAGTGTAGCTATTTTTTCTTTTTGAATTTTTATTTCTTCATCAATAATAGCAATTGTTCTTTCTACGGCCTTTTGGCTATTACCTTCAGCATCTTCATTTACAGAAGTACTCTCTTTAGTTAAGTCAATGACTTCTTTTATCTGTTCAACTCTTTTATTAGTATTTTGAATTTCTTCCTCAGCTTTCATCTTTATCTCTTGATATTGATGTAGCTCCTCATCTGTTAGATCTCTATATTTACCATATATTCCATTCCTTATTTGAAGCTCTCCATTTAGTGTCTTAATGGTTTTGGCATGAGAACCAGCTCCTTCCAAAACAAAGCCCTGAAACTTCGGATCATATATTTTAGATGCCTCAATGTTAGCCTGGTTAATATCTTCAAGTCTTTCACGCTGCTGTTTTAATAAATCGTTTTGGATCTTTAGTTCAATACTTTTTCCTAATGCTAGATGTTCTTTTTGCTCCTTATTATATGCTCTTATCTTTTCAGTATTTATTTCTAAAGCATCTCCATAACCATTTACTTTTTCAGTAGCTTCAGGTACTGTCTTACCTAGTTCTTTAGTGATTTTATTAAGTTCTTTTTGCTCTTCTTTTGTTAATTCAGTCTTAGATTTTAACACATCATATCTATCTGCTAGAGTAGAAATAGATGATATGTTTTTTTGAGTCTGCTCCTTGTTTTGTAAGAATGCTTCAGTACTACTCTTTGCTTCATCCGTAAGTTCTTCTAAAGACTTATGAAGTTTATTGAAGTAATAAACAATAGCGATTAGAGCTGTGACAGACAACATTAGTGCATTGGCTTTTAATGCGGTGTTAAACTTCTTCCATGCTATTGTAGATAAGTTTGTTGCAGTAGCATTCCCTGCTTGCGCAGCAGTTGATTGTGTTGTTGCTAACGCAATTAACTTTGTTTGTACATTGGCTAAAACTAAAGAGGTCTTATAAGCTACCCACGCAGCTGTAAGGTATCCAAGAACATTAAATATTGTTTTCAAATTTTCAGCTAAGAACGTAAGTCCAACAGCTAATTTAGAATTAACTGAATTAGCATCTGTTGTGTCTATTATTAACCCATCCCAAGCGGAAGACAACAACTTAACAGCACCATCAAGAGTGGCTAATTCTTTATCAGCCATGTTTTGAGCTGTACCAGCAGCATTTCGTAATGCTTCGTCTAGTTCATTTGTTTTGTCAATGTTTTCAGCCAGTACTGCCGAAGATACAGCTGCTCTTTTCCCAAACTCATCGTTCGCAGCAGTTAATTTATCTTGACTATCTTTTATTTTCTGTAATATCTGACCATAATCTAGTCCTTGTGCTGCACTTTCAATAAATATATTTCTAAGTGCTGTTGCACTAGAAGAAGTGTCAATACCTGAGTCGGCAAGCTTACCTAATAACGCGACTAATTTTGTGAAAGGAACACCAGCTGCATTTGCAGCACCTGCCACAATAGGAATACCCGTTTCTAGCTTTTGAAAGTTTAATGCAGACTTAGCAGTAGCCAAACTCATTACATCTATAATCTCTGGAGCATCGGTAGAACTAAAATCATCAAAAGTATTTACAACAGCACCTACTAAATCGGCTGTCTGAGCTAATTCAGAATTCATGGCAATAGATCCCGATATAGTAGATTCAGTAAGGTCAATGATCTCCTGTTGTGAAAAACCTAACCTTGCATAAGCAATTTGAAGTTGTGTTACTTCTCCTGCTGATTTTACAGTACGAGCACCGAGCTTTTTTGCTTCATCAGTAAGAGCTTTCATATTTTCTTTCTCTACCTGAAGAACAGCAGAAAGAGTAGCATTTTGTTTCTCAAAGTCTCTTGCGACATTGAAAGCATCTTTCATCACCTGTGCGAACAGATAAATACCTGTGGTTACACCAAATGCCGATATCAAGTTTTTAAGGGCAGCAGTAGCCTGTTTAGGGTAGTTACCCACATTCCTGTTGAATTGACCAACTGCTGCATCAGCTGCTCTGACCCTAATGGATAGCTTGTCAAAGTGTGCTTGCGCCTGTTTTAGTCTTTTATTATACTGCGCTTGAGTTTCACCAGCTTTTCTACCTGTAGCGATAATGTTTTTTACTTTATCGCCTGCAATAGCAACTTTAGCCGATAATTCTTTATAAGCATTAGCTAACGCCCCGTTAGCGATAATCTGCCTTTTAGCCTCAGTTGTAGCTTGCTGATTTATTACTTTTTCTTCAAGAGATAACTTTATCACCTGCTGTTTAGCTCTTTTTTCAGCATTTATGGTAGCAATATGTGATCTCTTTATTTTGTCGGCTGATAATTCAGCAGCCTCTTCTATTTTTATAGCATCGATAGCTTTTTGTGTAGCTAATGTTGTTGCTTGTTTTATTGTAATGTATTCTTTATGACCATTTGCCACTTTGAAGGCTTTGGCTTGCTTGTTTAACTCTTTTACTGATGCAACCAGTACTTCATTAGAACTAATAGCTTTCTCAAGGTTTTTTGCATACACTTCCCCGAATCTTAAAGCATCATCCTCTATAATATCTTTCCTGGTTATTACTCCGCCTTTATTTGCCATAGTTACTATTCTTTAATGAGTTTATTTTTGCATTAACTTGTTTTTCATAGCCTTTATAAGCTGTGTAAGTAATGGTGTTGAAATCACCAATATTGACTCCTAATATTGCCGAATACGAAGCCATTATATCGTCAATGGTATATTTCTCTTTACTGCTATGTTGTTCTTCAGGCAACATAGACTTGTATCGCTCTGCCTTAATAGTATAAGCGTTTGCTTCTCTCTCTATTCTATCTAAATCATTGAAATATGATTCAGTATCATCAGTCGATAGCTTATGATTGTAGGACCTAATTATATCAACCATTTCAGTATTCATTTCAAACCTTAAACTAAAACAAGCGAAAAGAATGGTCTTGTTAGTCGTTAATAACTGATCGATATTTTTAGAAATCTGAAATACTTTTTTTTGCTCATTAGACTGTTTAGAGTCATGTTCAGCATACATTTTATCCCATATACTTGAAAGCGCCTTTAGTTCTTCATCTGTAGCCTCTTCACGGCTTTTTTTAGAAGTATCTAAAAGGTAATACTCCGAAGTTTCGCAAACCCTCAGAAACAGCTTGTACGGTATTCTCTCTAATGAATCGAGTATCATATATCTAGTTTATCTCTAGCGTTCTTAATAAAAAAAGGGAGTAATCTTTTTTCGATCACTCCCTTCAAATTCTCATCTGATAGTCCAAATAGCTCATCAGAAAGCCAATTATCGCTTTTTAGAATAGTTTGTGTCTTTTCGTCTTTAGATCCAAAACGAATGACCCCAGATACCTCCTGCATGTAAAATCCTTTCAGAAAATCTCCAGTATCAAAACCATCAAAAGGTTGCCCTTTAGCCTTTTTACCATTAGTGATTATTTCTGTAGCAGAAGAATAGAAACCAATTGGGTTACCGAAGATATCTTTACTATCGTCCTTAATCTGGGATTTATTCTTTTCTAATAACTCAGATTCAATACTTCTAATGAACCTGAACAGGTCATTCTTCAGGTTCTTCGGGTTTACCTTCCTTGCTTTTTTTAACTGTTCTTGAAGAGTTGCCATTGACCGCTGTTTTATGAGCTATTTTAAGTTCTTTTTCTCTTATGTCGGGATGCATATTTTTAAAAATATGTGTTCCTTCAAACTCCTTTTTGAATTCTGCAAAGGGCTTGTTATAGCCCTTTGCGAATTCTATACCTTTATAACTACTCATTATATAGTGATTTTTAGAACCTCTGGTGATTCGTACATGATTGCAGCTTGAGTTACGACTCCATTAATAGAGACAGTGAAATCAGAAGCAAAACCAGTACCTGTTAATTCAAAAACTCCATCACTATCAGCAGCGATAAGTGATACTCCCTGAACTGTGCCTGAAGTATCTTTCACTACAAGGTCGGCTTGTGTCAAAGAGGTGACTAATGAACCTCCTGCACAACCTGAACTCGCTTTAAATCGAATACTTGTTGATGAAGCTGAAACTTGTGTTAGTTGTACATCAAATATCCCATCCAAGTCAGTATCTGAAAGCTCTGATTTTACTATTACAGCATCAAGAACATCGTCTTTGTCTGCAAAAGTAATTTCTCCTTTAACATACGGTACCTTGTCCTTCGTTGCTCTTATTCTAGTAACAGTAAGAGACTTAATTCTTCGCCCTCTCACTTTAGTGTTATCAGAATCGAATATACCTGAGTAATCACCATCTTCGTTAAATTCGAATAATTCACTATAATCCCCTGAATTCTCATAAGACTTCAATGCAGCATAAGCGCATACGCTCAGATAGCATTCAAAAGTTATTTTCTCAACCCCTTTAGCGGTGATCTTAGAGAAGTTTCCACTTTCGAATTTGGTATCTTCAGTTGATGCATCTGCAAGTTCGTAAACAGCGAATAGAGGCACTAAATGTTTAGCTGCTATTGCTTCTTTCCATTTTTGAGGGTCTTTAAAGTCCCCTACATTTTCAAATTTGTAACCGTTCGAAATTACAGGAATTTGTAATTTCGATTCGATACATTGTTTTTTATACCCTGTGTTTTGAGGTGTTTTTTGTTCACCTCCACAAATTTCTACGTATGTGCTCATTTTTATAAAAATTTAATTAGTTAAAACAAGAAGATGCGTTATAGGTTAAGTCTCCTACAATCGCAAATACATGAAAAGGGTTTAAGTCGTTAAGTTTTATATTTTCAACATCAAACCCCTTAAAAACTTCTTCGATACCTTTCTCGATGCCCGTAATCTCAAATCGAGAAACTCCTTTTATAAGTTCAATAGCTTCCAATCTAGCTTCCATATCGCACCTATGCGTATAATCAGGATAAGCTTTTTTTAGGTCCACCATGAATACTATTTTAGTACTGTTTACAAACCTGATACCTTCTTTGGTATCTTCTTTCTCCGAATCAATAAAGAAGATACTAGCTGTTTTTTTATCGTTGGTCAGTACGTCTTTATACTCTCCATTTATGTAAGCTTCTGGAGCTATTTTCCCATTCTTAGAAGAGTTTCTATATACCCTTCCGAAAATATCGACATCCTTCCAAGAGATCTTTTTATCAATAGCTAATTGTAGCTTATTAATAGCTGTATCAATTCCAGCAAGGGTAGGGGCTTTATATATCATTGGCAGTTTCCGTTTCTCACTATAACCTCAAAAGGGAATAGCGATCTCTGTGCTTTCTTAATACTTTGACTTAGCTCAAAGTATATCCCTTTGGCTATATAATGTCCTCCTTCATTCTTAGCTCCGTTAAGCTCTACCTTTAGAGTTTGATAACTCATAGAAGCATTACGTTCTTCTGCATTCTTCCTATTAGTAGATATTAATAACTCAATTACTTTGATAGCTACTGTATAACCTATAACATCATCAAAAAGAGAAGCTTTATCGATTATTTCATTTGAGTAGTCTTTATTAAAATCATAGCGATAATGTTTGTCAAGAATAGATGTTAAAGTGGATGAAACGGCTTTCTTCTTTAGGTCTAGCAACAATTCATTAAAATCTTCACTATCCATGTTAACCTTTGGAACAGCCGAATAAATATTACCTATCTGGGCAAGTGAGTGATACCAGTCGAATGTTTTTCCTGATTCTGCCGTTTTGTTTTCAACGCTTAAATCGATAGAAAGGTCTGATGATAAATCAGACCAACCTATACGATTCACTAAAACATCTATTGCTTCTTGACTATACATATTATGCTGATTCTACGATGTTAGCATCAAATACTAAGATTTGTTCTTCACTAAGTTCATTGATACGTTTTAGTAAAGTTTCATCTTTATTGGTAGCTGTGGCAGTCTCTTTACCAGTAGCTTCATTAATAGCTGATATCACAGAAGTACGCGTATAAGCTGTCCCTTTGTAATCAAAGTTATCATCCCCCTCAGTTTGCTCGTCAGTTGCAGCTTCTTCTGAATCTAATAGATAGACCGAGCTTGGGTTATTTATTACAGGGACAACAAGAGCTTGAGAAGAAGTAAATTCAGCAAACGGTTCTTCTGTACTCCATTTTTTCAACAGAGTGAAACTTCCTGATTTAGCATAAGTACATTGCTTAGATTTTCTTGTCTCTTCAGCTAGTATACCGTATTGTAGCTTCCCTACTTTATTACTGGTTAGGAAAACTACATTGTTTTCTTCAAACGGAGTGTGTACAGTTCTTTTACCATCACGTTCTGTAGTCACTGTTCTGTCTACAACTATAATTTTTAGCCCAAATTTTCTCTGCATTAGAGAATTTACTTGCTCCATGTCTGGAGTTGGTATTTTATCTCCTACGAAGTTTTGACTAAATGCATATTGCTCTCTAGTTTGCTTACATTGAGCTAATCTATCATGAGCTGTATCTGACATCATCAAGTATTTAATAACATCTCCTTTTGCTTTAGCAGCTTTTATAATTCTCTTGATGTCGTCCATTGGAGTAGCGTTCTCAGAGTCTGTCCATGGCTTAATGGCTCCATATTTATTAGAGTCTTCATAACCATAATTAACACGAATACCTGTTCCTATATTATTCTCATCTTCTGCAAGAGCAACTCCTGTAGAAATACCTTGCAAGAACATTCTTTCAAGGTTTTCATGGATACCCATTATACATTTAACCTGATCGTTGAATATTTTATCAACTAATACAGAAGTTTCGACATTTCTAGCTTTTAGAACATCGAGATCAGACATTTGTTTTTCAGTTAACTGAAGTTTCATACCCATTTTTGGAATATCTCCAGAAGCTGATCCAAATGAGTCTCTCTTTTTCAAAGGAAGGCTCGAATCTAAAGCAACAATATCTGCTGAAACAATATTCGAGTTCACTTGTAAAGTTTGCCATTTTAGGTCAACACTTAGTTCTTCAGACAACATAGCCTTGTAGAGGTATGTTAATTCGATTTTCCCTCCATTGATTTTTTCATCAATGGATTTAGCGATTGCTATAAAGTATGCAGCAAAGGCTACAAATAGTGATTGATTCATAGGTTAGTCTTGTGTGAAACGGATTAATGGTAATGCTGTTTTTACAGCCGACAGGATGGATGTTATTCCATATTTAGAAGCGTTTTTGTTAACAGAGCCTCTAACAAGTATTGATACAAAAGGCTTTTTAGTTGATACACTTGATACAACAACTCCTTTATAAGTGTGAGAAGCTGGTAATGATCCATAGTTATCTCCTGAAACTGGCATAGGTTTTAGTTTCCCTGTGGCTGTTTCTTCTATTACGAGATGACCAGCAGGTATTACTTCAGGACTAAATCCTGTCGTATCTAGTGTTTTTCCTCCTGGTATGTTCTCTAGGTTAGCTATAATTACAATACTGTCATTTCCAGTATCAATTGTAGTTCCTTTGTTATTCAAATCAGCGGTAACTCCCGACATAATAATGATTTTTTAAATTAGACTTATTTAAATACTACTAACAACATTTGCGACTACATCTTCGTCTACTTTACTTGGAGTTGGGTTACCACCTCCAACAGGACCTGCATAATCGTTTTGATCAGCAGAATTTTGAACTAGTTCAGTATACTCATCCTCCAAACCTTTAATCTGGTCTTCAACAGGTGTTTCAGACTCAACATCAATCCTGTTTTTCCAGTTTTCTTTTGCTTTTTCAGGCATGCTTTTTAAAGCTTCAGATTTGTTAAACATTTCAGAAGCTGTTGCTTTCTTAGCATCGATTATTTTACCAGTTTTTAAAGCTTCTAAATCTGATTTAAGCGTATCATTTTGCTCAATCATTTTCTTAGCCCATGCTGGCACATCTTCTGAAGTGTCTGGTTTGTTTGCTGGGGGAGTAGCAGGCGGTGTAGCTGGAGGGGTTGGTTTTGGGTTGCTATTCTTTTCTAGATTCCGAATTCTATCGTCACCTTTCGCGATATCAGTAATATCCATGATTTCATTAAAATCATTAATTACTAAATCAATAGCTGCATCATCTGCATCATCCGCTGGTTTTTTAGAAAGTTTATCCGCTAATGCGTCTAACCTTACTTGTGATAAGTTAGCCTTAGGGAACAAAGCCTTAAGTCTATCAATCACTCTAGTTTTTTCTACTGCCATTTCTATTATTGTTAGTTAATTGTTTGAGTAACAAATATAATAAAAATAACTTTATTTAGAATTATTCTAAATAAGTGACGTGTAGATAAAAAAACACTCAAGCCTTGAGTGTTTTTTTTATTTAGTTAAGTTTAGTTATAAATAAATTATTTACAGCTTACACTGTGAAAGTATGGATATTCTTCATCTTTTTTAAAGTCAGACTTTAAAAAGTATCCAACCCTCATTATTGTATTCTCTTTAAATAGATAGTTTTTAATCTTAAAATTGTTAATTCCAGTTTTAGGAGCAAAAGCTTGGGAATATAAATGTGTATAATTATTATTATCAACACGTTCGTTTATTGTAACATAAATACATGCTATATCATTAATGATTTTTTCATCTTTAAACTTTAAACCAAAATTTAAATACTCAGAGTTTTTTTCTACCGGGCATACAAATATTATTTTATTAGTTTCTCCACTATATGTATATCCTTTGGATATTTCTTTTGGAGTATCAATTATTTCATTGTAGGAGTTAATATAATCGATATTATTTTCAGTATCTTCTATTGCTTGTTCTATATTTTTAAGGATATCTGTTTTATCACCAACTATAACTTCCTGTTTTTTTATTTCTTCAATTAAATTCTTATAATCTTTATTCTTATTTATAAGACTATCTAAAACTTCTAGTCTTTTTAATTTATCTGAGATAATACTATTATATATTTTGCTTTTATTTATTTCAGACTGTAACATTAATTCTTCAGTTTCAAGTCTATTTATTTTATCTTCATAATATTTTGAAATAATCATTACGCCTACAGACATAAACAAGACAGTATAAATAGGAAAATATCTAACCCATTTATTCTTAATTGCTCTTGGATTTGTTTGTTCTTTTGTTTTAAATAAGTATGTACTAAATAACAACAAAGAAAGTAAAAGAGGTATTATGTAAACTAAATCAATTATCTCCATCTTTATCGTTTGAATTATTATTATTATTATTTGTTAATAATGCTATTAAAGTTCCACTCCAACTAATCCCAGCAAAAAATGATGTCTTTAGATTAACTGGCTCTATTACCATACAGGCAATTAATGTGCCAATCAACGGTAAAATAATTAGATCAACCCGATAGTAAAAGGTATCCGACTTATACGGAATTATTTTTTTCAAGAATGGTATTGTTCCTTTAAAATCTTTTGAATAAAGAGACAAGAAGTGGGCGCTGATAGCTCCTAACCATGTCTGAAAATATATGCTGCCAATAAAATCTAAAATTTCTTCCAATTTATTATCTACATTTGTTAACAAATGTAGATAAATTTTTACAGTATTAATCTTTTTGTTTTATACCTATATTTAAGTTTTCTTTTTTAATAAGCTCAAGCTCTTCCTCGGTATCTGGGTTTATATCTAATTGCTTTACTGCTGTTTGAGTACTCACAAGGCCAGATGATTTAAGTTGGGTCATAATGCTAGCAGCTTCTTTTAAATCGTCAGGTAGAATAGAGTTAAACTCAATTTCGTAAAATAAGCTTTCAGAAAGAGATCTCATAGAGGTGTTAGTTGAGGTTATCACTCCACCAATTATTATATTAACTATTCTCTCGATCATAGTTCTGTTTTCTCCTTCATTCATAGAAGCTTTTGTTATAGCATCTAAAAACATAAGTTTTAAAGCTATTCCAGACACGCTGCTGATACCTTTTACATTATCAAATGAAAGGTTCGGGGTAGATGATATTGAGTATATAAGAGACTCAATTGTTTCTATTTCTAACTTGCAGCTATCTACTGCATTATCTGCATTTACAAATTTAGCCTCGCCGTGTATAGGTTTTCCTGACTCTGGATCGACATCTATAGGAAAGTTTAAAACTTTTCCATTTTCGTCTTTATCGGGAAAATCCTTAATCTTTCCGAAGATCTGTAAAATAGGGTAAGCCGAATAATCATTTGATCCGCCTAGTTTTGATAAAGTAGTTTCGTAACGATCAATAAGTTCGCGCACATCAAACCATTCTGGCTCATCTTGAGAAGTATAAACGATTGGTATGCGGTCAAATCCATGCGATTTGGTTTCTTGAAGATCTAGTTTACCTGATTCATCACTATAACTATAACAGTTTGTTTTATCCCAAACTCTCACATTCTTAATAGTCTTATCATTACTATTTACCGTTGTATATTCCCACATGAATAGAATCATATCGTCAAAATCGTCAAAATAAGGTGTCATAGTTCCTTTGGTATTATCCAGAACTTTTACTTTTATTTCTGTATTTTGTTTTTTCAGACCTACTTGAGTTAAAACTTTATTAAGTATTGAGCTCGGCTTAATAGGCTGAATATAAAACTGAAAAGCTCCTTGAGTTTCGGACTTCTTTAATCTTACAGCTTTTTGAATCAAGTTATCAACTCGATTAATCTTCCATATTTTTTTTATTAATACGGAAAGGTTGTTTTCTTCAGAAGGTATTAATGTAATAGGTTTTCCTACTTCGAAGGAACTTGATGTTTGTACTATTTTTTTAGCAAAATTTACAGGGATACGAACGGCTGTTACTGTTCGTGATCTTTCACCTTCACCAACCTTTTTGTCTTTCTGCGTTTTATCAATTTGCTCCTTCCTTAAAGACCTGTCATGATTAACGTACTCTTTTCTATAGTTAGTTATTTTTTCAGCTTTTTCAGAACCTGTCTTTCTGATTTTATCGATTGCTTTCTCAGGGTCTGCTGTGAGTAGTTTTAATATAGCTTCCATAGTTGGTTTAGTAGTTTATTCTCTTTATAACTTCTTCTTTTGTTTCGTATATACCTGGTTCTTGATTATGCATTATGTGCCCATAGCGTGCAGCATCCCACATGTGATTCCATTTGTCTATGGGTTGATTAATAGCTATTCCAGCTATTTCTTTCATCTTGTAATTTTGTTGTTCTTTTGTAGCTTCCTCGTGTAAGTGATTCTTTATGATATGAATCTTTTTCTTCTTCATAGAATTAAGCCAAAACATTACAGACCTTGTCTTTTTTATTTTAGTAGCATTTTTAAAGCCTAACTTTCTAAGGCCTTTAACCATTTCAATAGTACCTTTATTCTCACCAGTATATTTATCAGAAGAGTCGCAAGGGATAATATCTCTTTCTTTATCTACTCCTAAGCTAATGAATAGTTAACTTAAGTCTTCAGGGGTTTCAATTGGCTCATAACATAATAACTCTATCCAAATATTATATTCATCCTCTGCATATTTGACAAATGCATTAGGGTCCGTTGTAAAGCCAAAGTCATTAGCATAAATAGGGGCTTTTTCTTTCGGGAACTTATCAATCCATTCAACGTATGGGAATATCACACCTTCCATAGCCCCTCTAAGGCCGAGCCCGTAAACTTTCCACATAAACTCGTCTGAAGTTTGGTTTGTTATATTGGTAGGGTGGAGTGGAGGTTGGTTTGTCTTTGTTATAGGTTCAACTTTTCCAGTTTGCTTATTGTAACACTTTATAATATTGTCTTTAACAATGTATGAACCTGGTTTCCATGGTTCGTATGAAAGGACCTTGTTCTTTTCTTGAGGAGATATAAATCGATTGTCTTTATACGTAGTACGTAAGAAGGCAACATCGGGTCTCGTTAGTACTTTATTAAAAAACCAATGTTCAGTAACTGAAGGGTTATAGTCTGCCCACCAGAATTTTCTGCAACGCATTTCTGATTGATCAAATATTGAGTTTTCAATAAACATCATCTCGTTAAAGAAAGCATAGTCGCAACCTCCACCATGTTTACCGTCACCTAGAAAGTAAATAGTACTATTATTTATTTTAAAGCTCTTTATCTCTTTTGCCTTATGAAAGGGGTTGGGCAAGGCGAAATCATCAAGACGGCGCTTGAAATCATCATATAGGGTGGTTTTAAATTCATTATATGTTTCCCTATAAATATTTATTGTACATGACTTCTCTACATAAAGGCAAATCCAAATAATAATATCAATACTACTCCATGTTTTTCCGGACCTAGAAGAACCTTCTAATGCAGCACCTCTTTTTCCATCAACAAGTTCATTGTCGTTATTATACTTCTGTTTTTTGATTGAATGATGAAGTAGCTTATAGTTTGGATTAGTATTTTCATTAATAATATTGAGGTTATTACGCACTTTATTAATATCTCTTTCCTTCAAAAGAGTTTCTAGTTCTAATATTTCAGTATCCGTTAACAAATTAATTTTATTTATTGTTATTCTCTTCTTTATTTTCGATGAACACATCCTCGTCTTTTAAATGAATAGCATAGCTATCATCTTCTGTAGTTTCAGCAAAGTCTAAAACTGCACACCCTATAAGTTCTGGGTCTGTTGTCTGTGTACCATTTATAAATATTGCACCGTTGTTAATTGTTATCATTTTTTAGAGGGTTTTATATATTGCAAATAAGTTGTAAAATATGCTACTGTGTTTTTAAAAAAATACTAGCCATTGCTTAATTTACTTCTTAATGCTTCTAGACGTTTTTCTTTTTCAGGATTCCAACCCTCTCCGAGATCAATAGTTTTCTGTTTATTGTCTTTTTCATATCCTCCAAAGTGCTTCATAAGCTTTTCAACAACGTTTAGTTTGTCAAAGAGCTTTATTTTCTTTGTTTGACCAATTACTGTTGACTTTTTGTCCGACAGGTCCTTTATTTCTTCTATGCTAAGTTCTGAGATCATAAGTCTCGCTTTCTTAGGAATGTCTTTTATGTTTTTTAATTTTCCTGTGTCATCATACAAGTCTGCAATATCAAACCTGAGCATATCTGATAAAGAACCAACAATTTCATCAATAGTAGCTTGATTACGGTCTTTCAGTTCTTCTTGTAACTGTTTTATCCTTACCGCTACATTACCGTTGCTAGCAAGCTCATTTGCTTTTACATGAATAGTGTTTGGCTTCATGTTTTTAGTAGAGTAAGCCTCTCTATAAGCAGCTGATTTATCACCAAGTTTTATATAGGCTTGCGCAAACGCTTCTTGCTTTATTGTTAACTTGTTTTCTCTCATACAACAAAAATAGCAAAATATGTTTTTAAGTAATATAATATGTGATAAAAACATATATATCGTAAGATTTATGTTTTTTAAAAAAATATTGTATCAGAATAAAAATGATGATGTAAAGGAAAAATATTGTATAATTGAACAAGAAATAGATGAGAAACATTAAAAACACACTGTATGCGTAATACATTGTCTTATGAAGAAATAAGTGATGGCACTCATTTTGAAGAGCTCGTTGCTGCATATTTTAGAGATATTAAAGAAGATAAAAATAACAATATATCAAATGTTGACTTAATTCAGAATGGTATTGGTTCTGATGGAGGTGTAGATATTTTAATAGATTTTTCAATAAGTGATGATATAAAAATATTTAAGAGAAGATGGATAGTACAATGTAAATTTTGGGATAAAAATATTCCAGCATCGGCTATAAATACTATTAATATCCCAACATTAATACATTCTTACAAAGCATCAGGTTACTTACTGATTTGTAAAAGCAATCCTACAGAAACTGTAACAAAGCTTTTTACTCGTTTAAATGACGAATGTAGATATAATTATCATTATGAATATTGGGATGGAAGACAATTTCTTCAGAAGCTAAAGATTAGAAGAAGTCTTTTTGAAGTGTTCTTTCCTGATTATAATGAGTTTTTAACTTCTAAATTACCAACACAATGATCAATGTATTTCTTTCATATTCATTAAATGATCAAGATGAATATATTCTGTCATTATTAGCAAATGAACTTCAAAATAAAGGATGTAGTATATCTCAAAGTAGCGATTTTAATGAAAAGCTAAGTCCTTTAACTATTAATAGTATTAATAATTCACAATTAGTTATTGGTTTAGTTACTGGTAAATCTATGGAGAGACAAAGAGTTATGAATGAGTGGGAAACTGCTCTTAACTCCAAAATTCAAACATTATTAATTGTAGAGGATATAGTCCCAATAGATTCCAACTTCAGACACCCTATCATTTCATTTTCGAGAAACAATCCTGAATTAGCAATTAATAAATTAGAGGACGAAATCAATAAGATGGAGAGTAAAAAGGATAAAGGTTCAAATGCAGCTGCCTGGATAATAGGTGGTGCAGCAGTTTTAGGGCTAATAAGTTTGTTGTCAGGAGATTCTAAAAAATAAAATAGAGCCTTTTGATATTCTTTTTTAATTAGAGTTTAGATCATTATTGTAATTCTATTGACTTTCCTATAAATTCAAATATTCTTTTAACTTTTTTTGATTTATTACTTTCTGTATATTTTACTACTTATTTATCTATCATAACTTCAGTGGTTTACCATATATGTTATTTGTTAACACAAAATATTATGACAATTATTCATTTTGAATACTGTCATAATAGACTTGTAGTAAGAGTGTTAAAATATTTACAATAATCTATACTAAAAGTATGACAAAGTGTCTAATACTAAGTATTTTCTTAATAAGGAATAGTAATTGTTAAGTAATCAGAGATAAAATGAAAAAAGTCCTAACATCCGACCGAAAGGACTTTTTAAGTTTAGAGTGATTGATTAGAAAAGAGTAATCACTCCGAGTTTAGTGCGCGCGAAAGTAGCGTCTTTCTTCGATATATCAAAATTTCTCTTTTCTCGGTTTTATTTACTGTCTACCGTTTTAAACGGCGGTTAAATAAATATTTATTATATGATGCAATATCAAAAGAAAAAAGATAATGTATGGGAAAAAGCCAGTAAAGTAAGAGGGAAAGATCCTAACCTCTACAGGAAAGACCAGGAAGGGAATGAAGTTTATTATCATTCTTACGGAAAAGCAACCCCGATGAGATGGGAAATTGATCATTCTAAACCTAAAGAAAAAGGTGGAACTGATCATTTAAATAACCTTAGAATTCTTCAAACAAGTTCTAACCGTAAAAAAGGAGATAGATATTAATATGGAAAAAGATTACTTTAAGTATTATAAGCCCTCTTATTTAATAGTACTTATAATAGCCTTTTTTGTTGTAGTGTATTTAGCAAAAGAGTATTGGGTATTATCAGTTTCTATTTTAAGTTTAGTCTCTTTTTTGATTTTGATTGTTACGGAGTATTTATGGAGATATCCTCCGTTTAAGTACTTATTTTGGATAGATGATTTTTCAGGTAGGTATGAAGGAAAGATTGTGTATCAGTATAAGGATAATAAGGGCAATACTAAAACAGGTAAATTAGATCACGTTAAAATAATATCTCAAAAAGGCAGCAAAATATCAGTATCATCTTTTACTAAGAAAACTGATGGAGTATCAGCATCTTCTTTATCAGTTAATAAGGGAATGTATGTAGAAAAAACTGATGATGACAAGCATTATAATTTGATTTATAATTATTTAAATGACGGAAGTAAAGATCAAGGTTTCCCTCCGCATTATGGTACAGAAATAATCAAGTTTATTAAAAAAGGTAATACTAAAATATTATCCGGTGGTTATTATACCGATAGGACACCTTTCCAAACGAGGGGTAATTTTGAAGACTTAAAATGGGTAAGCAATGATCTTGAACACGAATTTTAAAAAAGACTTAAAATGGCAGTATTAAATAAAGAATATAATAAGTTTGATAAAGAAATCAAGCTTAACAATAGTAGAAAAGATTCCTTAAAAACAAGTAGAAAAGAACTCCGTAAAAAGATAAGGAATTGGTTTAAAGAAAATAAACCAGATGAAATAAAACCAAAGTTCAATAGTCAAGGATCATTTGAAATGAATACCACTATTAACCCAATAGTAGAATATGAAGATGATGGAAGTGCTTTGAGGAAGTATGATTTAGATGATGGTGTTTATTTTATTTATAACGATGAAGATGATGTAAAGCAAACGATAGACACTTGGCATAATTGGGTTTTTAGAGCAACTGAGAACCATACTGGTAAAGACTCTATGAGAAAAACTACTTGTGTTAGAGTAATATTTGCTGACGGTCATCATATAGATTTACCTATTTATTATAAAGAGGGAGATAATTTTGAATTAGCTCATAAGTCAAAAGGATGGATAGATAGTGATCCTAAAGAGTTTTATGAGTGGTTTAATGAAAAAAAGAAAATAAGAAGTAGGCTTGAAGCTATAGTACGTTGTTTGAAAGCTTGGAAAAATTATAGAGAAATAAATAACTCTAGTCTCAAGTTACCTAGCGGTTTTGAATTATCTATACTTGCTACCGACAACTATGTAGATTCAGATAATTTAGACGAAGCATTTAGAGAAACTGTAAAATCTATTGATGAAACTCTTAATAAAGAGAACGGTTTTAAGTGTTATAGACCTACAACGCCATCAGGAGAGGATGTCTTTGAAAATTATAGTGAAACAAGAAAGAACAACTTTCTTTCTACCTTAAGAAGTCTTAAGGATGATTGTATAAAAGCTTCAGAGGAAAGTAACTTCAAGAAAGCTTCTGAAATATTAATAGATAAGCAGTTTGGTTCTCGCTTTCCAAAAGGAGAAGATGAAGATCAACAGGTTAAAAATGATGCATTAAAAACATCATTAGCTTCTGCTCTTGTTACACCGAAACCTTATGGACATTAAAGTACAAATTGAAGATGTTTTAAGTTTTCATAAAGGATTAGAATACAAACCAGAAAATAATTCATTAGAAGGAGAGTTGTTTTTACCGGATGGAGATAGTTATGATGTTGTAATTAATCTTAATAGTTATCCTCGTCTTTTTCCAATTGTATATGAAACAGGAGGAAGAATACCTGTAAAAATGGATCGCCATGTTTATCCAGAGTCTGGTTCTCTTTGTTTTACAACAAGAGCTAGATGTCAAATATTACTTAAAACGATTATCAAATCATTATTGGATTTTATTAATGAAATACTGATTCGTTATTTAGAAAATAATTCGATTTATGAAATCGATAAAAAATACCCTACAGAAGAGTACCCTCATGGTAAACGAGGTAGGATAGAAGGTTATAAAGATATCTTAGAACTTGATGATGTTATAAGTACAGCAAGAGCAATGCTAATGGCTTGTTTAGAAAGGCCTTTAGTAATACATCAAAATTGTTATTGTGGCTCAAAAAGAAGGCTCAGAAAATGTTGTAGAAAAAAACACTTGGCTAATCTTAGAAAATTATATTTAGTTGATGTGGATATTTTGAATCAAGATCTAAATGATTTCAAAGATGAAATAGATGCTCATTTAGAAAAAAGAAAGAAGTAGATTAATAGTCTAAAATCCCTTTTGAGAAAAAGGCTTTGGTTAATCTTTTTATAATGAGTAAAAAAATAATTAGTTAGTTAAAATCATAGTCTAATCATCCAAATTTTTCGATAATTGAAAAATTTGTTAAATTGTTATTAAAATGATTAAAGTGAATAGAAATAAAGTAAGAACTCCTGAGATTTTCTTTTCTGTTGAAATGAAGATCATGAAAGGTAGACAGAAATTATTTTATGAAGGTTCGAAGAAAGAACGAAGTCAAAAAAAATTCCATCAAAAATTTGAAGGAAAGTTAAAAAAACCAATTTTAGAAGCTTTAAAAAAATTATTTAATGGCAAATGTGCATATTGTGAATCAAAGATAAATAGTCAGATCTTTGATCATTTTAGACCTAAGAATGGTACTAGAGGCCTGAGTAACGAATTTGCAGAAGAACATTATTGGTGGTTAAGTAATGAATGGGAGAATTTTTATGCGAGTTGTTATAATTGTAATCAGTATAAAGCAGCATGGTTTCCGGTAATTGGTAAAAGATCAAGAGTCAATAGACCTTATAATGATGTAATAAGAGAGGAAGACTATATTTTAATTGATCCTTGTAATGATGATCCTGAAGAGCATTTAATATTTGATTATAAAGGTAATGTAAAAGGAAAAACAGAGAGAGGGCATTATACAATTGAGTTACTCAAGCTTAATAGGCCAGATTTGGTTTCGGATAGAAAAAAAGTTATTCATGAAATAGATTCTGATTGGCAAGAATTACTTAAAATATGGGGAGATAAGGAATCGAATTGGGAGAGAGTTACAGGAATTACATCATATTGGAATGAAATATTAAAAGGTTCTTCTAAAAGACCTTTTTTAGCAGCTTCTCGAATTTTTATTCAAAAAAAACTATCTAATAACGAGATTATTAAGTCTTTTATTTTTGAAAAAGAATTTAATTCCCTTCCTTCTGAAAGAAAAACTAGGTCTTCTTTTTCTAAGAGAAATTCGAATTTAGATTTTTCGAAAGAAAAATTGGAGATGCCTATTGGTCATAGGTTTTTAGAAGAGCTTTCAGAAAAGATTTCAGCTATAGAAAAGCTTTCAACTATAGAAGAGCTTTCAGCTATAGAAATTAATAAATTATTTGAAAAACAGAGGTCTCAATTATATTTAGAGGCTATTGAAGTTAAAAATTATAGATGTTTTAATGATTTAAAACTCTCTTTTAAAGAAAATATCTTTGATGAAAATCAAGACTGGGTTTTATTTTTAGGGGAAAACGGAGTTGGTAAAAGTTCAATAATAAAGGCTATAGCAATTGCACTTAGTCCACAATCGTATTTGGAAAATATTTCTCATGAAGTTGTTCAACAAAAACTGTTAAAAAAAGGGAAAAGAAAAGGGTATATTGAGTTAACCTATAATGGAGGTGAAAAACATAGAATAAATTTTAATAATACCGCAAGTAGTGTAACTACTTCTTTGATAAATCCTTTAACGAATATAATAGGTTATGGTTCAACTAGATTATTGCCGAATGAAAATATTAAACCAGAGAAAGGGCAATTTTCAGGAGTGAAAATCATGAATCTTTTTGATTATAGTATTGCTCTTGAGGATGCTGATAACTGGCTTTTAAATAGAGATAGGAAACAATTTAATAGAGCTGCTATCACTCTTAAAGATTTAATGCTTCTATCGAATGATGATAAATTGATTAGGGAAAGAGGGAAGATTTACATAAAATCAAATGAAGGTAAGACATCGATGAAAGAACTAAGTGATGGGTATAGAACAATTTATGCATTGTCTGTTGATATTATGGCTACACTTTCTTCAGAAAATATTACATATGATTTAGCAGAAGGAATTATTTTAATTGATGAAATTGGGACACATTTGCATCCGAGATGGAAGATGCAGGTAGTCGAAAGGTTAAGAAGGGCATTTCCAAGACTACAATTCATTGTTTCAACACATGAACCATTATGTTTAAGAGGAGTAAAAGATAAAGAAGCTTTTGTTTTAATAAGAGATAAAAATAAAGAAGTAACAGTTATAGAAGATCTTCCAGATCCAAGTGAATTAAGAATAGATCAGATACTGACTTCAGAGTTTTTTGGACTAAAAAGTACTTTAGATCCTAAAACAGAAAGGCTATTCGAAGAATATTATGAAATTTTAGCAAAGAATGAAGTTGATAGAAATTTAGAGGAAGGCAAAAGGTTACATGAATTAAGCGAATTAATTCCAAAGGTTAAACATTTAGGGGATAGTGTTCGTGATGAAATGATATATTATGTAGTTGATGAATTATTAGCAAAGAGAGCAAAAGGAGACGGGCTTAGTCTAAATGATCTTAAAGAGAAAGCTAAAAAAAGAGTTCGAGATTTATGGGAATCGATTGATAAAAAAGAGAAGTTATGATTTATGTTGACCGTTCAAAAGCTGCTATACCTAAAGTTATTAAGGGTATTAATTCTAGAGGTGATAAAGAAAGGAAAAAAGCTATAGCTCATTACACAGGTAAAAATAGAAATCAAATATTTAAATTTTCTGTTTATAGAGATAGATCGATTAAAGAAGCTTTGATAGAGTTGTTTCTTGATAAATGTGCTTATTGCGAAAGCAAAGTTTCTCATGTTTACTCTGGAGATATAGAACATTTTAGACCTAAAGGAAAAATCGCAGAAGCAACTAATCCAAAACCTGGTTATTATTGGTTAGCATCTGACTGGGATAATCTTTTATTTTCTTGTAGAAACTGTAATCAAAAATTGACTCATCAAATCCATGGTTCTATTGATAAAATTACAAAAGGAAAAATGGATCAGTTTCCTCTTTCAAATGAAACTCATAGAGTAAGAGTTCATGACAATCCAAATGGAATTCAGGATGAGGAACGATATAGATTAATAATTAATCCCTGTATCGAAAACCCAGAAGATCATTTTGAGTATGATACATCTCATGCGGTTATTAAACCTAAAATGATAGATGGTGTAGAAAGCATAATGGCAAAACACTCAATCGAAGTTTATGTACTTCAAAGAGTACCTTTAGTTTTAACTAGAGAGAAAGTTTTAATAAGTATTTTAGCGCAGGTTCAACGAGTTAAAGAAGCAGTTTTAAATGTGAATAACAATTTAACCTCTGATACAGGAATTCAGTTTTATTATAATGAAATACTCAAACGAGAACTTAAAATACTCAAACAGTTCACCTCTCCTAAAGAAGAATACTCTGCTATGGCAAAGCAGATTGTAAATGAATTTTTAAGT
This sequence comes from Flavobacterium sp. MedPE-SWcel, assembly GCA_001874325.1. Lineage (GTDB taxonomy): Bacteria > Bacteroidota > Bacteroidia > Flavobacteriales > Flavobacteriaceae > Flavobacterium. The sequence goes on along the minus strand of MPCW01000002.1, from coordinate 197,073 downwards.
AATAGTTTTAATATCAAAAAAGAATGAGTTATTTTCTGTAAGGCTTGATTTTATAAATTTCAAACCGACTAATTTTCCGCATTCTTCCAATTCTATATTAGCATATTCATAATAGAATAATACAATTTTTTTATATTTAGCGAATTAACAGGCTGATAATTATCTTCTTTAATATGTTTAATTTTAGAAAAAAGACTTACCAGAGTTTGAATTAATAAAATCGTATACTGATAAAGACAAATATTTTGTCCGAGTAAGAAGATGGAATTGGTTAAACTCTGAAGAAATATATTTGTTGGAAAATGATCCAAATGGAAAAGTTAAAATGACAACCATGGAATATTGGTATCAAGAAATGTTTCTCGATGCTGATGGTCAAAAAACTATTTCGGAATATTTAGATATTCTAATTAAGCAATTTGAGGACAGTAAGATGGAAATTCCTATTGATTTGGATAAGTTTATGATAGAAACACTTTTAAGTCTTAAAAATGATTTAAAAGCTATTGAGTTTAGTAATTCCCCGATTGAACTTAAAGCTGAATACAAAGATCCAACCTCTTAAAAGGATTTTATTGTTAAAACGAGGTTACTTTAGTTATATAATTCAATTATTCCTTCAATTTTCATAATAACAAAGTACCTCCTTACCTGCATCTGGTCTTTCTTCTAATAGTTTTTCCCAGTTCACCTTGATTTTTTTTAAATATTCGTTGTTATATTTTATAGTAAAATTATAGTTGTTTTTTAACTATTGCAGCTTCTTTATTTTCAAATTTACAACCTTATCTAGGTGTTTTTACTTGTTTGAAAATCAGGTGTTTTTACGTGATTCTTAATAGATTATACTACTTACATTTAGTTGAATAATTACAATCTAAAAGATATGAGTCAAAAAGATATTTTAAATTCGATTTTAAATCAGGATTTGTCAAATGTTACTATTAGAGATTTTAATTCATCTCCAAGTCTTATAGACGATTACCCCAAAAAAGAAGTAATACTTGAGTTAACAGATCTAAGGATAATGCAGATTATTTTAGCTAGGAGGGCTTTAGTTGAGAAAGCAGGATACTTGGGTGATCAGATTAAATTTGGTAAGTTCTTGTTTGAAGGGATAAACAAGAGTAGTTGGATTGTTTATAAGTTAAATGATGGTACAGATAGGATAGGGGTTCTTTGGTCACATTTGGATGATGACAGCTGGTCAATATTCTTTAAAGGTGATGATTTAGATATAGATTATTTATACTATGAAAACTAAAAATATTTAGATATGCCGTTTTATAAACCTCTTAAAAATTTAAGCCAAATTGATCGTAATAGGACTATCATAAATATTGAAAGACTTAGAAATCAGTTTAATATTGAAAAAATACCAAATAAAAAAGCTTCAGAGACATTAATCTTAGGAACATGGAATATTAGGAATTTCGATGATAATAGGTTTAATTATGGACCAAGACTTGAAGAGTCATACTATTATATTGCAGAGATAATTTCTAGATTTGATATTATTGCTGTGCAAGAAATTTGTGATGATGTATGGCCTCTTAAAAAGTTAATGAGGGTAATAGGAGGTAATTACGATTATATCCTGACAGATACAACACATAGTTCTTTAGGAGGTAATCAAGAAAGGCTTGGTTTTATTTACGATAAAGATAAAGTTAAATTTTCTGGTATTGCAGGAGAAATAGTATTGCCAGATAAATTTTTAATTAGTGAAGTAACTAATAAAAAAAGACAATTTTCAAGAACACCTTTTGCTGTAGAGTTTCAATCAGGTTGGTTTAAGTTTGTTTTTTCTACAGTCCATATATATTTCGGCTCAAATGGTGTAAAGACACCTGAGTATAAAAGAAGAGTACAAGAAATAGAAGCTATTTCTAAGTATCTATCAAGAGAAGCTAAAAAAAGTGATAAGAACCATATTCTTGTGGGAGATTTTAATATAAAATTTCCTAGAAGTGAAGGGTATAATTCTTTAGAAAAGAATGGTTTTAATATTGTAAAAAACCTTAAAGGAAGTAATAGAGATCGTACCAAGTACTACGATCAAATATCTTTTCAATCTAGAAAGGATGAATTAGAATTCGTTGATCCAAACAGAGATGATAGGACTATACAATTTTTTAATAGTGTATTTAGAGAAGAGGATTTTGATACGTATAAACCAATAATTTTGAAGCATATTGATGAAAAAATATTAAAGGCAGAAAAAGATTTGGATGAAGCTTCTTCACAAAGAAAAAAGAAAAAGGCGGAAAGACAAATTAAGAGTCTTAATACAGCTAAAGAAAATGATGATAGCTTAAAAAAATATTATTATGAATGGAAATCATTCCAGATGAGTGACCATTTACCATTATGGGTTGAAATAAAGGTTGATTTTAGTGATAGTTATTTAAACTATTTAAAAACCTACGAAAACAGAAATGATTAGTCATAGCTATCTATGATATTTGTGTTTTTCACCCCTCAATAATTTGAGGGGTATGGGTTAAAGGTTTTTCTTAAGCATTTTTCTAAGAGTACATTCTTCTTTGCACGTACTTATTTTATCACAAGTACAGGGTACAATTGGTTCTTCTTCTATAGTCTTGTTTCGTTTTACTATGTAGCCGACAAACATTCCTGTTGCTAGAAAAGCCACAAACAAGACTATTATCACGATCATTGCTATATATGATTCTATCATGATGTTTAAGATTTTAATTGATTAATGAAGGCATTACAAGCATCGTTATTTTTTCTCCTTCGTCTAGACCATCTGCAGGAAGAATAAGCCCTGCTTTATTAGGAAGTGAAAGTTCGATACGCACATCTTCAGAGTCTAAGTTTTTAAGCATCTCAGCGAGATATTTAGCATTAAAACCTATTTGCATATCATCACCTTGGTAGTCACAACTCAACCGTTCATCTGCTTTGTTAGAGTAGTCCTTATCCTCAGCAGAAATATTAAGTTCTTTTCCTGCAATTTTTAATCTTACCTGTTGCAGAGATTTGCTAGAGAAGATCCCAACACAATTAACTGATTTTAAAAGCTGAGTACGGTTTATTAAAAGATGGTTAGGACTATCTTTTGGAATAATTGCTTTGTAGTTAGGGTATTTCCCATCTACTAAGCGGCAGTTAAGCACATAGTTATCAAAAGAAAATGTAGCGTTCGAATCGTTATATTCAATTTTGACTTCATCATCCGATGTTCCAAGAATACTTTTAAGAACATGAAGAGGTTTTTTCGGCATGATAAAGTCAGCTACTTGAGATGCTTTTACATCCGTTCTAGCATATTCTACTAGTCTATGAGCATCCGTAGCTACAAAAAGAACACCCTGTGTTGAGAGTTTAAATAACACACCACATAAATTAGGTTGTAAATCGTCGGTGCTTGTTGCAAAAACAGTTTTACTTATAGCAGTAGAGAGTGTTTTAGAAGGTAATGCGGTTGTAGAAAGATTGCTTAAAGAAATAGCTTTAGGGAAACGATCTCCAGTAATGTAAGATAAGATATACTCTCCAGAGTTAGAGTTGATCTCTATAGTATTGTTATCTCTAACAGTAAATGTAAGTGGTTGCTCAGGAAATGTTTTTAGTGTATCTAATAATAGTTTTCCTGGTATAGCGATGGTACCAATAGTTTCTGACTCTACATCTAATGTTGTCGTCATGGTAGTTTCTAAGTCAGAAGCAGTTATTCTTAGTTTATTATGCTCAATTTCGAATAGAAAATTATGAAGTATTGGTAATGTTGTGCTTGGAGGTATTACTCCGCTAAGTACTTGAATGTTCTTAAGTAGATAAGAACTGGATAATGTGAATTTCATGATGTAATTTATTTTTTTACTTATTAATAATAGCGTATTCTTCTATTGCTTTAAAAATTTGAAGAGCTACTTGTGGCACTATTGCATTACCACCTGCTTTTATGGATTCATTTCTCCATTTAGAAAAGGTAATTCCGTCCAGTTGGGAGGGAAGCCCATCATTTCCATCACAAATTGGGGGTTGAGTTGGGAAGGCATCGAACCATTTTCCCGTATCATTTTGGGTAGGCTGTTTTGACTTCTTTTTCCTGTATTTTTTGCAGGATTGTCGGAAGCCAGAGGTGTTGGTAATAAATTCATTTTTGCAAATCTGGCTAAATCGATACTTCCGTCCGTACCGTTTTGTGTTACTTTTCGAGGTGTTCCGTTTTTGGTGATCTTGAAAGTGTCGTTTTTGCCTATTATCGCTCCCGTTGTTGCATCGCTGGCTACTGGCGTAGGCAATAAACCATACTCTATCGCGTTTGTGCGATGCGTTGACGCTTGCAGCAGGCAATAAAAACGGGAGGACTTCGTACCCCGCAGTTTCCAAGTCAGCCTGCACTTCGTCGAATACCATCCCTCCATTCCAATTAATAAGCCCGCGAACGTTTTCGCCCACAACCCAATTTGGGGCAATTTCTCTAATTGCTCTAAGCATTTCTGGCCATAAATGGAGTTCGTCATCTTTTCCTTTTCTTTGTCCCGCAACGCTATATGGTTGACAGGGAAAACCTCCTGTAATGATGTCAATTCTTCCTCTGTAAATAGAGAAGTCTGTTGTTTTAATATCTTCATGTTGTATAGTGTTAGGAAAGTGATACTTGGTTACTTTATTACAAAAAGAATCTATTTCAACACTAGCTACATTTTTCCATCCTATCCAGTCAGCAGCAAGTTGAAAACCACCAATACCGTTAAATAATGCTAAATGTTCCATGTCTTTTTAATTACTTTTTAGACAAATAATGCCCTGTGAAAAATGTTTATATTTTTCATTTTCAATTCTTTAATAAATATTTGAGTTAGTTTTTAACTATCAAGAATTAAGCTGATTATCTTCCATGTATGAGCATGTAAGCATCACGTTGTTCTTGATTAGTTCTGATTTTTAAGCCTGTTAGGTTTTTGAAAAAATCATTGTTTATTTTTTTTCGAGTAGGTTTAATTTTGTAATGCTCTAGCTTGAGATATTCACACATTTCAACAATCTTTTTTGCTGTTTCAAAATTAGCTCCAGTACGCTCTCCAATTTTAGCATTGAATGCTGCACTTTTACCTGTGCTTTTATGCCAATTCGATTTGTTTAAAAAACCGCATTCAACATAGATTACTGGGTTATATCCTTTCTTTTTTAAAGTTTTGAAATAATCGAATAATTCAAAAAACTTTAGATTTTGTAGCCTTAAATTATTACCACTCAAAAATGCTACTCCTGATTTATCTACATCAGGATCAATCCCTATAAATGTTTTTGTGGGCTTATTCATCGTCGAAATGATTTTCCTTTAAATTCGATTATATTGAACATTTCAAACATTCTGTCCCAAACTCTACTTCCGTATTTTTCACCAAATTCATCAACTGCTTTTTCGAGATTGTCTTCAAAACCTTCTTTAAAATTACAGGTGACGAATGTTTTTAATCTTTTCTTCGTTTTTGGATCAACTCTATTGTACCTTTCTTCAAGCAGTTCTTTAAAAATATTTACTTTACCATAATTTGAAGCAATTCTTTCTGTTTTTAAATCGTCGAAGTACCGAGAGCCTTTCCACATTAACGTTTCAAAATCAATTTCTTTTCTTTGGATTCCTTTAAAATTGATTAGCTGAATATTTTTTAACTGTATCTTTTTCATTTTAAATCCGATTTAAGTAATTATTAGATTTTCAATATCCTTACTCTCGTACGACTTGTTTGTTAGTAATGAGTATAGGTATTGAGCCGATATTTTATAGTAATTTGATTTTACCTTATTTTCAGTTCTTTCTGATTCATTAAACCATTTATGCATAAGGTTTAATAAGTCTTCTGAGGTATCGGCTTTGTTGTAGTCTGCTTTTAACCAAGCCCCTATAAAAGGCATTGCATTAAAGTAGACGTTCAAATCTGGTTTAACCTTAATAATCTTCATTGTATTTAATTTTTGTAATTGGAAGTGATTTGCTCTACTTTAAATAGAACACTAAAGAGTTTTTTCTCATAATAATTTAGATCGGTAAATGACTTCCCACCGAGAAGCCATTTACCATTTATTAGCTCTATCTCCATGCTAGTAGAATAGTGACATTGCTAAATCCTCTTCTTCTGAATACTTATAAGAGATCGGCGCTGTAGTAGTTGCTTTCTCTTCTTTAGTCTGTGTAGTGTCTTTTTCTGACGTTTTAGTTATATTTGTCATGATTTTAAAAATTTTTGCCTTTGTGGCGATTGATTTTTTATTAGCCATCTGCTCGAACAGATGGCTTTTTTATTTTATTCCGATTTGACCTAATAGTGATAGCTTTTCTTTTTCAGAAAGAACTTCTTTACCCTTACGGGTCTGCCCATCAGATGCTCCCAACACCTTAAGGGCAGAAATTGCTTCACTTCTGAGTCGTGTAGCTATGCTAAGGTTCTGTTCTGAAACAGCTATTAATTCTTGGGCTGCTTTCTCAATACCTTTTAATGAGATTATTTTTTCTTTTTTATTCATCTCTTGAAGTTTAGACAGAGTCAAAAATTTCTTTTTCCGTTTTACCTGTATGAGACATCAGGATATTTATCAGGTTGATATTTAAAAGGACTATTGATTTTCTAACAGCATGCTGATAGATAGTCATCTCTTTTACACCTAGATATTCCGCCATCTCTTCTCTTAGAGATATGTTATTTCTGATAGCGTGATAAGTTTCATCGTTTATGTTTAGAGCCATTTTAATAGGGGTTTAGTGTTCCCTTAGCTCGTTTTGAACGTAGCTACTAATATTTAGCTGCTAAGGGAAGTGGGGTACTTAATTGTAATGATTTTTTCCTTTCAGGCTTTTTCTGGAAGGTTTTCATTAACCCATTGCCTTATGTTTTCTATAACACATTTAGTGTTATTTAAAATCATTCTAAGTTGTTATTTCAATATGTCAAAGAACTTTTATTATACTTTTGTCTTACACTTAAAGTACAGAAGTAAATATACAAATATTAACAGAAGTACAAATAAAAATAGAAGTAATAAGGGTTGTTTGTAGTGATTCTAAATAATTTGTTATGATTTTCGGTAAAGAAGAAGCTATTGCATTCAGGAAAGAACTCAAGCTAACTCAAGAACAGTTAGCTAAGGCTTTTAAAATAACTAAAGAGGATATTGCAGGGTATGAAAGGGGAGAAGCTATTCCTATGTTAATACTTAAGAGGTATCAAATGTATAAACGAACAGGAAATGAAAAGCCTGAAGATTTTACAGATATAGGAGATTTTGGAAATATCGATTAGCTAGTTAAAACGAGATAAGAACCTATCTATGTGTTTGTTAACAAACCAACTTTTGTTATAAAACATAAGTTTTGACGCTTTTTTGTTATGAAATATGTTTTCATTTATTTCATAACATTCATCTAAGCGATCTAGTTCCTTAATGGCTTTTTCTTTGTTGCAATCAAGGTTATCAATAAAGCGCTCCCAAAACATATAAGCAAATCGTTTGCGAAGCGCAGTGTCTCTTTTTTTTAAAATAGAGTTTTCTTTTTTTAGACTCTTAATTTGTTCTTGTAATTGCTTTTTTTCAGACATGATAATATGATTTCAGAATAAATTTCTATAAAAATACAAATAAAAACAGAAGTATTCGTTATGAGTGATTATAAATACATAAAAGGAATTCCAAACATAAATAATAGATTTATAAGTGTTTTGGAGCAAAAAAAATACACAGGTTATAGGTTTTCTAAAGAAATGGAATTGTCAGAATCGGTGATTACAAACATTAGAAAAGGTAAAAATGAGCCTAGTAAAAAATACCTAACAGCTTTGCTTGAAAAGTTTCCTGATGTTTCTAACGTATGGCTCTTAACAGGAGAGGGCGATATGCTCACATCAGTTTCTAAGCAGAAAAGTGAACATAGTATTAAAAACGATACTATTACAGGTTATTATTATCCAACAGTATCTGCTGCTGCAGGAATGGATAAAGAGATGGCTAATGATGAGCTGGAACGTATCCCTATAAGTTTACCTAATTGGGATCAAGGTATAGACTTTATTAATGTTTACGGAGACAGTATGTACCCTAAATTTTGCAGTGGAGAAATTATAGGCATTAAACAGGTCGAACTTCAATATATTAATTATGGATTTGCTTACGTAGTTATTTTAGGAGACGGCCAGATATTATTGAAATATATAAAGAAAGGCTCAGATAAAGATCATGTTATCCTTGAGAGTGAAAATAAATTTTATGATTCTAAAGAATATCAATTATCTCAAATTAAAAAAGTATTTATTATAAAGGGAGTAATCTCTAAAATAACAATGTAACTAAACAAAAAAATATTTATAAAAACCAACTATTAAACAATTATGAAAAAAACGATTTCATTGCTAATTTTTATAATCGTTGTATTTAGCTGCAAGCAAGAGCCCAAAATGACTGACACTGAAATTGAAGAAGCATTACATGAACTAGAAATCGAAGAGCAGCTAGATAAGAGGAAAGATAGTATAAGCAAAGTAATTAATACCGTAATTATTACTGATGAGCACAAGGTTATCAGTGATATTAATTTTGGAGATGATAAAAATATAGTTACCCAAAAACTTAAACAATTTGTCAAAAAAAGTGAAAGAACTAAGTTTAAAAACTATGACGGCAAATATCCTTTTATTGGAGATTATGAATTTTCAGACTATTATTTTGATGATAGGTATTATAATAATAAACTATATTACTTAATAATTAAAGGCAGGAATATTGATTACGATAAATACAAAACAGAGTTAAGAAGTCAACTAGAATCTATTAAAAGTGTTATTGAGTTAAAATATGGTAAACCATCATTAAATAAAGGACTTCCTAAAATGTATGATATAGATGAAGAATATTATTATACAGCTTATTCTTGGAGGTTAGGGGCTAAGAAAATTGATATATTAATTGATGAGGAGGGGGTAGATTATAGAGTTGATTTACGTATCTATCAACCTGAAATATTAAATAAAGTTTCGGAAGAGAGAAAGGCTAAAGAAAAAGAAACTGTTGAGAGTGCTAAAGAAGTTTTTTAATAGCAATAATACTACTAACTAATGCATACTTCCGATAAAAGAATAATAAGGCTAATTGATGTTTTGATATTTGATAAGACAATTACAAATACTCGTCATTTTTGTCAAGAAATAGATGTTTTAGAGCAGACTGTATCTAAAATTAAAAAGGGTACAAATCGCTTTACAGTTGCACACATTGAGGTTATTTGTAAAAAATATAATGTCAATGCAAATTGGATTTACGGACTAGAAAAAAAGGTGTTCAGATCCCCTGAAAGCATTGAAATTACTGATGTTTAGCGATATATATTACCGGCAATATAGTAAGACAACAAAAATTAAATATTTAATCAAAATTGCTTTTATGTGAAAACATAAGTCATTGTATTTTAAGCAACTACATTTAAGGGTTTATACGGGTTGTAATTTCATAACCCTGAGGTCACGGGTTCAAATCCTGTCTTCGCTACAGGAAATATAAGGCTTCTGAGAAATCGGAGGCCTTTTTTTATGGTCTATATTTTTATTTTATCTTGATATACAATAATCTAAATATAGTTGTCTTAATAATTAAATAACAACTATTTAAAATGAGTGTAAATATAATTAGGGTAGGGGGAATATTTTTTCTTTTAAACTGTAATTATAATTTTGATACTTTAAAAACAACCTCACTTTTCTCGAAGTGGGGTTGTTTTATTTTGGGTATTATAACAGAAGAATATCGTACTAACTTAAGTACTGAAAAAAAATGTTTAAGTTTTTTATAGTGAGTACTATAAACTGTAATACTTGGGTTTAAACTTGCATTTATATAGAAAAAGATATTATATAATTACGTATTTGGACATACATATTTGTAAATCATATGATTAGTTATGTGTTTTAATGTCTTGCCTGTTTCTGGGTGTAGTCCAAATGAATTAAAATATTCCAGGTTCTCTTTTTCGATTATTTACTTAAAAGGCTGTTATTTATAGAAGTCATTAGCAAATATTTTGATCTTAATAAGTGTATAGCGCTCCAATACCTTCAACTATATGAGATTACAAATAAGTGAGTATTCAAAAAAAGTACTATATATTAAAACACAGCTTTTGCTATATCATATATATTATCACTTTTCCCCATAGAGTAATAGTGTAAAATAGGAATCCCTGCTTTTTGAAGTTCTTTTGATTGTAGTATACACCACGCGATACCAACTTTTCTTACTTCTTTATTGTCTTTGCATTTTACAATTTCAGCAATTAACGCTTCAGGTAAATCAACGTGAAAACGATGCGGAATTATATTTAATTGGCTTTTTGTTGCTATTGGTTTTAATCCAGGTATAATTGGTACGGTAATACCTGCTTTTCTACATTTTTTCACAAAATCAAAATACTTCTGATTATCAAAAAACATTTGTGTTACAATATATCCTGCACCATTTTTAATTTTCTTCTTTAAAAAATGAATGTCACTATCTAAACTAGGTGCTTCCATGTGTTTTTCTGGATAAGCACCAACTCCAATACAAAAATTAGTAGGTGATGTATTTTGAAGCTCATCATCTAGATATAAACCATCATTTAATTGAGAAACTTGGGTTACTAAATCACTAGCATATGCATTACCTTCTTTTTCTGGAATAAAATAAGTTTCACTTTTTACAGCATCACCACGTAGTGCCATTACGTTATCAATACCTAAAAAATCAAGATCTATTAAGAAGTTTTCGGTATCTTCTTTAGTAAAACCTCCACACAATAAATGAGGTATAGCATCAACTATATACTTGTTTTGTATAGCTGCACAAATACCAACTGTACCTGGTCGTTTTTTAACTACTTTTTTTTTGTGTAACCCATTACCTAAATCTTTATAAATGTATTCTTCTCTATGATAGGTTACATCAATAAACGGTGGTTTAAACTCCATTAAGGGGTCTATATTATCAAATATCGATTGAATGTGTTGTCCTTTTAGAGGCGGTAATATTTCAAAAGAAAATTGCGTTTTTCCGTTAGCTTCTTTTATATGCTCTGTAACTTTCATACTAATATGTTATGTTTGGGTTTAACCATTTAGAGGCTTCTTCTTCTGATATATTTCTTCTAATGCTATAATCTTTCACCTGATCTTGGGTTATTTTACCCAACCCAAAATATTTCGCTTCTTGATTACCAAAGTAATAACCACTTACACTTGCTGCTGGCCACATGGCTAACGAATCCGTAAGTTGTACACCTATGTTTTTTTCAACATCCAAAAGTTCCCAAATGGTATTTTTCTCTAAATGATCGGGGCAAGCAGGATAACCTGGTGCAGGGCGAATACCCACATACTGTTCTTTAATCAATTCTTCGTTAGATAGATTTTCGTTAGCATCATAATACCAATACTTTACACGTACCTCTTTATGTAAATATTCCGCATAAGCTTCTGCCAAACGATCGGCTAATGCCTTAATCATTATCGAGTTATAATCATCATTATCCGCTTCAAACTGCTGTGCCAGCTCCTGAGTTCCAAAACCTGTAGACACGCAAAAAGCACCTATATAGTCTTGCCTGTCTCTTGTTTTTGGTGTAATAAAATCAGCTAAAGCGATATTGGGCACTCCTGTTCTTTTCTTTAATTGTTGGCGTAGGGTTAAAAATGTAGCTTGTGTATTCCCTTGTTCGTCATACACCTCAACATCATCATCACGAACTGTATTGGCAGTAAACAGCCCAAAAACGGCTTTTGCTTTAAGTAGTTTTTCTTCGAAAACACGCTTTAACAGCTCTTGTGCGTCTCTAAACAATTCTTGTGCTTGCTGTCCTACAACGGCATCATTTAAAATCTCTGGATATTTACCATGTAAATCCCAACTTCTAAAAAACGGACTCCAGTCGATATAGGCTTCTAGCTTGGTAATATCAAAATCGTCTATAATTTGAATACCTAATTCCTTTGGTTTTATAATGGTTGATGTATTCCAGTCGATTTTAAATTTATTCTTTCGCGCTTCCTCTAGCGATAAGTATTCTTTTTTTTTACCACGCTTTAAAAACTGTTCACGAAATACATCATACTCTTCTCGAATCTGATTCTTAAAGACTTGATTATCTTTTTTTAATAAATTTCCCACTACAGTTACAGCTCGTGATGCATCGTTAATATGTACTACGGAATGGTCATAATTAGGTGCTATTTTTACTGATGTATGCGCTTTAGATGTAGTCGCCCCTCCAATAATTAATGGAATAGTTAAATTTTCCTTTTTCATAGCCTTAGAAAGGTAAACCATCTCATCAAGCGAAGGAGTTATTAAACCACTTAGCCCGATAATGTCTATGTTTTCTTTAATCGCTGTTTCTATAATTTTTTCAGGAGGTACCATAACCCCTAAGTCAACAATTTCGTAGTTATTACAACCCAAAACTACACTCACAATATTTTTACCTATGTCATGAACGTCTCCTTTTACGGTTGCCATTAAAATTTTACCTGCAAACTCCTGTTTACCATCTTTTTCAGCTTCGATAAAGGGTTGTAAATAAGCCACCGCTTTTTTCATAACACGTGCCGATTTTACTACCTGAGGCAAAAACATTTTCCCGCTCCCAAAGAGGTCTCCTACAACATTCATCCCAATCATGAGGTTACCTTCTATAACCTGAATAGGTCTTTCTGCTAACAGTCGAGCTTCTTCTACATCTTCTACAATAAAAGCATCAATACCTTTAATCAAGCTATATGTAATTCGTTCTTGTAATGAGGTATTTCTCCATTCTAAAATCTTCTCGGCTGTATCTCTTCTATCTTCCTTTACAGTTTCGGCAAAATCTAATAAACGCTCAGTAGCATCATTATATTTATTAAATAATACGTCTTCAACATGTTGTAGTAACTCCTTTGGGATTTCATCATAAACTTCTAACATTGTAGGGTTTACAATACCTAAATTCAATCCGTTTTTAATAGCATGATATAAAAACGCTGCATTAATAGCCTCCCGAACAACATTGTTACCTCTAAATGAGAAAGACACATTACTTATACCCCCTGAAACATTAGCATAAGGCAAGTTTTCTCTAATCCACTTTGTGGCATTAAAAAAATCCAATGCATTTAAACGATGCTCATCCATACCTGTAGCTACAGGAAATATATTAGGATCAAAAATAATGTCTTGTGGCAGGAAGTTAACCTCCTGAACCAGTATGTCATACGAGCGTTTACAAATTGCAATACGACGTTCTAACGTATCAGCTTGCCCTACTTCGTCAAAAGCCATAACAATTACCGCAGCACCATAGCGTTTAACCAGTCTTGCTTGCCTTATAAACTCTTTTTCGCCCTCTTTTAAACTAATCGAATTAACAACACACTTGCCTTGAACCACCTGCAATCCTGCTTCGATAATTTCCCATTTAGAGCTATCAATCATAATAGGGATACGTGCAATATCTGGCTCTGATGCTATGAGGTTCAAAAACTTGGTCATGGCATGCTTTCCGTCAAGCATTCCCTCATCCATATTCACATCCAAAATTTGTGCACCACCCTCTACTTGATCTCTAGCTACATCTAATGCCTCATCAAACTTTTCTTCTCTTATCAGTCGTAAAAACTTACGCGACCCTGTAACATTAGTACGCTCCCCTACATTAATAAAATTGCTTTCGGGTGTAACTATAAGAGGCTCTAACCCTGATAATGTCAGATATCTATTCTCATTTGCTACCATCATATTTCTACATTAACTTGTCGCGGTTCATAACCTTTCACTACTTCTGCAATAGCTTTAATGTGTTCTGGATCTGTTCCACAACAACCACCTATAATATTAATTAACCCATCTTTTAAATATTCTTCTATCAATAATTGCATCTGTTCTGCTGTTTGGTCATATTCGCCAAAAGCGTTGGGCAAACCTGCATTTGGGTGTGCTGATGTAAAGAGTTCTGTTTTATCAGATAGTCGTTGTAAATAGGGCTTAAGCTGCTCTGCACCCAGTGCACAGTTAAAACCTACACTTAGCAGTGGAACATGAGAAATAGAGGTTAAAAATCCCTCGACAGTTTGCCCAGACAATGTTCTACCCGAAGCATCGGTAATAGTCCCCGATACCATAACGGGGACATCTATTTTACGTTCTTCTTTAACCTCTTCTATAGCAAATAGAGCTGCCTTAGCATTAAGTGTATCAAAAATAGTTTCTACCAGCAGTATATCTACTCCGCCATCAATTAATGCTTCTGTTTGCTCTTTATACGCTACGCGAAGTTCTTCAAAAGTGATTGCTCTATATTCAGGCTTATTCACATCTGGCGACATACTAGCCGTTTTATTTGTTGGTCCTATGCTGCCAGCTACATACCTTGGTTTTTCAGGATTTGCTTTAGTAAATTCATCAGCAACCTCTCTTGCTATTCTTGCCGATTCGTAGTTAAGCTCATACACTAAACTCTCTAAATTATAATCTTCCATCGCAATGGTAGTACCCGAAAAGGTATTGGTTTCAACAATATCAGCCCCCGCTTCAAAGTATAAACTATGCACTTTTGCAATGGCTTCTGGCTGTGTTATCGACAATAAATCGTTATTCCCTTTTAAGGGGTTAGGGTGGTTTTTAAACCGTTCGCCTCTAAAATCTTCTTCCGAAAAATTATATTGTTGTAGCATAGTACCCATAGCACCATCTAGCACTAAAATTCGTTTAGTGACCTCTTGTATTATATTTTGCATAACATCAATTTAAATTGTGAGATAGCTTGACTATATCCGATAATAGCCCGCGTGCCGTAACGGCTTTTCCTGCGCCTGCACCTTGAATCACTATTGGTCGTTCGCCATACGATTCCGTGAAAATTTCAAAAATGGAATCGGCATCTTTTAACTGCCCTAAAGGCGATTGCGATTCTGCCGCGACAAGTTTTACTTCTAATGTTTTTGCAGGTACATTCAGCTCACCCACATAACGCAACACTTTACCATCGGGTAGTTCTTGTTTTCGTTGAAGAAAAGGAGCGTCTAGTACTGTAATATTTGATTGAAACTGATTTAAAGTTGTATTACCATCAAATTGTCTAGGCACTAAAGATTCTATGGCAACATCTTCAAATTCAACTTTTAAATTTAGTTCTCTGGCTAGTATTAATAGCTTCCTCGCTACATCATTCCCCGAAAGATCCTCGCGTGCATCGGGTTCTGTTAACCCTAGCTTTGAAGCATTCAGTAACACATTAGAAAACGATACATTTTCGGCTGAAAACCGATTAAATATATAGCTTAATGACCCTGAAAAAACACCTCTAACTCTTTCTATTTGATCGCCTGAATCGTACAGACTCTTTATCGTTTCTATTATTGGTAAACCTGCACCTACATTAGTTTCATACAAAAAGTACTTATTGTATCTCCTTAAAGTATCGCGTAGTTTATCATAAAAATCTAAACTCAGCGTATTGGCTATTTTGTTTGCCGAAATGATATGAAATCCGTTTTCTATTAGGCTAATGTAATTTTGTACAAAATTCACACCTGTAGTAGCATCAATTGCTATAACATTTTCATATTTTTCTGCTTTTACAAACTGAATAACCTCTTCTACTCCAAATGGGATTGAGTATTTTTCAAAATTTAACGCCCAGTCTTTCTTATCTTTATTTATGGTTATAAACGATAGTTTAGAGTTGGTAACAACAGCTATTTTTATTTCTAGGTTTAACTGTTGGTCTAACCCTTTTTCGGCATCATTAATTTGATCGATTAATGTGCTACCCACATTACCTATCCCGAAAACTACAAGGTGTACTACTTTATTTCTTGACATAACTTCCGGTTTTAGATTTACACTTTGTTGTTGTGAATGCCTGACTTAAGTCGTTAATTAAATCTTGAACATCTTCAATTCCGCAAGACAATCGAATTAAAGAATCTTTAATTCCAGATTGTAAACGCTTCTCTCTTGGTATTGAGGCATGCGTCATTTTCGATGGCTGACAAAGCAGGCTTTTTACTCCTCCTAAGCTTTCGGCTAGCTTAAAGTATTTCGTACTGGTTACAAATGCTATAGCGGCTTCTTGAGTATCTTCTTTTAAAGAAAAAGAGACTATACCGCCAAACAATCCGTTTTGCTGACGTTTAGCAATATCATGGTTTTTATGTGTAATCAAACCTGGAAAGAACACCTCGTCTACTGCGTTATGATCTACTAAAAAATTAGCTACTTCAATCGCATTTTCACATTGTTTTTTATAGCGAAGCTCTAAAGTTTCGATACCTCGAATGGTTAAAAAGCAATCCCAAGGTCCTAAAATTCCTCCTGATGCATTTTGAATAAATTTTAGTCTATCAGATAGTTCTTTAGTCTTGGTTACAACCAGTCCTGCCACTAAATCGGAGTGTCCGCCAATATATTTTGTTCCACTATGAATAATGATATCTGCTCCTAAAGCAAGAGGCTGTTGTGCTATTGGACTCGCAAAAGTATTATCTACTACAAGCAAAGCATCTACACTTTTAGCAATAAGACTTATGGTTTCTATATCCGAAACTTTTAGTGTTGGGTTTGTTGGAGATTCTATCCAAACCAACTTTGTTTTACTACTAATAACATTTGCTACATTAGCCGTTTCGGTAGTATCTACATAATGTACTTTTACGCCCAGTTTTTCATAAACATGAGTAAATAAACGATATGCACCGCCATAAATATCATCTACCGCGATAATTTCATCACCTGTAGATAATAACTTTAACACCGCATCAATAGCTGCTAAACCTGTTGCAAAAGCAAAAGCTGAATCGCCCCCTTCTAGCTGAGCAACAACATTTTCTAACGTGCTTCGGGTCGGGTTGTTACTTCTAGCATAGTCATAACCTTTGTTTACACCAGGTGCTTCCTGAATAAAAGTTGATGTTTGATACACGGGTACTGAAATTGCTCCAGTAAGCGGATCACTTGGAATTGAATGAATAATTTTTGTTGCACTCATTTTTCTAATTTTTTTGAGTTAATAATAAATTAAACCAAAAGTCAAATGCGCCTTAAAAAAAGCGTACCTAATAGAAAAATGTTAAAAAGAAAATTGCCAATAGCAGATGAGCTATTGGTTTGAGTTATCTATCCAATGTTTCGATAAATGAATCGAAAATTAAGTAGAATTTAGCACCTTCTTAAATTGCTTAAGGGTTGCTAAGGCTTCTTCGGGTCTATTCCCTCCACCTTTCTTGATAACATTTCAGTAAGTTATTGAACTTTGTGTCTGCAAATTTAGCAACATAAAAATTTAATATCCAAATAATTTTAAAGAAAAAAATAATTATTCTAGAGTCATTTTCATTTTCATGAGAAATAAATCTATTATAAAAGTAATTAATTATGGGTGGTGAATTACTCAGTTGATTAAATTTTATATTTAGATATGTTTGATTGTATAACTGATTTATATATAGTGTTATAGGTTCTTTTTTTTAAAATGATGTCACACAATAGGAGGGGTATCTGAATCAGAGTTTTATTTTTAGCACGTATTACAAAAATATGTTGAGTAATTGACAGGGTTATTCGAAAATTAAAAATACACTATTTGCCTGTATATCAATATGTTGAATTTAATTTTTATTTCTTGTAAATGTTGTTTTTAATTCACTAATAAATGTCATTTATTGACCTATGATGAATGATGTAATTTTACTTTTAAAGTAGGTTTAGTTTTCATAAATACTCCAAAAATTTTAAGGAAAATTTTTGTTTAATATGTTTTTTAAAAATACATTTGCGCTCTAATATAAAATTAATCTAAATAAATATAGTGATGAAATTTAAATCCATCAAGTTATCTCTTCTAGCATCAATCTTAGTTTTTAGTGCTTCGTGCAGTAGTGATGATGACAATACAACACCTCAAGATACTGTTGTTACTAAAGCTTTAGTAAAGTCAAACTATGCGAATATAGTTTATCAATCATATTCAGATAGTCATATAAGTGCAGTGGCATTACAAACAGCTGTAAATACATTTTTAGCAGATAAAACAGAAGCTAATTTTAACGCTGTTAAATTGGCTTGGTTAGAAGCAAGAGAAATTTATGGACAAACAGAAGCATATAGAGAGTGTAATGGACCAATTGATACTGAGGGGCAACCATGGTCTTTAGGTACTGAGGGGCAAATAAATGCTTGGCCTATAGAAGAAGCTTATATTGATTATGTACAAGCTGGTACAGAAGGATCAGGTGGAGGAACATTCGATTCTAGTATTATAGCTGATGAAAGTATAAATATTGAAGCTCAAATATTAGCTGATTTAAATGAAGCTAATGATAATGCTGCTGCAATTAGTACAGGATGGCATGCTATTGAATTTTTACTTTGGGGACAAGATAACTCAGCTCCAGTAGATAATCAAGCAGGGCAACGTGTATATACTGATTATACTACAGCTGATAATGCAGAAAGAAGATCTGAATATTTACAAGTTGTTACTAATTTATTAGTAAGTGATATGCAAGACTTAGTTGCTACTTGGAATACAGGGGGGGCTTATAGAACTTTTTTTGCAGCTTTAGATGAAGATATTGCTTTAAAACAAGCTATTAATGGTGCTTTCTTTATTGCGGGTGATGAGTTAAGCTCTGAGCGTATGATTGCTCCTGTTGATAGTGATGGTGGTTTAAACCAAACAGGACAAGAAGATGAGCATTCATGTTTTGCTGATAATACACATAGAGACATTGTAGCAAACGCTCAAGGTGTTTATAATGTTATTTTCGGGAAGTACGGTACAACTGAAGGGGCTTCTTTTTATAACTTAGTTAAACAAGAAGATGCTACACAAGCAGCGAAATTAAAAGCAGCAGCAGATTTAGCAATGGATAAAGTAAATGCTATTGCTAATAATGCACAGCCTTTTGATTATTTAATTACACAAGAACAATCAACAGATAACCCACAAGGCCCTGTTATGCAAGCTGTAAAAGCACTACAAGATTTAGCTGATGAAATCAGTGCTTCTGCCACTGTAGTAGGTATAAATTTATAGTATAAACTAAATTTTTTACAAGACTGATAAATCTCGACTTTTACGTCGAGATTTGTTGGTTTATCATATTATGAAAACAATTAAATATACATTTTTATTATCAGCATTAATCATTGGGTTTAGTAGTTGTTCTAATGATGATGATACTACTGTTAATACAGGAGGCTATGAAGAAGGAGAGGAGCTTTTAACAGGAGCATTAGGTGTAAACTCTACGAGTGGTAATGCTTTTAATGCTGAAATTGATGGTTTGAGTTTTGAGCAATTAGGCATTTTTGCATCAGGAAACTCATTGTTTGACCAACCTTGGGTATCTTCACCAGCATCTACAACTGCTAGAGATGGTTTAGGGCCTACTTTTAATGCCAGAGCTTGTGCAAACTGTCATTTTAAAGATGGTAGGGGTAAGCCATTAGTTAATGGTGTGAATTCGAGTGGTTTTTTAATGCGTATTAGTTTACCTGGTCAAAATATAAATGGAGGGAATAACCCTGTACCTGGTTATGGTAATCAAATACAGGATAGAGCTAACTTTGGTATCCCGTATGAAGCAAAAGTTAATGTTACTTACCAAACAATTTCAGGAACTTATGCAGATGGAACTTCTTATGAACTTCAAAAACCTATTTATTCTCTAATAGACGAGCAATTTGGAGCTATCTCTAATGTACAAATGTCTCCTAGAGTTGGGCAACAAACCATTGGTTTAGGTTTAGTAAGTGCTTTACCTGACTCTGAAATATTAAAGTTTACAGATGAGTTTGACTCTGATGAGGATGGTATTTCGGGTAGAGCAAATTATGTATGGAATGTTGAAGAACAAGCTACTACCTTAGGGAAATATGGTTGGAAAGCCAATGCACCTACATTAAAGCAACAAGTGGCGGGAGCTTTTCATGGTGATATGGGGTTAACTACATCTTTATTTACTGAAACAAATTGTCCTTCTCCACAACAGGATTGTCAAGATGCTCCAAACGGAGGAGACCCAGAGGTTACAGATATTCAACTTGATAAAGTAGTCTTTTATCAAGCTAATCTAGCGGTACCTAATAGACGTAACTATAAAGACAAATCAGTTTTAAGAGGTAAAGTATTATTTAATGAGTTAAACTGTATTGGTTGCCATGCTATTAATCAAAAAACAGGTAACTCTTCAATAAATTCATTATTAGATAATATAACTATTAAACCTTATTCTGATTTTTTATTACATGATATGGGAGATGATTTAGCAGATAATAGACCTGATTTTCTTGCTAATGGTAATGAGTGGAGAACGCAACCTCTTTGGGGTATTGGTTTGATTTCTACAGTAAACAATCATACGTTTTTATTACATGATGGCCGTGCAAGAAATATTGAAGAAGCTATTTTATGGCATGGAGGTGAAGCAGAGAATAGTAAACAACAGTTTAAGAATCTAAGCACTGAAGAGAGAAACAATTTATTAGATTTTATAAATTCACTTTAATACAAACTAGATGAAATATATATCTATACTATTTATAGCCCTGTTTTTAACATCTTGTAGTGATGATGGAGGAAAGGTAAATGAAACATTTAAAGTAAAAGAACTACTTACAGATATTACAAATCAACGTATTGTACCATCGGTTCAAGAATTTGTAAATCAGTCTAATTTATTAAATGATTATATAAATAATTATGCAACAACTACAAGCGAAACTAATTTAGAGTTACTTAGAGAACAATGGAAGGTTACTGCACTTGCTTATGAAAATATTTATGTTTTTAATATAGGTGTTGTACGAGATCGATTTACTCATAGAAGTATTTATAATTGGCCAGTATTGCCTAATGCGGTTGAAGAGATTATTTCGAATAATACAGATATAACTCAAGAGTTTGTAGAATCGATAAGTAATCAATCAAAATCATTAGCAGCAATTGAGTATTTACTTTATAAAAGCAATTTAACGGATACGAATACTGAATTTTTGAATTCAGAAAAGAGAATTAATTTTCTAAAATATTCTGTTTTAGAGATGAATGTAAAGGCTAACACTTTGCTAAATGTTTGGAAAGAAGATGGAGAAAATTATGCTGCTACTTTTATAAATAGTGATGAAACAGGTATTCAAGGATCGTTTAATAAATTATATAATGGTATTTATAATACTATAGATACAGGAAAAGTAACAAAAATAGGTAAGCCAGCAGGTTTAGAAAATTCTCAAGTTTTAGATCCTGAAATTACTCAAGCTTATTTTAGCGGAACTTCTTTAGACTTGTTAAAACAGAATATTAGGAGTGTTGAAAATATTTATTTTAACCAAGAAGGTTTAGGTGTAGCCGATTATGTGGTGTCAATCACTCGTAATGATGAATTAAATAATGCTATCCAGAATAAAATTAATGAGGTATATAGTGCTATAGATGCTATACCTGTTAGTTTACATAATGCTATAACAACAAATCATGGACAGGTAGAAAATTTACATCAAAAATTAAATGAACTAGGTGTACTATTTAGTGTAGATGTAAGAAGTACATTGTCAATAATTATTACTTCTACAGATAATGATGGGGATTAGACCAATATTGATTTAAAGTATATAATAAAAAAGAGCCAGACATTGTCTGGCTCTTTTGATATTTATATAAATATCAAATTAGAATTTATACCCAACTGATAAAGAAATAACGTTATTTGTAGCTTTTTGATCTACTCCATCTATATCATTGATATCTGAAAGACCAAGGTTGTATCTTGCTTGGAAGAACATTTTGTTAGAAAGTTCATATCCAGCACCTATGTTAAAACCGAAATCAATACTTTTAGTATTGTCTTTAACATCATTGCCATCAGTTTTAGCACTCATTAAGAAACCAACTTGTGGTCCAGCTTCTATACTCAAACCTTCCATAACGTAGTACTTCGCCATAATTGGAAGATTAATATAGTCTAGTTTAGTTTCAAGCTCAGCACCTGAAACATCACTTTTAGCCCCTTGCATAGAGTATAATAATTCAGGTTGTACAGAGAATTCTTCTGAGAATTTAATTTCAGCTACACCACCAACGTGGAATCCAGTTCTTGAACCTGAAGTTTCAGCATCACCACCCATGTCAGCAATGTTTAAACCAGCTTTTGCTCCAAATTCAATTTCTTGTGCTTGAGACGTCATGCTTAATGCCATTACAGCTACAGCAGATAGTAAATTTTTTTTCATGATGTATTTTTTTATTGTTAAGAGGTGCAAATTTAAAAGTTTTTTTTATTCAGAAAATACCTATTGTTAGGGATTTTAAAAATTAACAATTTATTGTTATAATAATAAAATTGTTATTCAACGAGATGCTGTTTGTTGTAAGGTAAATTATGTTATTTTTGTAAGATATAGATAATGAAAACTAAATATATATGAAAAGAATACTACTTATAGCATTTGTTTTATTTGGAAGTTATACAACTGTAAATGCTCAAGCTTTTGGTGTAAAGGCAGGATTTAATTTTGCTAATTTTACAGGTAACGATGCAAATGATTTTAATGTTCTTACTAGTTTTCACGCTGGTCTTGTTGCAGAAATGCACCTTTTAGAAGCATTATCAGTACAACCAGAGTTATTATACTCTATGCAAGGGGCAAAAACTAAAGAGGAAACATATAAACTTAATTATGTATCAGTACCAGTAATGTTAAAACTATACTTTACAGATGGTTTTAATGTGCAGGTAGGGCCTCAAATAGGATTGTTAATAAGTGAATCAGATAATTTTACTCCATACGATAGTACTACTTATGATTTAGGATTTGCAGGAGGAGCTGAGTTTTTCTTTGCAGATAATTTATCTGTACAGGCTAGATATAATGCTGGGGCAACAAAAATATCTGATAATAGAGAACTTAAAAATTCAGCATTACAATTATCGTTATGTTACATGTTTTAGTAATCAATTAATTTTTTTGATATGAAAAAAATATTTTTTTTAGTAGCTGTTATGACAAGTGCTTTCGCTGCACAAGCACAAGGTATTGATTTTGGGGTTAAGGCTGGAGCTAATTTTTCTAACCTTGATGCAAATATCGATACTGATGGTATAACTAGTTATCATGCAGGTGCTGTATTAGAACTTAGTTTGATACCAACTTTTTCAGTTCAGGCTGAAGGAATTTTTTCTTCTCAGGGAGCTGAGTATAAAAACGCTTTAGGAGCAGTAGAAGATATTAACTTAGATTATATATCTATGCCAGTAATGGCAAAATTCTATTTATTGCCAGATAGATTGAGCCTTATGGCAGGTCCTCAATTCTCTTTTCTTATTGATGAAAATAAAGAGGCTCTTGAATCTAAAGATTTTGATATGGCTGCAGCAGGAGGGGTTGAATTGAAGATTATTGGAGGTCTTTTTGCACAAGCTAGATATACTATAGGTTTAACAAAGGTAAATGATGCTATTGATGCTAAAAATGCTGTTTTTCAGTTATCAGTAGGGTATTTATTCTTTTAATGTAATATTATCATATTTATAAAAAAGCCGATCTAATAGATCGGCTTTTTTGTTTTCCAAAATTCGAGCTACAACAATGTGTATAATAGTATTTGAATTATTATTTTTACAAAAATACTTCTATGAAAATTATTATAATTAATGGCCCAAACCTTAATCTTTTAGGGAAACGTGAACCTGATGTATATGGTGATATAACTTTTGAAGATTTCTTTAATAAGTTAGAGAAGCAATATTCAAATATTGAATTATCATGTTATCAAAGTAATATAGAAGGTGAAATAATAGACAAAATACAACAAGTAGGGTTTGAGTATGATGGTATTGTATTAAATGCAGGAGCTTACACCCATTCTTCTATAGCTATAGGAGATGCTGTTAAGGCTATTACAACTCCTGTGGTAGAGGTGCATATATCCAATACTTTTTCTAGGGAAACATTTAGGCATCAATCTTATATATCACCTGTTGCAGAAGGGGTTATAGTAGGATTTGGACTCACAGGTTATAATCTTGCATTAGAGTCTTTATTACTTAAATATTCAAATAAAGATAATTAAACTCTACTGTATATTTTTCTATGATGATTATACCTGCTTTTATCTAGCCTTAGTATTTCTCCATTTACATAAAAGGTAAAGTCATCAGCTTCTTTTCTTTGTCCTTTTTTTACAGGAATTTTTATGACTTTGTCGTTCTCCTTAAGTGTAATTACTATATTATAAATAGACCTTCGTATAAGAAAAGAACTTGCCATAATAGCAATACCTAGTGCTATAAGCCCTATTAATATCATATTACTAGTACTGTACATAATAGACAAAACAATAATAATAATGCCTAGCCCTAATACTATAGCATTATATAAATAGGATGTTGTATTGTATAATCGAATTTTACGAATATTATTCATATCCATTTCTAAATCATGATCTAGAGATGTAATGAGTAGTTTATTACCAAAAACCTTCCCAAAAGGATTATTTTTAGCTAAAGTAGTGTTTTGTGTTCTCGGCTCTCTTGTGGGCATGTTATAAGATGGTTTATATCTATATCGTGATGATTACAAAAATAGTACTAAATTAATTTTATTTTTAAAAAAAATCTATTTCTTAATGTAACAATATAATGAAATTATGTGTTAAATTAGCGTATGACAATAATTATATATGATAAATAAGGGGCTTACGGTTTTTACTTTTGTATTGATCAAAAATATAAGGTAGTTATGTTGTTTCTTGAGAGAGTATATCTAGAAAAATAATTATTGAAATAACTTAACTGATAGAACTTTTAATGATGTATGGAAAAATGGAAAAGTTTTATAACAGATTATAAATCATATCTTAAAATAGAAAGAGGGTTATCTGATAATTCAGTGACAAACTATTTATTCGATATAAGAAGATTAGAGAAGTATCTTGATGATAATGATATTAATATTTCTCCTGTATGTATAAAAGAAGAAGTTATACAGCAGTTTGTATATAATGTAGCAGAAGAGTTAACACCTAGCTCTAGGGCTAGATTAATATCGGGGCTTAAAAGTTTTTTTAATTATATTGTTTTTGAAGATTATAGGAAAGACAATCCATTAGAATTGATAGAAGTCCCTAAAACAGGAAGAAAATTACCAGATACACTTTCTACTGATGAAATAGATGCTTTAATAGCTGCTATAGATTTATCAAAAAATGAGGGAGAACGTAATAGAGCTATGCTCGAAATGTTGTATAGCTGTGGTCTTAGGGTGTCTGAATTAATAAGTCTTAAGGTATCAGATTTGTTTTTTGAAGAGGGGTTTATTAAAGTTACTGGTAAAGGAAGTAAACAACGATTTGTACCTATAGACGCTTTAACCCAAAAATACATTACTATATATAAAAATGAAGTTAGAGCTTTACAAGATATACAGAAAGGGGAAGAAGACACTTTATTTTTAAACAGAAGGGGGAAAGGGCTTACTAGGGCTATGATATTTACAATTATAAAAAACTTAGCGAAGAAAATTAATTTAAATAAAACGATTAGCCCGCATACATTTAGACACTCCTTTGCAACACATTTATTAGAGAATGGAGCTGATTTACGTTCTATTCAGCTTATGTTGGGGCATGAATCGATTACAACAACTGAGATATACATGCATTTGGACAGAAAGTTCCTTAGCAATGTTATAAATAGTTATCATCCGAGACGATAATTTATTAATGAAAGGTGAATGAATAATAAAAAAGTCTTATTTTTAGAACTAACATTATTCCTGCTATAAAATTATTATAATGAAGTTTTTCGATATACCCGATATCCATGATGTTGAAAGCCTAAATGGTTTTTATAAGAAACTTCTTGATCAGGTACCAGATCTGATATTTAAGATGGTTTGGAAAGTAGATAATCTCTATTCAATAGTATTTGCTAGTGAAACAGTAAATGATATACTAGAACTTAGCGTAGAAGATTTTATGTCTAATACTCAAGTCTTTTTAAAAGAACGTTTATTGTCAGATGATGAAGATGATTTTATTGAAAGTTTAGAGTTATCTCAAAAAACACTTGCGCCTTGGAATCATGAGTTTAGAGTTCAACTTCCTACAAAAGGAATTCGATGGATGCGTATAAGTGCTAAACCTGAGTTGCAAAACGATGGTACCATATGTTTTTATGCAAGATTAAGTGATGTAACTGAGCAGAAAGAATACGAGCGGGAATTGAGAATTTCAGAAGAACGTTTTAAATATGCATTACAAGCAGCTTCTGAAGGTGTGTGGGATTGGGATATGACTAATGATATTGTTTATTTTTCTGGACAATCTATGGGAATATTAGGAGCTAAAGAAGAAGAAGCTTTAGAACCTCTTAAATTTTGGAAAGATAAAATGCATCCTGATGACATTAAAGAATATGAGGTGTCAAGGATTTCGCACTTTAAGGGAGAATCTCCTTCTTTTGAAAGTATATATAGAATTTTAAATAATAAAGGAAAGTATCGATGGGTGCTTAGTAGAGGGAAAGTCGTAGGGCGTGATGATAATGGAGCTCCAATTCGAGCAATAGGCACTCATAAGGATGTTACTCTTTTAAAAGAAAAAGAAATAGAACTAGGTAATACTATAGATATTATTGGAGATCAAAATAATAGACTTAGTAATTTTGCACATATTGTTTCGCATAATTTAAGATCTCACGCTGGTAACCTTAAAATGTTGATAGATATATTTAAAGGAGCTAAGGAGGAAGAAAAAGGAGAGATGTTAGAGCACCTTGAGGGTATTTCAGATAGCTTATATGTTACTATTATACACTTAAAAGAACTGGTAGATATTCAATTTGAAATAAAAACGGTAAAAGAGAAGCTTAACTTAAGACATTATTTGAAGAATATATTGAATATATTACATAATGAGATAACAAAGAATGCTGTAAATATAGAAATTAATATACCTCTTGATGTAACCGTAAACTATAACCCCGCATATCTTGAAAGTGTTTTGCTTAACTTTACAACAAATGCTATTAAATACTCAAGTTCTGAAAGAAAACCAATGCTGTCTTATGATTTTGAAATGATTGATGGTCAGAAAATACTATCAATATCAGATAATGGTTTAGGTATAGATTTAGATAAGCATGGAAATGCTCTTTTCGGGATGTATAAAACATTCCATAAGCATCAAAACTCTAGAGGTATAGGTTTGTTTATTACAAAGAATCAAGTTGAGGCTATGGGAGGTAGAATAGAGGTTTTTAGTGAAGTGAATAGAGGTACTACTTTTAAAATATATTTTAATGAAGAAGATTAACAATCTTTATGTTATAGATGATGATAAAATATATCACTTTTTGTTTAAGAATCTACTTAAACAAAATGGTATAAATGTTACTACTACGTTTTTTTGTAATGGGGCTGAAGCTATAGACTATATAAAAGAGAAAAAAATAGAAGAACAATACTTGCCTGATTTAATATTGTTAGATGTTAATATGCCAATAATGAATGGTTGGCAATTTTTAGAGGAATATACTAAATTAGTTACAGAGTTTTCTAGATCTACGATATATATGATTAGTTCTTCTAATGATGAGGTAGATATTAAAAAAGCACAAAGTTTTGAAGCTATAGTAAAAGACTATTATTTAAAGCCTATTTGTAAAGATGATTTAGATAAGATATTTTTAATGAATAGATAGAAAACAAAAAAGAGCTACTAGTTGGTAGCTCTTTTTGTTTATTAAGAGTTTGTATATATTATTTAGCAATATTTACAGCTCTAGTTTCTCTAATTACAGTAATTTTTACTTGACCAGGATATGTCATCTCAGTCTGTATTTTGTGTGATATTTCGAAAGATAGAGTAGCAGCCATTTCGTCATTTACCTTTTCACTTTCTACAATTACACGAAGCTCACGACCTGCTTGTATTGCATAGGCACTTTTTACACCACCAAATCCATAAGCTATTTCTTCTAAGTCTTTAAGCCTTTGTATATAAGAATCTAATACTTGTCTTCTAGCACCTGGTCTAGCACCTGATATAGCATCACAAACCTGTACTACTGGAGATAGTAAGAATTTCATCTCTATCTCATCGTGGTGAGCACCAATGGCATTACATACTTCTTCTTTTTCACCATACTTCTCAGCCCATTGCATACCTAGTAATGCGTGCGGAAGATCACTTTCAGCATCTGGTACTTTACCAATATCATGAAGTAAACCAGCTCTTTTTGCAACTTTAACGTTAAGACCAAGCTCTGCAGCCATAATACCACAAAGTTTAGCCACTTCACGAGAGTGTTGTAATAAGTTTTGACCGTAAGAAGAACGATATTTCATTCTACCTACAATTTTTATTAATTCAGGATGTAAACCATGTATACCTAAATCGATAACAGTACGTTTACCTACTTCTATAATTTCGTCTTCAATTTGTTTCGTTGTTTTAGTAACAACTTCTTCAATACGAGCAGGGTGAATTCTTCCGTCCGTTACAAGTTTATGTAATGCTAAACGAGCAATTTCTCTTCTAACAGGGTCAAAACATGAAAGTATTATTGCTTCTGGAGTATCATCAACAATGATTTCTACACCTGTAGCAGCTTCTAAAGCACGAATATTACGTCCTTCACGTCCAATAATTCTACCCTTAACATCGTCAGATTCGATGTTGAATACTGATACACAGTTTTCAACAGCTTCTTCTGTACCTACACGTTGTATAGTGTTAATGATTATTTTTTTAGCTTCCTGCTGTGCAGTAAGTTTAGCCTCTTCAATAGTGTCTTGTATGTGAGACATAGCATTTGTTTTTGCCTCAGCTTTTAAGCTCTCTACAAGTTGATTTTTTGCTTCATCTGCGGATAATCCAGATATAACTTCAAGTTGCTCTACTTGGCTTTTATGTAGCTTGTCAATCTCTTGTTGTTTCTTATCAAGAAAGTCAATACGATTGTTGTAATCTGTAATTTTAGACTCAGACTCTTCTTTTAGTTTTTTAGCTTTAGAAAGTTCGTTAGAAACTTGAGATTCTTTATCACGCGTTCTTTTCTCTGCCTCAGATATTTTTTTGTCACGACCTAAAATTACTTGTTCGTGCTCTGCCTTAAGCTCTAAAAATTTTTCTTTAGCCTGTAGTATTTTATCTTTTTTAATGCTCTCGGCATTATTCTTTGCATCTTTAATAATAGTTGCAGCCTCTTTAGAGATAGATGCAGCTTCTTTTTTTGCATTAGCTATAAAGCTAGAAGAGCTCTTCTTTTCGAGAAATTTTGCTATCCCGAAACCAATTGCCAGTCCTATAATGCAACCGATAATTATCATTAATGTTGAGTCCATAGATTGTTTTAGTGTTGGTGTTTTTATATAAAAAAAGCCTACATCAGCAGGATTGCATAAACTCGTAAATCGACAAGTTTTGGGCTAACTCGTTGTTCAAGGATCTGCTCAAGGCAGCTTGCTTTAGAAACGAAGATTTACCCATCTTAATTTGTTAGTGTTGAGTTTATCAAATATGTCTAATGTAGGCAGTATTTTTGACGTATGTAAAGAACGTATTTTTTATTATTTCGAAAGTACTTCGCTCAGTTTAGCATCCATTCTTTTTAGCTTCGTGATAGCTTCTTCAAGCTCTATAGTGCTATCTATTTGTTTCTGTTCTGTTTGTGCTGCAAATTGTAGAGCACACATAGCTAAAACATCCTGTTTATCTCTTACCGCATAGTTTTCTTCGAATTGCTTAATCATTGTGTCAATTTTTTTAGAAGCGCTTCTCAACCCTTCTTCTTGAGACGGATCTACCGTTAGTGGGTATACCCTGTCAGCAATTGATATTTTTATTTTAAGCTTTTCATTCATTGTCTTTCTAATCAGAAAGTTGTGTTATGCAATAATCAATCTCACGGATCAATGAATTTATCTTGAGTTTCGTTTCTCTCTTGTTTTCGTCACTGCCCAGTAATGAATTAGTCATTTTCAAAGTTTCATTCTGCTTCTCTAACGAAGCTATCTCCTTCATTTGACTATTAATAACTTTAGTTGATTCCAAAATTTGATTCTCTAATTTCTGGTTTTCCTGTTCTAGCTTTTCCATTTTTTGGTATAGCTTTTCGAGGTTATTTTCCAGATAATCAACTATTTCGGTTAATCCGCTCATAGTAGTCAATATTCATTACAATATACTACAAAGTTAGTATTACTTTGTTTACAAACAACAATTATGCTAAAATTATTATAAATTTTTTCATGTTTCTGTAATAAATTGTAATGTAAATAGTTATAAGTTAAACCCTAGCTATTGCGGGTTTTTAGCTTCTTTTTTATACTTTAGCCTTTATGAGATTACTAATTATTTTTCTGCTATATACTGCGTTATCTTTTGCGCAGAATCCTTATCCGCAGGACTATTTTCAATCTCCCTTAGATATTCCTTTACATCCTTCAGGAACATTTGGAGAGGTTAGAACAAATCATTTTCACGCAGGTTTAGATTATAGAACACAACAAAAAACAGGGTTGCCAGTACATGCTGCAGCCGATGGTTATGTGGCTCGTATAAAAGTGTCTACTTATGGTTATGGTACAGCATTGTATGTAGCGCATCCTAATGGTTATACTACTGTATATGGTCATTTATCGTCTTATGCAGATAAAATAAATGATATTGTTAAGGCGAGACAGTACAAGAAAGAAAGTTTTGCTATAGAGTTATTTTTTAAACCTAACGAAATACCTGTTGAGCAAGGTGAGGTAATAGCGCTATCGGGTAATACAGGAGGTTCTGGAGGACCACATTTACATTTTGAATACCGTGATAGTAAGACACAAAAAATAATAAACCCATTACATTTTGGGCTTAAAAAATTAATGATAGATACTAACGCTCCAAGAGTAAAAGGGCTTATGGTATATCCTTTAAGTGATGATGGAGTGGTAAATGTTTCAAAAACACCTGTTTTAGTAAACCTTAAACGACAAACGGATGGGACATATCTAGCAAATAAAATATTTGCAAAAGGAAAAATAGGGCTATCTATAAATACATCAGACAGGTCTAATGGTAGCTCTGGTAATAACGGAGTTTATAAAGTAGAAATGTTTAGTAACGATAGTCTTAAATTTAAGTATGTTTTTGATACCTTTTCTTTTAGTGAGTCGCGATATGCTAATAATTTTATTGATTATAGTTATTATCGTACTACTAAAAAACGTTTCCAGAAACTTTTTATAAAAAGGGCATACCCACTATCTATAGTTAAAAATAATACTTCTGATGGTCAATTTGATATAACAAAAGGTGCAGAACAAGATTATAAAATAGAAATTTCTGATTTCCACGGAAACAAAACAATAGTTAAGGGTAGTATTGTGTATTCTGCTAATGAAGCTAAAGATATAAAAGAGATAGATTCTACTTCTTACTTTGTGAAATCGAGAAAAGATAATTTTTATACTAAAAACAACATCTCAGTTTTTATTCCTAAAAATGCTTTTTATGAAGATTTCTACATGGATTTTGATGTTAAAGACTCTGTACTATACCTACATAACAACAGAGTGCCAGTACATAAAAAAATAAAAATTTCCTTTAATGTCGATCATCTTTCATCTAAAGTTTTACAAAAAACATTTATAGCAGACATTGCTGGGAATAGTAAAGGGTATAATAGAAGTTATATAGATAAAGGTAGGCTTACTACAAAAGTGAGAACACTTGGTGAGTTTAAACTATCGCAAGATGTAACTTCACCTAAAATTTATGCGCCAAGCTTTACTAAAGGTAAATGGCTTACTAAACAAGAAAGTTTTAGCGTAAAAATAAGCGACGATCTTTCGGGAATTGCTACATTTGATGCTTGGTTAAATGGCAAATGGATTTTGATGCATTATGACTATAAAACAAATATAATTTTTCACAATTTTAGTGATAATGTTGTAGATGAAGGTCGTAATGATTTAAAGGTCAGAGTGACCGATAATGTTGGAAACGTTACTGTTTACGAATCACATTTTTTTAGAACACAAAAAACAACCTCTGTTGAAAACGATAAAGATAAATAAGCTACTTACGCTTACATTCATATTATTTAGTACTATACTTTTTGCACAAAAGAATCCGATACTTTATGGTGTTATACTCGATGAGCAAAATGTGCCTATTGAAGATGTAAATGTATATTATGATGGACCTTCGGGGCAGGTAACAACAACTACTGACAATACAGGGTTTTATAAAATAGAAGTTCCAGTAGATGTGCCTGTAGATATTTACTTTTCTCACATTAGTTTTAAGTTATCTTCTATAGAGAATGTGCAGATGACTTATAATGATAGCTTTGAGTTTAACTCGTTTATGCTAACGGGTAGTGAAACGCTTAATAATATTGTAATTGATGCTAAAACAGGTAGGAAGCGTGTAGAAGGAATAACAAATATATCACCTGCGGTAATACGTAACATACCAGGGGCTAATGCAGGGGTAGAAAATATTATAAAACTACTAGGTGGTAATAGTAATAATGAATTGAGTACACAGTATTCTGTACGTGGAGGTAATTATGATGAGAACCTTGTTTATGTAGAGGATATAGAGATATATCGTCCATTTCTTATTCGTTCAGGACAGCAAGAGGGGTTAAGTTTTACTAATACTGCGATGGTGCAAAATGTAGACTTTTCTTCTGGGGGATTTCAGGCACGATATGGAGATAAATTATCATCAGTGTTAGATATTACATATCGTCGCCCTAAAGATTTTGGTGCAGAGCTAGAAGCTAGTTTTTTGGGTGGGAGCCTTACATTAGAATCTGTGTCAAAGAATAAAAAATGGAATGGTATAATAGGGGCGCGTTACCGTGATAATAGTTTATTAGTAAATAGTCAAGAAACTGAAAGTAATTTTAAACCTACGTTTGCTGATGTACAAACGATGATAAATTTTAACCCTAATGAAAAATGGGAATTAAGTTTTTTAGGTAATATTTCACAAAACAAATATCATTATCAACCTTTATCACGTCAAACTAATTTTGGTACTATTGATGAGCCTATTGCCTTACAGATAATTTATCAAGGGCAAGAGAAAGATGAATATGAAACCTATTTTGGAGCTTTTAAATCAACATATAAAGTATCAGACGATTTTAAATTAAAAGTAATAGGGTCTATTTATCATACGCAAGAACAAGAGCACTTTGATATATTAGCACAATATGCGTTAGGTGAGGTAGATACTAATATAGGTTCAGATACTTTTGGAGATATAAAATCTGCAAGAGGAGTGGGGTCGCAACTTAATCATGCTCGTAATGATCTTGATGCGCTTATTGTGAATGCCGAAGTGAAAGGATTTCATGATATAGAGAAAAATAAATTAGAATGGGGTGTAAAATATACTCGTGAAGATATTCGTGACCGTTTAGTAGAATGGGAAGTAATTGATTCTGCTGGTTTTTCACTTCCTGCACCAATAATAGATCAACCAATAAACGATCAGCCTTATAACCCATATACAGGGCCATTAACTCCTTATCAAAATGTAAGAGCTACTAACTTTGTAGAGATTAATCGTGTATCAGGTTATGTACAATGGAGTAGAAGAGCAACATTAGGTACAAGTGATATCTGGATGAATGCAGGTGTTAGAGCACATCAATGGCAGGTTAGTGCAGGTGGTACTACAGGTAAAAGTCAGATGACGGTTAGTCCAAGAGCGCAGTTTACTATAAAACCTGACTGGGAGCGCGATATGTTATTTCGTATTGCAGGAGGGTTGTACCATCAACCACCATTTTATAGAGAGTTAAGAAATTCATTAGGAGCTGTAAATACTGATGTAAAAGCACAACAATCAATACATATTGTACTCGCTAACGATTATAGTTTTAAGTTATGGGAACGACCATTTAAATTAGTTTCAGAAGCTTATTATAAAAAGTTAGATGATGTAAATACATATACATTAGAAAATGTACGTATAAGATATAAAGCAGATAACGATGCTGTTGCTTATGCTTATGGTTTGGATGTGCGTATGAACGGAGAATTTGTACCAGGTACAGAATCGTGGGTAACATTTGGATATTTAAAGACAGAAGAGAATTATCAAGATAGGGGATATATTGCTAGACCTACAGACCAGAGGTTAAAATTTGGTATTTTATTTCAAGATTATGTGCCTAATATTCCAAACTTGAGAATGTATCTTAATTTAGTGTATAATACAGGACTCCCTGGTGGTTCACCATCATATGCAGATCCTTATCAATATCAATCGCGTCTTAATGATTATCGTCGTGCAGATGCAGGTTTTGCTTATGTATTTACAGATGCTAAACAACAGCACGATAAAGGGCATTGGCTTGCTATGTTTGAAGAATTATCAATAGGATTAGAGATATTTAACTTGTTTGATAACCAAAATGCAATTACCAATACTTGGGTTCGTGATGTGTATACTAAATCGCAATATGGTATCCCTAATTACTTAACTACTCGTGTTTTTAGTATAAAGCTGAATGCTAAAATATAATAATTAAAACATTTTCGTTATTTTTGGTATATACCTAATAGAGAGATGAAAAGAATAGCACTATTATCATTACTACTTTCAGTACCTTTTTTTATAGGGTGTAAAGAGGAGGTTAAACCTAAACCTAAGGTAACTTATGAAGAGGAAGATACTAAGGTAACCATAAAGAAAGAAGCTCCTAGAGTAGATACTACTCAAATAAAAATAGCTGATTTACCTGTACATATGGAAGGGACAGAATATCTTATTCATCCCATTGGAGATATACGTATATACGGTAAAGGGAGTAAAATTTATGGTAGTAGTAGAACTAATAATATTAGTTATGCTATATCTAATTATAATCGTTTTGAAATTACAGGATATTTCAAGAATCTAAAGTTTCAGCATATAGATTCTACTGCATTGTATTCGCTTGTTGATAAACAAATGCAAATACAAAAAGCAACTTATCTTAATACAGTAGCAAGAAGGCAGGTGTTAGTATATGAACTTGTAGATTATGACACTAATCATGATGATAAAATAGATGATAATGATATAAAATCATTATATATAAGTGATATAAGTGGTCGTAATTTCCAGAAACTATCTCAGGATATGCAAGAGTTGATAGACTGGAATGTAGTAGAGGTACAGAATAAGTTATATTACCGTACTATAGAGGATATTAATAAAAATGGTGCTTTTGACGAGAATGATAAAGTACATTATTATTATGTAGACTTACTTTCTGCTGAATGGGAGATTACGGATTATAAACCAGTGGCAATTATAAAAACAGAATCCGACGAGGTTAAAGAAATAGATTCTACATCTTCTAAATAAGTATATCGCTTTCTAAATCAGATTTCTCTATTGTAAAGTTAAAACCGAGTTCTTCCATAAGTTGAAACACAAGGTTTTTATACCAGTTTTCTGACTTTGGGTGTATGTATATCTTTTCTATAAGACGGTTGATGTCTACATCAATTTTTACTCCATCATTTATAGTTTCATCATGTTTTGTAAGGTCAGATATTATTCGAATCTCTCCTTCGTACTGGAAACTTTTTCTTTTAAATAAAAAGGGAAAAAACATATCATCAAACGGAATAAATTCTTTTTTGTAATCAATATAGTTTACTGCTCCAATGTGTTGTTCGTATTTATTATCAGGGGCTAAGGCTTCTTGTAATCTTCCTACTGTAGATTGTATGGCTAGTCCTTCACTATTTTGTGTGAATATTTGCCACATGGCATATGATTCATACTCATTAATGTGCCAACTACTTATTACAACTTTTTGGCGGTGTCTTTTATAACGCTGTAAGAATTCAGGGTTACCTTGGGCTATCTTTTTCATTTCGCCATGTGTGGGTTCACTAAAAGTACCTTCATATTGATCCTTAAATTTATCTGCTCTTGCCATGAAGAGTTGTTTGCATAGCAATAAGTCTAGAAACTTAGATAGATCTAAATATTTCCATACTATGGTGTCAGGTTCGGGTAATGTTATGTTTTTTTGTGAAACGTACATAAACTGTTGTAGTTTGCTTAATGTAATAAATATACAACCTTCTACTATACAATAGATAAAAATATAGTTATCAGTTTATGATTTTTTAGATACTTAGTGTTGTATGTTGTGTTTTATAGCATAGATAAATTAAAAAAGCTACCAATTTGGTAGCTTTTTTAATGTTTGAAGTTAGCTTATTATTTTATTCTAATGATTGCATTGTTACAAGTTTTTTATATGTACCATCATGATTGATAAGCTCATCATGTGTACCTTGTTCTACAATTTCTCCCTTTTTCATAACGATAATTTTATCCGCTTTTTGAATAGTAGAAAGCCTGTGTGCAATAACTACCGATGTACGGTTTTGCATCATGTTTTCTAGCGCTTGTTGTACTAACCTTTCGCTTTCGGTATCTAGTGCAGAGGTAGCCTCATCTAATATCATTATTGGAGGGTTTTTTAATACGGCTCTAGCAATACTAAGACGTTGTTTTTGTCCACCAGATAGTTTATTACCACTATCACCAATATTAGTTTCTATGTCTTCAGGTAAGTCTTTTACAAATTCATAAGCATTAGCAATTTTAAGTGCACCAATAATTTCTTCATCAGATGCATTTTCTTTACCTAGTGCCACGTTGTTACGTATGGTATCATTAAACAAGATACTATCTTGTGTAACAAGCCCCATAAGACTACGTAGCGCGTTAAGTTTATAATCTTTTATGTCTGTATTATCTATTTTAATAGTTCCTTCTTGTACATCATAAAAACGAGTCAATAAGTTAGCAATAGTACTTTTTCCGCTACCAGATTGCCCTACAAGAGCAACTGTTTGCCCTTTAGGTACAGTAAGAGAAAAGTTTTTAAGTACTTTTTCATCTTCGTAAGCGAAGTTGATGTTTTCTATAGTAATACTTTCTTCGAAGTGTTCTTTTTCTAAGGAATTAGATTTATCTTTAATAACTTCATCTGTTTCTAATAATTCAATTATTCTTTCAGCAGATGCATTTCCTCTTTTTAAACCATAACTGGCTTTAGATATATTTTTGGCAGGAGTAAGTATATTGTAAGCTAATAAAATATAGCCTAAAAAGAATCCAGCTTCCATGTTTTCATCTACAAATACAAGGTACCCCCCATAAACTAAAAGAACTCCTATTACCATGATACCTAATAACTCACTCAGGGGAGAGGCTAAATTTTGTCGGTTAGCTACTTTGTTTGAATATTTAAAGAGACCTACATTAGTAGTGTTAAAGTTTGTTTTAAACAGTTCTTCAGCTGTGAATGATTTTATAACTTTTAAGCCACTAACAGTTTCCTCTAGCATGGATAATACTTTTCCTTGCTGAACTTGCATTTTAAGAGAGCTTTTTTTAAGAGATTTTCCTACTTTAGAAATTATAAACCCAGCAATAGGTATAAAAACTAAGACGAATAAGGTAAGCTTAATGCTAAATATAAGCATCGTTACTAATGTAAAAATTATTGTAAGTGGTTCTTTTACAATCATTTCTAAGATGTTTAAAAACGAGTTGCTTATTTCGTTTACATCAGTTGTTAGCCTAGCAATAACATCTCCTTTGGTTGTGTTAGAATAGTATGAGGATGGAAGCTTTACTACCTTACTATATAGATCTTTTCTTATATCTTTTATAACACCATTTCTCATATGTGTAATAAAGTATAAAGCTAGATAGTTACATAGGTTTTTGAGTAGAAAAACTACAATTATAAACCCAATAATGTACATTAGTACAGTAAATATACCATATTCTGTGACAGTCTTTGTAAGGAAATAATTTAGGAAATCTTCAAGATAAGTTTTAATTTCAGCAAGACCTTTGTATGTCGGCTTGTTTAAAATAGGTTCAGTATCTTTAAAAATAACCTTTAATACAGGTATTATGGCTATTAATGATAATGTGCTAAAAAATGCATACAGAATATTGAAAAAGATATTTAAATAGACTTCCTTTTTATAGTTTTTAGCAAAACTGTATATTTTTTTGTATTGACTCATTTAATTATATAAGGTTCATTGCTTTTATAATGCTTTCGATTCTTTCAGTAAGAGTTTTTTCCATTGCTGAGAAATCGTTTACATCGTTTAACGTATCATTTACACTAAAGTAAAATTTAATTTTTGGTTCGGTACCACTTGGTCTAGCGCATATTTTACTACCATCTTCAAGGTAATAAATAAGTACATTAGATTTTGGTAAATACAACTCTTCTTCCTCACCTGTAATTAGGTTCTTGGCTGATGAAGCTTGGTAATCTTCTACCATTAATACACGTTGTCCGTTTATTTCTTCTAACGGGTTCTCGCGTAAGTCGATCATCATTTGTTTGATTTCTTGAGCACCTTCAATTCCTTTTTTAGTTAAAGAAATAAGAGATTCTTTGTAATAACCAAACTGTGTGTATAGTTTTAAAAGTTCTTGGTATAAAGAGCTTCCATTGGCTTTAGCCTGTGCAACAATTTCGCAAACAAGTAGGGTAGAGGTAACTGCATCTTTATCACGTACAGCATCGCCTACCATGT
The DNA here is from genome assembly GCA_001874325.1 of Flavobacterium sp. MedPE-SWcel. Lineage (GTDB taxonomy): Bacteria > Bacteroidota > Bacteroidia > Flavobacteriales > Flavobacteriaceae > Flavobacterium. Next base: position 158,448 of record MPCW01000002.1, on the reverse strand, counting down.
AACCAAAGCTTTCTTCTCCACCACCAATAAATTGTTGGTTTGGGAAATCCTTAATCATTTTAGCAATCCACTTAAAGCCAGTAAGACCTACTTTACACTCTATGTTGTAAGCAGTTGCTAATTCCATCATCATAGGGGTAGATACTATTGTAGATCCTATAAAGTCAGTCTCTTTTAGTTTGCCTTGCTTTTTCCATTGCTCTAGTAAAAAGTTAGTCATTACTATCATGGTTTGATTACCATTAAGTAGTGTCATAACGCCTTCGTTATTACGAACAGCTACACCAAGTCTGTCACTATCAGGATCAGTACCTATAACAATGTCAGCTCCAACTTTATCAGCTAATGCTGTAGCCATAGCTAATGCTTCAGGCTCTTCTGGGTTTGGTGATTTTACTGTAGGGAAATTACCATTAGGTACAGCTTGTTCTTCTACTAGATGTACATTTTTATATCCTGCTGCTTCTAATACATCAGGAACTAGTTTTATAGAAGTACCATGTAAAGAAGTAAATACTATTTTAATGTCGTCTTTGGCTTCTTGTGAAATATTAAAAGTAGAGTTTTGTAATGACGATTGTATAAATGCTTTATCAACAGTACTATCAATATATTCTATAAGATTTTCGTTTGCATTAAAGTTGATTTGACCATACTCTAAAGCTTCAATAGTGCTTATTATTTCTCCATCTTGTGGTGGTACTAATTGTCCACCATCTTGCCAGTATACTTTATAGCCGTTATACTCAGGAGGGTTGTGTGATGCGGTAAGTACTATACCCGCATGACAATTTAAATGTTTTAAAGCAAATGAAAGTTCAGGTGTAGGGCGCATATCAGAGAAAAGATATACTTTGATTCCATTAGCCGAAAATACATCAGCAACTGTCTTTGCTAGTGTATCACTATTATGACGACAATCATAAGCTATTACTACTTTAGTTTGCTCCTCAGGGAATGATTTTTTAAGATAATCAGATAAACCTTGAGTTGCTTTTCCTAGTGTGTATTTATTAATACGGTTAGTACCAGGTCCCATAATACCACGCATACCACCAGTACCAAACTCTAAGTTTTTGTAGAAACTTTCTTCTAGTTCTTTAGGAGATGAAGTCATCATCTCTTTTATACTGTTTTGTGTGTCGATATCAAAATCAGGCGTAAGCCATACGTTTACTTTGTCTAGTATTGATTTTTCAATTTCCATAGTAATATAACTTTAATATAAGTTTTAGTGGTTGGTTTTTATGAGTGGAATATACAAATTATTTTTATTGTAAAGTCTCACTTATTTTATATCGTTCCTCATTGTTTTTAGTACGTAATATTATTTCACCAAGAAAACCAGCTAAGAATAATTGAGTACCTATTATCATGGTTGTTAAGGCAATATAGAACCAAGGGTTGTTGGTTACTAATATAGTAGGTTCATGATTATATAGCTTATATAATTTAGTAAAGCCTATGTATATTGTAGAGAGTAACCCTATGATAAACATTAAAACGCCTAATGCTCCAAAAAGATGCATAGGACGTTTACCAAATCGAGATATAAACCAAATAGTTATAAGGTCAAGAAAGCCGTTTATAAAACGCTCCATACCAAATTTGGTGCTACCATATTTGCGAGCTTGGTGCATTACTATTTTCTCGCCAATTTTTGTAAAACCAGCATTTTTTGCCAGTACGGGTATATAACGGTGCATTTCGCCAGAAACCTCGATGTTTTTAATAACTATGTTTCTGTAAGCCTTGAGGCCACAATTAAAATCGTTTAGTTTAACTCCAGATGTTTTACGAGCTGCCCAGTTAAATAATTTTGAAGGTAAGTTTTTAGATACTACAGAGTCGTATCTTTTCTTTTTCCAACCAGAAACTAAATCAAAGCCCTGATCCATAACCATGTTGTAAAGTTCAGGTATTTCTTCAGGGCTATCTTGTAAGTCAGCATCCATAGTAATTATAACATCTCCCATCGCCTTTTTAAAACCAGCATGTAATGCTTGCGATTTACCGTAATTCTGTAAGAACTTAATCCCTTTTATATTGGAATTGTTTTTTGATAAACCTTGAATGATATTCCAAGAATTATCGGTACTACCATCATCTATAAAAATAACTTCATAGCTATAGCTGTTGGAAGTCATTACAGTAACGATCCATTGGTGTAATTCGGTAAGCGATTCCTCTTCGTTGAGGAGGGGGATAACTATGGATAAATTCATTTAGTTTTCGAACATTGGCTTGTTTTTCTTGAATATAGCGGCTATTATAAGACCTACTATTATATAGAATAAAAGGCTCCAAACATACGATAGCGCTTGAGATACAGGGCTGAAGTTATCGGTCTCTTGCATGTTTTTAACCGCTTCTTTGATAGCGTCTGTAGGGACGTTCATTCCTTGCATCATCGTAACTGTTTTTTCGATTAACAATTCAGAAATTATTTCTTTTGCCCCGGGATCTATAACATTTAAAAGTAAAATCATGAATACAACGTAAAAAGCGGAACCTATAGCCATTGTAATAAAATAAGCTGTGAAGGCTTCTTTAAAACTTATAAAACCCTCCATTCCTTTTTTAGACTTTATTATGGCAAATATGGCAATACCAATGTTGATAAAGAATATGATTATACCTATCCAGAAGCTAACCATAAACTCTAGGTTGATGGCATAAAGAGTTGCACCTATTAAAATAGATACAATTCCAAGGATAAGACCAAAGTTAACTCCGTTCTTTTTAATTAAATCTGTCATGTTGGTGGTTTTTTTAAGTTACAAATATACTAATTACAATACAATCAGTCGTCAAAAATAAGAGAGTGTTACACTTAAAAAAATATTTCTAATGGTTTGATATTGAAAAAATAGTTGTACTTTTGCACTCTGAAATTAAAATATTTTCAAACTAAAAAGTTGTAAGACGTTTACACCTTTCAAGATAAATCGAAAGCTTCGAAACGAGTTTACAGCCATAACAAAATAAAATTTACTTAAGATGAAAAAAGGTATTCACCCAGAGAATTACAGATTAGTAGCATTTAAAGACATGTCTAATGACGATGTATTTATTACTAAATCTACAGCAGATACGAAAGAAACAATTGAAGTGGACGGAGTTGAGTATCCGGTAGTGAAAATGGAGATATCTAGAACATCACACCCATTCTATACAGGTAAATCTAAACTGATTGATACTGCAGGACGTATTGACAAGTTCAAAACTAAATATGCAAAATTCAAAAAATAATTTTTTGAACTTTATATCATATCTAAAGCCTTCCCGAAACGGAAGGCTTTTTTTATACATTGTTTTAAGCTATCATTAAATTTTAGCGAGATTATTCTTTATTATTTTTAGACTATAACTTTACAACTTTATTATCTATTTTTGATTCACAAACATTATAAGCCATGAACTATATACTTTTTGACGGTACAGTGCACAAATCACTTTTACCATTTACTTATACAAGACCAGTAGCAGATATAAGAATAGGGATATTAACTATTCGTGAAAAATGGGAAAAACATTTGGGTTATACTACTACAAGTTTAACAGAGGAGTACCTTATGGATAAGTACCCAATGGTAGAGATGGAAGAGAATATCATGATAAACGCTTCGTTTTTACCTACAGAGGATATGGTTGAAATGATACAGAGCTTAGAGGAGAATCAGGCTGTTTTTTGTGGAGATGAAATAGTAGCTTTTTATACAAAAGATACTCAAGAAGAGGTAGATTTTGATACATACGAAAATATAGAATATACAGAAGACTGTTTGAGAGTAGAAAACACATGGGATATTTTCCAGAAAAATGATGCTGCGATTCGTGAAGATTTTGAATTACTTACTGAGGGTAGAACTTCGCAACCAATACCAGCAACAGTGAATACTATAGCACCTGAGGATATTTTTATAGAGGAAGGAGCAAAATTAGAATTTGTTACGCTTAATGCTTCTTCTGGACCTATATATATAGGGAAAGATACTGAAGTTATGGAGAACTCTGTAATTAGAGGGCCATTTGCATTATGCGAAGGAGCACAAGTAAAACTAGCCACTAAGGTATATGGAGCCACAACTGTAGGGCCACATTCTCGTATAGGTGGAGAGGTAAATAATTCAGTACTATTTGGTTATTCAAATAAAGGGCATGATGGTTTCTTAGGTAACTCAGTACTTGGTGAGTGGTGTAATCTTGGAGCAGATACTAATAACTCTAACCTTAAGAATAATTATGACGAGGTGAAGTTATGGAGTTATGAAAAAGAAGGCTTTAAAAAAACAGGTACTCAGTTTTGTGGTTTAATGATGGGAGATCATAGTAAATGTGGAATTAATACTATGTTTAATACAGGTACAGTTGTAGGAGTAAGCGCTAATATTTTTGGTAGCGGATTCCCTCGTAATTTTGTGCCAAGTTTTTCTTGGGGTGGAGCATCAGGCTTTACAACCTATATAACAAAGAAAGCTTTTCAAACATCTGAAATAGTAATGGCACGCCGTAAAGTTGAATTTACACCAGAAGATGCTGCTATACTAGAGCATGTTTTTGAGGAAACAAAAAAATGGCGTAAGGATAGCTAAGCAGTTGTTATAATAATGAAACAAAGAAAAGGAAAGAATAAGAGTAAATATTCTATACTGGTTTTACTACTTTTAGTAGCAGTTACTTCATATCGATTTTTTAAAGGAGATACTAAAAGTAGTAGTAGGCCACAGAATGACTTTGTAGAGCAAACTGATACTACTCACGATAAAGAAGAGAGAACATTAAATACTTTTACAGGTAAAGTAATGAGTGTGAGAGATGGTGATACTTTTGAGGTTCTACGTGAAGGTAAAACAGAACGTGTTCGTCTTGCAGAAGTAGATTGCCCTGAGAGTCAACAGGCCTATGGTAAGGCGGCAAAAAAGTATGCCGCAAGCCTATGTGCAGGTAAAATAGTAACAGTAACTTCAAAAGTTAAGAGAGATCGTTATAATAGAGTAGTTGGTTTTATAGAAACAAACGATGGTATTAATGTAAATGAAGCTTTAGTAGCGGCGGGGTTTGCGTGGCATTATAAATATTATTCAGACAGTAAAAAACTAGCATCACTAGAAAATCAGGCCAGAGCCAAAAAAGTTGGGTTATGGCAAGATAGAAACCCTACAGCACCTTGGGAGTGGCGTAAAACTAGACGAAGAAATAGAAACCATTAATTAAAACTTGTTATTTCTTAGTGTTTTTTAAAACCAATAAGTTTAAAGGGTTTATACCTAATCCGTTTACATTTTTACCAGTAAATCGAGCTGCTTTATCATAAAATAATGATATTACAGGAGCTTCTTCCATTACTATAGAATCCATTTTACGGTATAGAGCATATCTTTTTGTATCATCTATAACAGTAAAAGCTTTTTCGTATAGTTTGTCAAATTCATCATTTTTAAAATGTGTATAGTTTGGTCCTCCAGGAGAGAAGTTTTTACTATAAAATAATGAGAGATAATTCTCGGCATCAGGATAATCAGCGATCCAGCTAGCCTTAAAGAAAGAAACTTTTCCGTTAGATATAGATTGTGTTAGGGTAGAAGGTGGGTTTACATCAACCTCTACATTTAGCCCTATTTTTTGCCATTCTCGTTGTAAATACTCAGCAATATCAAGATAAGAAGCCGTTGTACTCATTTCTATTTTTGGGTTCTTGTCTCCAGTTGCTTTTTTATAGGATGCTATTAATTTTCGAGCTTTTTCAGGATTATAATCATACCCTGTAGTACCATACCCTCCTAAACCAGTAGGTATCATACCGTGTATAGCAGGTGTTCCCATGCCATTACGTAAGTACATAATCATTTTATTACGATCGAAACCATAATTCATGGCTTGTCGAATACGTTTGTCTTTTACAGCATTATTATCACCATCAAATCGAAAGCCCATATATTCGGTATTAAGATAGGCACCTGTAATCATGTTTACAGTATTACTGTATTTAGGTTGTAGTTCGCCTTTAGGGGTTACTATTTCATCTTTATAAGATGGGTCTAAACCAGAAACTAGATCTTGCCTACCTTGTACAAACTGTAAAAAACCACTTTGTTTATCGGGTAAAAAAGTAATGGCTACAGCTTCAAGATAGGGTAGTTGAATTCCGTTTTTATCTTTCTCGTAGTATAATGAGTTTTTTCTAAGTACAAGTTTTACATTTTCTTCCCATATTTTAAAATGAAAAGCGCCTGTACCAATAGGGTTGGTGCGGAAATCATAATCTTCAGCTTCAAAAGCTTCGTGTGGCACTACCGATGCATATTTCATGGTAAGTAATCCTAAAAAAGCAGGGAAGGTTTTATTTAATTGTATTTGAAAAGTGTTTTTATTTAAAGCCTTAAAACTCTCTACATTTTGTAATATCCATCTGCCAGGAGCAGCGATGTTTTCGTCAAGTAATCGGTTTAAGCTATATTCAAAATCAGATGCTACAACAGTTCGGGTACTATCTGTACCAAATAGGTTGCTTTTATGAAAGTACACATCATCACGAAGTGTAAAGGTGTATGTTTTACCATCGGGAGATATTTCCCAGCTTTTAGCAATATCGGGTTGTATATTAAGCTGATCATCAAGTTGTACTAAACCATTAAATAGCTGATTACATACCCATATAGAAGGTCGTGTACGTGAAAAAGCAGGGTCGAGAGAGTTAACGGCTGCATTTTCGTTATAACGAAAAACAAGATGATCTCGATTTTCTTTTTGATCTTTTCCGCAAGAAACTAGAAAAAACAATGAGCAACAAATTGATATATAGCGGAATATTGATTTCATCAAGTCGATTTTTGTGTGTAAATTTGCAACCTTATTTTTGCAAGGGTAAATATAATTAAAAGTTACAGCTTTAGAAGGGGCTAATACAATGGAAAACAGGAAAAAAGTTGCTTTTTATACATTAGGATGTAAATTAAATTTTTCAGAGACATCTACTATTGCTCGCGATTTTCAAGACGAAGGTTTTGATCGTGTAGATTTTGGAGATGTAGCAGATATTTATGTTATAAATACATGTTCGGTTACAGAAAATGCTGACAAACAGTTTAAACAAGTAGTAAAAAAAGCACTTAAAAAGAATGATAAAGCATTTGTAGCGGCTGTGGGTTGTTATGCGCAACTTAAGCCAGAACAACTTGCTTCTGTTGATGGGGTTGATCTTGTTTTAGGGGCTACCGAAAAGTTTAAGATTACAGATTATATAAACGATCTTTCTAAAAATGATATGGGTGAGGTGCACTCTTGCGAAATATCAGAAGCTGATTTTTATGTAGGGAGTTACTCTATAGGTGATCGTACTAGAGCTTTCTTGAAAGTGCAAGATGGTTGTGATTATAAATGTACGTATTGCACTATTCCGTTAGCACGTGGTATTTCGCGTAGTGATACATTAGAGAATGTATTAAAAAATGCAGTCGAAATATCTGCTAAAAATATTAGAGAGATTGTACTTACAGGAGTTAATATTGGAGACTATGGTAAGGGTGAATTCGGTAATAAAAAGCATGAACATACTTTTTATGAGTTAGTGCAAGCACTAGATAAAGTAGAAGGGATTGAACGCTTGAGAATATCTTCTATAGAACCGAATTTATTAAAGAATGAAACTATTGATTTTGTAGCACAGAGTAGAACTTTTGTGCCGCATTTTCATATACCGCTACAATCGGGTAGTAATGAGATATTAAAGTTAATGCGTCGTCGTTATATGCGTGAAGTATATACTGAACGTGTTACAAAAACACGAAAAGTTATGCCTCATGCTTGTATAGGTGTAGACGTTATTGTTGGTTTTCCTGAAGAAACTGACGAACATTTCTTAGAAACGTATAATTACTTAAACGAGATGGATATATCATACTTACATGTGTTTACATATAGTGAGCGTGATAATACTCCTGCTGCTGAAATGGAAGGTGTAGTACCTATGAATGTGCGAAGTAAGCGTAGTAAAATGCTTCGTGGGTTATCAGTTAAAAAACGAAGAGCTTTTTACGAGAGTCAATTAGGTAGTACTCGTACAGTTTTATTTGAGAGTGAAAATAAAGAAGGGTACATTCATGGTTTTACCGAAAACTACATAAAGGTAAAAACGCCTTGGAATCCTGAATTAGTAAACACGCTTCATGAAATAAAGCTTACTAAAATAGATGATGATGGTATAGTGAGAATGGAGTTTGTAAAAGAACCTGTTTTTACAATATAGAGAATAAAAAAAGAAGGAGTGTTTATAAACACTCCTTCTTTTTTTATAATAAAGTATCTTAAATAGGTTTATGGGTTAGTAGACCATATTCCGCTTTCTTTTATAAACACTCTTTTGTTTAGTTTTAATTGCGCTACAATTAGTTCGGCAATATCTTCAGCCTGCATTACATTATCAGGATTTCCATCTGTAAGGTTTAGGTTAAACGCCATATCTGTAGCAACAGTGCTAGGTGTTAAAGCAGTTACTCTTATATTGTGTTTTCTAACTTCTTGCATTAATGATTCAGTTAGTCCTAAAACAGCAAATTTAGAAGCACTATATGCACTTGTTACAGGAGCACCTTTTAACCCTGCTGTAGATGATATATTGATGATATCACCACTTTGTCTATCAATCATGTTTGGTAGTACGGCTCTAGTAGTATAGTAAGTCCCCATTAAGTTTATTTTTATAACTTCTTCCCAGTCTGTAGGAGTTAGCTCTAAAAACTTACCCATTTTGGCAATACCAGCATTATTAATTAAGATGTCAATAGTACCAAACTCTGCTAATGATTTACTTACAGCTTCATTAACGCTATTAATATCAGAAACATCGGCGGTTACAATAAATGATTTTACACCAAGTTTCTCCACTTCTGTAGCAACTTCTTCTAAGCTACTTTTAGTACGAGAGAGTAAAGCGATGTTTACACCTTCACTGGCTAAGGCTAGTGCTACTGCTTTACCAATACCTTTTCCTGCACCTGTTATAAGGGCATTTTTTCCTTTTAAATTTTGCATTTTTTATATCGTAATTTTTTAGATTCTTATACCAGGAGGAAGTAGCTCTTTATATACTGGATTCTTCTTAAAAAACGCTGCTGCTTTAGGGTGAACAGGCACTACTTTTTGTCGTTTTTCTTCGGCAATATTAAGTATTTCCTTTAAAAATTCGGTTACAACTTCATCATTGTCAAAATCCTCAGGAGTGTTAATCCTAGTAATAAAAAGTTTACGTTCTTGTAGTGAATACTCTATAGATAGTGTTATACCATCATCTGTAGTGGTTTCAAATTGTCGTTGAAATTCATTGTTTTTAATTTCCATAGTTAATTATAGTTTCATAGGGGGTTGTATAATTAGTATTTTGCATTTTTTTTTGGTTGTAATAGCAAGGGTTTCTAACGCTGTTGCGCTAAAGGCATCTCGTGATTTTATAGTTTGTCCGTCAATTTCTAATTCACCTTCTATCAAGAATAAGTAAGCACCATGATTCGGTGTTGCTATTTTGTAGTTAAGCTCTTGTTCTTCATCAAAGATGCCTAAATGAAGATAAGCTTGTTGGTATATCCATAATGCATTACCATCATTTTTATCATGAGGTGATACAATATTTACAAAAGAATTTCGATTATTTTCTAGATCAAACTTTTTTTGATCGTAACGTGGTGTTACATTTTGTTTTTCTGGAAATATCCAAAGCTGTAGTGTTTTAGCTTCTTCTGTATGGCTAGCATTCATTTCAGAGTGTTGTATACCTGTTCCAGCACTCATAACCTGTACCTCTCCAAACTTTACAGTAGCTTGGTTTTTCATACTATCACGATGTGTAAGACCACCTTGTAACGGTATAGTTATGATCTCCATATTTTCGTGAGGATGCATACCAAAACCCATCCCAGAAGCAATAGTATCGTCGTTTAAAACACGTAGTGCACCAAACTGAATTCTATCAGGGTTATGATAATTACCAAACGAAAAAGAGAAATTAGCTTGTAACCAACCAAAATTGGTACTACCTCTTTCTTCTTTAGGGAGAAATTGAGATTTCATAAATTTATGATAAATTAAAATTAAGACGCATTCTAGCCGTTAGAAAAATCTTAATTTCACACAAATTTCGCAATAAAATTCGACAAATGAGGTCGGTAAAGCGTTAAAACATACGGTGAAATGGAAAGAATTCCTGTTTATTTTATGCCGGGATTGGCGGCTAGCCCAATTATTTTTGAAAATATAAAGCTACCCGAAGATAAATTTGAGATGTTTTTTCTAGAATGGTTGCTACCTGAGCTGGATGAGCCATTAAAAGATTATGCTAAACGTATTGCAAAAAATGTGAAACATGAGAACCCTGTTTTAATAGGTGTTTCTTTCGGAGGAGTGTTAGTGCAAGAAGTCGCGAAAGTAATCCCTACAAGTAAAGTAATAATAGTTTCGAGTGCAAAATGTAACACGGAGTTTCCGAAGCGAATGCGTTTTGCAAAATTAGTACATGCTTATAATATTTTCCCTACAGCCCTTATTGAAAAAGCAGGCTGGTTTACTCGTTTCTCTAGAGGTAATAGCTTTATAGCAAGAAAATTAAGGTTATATGAGAAATATCTATCTGTTAGAGATAGGCGATATCTTCAGTGGGCTTTTAAAACCATAATTTTATGGGATAGAACTAAACCAGATCCAGGTGTAATACATATACATGGTGATGCTGATGGGGTTTTCCCTACACAGTATTTGAGAGATTATATTACCTTAAAAGGAGGTACGCATATTATGATAATTAATAGACCGAAATGGTTTAACGAAAACCTACCGCAAATTATACTTCAAGATTAATATTTCGGTTTCATTTTTGTAACTTTACGCAGAGCGCTATGCTGATTTTAATGAAGTGTTGTGTAACAGTTAATTATAAAAATGAAAATTATGGAGTGGATAAGGAAAACAGGAATTATAGCGTCGGTAGTATTAGTAAGTGGTGTGTTAATACATGCGGTTTCTAATAATGAGCCAAGAGAAGTGAAACAAGAGGTTACACCTATAGGGTGTTACTTTCCTGATTCAATAGATTTTGCTGGTGAAAATACTCCCTTAAATTTAGCTGATGTAAAAGAACGGTTTGATAGAGAGTTATTAGTGAATGCTAATTTACATGCTACCACACAAATAATTATAAAACGTGCTAATCGTGCTTTTGCGGTTATAGAGCCTATATTAGAGAAAAATGGGGTACCAGATGATTTTAAATACCTTGCTGTAGCAGAGAGTGGTTTAGTAAATGCTGTGTCGCCAGCAGGAGCAAGAGGAGTTTGGCAATTTATGCCTAAAACAGGTAAGCAGTTTGGTTTAGAGGTAAACAAACTAGTTGACGAACGTTATCACTTGGAGAAGTCTACAGAAGCAGCTTGTCAGTATTTATTAAAGGCTAAAGAAAAGTTTGGTTCTTGGACATTAGCAGCAGCATCTTATAATGCAGGCTTAGCAGGTGTAAATAGACAATTAGAGTTTCAAGGTGTAGATAATTATTATGACTTGCTTTTAAATTCAGAGACATCTCGTTATGTATTTAGGATATTAGCTTTAAAGCAGGTAATGGAAAACCCTTATAAATATCATTTTCAGCTTTTACCAGATGATATGTACCCTGTATTACCTACTAAAAAAGTGGTAGTTGATACTTCAATCACTGATTTAGCTGTTTTTGCTAAAGAACAAGGGGTGAATTATAAGATATTAAAAATACATAATCCGTGGTTGAGAAGCAGAAAGCTAAATAATCCTTTAGGGAAAGAGTATACGATGGATATACCAGTTTCTGGTTACTAGATGTAAAAGAGAAATATTTTTGAATAACGAAAACGCTTGCTAGTTAATAGCAAGCGTTTCTTTGTTTAGTTCTTCATTAAGTATAATTGTGGTGAGTCCATCAAGAAAAGCATTATAGTTAAGTGCTAAACGGTTTTCTTGTTCATGTTTCGCATAAGGTACATGTATACCAGTTCGCCTTATAGTAATTATCTTTTTATCCTTGTCGAGGTAAAAACTTGTAGGAAACCCTAAGGTGTGCTTGATTGATGCTACAGTGTGTGCATCGTGCTTGTAATGTTCATGTGCATAGCAAACAATAATTTGTCTATGAAATTTTCGAGAAGCTTTTTTAGCATTATGTTTTTTATCCCAAAATAATAGTACAAAATTTACTTCGCTACCATATTTTCGGACAAGTTTATTTAATGCTTGTATTTCGCCTTTACTGAAAACACACCATGAGGCATAAGTGATAAGAACAACAGGTTTTTTTAATTCACTAATTTTTAGTTCCCCTCCATTTACTTTTTTAAGTACAAAATCATCAAAAACAGTGTTTTTAAGCCGATACTCAACTAAAGAGTCAAACAAGAACCTACCTCTTTCAATATCACCAGATTGATAGGCAAATTGGCTTTTTGCTTTGTACTTGTCGAAATCTATTTTTATTGCATCGGAAAAATATAACTGATTATTTTGACTAAAAAACAATGTAGGGGAAAGTAGAAATAGTACATTGAGTAATAGTTTGACCATAAAGTTAAATTTTATATAAAAATACAAAAAATTAACTAAAATAATGATTTTAAACTAATTAAGTGAGCTTTTAGGTATTGTTGTATTAGCCTAAAGGAATAAAAAAACCGCCATTAAGGCGGTTTTAAAATTTAATATCTTCTTTGTTGAACTTGTGGTCCTTTTTTCATTTGCTGTTTCATCATGGTAATCTGTTCTTTCAGCATACCTTGTTTGTCTAGCTTTTTAGCATCAGCAAGTAGTTTAGTAGCTTCTACTTTACGATTTTTGGTCATAGCAATACCTGCAAGGTTTAGCTTTGCCATTGCCATGTCTTGATCCATATTAAGACCTAGTGCTACAGCTTTTTTAAGATATTTTTCTGCTTTACTAAGATCTTTTTGCGATAGCATAAGCCCATGTAAGTAATTATAGTATCCTTGTTGTTTAGTAACAAGAGCAGCTTCTGGATTCTTTATTCTATTAAGTAGTTTTGTAGCACCATCAAAATCTTGCTTTCTTAGTTTTAAAAAGGCAAGTAGTATCATTTCGTTTTTATAATATAGTAGTATGAAAATTGCAGAAAACAGTAATAAGAAAATACCATTACCTATATTATTTTCTGTAAACTGCCATACGGCTGTTACAATTACAAGTGCAGCAAGTACAAGTTTAATGTTTTTATTGAACATGATAGTGTATAATTTTGAGGTGCAAAGGTAATAAAATGAATTAAAAATATTTTTATAAAAGACCTTGTTGATAAAAAAAACCTTTGTATATTTGCACTCGGTTTTGGAATAGTGTTATTCCGTAATCTTGTTAAAGGAAAGATATTCAATAAAGATTTTAAAGATACTAAGTAATGAGTAAAAGAACGTTTCAACCATCAAGAAGAAAAAGAAGAAATAAGCACGGTTTTATGGAGAGAATGGCTTCTGCCAACGGTAGAAAAGTTCTTGCTCGTAGAAGAGCTAAAGGAAGACATAAACTGACTGTTTCTTGTGACCCAAGACATAAGAAATAATGTTTATTTAAACATATACAAAGGTGTTACTTTTTTTAGTAACGCCTTTTTTTATACCTCATAAAGATTCCCTCTTTTATACCTATTGGGATAAAGAGGGATTTTTTTAAAATAAATACTAAATTTGCATAACTACAATAATATAACTACAACACAACAATGCCGAAAGACAATTCTATAAAATCTATTTTAATTATCGGTTCTGGTCCAATTGTAATTGGTCAGGCCTGTGAGTTTGATTATGCTGGTTCACAATCTGCACGTTCTATTAGAGAAGAAGGAATAGAGGTAATACTTATTAACTCGAACCCTGCTACTATAATGACTGACCCTTCGATGGCAGATCATGTATATTTAAAGCCACTTACTACAAAGTCTATTATTGAGATATTAAAAGCACATCCTAATATTGATGCTGTGTTACCTACTATGGGAGGGCAAACAGCACTTAACCTTTGTTTAGAGGCAGAAGATAAAGGGATTTGGGCTGATTTTGATGTAAAGCTTATTGGAGTAGATGTTAACGCTATTAATGTAACAGAAGATAGAGAGCAGTTTAAACAACTACTTAAAAAAATAGATATACCTGCAGCTCCTGCAAAAACGGCTAACTCTTTTCTTAAAGGAAAAGAAATAGCACAAGAGTTTGGTTTTCCATTAGTAATACGCCCGTCGTTTACACTGGGAGGTACTGGAGCAGCTTTTGTACATAAAGAAGAAGATTTTGACGAACTTCTTACTAGAGGTCTTGAAGCATCGCCAATACATGAGGTGCTTATCGATAAAGCTCTTTTAGGTTGGAAAGAATATGAGTTAGAATTACTTAGAGATAAAAACGATAATGTTGTAATTATTTGTTCTATCGAAAATATGGATCCTATGGGAATTCATACAGGAGATAGTATAACAGTTGCACCAGCCATGACTTTATCTGATACTACATATCAGAAAATGAGAGATATGGCTATAAAAATGATGCGTAGCATAGGTAACTTTGCAGGAGGTTGTAATGTACAGTTTGCTGTTAGCCCTGATGAGAAAGAAGACATTGTAGCAATTGAGATTAACCCTAGGGTATCACGTTCATCTGCACTAGCTTCTAAAGCAACAGGTTACCCAATTGCAAAGGTAGCATCGAAGCTAGCATTAGGATATCATCTTGATGAGTTAGAAAATCAAATAACAAAATCTACTTCGGCTTTATTTGAGCCTACATTAGATTATGTTATTGTAAAAATACCACGCTGGAACTTTGATAAGTTTGAAGGTGCCGATCGAAAACTTGGTCTACAAATGAAATCAGTAGGAGAGGTAATGGGTATTGGTCGTTCTTTCCAAGAAGCACTACATAAGGCTACACAATCGTTAGAAATTAAACGTAACGGTCTTGGTGCTGATGGTAAAGGGTATACTAACTATGAGCAAGTTGTAGATAAACTTACTCATGCAAGTTGGGATAGAGTATTTGTAATATATGATGCAATACAAATGGGTATACCATTGAGTCGTATTCATGAAATTACAAAAATAGATATGTGGTTCTTACGTCAGTATGAAGAGCTTTATCTTCTTGAAAAAGAAATCACAAACTTCACTGTTGATACATTGCCTAAAGAATTGTTACTAGAAGCAAAGCAAAAAGGTTTTGCAGACAGACAAATAGCTCATATGATGAACTGTTTAGAAAGTCAAGTGTACAACAAGCGTGAAGAAATGGGTATAAACAGGGTGTATAAGTTAGTAGATACTTGTGCGGCTGAGTTTAAAGCAAAAACACCTTACTATTACTCTACTTTTGAAGCTGAGATAGAAAAGGCTGATGGTACACGATATGTTCATAATGAGAGTATAGTATCTGATAAGAAAAAGATAATAGTATTAGGTTCTGGACCTAATAGAATAGGACAAGGTATTGAGTTTGATTATTCATGTGTACATGGTGTACTTGCTGCATCAGAGTGTGGATATGAAACTATAATGATTAACTGTAACCCAGAAACAGTTTCTACCGATTTTGATACAGCAGATAAATTATACTTTGAACCAGTATTCTGGGAGCATATTTATGACATTATCCGTCATGAAAAGCCAGAGGGGGTTATTGTACAGTTAGGAGGGCAAACAGCGCTTAAACTTGCTGAAAAGCTAGATAGATACGGTATTAAAGTATTAGGTACTAGTTATGATGCATTAGATCTTGCAGAAGATAGAGGGCGTTTCTCTGAATTACTATCTGAGTTAGATATACCATTTCCTAAGTTTGGAGTAGCAGAAAGTGCTGAAGAAGCAGTTACTTTATCAGAAGAGTTAGATTTTCCATTACTAGTAAGACCATCTTATGTATTAGGAGGGCAAGGAATGAAAATTGTTATCAATAAGCAAGAGCTAGAAGAGCATGTAATTGATTTGCTTAAGAACATACCAGGTAATAAATTATTATTAGATCATTACCTTGATGGAGCAATAGAAGCAGAGGCTGATGCAATATGTGATGGTGAAGATGTTTACATTATCGGTATTATGGAGCATATAGAGCCTTGTGGAGTACATTCTGGTGATAGTAATGCTACATTACCACCATTTAATCTTGGTGAGTTTGTAATGCAACAAATAAAAGACCATACTAAAAAGATAGCGTTAGCACTTAAAACAGTAGGACTTATAAATATACAGTTTGCTGTAAAAGACGATACAGTTTATATTATAGAAGCTAATCCAAGAGCATCGCGTACCGTACCATTTATTGCTAAGGCTTATGGTGAGCCTTATGTAAACTATGCTACTAAAGTAATGCTAGGAGAAAAGAAAGTAAAAGACTTTAACTTTAACCCTCAATTAGAAGGTTATGCTATAAAGCAACCAGTATTCTCATTCAATAAATTCCCAGGAGTAAATAAACAACTAGGACCTGAGATGAAGAGTACAGGAGAAAGTATTCTCTTTATAGACGATTTGAAAGACGATCAGTTTTATGAATTGTACTCACGAAGAAAAATGTACTTAAGCAGATAAATAAAAAAAGCCCCTTGCTAATAAGGGGCTTTTTTTATTTAAAATAATAGAAGTTTTATTCCTTAATAAACTTCAGGGTTTGCTTACCGTCAATTTGCAATAAATATAGCCCTTTAGCTAATGTGTCTATATTTATAGTTTTACCTGTAATAGTTCCTTTTGTAATGATTTTACCAGTTAAATCAACTATTTGATAGCTGCTATCGTGTAATTCTTTAATATTATTAATGTTTAGTATATCATTAGCAGGAATAGGGTAGATAGTAACCTTGTTTTTATTTAAAGTGGTTACACTGGCAGCCACATCAAGTTTGTATATATGCCCATCAGATGCAATAGCATACCCTGTTGTACTATCAGGAAAACTAAAATCAATAATATAATCTATATTTTCAGAATTACTCATTTTATACATTGGTACCCAATTTTCTCCACCATCTAATGTTTTATATATATGACCATATATAATTAAATCAGGAGTGTATAGTGATCCAATATTAAATCCAACATTTTCATTTATGAAATGTATATCAGTAGTTTTAAAAATTGTTGATAAAGACCAGTTATTTCCACTATTAATAGTCTTATACATACCAGAGTGAGAGCCTATGAAACCTAAATTTTCGTTATAGAAAAATATATTACCATGACCTTCAAATACTGATGAAATTTCTTGCCAAGTTTGCCCATTGTCAACTGTTTTATAGGTACTCCATTCGGTTTGTAAATAACCAATATCCCCTATGTTGTTTAAAAAATAGATATCATGAATAGAGTAAAAATCACCCTTTGAAATCCATGTAGCTCCCCAGTTATCAGTGTAAAATAGATTATTATCAATTTCATCTGTATAATAAAAACCAGTACCATCATTTTTAAAGTAAGCTTTTCCAGCATATTCTTCAGAGCCACAAAATATTTGTTCCCAGCTTTGCCCATTATCTGTAGTTCTTAAACTAGTGAGTTGGTCGTTGGTCGTTAAAAAACCAATGTTATTGTCAGAAAAATGGATAGTAGTTATTTTTGTATAGTTACCTATATCGGGTAATTGTATTTCTACCCAATTGATACCACCATCGACGGTTTTAAAAAGTTTAGGTAATGTTTCATCAACACTTTTAGTCCCAATATATCCAGTGTTAACGTCATTAAAATAGACTGTTTGCATATTTGGTATTTCCTGTGGTAGTTGTAGCCATTGTGCATTACAGTATAGTGTAGTAATAAATAAGATAGAGGTAATAATTTTTTTAATCATGATAAATTAGTTGGTAATAAGTTCAAATTTAAATTTTTAAAGTGAATGGTTCATAAAATACATGAAATTTAATAATTTGTTTCCTTAGATTTGTGTTTAATCGCTAAACAATAATTATTGAATGTTTCAAAAGATAAATTCTAAAGCAAGGGCAAATAGCGATACAGGTTTTGGTGCTAACTCAAAGAGCTATGGAGGACGTTTTATTAATAAAAATGGTACAGCAAATGTAGAAAAGAGAGGTATCTCTTTTTTTAACCGTATTAGCTGGTATCATATTATGAAAGGTATGTCGGCTTGGAAGTTTATAGGGATACTTTTTATTTTTTATGCAGGGGTTAATTTTTTATTTGCGGCCCTGTATTATCTTATAGGAGTAGAACACTTAAATGGAATTGAAGTTAATTCAATTTCAGAATTAGAAAAATTTGGGAAAGCTTATTTTTTTAGTGCTCAAACTTTTACAACCGTAGGTTATGGTGCTATAAGCCCTAAAGGCTTTTTTACAAATATTCTGGCAGCTATTGAGGCTTTAATAGGCTTACTTAGTTTTGCACTTGCCTCAGGTTTATTTTACGGTAGGTTTAGTAGACCAAGGGCTTTTATTAAGTTTTCGGATAATGCAATTATAGCCCCTTATAAAGATAAGACAGCATTAATGGTAAGGCTTGCCCCTTTTAAAAACACTAATCTTATTGATGCTGAAGCTCGTATGACCTTAGGTATGAAAGTAACTGAAAAAAGAATTAAGGTTAATAAGTTTTATTTTTTAGATATGGAACTGTCCAAAATTAACTCTCTTACTTTAAGTTGGACATTAGTACATCCTATTACTGAGGATAGCCCTCTTTTTGGTTTTACAGAGGATGATTTTAATGATATAGAAGGAGAGATAATTATTCACTTAAAAGCATTTGATGATGTTTTTAGTAGTATAGTTTCTACAGGTACGTCTTATACTTTTGATGAGATAAAGTACGGAGCTAAGTTTGATATGATGTATACTGAAAATCATGATAACACTAAAACAATTCTTAATTTAGATAAGATTAATTCATATACAGAAAAATCGATCTAACCGAATTCTAGTTCATATCTTTTAAATTCTAGTTGATACTGCTTAAATACCAGATTATGCTATTATTTGGATTTATTGTAGTTAATTTGTGAATATATAATTCATGAAATAGATCTTAGCTTAGCATATAAGAAGAGTGCTATCCCAAAGAATAAATGGATGTGTGTATTTTTTAGAGAAGAAGCCTGTTATTAAAAAATAACAGGCTCTTTTATTTGAATGATGTTATATATAAATATTATTTTTTCTTGAGTAGTATTTTTTCTTGAGTAAACTGGTAAGCACTATCAAGAAAATTAATCATTTTATTCCAGTTACTATTAGGTTCGTAATAATTAGTGTAGTATTTATAAACTTTTATGGTAAGTTTATTACCATGTAATGTGGTAGAACTTATAAATCCACCTGTAGAGTTTTCTACTTTTTTATTAAGTTTATCAAGGCCTGCTACAGTATAACCATCAGGGATAGTAAACTCAATAATATCCTCAAAAGAACGAGGATAGGGAATATAAATGTTATTAGTACGATTTTTTTCTTTTTGGTCTATTTCTATTTGTCCTCCTATAAGTTTTCCTATTTCGAAAATATAATTAGAACCAGCTTTTTTTAGCAATCCCTCTTTAATAGAGAATTTTTCTTTAGATACAAAAGGAGTGTTTTTACCATAGCGTCCTGTATTTGTAATCTTTAAGGAGTGATTTTCTGTTTTTAAATCTAACTCACTTTCAATACTTCTTTTAAATGTTTTTTCTTGTAGTTCTTTAGTTTTCTTTTTTAAAGAGTTAAACTCTGTTGTAATTCTTTTTCTTAATTTTTTACCAGGTAACTTTTCAATAAAAGGAGAATCACCATATCTTTCATAGTCATCATTTATATAATCATAAAATTCAATTTTTTCCTTCTGCTCAGAAATTTTATTATGTCCAAAAAATGAAGACTCTTTATCGATATTAATGGTTTGTAAGTCAGGTGATACGGTGATGTTTATATTGCTTTTAGTACTATTGTCTTTATAACTAGATGAAGGCAGTGTAATAGTTTCAATACCTGTTACTTTTTTAAATTTAGCAACATTTAGTATGTAGGCTTCTGTATTTTCTAATTCAAAATCAATTTGATCAATATTACTGTGTACTCCAAAAAGTTTTATATAGATTGGATTTTCAGTATTAACCTTTATCATCATTCTTGTATTTTGCTGAATCAATAAATCTTTAATTGGACCATTGTATTTGGAGGTAGCAATTATAATGTCATGTTCTATTTTCTGTGATTTTAAGAAAGCTCTAAAATGTTTTATAAACTGAACTTCATTATAAAATAGAATAGAGTTCATACCATAAACATAATAGAAGTAGTTAGAAAATTGTCCTTCTTTTATAATCTTGGCATTTGCCATTGATGAGTATTCTGTATAACGATTTAAGTACTGGTAGCGATAAAAGTAATATACTTCTCGAACCATTTCTTCCTTACTACTAAAATTGTTTTTCTTTATAAACTTTTTTACATCTTTTATTTTACCATCAGGTTTAAACCCACCATCGTTATAGTAGTTAATAACATCTTCTGATGTTACAGTTTCTTTTATTATGTTTTCTTTTTTAGGAAGAAAGGCTGCTGATCGATCTTCGAATTTACTAGATCGTGCAAAATATACCTGAAATTTGTAAGACGGTAATTCTGTTAAAGGAGAAAACCAACGAGGAAAATCATTTTTCTCGATATCAGATGCTACAAGCTCATAAGTACGATCACGTTTTTTTACTGTAGTCTCTTTAAGTTTAGGAGCTCCATTATAGGTGTTAAAGTTAATGAAGAAGTCATTTTCAGTTTGTAATGTTATCTTTAAATCCATAATAGGATAATCGTCTCCTAGAGTAGTCTCTACAGGTTCAAACCCATATTCTAGTTTAGATTTAAAGGGTTCTTTAGAGTAGTAATAGAAATCAATAATATCTCCAATTTCAAGATTAGGTATTGCTACTTTCTTACCTTCATCTATTTTTACAGCTTCATTCTCTATGTCGATCTCTTTTTGAGATCCGTCAGGTTTAACAATTTTTATACCGATAAAATTAATTCCTCGTCTTCTAAATCTATAACTATATCCACGTGAAGAATAAAAACGTTCTTTAAAAGCAAATTCAGAAAACTCTTCTACGGCAGCTTTGTCAAGTAATTTAACTCTTTTTCTAACAGATGTAGTATAAGTAACTTTAGCTCCAAATTTATGAAAATCATAATTTTCATTTTTATAAATAACTACAGCTGATTCATTCTTCCATTTATCAGGAATAGTTAAAGCCTTGTTATATTTGTCATTTTTACCCCAAAAAATATCTCTAACTTCATTTTTTCTTTGAGCAGTTGCAATACTACTATACACTGATAGTAATATAATTAATATTCGAGTTTTCATTGTTATAATTTAGTTAATGTAATTTGATCGTTATATAATTTTTTAAGTTTTGTTATTGTAGTATTCCATTTTAAGAAATCACTCTTTTTGATCGTTCCTTTTTTTATTATAAAATGTTTTTTATAAATAATATTTTTATCATCTAAGTTGTATGATACATTTATAGTGTAGTCAGGGGTGTCTATTGTAACAGGTTCAGGTATTCTACTTACAGTGTATCCTTTAGGTATTGTCAATGCAATATTATATTCATAATCTCTTTTATAACTAAACAAGAAATCAGTTTTTCGTTTTTTAAAATCATAACTCTGAAATTCTTTGAGATAATTTAAATCAATATAAATTTCATTATCGAATGAAGAAACTCTATTCTGTAAGGTAATATCATGTTCTAGCGTTAATGAAATATCTCTATTTTGAAGATCGGAAGTGTTAATATTTGATACAATAAAATTTTTATCACCTCTACTTAGGTAGTATTGCAGTGCATTTTCTTTTTGGTCTGTTTTAAGATTATTATACCCATATAGAAATGAAGCTCGACTTTCACCTTTTAGGTTACCATTTATCTTACCAGTAAGGTTTTCATTTTCAATGCTAAAATTAGCGGTATAAATTTCTTTGTTTTCAATAGCAGGTATGGTAGGAACTTTTTCGATGATGTAATTATTGCCATCTTCTATCATTACCTCTTTACCTTGTATTCTGTTGGCATATTCTCCAAAAGAATTGTATTTTTCGGTTCCATCAAGAAAATATTTTTTGCCATCTTTCATTAAAGTACAAATCATATGATTATCTACACTTAATGATGGTATAGAGTAATCGTAAGCAATTCTTTTTGTACCTATCCAAGTAAGTCTAGCATCAAACCCAGCCTCTTTTAGCATTTGTCTGGTAAGGTTTGCCATACCTTTACAGTCTCCATATCGTTTTTGAAATACATTTTGAGAAGCATCAGGGCGAAAACCAGCGAGCCCGTCTTCAAAAGCTATATAACGGATATTATCTTGTACCCAGTAGTAAATGTTTTTGATCTTCTCCTCATCTGTTTTAGCATTTACAGTTAGCTCAGTAACTTTTTGTTTTAATATGCCAGGGTTTTCTTTAACACTATTAACTAATGATCTATACCATTCATAAAGGTCTTTAGTAGAGTCAAATAGCATATTTTTCTTGTTGTTTTTGATATATGATTTTGCTAATATTAGTAAGTGAGGATACATGTATGAAGGACCAGGAGATGATCTTTCTTTATATGAAGCGGCTATATTTTTTATAGTATATATATAGGTAGTACTTGTTCCATCTGAAGCTGTTTTTTTTGATTTTTTAATATCAAACCCTTCAAAGTTCATTTCTTTTAATTCAATATTTAGCCATTCAGGTATTGTTATTTTGATTTTTTTTTCAATAACAGGGTATTCATTGTTAAAATAAATAGAGGTAAAGTATTTTACATCATCGTATTTTTTCTTTAATTTATAATTATAAGTATAACCCTGTACAGGAAAGTCAAAACTCATATGTTTTACTCTATAATCAATATAAAATAAACCATTAGAATTGTAAAAATCATCTTTTACAGTAAATCGTGCTTTCTTACCATTACGGTATTCAAGATTAAATTTTTCAATCTTCGACTCACTATCATAAAATTCATATTTACTAATGTCGGCGCGATGATTAATATTTATAAGTAGTTCTTGTTTTTCTTGATTTACAGTAACTTTTTTATCACTATTATTAAAATCAAAATCAATACTTTCAGTACTCGTAAGTATTGCAATGTCATCGTTGTGATATTTTGTACGTAGTTCTTTAGCTAATGCGATGTCCTTAGGGGTTGGATCAAACCTTTTTTGAGCATAAGTAATTTGTATTCCAAGAATAACTAATAAAGAGAGGGTAAGTTTTTTCATACTAATTAAATAAAGCAAGCAAAGGTATGTGTTTTATTTATACTCTAGATTAAACCGATATTAAAAAAGCACATATTAAATTAATAATATGTGCTTTTATAGTAAGAAAAGTATTGCTTTATTCTTTTATGATTTTAGTAGAATAATGTTTACCATTAGTATCTTTAAGTATCATTACATAAGTACCTTTTGTAAGCTGTTGTGCTGATATACTTAAATCTGAAATTTCTTCACTAATGACTAGTTTACCAGATATGTCATAAATATATGCATTCGTCATTGTGATGTTATCTGTTGTTGTAAATTGTATAATATCTTTTACTGGGTTAGGGTATACTTTGAAAGCAGTAGAGTTAAATTGGTTATTACTAAGAGTAGCTCCTTCTACAGCCATTAGAGACTCATTTATTGTAGGGTTTTCAATAATATCAATAATTCCCGAAGGCCATTTGATTACTATTTGTTCTATAGCTTCTGTCTGTCCAAGGCCAAAATGAGTATTAAGTGAACTCATAAAACGGAAACCATCACCACTTCTAACATCGCGTATTTGTTTTTGCCAAGTACTTTCTCCACTAGAATAAATTTCTATACGTGCACCAATCCCATTTCTATTACTATCTGTACCTTCTAGATTTATTTTTAACCAGTTATTATCATTACCGGTATTTATTTTCATTTGTTGATTGTTTAATATATCAAGAAAGCCATCATTATTTAAATCTCCAATAGGCCCTACATGTGCACCAACATCAACTTTTGTAAAAGTCATGTCACCATTATTAAACATGATATAAGTTCCTCCTCCCATTACATCAAGAAAACCATCATTATCAAAATCATGAGTAATGTGTTCTCTGCTTAATGAGGTCAGTGTTTCAAAACCAGAATTAGCGGTAGCATCACTAAAAGTTCCATCATTATTGTTAATCATTAATTTATGAGAGCCATGAGAAGTAGAGTTGGCACCTACCATAGCATCCATATCTCCATCATTATCAAAATCACCAAAAGCAGTAGACCATGTTTGTATAATGTCTGACATACCAGCTTCTTCACTTACATCTGTAAATGTGCCATCACCATTATTTCTATGTAGCTCATTAATTCCAGCATCACTACCACCTCCGCGACATTTTGCTATAAAAAGATCAGGATCATCATCATTATCATAGTCTACCCAAATAGATCCATAATTACCGCCAGCAGGATGATCTCCTATACCACCTTGAAAATAATCAAAACCACTATCACCATCGTTAAGGAAGTATACATTAGGTTCAACATCGTGACAAACAAATGCATCTAGGTTACCATCATTATTAAGGTCAACAAAATTAGTTCGTTGAGAAAAGATAAATTCTGTAGAAATCATAGGAGTATATTCTGTGCCATCATCATTAGCTAACATAATAGTCGCTCCTCCGTATGCACCGTATAAAAAATCATTAATTCCATTACCATCATAATCACCTGAAGCAAGACTCCAGCCTGGCATATAAGTAGTTTCACCAGCAGTAGGTGTAGCTTCAGTAAAAGTTCCATCTTCATTTTGATACATCATGGTAATATATCCTGAATTTGGTACTACTATATCATCAAGGTAATCTCCGTTAGCATCAACAATACACATAACATATTGGCCTCCAACGTTTGCATTTTGTGTTTCAAACATAGGGGGTACATATGTAGATTCGATAACTTCAAAAACAAAATCATCATCATTCCAGTTATCATCAAAGGCAATATAATATGTTATATTAGGCTGTGCAGTGAATGTAACTATTGATGTGGTTTGTACTCCACTATCATCATCTCCATCTACACAAATTAGATCGTCACAATCTCCTTGATATATATGTACACGAGTATCTATGTTAGGGTAGCCAGTGAGGCTTGTACTTATTGTAACATTAATAATAGAAGTGCTAGTATATGTATACCAAAGTCCTTTATTAAGAGCGTTATTAACTCCTTGTGTACAAATAATGGAAGGGGCTTCACTATCATCAGCATATGATGCATCATGTATTCCTACCGTAACTTGTTCGGCGGTAGCACAAGTATTTTGTGCAGAGACACAGGTTATACCTAACCCCGCAATTAATAGTGTAAAAATTCTTTTCATAATCAATTGATTTTAGTTGTTGGTTAATTTTTATGGACAGGTTTCATTCATGTCGTTAATCCAATTTTCAAATAGTTGAAGACCTTCTTCATGAACGATACTTCTACCTAGCATTGGCATACGTTCAGATTCGTTTGTAGTACTAAGTCTATAATACATTGCTGACCTTCCAGTATTTTTTTTTGATATTATGTGTGTAAATGAACCATTTATAAACTCATAAGGTTCTACACATACTCCCATATTTGTAGGGTTACTTGTTTCGGTAAAAGCAAGACGCATAGGCATATAATCACAATGTGCTCCTTCTGAATGACAGTGTGCGCAATTAATATCCATATACGATCGTACTCGTAGTTCTAGGGGAAGTGAGGTGTCAGCCCAGTCTACAGTACTATTTATAGTTGTAGGTATATTATCTGTAAGATACCCTTCTGTAATCCATTTACTAAGTTGGTTTACATTACCCTCCTCATAGTTAAACATTTTGTTCATGTTTTGAGGTTTAGTACCAATTGGTATAGGAGAGTCATTGTTTTTATGACAGGTCAAACATTCTACTTCAGATGGAATTCTATAATTAGCATCTTTTTGTACACCATTTTCCATCCAAGAAACATCTGTAAAACTACCATCAAGGTTAAGGTAAGCCTCTGTTTGTTCGTCATTCCAAACATAGTTAGCAAAAATCCATTCGCTAGCTCTTTTAATTAAAATACGAGTTTCTATTATTCGTGTAGTATTATCAGGTAATACATTTTCATAAAAAAAACTTTTAATGAGTACAGCTCCAGTAGGAAATTCTAGTAGTTGCCCGTCGGCAGTATAACTTGCTTTTGTGTTTTCAGGCATCCATACAAACCTTTTTTTATGTGCATAGTCAGTAAATAACGGAGTATTTAAATCATAAGGTAGTACCTTATAGGCAGGTTTCATGTCTTTTAAATCACCATCAAAAAATTTGTAATCAGAAAGTTTAGGATAGGGTACAGTGGCAAGATCAACTACTACAGGAGATACTGGATCTGGTATTTCGGTATAATTTCCTTCATCATCAGTCCCACAAGAGGTGAGAAAAGTAAAAAGCATAAAAAAAGATAGAGTCCTTAAAAAACAGTGTTTTTTCATGTATTTGTCGCAATTTTTTATATTAAAGAGTAACAAATATAAAATAAAAAACCCTACCTTATTTTTTAAAAATAAAAAATATTATTATTTATTGTTTGAAATTTGAAATTTTAGGGTGTTAATAATGAATAAGTTATGGGCAAGTTGTTTCTAAACTGTTTATCCATTCTTCAATAAGTTCTAGGCCTTCGTCATGAACAAGAACACGACCTAAAGGTGGCATCATCTCACTTCTAATGGTATTGCTCATTCTAAAATGAAGTAATGATCCTGCTACATCTTGACCAGCAACAATGTATTGTTGATTACCAGTAACGAAGTCAGATGGTTGTACACATAGTCCAAGATTTGTAGGTAAGCTTGACTCTGCAAAAGAAAGTTCCATAGGGGTATAACCGCACGATGTGGCTTCGCCAGCATGGCAATGTGCACAGTTAATATCGAGGTAAGAGCGTACTCTAAGCTCTAAAGGTTGAGAAGTGTCTTTCCAGTCTACAGTACTGCTTATAGTTTCAGGTTTATTGTCTAAATAGCCTGTTTCGATCCATTTACTTAATTGGTTTTGTTCACCATCATTATAGGCGTACATTTTATTTAAGTTTTGTGGTTTTACACCAATAGGGCTATAGATATCATTTAGGGTATGACAAGTAGCACAGTCTATTATAGAAGGAATTTTGTAATTGATGTTTTTAGTAACACCATTTTGTGACCAACTCATACGGGTTAACCCTCCATTAGTATCTAATGTTGCTTCTGTTTGATCGTTATTCCAAACATAATTTGCAAATATCCACCCCTCAGGTTTTTTTATCATTATTCGAGTTTCTAGTATTACAGTAGTAGTACTAGGAACAGTATTATCATAATAAAAGTTTTTAATTAATACAGTTCCATCAGGAAATACAGGTATACTTGAATCTGAAGTATATGTAGCCTTTGTGTCTTTTGGCATCCATATAAATCTTTTTTTAAGCGCATAGTCTGTAAACAATCCGCTATTAATATCATAAGGTAATACTTTGTGTACAGGGTTTAAGTTCTTGATTTCACCTTCAAAGAAATTATACTCGGCAAGAGTGTTATAAGGTACTGCATCAAGATCCATTATTACAGGAGATTCCTCTTCAATGGGCAATTCTGTATAATTGTCAGAATCATCTGTACCGCAAGAGTAGAGTAAAGAGAATATAGAAATAAGTAGTAGTGACCTTAATACGTTGTTGTATTTCATGATTTTAGTATAATTGAAACAAATATATAATATTTTAACAACTATATTGAATCTTAACCGCGATCTACAGGTTTATTTTTATGTTTAAAGGTTTAAGAGCTTCTAAAGCTTCAGGGGAAGTATGGTCGAAACTTTCTTTATCTTGGTTACGTTGTTTTTTTAATTCGATACGTTTTATAGCATTATGAAAACGACGAACCTCTTGTAAAGAAGTTATTACTGGGCGTGGTACATGAACGGTATTTCCGTTTTCATCCTTACCTACCATTGTAAAATATGAAGAATTACAATGTTTTATTTTTTCTGTTTGAATGTTTTGTGATATTACACGTATGCCAACAACCATAGAACTATTACCTACATAATTAACAGATGCTTTCATGGTTACTAACTCTCCGACTTCTATAGGGTTTAAAAAATCTACTTTGTCTACAGATGCGGTAACACAATAACAACCAGAATATTTTGAAGCTGCTGCAAATGCAATCTGATCCATTAACATTAAGATATAACCACCGTGTATTTTACCACTAAAGTTAGTGTGCGAAGGTAACATCAGTTCAGATATTGTTACTCGAGATGTAGTTAGTTTACGGTAGTTAGTATCCATAATTATTAATTTTTAAGAATTAAGAGATGAATTTATATTATTCTCTACTTCATCAGCACGATCTACAATTTTTCCAGGAAGTGATTTTTTAGCTTTAGCACCCATTTTTTTCAACTTTTCGATGCTTATAACAATGTTTCCGCGTCCATCTACAAGTTTATTCATAGCACCTTCATAAGCTTTTTTACCCTCATCCATACGTTTTCCTACCATGATGAGGTCATCTGTAAATCCAACAAACTTATCATATAAAGCACCTGCTTGCCTAGCAATTTCATAAGCATTTTCTTGTTGTTTTTGGTTTGTCCACATGCTGTCTATAGTACGTAATGTAGCAAGTAATGTACTAGGTGTTACTATAATGATATTGCGTTCAAAAGCTTTGTTATATAAGGTAGTATCTTCGTTTAGTGCGCTAGCAAATGCCGATTCTATAGGGATGAATAATAATACAAAATCAGGACTTTCCATTTTGTATAAATCATGATAGTTTTTATCTCCTAGTTGGTCTACATGACGTTTTATAGAGTTTACATGATCTTTTAAGTGGATTGTACGTGGTGCATCATCCTCTTCGTTTACATAACGTTCATAGGCTACTAAGGATACTTTACTATCTACAATCATTTTTTTACCATCAGGTAAATTAATAACAACATCAGGTAATACACGAGCACCTTCATCATTAGTATGACTTTGTTGTACAAAATATTCACGATCTTTTTCTAACCCTGATTTTTCTAGTACACGCTCTAGTATTAATTCTCCCCAGTTACCTTGCATTTTACTGTCACCTTTTAATGCTTTAGTAAGGTTTAGTGTTTCACGACTCATCTGTTCGTTCATTTTACTAAGTCCTACTATTTGCTCACGTAAGGCAGCATGATAGTCTATACTTTCTTTATGAGTACTCTCTACTTTCTTTTCAAATAGTTGAATTTTCTCTTGTAGCGGAGAAAGGATGTTTTTAATATTTTCTTTATTTTGCTCAGTAAATTTAGTCGACTTTTCTTCGAGTATTTTATTGGCAAGGTTTTCAAATTCTTTAGCAAACTGTTCTCTTAATGCTTCGGTTTCTTTACGTTGCTCTTTAGCACGCTCCATTAAGTTGTCAAAGTCTGTTTCCTTTTTTGTTAACTGTATAGCAAGTGCATCTTTAGCAGTACGTAGGTCATTACGTTCTTCTTGTAGTTGTGCTATTTGTTTTTCTACACCTTGCTTTTCATGTGTGTTTTGGTGCTTGTGTTGTTCTAGTTGTTGTGATAAGCTGTTGCTACGTTCTTCAAGAATTTTTCTTTCAGCATCTGATTTTGATGAAAAGACAATTTTACCAATAAAAACTCCTATGGCTAGTGCTATTATAAAGGCAAGTAATAAAGTGATAGTTTCGGGCATTTATGTAGTGTTTTACTGATTTGTAAAATTAAGGAAAATATTGAGACAGATTAGTTGCAGTAATAAATTAGAGTGATTGTAATTATTTATATTTGATGAATATTTAACTATAACAAATGAACAATAACTTTACTTCTTTTCGAAAGTTTTCTGATGTATCACAAGCAAAAGAACTACAACAGTTTCTTAAGAAAAATAATATAGAGTCACTTTTGATTGATAATTCTCCTCGTTTAGGAAGTGCTTTTGTTGGAGAAATGCAGAAAGAATATGAAATCCAGTTACGTCAGCCAGATTTTGAACAAGCAACATTGTTTTTAGAAGAATTAGTTGAAGAAGGAACGAATCAACTTCCGGAAGATTATTATTTGCTTGAGTTTACTGATGAGGAGTTACTAGATGTAGTAGTAAAAAGAGATGAGTGGAGTGAATTTGATTATCTTCTAGCTCGAAAACTTTTAGCAAAAAGAGGTAAGCCTATAGATGAAGAACAGATAAAGGCATTAAATAAAAGTCGTATTGAAGACCTTACTAAGCCAGAGGAAAGCCAAGGTGCTTGGATTATTGCAGGTTATTGTTTTGCTTTTATGGGTGGTTTTTTAGGAGTTATAATTGGTTATGTATTATGGACATCTCAAAAAACATTACCTAATGGTAAGAAAGTTTATTCTTATTCAGAGCTTGATAGGAAGCAAGGTAAGCGGATATTAATACTTTCAATTATTATATTACCAGTTCTAATTTTTTATAAAATATTAGGATAAATATAAAACTAAGGCATAAACGATTTTAGTGTGATTTTGAGATACATATTTGAATTATCTCTGAGTCCTAAGAGTATTGAGTTACCTTAAAAAATTAATCCAATAATTTTTCAAAATGAATATCGAACTACAAGTTATTGAACTAGAAAATAGGCTGATAACAGCAATGCAAGCTAGTGATATAAAAGAACTAGATGTATTGATTAGCGATGATCTTGTTTTTACGAGTCATACAGGACATATTTTTACAAAGGCTATGGATATTGAAGCTCATAAATCGAATAATGTAAAAATTGATGTTATAACAACAAGCGAACAATTTATAAAAGTGATTGATGATATTGCTATAGTATCAGTTATGAAAAAAATATCAGGTTCTTTTTTTGGTACAATTAGTACAGATACTTTTCGTTTTACTAGAGTTTGGAAATTTAATAAAGAATCTGGGCAAGTTATAGCCGCACATTCTAGCCAAGTAGTAAACTTATAATTACATAATATAATATATCTATTAACGTCATTGTATACTATAATACAGCGATTGTTTAGTAGCTTTGTAAATAAACTCATTAAAAATGAATATAAAAGTAATAGCATTTGACGCTGATGATACGCTATTTATAAACGAACCATATTTTGAAGAAACGGAGAAAAAGTTTTGTGGAATCATGGAGGCTTATCTTTCGCATCAAAGCCTATCACAAGAGCTTTTTGATACTCAAATAGCTAATCTTCCACTTTATGGTTATGGTATAAAAGGCTATACATTAAGTATGGTAGAAACGGCAATGAAAGTTTCTAATAATACTGTGAGTATAAAGTGTATTGAAAAGATAATAGAATTAGGTAAAGAGCTAACTCAAAAACCAATTGTACTGTTAGATGGAGTAGAGGAAACACTACAATCGTTAAAAGGAAAATATAAACTTGTTGTTGCTACAAAAGGGGATCTTAAAGATCAGCAACGTAAGTTACACGATTCAGGTCTAGGGCATTATTTTCACCATATAGAAGTAATGTCTAATAAGAAAGAATCAGACTACTTAAAACTTTTACAACGACTAGAAATAGAACCGAATGAGTTTTACATGATAGGTAATTCATTAAAATCAGATGTATTACCTGTACTCGAAATAGGGGGGCATGCTTGTCATGTGCCTTATCATACTACATGGGCTCACGAAATGGTAGAACATAATGTGGTTCATGAAAATTTTAATGAAATAGAAAATATAAAAGAGGTGGTATCATTACTATCTAAATAAGATATGGTAAATATTAAAAAATATGGCACAACAACAAAACTATAAAAACCATATACGATTTTATCCGCCCCATCACTTTGTGTTTTACCCATTTATGCTTGCTCTATTAGCAGGTACAATTTTTTACGCTTCAAAAAGTGAAGAGTACAAGTTGATATGGGTATTTATGGCAATGTTTGCGGTAGCAATTATTTGGCTAGCTTTTATGCTTAGGCAACATTATGCACTAACATTACAAAACCGTATTATAGTACAAGAAGTACACTATCGTTATTTTGTAGTAACAGGAAAGCGATTAGAGTTGTTAGAAGATAAATTATCTGAAAGTCAAATTTTTGCATTGCGCTTTGCTCCAGATAATGAGTTAGAATTACTTGTTAATAAAATAGTACAAGAAAACCTTTCACCTAATGTTATTAAAAAGACGATAAAAAACTGGCGTGCTGATAATAACCGTGTCTAATTTTTTATAATAAACCCGCCTTTATCAGTATTAAAACTGATACTGTCATCATCAAAAAGGGTATCAAAAACATTATTTTCAATTAAACTTTTGGGAGTATCTTGAATTATTTTTGAAGGTGTCATTACTACAAGTTCATCACTAAGTTGTAATGCTAAATCTAAATCATGGGTAGAATATAGTATACTTTTATTAGTCTTAATAGTAAGCTGTTTTAATAGTTTGAGTAAACTTACTTTATGTAATAAATCTAGATGAGTTGTGGGTTCGTCGAGTATAATTATAGGGGTGTCCTGTGCTAATGCTCTTGCAATAAGTACTCTTTGTAACTGTCCATCACTAATCTCATAATGTTTTTTATCGGCAAGATGTAATAGTTGCGTAAGTTCTAGTGCCTCTTTTACTTTTATAGTGTCTTCTGGAGCGAGTTTTCCTAACCAGTTTGTATAGGGTTGTCTACCAAGCGCAACAAGCTCGTAAACAGTAAGATTGCTAGGAGGGAGGCTTTCAGTAAGTACTATGCTGAGGTTTTGAGCAAACTCATTAGAGCTATAATCATTGATGTTTTTATCTTTCAATAAAACTTTTCCTTCTAGTGGAGGTTGTATACCTGTAAGTGTACGCAATAGCGTAGATTTACCAATTCCATTTGCACCAATAAGTGCTGTAAAACTACTAGGCTTTAGGGTAAGACTAACCTTTTTAGCAATAACTGTTTGTACCTTTTTTTTGTTAAGGTAACCTATGTTTATTTCGTTTGCTGATAGTATTGCTTTTTCGTTATCCATAGTCATTAGGTTAGCTGTACATTCCTTTTCTTTTGCGTAATAAAAGCCATATAACTACAGGTGCACCCACTATAGAGGTTACAGCATTGATAGGTAATGTTAAGTCGCTACCTGGCAGCTGAGTAATAGTATCGCAAAGTAATAATAGTATTGCTCCAGTTAATAAAGTTGCCCAAAATAATACTAAATGATTACTGGTTCTAAATATTAGCTTTGTTATGTGCGGTACTGCTAAACCTATAAATGCTATAGGACCTGCAAATGCAGTTATACCACCAGCCATTATACTAGTAGCAAGTATAATTATAAAACGTGTTTTACTAAAGTTAATACCTAAACTTTTAGCATAACGTTCACCTAAAAGTAGTGCGTTAAGTGGTTTAATACATAATGCAGCTAGGGCTATACCTACAATACAAGTTATACTAAGTATTGTTATGTTTGTCCAAGAAAGGCTACCAAGGCTACCCATAGCCCAAAAAGTAAATTTTTGAAGTTGTTGTGCTGTACTAAAAAAGGTTAATACATTAACTATAGCGGCTGTAAAGCTTGCAAACATTAGCCCTACTATAAGTATAGCCATAGTATCACGAAGACGCTGTGCTACAAGTAATACAGCAAGTAATACTAAGAAACTTCCAAGTGTAGAGGCGATTACAACTCCATAAGACGATGAAAATATACTGCCTAAAAAACTAGGTAATATACCAGCCCCTAATATTATAAATGCGACTCCAAGGCTTGCACCAGAACTTAGCCCAAGTACATAAGGTCCTGCCAAAGGGTTACGGAAAAGAGTTTGCATTAGTAGTCCGCTTAATGATAAGCCCATACCAACTAATAATGCTGTTATAGCTTTGGGTAAACGATAGTTAAGTACAATGTACTCCCAAGTGCTTTTTGTAGCCTCACCCCCAGTTAAAGCCTGTACTACATCTTTAAAAGGGATGTTTACTGAGCCAAGACTTAAGTTAACCAAAAATAGTACTACTAGGCCTAAGCTTAGTACTATAAATAGAAATGTATTTTGCCTTGAGTGTTGCACTATACTTTATTTTAGTTTTTCAAAAAAGTGAAGTTCATAATCTGGTAAAAGCTCAGGGTGTACTATCTTGATAAGATCTTTTAGTACTAAATCTGGACGGTTAGGTGCTAATTCATAGTATATTAATCCACCTGTAGCCCCTTTTTTATTAGCAAAAGAGTATACTTCTTTATTTTGGTAGGATTTAAATTGTGCATAATGCGGGTTACTTTCTACCATTTCTTGTAATGATGTAAATTGGCTAGGACCAATCCAATAATCAGCATCTTGCGCTTTATCTAAAACAGTTTCAAAAGATAAGGTATGACTACCTGTCCCGTCAGAATCACCCCAAAGATAATCAGCATGTGCATCTTTCATAAATAATGCTCCCCAACTACCACCTTGTGGTAAATACCAATGATCTTGATACATTGCTCCGCTTAACACAGTAGGGTTAGAGGTCACATTTTTAGCTAAAGCTTGAGCATTTTTATAATCACTTTCTATTTTATTAAATATATCGTCGGCTTCTTCTTGTAAATCATATAGCTCTCCAAAAAACCTAATCCATTCAGCCTTACCTAGCGGCGATTGTTCTGTCCAGTCACCATTGTACAATACATTAGTTCCGTTTTGTTCTAAAGTATTTAATGTTTTATTATCTCCACTGATACTAAAGCCTACTACGGCATCAGGAGATAAATCTATCATAACCTCAGTGTTCAAACTCTCATTAGCACCAGCTTCTCGCACCTTGCCAGCGTCAATTCGTGCTCTTGTTCTTTCCGATGAAACATAGCGTGTTCCGGGAAACCCAACTAATGAATTTTCTACCCCTAGTAACTCTAACGATGGTATGTGTGTTGTTGAGGTAACAACTACTTTTTTTACAGGCACTGGTATAACAATATAGCTATCAAGACTATCAGGTATAAAAGCACCTTGTTGCTGCATTACATATGTGAAACCAGCCTCGGCATTTGGCCAAGGGTTAGTAACTTCTACTACTGAATAACCGTTGTATCGGTATATTTTTAATCCAGTAGCATGCTTTACAATATTGGTAGCTGCTATTGTAGAAGTTTTGTCATTTTGTTGTTGTTTACAACCAATGGTTGTTAGTAAAACAACAATAAGAAATGTGGTAATAATGTTTTTCATGAAAAAATATTGAACAGTTGCAAATGTATAAATTAAATATCTCAATATATATTCTATCTTTGCACCGACTTTAGGTTGTGCTGATTTTTTTGATCATCACATTAAAAGGGAATCAGGTTAAACACCTGAGCTGTTCCCGCAACTGTAAGCTTATCTCAAAAAGAGAGGTTGTTGTTAAACTTCATGCCACTGTGGTAACACGGGAAGGTAAACAACAGTACGCAAGCCAGGAGACCTGCCTTTAGTATAACAAATGTCGAACCTTCGGGAAAAAAGGTTCTATAATTATGGCTTTAAAAAAACTTACTTACATTTCTTTATTACTATTGTGCCAAGTACTTTGTGCACAAAACGATACTATTACCCAATTAGAAGAGGTGATAATATCTGATACTCAATTACGTGATTTTTCTAATTCACGATCAATATTAAAACTTAATGATTCTATTATCGATAGGAATGCTACATCATTAGGCGCATTATTAAATTATAATACTACAGTATATTTTAAAGAGAATGGTTTAGGTATGGTGTCTTCACCTTCATTTCGTGGTACTACTGCACAACAAACAGCAGTGATATGGAATGGTATAAATATAAACTCACAACTTAACGGGCAAACAGATTTTAATATTGTAAATGCTCGCGATTTCAATTCGGTTACAGTTAGAGCAGGGGGAGGTAGTGTTATTTATGGTAGTAGTGCTATTGGGGGCAGTATTCATCTAAATAACAACCTTTCTTTTGCTAAAAAATTTAGTAATAAATTACTGTTAAGTTACGGTAGTTATGCTACACTAAATGCTAATTATAATATGAAAATTGCTACAAATAAGTTTAGTAGTGATGTTAGTATTAGTAGAAATAGTAGTAATAACGATTATAAGTATCCTGATACAGACATAGTAAACGAAAACGGAGAATATTATAATACTAGTTATAATGCAGCATTTGGATATAAGGTAAATGATAAGAATACTTTACGTTTATATAGTTATGCTTATGATGGTGATAGACATTTTTCTCGTACGTTAAGTGCTCCATCGCAGAGTAAATATCACGATACTAATTCTAGAAACTTATTAGAATGGTTAGGCAAGTATAACCGTTTTACATCTAAACTAAAAGTAGGATTACTTACAGAGCATTATAAATATTATGCTCGAGGTAATGAAAACTATGATTTCGGTAAAGTAAATACTTGGTTAGGTAAATATGACCTTGCTTATATGATTACTGATGATATAAAAATAAATACATTACTAGATTATACTTTTAATAAAGGGGAAGGGACTGGTATACATAGTAAAGAGCGTAACATAGGTTCTGGTAGTTTATTATTACAGCATGCTGTAACACAAAAATTTCAATATGAAGTAGGGGTCCGTAAAGAAATAACTGATGTTTATGAAAGCCCATTACTTTTTTCTTTTGGAGGGAGTTATAAAGTATCAAGGTTTTATAAGATAAAAGCAAATGCTTCTCGTAATTTCCGTATCCCAACATTTAATGATTTGTATTGGCAAAGCGGCGGTAATCCAGATCTTAATCCAGAAAGTTCATATCAGGTAGAATTAGGTAATGAGTTCAGATTTAAAAATACCAAGCTTACGCTAACAGGATATTATATTAAACTGCGTGATATGTTACGATGGACTCCTGTAAATAATATATGGCGACCAGAAAATGTAGGTAAAGTAAATACTTATGGTATAGAATCAATTTTAAATTGGCAGAAAACTATAGGTAGTAGTCGCTTTACTTTTGATGGTACATATGCTTATACGGTTTCGAGAGAAGATGGTAAAACTAATCAGTTAATATATGTGCCTTTTCATAAAGCTACTGCTTCACTAGCTTATTCTTATAAAAAAATCTCAGCATACTATCGTCATTTATACAATGGTAAAGTGTTTTTTACTTCAGATAACTTATCGAAGATTGATGCTTACAATGTTTCGACTTTTGGTGTAGAATATCATTTTAAAGTATTGCAAGGACTAGGCATTGGAGCGCAAGTACATAATTTATGGGATGTGACTTATCAAAATGTAAATTCTAGACCAATGCCAGGAAGAAATTATACAATGTATCTTAATTTTAAATTCTAATTATAACAACAAATGAAACTTAACAAACTAATTTTAGCAGCTGTTGCAGGAGCATTCTTTTTTACTTCTTGTAGTAGTGATGATGATTCGATTAGTGCTCCAAAAGGAGACTATGATAATGGATTAATAATACTTAACGAGGGTGGTTTTCAAGTAGGTAATTCTTCTGTATCATTTTTATCTCAAGAAGATGTACTTGAAAATAATATATTTTCTGGTGTTAATGGAGGTGTAGCACTAGGAGATACAGGACAAGACATAGGGTTAAACGGTGACTATGCTTATATTGTGGTAAATAACTCACATAAAGTTGAAGTTGTAAACCGTTATACATTTGAGCGTATAGGTGCTATTACTACAGATCTTGATAACCCAAGATATATTGCTTTTTCTGGAAATAAAGGATATATAACAAATTGGGGAGATCCTACTGATACGACAGATGATTATGTTGCAGTATTAGATCTTGATACTAATACTATTTCATCTACAATTAGTGTTGGAGAAGGTCCTGAAGCTATTGTAGCTAACAATGGTAAATTATATGTAGCTCATAAAGGTGGTTATGGTCAAGGAAACACAGTAAGTGTTATTTCTACACCAAATAATGAAGTAGTAACAATTGAAGTAGGAGATGTACCTAACAGTCTTGAAGTTAAAGATAATAAACTGTATGTATTGAGCGGAGGTTTACCATCATGGGCACCTACTGAAACAGGGGGTACACTTACGGTAGTAAATCTTTCAGATAACAGTGTAACTACATCTCTTGATTTTCCAGATACAGATCACCCAAGTAATATGGTTGTAGAAGGAAATAAATTATACTACACTATAGGTGATGGTATTTATGGTATGGATCTTTCAGCTACATCATTGCCTTCAGCTTCTATGTTTACTACTACAGCACAAGGTGTGTATGGAGTATATTCTTTTGAAGTTAAAAATGATAAAGTATACGTAGGTGATGCATTAGATTATTCTTCTAATGGTAAAGTTTACATTTATTCACTTACAGGTACATTAGAGCAAGATCTTACTGTAGGAGTAATACCTTCAGGGTTCTACTTTAATTAATTGTTTTATTTTTAAGTTTAGCTAAGTACTTTATTTTTTTAAATAGAGGAAGCAAAAAAGAGTGGCGAAAGCCACTCTTTTTTAGTTTATAAGAGAAGTGTTTTTTACTATTACTGTAAATCTTTAGCTAGTAAAAAGCTATCTTCAGGAGTATTTTCAATATACATTTCAGTACCGAAACGACGCATTTTTTTAGAATCATTAAACCATTTATGGTCATTACTTGGAGTTGGTATAGAGAATCGGCCACTACCAGTTATATCAGCTATTGCAGCAGCAAATAACGGTTCGTTAGCATCACCTAATATACCTAGGTTACCAAAATCTTCTTTAAGTTCTATATCTGGAGCAATACCATCACTATAATCACCAAAACCATTTTTGTTTAGTATTTCTAATACAATAGGTTGCATAGCATAGGTATGAGAACCGTTAACGTTACTTCTAGAGAAATTTGCTGAATCATATAAAGTAACAGACCCTACATTTTTACCAGTGGTAGTGTCACCTATAACCGTTACATCAATATACGGTTGTAAGCAGTTAATTATTAACTCACTTGCAGATGCTGTCCCTCTTGTAGTAAGAATGTATATCTTGTTAAGATTAAGATGGTTGATGGGTGTACTATTTGATAATTGATTTGTAAACCTATTTATTAAAGCATCAGGGTTATTGTTTTCATAATACCCTTGCATTTTAGTATTCCATTGCTCTCTAGCAAATATTTCATCATTAAATTGACCAGTAATCATACTAGCAAGATAAGTAGATGTTCTTACAGATCCCCCTGAGTTATAACGAAGGTCTAGTACCAATTCATTAACACCTTGAGATGCTAATTCCCCAAAAGCTTCATTAAGATCATTATCATAACTGCTATAAAAACCATTATACATAAAGTAGCCTATAACATGAGAACCTTCGGTGATAACATTAGTGGTGTGTACAGGGTTTTCTGAATATTCTGTTTTCGTTAATCCTAGCTCTTTTCCGTTAGGTGTAATATTTCCACCATCATAATCAGCAAAATTTAAAGTATAAGTATCATTACCTAGTAATGATTGATAGTTGCTGTCATTTAAAGGTGTACCATTTACAGCATAAAAAATCTCACCACGTTGTATATCTTTTGCAGAAGCATCAGAGTTTGGTAAAATATAGCGTACATATCCAAAAATAGAAGTTTCACTATCATCAGTATAAATAAGGCCATATTCTACACCATTACTTTTACTTACACCTTGTAATCTGTTTTCTAACACCCTAAAGTCAGGAAAGAGTACACTAAATCGATCTATAACATTTCGTTCATATAAAAGGTTTTCGAATAATGAGTTTGGACTAGAAAAGCTTTCAACATAAGAGTCTAAACTTGATTGAGTTTCAAAACGATCGTCAGCAAGTTCAGGAACATCTTCTTGCCACAAGTAATACTGGTTTAGCCCTTTCCATATAAAACTATGTGCGGGTACAACGTTATCATCTAAATCATCACAGCTTTGAAAGGCAAATGTAGTAACCAGCAAAGCAACTAGCAGTAATAGTATCTTTTTCATCAATTGCAGTTATTAGTTTTAATAAAACG
This sequence comes from Flavobacterium sp. MedPE-SWcel, assembly GCA_001874325.1. Classification (GTDB taxonomy): domain Bacteria; phylum Bacteroidota; class Bacteroidia; order Flavobacteriales; family Flavobacteriaceae; genus Flavobacterium. The sequence continues at coordinate 118,432 of MPCW01000002.1, read as the reverse complement.
TAAATTTAAGTTTTTTAATACAACTTGTAACAAAAAAATGTATTGTTCGTCTTCCTTTTATAAACCGATAATTAACCAAGCTAATAAATGAATCAAAAAGAATTCATAAAAACGATAACTCCTTTTAAAGATCGAATGTTTCGATTAGCAAAGCGACTTCTAGTAAGTACAGAAGAAGCCGAAGATGCTACACAGGAGGTATTGGTTAGACTTTGGAACAATCGAGGTAAATTAAAAACGTATTCAAGTGTAGAAGCTTTAGCGGTAACGATTACTAAAAATTATTGCTTAGATCAATTAAAATCAAAAAGAGCAACAGAGATGCGTATCGTGCATTCTAACTTTACAGATGGGCAAGCAGGGTTACAAAAACAGGCCGAAGATCGTGATAGTTGGAGTTGGGTAGAGAAAATAATGAATACGTTGCCAGAGCAACAAAAGATAATCATCCAAATGAGGGATGTAGAACAATATGAGTTTGAGGAAATCGCTAAAATAATGGACATGAACGAAACGGCTGTAAGAGTAGCCCTTTCGAGAGCAAGGAAAACAATTAGGGAAGAACTCACAAAAAAGCATAGTTATGGAATTAAGAACAATTGAGAATCTACTAGAAAAATACTTTGACGCAGCAACTAGTACTGCCGAAGAAAATATACTTAAAGAATATTTTTCTTCTTCGGATGTGGCGCCGCATCTGGAACAGTACAAGCCAATGTTTGGTTATTTTGTTAAAGAAGCAACACAAGAATTTGAAAAAGCCGTACCACTAAAACCTAGAAGGCAAAATGTAAAGTGGTTATCGATAGCAGCAAGCCTTGTGGTGATGTTTAGTCTTTATGCATTATTTAGTAATCAGTCAGGACATGAAAGAGAGCTAGGTACTTATGAAGATCCAGAAATAGCTTTTCAGGAGACCCAAAAAGCACTAAATATGCTTTCTAACCAAGTTAATGTTGGAGTATCAGGAGTAGAGTATTTAGGAGAATACGAAAAATCAAAAAACAAAATTTTTAAAGACAGTAAAAAATGAAAAAATTTATAGTAACAGCAGTATTAGCAGTGATGCCATTTATTACCTTTGCTCAAAAGGAGTTTGATAAATTTCAGGATAAAGAAGGGATCGATGGAGTAGTGATTAGTGAAAATCTTGTTGAGGTTTTAGGATACATAAAACTCTCTCAAGGTGCAGAACAGGCACAAGATTACCTTAAAAAGGTAAAAGATTTAGAAACACTAAGAGTGTTTACAACATCAGATAGAGTGCATTCTAAGGATATGAAAAGTACAGTAAAAAAGTACCTTAGAAAACATGATATGGAAAGCCTAGTTAGCTTAAAAGATGGTGGTAATAAAGTAAACGTGTACATGGTTTCAGGTAAAGACAAGTCTATTATAAAAGAGTTACTTGTTTTTACAGAAGACTCTAAAAGTAATGAGGTAGTACTAGTTTCTTTTATAGGAAATATAGACCTTGATAGTAAAGAAGGAAAATAAACTAAATTCTGTAACACAGAATAAAAAAAATAATAAAATGAAAAAGGTAATATTAGTATTTATATTTATGTTGATGCCTGCATTATTTTTTGCACAATCGGCATTCGATAAATTTGACGGTAAAGACGGTGTAACTGCCGTTATAGTGAACAAGAAGATGTTTGAGTTGATGAGTCAAGTCAAAATGGATGACAAGAATACAGAAACACAACAATATCTTAGTTTATTAAAGAAATTGAATAACCTTAAGGTGTTTACTACTTCTAACAAGAAAGTTATTACAGAGATGAAAAGCACAGTTAAAACGTATTTAAAAAAGCATCCGTTAGAAGAGTTAATGCGAATTAATGATAGTGGTAAAACTATTAAAATTTATGTAAAATCAGGATCGAAATCATCTCAGGTATTAGAGTTATTAATGTTTATGGATGGTGGTAGTGATGATACTGTTTTAATGACATTAACGGGTAACTTTGATTTAAGTGAGATATCAGTACTAACTGATAAAATGAACCTTCCAGGAGGAATTCAATTGAAAGAAGCATCTAAAAAATCATAATTATGAAAAAGATATTTGTATTAACGGGGCTATTATTGGGGGTACTAGTATCATGTAGTGATAAGCCATCGTTACAGAAGTATTTTGTAGAAAAATCGAAAACTCCAAATTTTGTGGCACTAGATGTTGCACCTAATTTTGTTAATGCAGATAAAATAACTTTATCAAATGATGAAAAAGAAGCATTAAAGTCACTTAAAAAGTTGAATATGCTTATTTTTAAAAACGATTCTTTAAATGTAGACTTATACAGTACAGAACAGAATAATGTAAAGACCTTATTGAAAAATGAACAGTATGAAGAGTTAATGCATTTTGGTTCAAATAAAGAAGGAGGAACAATATATACTGTAGGGGATGATGACGAGATTGATGAGTTCATATTCTTTATGCATCAACGAGATAGTGGTTTTGGTGTAGTACGATTACTTGGAGATGATATGAATCCTAGTAACATTATGACTATGGTGAGTTTAATGCAAAAAGGGAATTTAAACTTAGAGCAATTAGCACCATTAAAACAACTAATGATAAAGTAGATTTAGGTTATATTAATATGATTATCCCCTTCAAGGAAATTTTCTTGAAGGGGATTTTTTAATTAAAAGTTTTGATTATCTGGTTTTTAGGCGCTTTAAATGTACAATTAGGGTTATTATTTGCTGCTAAATACTGAATAGTTGTTAATAAAACCTAAAGCCTTAGTAACTAATGTTTTTTTTATCAAAATAAAGTGTAATTTTGCAGCTTCAAAAAAAGAGAGATGACGTCTATTAGAAACATTGCAATTATTGCCCACGTTGACCACGGTAAGACCACATTGGTTGACAAGATTATGTACCATTGTCAGTTGTTCCGTGAAAACGAAAACACAGGCGATCTTATTCTAGATAATAACGACTTAGAGCGTGAGCGTGGTATTACCATTACCTCAAAAAACGTTTCAGTAACTTACAAGGGAACTAAAATTAACATTATAGATACCCCTGGTCACGCCGATTTTGGAGGAGAGGTAGAGCGTGTATTGAACATGGCTGATGGTGTTTGTCTTTTAGTTGATGCGTTTGAAGGGCCTATGCCACAAACACGTTTTGTACTACAAAAAGCAATTGATCTTGGTCTTAAACCATGTGTAGTTGTTAATAAAGTAGATAAAGAAAACTGTACTCCAGAAGAAGTACATGAAAAAGTATTCGACTTAATGTTTGAATTAGGTGCTGAAGAATGGCAGCTTGATTTCCCAACTGTTTACGGTTCGGCGAAAAACAACTGGATGTCTGATGACTGGAAAAACCAAACAGAAAATATAGAGCCATTACTTGATATGGTTATAGAGCATGTACCAGAACCAAAGATATCTGAAGGTACACCACAAATGCTTATTACTTCTTTAGACTTCTCTAGCTTTACAGGTCGTATTGCTATTGGTCGTTTACAAAGAGGTCGATTAAAAGAAGGTATGAACATCTCTCTTGTAAAGCGTGATGGAAGTATCGTAAAATCTAAGATAAAAGAACTTCATACTTTTGAAGGACTTGGTCGTTTAAAAGTAGAAGAAGTTGTTGCAGGAGATATTTGTGCTATTGTAGGACTTGAGAATTTTGAAATTGGTGATACTGTTGCTGATTTTGAAAATCCAGAAGGACTTACTTCTATTGCTATTGATGAGCCTACTATGAGTATGCTTTTCACAATTAATGATTCTCCTTTCTTTGGTAAAGAAGGTAAGTTTGTGACTTCACGTCACATTAAAGATAGATTAAATAAAGAATTAGAGAAAAACCTTGCACTTCGTGTTGCAGAAACGGATAGTGCTGATAAATTCATGGTATTTGGTCGTGGTGTACTACACTTATCTGTACTTATTGAAACAATGAGAAGAGAAGGGTATGAGCTACAAATTGGTCAACCACAAGTTATCATTAAAGAAATTGATGGTAAGAAGTGTGAGCCAGTTGAGGAACTAACTATTGACCTTCCAGAAAACCTTTCAGGTCGTGCAGTAGAGTTTGTAACACTTCGTAAAGGAGAGATGACAAGCATGGAGCCTAAAGGTGAGCGTATGATTGTTAAATTCATTATACCATCTCGTGGTATTATTGGATTAAGAAATCAATTACTTACAGCTACAGCAGGTGAGGCTATCATGACACACCGTTTCTTAGAGTACCAACCATTTAAAGGTGATATTCCAGGACGTATAAGTGGTTCTCTTATCTCTATGGAGAATGGTAAAGCAATACCTTACTCTATTGATAAATTACAAGATAGAGGTAAATTCTTTGTAGACCCTAATGAGGATATTTATGAAGGACAGGTTATTGGAGAAAACTCTCGTGGAGATGATATGACAGTAAACGTAACTAAAACTAAAAAGTTAAGTAACGTTCGTTCGTCTGGTGCAGATGATAAAGCAAAAATTGTTCCTGCTATCAAATTCTCTTTAGAAGAAGCATTAGAATATATTCAGAAAGATGAGTACGTAGAGGTAACGCCTAAGAGCCTTCGTTTACGTAAAATATACCTTAGTGAAACTGACAGAAAGCGTTTTAAAATAGCATAAGTTTTAGTCAATAAAACTGATGACAAATAAAAAAAGCCTCATACAAATTGTATGAGGCTTTTTTTATTATGACAAAATGATATTATCTAATCAAACTAAAATGCCCTTTTACAGTTCTACCATCTTCAAGGTTAATTAGATACCAATAATCTGTAGCGGGTAGCCTTTTGCCATCAAGAGTACCGTCCCAGCCAGAACTTCTGGGTTTTATACCCGAAAGAAATTTTCCATAACGATCGAAGATATATATATTACTGTTTTTATATGCCTCTCCACTAATACCTACTATTTGCCAAGTTTCGTTCGCGCCATCACCATTAGGAGTAAAAAACTTAGGTATTGCTAGTACTGATATATCTTGTGCTATTATACCACATCCATTTGTATCGTATACATAAACTGTATGTATACCAGGAGCTACATTATCGAAAAAGTTAGAGGTAACAAAAGGCCCTTCTGGTAGGTCTAAGCTGTATAAATATTCAGTGTTTACACCACCTGTAGCCGAAGCTATAATAGTTACAGTATTATTATCAGTAAGGTCAGTTACAATAACATCATCTATTGTTGCTACATCCGATGGTACTACGGTAATAGTACGTACTTTTTCACATCCATTTTGGTTAGTAGCAGTAAGAGTATAAATTCCAGCTTCGTTTACTTGTATAGCGCTTGTTGTTGCCCCTGTAGACCATAAGTAAGTAAACCCAGTAGGAGTACCCGTTAATCCACTTCTTAATAATATATACTCTTCAGTATTGTTACATACTATAGCTTCTGCTTCAGTTTCAATATCAGGTAATTCATGTACATTTAGTTTTATTTCTTGTAGTAATGTACAGTTATTATCGTTTTCTATTCTGGCATATACACTCTGCTCATAAGGGGTAGTATTGGTATAATTGGTATCTATAGGGTTTTGTTCTAATAGCGCATCAGTTACATTAGCATAGTATATAATAGTATCAATATCATTCTCTAGCCCAGCATCAGTAAGGTTAAAAGCATATAATCCATCTTCTGTACCATCATCATCACAATCATTTAATGTAATGGCAGGAGAAGTGTTAAGGTTTACTTCTATAGTTAAAGACAATAATCTAAAACATTCGGTTTGGGTATTAGTAACCTTAACAGTTATTGTTTGAGGGTTTTCTATGTTTGTATAAGTTCCTGTAATAGCATTCCCTGTATCAGCTGTATTTGCTTCATTAGTATAATAAGTAGCTATAAGGTTAGGATCTCCACCAGTAAATAATTCATTAGCTTCTTCTAAATTAAATTGACTTATACCATCAGGGTTTATACCTACATCACATTGTACAAGTGCTACATCGGTTACTATTGCTGGTAGTGGATCTACGGTTAATGTAATAGGTTCTATAATAAAACATTCAGGTGATGTATTATTTACTACTCGAATAAAAACAATTTGCTCATTAGCGAGTGTATTATAGAAACTTTGAGGTAATGCGTCATCTTCGTCTTCTGCATTTTCTTCTGTACGATAGTAAGTCGAAGTGAAATTATCAGTTTCTTGTACCAATACTGTTGTAACTTCATCGAGATTAAATGTAGCTTGACCATTAGTATCATCACCATCAATATCATTATCACAAATATTAAAACTAGTGTCATTTAGCATAGGTGTATTTGAAACAATTATATTAAAAGAAGCTGTAGCGTAGCAATCAGTATTATTTCGATTATGTATTCTGGCATAAATTGTTTGTGGGGTAGTAGTATTTGTAAAACTTAGTGGGTTAAGTTCTCCTTCATTGTTATCAGCTTCTTCTTCTGTTATGAAATATTTTATTTCATAATCAGTATCACTTTGTGTTCCTAATATAGCAGGGGAGTTAGCTGTAAGATTAAAAGTTGTAACTCCATTGTTGTCAGGATCACATTCTGTGAGAGTAATTGGAGTATTAGCTATGGGGGTACCAAATATTGTAATGGTGTTAGTTATATTAAAAACCTCTCCTTCTACAGTTACATCTACTGTTACAGTATAAGTTCCTGAAGTTGCATAATTATGAGATGGATTTACCTCTGTAGACGTCGTACCGTCTCCAAAGTTCCATAATATACTTTCAAAATCACTTAAAGCATTTAGACTAAATATTGTAATATCACCTAGACAGACATGTTCGGCTATAATTTCGGCTGAAAATAAAGAAGTTATAAATGGAGGTAAACCAAAAACAGCAATAGTACCAGAAGGTAGTGTTACTGCATTAGTTTGAAAGTTACAGTCTATACCGTCTTCTTCAGGGGTATTAATAACATCTAAAAAGTTATTTCCATTTGAAGAATGGTATATTTTACCATTGGGTCCTAGTTGTAATGCAGATGCTCTAGGAAGGTTAGTTATAACAACTTCTGATGTAGGGATATTTGCGGCTTCTAAATCATATTGACGTATTTGTGCAATATTTGTTGCTGTCCTTAATGCAGCATATAGTTTATTAGATTGTGAAGAAAATTCAACACCATAAGGAGTAACACTGTCAGTAATAAGAGCTGTAGCATTACTTACAATTCCTGTGTCATTATCAAAATCATATAGATATACGTTTCCATTAGTTTGTGTACCACCCGTTGTGTTGCCATTTTGGTTGTGTGCTATGGCAATTTTACTACCATCAGGAGATGCTTTTATATAACCAATAGAATTTCGTCTGTACCCACTTACAGAAATGTTAGGTGCTATAGTAGTTATTATTGGATCTTCAGTAACTCCATTTTCATCTACAAAAAAGGCATAAAAACGATTTGTAAAATGAGTAATAACCCAAAATCCATTACCAGATGCATTTCTAACTGCCGTTATTTTTTCAGAACATTTATATTTTACTTCCTCTGTATCATCAGGGTCATAAGTTGTTAAGTGCACATTTCGTGTTGTAATATCGCCAATACTACCATTACCACCTACTATGGAAAGATCTACTATAGAATAATTAAGTCCGTTATTAAAACCATCATCTGCTTGTGGTACAGTTTGATTTGGGTCGCTGTCATAGTTTCCTGTAAATTGAGCAGGAAATACAGCTGCATTATCATGATGGGGTTCATCTACAGTGAAAATATAATATATATTTGGATCTCCTTTTTTAGGTACTATAATACCAGATTGTGTGCTCGATGGGTCTCCTAATAATCCTGTGCCTATACCATAATTACCATTAGGCATTAGTAGATGGTTTCTATCCCATACATTACGACCATCGGTGTAGAACAGTAAGTTTCCTTCAGAATCAGATATGGTACTGCAACCTTCATTTGTACTCATGGCACCACCTGTAAGTGCTACAACAGTACCATCTTCAAGAAATTGTACTCCTGCATTAAAACCGAAAAACCAATTGTTGGCTTCTCCTTGAGCAAATAATGAAAATGATAATAGGAATATGGATATAGATGTAAAAAACTTCATACTAATAAATTAACACTCAAAATTAGCGAATTTTATCACAAATGTTAAAGTAAAAAGTTAAAGTTTGTGTGAGAATGAGTATTCGATAGTTTTAATTTAGAATTTACCTGATTAAAGAGAAATGACCATTAATTATTCTACCACTATTAAACTCTAGCATAAACCAATAATCAGTAGAAGGAAGATTACGGCCATTATAAGTTCCGTCCCAACCTTTTTGATTCCCTAGGTAACTTTTGATTATTTTACCATAACGGTCTAAAATAATAACTCTGGCTTTAGGGAAGGAATATATATTGCTTACATTCCATACTTCATTTGTGCCATCTCCATTTGGTGTGAAAAATTTAGGATAGTTCAGTATAGGGACTTCAATTTCAATTGTCTTACAATTATCTTTAGATCTTATGTATACTGTGTAAAGGTTTGGTATAAGGTTTTGGAAGATATTATTATCGGTATAAATAATACCATCCATAGAAAATTCATATGCTTCAGGATTATTATTAATAGTTATACTTATCGAGTTTTTAAAAGAAGTAAAATCAACTATATTAAGTGTATAATCTATTTCTGGTAGCGGTAATATGCCAATTGTAAAAGAGGTGATACCATAGCCAAAACAACCAGCTGTATTTTCAAGTCTAGCCCATATAGTTTGGTTAAAATAAGGGGTTGCATTAGTATAAAAATTGCTGAGTGCATTTATTTCATTTTCAGCATTTTCTAGACTTGCATAATATGTAACAGCTGTATTTGAGAGCCCATTACTAATTAATGCTGTGTTTTCTGATAGATTAAATAGCTGGTAACCATTCTCTTCGGTATCACATAACAATAAGTCTTGAGGTTCACCAGTAGTGAGTGTGTAATCAATTGTTATCGAAAAGTTTTCGGTAGTGTAACACCCTGTTAAGGTATTTGTAAGTCGTATATAAATTGTTTGTGGGCTAGAGGTGTTAATAAAAGATTCAGGTGTTTCAATTTCATTCTCACTGGCTACTGCATCCTCTAGTGTTAAATAATAAGAGAATTCCACATTATTTTGATCGTTAGTAAACATTATTTCATGTTCAGTAAGATCAAAACTTGTAGCAATATCATCTGTACCATCACGATCACATTTTATAAGGTTAATATCTATGTCATCAAGGTTATATAGTATTGGTTCAGATGTCACACTGATCGTAAAGCTAGTAGTATCATAACAATTACCGTCAGGCATTTCTACTCTAGCCCATATTTGTTCATCTTCAAAAGCGATAGTGTTTTCGTATAATGTATTTATTGAGTTTTCATTATTTTGTGCATCTATTTCGGTAAGAAAGTATGTTATAATAACACCATCATTTCCATTCGCTATAGTTTCATTATTCTCGGATAAATTAAATTCCGCTATACCATTGCTATCACATAAATGTAAATTTTCTGGAATCCCTGCACTAGGAGTAACAAATAAGTTGAAAGAGCTATTAGTAGTACACTCTGTTGTTGTATTGGTAATAGTTACGTGAATTATTTGTGGGCTAGTCGTATTACTATACTCTTCAGGTGATGTTATTGGAGTATCTGAAGGTGTTCCATCATTGTCTTCATAATAAGTAAAGGAGATGTTTTCTTGTTCCCCTTGTAGTGTTGTTTCATTAATAGTAAGGTCGAAAATTACTAAACCATCATCAGTTCCATCATTATCACAAAGTGTAATGTCTGGTGGGGTGTTATTTTGGGCATTAAAAATCGGGTTAGAAGATGGATTTATAGTAAAACTAACATAATCGGTACACCCTTCTTCTGTTTTATCCATTCTTGCCCAAATCGTTTCACTAGTAAAAGCTATTTGATTTTGATATTCAGGACCAATAGTATTTTCTTGATTTATAGCATCTTCTTCGGTACTATAGTAATTTACTATAGTGTTTTCATTACCGTTAATAATTATATTATCGTTAATAGATAAATTGAAAGTTGCTATTCCACCATCACCACATTGTGTTAAGTTCTCAGGGACTCCAGCTCCTGGTGTTGCATTAATGGTAAAAGTTCCCATAGTGTAACATTCAGTACTATTATTACTTATTTTTATATGAATAAGTTGTGGAGGAGATGTACTGTTGTAATTCTCGGGAGACGATATAGGTGTTACTGAAGGCTCTCCTGCTATATCCTCATAATAAGTAAAGAGTATATTTTCTTGAGTACCTCTCATTAAATCTTCATTAATGGTAAGGTCAAAAATTATAGGAGTATTTCCATTACAAATTGTAATATCAAGAGGTGTGTTATTAGGTGTTTGAAAAACAGGAATATTGAGAGGTTCGATTATAAATGAAGCAAAGTCGATACAATCTTCATCAGTTTTATCTAATCGAGCCCATATTTCTTCACTTTGATAAGGTGTTTGATTTTGATATGGAGATTCTATAGCATCTACTAGATTCTCGGCATTTTCTAAAGAAGTATAGTATGTTATAGATGCATTAGTATTCTCATTAAGTAGTGCTATTTCGTTATCAGAGAAATCAAATTCATAAATACCATCATCATCACAAATTTTTATGTCTTCTGGAGTACCTATTCCAGCAGTTACAGATATTGTAAAACTCTCGTTAGAATAGCAACCTGTTATCTCATTCGTCATTTTCATGTATATCGTCTGAGGAGTTGAGGTATTCACGAAACTTTCTGGGTTTTCAATAGGATTTTCTCCAGTAACCATATCATTCTCGCTAAGGTGATAGGTTAGTTCTACATCTGTTTGATCACCAAAAAACATAGTTTCATATATAGTAAGATCAAAAGTTGTCGATTCATCATCTATGCCATCATTGTCGCATTTTACAATATCTAAAGGTATGTTATCAGGATTGTTAAAACTTGGTATGTCATGAAAGGTAGCAGTACCTGTCCATTCTAAAGAGAAGTTAGAAGCACCGTGAGGTCTATCAATAATCAGGTAATAGATATCGTCATCATTTACCTCCATCCATTCTATAAAAGAATTTCCATCAGCACCAGGACCTTCAGAAACATCAGTTTCTACATCATTCATTCCTGTAGTGTTATAGTCTAACCCTGCAGCAAGAGGGTTTGTAGTAGAACAGCGTATGGATGTGCCGAGATCATCGCAAGTTACATTAGGGCCAAATATCCAAAAATCAAAATCAACAACAAGATCATCTATTTCCTCAGGAGTAATAACAAAACCTAATGTTCCGCCATCCTTAATCATTACTTTAAGCCAAATAGTGTTATGTTCTACACTAGAACAAACATTAGTAGTAAGTTCTTGTACGCCTATACCTGTTGCATCAAGCCCATAGTAATCATCATTACCGCACACTACAATAGCATCAGGACAATCGCTTTGAGCATAAAGTCCTGTGTTTAGTAAAAAGAATAAAAATATTGCCTTGAAAATAATTTTCACGGAATAATAGCGTTAATTTTTTTATAAATATATAAAAATTAACGCAGTAGCGCAAAGTGTCCTTTTATGGTTTGTCCGTTTTCAAGTGTAATTGTAAACCAATAATCTGTAGCAGGTAGTTTAATTCCTAATAATGTTCCATCCCATCCGCTACTAGCTCCTTTAAATCCAGATACGATTTTCCCGAATCGATCAAAAACAACAACTTCTATATCGGGTCTGTTATTCATGTGTGGTATACGCCATGTTTCGTTTACACCATCACCATTAGGGGTAAAGAATTTAGGGTAATCTAATACAAAAATGGTGTCTGTATATACAGGCATACAACCATTTTTATCTCTTATGTAAATAGTATATTGACCAGATGCTAATTCAATAAAAATAGGTTCATCTTGATAAATAACTCCATTTAATGAGTATTCATAATCGCCTAACCCTTCTGGAGTAATGTTTATAGTATTATTACCATCTGTAAAGTCATTTATAGTAATAATAGCACTAGTAGCACGACCTGATTGTAGTACTGTAAATGTTTTACTGCCCTCACAACCAAATTCATTAACAACAGTAACAGTATAATTGCCTGTTTCGGTAACTGTTATAGTTGAAGTCTCTTGCTCAGGGTCAGTATCCCATTTATAAGAAACATAACCATTACCAGCATCAAGTATTACGCTACCGTCATCACATAAATAAATGTCTTCATTAGCAAGGCTGTCTCCGTAGCTGTATATAACTAGCTCTAACTCGGCGATGCCATAGCATTCACTACCACCAAAGATACGAGCATATAGCGTTTGCCCACCAGGTGTAGTATTAATAAAGTTTGCAGGATTTCCTATAGGGTTTATAGCTTCTAGAGCATCCTCTGCCGATAGATAATATCCTAATACTAAATCATCAGGTAAACCTTCTAATATTTCATCATCTCTTTGTGTTAGGTTTACCGTAAAGATCCCATCTTCAGGGTTATCATCTTCATCACATCTTGCTATAGGTGTAGGGGTAGTAACTCCGTTTACTGATGTAGTTAGTATAACTGTACTTACAGAGTAGCATCCATATGGGTTTTGTACTCTAGCATATATTTCCTGATTAGGAGTATTGTTCTGGTATAACGTTGTGTTTGTGATACTATTTATTCCTTCTTCGGCATCAGTAGCACTTTCATGGTAGGTTGCTGTAAAACTGTTGTTACCATCAGAAACTAGAGGAGTAGCAAGATTTAAATTAAAGGTAGTAAGCCCATCATTATTATCATCACACTGTATAAGAGATCGTGTCAGTACTTCTGGTTTTGCACTATATTCAATTGTAACTTCTCCATATGAGAAACAATCAGTTGTTATTTGTACTTCTACATTATATGTTCCTGTTTCTGTTACTTCATAAGTAGCCTCTGTTGCCCCATCAATAAGCACTTCGTCTTTATACCATTTATAATCTGTTGCTGTAGGGTAGGTAGCATCAAGTATATATGTTTCTTCTTCACATAAAGGATTGTCATTTACGACTAGTCTATCAAGACCAAGATCTGTAGTTGCAGTAAAGCTACCACCACCTAAAAATATAGCTGAATCATATAAGTTATTACCTTGATCGGCAACTACAAGTTTTATGTGATATTGATTACCTGCTATAACATCAGCTTCAGCTTTTAATATAACCGTTTGTCCGTTGTAATTTGTAGGGTGGTTAGTACCATTAAAGGCATCAAAATATTGTTCATTAGCTTCAGGACATACACCCACACCACGAACGGTATTTACTCTAACAGGTATATCGGTATTTGGTACTACAGCAAGGTTTTGGTAAGTATCACTATCAATTTCTTTAAGCAAAAAAGCAAAACCATCGGTATAATTACATTGAGCACTAGATGTAATACTAGTCAAGTATTGTTCTGACGAGAATATATAGTCAAAACTAATTACATCAGTAAGAGGGATGAAATCAAACTCTAAAACAGTAGCATTTGTAGTATTGTTAACTTGTAAGGCTTGTTGGAGATCTGTATCTCCACTCCAGTCAGTAGCACCTTCACTAAGTAGTGAGCTGTTAGGGCCTGTTGCTGATGTTGCAAGACCTGTAGTTAGGACAATACCATTTTCGAAAGGAAAATTAGATGTACCGCTAGTAAAGTATCCGTAACTAGTACCTTCAGATGAGCCGTTGATAGAAATGTTTGATACTGATGCACAAGAATTAGCGACGAGTGCCTCGACCAATTCTTGTGCAGTGTAAGTATCATCTACTTGTATGTATTGTGCTGATACCGTTTTTGATAACAGCAAAATAAAAAATATATAATAATGTGATAACCGTATTTTCATAGCGGTTGCAAAGATATTACAAATCTCTCTTTTTTAGTACTCTATATGACATAAAGATGAAGAAAGCAGTCCATAAAATAGCAATTAACATTTCATACCAGTGTGTTCCGTAAAATTTTTCGTTCACAACCCCAGCATTATTAAGTTTTTCAATTGCTTTGTAAGCTTCAAACCTAGTAATAGGCTCTTTAACTAGATTACTCATTGACTCTAATGGGAAGAATCGTACAATGTTTTCTGTAATTTCAACATCTTTGATTATTTGCCAACGTAGTAATCCGTGAATAATTTGTTCTATTAGATACCAAACAAAAACAAAACCAATAGCAAAAGCCGAACGTTTTACTAGTATACCTGCAAATAAACAGAAAGAGAAAAATGCTGATAGTTTTATAAAATAACTAAGTATATATTGTAGGTCAGAAAATACAATAGATGCCTCGGTATAAGAAGAAAAACTATAACCTAGTATTAATGACATTATGAATATAAATACTGTAGACATAAATGCAAATAGTACTACAGTAAGGAATTTAGACTGTATAAACTCTTTTTTGCTTAACCCATCTATAAGGTTTTGTTTTAGTGTACCGTAGGTATACTCATTAGCCATCATAGATACTATAACTAAAGCCAAAAAGAATTTGAGTATAGCAGCTATATAAGTGTTAAAGTGCCAGATATATGGAAAGTTAAAAATTCCTTGATCGGCTAATCGGAAATCGATACCGATAATATTAAAGTTTATTGATGCCAGTAAGGCTATAAAGGAAAGTATTACAAAGTAGCTTATTATTAAAACTCTACTTGCTGTATTTTTCCATAATTTTTGGAGTTCTATATTTAAAAGACGTTTCATAGTAGCAGGTTAGTTAGCGTTTTTTTTCGCAGTTAATTGGATAAATTGTTCTTCAAGGCTATTTTTTCTCATAACCATGTGGCTTAGATAAATACCTTTTTCAGAAAGGTAGCGGTTTAATTCGCTACCATTTAGCGAGCTGTTTAAGTATACTATTACTTTTTCTTCATTAACTTCAACTTTTTCTACAGCAGGATGTTGTGTCATAACCTCTTTAAGCTGTGTATTATTGTCAGATTGTAATTCGAAGAAACCTTCATTAGCAGTCATTCCGTTTACACTACCAGTATATAAAATTTCTCCCATACGTAGTACTACAACGTGAGTACATACTTTTTCAACTTCATCTAGTAAGTGTGAAGCAAGTAGTATAGTTGTACCTAATGATGCTATATGTCTTATAATATCTCTAATTTGACGAATACCTTGTGGGTCTAGTCCATTAGTAGGTTCATCAAGTATAAGTATCTCAGGATCATTAAGTAATGCAGAAGCTATTGCAAGGCGCTGTTTCATACCTAATGAATAGGTACGGAATTTACTGTCCTTTCTATCTAATAAGCCTACTAGCTCTAATTTTTCATTTATTTTCTCGTAAGGAATTCCTTTAATATCACATACTAATTTTAAGTTTTGGTATGACGACATGTATGGGTAAAAATTAGGTCGTTCTATAATAGCACCTACTTTTTTTAATGCAGCATGAGTATTCTCTGTACCACCAAACCAACTATAGCTACCTGATGTTTTATTAACTACATTAAGAATAATACCTAGTGTTGTAGATTTTCCGCTTCCGTTAGGGCCTAGTATTCCGTAAACATTGCCTTTTTTTATTTCAAAAGAAATGTTTTTTACAGCATGTACTTTGCCGTACCTCTTGTCGAGGTTATTTATGGTTAGTATGGTTTCCAAATTTAAAGAGTTATGGTTTGTTACCTATTTTGACGATGAAAAGCATGTATTGTTACGCTATAATGCAACAAACTTTACGATTAATTTTGAAAATGCTATTCGTAGGGTGTAATAATAGGCTTGTTAATTTGGAAATCGGGAAGGGTTATATCTTTATTTTTAAAGGTATTTGTTTTAAAAATATTGTGTCCTTGCCCAGGTATAGTGGGGTAGAAGGCGATTGATAATTGAAAACTATTAAAAACGAGATAATCGTTATATATAAGTACTCCTGCTCCAAATTTAGTATATACTTTACTTTCAAAAAGTCGATGTACATCATCTCCAATAATACCCATTGTAAAATTAGTAAAAGGGTTAAAACGAAACCCTAAAACTTCCCAAGGAGAGTAAGATTGTGTTTGTACTGTGAGTAGGAATTTTTTTGTGCCATATAAGTTTCTACTATTAAAACCCTGTATACCGTTTTCATCATTAATGTTTAGTAAATCAGTAATAATAGGTTTACGGTTATTACCAAAAACTAATGAGGGTTTTACAAAATGTCTGAATTTCCATTTTCCCCATTTTTTAATATTTGTAAAGTACAACATGTCAAATCGTAGTACTGTTTCTTTCGTCTTATTTCGATGAAAAAAAGCACCTACTTTAGTGTCTAAACTTAAATACCCCCATTTATGATAATTACCTAAGGCATAGCGTCCGCCTAGATATAAACGATGCTTGCTGTTTTTATCTTGAATACCAATGGTCCCAGAATAAGTTCTACCAATAGGGATATCTTCTATAACATCATGATTAAATAAAAATTTATCTTGTACGAAACCTCTAGACATTACCCCGATACTTGATAAATATAATTTTTCATTAGAATAATAGTCTATAGGGTCATAAGGTTCTGAGGGGGCTTCTTTATATTTTCTTCGAAAAAAACGAGCCGTAGTAACTAGTTTAGTTGTACGGACTTGTCCTTTTACTATTCTAAACGAATATCCACCCCAGTAGTCTTGTACTTCTGTTTTTTGATTTTCTAAAGCCCAGTTATTTTCCGCATCAGGTAAGGAGTCACGAACTAAGCGTTCTTCAAGATATGCACCACCTGCCCATCGTGTATATGGTGAGAAAAACGGACGTTCTAATCCAACACTTTTTAATGAGTTTTCGGACTGCAACATTGCATAATTTATATCAAAATCAATATAAGTATTCGCTATGTTAGGTATTTTATATTGTGTTGCATAAGAGGTTTCACCCGTGCTAAAACGATTATCAAATTCATTTCTATAGAGGTGTCCTAAACCAAGAAAATTACGTTCAGTGATTTCTATAGTTGTACCAGAGCCAGAAGCAGAACCATTAGGGTTGAGGCTCCAAGAATCGAGAACCCTAACATATATATCCACAGAGTCTTTACTGTTAGGTATTGCTACGGGCTTTATCATAACGGCTCTAGCATACCTTTGTGCACGAATTAATCGTTCAGATTCTTTAACAAGAAGTGAATCTAAACGTTTATTTTTTTTAATTAACAGAAGATTTCTAATAGTAAATTGCCTTGTTTTAATATGTGCAATATTTCCCATTCTTTCAATCCATTTTTTTGGCCTTCGTGCAGTGTCTGATACTGAGTAACCAAAAGGATCGAATGTTTCTATTTTGATATGCCTGATAACTTTTCCTTCATACTCTTTGTAGTTACTAAGCATTTCGGGAGTTTGCTTTTTAGTTTGTTTTCGATTATTAGAAGCCTCTTGTTCTTTAACAGGTCTAAACAGAAGTTTATGCAAAAGTTTAGTAAACTTACTTTTATCAGAGTATGTTTCTATCTCTTTATATATTTTGTTGTCTTGTTTTGTAGTATCTTTTTTAGATGTGTTATCCTGTGCTATAGCAGGGGTAGTACTCCACAACAACAGTAGTAATAATATTCTGAAATATGTTTTCTCTTTTTTTAAGAACAATTGGACTTTGTTTGGACAGTAATAGTTTTAAAATTAATGTTTTAAATATACTGTTTATTGTGTTTTAACAAAAAAAGAGGCTTTTAAGACCTCTTTTTTATATAATTATGTATGTGCAAGTGTGTTAACTCTTCTGCTCTTTGTTAAAGTACACTAAGTAATAATACATTTGTTTTTCTTCGTCCCATCCTTTTTCTACAAACTTTTCAGCACTTTCAGGATTTACAAAATCAAGCTTAATTTGCACGTTAGTATCGAGGTCGATTACATTTTTAATCTTCTTTCTAGCATCAGTTACCGCAGCATTAGCAATAGGGAAGTTAGTAACATCTTCTATACTATATTTAGGTGCTTTCTCTGTTTTATAGTGTTTAAACTCAGGAACAAGCTCTGGGTTATCTAATACTTCATTTAAGAAATTAGTTTCTTCAAAGTCATCATTCTTAGCAAAGTAATCTACAGAACGATTCATAAACATTACTTCCTCCTTTTTGTCTTCAGCAGGTAGCACTACATCTTTTGCAAAGTCTTGACAGAATTTTAAATACTTTTTAGTTTTAAAGTTCTCATCCTGAAAAGCATCTACTGATAGAAAGTGCTCTAACCAATATCTAGCATCATATCTGTTACTATCAATAGTTAGTATTTTATAACCATCTTCTTTTTTATAGTTAAAGATAAGGCATCCTTTATCAAGCTTGTTAAGGTTAATACCTTGTTGAAGCATAATTTCAAGATTACTTCCTTTTTCTTCAAACTGTAAGAAATCAGTTTTTATTTCACTTTTAAAAACACCAATAGCATCAACTACATTGTTATCTATCGTTACATTAGTAAGGTAACTAACATATACTTCTCCATTTTTAATGTGAGGATGATTAGATTGTTCAAAAAGATGTTTTGTTATCTTTTTAGAAATCTCATGTGCATTATCAGGATTAGCAAACATTTCTGTTGCTAAGTTGTACATGTCATGATATTCTAGATCTACCTCATGAGCAAACTGATAATAGTTTTCTTCTTTATCTCTAAATGGTTTAAAGAAGTATTCTTTTAATAAAGGTACAATTTCATCATTAAGCCCATAAGGCTGCTCTGAAAGAAATAATGCTTCATTACGACTTTTATTACCTACTCTGTGTACAGATAGGCTCTCTATATGTGTATTAAAAAGATTTATCATCTAATAAGATTCTTGTGGCTATTATTTAACTCCAGTTACTATCATTAAGTCCTAAATCATCAAAATTATCTTCATCAAACGAACCAAGATCATCAGCATTATAGCCGTCTTCTAGATCATCAAAAGAATTACTTTCATTATCTTTTCCGCCAAAATCAGCATCAGGAGCATTAGCAGGCATTTCACCATGAGAGAATAATAAATCAGGATAACTTACACCGTTTTCAGGCTCTTCTACAGCACCAAGCTCTACAAGGAAAGTCCACATGTTTAAAAAGTCATATACATAGATAATTTTAGTGTCATGGATATCTAAAATGTTACGTAACTTATAGTCTGCCATTGTTTTTTGTTCACCAGGAACATCGCCAGTGTCAAAAAATGGAATCTCTTCTTCTTGTTTCCATTCATCATCACAAGTATAAAAAGAAGCAATTTCTAATCCATCAAATCCAAAAGCATTTACAATAGAATTGTGCAAATCTTCAAGTGTATCTTCTTCTTGGATAGCAATATCTCTGAAAATATCTTCTTCGGTGTCAAGTATCACTCTAAATTTGTAAATCATAGGTATATTATTTTTTAATGGGTCAAAGGTAAATCATTAATTTGGAAATATACTTTTTGGATTTTTGGAAATTTCGGGTAATAGAAAATAAAATGATTTTTTATAAAAACATTTATGTAAAGTATTGTTTTGTAAACGTAGAAATATATGTGTAGATTTATAACTATAAACTCTCTTTAAAATTATAGTAGTTGAAAGCAATTTTATATTGTTTTTAATAGCATATTAATTACTAAACATAGTCCATGAAAAATTATTACGTTACTCTCATTACCTTATTGTTTATTACTTTTTCAACAGTCTCGGTAAATGCACAAGTATTTGGATGTACAGATCCTTTATCTACAAATTATGCCCCTGATGCAACTGATAATGATGGTAGCTGTATGTATGATGCGGCTACAGTATCACCAGAGTATTCAGTAACATTATCAGATGATGTAAACGAAACCTCAGGGCTTATCCTTTGGGGTGATTATGTTTATACACATAATGATAGTAATGATATAACACTTTACGGACTAAATACTATTACAGGTGATATAGAGAGTACAGATGATTTTTCTGATGCTGTAAATACTGATTGGGAAGATATAGCTCAAGATGAAAACTATATTTATATAGGTGATTTTGGTAATAATGCGAATGGTAATAGAACTGATTTAAGTATTCTTAAAATTAGTAAAGAAAGTATAACGAATGATAACCCTGTTATAGAGTATATCAATTTTAGTTATTCAAATCAAACTAATTTTGATGCAACAGGAGCAAATAGTACTGATTTTGATTGTGAAGCTATTATTGTGGGAGAGAATAATATTTATCTTTTCACAAAACAATGGGTTAGTCAAGAAACAAGTGTATACGCATTACCTAAAACAGCAGGAGATCACACAGCACAGTTACAAACGAGTTATGATGTTGATGGGCTGATAACAGGGGCAACTTATATAGAAAATAAGAAACTAGTGGTACTTTCGGGTTATAGTGCAGTACTACAACCTTTCTTTTATTTGTTGTATGATTATACTGATACAGATTTTTTTAGTGGTAATAAACGAAAAATAACAATGTCAGCACCTTTTCATCAAGTAGAAGGAATTGCCACTCAAGATGGAAGTCATTATTTTGTATCTAATGAAAGTTTTGAGCAACCACCTGTGCCTGAGATACCACAAAAATTACATTATTTTGACCTTTCGAGCTATTTAGAAGATTATTTACTAAAAGAAGAAGTATTCACAAAATCTGATGTAGTAGTATATCCTAACCCTGTAAATGATGTATTTTATATTCAACTACTGGGTGAGTTAAGTGAAGAGACAGACTATACAATTATAGATGTGACAGGTAAAACTGTAGATAGTGGAGTACTGACATTAGAGACTAATAAAGTTGATATTAGCAAACTAGAGGCAGGAATGTACATGGTTAGGATAAAAAATAAATTAATAAAATCATTTAGTGTTATTAAAACTAAGTAGCATTATATGAGTTCGTTGTGCCTCTTGTGTGTTGGGGATAAAAGGAGTGATCTGAAAAAAAGCAATAAAATTGCTTCAAAAATAATTTTTGGTTCAGTTTTTGGATATAACATATTAAACAATAAAAACTTTAAACATGAAAAAGATATTTTTACTTTTATCTGTAATCGGCACACTAACTTTTACTTCGTGTAATAATGATGATGATGTATATGTAGATACTGATACTATTGGGGAAACAATACAACTGAATAATACAAACTTAACCTTTGATGTAAATACAGGACGTTATCAGTTATTATACCCTTTAAACCCAAATATCTTTGATTCAGACGCTGTATTAGTATACAGATTTACTAATGATGATGGATTTACGGTAAAACAGTTAATCCCAAGAACACTTTATTTAGGTGGAGGAGATGAGGTAGATTATGATTTCAATTATACTTCTACAGATGTACTTATTTATGCTGATGCTACATTTGATTTAAGTACTGCACCTGAATTTATAAATAATCAGACTTTTCAAATTGTTATTTTACCTTCAAACTTTTCATCTGATATAGATGTAAACGATTATGATGCCGTTATGAGTGCACTTAATGAGAACGGAGGGAATAAAGTTAGAGTTGTTGAAACAAGATAATCTTGCTATTAATATATAATAGAGAAGAGCTTCCAAAAATGGAGGCTCTTTTTTTATTTTTAAAAAGTAGGTTGTGATTTTTTAGGGGTGTTTTTTATTTATGTTATGTTTTTTGGGTTTTACCCCTGTTTTTTTAGGGGTGTGATTTTGTTTTGTATTATTTTTATATATTTGCAGTGTGTTTTAATAGTATTAACAAATAAATATACAATTTCATGTCTACATTACGCTTTCAGGCTCTAAAAGAAGCCGCTAACAGAAAATCTGTTGAGGTTGAAGAACTCGACAAGAAGTCACATATTTTTGGGAGTAACGTGTTTAACGATAAAGCTATGCGACAGTTTTTACTGCCAGAAGCTTACAAAGCCGTTATAAACGCAGTAGAACATGGAAAAAAAATAGATCGTAAACTAGCAGATTATATTGCTATGGGTATGAAAGAGTGGGCGCTATCTAAAGGTGTTACTCACTATACACACTGGTTTCAGCCACTTACGGGTACTACAGCAGAGAAGCATGATGCTTTTTTTGAAACATCGCCAGATGGTAGCGAACCTGTAGAGAAATTTGGAGGAACTCAATTAGTACAACAAGAGCCAGATGCTTCTAGTTTCCCTAACGGAGGAATAAGAAATACATTTGAAGCTCGTGGTTATACAGCATGGGATCCTACATCGCCTGCCTTTATATTTGGTACAACATTATGTATTCCTACGGTATTTGTATCGTATACAGGAGAAGCATTAGATTATAAAACACCTTTGTTAAGAGCACTTGCTGCTGTTGATGAAGCTGCTACTGACGTATGTCGTTACTTTGATAAAAACGTTAAAAAAACAACTACAACTTTAGGTTGGGAGCAAGAGTACTTTCTTATAGATAGTGCCTTAGCAAACTCAAGACCAGATATTGTACTTACAGGTCGTACGCTTTTAGGGCATACATCTGCTAAAGGGCAACAGTTAGACGATCACTATTTCGGTTCAATACCAACTAGGGCGCTTAACTACATGAGAGATTTAGAAAACGAGTGTATGCTTTTGGGTATACCTGTTAAAACTCGTCATAACGAAGTTGCTCCAAACCAGTTTGAACTTGCACCTATATTTGAAGAAGCTAACCTTGCGGTAGATCATAATTCACTTTTAATGGATGTGATGAGCAAAGTAGGAGAGCGTCATGATTTTAAAGTGTTAATGCACGAAAAGCCATTTAAAGGAGTAAATGGTTCTGGTAAGCATAACAACTGGTCTATGGCTACAGATACTGGAGTTAACCTTTTAAGTCCAGGTAAAACACCAATGAGTAACTTACAGTTCCTTACATTTTTTGTGAACACTATTAAAGCTGTTCATGATAATGAGGAGTTAATGAGAGCTGCTATTGCAACGGCATCAAACGATCATAGACTTGGAGCTAACGAAGCACCACCAGCTATTATATCAGTATTCATTGGGCAGCAATTAACAAAAGTACTTGAAGAGCTTGAAGGGGTATCTTCAGGAAAACTTTCTCCAGAAGAAAAAACAGACCTTAAACTTAATGTAGTAGGTAAAATTCCAGATGTATTACTAGATAATACGGATAGAAATAGAACATCTCCGTTTGCCTTTACTGGTAATAAGTTCGAGTTTAGAGCAGTAGGTTCTACAGCTAACTGTGCTAATGCTATGACAGTTCTTAATGCAATTGTTGCAAAACAATTAAAAGACTTTAAGAAAGAAGTAGATGCACTTGTTGCTAATAAAGAAATGAAGAAAGATGACGCTATATTTAATGTACTAAGAGAGTATATTAAAGGTACTAAAGCTATTCTTTTTGAAGGTGATGGTTATAGCGAAGGTTGGGAAAAAGAAGCTGAAAGAAGAGGACTTAGTAATAACAAGACTACACCAGAAGCACTTAAAGCAAAAATGTCTGAAAAGACACTTGCATTATTTGAAGAGCTAAACATAATGAACCATGTAGAAATGGAAGCGCGTTATGAGATAGAGCTTGAAGAGTATGCAAAACGAATTCAGATAGAAGGTAGAGTATTAGGAGATATAGCTCGTAACCACGTAGTACCTACAGCTATTCGTTACCAAAATATACTTATCGAGAATGTAAAAGGCTTGAAAGAGATATTTGGTAAAGATCATGAAACAGTGGGAAGACAGCAAATAACACTTATAAAAGAAATTTCTGAGCATATTGCAGGCATCAACATTAAGGTTGCAGAAATGATTGCTGAGCGTAGAAAAGCAAATGATCTTGATAATGCAGAGGAATTAGCAGCGGCTTATTGCAATAATGTGAAACCTTATTTTGATAGTATTAGAGAGCACTCTGATAAATTAGAGCTTTTAATTGATGATGAAATTTGGACACTTGCTAAATATAGAGAGTTACTTTTCACGAAGTAATAAGTTATAGATAAAATATATGGAAAGCCTGTCATGAAAGTGACAGGCTTTTTTGGTACTAAATTTGTAGATTTGACGTTAGCTGTTAAAATCATACTAAATGAAAAAGCTTTTACTTTTATTTTTTTTATTAGCAATAAGTGCAACCCAAGCACAGCAGGAGGTCTTTACAGTCTATTTTGATTTTAATATTGATGAGGTTAATGCCGAGTCAAAACAAAAATTAATAAAATGGGTAACTGAGCATAAAAATGTAGAGATACAAAAAGTATATGGCTATGCTGATCCTGTAGATACTAATACTTATAACTTAGAACTTTCAAGAAGAAGAGCTAGTAATGTATTTGATTATTTAGTGTCTAATAATGTGGCTGTAGCCCAAGATGTATATATTGAAGCATTTGGAGAAGATTTTAAACTTTCGGATAACGATGCTGATAATAGAAAGGTAGAAGTTTATTATAAAAATGTAGTAGTTAGTAAGACAGAAAAGACTGATTTTATAAAAGCTGTTGAGGTTGCTAAAAAAGGAGATGTTTTAAAAATACCAAACCTTAATTTTTATAATTATTCTGATATTGTATTACGTGAATCAAAATCGGTTTTAAAAGAGTTATTAAGTATTATGCAAGATAACCCAGAGCTGAAAATAGATATACAAGGACATATTTGTTGTCAAGAACGAGAAGAAGAGAAGATTTCAGAAAAACGAGCAATAGCAATTTATAAATACTTAATATTTAAGGGTATTGATAAAGAACGCTTGTCCTATCAAAGTTTTGAAGGTACTAGACCTATACACCCAATACCTGAAAAGAGTGAGAAAGAACGTGTAGCTAATCGTCGTGTAGAAATTGAAATTATAGATAATTAATAATAAGGTATTACATTTACCTTTTTCTATTTAGTGTTAACTATAGTGTTTTCACTTTTAAATAAAATATTAAATGAAGAAATCAATACTATATATTTTACTGTTTTTATTTCCATTATTATTATCAGCTCAAGAGCAGTTTTCTGTTTATTTTGATACTAATAAGCATGAACTTACTAAGGTTGAGATGGCAAGTTTAAACGCTTGGATGGATGCCAATAAAACATCGAAAATTTTAGCTATAAATGGCTATACAGATGAGGATGGAACTACAGGACTTAATGATACGTTAGCACAACGTAGAGTGCGATATGTATTTGATATTGTAAAAGGAAAAGTAAAGACTCGTGAAGATTTTAAAACACATAGTTTTGGAGAGTTGCACGATATGTCAGCCGTAAAAGCAGAAAATAGAAAAGTTACTTTATATTATTTACTAGAGAAAGATTTAGCGAAGGAAAATGAAATATTAGGTATAAAAGAAGAACCTAAACCTGTTGTAAAGAAAAAAGCACCAATTAATTATCCTGATAGAATAATATTAAACGACCCTCGTGGAGGTAGACATGTAATAAAGCTTGATGTTGAATTTATGCAGAAAGTAAGTAGTGCTAAGGCAGGGGAGAAGTTAGAGATTAAAAATCTTAACTTTCACCTTAATACATTTGCAATAGTAGCAGAATCACGACCTAGACTGTATGAATTACTACATATTATGCGAGCAAACCCGAAACTAAAATTAAAACTATTAGGACATATTTGTTGTGTTAATGGGGACCCAAGAAAGCTGTCTTACCAGCGTGCTAAAGCAGTAGCAATGTTTTTAAGAAAAAATGGTATCGAGAGAGAGCGAGTTACTTTTGAAGGTTTAGGAACTACTGATCCTATATATGCATTGCCAGAAAATAATGATGAAGAACGCGCAGCTAACCGTAGGGTAGAGGTGCTGGTTTTAGAAAATCCTTAAATTAGAGTAATAAATACAATTATATACAAAGAGCGTTCACTTCATTGTAGTGAACGCTCTTTGTATAATAAAATGTAACTGTCTAAGAAAGCATGTCCATACCTGGTATGTTTGGCATTCCTTCTTTAGCAACAGCAGCTAGTTCAGCCTCATTTACAGCAGTAGCTTTCTCTACGGCTTTATTCATTACCATAACAAGGTAATCTTCAAGCTGTTCTTTATCTTCAAGTAAGCTATCGTCAACACTAATGTTTTTAATCTGTCTGTTTGCAGTAAGCGTTACTTTTAGTAATCCATCATTACTTTGCTCATCTATTAAAACAGTATCAAGTCTTTTTTTAGTTTCCTCTACTTTTTGTTGGGTCTCTTTTATTTTACCCATCATTCCCATAATGTCTCCAAACATAGTATTGTGCTTTTAATTTTTGATTATTCTGAACTCTTTATTTTTAGTTATAACATAATATATCCCAGATTCTAGGTGAGATAAATTAATAGTATATTCTGTTTTATTTTCTGAATTTTTATAAACTATTTGCCCTAGCATATTAATAATTTTGAATGAAAAATTATCCGAAGCCATCAAGTTTAAATTGTCATTTACAGGATTTGGGTATAATATGAAATTATTAAAATCAAAATCTTCAGTACTCAAATTACCTACAATCATCTCACGTTTTATAATCTCTTCACAACCATTTTCTTTAATAGCTTTTAGTTCTATTTCTTGTACTCCTTCGGTTGTAAATATGTGTATAGGGTTTTCTTCTGTAGAGGTTGTTCCATCTCCAAAATCCCATTCAAGACTATCGTAATTAGTAGATAGGTTTGTGAAATTAACAGTTAAATAACTGTTTTCTTCTCCCGTAAAATTAGCATAAAGGTTATAGGTATTTATTAACCAATCAGCTTTATTAGGTAATACAACTTCATCAGCAATGTTTTGAAAGTAAGTTGCATTTTCTTGGGTAACACCACCGAGATAGTTGGAAACACTAACTTCTTCTTGATAAATAGCAGCATACATTGTAGATGCTACTAAATAAGATCCGTTAAGGTTAGGGTGTACATCGTTATAACCGTTATGTAGTAATAAATCGTCTTGATTGTTTAAATGATTTCTAGCACTTTCTCCCGCAGGTACAAAAGGTATTTGTAAACCATTTGCCATTTTTGTTATAGAGTCTCTAATTATAGTTTGAATAGCATGATAGTCATTATAATCAGGAACATTGTTTGTTGCTTTTATACCATAAGGTATCTCATAAAGAAATATTTTAGCACACGGGCTATACTTTTTAATAGAATCAATCATTTGTTGACCTCTCTCGATAGTTACATCTACAGGGTGAGATGCTCCAGCCGATTCACCTGTTCCAGGTTGTAATACAACAATGTCCCATGTGTTGTTTTCAAATAGATTGTAAACAGTATTATTTACATGATGATGTACAAAACCAGTACCTCCTGGAGCATGGAACTCTACTTGTACATCTTTTCCTTTATCATTAGCAATTTCTTCAAAAAGGTTGGGCATGTCATTAAAATAGGTCATACTGTTTCCTATAAATAATGTTTTTTCTTGTGCTATCGATGTTTGAAAACATAATATAGCAATAAGGTAAACTAGGTAGCTTTTAATTCTCATAATCTAGGGGTATCCATAGCAATTTATAGTGTAGTAGTGAAATTTCTTACGTGTTGTATAACAAGGAACTCCTTACTGACTATAGATTTTTTGCCAAATATAAGTAAAAATTGATTTTCATCATTTTAGGTGATTTTTCACTTTTAATTCACTTTTGAAGAAAGGACTAGCGTTAAAATTAATTGATATATAAAAGTATTATCAATTTTAATTTATTAAGTATCATAAAAATACTAAATTGCATAGCATATATTAATTCAAACAAAAGAATGAAAAAATACTTATATCTAAGTTGTGTTTGTATTATTTTTGCCTGCAATCGGGAAAATAAAAAAACATCAATGACTCCAGAACATACCCCACCTACAGCATCTATTAAACCTAAAAAACTTGAAAAGCACGGAGATGTGCGAACGGATAATTATTATTGGTTAAATGAAAGAGAGAATCCTGAGGTGATAGATTACCTTAATGCTGAGAATGAATATTACAAAAAGATGACTGAACATACAGAAGAGTTCAGGAAAGATCTTTTTGAAGAAATGAAGGGTAGAATAAAAGAGGATGATTCATCTGTACCTTATTTTTATAATGGTTATTACTATATAACACGTTATGAGAAAGGTAAAGATTATCCTATATATGCTCGTAAAAAAGGCAACCTTGGTGCTGAAGAAGAGATAATGTTCGACTGTAATGAAATGGCAAAAGGTCATGATTATTTTCAGCTAGGAGGTCTTAATGTAAGCGAAGATAACAAATGGGTAGCCTTTGGTGTTGATACTGTTTCGAGAAGACAGTACACTATTCAAGTTAAAAATTTATTAACTAACGAAATATTACCTCTAAAGATAGAGAATACTACAGGAGGTTCTACTTGGGCAGGAGACAATAATACATTGTTTTATACTCGTAAAGATCCTGTTACATTACGTTCAGAAATGATTTATAAACACAAATTAGGTACTGAACCTAAAGACGATGTTGTTGTTTATAATGAAGAAGATGATACCTTTTCAACCTTTATATATAAAGAAAAATCTAAAAAGTATTTAGTAATAGGTTCTCAAAGTACACTTACTTCAGAGTTTAGAATATTAGATGCTAAGAAACCTGATGGAGAATTTAAAGTATTTCAACCAAGAGTACGTGGTTTAGAATACAGTATATCGCATTATGGAGATAAGTTTTATGTTGTTACTAATAAAGATAAAGCAACAAACTTTAAGCTAATGGTTACGCCAGAGGCAAATACCGGTATGGATAACTGGACTGATTTTATACCACATAGAGAAGATGTGCTATTGGAAGATATTGAAATATTCAAAAATTATCTTGTAATATCAGAGCGTTCTAATGGTTTAAATAAAATTAGAATACGCCCTTGGGATGGTGAAGAGTATTACTTGCCTTTTGATAGTGAAACATATACTGCTTACACATCTTCAAACCCTGACTTTAATACGGATGTATTAAGATATGGATACCAGTCACTTGCTGTACCATCTTCTGTAATCGATTTCAATATGAAAACGAAAGAAAAAGAAGTATTAAAGGAGCAAGAAGTACTAGGTGGTAAGTTTGATAAAAATAACTACACAGAAGAACGTGTTTGGGCAACTGCCGAAGATGGTACTAAAGTACCTATCTCTATGGTGTACAAAAAAGGATTAAAGAAAGATGGTAATAATCCATTCTTACTTTATGCTTATGGTTCTTATGGTGCATCTATGGATCCTTACTTCTCATCGGTACGACTTAGCCTTTTAGATAGAGGTTTTGTTTATGCTATAGCTCATATTAGAGGAGGAGAAGACTTAGGACGTGAGTGGTATGAAAATGGTAAATTATTAAAGAAGAAAAATACATTTACAGATTTTGTAGACTGTTCTAAGTTTGTAATTGAAGAGGGGTATACATCTTCACAGCACTTATATGCCGAAGGAGGTTCTGCTGGAGGGTTACTTATGGGAGCAATAGTTAATATGGCACCAGAACTATATAATGGTGTTATAGCATCAGTACCATTTGTAGATGTTGTAACAACAATGTTAGATGATAGTATACCATTAACAACAGGAGAATATGACGAATGGGGTAACCCTAACGAAAAGGAGTATTATGATTACATGAAATCTTATTCACCATATGATAATGTTGTTGAACAAGACTATCCGAACATGCTTGTAACAACAGGATTGCACGATTCTCAGGTACAGTACTGGGAGCCTGCTAAATGGGTAGCTCGTTTGAGGGTATTAAAAACAGATAATAATGTATTATACTTAGATACAAACATGGAAGCTGGACATGGTGGTGCTTCAGGACGTTTTGAGGCTTTAAAAGAAGTGGCTAAAGAATATAGTTTTTTACTAGATTTAGAAGGAATTAAAAAATAATTAAATTTTTTTTTGTTAGATTTGCAAGGTTTTGAGGACAATAAACTTTGTGCATAGTTTACCTTGATTAACATATTTTTTATGAGAGAAGAAGTAAAAGCCTATAATAATGTTTTGGAATTAATTGGTAACACACCACTAGTTAAGGTCAATAAGATTACAGAAGGATTAGAAGGGAATTTTTTTGCTAAAGTAGAAGCTTTTAATCCAGGTCATTCCACCAAAGATAGAATTGCGTTATACATTATAGAAGAAGCAGAAAGACGAGGCATAATTAAGCCTGGTGATACTATTATAGAAACTACGTCAGGTAATACTGGTTTTAGTGTAGCTATGGTTAGTATTATCAAAGGATATGATTGTGTTTTAGCAGTTAGCTCTAAATCATCTAGAGATAAGATTGATATGCTACGTGCTATGGGGGCAAAGGTTTATGTATGCCCTGCAAACGTATCGGCAGATGATCCTCGATCTTATTATAATGTTGCAAAAAGGCTTCATGAAGAGACTAAAGGATCTGTATACATCAATCAGTATTTTAATGATCTTAATATCGATGCCCATTATAATACTACTGGTCCAGAAATTTGGGAACAAACTAATGGTAAAATAACACACCTTGTGGCATGTAGTGGTACTGGAGGTACAATATCAGGAACATCACGTTTTCTAAAAGAAAAGAATCCAAATATTAAAATACTTGGTGTTGATGCTTTTGGTTCTGTATTAAAGAAATACCATGAAACAAAGGAGTTTGATAACGATGAAATTTATCCTTATAGAATAGAAGGTTTAGGTAAAAACCTTATACCTACAGCTACTGATTTTGATGTTATTGATAAATTTATCAAAGTATCTGATGAAGATAGTGCGCATGCAGCAAGACATATTGCTAAAACTGAAGGTTTATTTGTAGGATATACAAGTGGAGCTGTTTTACAAGCTGTTAGACAGTATGCCGAAGAAGGTGAGTTTGATGCTGATAGTAATGTGATATTAATATTCCCAGATCATGGATCACGATACATGAGTAAAGTATTTAGTGATGACTGGATGAATGAGCAAGGTTTCTTTGATAGTGTAAACCTAGAAGCAGCACAAAAAATTGAATTTATAAAGTAAATAGAATAACTAATAGAGTTTCTTAAACTGTTTACAGAAATCAATATATTAAAAAACCCATCCTAATTAGGATGGGTTTTTTGTCGAAATGAAAATATAAAATCAAAACGCTTTAAATTCGCCCGATCCTATTCTTTTAAAACTTTTTTCATCAGGGTTGCCAGTAAATGTTAAAATACCTGTACCACTGATTTTTCCTTTTATGCTTTTATTGCATTTTGTTTTGATATTACCTGCACCAGATATTATAGCGTCTACTATATTTGCTTTGAGTTGCTTTGCATTAATAGTTCCAGAACCTATAAGTTTACAGGTAAAGTCATTAGTTTTCCCATTTAATGTAATGCAACCTGACCCTAATACTATTGCTTCTATTTTCTTATTTTTAAGGTTGATATTGATGTTACCTGTGCCGCTTAGACGTACCATTAAATCATTATAAAAAGTGTTTTTACCAAAAATTTTACCACTCCCAATGAGATTAATTTCTTTTAATTCAGTGTTATAGGGTACTCTTATTTTTATTTTATTGTTTTTATGCCCTTTCAGTTTTATGTTATTAGGTAAAGCAATAGTAAGTAAACCATCATCTGTTGTAGTTACTTTTATGAGCGATATAATATTTTCTGACCCTTTTAGTATAATGTTATTAGCATTTATACTTTTGATTAGCTTTACTTGAAAAGGACCATCTATAACTATTCTATTAAAATATTTTATGTCTTTAACTTCTTTAATTTTATTATTATTCCCATGTATGGGTTGTTGAGTTTCTTGAGCCATTACTACTAAAGAAGAGTACAGTAAGATGATTAATAAAATTACTTTTTTCATGATAAACGTTTTTTGATTGATGATATGATTACCTCTTTTTTATGAGGTTGATTGTTGTTGTATTTTAATAGACGTTTATATAAATCAAAGGGTTGTATATTATTTACATTTTTATATTAATAGCTCCATATTCAGATTTTACATTAATTTTACCACGACCTTTAGTACCATAGTACCCTTTATAATGATTTTCTTTTTTAATACTATATTTTAGATCTGCTTTAGTATTAAGACTACCATACTCTAACCAAAATTCAAAATCAAAACTTGTATTTGGGTCATAATCGATAAGTACATCAGTATAAGATGCATCAATTAATACATTTTTTACAGATTTAGCCATACTAGCTTTTACATCGCCATATTCAATTTTTATATCAATTGATTCATGTAGTTTATCAATTTTAAAATCAGAATAACTAGATTCACCTGAAATTTGTTTGGCTGTACCAATTCTTACATTTCCATAATTTGAAATGTATTTTATGTTTTCAACATCATTAATTGTAAGGTCGGTATATTCACATCTAGTTTCTAGATTTTCACTTTTATCCATTCTTACTTCAGAATATTGAGCTCTAAGCAACCCTGATTTCATAAAATCAGTTATAAAGCTACCATATTGTACATTTATATTATTACTATTATTATTTAATGAATCGGCACTAAAATCACCATACTTACATTTTATAAGAGCTCTTCCATTAATTTTACCGAGTTTAATATCTCCATACATATTGTCTAGGTCTACAGTACCATTTTTAGGTATTTTTATAGTATAATTTATTTCTAAGTTTATACTTCCTCCAGAGAAACGACCTATTCTTGTTCTAGCATTTACGCTTTTTTGTGTTGCACTAAAGTCAACATCAATACTATTAAACCTTTTATCTACGGTTCTTTCTCTATTTCCACTAACTGTTATTGAAACATCAATAGCTATTTTATTTTCATCCCATGTGGTTACAAATATGCTTCCGTATTTGTTATCTACAAATAATGATGCATCAGGGTTTACAGTATAAGATTCACTTATTTTTCGTTCTCTTTTATATTTACCTTTATTATCGCCACCTGCCATCATAACAAAAGGTGTGACAAGTAAAAGTAATATGATTTTAAGCTTGAGCGTTTTCATAATGTTTGTTTTTTATTTTCTTGATGTTTTCTATTCTTATTAATACTTCCTCCAAGAATGATATCCTTATCTGCAGGTTGGTTATCATAGCGTGGATTATTCTCTTATTTTCTCCTTTTTCGGATAACTCTAATGTTAGTTTATCATAGTCTTTTTCTAACTGCTCCATACGATAGAGTGCATCCTGTACTATTTTTTTTGTTTCCGGTGTACTCTCTTTTTCGACCTTTTCCATTTCTTTTTTAATAATTGAAGCAAAGTAAAGTTGTGTCTCTTTAACTTCAGGCGAAAGTTCAGCTACTTGAGGTTCCTGAATAGTCTTGTCTGGGCTATAAGTAATAAAAACACCTAGTAGTATGGCTATAGTAGCAGCAATGGGTGTTACTATTGTTAGCCATAATTTTTTATTGTTTGTTTTTTTACTTTCTAAACGTTTTACGAAACGTTTATCATGTCCATATGCAGGCTCTTCTGTATCCCAACTATTTTCTAGTTGGTTAAATAAATTATCTAGATTATCTTTATTATAGATCATTATGCATTCAATTTTGTTATCAGGCTATTTTTAGCTCTGCTTATGGTTGTACGACAGTTACTAGAAGTTATATCTAATATTTCGCATATTTCACTTTGGTCATATCCTTCTATATATAGCAGGGTAAGTATTATTCTGTAACTCTCTTTTAAAGAGTTTATAGCTGATTTAACTTGTTCTATTTTTACTTGAGTAAAGTCAACAGTATCATTACTTGTTTCATCATCATTGTCTTCTACTTTATATAATACATCTTCTAGTGGCGTTAAGGCTTCTTTATTTAATTTTTTATAATTATCAAGACTATGGTTAATTACTATTCTTTTTAACCATGCCCCAAAAGTTACTTCGCCTTTAAATGTATCTAGTTTTGTAAAAGCTTTTAAGAATGCCTCTTGCATTATATCTTCTGCCCAATGTCCATCTTTAACAATGCGCAAAGCAATGTTATACATAGCCTTATAATAGGCGTTGTATATTTCATATTGAGCATTACTGTTTCCTTTTTGACAAAGAACAATTAACTCATTTATATCAGTAGTGGCAGCTATCAACTTTTTGTTTTTCGGTTTATTATAATGACAGTTAGTTTTTCAAAATGTTACAGTTTTACATTATTTAAATTAAAAACTATAGGTTTTAAATAAGGGCAAGCCGAATTATGATTATTATAAATATAAAAAAAGCTGTCCAAACGGACAGCTTTCTATATTAGGTATATAAGTTTAAACTTATTCTTGCATAGAGTGATATACATTCATTACATCATCATCTTCCTCAATTTTTTCAAGTAATTTCTCTACATCAGCAACTTGCTCTTCATTAAGTTGTTTTGTAACCTGAGGTATTCTATCAAATCCAGAAGAAAGTATTTCAAGCTCTCTACTTTCAAGTTCTTTTTGTATAGTTCCAAAGCTTTCGAAAGGAGCATACATTATGATGCCATCCTCATCAGCAAAAATTTCTTCTACACCAAAGTCTATCATTTCTAGTTCAAGCTCTTCTACATCTTGACCTTCGGCAGGAATACGGAAATTACAAGTATGGTCAAACATAAATTCTACAGAGCCTTGTGTCCCCATAGTACCATTACATTTGTTAAAGTAACTACGAATGTTAGCAACAGTACGGTTGTTATTATCAGTAGCAGTTTCTATAAGTATAGCAATACCATGTGGTGCATAACCTTCAAATAATGCTTCTTTATAATTAGCAGTATCTTTATCAGATGCTTTTTTTATAGCACGCTCTACATTATCCTTAGGCATGTTTGCTGCCTTAGCATTTTGTATTACAGCTCTTAGTCTTGCGTTACTATCAGGGTTTGGTCCTCCTTCTTTAACAGCAATAACAATATCTTTACCTATACGTGTAAACGTTTTAGCCATTGCTGACCAACGTTTCATTTTTCTAGCTTTTCTAAATTCGAACGCTCTTCCCATAATTTATTTGTTTGCAGCACAAAAATAAACTTATTGATTGTTTTTTCAAAAACAATTGCAATTCATTTTGTAGTGTTTTTAGTGCTTTTCCATTGTAATAAAGTCATTTAGTATTTTAATACCTTCATATATAAAAGGGTCTGTTTTGAGTAGTCTTATTTTATATTCGTTCATGCTTTTATAAAACTCATCTGTAAGTGTATTTCTTTTTACAGATGATGAAGCAGTAACTTTAAAGTTATTCTTTTTGTTTAAAACAGTAATTATTTCATTCCATAAATTGTCTATTATATGTACATCGTCAAAAACAGAATCAAATGTTACTACTAACGGAGGCTTGTCGTTAGTATATAGTTTATCGATACGACTATTAATACTTTTTGTTTTGTTAAAGAGCGAATCAGATGCTATTCTTTTTTTACTATTTGCAATTAAGTTTTTAAGTATAGGGTCGGGTACAGGCTTAAAATTTAAGCCATTACTTAACGTATCGTTTTTAAGAGCATTCGGAAGGGTACTTTCTCGGGGTAATTGTTTATCAAAAAATACGGGTAAGGTTATATGTGGTACTATACCTGAATATTGACTGCTTTTACCAGTTATTTGATAGAATTTATTTATAGTGACTTTTACAAAGTCTTTATTATCATCATTTTTATAAAGAGGAAGTATGGTTTGCATACTTGCTTTACCCATAGTAGTTGTACCTATTATTATAGCTCGGTTATGCTCTTGCATAGCGCCAGAAAAGAATTCACTAGCAGAAGCTGAATAGCCATTTGTTAATACAAGCAGAGGGCCATTATAAAGCATTCCTCTGTTATAATCCTTTATTATATTTTTATTACCATTTTTGCCAGCTATAATACTAATAGGACCGAAATTTATAAACATACCAACCATACTAATAACCTCGTCCATAGAACCACCACTATTGTCTTGTAAGTCTATAATAATTCCTTTTACATCTTGTTTTTTTAGTTTTATTACCTCTTTAGCTACATCGGCAGCACAGCCTTTATTTTTAGTGTTATTAAAGGAAGAGTAGAAGCTAGGTACTTTTATATAACCAATAGGAATAGTATCTCCCAGTATATAGCTATACACGCTATGGTTATCAGACTTCATTATTTTTTTATCGAGCTTTATCGAATATACAACTCCATTTTTTTTGCGTAATGTAAGATCTACAGTACGATATGTGTCAGAAAATACAATGTTAGTAATAGAGGTTATCGAAGCACAAGAAACAGTATATTCTAAGTCGTTAGCAGTTAGTTTTAATATCTGGTCACCTTTTGTTATTCTGTTGGTTTTATAAGCTGGTCCACCAGGTATAATTTCTTCGATTATAATTTCTCCTTTTTCATTTTGACTTACATAAATGCCAAGAGAATAGTTTTTTGATGATATACCTGAAACAAATGAGGCTTTCTCGTTATAATTAAAATAAGTAGAATGAGGATCGAAATAAGAACAGAAAGTAGAAAAGAAACGATTGTAAATACTATTGTCTAAACCTTCGGTAGGATTTAAATAATTATCAATTTTGCAGAGGTATGATTCTCCAATTTTATCTTTAGATAATTTACCTAATTTATTTAGATGAAGTTTTAACGAGTCTTTATTTTTACTAAGTTTCGCTACATCTTCGAGTATGTCATATATTATTCTTTTCCAAAAATATTTTTTATTGGTTTCAATTTTGGTTTTATACGGAAACGCTTTTTTAGAATAAAAAATAGTATCGTTAGTAGTGTAAGGTAGAGGAGAGGCAATTATGTCTTTTACAATCTTTTTTTTTCGAAGTAATGCCATTTTGTAAGTAACAATAAAGTCTTCAAAAAAAGAACAGTCTTTATTTTTTAAATAATCGTCAAGTTTGTTTTTATGTACCGCAAGCTTGTCGTAGTCTTCTTGTAAAAACAGAGTGTGGTTTTTATCAAGGTTATTTATGACTGTATTAAAAACATAAACCGATAGACTATCGTCTACCGGTTTAGGCTGAATGTGACGTGATTGTAACACGTTATTTATTCTAGAAAAAATGTCGCAAGCTTTTTCATGGTTTTGTGCTTTCATATTAAATGAAAACAATAAGGCAAGCGCGACAATTTTCCTCATAGGCTATTCTTTTTTATAGAATGGAAGTTTTACCACTTTTGCGGCAACATCTTTTTTACGTATTCTAATGTATATTTCGCTATCAGCTTTAGCATAAGCCATTGGTACATAACCAAGACCAATACCTTTATTAAGAGAAGGAGACATAGTACCTGATGTTACTATACCGATTACATTTCCTTCTTTATCTGTAATTTCATAATCATGTCTAGGTATTCCTCGTTCAGTAAGTTCAAAACCAACTAGTTTACGTGTAACACCTTCTTCTTTTTGCTGTTTAAGTGCAGCTGAATTGGTAAACTCCTTAGTGAATTTAGTTATCCAACCTAATCCAGCCTCAAGAGGAGAAGTAGTATCACTAATATCGTTACCATAAAGGCAAAAGCCCATCTCTAAACGTAAAGTATCACGAGCAGCAAGCCCAATTGGCTTAATACCGTGTGAAGCGCCAGCTTCAAATACTTTATTCCATATTTGCTCTATCTCAGAGTTTTTAGCATATATTTCGAAACCACCACTACCTGTATAACCAGTAGCCGAGATAATAACATGTTCTATCCCTGCAAAATCTGCTACTTCAAAGTGATAGTACTTTATAGTAGAAAGATCTACAGATGTTAATGCTTGCATAGCCTCTACAGCTTTAGGACCTTGTATAGCAAGTAATGAGTAATCATCAGATATATTACGCATGTCTACACCCATATCGTTTTTAGACGAAATCCAGTTCCAATCTTTCTCGATATTAGAAGCATTAACTACCAATAGGTATTCTTCTTCTTTAATACGGTATATAATAAGGTCATCTACAACTCCACCATCTTCATTAGGTATACAAGAGTATTGTGCACGACCTACAGTAAGTACAGAAGCATCGTTACTAGATACTTTTTGTATAAGGTCTAATGCTTTTGGTCCACTTAATAGGAATTCACCCATATGTGATACATCAAAAACACCAACTCCGTTTCTCACAGTTTCGTGTTCAGCAGTAACCCCTTCATATTGTACAGGCATATTATAACCAGCAAACGGAACTATTTTAGCCCCTAATGCTTCGTGAATGTGCGTAAGCGCGGTATTTTTCATCTAATTTATTTGTAATAGTGTTTGATGATGCTAAATTATTGAAAAACTTACTTTAAAAATAATGAAAAACTGATAATATTTAATATTCATTATAAAGTTACGCTTCGTTACAGACTGTTTTAGCCAAGTTTATGTTAATGTTATTGTATAGAATTAAATAAATGAAAAATCATAAAAAGGTTGTTTTTTAATTAAGGAATAGTGAATTTTGAGGTTCTCAAATTAATTCAGGAAATGGAAACAATACATTATATAAGCTCAGAAATTTTATCATTAGAAATAGTACAAGAAATTCTTTCGCAAGGAAAGAAGTTAGCACTGTCTGAAGAGGCTAAGATGAATATTGAAAAATGTCGTACATATCTTGATGAAAAAATGAAGGAGCACAAAGAACCTATTTATGGTATAAACACTGGTTTTGGTTCTTTATGTAATGTGAAAATATCAAATAACGATTTATCTAAATTACAAGAAAACCTTGTAAAATCGCATGCTTGTGGTACTGGTGAAGAAACACCAGAAGCGATCGTTAAAATAATGTTATTATTAAAAATACAGTCATTAAGCTATGGCCACTCGGGTGTGCAATTGCAAACTGTAGAGCGATTAATTGATTTTTATAATAACGATATATTACCAGTAGTATATACACAAGGATCGTTAGGAGCATCGGGCGATTTAGCACCGTTAGCACACTTATCACTTCCGTTATTAGGATTAGGTGAGGTATATGCCGATGGATTCCGTCAACCAGCAGAGAAAGTATTACAGAAAATGGGGTGGGAGCCTATAGTATTGCAATCTAAAGAAGGATTAGCATTACTTAATGGTACTCAGTTTATGGCTGCTTATGGAGTGCATATTTTATTAAAATCGATTAAGTATGCTTATTTAGCCGATGTAATAGGGGCTATATCATTAGAAGGGTTCGATGGTCGTATATCACCATTTAATGAACTAATACACATGGTTCGTCCTCATAAAGGGCAAATAGTTACAGCAAAACGTTTTAATGAGTTATTAGAAGGTAGTGAAATTATAGCTCAAGATAAAGAGCATGTACAAGATCCTTACTCTTTCCGTTGTATTCCACAGGTACACGGTGCAACAAAAGATACTATATACTATGTGAAAAAGGTATTCCGTACAGAAATCAATTCTGTAACAGATAACCCTAATATATTTATAGAAAGTGACGAAATAGTGTCAGGAGGTAATTTCCACGGGCAGCCACTAGCGTTAACACTAGATTTTTTAGGTATAGCGTTAGCAGAACTAGGTAGTATATCAGAAAGACGTACATATCAGTTAATTTCAGGATTACGTGGTTTACCACCATTCTTGGTGTCTAACCCTGGGCTTAACTCAGGCTTTATGATACCACAGTATACTGCGGCAAGTATTGCAAGTCAAAACAAGCAATTAGCAACACCATCTAGTGTAGATAGTATAGTTTCATCTAACGGGCAAGAAGACCATGTAAGTATGGGAGCTAATGCAGCAACTAAAGCATTACGTATTATAGACAACTTAGAGCGTATACTAGCTATAGAGCTTATGAATGCTTCGCAAGCACTAGAATTTAGAAGACCTCTAAAATCGAGTGAGTTTATAGAATCTTTTATAAAATCATATAGAGAGGAAGTACCACTAGTAGAAGATGATAGAATACTACATTATGATATAGAAAACACAATAGCT
This sequence comes from Flavobacterium sp. MedPE-SWcel, assembly GCA_001874325.1. Lineage (GTDB taxonomy): Bacteria > Bacteroidota > Bacteroidia > Flavobacteriales > Flavobacteriaceae > Flavobacterium. The sequence continues at coordinate 78,717 of MPCW01000002.1, read as the reverse complement.
TTCCTTAATAATTTACAACTTGATGAAAGCGTAGTTGAGTAATACAAAAAAGAGGGGTTGAAAAACCCCTCTTTTTTATTTATTATATTCATGTTGTAATAAAGAATATACAAGAGAGTCTTCCATAATTCCAGTACTCTTATTACAATAATGCTCTCTTAAGTGACCTTCTTTTATAAAGTTGAACTTATCCATTAGTCTTTTAGAAGGGGAATTATCTTTACCTACAAAAGCCTCTATTCGGTACAACTTCATCGTTTCAAACCCATATTGAAGTAAAACAGGTAATAGTTCACTCATATACCCTTTTCGTTTATGAGTGTCATCAAATAATGAATAACCAATTTCTGCACGGTTATGGTCGGTATACCAAGTATGGTAACCACTCCAACCAATAACCTTATTAGTATCAGGTTCTATGATATAAAAATGAACAAAAGATCTATTATAGGTAGTAACTCCTTTTGTATATTTTTCTTTTTCTTCTTTTAATGCTTCATCAGACTCAAGACCTAAAAAGTTCTTAATTTTGTTATCATTAAAGTTTTCAAAAATATAATTGTAAGTATCAGCTGTTACTATACGTAATTTGAGTCTATCTGTTGTAAGTTCTTTTAATTCCATTTCTATTATTCATTATTGAAGAGTAATTTATTTAACCTTCTTGTTTTTGGCTTTCTTGAAAAGCTTAATAACTACCATTACTGCTGCTATAATTTGTACAATAAGTCCTATATTAAGAAAAAATGTTCCGTATGGCCAATGCTGTAATTTAAATAATGCTCCTAAAAATGTTAGGAATGTTCCTAAAAGAAACACTAAAATAATATGTCCTTTTTTCATGAGTTGAGTTTTATAAAATATGGATCAAAAATAAACCAATTATTGCAGGTACAGCCTGTACATATAAAATAGTTTTTTGTACTGTTGTTGCTCCATACATACCAGCTATTAATACACAGCCTAAGAAAAAGGTAGCTATATTAATACTCCAAGTAGCATCGGTAATAAATAATGACCATAATAACCCAGCTGCTAAAAATCCATTATACAAACCTTGATTTGCAGCCATAGTTTTTGTTGCAGCAAAAAGTTCTGGAGGGAATTTTCTAAATACTTTTTTAGCTCTAGTCATCCATCCAAACATTTCTAACCAAAGAATGTAGATATGTATGATAGCTATAAAAGCAACTACTATTTTTGATAATAAAGTCATAAGCTAAAATTAACTATTTTATTTTAAAACATCTATATGATTTTTAAAGCTATAAAAAGGAAAACTCCTTAATGCGTATGCATTAAGGAGTTTTCAGTATTAAAATTAACTAAACTAAAACTTCTAAGTTAAAACGGGTAACTGTTTTCGGTTACTATTTTTGCAGCAATAACTTCTCTTAGTGCAATAACATTTGGTAAGTTAGTATACTTAGTAAAACGTTTAAGCCCCATTAGCATCATGCGTTGTTCATCACCTTCGGCAAAAGAGGCAATACCTTCTTTACCTTTATCGTTTACAATATCTACAGCTTTGTATAAGTAAAGTTGTGCCATAGCTATTTGCTCTTTCACGTTTTCTTTTCCTTTACTTTTTGCTAATTTCTCTGTACGTAATATAGTAGACTCAGCCATATATATTTCGATAAGAATATCAGCAGCAGCCATTAGTAGTTGTTGATGTTCTTCTAGTTCAGGACCATATTTTTGTACGGCACTACCAGCAACCATAAGGAAAGCTTTTTTAAGCTTTACAATCATTTCTTTTTCTTCAGCAAATAACTCTGAATAATCTGGTATATCAAATGATGGTATACTCATTAATTCTTCGGCAACCTTCATGGCAGGACCTAAAAGGTCTACATGACCTTTCATAGCTTTTTTAATAAGCATCCCTACCGATAACATACGGTTGATTTCATTAGTACCTTCATAAATACGAGCAATACGAGCATCTCTCCAAGCACTTTCCATTGGAGTATCCTCAGAGAAGCCCATACCTCCAAATATTTGTATACCCTCGTCAGAACAGTTTTGTATATCTTCAGATACTGCTACTTTAAGTATAGAGCATTCAATAGCAAATTCTTCTACACCCTTAAGCTCTGCATCTTGATGGCTTTCGCCTTTTGCCATACGAGCATTAATACGATCTTCAATATTTTTTGCTGCTCTATAACTAGCACTTTCACCAGCATAACAACTCATAGCCATTTCAGCAAGTTTAGCACGAATAGCACCAAAGTTGGCTATAGGTGTTTTAAACTGTACACGTTCGTTTGCATAGTTAACAGAGTTAGCAATTGTTCTACGTTGTGCATCTAAACATGCAGCAGCTAGTTTTATACGCCCTACATTAAGAGCGTTCATGGCTATTTTAAAACCATTACCACGCTCAGAAAGCATATTCTCTACAGGTACTTTAGTTTCACTAAAGAAAACCTGGCGGGTAGAGGAGGCTCTAATACCTAGTTTGTGTTCTTCTTCTCCTAGAGAGATTCCATTTTCAGGATTATTTTCTATAATAAACCCTGTAATGTTTTTATCATTTTCTATACGAGCAAATACAATGAATACATTACAGAACCCTGCATTAGATATCCACATTTTTTGCCCACTTATTTTATAGTGTGTACCATCGTCAGATAATACAGCTTTTGTTTTACCAGAATTAGCATCACTACCAGCACCTGGTTCGGTAAGGCAATAAGCACCGAACCATTCACCTGTAGCTAATTTTGGGACATATTTTTGTTTTTGTTCTTCAGTTCCATATAACGTTATTGGCATAGTACCAATACCTGTGTGAGCTCCAAAAGCAGTAGAGAAGGAGCCTGTAGCTCCAGAAATGTAATCGCAAACTAACATAGTCGAAACAAAGCCCATATCCATACCATTATACTCTGTAGGTACGGCTACGCCAAGAAAACCAAGTTCTCCTGCCTTTCGCATTGACTCTTCGGTAAAGGCATAATCTTTTTTCTCAAAACGATCTTTATTAGGCCATATCTCACGGTCAATAAATTCTTTAACCGAGTCACGCATCATAATCTGCTCTTCCGAAAAATCTTCGGGTGTGAATATATCTTCACATTTTGTTTCTGTTACAAGGAATTGACCTCCTCTTGCTATATCACTCATCTGAATATTTTTTTAATTATGGACTTTAAATAGATATGAAATGAACTTAAAGAAGCTCATATATTCCTGCTGCACCTTGACCTGTACCTACACACATGGTTACCATACCATATTTATCGCCACGGCGTTTCATTTCGTCAAATAACTGTACTGATAGTTTTGCTCCTGTACATCCTAGTGGATGACCTAGTGCAATTGCACCACCATTTACATTTACTATATCTGTATTAATACCTAGCTCACGCACTACAGCAAGCGATTGCGATGCAAAGGCTTCGTTAAGTTCAATAAGGTTAATATCATCTAACTTCATTCCTGCTTGTTTCAATGCCTTTGGTATGGCTTTTACAGGACCTATTCCCATTATTCTTGGTTCTACACCTGCAGCGGCATAACTAACCATTCTAGCAATTGGTTCAAGGTTTAGTTCTTTAACCATTTCTTCACTCATTACCATTACAAAGGCAGCACCATCACTCATTTGTGACGATGTACCTGCAGTAACGCTACCATCAGCAGCAAAAACAGGACGCAATTTTGCAAGCGCTTCGATAGAGGTGTTAGCACGTGGACCTTCGTCCTTAGTAACGGTATAGCTTTTTGTAGCTTTTTTACCGTTCTCGTCTATATATACTTGATCTACAGTTATGGGGGCAATCTGTTTATCAAACTTACCATCTGCCTGTGCTTTTAGCGCTTTTTGGTGCGATTCATAGGCAAACTTGTCTTGATCCTCTCGGCTAACATTATATTTTTTAGCTACTGCTTCAGCGGTAAGACCCATACCCCAGTAATAGTCTTCATTTCCGTCTTTAGCAGCTTTATAGTCGGGTACAGGTTTGTAACCTCCCATTGGTATATAACTCATACTTTCTGCACCACCTGCTATAATACAATCGGCCATACCGCTTTGTATTTTAGCTGTAGCCATAGCAATAGTTTCTAGTCCCGATGCACAGTAACGGTTTACTGTTACACCAGGTACATCTTCAACCTTAAGTCCCATAAGTGATATAAGACGGGCAAAGTTTAAACCTTGTTCAGCTTCTGGCATTGCATTACCTACAATAACATCGTCAATACGAGTTTTATCAAAATCAGGCAGTTCTTTCATGATATGCTCAATGGTTTCTGCTGCCAGTTCATCAGGTCGTTTAAATCGGAATACGCCTTTAGGTGCTTTACCTACTGCCGTTCTGTATGCTTTTACTATATATGCTGTTTTCATTGTTTCGGTTTTAGATATTATAGCGTGTTACTAGTTTCTTAGCGGTTTTCCTTTAGTTAGCATATGCTGTATACGTTCTAAAGTTTTACGTTCAGTACATAGTGATAGAAAAGCTTCGCGTTCTAAGTCTAATAAATACTGTTCGCTTACTAGTGTAGGTTCACTTAAATCGCCACCAGCCATAACATAGGCTAGCTTATTAGCTATTTTCTTATCGTGTTCACTTATATAGTTACCCGCTTCCATACTATCAGTACCTACTAAGAACATACCTAGTGCTTGTTTACCTAATACTTTTACATCCTTACGGCGTATAGGTTGTGTATAACCAGCTTCGGCAAGTAGTTTAGCGTGTTTCTTAGCCTCAGCTAATTGTCTGTCTTTATTTACTACAATAATGTCTTTACCTTTTTGTAATACTCCAGTATCAAAAGCTTCATAAGCTGAGGTTGATACTTTTGCCATAGCAACAGATAGGAAGTATTCTTGTAATACATTAAGCTCTACATCATTTTTTCTAAAAGTATCCGCTGCACGTAGTGTCATTTCTTTAGAACCACCACCACCAGGAATAACACCTACTCCAAATTCTACTAAACCAATGTATGTTTCGGCAGCAGCAACTACTTTATCAGCATGCATGCTCATTTCACATCCACCACCTAGTGTCATACCGTGCGGTGCTACTACTACAGGAGTAGAAGAATAGCGAACACGCATCATAGTATCTTGGAACATTTTTATAGCCATGTTTAGCTCATCATATTCCTGTTCTACAGCCATCATAAATATCATTCCGATATTTGCTCCTACAGAGAAGTTAGCTGCTTGATTTCCTATTACTAGACCATCATATTCTTTTTCGGTAAGATCGATAGCTTTATTAATACCTTGTAATACTCCGCCACCTATGGTATTCATTTTGCTCTGGAATTCTAAGTTTAAAATTCCATCGCCTAAATCTTCTATAATAGCTTCGTTATTACTCCACACTTTTTTGGTTTCACGAATGTTATTCAGGATAATAAATGAGTCTTGACCAGGCACTTTTTGCTGTGATTTAGATTCTATATCATAGTAGTAAGTATTCCCTTCTTTAACGGTATAAAAACTAGTACTACCAGATGCAATCATGTCATTTACCCAACTAGCAGGCTCAAGCCCTTCGGCTTTCATTAGCTCGACACCTTTTTCTACGCCTATGGCATCCCAAATTTCGAAAGGACCATTTTCCCAACCAAAACCTGCTTTCATGGCATCATCAATCTTGTAAAGGTCATCGGTAATTTCAGGAATACGGTTGGCTACATAAGCAAACATACCTGTAAAGTTTTTACGGTAAAACTCTCCTGCTTTATCAGTACCTTTTACAAGTACTTTAAAACGATCTATAGGTCTGTCTATATTTTTAGTAAGCTCTAATGTTGCAAAAGAAGTTTTTTGTTTCTCTCTATATTCTAACGTGTTGAGGTCTAAAGATGTAATTACTTTACCTTCTTTTTTGTAAAAGCCTTGTTTTGTTTTACTACCTAACCATTTGTTTTCCATCATTGCGTTAACAAAGTCAGGTACTTTAAATAGTTCATGAGCTTCATCGTTAGTGCAGTTGTCATAAATACCATTAGCAACATGTACTAAAGTATCAAGTCCTACTACATCTACAGTACGAAAAGTAGCTGATTTAGGGCGACCAATTACAGGTCCTGTAAGTTTATCAACTTCCTCTATTGTAAGCCCCATTTCTTTTACCTGATGAAACATACTCATAATACCATATATACCTATACGGTTACCAATAAAGGCAGGTGTATCTTTAGCTACTACTGTGGTTTTACCTAAGAACTTTTCACCATAGTTATTTAAAAAGTTTAATACTTCTTGCGAAGTGTTAGGACCTGGTATAATTTCGAAAAGTTTTAAGTAACGTGGTGGGTTAAAAAAGTGTGTTCCGCAGAAATGTTTTTGGAAATCTTCACTTCTTCCTTCACTCATAAACTTAATTGGAATTCCTGAGGTGTTAGAGGTAATAATTGTACCAGCTTTACGGTACTTTTCTATTTGTTCAAATACTTTTTGTTTTATGTCTAATCGTTCTACTACAACTTCAATAATCCAATCGACATCAGCGATTTTAGATAAATCATCATCAAGATTTCCTGTAGTTATACGTGAAGCAAATTTTTGATGATAAATAGGGGAGGGCTTCGATTTTAACGAAGTAGTAAGATGATGGTTAACAATTCTATTTTTAACCATTTTATCTTGCAGAGTAAGTCCTTTTTTGGTTTCTGCCTCTGTAAGCTCTTTAGGAGCTATATCTAGCAAAAGAACTTCTACACCAATATTAGCAAAATGGCAGGCTATACCTGATCCCATAATACCTGAGCCAATAACGGCTACTTTTTTAATAGTGCGTTTCATTTGTTATAATAGTTTTTGTTTGTTTAGCCTATTTTATTTGTTCACAGTTTCATCCTTATTGCTATCATCTGTAGCATAAATTTTCTTTTCAGAGATTAATCCGTTAATTACTTCAGCTACTTCAGTAAAATGGTCTAATTTTTCTTGCGACACATGCTCTTTTACAATATCATTAAATTTTAGTACTGTAGTTTTAGATAGTTCTCTTTTCTCTCTGCCCAGCTCGGTAAGATGTATAATCACACCTCTTCCATCTACAGGATTTTTCTTTCGTACTATTAAACCTTTCTCTTCCATCGATTTTAATGTTCGAGTTAAGCTTGTAGGTTCCATTCCCATTTGCGGCCCTAGTGCGGTAGATGATATCCCTTTTTCTTTATCAATAGATAATAAGGCAAAACCAATGGACATCGTAGCTCCATATTTAGAGGCCTCTTCATTATACATTCTTGCTACTGCCTGCCATGTTGCTCTTAGTATATAATCTATTGTTTTGTCTTTCATAAAAAGTATCGTTTTTCAAATATACGAAAAATAGTATGCATGCATATTAAAATAATGTTTTTTTATTTTTAATGAATAATATGTTATTTTCTTAAATTATTTAATCATCAATATATGCATTGTCATGAAATGTTGTTTTTCGTAATCGTGGTTTGGGTTTTAGGGTTATTTAGATCTTCGATCTATATGTAAATATAACGAATAATGATGAAATGGTGTATATAAAAAAACGCCCCTATAAGGGGCGTTTAATATTGGTTGTATTTTTTATTTTACTTCTTTAAACTCATGATAGTCTCTGTTGTTATCTTCGTGATAAACTCTATAATAAATGTATTTTTTATTAAAGTCGAGTCCTTTATATAGTTGTCTGATTTCTCGTTTTACTTCTTCAAATTCCATTTTCAGTAATACAGTATCTGTTATTGGTATTTGAGTGTCATAAGTAAATAGAGGAAACATTCCTTCTCTGTTTTTCACAGGTTCAAACTTCATAACAGTAGGAGAACTACTAATAGCTTTTAAATGTTGGGGGAATGGATATTCATTATTTATTTGCTCTCTCCATGTTTTATGATAAAAGAGTATTTTATCTTCATTATCATACTTTAACATTTCTCCAGCAGGAGTAAGACAATTTTCGGCAATGTCACAATTAATGTAAGCGTCTATAATATAGCCTTCCTTTTCTTTCTTTTTAGCGATCTCAAAATACTGTTGTGCATTTTTGTTGTACTGACCTAGTGGATCTATATGTACGTAGTTTAACTTCCATTGATTATCTATTAATTCATAAATAACTGTAATTAGATAATCCGCTATACCAGCATATGATGTTTTTAGTAACGATACATAAGTTTCTTTAGAGTTGTTACCGTATATAAAAGTAAATTCACCCTCCTCAGATTCTATTTTTGAATTATTTGGAGCTTTACTATGTTTGTTATAATATTCATTATATACAGTGTACTCAGTTTTTAGATATCCTTTTCTATATGCCCATACAATATTGTTGATGCGGCTTTGTAAATGCTTAACAAAATCTGGAGAACCTAATGCTTTAAAGGATTTCATATTACTATTAGAAAGTGCATCTAATAGGCTATCATTTTTGATATGTATTGTTTCTCTAAGTTCAGGAGTAATATTATTATTAGTAATTGTTTCAGTACCACTATACATACATCCTTGTAGTATAAATGCTAATAGTAAAAACTGTAGTAGTAATTTTAGTTTCATTAATATATCATTATTTATTGCTGCTAAATTATAAAATAAATTCAGCAGCAATAAATAACAGTTATATAATTTAAATTATATAACTGTTAACCCCATTAAGCTTGCGGCTTCTCGGGCATCAGTATAGTCTTTATCATATGGGTTTAAAAGTATATCTTTAACAATTACTTTCCAGATATTACTATCCATAATTTTATCGAGATCTAAAAGACATTCTGCTATTTGATAATCAGTCCATCTAGTTCTTTGATTACTTATAAACTGATTGTCTAAGTATAATTTTACTTTGTGTAATAAAATAAAATCTTTTACCTGATTGGCATGTTGGTATGAATGCTTTATAAAATTAGACATTGTAGATGGTGCGTTATGATAACATGAAATATCATCAGCAGGACCAGGAGATAGAAGTATGTTTAAGATTTCTCTAGTATTATTATATAATTTTTCATCAATTATATTTATACTAACTTTTTTATCGAGTTCTCCATAAATAGCACATAGGCAGGCAAGATGCTGATTGTGAATGTTGTTTTTATACCCATCATCTATTAACCAATCTTTCAATTCTTCGGTTTTACAAATTTTAACGAGTCGTTCTATTAGCTGAATTTTCCCCCATCCATGTACTCTGCGCCCCAAGTCCCATAAATCACCTTCAGGGTTTTCACTAAGGTTTAATATTGAGATAGCTACATATAGTGTGAACTCATTATATAAACCAAGTGTTTTTAATTTCTCTATGATGGTTTTGTTTTGGCAAAGCCCTAGTATGGCTATTCCAAATTTAACACCATTTTTATGTCCTGTGTTTAACATCAAATCTTTAGCAAAAGCAAATAGATGAGGTTCTATGTCTAATGAGTGACTAGATATTTCATCAAGGAAAGCGTCTATAATAGATGAAACATTACTATATTTAGTTATAGTAGAATAAAATTCTACGGCAGCTTCTCGATTCCCTTCGTTAGCAATTTTTTTAAGTTTTTCAGCAAGATCTTGTAATTCTTTTTTTAAAGAATCATCTTGTCTAAATTCAAACTCAACATCATAAATAGATGCTTTTTCTTTGTCTACAGTTCCTGTTTTTGTATTATCAGGTAACTTATAGGTACTAGGTAACTGACCAATGGTGTTTACATTAGTAAGAATATGCCGGTATAGGGAGTATTTAGTTCGCCATTCTACAATGGCTACTTCATCCCTTGGCTTTATTAAGCGGGATAACCATTTTATCATATTGTTTAGTTTTTAGATGTGTATGCGATATAATATGATAAAACTGTATGACTTTCAGTTTTTATTTAATTACGGTATATCTTGTCATATAGTTTTTGATATTTTTCTTTTATAGCTTTACGTTTTAGTTTTAGAGTAGGAGTCATTTCTCCACCATCTACAGACCATGTATTAGGAACTATTTCAATTTTCTTGATTTGTTCCCAACTTCCAAATTTTTTGTTTATAGTATTTATTTCTTCTAGTATTCGTTGTTTAATCTCTTCGTTGTTAGCAATTTCTTCATTTGTAGCACCATTTTTTATGCCCTTACGTTTCGCCCAATGCTTTACAAACTCAAAGTCAGGCTGTATAAATGCAGCAGGCATTTTTTCCCCATCTCCTATTACCATTAACTGTTCTATAAAACGAGATTGTTTCATAGCGTTTTCTATAAGTTGCGGTGCAACATATTTTCCGCCAGATGTTTTGAATATTTCTTTTTTTCTATCAGTAATTTTTAAGAACCCTTCTCCATCAATTTCTCCTATATCTCCAGTATGGAAATAACCATCGCTTATAACCTCTTTTGTTTTTTCTTCATCGTTGTAATACCCCATCATTACATTAGGGCCTTTACATAAAATCTCGCCATCAGAGGCTATTTTTACTTCAACCCCGTTAAGAGGTTTACCAACAGTACCGATTTTGAAACCATTATTTCGTTGATCATTAACAGAAATAACGGGAGAGGTTTCTGTTAATCCATACCCTTCCATAACAGGGATTTCGGCAGCAGCAAATACTCTTGCCAGTCTTGGTTGTATTGCAGCACTACCAGATACCATAAGTCCTAAATTTCCACCAAGACCTGCTTTCCATTTACTAAAAATTAGTTTTCGAGCTATTCGTAGCTTAAATTCATACATAGCGCCATTAACACCGTATGGCTCATATTTTAGACCAACATCAACAGCCCAGAAAAATAGCATCTTTTTAATACCACTAAGTTCAGAACCTTTAGTTATAATTTTATCATATACTTTTTCAAGTAATCTAGGTACAGCAGTAATAACATTAGGCTTAACCTCTTTAATATTATCGCTTACTTTCTCTATAGATTCTGCAAAATATATTGATACTCCATAATATTGGTATAGATATAATATCATACGTTCATAAATATGACATATTGGTAGAAAACTTAAAGCTCTATATTGGCCAGCTTCAAAAGGTACTCGTTCTGAACTCATTAATACATCCGATACAATGTTTTTGTGTGATAGCATTACACCTTTTGGTCTACCTGTAGTACCTGAAGTATAAATAATAGTAGCCATTTCATCTTCTAGTACACTATCCTTAATAGTTTCTACTTCTGATTGATTACTTTCGTCTTTACCAAGTTCTAGTATGTTATTCCAACTTTTACATCCATCGATATCATCAAAAGAGTATACCTCTATTAACGCAGATAGTCGATCTTTTATTCTTAATATTTTATCATATAACTCTTGGTCGGATACAAAACAGTAAATCGCTCCGCAATGATTAAGGATATATTCATAATCCTCTTCAGATATTGTAGGATATACAGGTACATTTTGTGCTCCTGTTTGTAATATACCAATATCTGCAATATTCCACTCGGTACGATTACTAGAGGATATAACAGCGATTTTATCGTTTTTCTTTATACCTAGTCGCAATAGCCCTCGAGAAAATGCATTTGCTTTATTAATATATTCTTTAGTAGATGTCTTTATCCATTTATCTCCATATTTAGTTACCAATGCCTCTTCAAGATTGTGTTCTTTGAGTTGATAATATGGGAAATCAAACAATCGGGTGATATTATTCATGGTATTTATGACGTTTTATTATGCAAATTATAAAAAAAACATGAATTAATTGTAAAAAAACTAAGTTCTTAATGATAAGTGCATAATTTTTGTATTTTAGCCGCGTTGTTAAAAAGTTGTTAAATAGTAATTAAGAATTAATTTAAATGAATCATGTCTATCGAGTACAAGAGTATAAAGCATTATTTTACAGGCTATTTTTAGCATACCTGTTTTACTTTGTAGCTCGAGTTCTTTTTTTTACTTATAATTCTGAATTTCTTGAAGTTGATAGTATTGGTGAATTTATGTCATTATACTATCATGGATTAGCTTTTGATACTACAGCCATTTTATATATGAATTTATTATTCATATTCTTATCAGTAATTCCAATATTTATAAATACTAAAAAAGGCTATCAACGTGTACTTTTTTGGGTATATTTTGTTTTTAACTTAATAGCGTATGCTACTAATTTTGCCGATTTTATATATTATAAATATACCTATGCCCGTACTACTGTAGCAGTAGTAGATGTGCTTAAAAACGAAGAAAATAAAGGAGGAATGTTTTTTAGGTTCTTATTAACCTATTGGCATGTTTTCGCTCTTTTCCTGATAACAGCTTCTTTATGGGTTTATTTATATAAAAAGGTAAAAATAAAAGAGGTTGCAAGAACAGATGGTAAATTAAAATATGTTCTTTTTTCATTATTATCATTTGTCTTTATTGGCGTTATGATAGTAGGAGGTATAAGAGGAGATTTCAAGAAAAGTACTCGGCCTATTAATGTGATAGATGCTAATCGTCACGTAGAAAAAGTACAACACGGAGATCTGGTATTAAATACTCCATTTGCAATTATTAGAACATACGGAAAAACAAGTTTTAAGAAAGTAGACTTTGTATCGCAAGAAGTAGTACAAAATAACTTTGTACCTGTAAAGCAGTACGCTAATAACCCTGAAACAAAACCTAATGTTGTATTAATTATAACTGAAAGTTTTGGTAGAGAATATTGGGGTTGTATGAATCAAAATAAAAATATACCAGGCTATGTGAGTTATACACCTTTTTTAGATTCGTTAGCAAAACACAGCCTTGTTTTTGATAATGCATTTGCTAATGGTACAAAATCGATACATGGTATGTCGTCGATTTTAGCAGGTATACCATCTTTTAAAGATGCTTTTACATCATCACCATATCCTAACCAAGATATTCAGTCGTTAGTATCTATACTTAATGAAGAAGGATATGATACTTCTTTCTTTCACGGGGCACCTAATGGCTCTATGGGCTTTTTAGGATTTGGTAATATATTAGGTTACGATCATTATTACGGTAAAACAGAATATAATAATGATGATGATTTTGATGGATCATGGGGTATTTGGGATGAACCATTTATGCAGTTTATGAAAGATGAACTGGATAAAAAAGAAGGACCATTTTTTGGAACGGTATTTACTGTTTCTTCTCATGAACCTTATATGGTGCCAAGTCAATATGAAGGGAAGTTTCCTAAAGGAACGATACAAATACACCAAACAGTAGGATATACTGATTATGCCTTTAAACGATTTTTTGAAGAAGCTAAAAAATCGCCATGGTTTGATAATACCATTTTTGTTATAACTGCCGATCATGGTAATCAAGTAGCTTATGATGAGTACCGAAGAGTAATAAATAGACAAGCAAACCCTATACTTATTTATAAGCCAGATGGTAGTCTTACAGGAATTGATAGTAAACTAGCACAACAGATAGACATATACCCTACAGTAATAGATATGATAGGCTATGATAAGCCTTTTAGAAGTTGGGGGAGAAGTTTGATAGGAGATGATAAGGTAGAGCCTTACACAATAAGCTATATCAATAATAATTATATCATGCAGCGTGGTCATTACATTCTTACTTTCGACGGTAAGCAGGCAACAGGTTTTTATGATATTGAAGATAAAAATTTAGATAACAATCTTATAAATAAGCGAAATAAAGAAATGAATTCGCTAGAGACAGCGTGTAAAGCTTTCTTACAAGATTATTTTGAAAGGATTATTGACAAAAAACTAAATATTAAGAAATGAAAAAGAAAGTATTAATTCTAGTTGGTATTTTTGTACTGGCTTGCGTAGGTAAATATGTCTATGATGTAAACATAGATCATAACTTTGAGCCTATTACTGAAGGTAAAGTGTATAAATCAGGAGTTATTCCGCCAGATGAATTACCTGATTATATTAGTGAATATAATATTAAAACAGTAATTGATTTAAGAAACCCAGGTACAAATGACCTTGTTAATAATCCAGAAGTAACAAATGAACTTTCTGCAGAAAAAGAGGCTATTGCTAAAATAGAAGGAACAAATTACTTTAATGTTCCATCGCATCAAATTCCAGATAAAGAAACACTTAAGGCATATTTTAAAATTATGGATAATCCTGATAATTATCCAGTATTAGTACACTGTCATCATGGTGAAGGACGTGCACCACTATTTGGGGCTATATACAGAATAGAGTATGAAGGGATGAATAATGATGAAGCTAGAAAGAAAACACGTTGGTTTGCTGATTTATGTGTTTTTAATGGAGATAAGTCTAAAGGGAAGTATTTGTTAGATTATAAACCAGAACATCATAGTGTAGTTGCTAAGAAATAGTAGTTATTAATTTACCATATAAAAAAGCCTCCTAATTAGGAGGCTTTTTTATATTTGCATACCTAATAAAAACGATCCAATGAAGTTAGAAGATTTACTTAAAGAGCGAAGCGGAAATGTATGTGAATTAAGCGGAGAAAAAGACAATTTAGTTGTTTATGAAGTGCCACCAATAAACAATGGTGCTGCTAGTGCTATTTTAATTTCAGAGAAATGTTTCAATCAAATAGAGAAGAAAGAGGAACTAGATAGTGCCTTATGGGAACGTTTTTTACCTACCTCTATGTGGAGTGAGGTGCCTGTGGTACAAGTAATGGCTTGGCGTATACTTAGTCGTCTTAGAAATGAGAGTTGGGCTGCTGATGCACTAGATATGATATATCTGGAAGATGATAATTTAGAGTGGGCTAAAGCTATGGGAGATCATTTAGGAGATGGGTCAACAGAGTTACATAAAGATGTTAATGGTAATATTTTGCAAAACGGAGATACGGTAACACTAATTAAAGATTTAGATGTAAAAGGTTCTACTATAAATGCAAAAATGGGAACAGCGGTACGTAACATTCGCTTAGTACATGATAACATTGAACAAGTTGAAGGAAAAATTGACGGACAAATGATAGTAGTACTTACTAAATTTGTAAAGAGACAATAATAATCTTAACTATTTACTTGAGTTAATAAAAAGGCATCCTAATGGGGTGCTTTTTTATTAGAAATACTTTCTTTTTTAATTTAGTATGTTAAGAATAGCTTCATGCCACCTGTAATTAATTTTATTAAAAAAGAGACGAGCAATGAATATAAGGTATTGCTATACAGATGATGATTAAAATTTTCACTCGAAGGGTTAGAAGTTTTATATATCTACATAATAGAAGTAGATGAATAATTCCTAATATAATATAACTACTTACCCAATAGTGATGATATTTTTCATACAATATTGAAGAAGAAGCTCCTGAACCATAGAATAAAAATTGAATGATTGTAAAAACTATTAAAAGTAGATAGGGAACAACAAAATTTGAGATTAACAGAATACTTCTTTTGATTATTTGAATTGTATTTACCATAAATAAGTTTTAAAAAAACACTCCAATACTGGAGGTGATTTTATTTGATATTCCTAATGTTGAGCATCTTCTTCTGTAAGTTCTCTCAGGATGAGACGTGATTTTTGTGCTATGGGTTTACTATTATTCATAGTTACAATGTTAAAGAAAATAATGTTATTTAATAACAAAAACGCCCCCAATATTGGAGGCGTTTTTTATTATAGAGAAATTATAATTTATTTCTTTTCAATCCACTTACGCGCATTAACAAAAGCTTCATGCCAAGGCGAAACTTCATCAGTACGTCCATCAGGGTAGTTAGCCCAATTCCATTGGAACATAGAGCGCTCTATGTGTGGCATCATTACTAAATGACGTCCATCGTTACTACTCATCATTGCAGTATCAAAGCTAGACCCATTAGGGTTAGCAGGGTAACCACTATAAGCATACTTAGCTACAATGTTATATTTCTCCTCGCTATATGGTAATTCAAATTTACCTTCACCATGACTTATCCATACACCAAGTGTACTACCAGCAAGCGTATTTAGCATGATAGAGTTGTTTTCCTGCACGGTAACCGATGTAAAGTTACTTTCGTGCTTATGGCTATCGTTATGCAGCATACGAGGCTTTATTTCATGATCTGGGTTTATCATACCTAGTTCAATAAATAATTGGCAACCATTACAAATACCTACAGATAATGTGTCTTTTCTTTTAAAGAAGTTTTCTAATGCTGTTTTAGCTTTCTCATTATACATAAATGCACCAGCCCAACCTTTAGCCGAACCTAATACATCACTGTTAGAGAAACCACCTACAGCACCTATAAATTGTATATCTTCTAGTGTTTCACGACCAGAGATAAGATCTGTCATGTGTACATCTTTAACATCAAAACCAGCTAAGTACATTGAGTTAGCCATTTCACGTTCAGAGTTACTACCTTTTTCACGGATAATAGCTGCTTTAGGTCTTGGCTTAGTACTATCTATAGTTACTTTCTTTCCATCAAAATGAGTAGGGAAAATATAGTTTAATGGTTGAACTTTATAGTTATCATAACGTTCTTTAGCTTTTACGGTACCACTTTGTTTTTGGTCAAGTAAGTACGATGTTTTAAACCAAGTATCACGTGTTTCGGTAACATCAAAAGAAAGGTTTGTAGCACCGTTTTTAATAGTAACAGTATTGCCTTCTTTTGGAGAACCTATAAGTGTGAAATCTACATTGTTTTTACTTAATTCAGCTTCAACAGCTGCATCTGCTTGAATAACTAAAGCAATGTTTTCAGCAAATAATGTTTTTATAACATCAGCTTCATCAAGATTAGTTAAGTCATATTCAGCCCCTAAATTTACATCAGCAAAACTCATTTCTAATAGCGTAGTGATTAATCCACCACTACCTATATCGTGACCTGCTGCTATTTTACCTGATTTTATTAAATCTTGTATTGTGTTAAATGCTGTTTTAAAGTTAGCAGCATTAGTAATAGTTGGTACTTCGTTACCTACTTTATTTAATACCTGAGCAAAAGATGAACCACCTAGTTTGAAGTTATCTCCCGAAAGGTTGATGTAGTAAATATTACCACCATCTTTTTTCAATACAGGCTCTACTACCTTAGTAATATCGTTACAGTTTCCTGCTGCCGATATAATTACCGTTCCTGGAGCAATAACATCGCCATCAGTATACTTTTGTTTCATACTTAATGAATCCTTACCAGTAGGTATATTAATACCTAGCTCGATAGCGAACTCACTACAACCCTGTACAGCATCGTATAAACGAGCATCTTCACCTTTATTTTTACAAGCCCACATCCAGTTAGCAGAAAGCGAAACACCTTTCAGCCCATCTTTCATTGGTGCCCATACAATATTACTTAATGCTTCAGCGATAGAGTTACGGCTACCCGCCACAGGATCTACTAATGCCGAGATAGGAGAGTGCCCTATAGAAGTAGCAACACCTTCTTTACCTGCATAATCTAATGCCATAACACCACAGTTGTTTAATGGTAACTGTAATGGTCCAGTACATTGTTGTTTAGCTACCTTACCACCCACACATCGGTCTACTTTGTTAGTAAGCCAGTCTTTACAAGCTACAGCCTCTAGTTGTAGTACTTGGTTAACGTAATCATGTATTTTATTTTCGTCATACGCTGGTGCGCTATAATTAACAGCAACAGTAGTATCAGTCATTATTGTTTTTGGCGATGAACCAAACATATCTTCTAGTGCAAAATCCATTGGTTTTGCACCTGTAGTTTCTGATTTAAATGTAAACCTATGGTCACCAGTAACATCTCCTACAGTATACATTGGTGAACGCTCACGATCAGCAATGTTCTTAAGTGTTTTAATATCTTTTTGACCTATAACAAGTCCCATACGTTCTTGACTCTCGTTACCTATTATCTCTTTTGCAGATAGGGTAGGGTCTCCAACAGGAAGTTTGTCAAGGTTTATTTTACCACCAGTTTCTTCAACAAGTTCACTAAGGCAGTTTAAGTGTCCACCTGCACCATGATCGTGTATTGATACAATCGTGTTTGTCTCACTCTCTACCATACCACGAACGGCGTTAGCAGCACGTTTTTGCATCTCTGGGTTAGAACGTTGTATAGCATTAAGCTCTATACCACTACTAAATTCACCAGTATCTGCAGAAGATACAGCAGCACCACCCATACCAATACGGTAGTTTTCACCACCTAGTATAACTATTTTATCACCTGTTTGTGGTTTTTCTTTAGCAGCTTGTTCTAACTTACCATAACCAATACCACCAGCAAGCATTATTACTTTATCAAAGCCTAATTTTTTAGCTTCTTCTTTATGCTCAAATGTTAGTACAGAACCAGAGATAAGCGGTTGCCCAAATTTATTACCAAAGTCAGAAGCACCATTAGATGCTTTTATTAAAATGTCCATTGGGGTTTGGTATAACCATTTACGCTCGTTCATACCATTTTCCCAAGCACGATTTTCTTCTAATCGAGAATAAGCAGTCATGTATACTGCTGTTCCTGCAAGTGGTAAAGAACCTTGACCACCAGCAAGTCTATCTCTAATTTCTCCACCTGCACCTGTAGCAGCACCATTAAAAGGCTCTACAGTAGTAGGGAAGTTATGAGTTTCTGCTTTTATAGATATAACAGAGTCAAACTCTTTTACATCATAAAAATCAGGTTTATCAGCAGTTTTAGGAGCAAATTGCTCTACACGTGGGCCTTTTACAAAAGCTACATTATCTTTATATGCCGAAACGATATCGTTAGGGTTTTCTGCCGCTGTTTTACGTATCATTTTAAATAATGAAGTAGATTTTTCTTCTCCATCAATTACAAATGTACCATTGAATATTTTATGACGACAGTGTTCTGAATTTACTTGTGAGAAACCAAATACTTCTGAATCAGTTAAGTTTCTACCTAGTTTTTTAGCTAAATTATCAAGATATTCAACTTCTTCTTCATTTAGGGCAAGCCCTTCTTTTTCATTATAAGCAGCAATATCTATAATTTCGATAATAGCTTCAGGCTTTATATCTATTCTAAAAATATACTGGTCTAAGCCATTATATTTTTGCGATAACATAGGGTCGAAATCGGTAGAGTTTTCTTCAACTTTAAGAAACTCTTCGATACGAATAATGCCTTTAATTCCCATATTTTGGGTAATCTCTACAGCATTAGTACTCCAAGGCGTTATCATTGTAGCGCGCGGACCAACAAAAAAATCCGTCAAAGCGGATTTTTCTATTTTATGTGCGTTACCAAAAAGCCAGTTTAATTTAGTTATGTTTTCTGCCGAAAGCTCGCTTTGCGACTGTACCGCAAAAACTGTATTGGTTTGGTTTCCGAAGAAATGAATCATCTAGTATGTAGTTATGTTGTTGAAAGTGCAAAATTAGTTTAAAATTTTTTGAAAGACAATACTAAATAAAATCATATGGAAGGAAACATTAGTCATGTAAGCAGAGTGATATTTTTTTTATTTTTGAGTAATAACATATTGTAAATAAAATTTATAATGCCTAGACCCAAAACAAAAGAAGAATTGATTTTTTTTAGTAATGAGAATTTAAAGAAATTAAATAGTTTTATAGAAAATTTAGATGCTGATAAACAGCTTAAAGAATTTCCAGAAGGGACTCTGAATAGGAATATCCGTGATGTTTTAGCACATTTACATCATTGGCATATAATGATGTTGGATTGGTATGAAGTAGGGATGTCTGGAGTAAAACCAGAAATGCCAGCAAAAGGATATACTTGGAAAACTACACCCGCGTTAAATAAATGGATATGGGAAGAATATCAAAGTAAGAACCTTAACGAAGTTAAAGAGTTACTAGTAGATAGTTTTAAAAAAGTTCAGGATTTGATAGTTAATCATACCAATGATGAATTATTCGAAAAGAAAAGATATAAATGGACAGGCAGTACTTCTTTAGGGGCTTATTTAGTTTCAGCAACATCAAGTCATTATGACTGGGCATTAAAATTGATAAAGAAAGCTAATAAATAATAAAAGCCCTGTTTATAAACAGGGCTTTTATTATTTATTGATAAGATTATCTTATTTTCTTCTCATTGTAATCTCCATACTCTTGTACTCGTTTTCACCAGAGTCATAAAACATTTCCATTTTACGAGTGTTTTCGTCTACAATAGTATATACTTCACGAACGGCTCTAGTTTTTTTAGTCATACCATCTACCATTTCACCAGTAAAGTTCATAGTATTGCTATCTGCATCATGAGTTCCTGTCATTACTAGCATACCAGTTCCCATGTTGTCTATCCATGTAGAAGTAAATTTTTTCGAAGCATTATCATAGGCTACCGTAGCCATTCCTTCAAAAGGCATTCCATCCATATCACCACTATACTTAGTTTCTTGATAACGTCCACCTAAAATCATCTTGATAGCACATGTTGATTCCATATTTTGTTCAGGAGCACCAGGTGCCATCCAAAAAGACATTTCGTTATTCCATTCACCAGTTTCTTCTGCTAACATTTTGTGCATGTCACTTGGAGTCATATGCTCCATCCAAGCTTCTTGCATAGCTATAGAATCCATAGGTTCTTCAGGCATAACTTCTTCATGATCGATAGTATCGTTCATCACTTCTGTTCCTGCTTCTGTTTCATGCTCTACTTTTTCCTCTTTTTTACAAGATGTGAATGCTAGAGCAATTACTGCAAGGCTAAGACAAATTTTTTTCATAATTAGTTTATTTAGTGTTTGTTGATGTAAATTTATGAAAAAATATATTGATATAGTATCCTATTATCTATTCGGTAACATAATATTCATATGCACCAATATCAGGAATTCCTGTATCAGGGTTTGGTCTAGCTTGTCCGTTAAGGTCTGTAGTAATACCAATGTTAGTACCTACATCAACCGCTTCAGATTCTTCACCTAGATTAAGATCGTTATCTCTAGGAGCAACAAAATCAGGGCTTGTACTAGATCTGTCAGCTATAATAGAATTTGTATAGTTTACTAAACTAGGATCGTTATCATCAAATGGATAAAGTGGGTTGCTATTAAGTCGGTTACCAATATCTACTAGCTTAATAAAAGAGTTTTTAAATTCACAGTTAAAGCTTACTTCTGTATCTGCTTGTCTTTCTAAAGAAAGTCCGTAATTACCAGACCCGTATAAAATACAGTTATCAAAACTAGCATCTGTATCACCTATTAGTAATACATCATCATTAATTCTATAGTCATTTAATACAACAGGTACTTGGTTAAAGCTATTAAAGTAATTAGCAAAAGTACAGTGTTTAAAATCATAAGTTCCTCCTAATGTACAAGCAAGTGAAGCTTCACCCGAATTGTTCATTGCTAAATTAGTACCTGTAAGAGTTGCTGCTCTTGCTAGGACACCAAAGTTTGTACAATTATATATTTGACTGTTTTCCATTGTCAGTTTAGGTGTGGTATTATCAATAACACGATCCATTAAAATACCAACGGTAGCGTTTTTTAGTGTAAAGTGATTTATTGTGTTTTCTTGACCAGATAGTAAGAATATACCATTCCATTGTCCAGAAACATCTGAAAATTCAGGTTCAAGTCTATCGCCTTCAAATATTACTTCATTTTCTAAAGCCTCGGTAGTAGATGGAGCACCATTTACAATTAATGTTCCTGAATCATCTACAATTAAACCAGATTCTGCATGAAAATGTACTCTTGCGCCAGCATCTATAGTAAGAGTACTACCATTAGGCACTAAGGCATAACCATATATTACATAAGGTTTCTCGTTTGTCCAGTGTAACTCTTCGGGTGTTGCTAATTCATGCCCTTGAATGTCTGATGGCTCACCACTTATGGTAAGCGTTTCCTTCATGTCAGTAGATAGCGGTCTATCAGGTTTTATAAATACAGCATCCTGAACGAGTGTTACGAGCTCCACTTTTTGATAATTATCACCGTTATCAAACTCTATTTTATCTTCATATAAAAAGTTATTCTCTTCATTTATATACTCATTATAGTCAATAGTAGTTTCTACAAAAACATACATGCTATCTTGGGCTAATAACTCTATATCACTAAATACTTTACCAGGAAGCCCATCTACCATAAGGCGGTATTTAGAGGCTTCACCTTCACCTAAACGAATACTAGGGATACTAATATCTTTATCGCTACGGTTGTATACTTTAAGAGTATAGGTACTAGATCCAATGTTTGTAAAAACAGTATCTAGATATACAGTATCGCGAGAAAAAGCTAAATCTCCAGTACTAGGTTCAAAATTAAAGTCGTTTCGGCAAGAAGTAAGTAGTAATACAAATCCAGCAAAAAGTAATAGTAAGCAGTTGCGCATAGCAGTAACAATTTTTTGTAAAAGTAGCTATTAATTTGAAATTTTTAAAAGCTATCTATGTGTAAACGCTTGTTTTCTGTTTTTAGTTTGTTTAATAATTAGAAGTAGTGATATAATATTAAGAGTTTTTAAATATTTCGTTTATGACCTTTTTGTACTTTTACATTTCAAATTTATGAATATGTCTTTTGATAAAGAAAAAGCACTCGAAATGTGCAATCGTTTTTGCGATAATACCTTAATGGAAACCTTAGAAATTGTTTATACCGATGCTGGCGAAGGTTTTCTTGAAGCTAAAATGCCAGTAAATCCAAGAGTACATCAACCTATGGGGTTACTACATGGTGGTGCTACTGTAGCACTTGCCGAGAGTGTAGGTAGTGCTGCATCACTATTATTTGTAAACCCAGAAAAACAAGAGGCTAGAGGTATTGAAATTTCGGCTAATCATTTGCGTAGTAAGCGAGAAGGAGTAGTTACAGGAACAGCAAGAATAGTACACAAGGGGAGAAGTTTACACCTTTGGGAAGTGAAAATTACAGATGAGGAAGGTAGGTTAATTTCACTTTGTAAGATTACCAATATGATATTACCAAGAAAAGGATAAACGCTATACATAATGACCGATATTTTTAGTAGAATACAAGACCACTTAGCGCAACAAAAGCCATTTGTGGTATATACTAAACCAAAATCAAGTAGTGTAACAAGTCTTTTTCAGAGGGATAATATGGTACATTGTTTAAACGATTTTAATGCTAAAGGGTTTGTGTTTGCTCCTTTTAGTACAGGTAATAAAGTGTTTATTCCTGCAAATATTTCTGATGTATTTACAACAGAAATAAATTCAGATGATTTAATTACAGCTTCAGAGCCTAAAGAAGTAGCGATTAATAATAAAGCTAAAGAGGATTTTGAAAGTCTTGTAACTAAAAGCGTCGATGCTATTAAAAGTGGAAATTTTGATAAACTGGTAACTTCTAGAATTGAAAATATAGTTGATTATACTACTGATGTTATAGCAATATATAAACGTTTACTACATACTTACCCTAATGCTTTTAGGTACTGTTTTTATACTCCCGAGACGGGTTTGTGGATGGGAGCAACCCCAGAGCAACTGTTAAAGGTAGAAAGTGATACTTTACATACAGTAGCACTTGCAGGTACCCAGATGTATAGAGAAGATGAAAAATATATTTGGGAAGAGAAGGAGCGAGATGAGCAACAAATAGTAACAGATTATATTGTAAACTCGTTGCAAGGTTATAGTTGTGATGTAGAAGTAACAAAACCTTATACTTTTAGAGCGGGAAATATAGTACACATTAAAACAGATATTTCGGCTAAAATTACAACTACTAATGGTTTAGAAGATATAGTGAATAAGTTACACCCAACGCCTGCTGTCTGTGGTATGCCAAAAGAAAAGGCAATGACATTTTTACTAGAAAATGAGGGTTATAATAGAGAATATTATTCGGGGTATTTAGGTGAGTTAAATCATGATTTTACTTTAGATAAAGATAAAAATACGAGTCTTTTTGTAAACCTTAGATGTATGAAGTTGCAGACTGATAGTGTACAACTATATATAGGTTGTGGAATAGTAAAGGATAGTAACCCTGAGAAAGAGTTTTTTGAAACAGTAAATAAAAGTATGACAATGCGAAAGGTTTTATAATTACACTAACCTTTTCGTTATTTAAAATATAAACATATATGAAGTTAGATATACTAGCATTTGGGGCACATCCAGATGATGTAGAGTTAGGTTGTGGTGCAACTGTAGCAAAAGAAATTTCTTTGGGTAAAACAGTTGGTATTGTCGATCTTACTCGTGGCGAACTAGGTACACGTGGTACTGCTAAGATAAGAGATGAAGAATCAGCCAATGCAGGGGAGATATTAGGAGTATCGGTTAGAGAAAACTTACGTTTTCGTGATGGCTTCTTTATAAACGACGAAAAACATCAGCTTGAAGTTATAAAAATGATACGTAAGTACAAGCCAGAGATAGTATTATGTAATGCTGTTGATGATAGACATATCGATCATGGTAAGGGGAGTAAATTAGTATCAGACGCTTGTTTCCTTTCAGGCTTACGAAAAATAGAAACATCACTAGAAGGGCAGGAGCAAGAAGCATGGCGACCAAAGCTAGTGTACCACTATATACAATGGAAAGATTTAACGCCTGACTTTGTAGTTGACGTAACTGGCTTTATTGATAAAAAAGTAGAATCGTTAATGGCATACAAATCTCAGTTTTTTGACCCGAATAGTAACGAACCTGCTACCCCAATAGCAACCGAAACGTTTAGAGATAGTATAGTGTATCGTGCACAAGACCTAGGGAGGTTAATTAATAGCGAGCATGCCGAAGGTTTTACTGTAGAGAGATATTTGGCAGTGAGTAGTTTAGGAGATTTAGTATAAAAAAACGCATTTTTTTCTTTGTAGAACTAGTAAAAGGTTATATATTTGCACGCACAAAACAAATGGTGAATGTAGCTCAGTTGGTTAGAGCGTCGGTTTGTGGTACCGAAGGTCGGGGGTTCGAGACCCCTCTTTCACCCTTTTAAAAAGCCCAGTAAACACTGGGCTTTTCTTTTGTTTATTCACTTTCGAGAAGTGTAGTTTTTGAAAATCGGTAATGTAAACGGCAATGTAGATTGTTCGTTAATGGCCTCAAAAACTCACTATTATGACAAAAACTTTTAATGGATGCTCATTTTCGGATATATGGGTATCACCTAAAAACTGGAAAACAGTTAAAGCTAAGTCGGCTTTAAATGATAATTGGTATATTCAGTGTAATTTCTATGACCCTGCTTTTAAAGAAAAGTATCCCAATGGTTTTCCTTTTAGAAAAAAGCTTAATAAAATTAAAACTCTTGAGGGAAGAAAAGAAGCTATAAGACTTCTATTAGATCAGATACCTATACTACTAGAGAAAGAGGGATTCAATCCTATTACTAAAATTTTTATGCCTACTAAGATTAATGGTAGTAAAGCAAAACTAGATGGTACTATGCCTTTAAAAGATGCTTTAGCACTAGGAATTGAGTTAGCACGCTATGAAGGAGATACTAAAAAAGATTTTCGTTCTGTCTTAAAATACTTTATTGAATCAGCTGTACAATTAAAGTACGATTATGCCCCTGTAAATACTATTATAGGAGTGCATATTGATTTAATAATGGATAACCTTGTGAGAAATGTAAGGAAGCTCTCTGATAAGAGATACAATAAATATCAGGGATATCTGCATCGTCTTTTTTCAATACTTAAACATAAAGGGATTATAAAAATTAATCCAATGGAAGGTTATGAGAAAAAAAAGACGATCATACAACCTCGAGAAACTTTAACAGCAACACAGCGTAAGCTGATACAGAACCATCTTAGTGTAAACTATCCTAACTTTATGTTATTTTGTAATGTATTCTTTCATTCAGGATGTAGAGAGGTAGAATTACTGAAGGTAAAATATGAAGATGTTGATTTAATCAACCTCGAGCTAAAAGTAGAAGTATTGAAAGGAGGGAAGCCTAAAATAAAAATATTGCCTATAAAAAAAATAGCTGTACCCTATTGGGAAAAAGCGTTGTTAGGGGCTAAAAAAGGAGATTATATATTTTCGGTAGGTCTTGTTCCTGGAGAGCAACGCATCAGGCGCGATCAGGTTACTCGTAGATGGAGAGAGCATGTAAAAAAGAAACTGAACATTACAGCAGATATTTACAGCTTAAAACATAGTAACCTTACAGAGATTGCCGAACGTAGATCGGCCAAGGATGCTGCAAAAGCAGCAGGGCATACATCAACTGCAATGATTAAAAAACATTACGATGTAGGTTATTCGAATAGAGAAATGAATAGTGTTCGCTCTATGACCAATACATTTGCCCCTACTACTAATGAGAGTAAAGTAACAGGTAATTGCTTACCATTAAATGATTTCCGTTTCAATTTCAACCTCAAATAAATCAGGACTTACTTGTGTTTTCTGTAAAGACTTAACCAAATGAATTGTGCTGTAAGCATGTATTCTGCTTTTAGCGGTTAAGCCTTGCAGCTGTTCTGTGTGGGCTAGGAACTGCCATGACACCGCTTGTCCTTTTATTCGTGCTGCATACCAGCTGTAATGATGTTGTTGGTGTAATGATGGTAGTAACAACGGTGCAGGATCTTTACTACTATTAACTCCTGCAGTGACCCCATCATATAAAACGAATAAAGGTTTAGCGTTATCACTACTAAAGGCATAAGCTGTTTGTACGTTATTACGATGAAGTAACGGCAATGGTAATGCTTTTAGCACCGTTTCGGTTGTTTTATCATCTTTAGTAAACCCTGTAGTAACAGCTCCAGCTGTATCTTGAAACACCTCGGCATACAGGTAATCTTCAGAACCAGGATCTTCATACTTGAGTAGAAAGGAACTCCCACGGCTAAATGTTCTTTTAGGAAACTTTATTTCGAATGCAGATAGATCGATGATTGGCTTAGTTGCCATTTCATTACTAATAAAGTTTACCCATACTTGCTTATCTTTTATATCGATAGACATTCTTTTTAATGTAAGTATCGTTTTAAATAAATCACCAAAAAGCATATCAGGAACAGCTCTATTCAATTCGATATTATTCGGGTTTAGAATTGAAGGTACAGCTGCTCCGGTATCGTTATATAAAAATACAGGATTAATATCTACCGCTAGCAGTACATCATCCTCATTGTAGCCTGTATCAAAAGAAAATTGAAGGTAATCAGGATTACCATCGGCTATAGTATCAATTGTTATATCTAAATCAAAATCAATGAATGTGATAAAATCCTGCCAAAAACTAAAGGAGGTTTCATATACTAATGTTTCTCTGTAATAGACTTTAAACCGAGTGGGTGCACCTACAATAACACGACGAAGCCTTACAGTTCCTGTAATGCGATATCTACCTGGTTGCGGAATTGGAAAATTCCGATCCATGTAAATATAGGGTGGTTCGAGAGAGGACATGGTATCATAATCTTTAGCCAACATCTGGAAAGCGGTACTTTCTTGAGAGATATTCGAGTAGTATTCATTGTCAGAATAGACTAATGTTTTTTGCAAGGTTTCATCTTGCAGTATATCGCCATGCAATGTATATCCAGCATCGGCCACACCTGCCTGTAATAAGTAGAGTAGGTAAGGAACAGGTTGAATAATATTTCTATTATAGGTTATTTCTTCTACTGTATCAACTTCATTAATCAGGAAAGCTCCATTCTTATAGTTGTTGATGATTTTTTCAAAGGCAAACCATGTATCATTATCTTCAGGCTCAATCTTATCCGTATGAATTTGCGGAAAGTTATAGTTAACTGCAGGCCACGTTTGAGCAATCACCCCTGCAGCATGCTCGTAGATATTATCTACAGGCATACGTATGAGTTGTAATTCAGATAATTTCTTTTTAAAATTCGGAAAATCCTCGAGTCCATACCGAAGTGTAACCGATAGTGCCTGTTCATACTCTTCTATCTCGAGTATTGCCTTCTCCATAACGTTATCATGTACATAGACCCCCTCAAATAACGTTTCGTTCGATTTTGAATTAATAGTATCAATAAACCCCATAGCGTTGTTATACTTGTCGGTTAGGGGTATTTCGAAAGGATAGCTATATTTCGCGAAATAGTTTTCTGTAAACCAAGGGTTCTCGGCCGTATCAGTAATTTCATATACTGATAGATCTATCTCAAAACTAGAATGTATAAACTTCCTCATCGTATGTTCTGTTTATTTCAAACTCTATATCATAGGCAATTAATGCAGCATCACTATCTATAGCTGTAATTGTTTTTTGTATAGGTACTAAGTTTATTGTTTGATTTGGTAATACCAATGCAGCTCTCTTGGCCCTACAAAGACTCTCTATACTTGGCACATCTGATTTTAAGATATAACCTGTATTGATCGTTAATTTATAGGTTTTGTTATTCTCCAGCTTTACAAGTGCTGCGACTAAGTTTTTCTGTAGCGACTGGCCACGGTTCTCCAGAGTAGCCTTTAAGGTGTATTTTCCTGTAAACTCTAGTGCGCTTTTTAATTTGTATTCATTTTCCCAAACAATCGTATTAGAATCATATCCTGGAGGGAAAATTTTATACTGTTTAGAAAAGTTGCCTTGTGAGGTTTCTATTTGGTATTCAAAAATATCACCTTGTTTAGCTTGATACGTTTCAAAATTCACTTTTAAACTAACAATTCCCTGTAATAGTCCTATAGTAGTAAGAAGCTCTCCATTTTTAAAGATCTTCAAATAAGGATAGTTGGCCACAAGTACATTTAAGTACGCATAACTATTGGGAGTTTGTCTTGAGGGTAATGTATTTACCTCTAAAAAACCACTACCATTGTATAGTTCTGGAGAGAGGCCTGCTATGAAATTGATATTCTCAATTTGATATTCCTGTGTGTAATCAGGATCAGAAAAACTCTTTTCTGTAATATCAAGCCCTATTTGAGCAGGTAAATATGGAGTTGTATCGTGAGTAGTAAAATCAGGCATAGTGCTCATTAATCGATCTACTTTTTTACCAATATTGATCTCTTGCTTTTTATTAAACAATGGCACTTTAAATGTAAAACTGTAGTCTTTTGGTTCGTTGGTATAAAAAGCAAATACACGTGCTTTGAGCACTACATCATAATAAGTGTTTTCTTGCTGAGAAGAGAAGGTAACAATATTATTATCGAGTGTAAAAGCATTGCCACCTTTTGGATAGGGCAGATGTATATTACCGATAACATTATACACTACTTGAATAGTAGCTAGTTCCTGACTATTTTCAGAATTAATTACGATAACATCAGCCTCGTATATACCTGGTTCCATTGAGTCAGCATTGAGTACCGAGAAACCAAGGTTATTACTATAACTAGCAGGGGCAGGCACTACTGTTAACCAAGGTGGAACAATGAAATTATATTGCCCAGGGTAGTAGGTTTGTATATGTTGTGTTTCAGGAGTAGTAATACCTTTATAGGCTTCAAAATACAATGCTGTTTTTTCTAAAAACATTCCCGAGTTTTGGAGAATCATTATCTGCACCGGGATAGTCATTAATCCCCCATTTACAATTAATTCGATAGTAAAGGGATTACTTGACGTATCGTAGGTTTCGATAGTAGAAAACAATAGCAGGTCAATTGTTGTTTCTCCTGTACCTGATACTATATTTCCTCCTTCAGGTAAGGTTGCAATATCAAATCCTGAACCTCCAGGGAATAATATAGCAGGTATTCGAATATCCCAATGCGGAGCATTGATTGTAAGCGGTACTGTCATTGCTTCCTGATTGCCTATTTGCCAAACAAAATGAGGTGCAGCAGGGGAGATGATAGGGGCGGTGTCAGGATATACATTTATTCTAATAGGAAAAGTTTTTGAAGCTAGTGTAATTGTACCTCCAGTACTTTCACTTGTGCCATAAATTACGTGTTTCATATTGAACACATAACCGTTACCACTACTTACAGGTAGTAAGTTTAAATTTTGGAAAGTATATGTCATTGTTCCCTGAATACCACTTGCTGTAATAGGGTTAGTAGCGGTACTACCTGTATAGAGATCACCACTCATTACTACACACTCTGGAAACCCACTTACCTGTACATAAGTACGATATCGAATATCAGTCATTCCATTTACTGCAGGAGTGCCTAGTATATCTTTTATTTTAGTAGTTCCCACAATAGGGTTAGGCATGGGTGTGCCCTGGTAATAATCTATAATTATTTCATCAGGATTAAAATCCCAGTCCTGTACAAACGCAGTACTAAATACTTGTATGTTTTGTTGTACAGGATTTAAGGTAAGTAAACTCATAATAGTACTGGGTTTATATCGTCAATATGTTGTATAAAAATTTGGTTCTTATTCACCACATTTAAAGCATCATCAGTAGTCCATATCTCAAGATGCAAGCCGTCAAAATAAAACAATACTCTTTCTTTAAACAGTACTGCACCTTTAGTCTTGAGGTATTGATTTAACTTTTGCTGTACAAAAGAAAATACATCTTTATCACTGGTGATAAATACAATGTTATCGAGGTCATTTGCTTCACTACCTTGTAGTATAGCAGCAGCCCTGCCTGTAAGTACAAAATTTTTACTTGTATCAACTTCGGGAAAATGTTTTTCAAGTTGATAATACAAATTATCTAATAGCGCATTAACGCTACTATCTTTAAAGGTTTTGTTTATTGAGAAGTTCATTAGTTCCTTGCTTTTTCTTTTGATTTTTCAATACGATCCATTTCTTTCTTCAGTTTATTAAGGTCGCGAGGATCTCTTGAGAAGTAGCCTGTAAAGCCTTCCTCTATAGCGCGCTCCATAATATCACTATTACGACTAATAACACTTAATAGATATTCTGTAGATATTGTATTTTCTGTAGTGTTTTGTGGTGCAGTAGCAGCTCCAGGTACTTCATAACGTGATTCTTTTAGTTTGTCGCTATAATACCCTTGTTCAAAACCTTTAATACCGCGAAGCTCTCGCACTAATGCATTTTTAGTTTCGGGTGACATTTGCCTGTAAGCCTTACTGTCAATTATCATTTCAGGACCATTCTCTCCCGTTAAAAAGTGTGTAGGTTTTGTAACTAATCCTGATCGGGTTGTACCTCCATAAGTTGATCGGAATAGTTTTCCATCTTGCTCTCTTTTTACGTATTCAGGATAAAGCCCCTTTTCATACCCTCGAGCTGGTAACGGTTGTTTTAAAACCATACCTAATTGCACAGCTCCTAGAGCAGCGACTACTTTAGTAAGTAATCCAGCTGATACACCAAAATCGAATTTCGGTACTTGTGCCCATATACCCATAATAGCCTGAGAGGTATTCAAAAGAATATTTATCGCTGCCATTGCTTTTTGTCGTTTAGCCTGCTTATACTCAACATCAGCCTTTTTATGATCCAGTTCTGTATCAAGTCGCTCAACTTCTCGAGTATATTGTACCTGGTTAATGAAACCATTATCTAATTGCCATTTTAACCTCTTCTTTTTATAATCAGTATTGCTCGCAAAACTTCTTACCTGTGCATTTTCATTAGAATTAACAAACTCATTGTATGTTCCCCAGACATTCTGCAATGAGCCAATGACCATTTTTGTAGCTTCTAGTTTTTCTGATAATGTATCAAGACTACTAAAGGTAGCACCCCACTGATCGGCAGTATACCCAAGTACATCAGCACTGCCGAATGCCTGCCCGAAAGCATCAGCTACATTGTCTGTTCCTCCTTTCCTAGAAAGATCTCCTTTAGCTTTTACAATTTCAGATATCTTTAGTTTTAGATCTGCTATTTCCTGCTCCATTGCTGTTCGCTGTTCAGGAGTTAACAAACTAAAATCAATGTTCTTATTTCGATCTTGTAGTATCGCTACCTTAGTATCTAAAAGTTCTTTTAGATGCGCTTCTTGCCTTTGTAGTTCCTTACTATCAAATTCTCGCTGTAGTTCTTCCTTAGCTATTTCATTAGCCCCTAAAGCGGTTAGTTCGTAATTATGAGCTGTTTTTCTTACTATTCTTTCAGCTTCAAATTGTTCTTGAAGTTTATCTATTTTATTATTCTCGCCTTGCTCTGTTATTTTAGCCATTCGTAAACGATGAGTATATAACTGCAGCTCAAGAAGCTCATAAATATGTTTATTTTTTTCTAACCAAACCTCTTTCTGTTTCGTCCAGTAGGCAACATCTTGTTCTGATGATTTAGGATCGCTTATTTTTTTATCTGCATTACGAATATCATCTTGAGCAATTAATTGCTTTTTAAGACCTTCTACCTTACGACGATGGCTTTCTATTTCGATAGCTTCTTCTTTATCAATACCTTCCTCCATTAAAGCAAGGCGCGCATCTATACTTTTTCGAGATAAACCTAAAATTTCAGCCTGAAATTTTTCAAGAGCTTTCATTCGTTTATCATGTGATTTTTGAGTTGCTTTTTCAGCACCTTCCTCTACAACTGTATATCCTGAGTTTCCATTAGGAGTTGTAGAGCTTCCTATGTTACCTAGTAATGCATCAATTTCTGCTTGTATGCGTAATGCTTCTTTAGACCCTTCTTTATGTTTTTTAAGCTCCTCCTGTAGTTTGGCTATCGTTTCAGATTGATAATCGGAGAAATTCTGCAGAGCTTTACGTGCTTCAGCATGCTCTTTTTTAGCCTTTTCATAGGCTTCCTGAGCTTCATAACTGTAGTTTTCTTGTCGAGCATGATACCCTGCATATTCACTCGTGCTTGTACGCATTCGTTCTAATGCCTTAGCAGCTTCTTTTTCATTAGACTTTCTCTTTCTTTCATTTTCAGCAGCTTCAGCATCTGCTTTTAATTTCGCATCAAATTCAGCAGCTTCAGCATCCGCTACAGCATTAGATCTGTCCTTCCTTACTTTCTCTCTAGCTTTAGCCAGTGCAGCTTGGTCTAGTTTTTTTATCAAGGCATCATAGGCTTCGGTAAGTTTATTCGTCGCCTTAAACTCCTTATCAACGGTATCAATAAAATCAGGGCTTATTTTTATTAAATTTTCATAGGCTATTTTTCGTATTGCAAGTGAGGCACTTTCATCTTTCAGTATTTTTATCAATGGCTCTATCTTGCTTTTTAGCTCTGTAGTGGTTTTACTAAGTGCTTTCATGTGCTCATTTTGAACATCTGCAGTAGCACTAATTGTTTTTACTGCAGCTGCAGCTTCATTTGCACTATCCCTGAAAGCGATATAAGCTGTAGTAACAGCTGCTATTATACCTAGAATTAAACCAAAAGGAGTAGTCATCATAGCAGCGCTAAGTGCCTTAAAAGCCTGTATAGATCCTCTAATATTTAAATTAAGTAGGTTTTGCGCTAACACCATTGCTCTTGTTCTAACAACGGCTATAGCCTCTAAAGCAGCTTTTGTTTTTAATCCGAGATTATAAAGCAAACCTGCTTGTGTATTACGTGTTTGCCATAATAACATTAGTTTCATCCAAGCAGTACTTGTAACCATTGCAGCAATAACTACGGCAAGTGCCTTAGCTGTAAATGCTAATGTATCGCGCCATTTTTTACCCGATCCATCAGCATCATCTGTAGCTCCTATAAACTTTGCAAACCATTCTGCAGCAGCTGCAAGCCATGCCACTAATCCCTCGCTAGAGAACCAACCAGTAACTGTCTTTTTAATTTTAGAGAGTGTTGCCTCCAGGTCATTGTTTTTAATGTTGTACTCATCGATTAATGAAGTTCCTTCTTCAAACGCTTCATTAGATAGTATAAGTAGCTCTCTAAATCGATCAGTATTATTCCCCATTGCTCCAATGGCTTTATTGGCACCATCAGCATTAAGCCCTAGATATTTTAATGTCTTGGCAACATTAGTAGCGTTCATACCTCGTAAACCTTCAGAAAATTGTAGCATAAACTCTAATGGATTAGCATTTATTAATGCTTCTATTTCTTCACGTGATTTACCCATGACTTTACCAAACTTACCAGCGTGGTTGGCTGCTTGTTTCATGAAAATATTATAAGCTCTGGAAGATACCTCTGCTTCAATACCCGATTCTTCAAAGGCAGCTCCTAATGCAAGTGTTTCAGATACTGATGGTTTCAACACATCGGTAAGTGATCCTATCCTATTCGTGAAGTTGGCAATATTACGTTCGCTTGCCAGTCCATTCGCTCCTAACTCATTAATAGCACTACCAATAGCCATATATGATTCTTGAACCCCCATTTCCTTAGTTTCCTTAAATAAGAATTTAATCTTACCTAGTTTTTCGGCAACTTCTTCAGGGCCACCTTTAAAACTATCACCAAGAGCAACATTGGCTTTATCCATAACCCCTACAAATTCCTGTATCTCGTCTTTTACTATACCAATACGACCACCTTCCTCTGCTATTTTAAGTAAGTCAATACGGGCGGTACGTGATCGTAACATACCGAAAGATTTTGTAAGCTCATCAACTTCCTTTTTAGTCAAGCCTACTGTCTTACGTACATTAGACTGTGCGCCTGCTAACTTACCATTATAGTCAATCATTTTTTGCAAGGAGAGTATGACACCAGTAGTCATGGCGACTAGGGTAGCACCTAATGCAGCAAAACGATTAAATTTATCTGCAAGTCCTCCAATGCTCCAGGCAGCAGCACGGCTCTTGCCTTTAAGCTGATCCATTCGAGCAGTAATCTGTTTCAATTCCGCATCATAACGCTTATAGTCTGTAGAACCTGGTATTACGTGTTGTAGCTTTAATCTTAATAGATTAGCTTTATTTCGTAGTTGACTAAAAGTTAAACCTGTAAGACCAATTTGATCTTGCAGTTCTTTCATTCGGGTCTTGTTTACTCTTAAAGTAGCATTGTTTTCCCTTATAGCTTTATTAACAGCCTTATACCTATTAGTTGATTTTTTATTCTGTTTCTCGAGTAATTGCTTTTCTTTTCGAAGTTCTTTTTGTTGGCCATTAAGATCGCGCATTGATTTTTCTAGGTCGAAAAGCTCTTTTTGCGCCTCATTACCATTAATAATAATGGTTAATTTTAATTTCTCATCGGAGATTTTCTTTGCCATACTTTCGGAATTTCTCCAAAAGTGGCAATTGCCATTTACCTAAGTTGTAACATGAAAAAAAGAGAAGGAAATGTGTGTTTTATCCTTAATAATGAACACTTTATCGATAATAACATAGGTTAGAGTGGAAATAATAGTAAGTTTGTACTAACTAAAAATTTATTAATTAAATATTACTTTATGAAAGCTACTTTCAAACTTAAACTATTACTGTTATTAGCAGCAGGAATGCTTTATTCTTGTTCTAATGATTCAGGGCAAGCAGATACAGGTTCTGGAGAGCAAACACAAGAGGTTTCGTTAAAAGAAATTCCTGTAAGTCTTAAAAAACTGAATATTGGAAGTCAGATTATATTGTTTTCTTATACCAATGTATCTGAAGCTCAACAATTAGTTGATGCAGCAGTCGCTGATCTTATTGTTGACTCTAAGGAGGATTTAGGAGAAAGAACAGATGCTACACAGATGCTAACTAATGTAAAAATATCTGGAGGAAAAGCGTATGTGAATGAGTTTTTATTTTATGACGAAAACAAACAAGAGCTAGTCGAAGGGTTTTATTATGATGCAGCTACTGATAGCTATAAACCACATAGTGCACCATCACTTCAGTTTATGTCAGCAGCAATAAACGGAGCAAGATGCCCAAGCGGATATGAACAACTAGCTAGCTGTAGTAATTTTAATAATCCAGAAAACTGTATTGGAGGAGCTTTACAATCTTATTTATCTACAAGTTTAAGTAGTGTAGGAGATTGTTTAGATATTCATATTTCAGTAGGATTATCTAAAACTAGAGTTTGCGGAAAAGAATGCTAATAAATTGGGATTTATTATATTTAGAAAAAGCCACTCTCTATAAGGAGTGGCTTTTTCGTTATCATGCTATTTTAGTGAAAAAATCTTGTGAATTATTAAAACTGGTTGTTATGTGGCGATCATCGTCTACCAGTAATAATATTTCTTTTTGGTGTAACCATAGGCAGTTTGGTTCTACTTCATTTTTTTGCTCTGCCTTAAGTGTAATTACATTCCTGTATAATCCATCACACCATAGCGCATCATATAACGCTGTAAAGTCAATGTCGTTTTGGATATACTGTTTTAATTGTTCTGCATCATAATACAGTTGCTGATTGATATTAGGGCAACTGATTAGTAAAGGCTCTTTACCCAATGTATAGCGTTTAGTACTATACATCCTGGCTACATCTTTAATGCTAACATTAAGATGCTCTTGTACCGTTCCATCTAGGAACCGTACAATAACAGTAGTACACACATCCATAGTCTGCTAATTTACAGAAAAACAGATGTGTTTTTGAAGTTAACGATTTGATAATGAAACGTTATGCAATCGCGAATGGTAACTTTTTCTTTGGACATATCGAAAAAATTTAGACACAGCTCACCCAACACCGTAGGTGTGTCCAAATTACCAAAGGTAAGATTTAGGAGTCGTTTCCTTCTCCATCACCATAGTAATTGGGCTTGCCGTATTATTGTAAAAAAATAAAAGTCTAAAGGTTTTCACCTCTAGTAATTTGGACATGGCAAATATAGGGATGATAATAGAATATGCAATATAATCTTTGTCTTTACGGTAAACCGTAAGG
The DNA here is from genome assembly GCA_001874325.1 of Flavobacterium sp. MedPE-SWcel. GTDB lineage: Bacteria > Bacteroidota > Bacteroidia > Flavobacteriales > Flavobacteriaceae > Flavobacterium. The sequence goes on along the minus strand of MPCW01000002.1, from coordinate 42,280 downwards.
CAATATCGCTTTGGTGTAATAAATTAGCTTAAAAATATATTAATTATGGGAAAAACTAGAGTGAAATACTTTGATGAGAATGCTAATTTATTGTTTCAAGAAGAGAAAAAAAATATTAATATTCCACCTATAGGTAGAGTAATAATATGGCATACGTTATATTGGAAAATCTCTGAAATAATAGAGGACTGGGATAAAAACACAATAACGATTACATTGAGAACCCTAGAAGATTAGTAATTTGGTCACGGCAAATATTGTTTTTATTTGCGGATATAAAAAAACCTGCTTATGCAGGTTTAGTAATGTTTTTTAGTGTTTTATACTAATTACTTTATGTTATTAATATTAATATTTTCCCCATGTATAACTAAGGCATCTCTATTCTCCCTAAGTATAGAAGCAATTAAAAAATCACTCGAATAAATAGAGTCTATTTCATTGGTATATTTAACCTTCATTTGTTCAACAATTGAATAAGTATCTTCTCCATCGTAAAAACGAATTAATCCATAATTTGCGCATTCTACGAAAGGCTTAATATATGTGCTCCAAATTGAGATGACCTGATTATATCCAATAAAAGTGAGACAACCATTTTCAATTAAGTTGCTTCCTAACTCATATCCAGAGCTACACGAGAAAGTATAAAAAAAAGAATTTTTAAAAAAAGAATTGTTTAATGCTGTTGATATATAAGGTAATTGTGCTTTTACGAGACAATTTTTATCTCCATGTGAATATGCTCCAAAAATAAATTTTTCAAGAGGTTCGGTTGTGACTTTTATTGACAAGTCATTTAAACGATTACTATTTATTAGGGTAGGGTTAACACCTGTCAGATTAAAAAAAGCATATAAATCATTTTGACATGATTGAAAAAAACTACCTAAAGTATTATCAGATTCATCTATTACTAAAACTGTATCAATCATTGATGGTCTCTTTTTTTCTTAATAATAAATCTATTGTTAAAGAATTTAATTTTCTAGAAAAATCTTTCCCTACTTCAGTTTGATTTCTTACTTCAAATAGTATATCGTTTAAGGAGAAAGATTGACCATCAGAAGTTAAATAAATAGGTTTGTCTTTATCTTCATTTTTACTGATAATCCAATCTTCGATGATATTATCAAGACTTGTTTCTAGGAATGTAACGGCTTTATTAATAATAACCATTGATTTTTCTATAGTTTCATCTTTATGAATAAAACCGAATGCATGATTATTAATAAAGTCACTAAATGACTCTTCATTTTCATTGATGGCACTCCATAAAATAACAGGAACAAGGCTTGACTTACTTTTTATTTTTTTTAAAATGGAATGACCATCTTCTTTATCTGTTGGTGAAAATTCTATATCTAATAAGACAATAATATTTAAATGAAGATGATTTAAAATATAATCTAACCCTTCTTCCGGTTTTAAAAAGAATTTTACATTTCGATAATTATCTTCTAAGGTATATAATAGTGCATGTTCTTCTATTGCAGGACTATCGTCAATTATTACAATTGTTAATTCCATAAGTCTATTTTTTAAATGGTATAGTAATTTTAAATGTAGCTCCAGTTGGTTTAAATTCATTTTCTATCAGCTCTATTTCTCCCCCCATTGATTCAATTCTAGTTTTGACCATATATAAGCCCAATCCAGCACCACCTTCATGCGGAGTAGTTGTAAAAAACACATCAAAAATCCTATATTTATCTTGCTCATCTACTCCCATACCATTGTCAGAAAAATACAGAGTAAAATTTTTATCATTCAAAATACCACTGCATTTTATTTTTTTGTCTTTGGTGTTTTTAAGAGCTTTAATTGAATTTGAAATCAAATTATCGATTATATCTTCAATTGATTTTCTATTATAAGTTACTATTAAATCTTTATCTAAAATCACTTCTGTTTTAATCTTTTCTTTGCTAAGTATTTCATCATAAATAATATAGAACAAGTTTTCTATAACTGCTTTCATACTAATTTCTTCCATATCGCTATTAGACTGTGCATATTTAAGCATAAAGTCAACTCCAGTTTTTAGTTTAATCATTTCATTGAAAATTTTTTTAGAAATTTTTTTAAAACGATGCTCTAAATTTGGATTAGGGAAATTATTATTGAAATATTCAGCACTAGTTAATATATGACCAATGGTATGTCTTGCCATATGTGAAAACATTGCTGCAAAAGTTTGTAAAGAGACTAAACTTTTAAAAAGGTCTTCTTTTTGCTTTGATTCTTCTTCTAATTTATTGTAATCTGTAATGCTTTTATTTACAGTCCCTTGTAATTTAGATAAATTTGTTTCGATTTCTTCTAAAACTCCTTTTACTTCAGGGGTGGCATTATCTTTAATTCTAGAAATATCACCTTTTAAATCTTTTATTGTCCCCCTAGCAGCACTAAGTCCTGATTTTGTTTTTTCACGAGATTTTATTTTTTGACTTTGAAGGTATTTTTCAATTTGTTGAATCTGTTCAATTACAATTTTTTTTAATTGATCAAACTCATTGTTGTCAACAAAACCCTGTCTGTTTGTAGATTCAACGATCAATGGGTTTAACTCATCAGTAATTTCAATAAACCCTAAAAGATCTCTAGATCCGAGCTTATCAAAAAAACCAGACCATCTCCTTTTATCTATTCCTAAAATATCTTTTTGTTCATTTTGAGTATCTACGTATTCAGCAAATGGAGTAGTTATAAGACCATCTCTATATATTTTTATACCATCAATTTCTGAATTAAAATGTTTTCTATATTTAGCTTTTGCAGTTTGATCGAAATAATAAATTGTAGCTTTAAAAGGACCAAAATCTCTATACGGTATATTTATTACTTCTAAATTATCTTTTTTAAATTGTAAAATTTCTTGTGTTTTAGATTCTGAATTATACCCTAGTTCAAATTTTAAAGTCGCAAAATCTACTAACTGTACCTTAACATCAGTATCTTTAAAATTTTCATAATCTGTTTTTAATCTAATACGAAATGGAAACTGTTTATGCTCATTATTAGGTGAAATTAGTTTAGATAATTCTTTAATAGCTCTATTTATATCTTTTTCGGTCCATTCTTGATTAATCCTAGATATTTCTAGAGAAGTACCATGTTGATCTATATCTGCATCTTCTAACCAATATCGATTTTTAATATCAGTAAAAAAATCTTTTTCTTTTTCAAAATTAATGGATAACTGTTGTTCTTCAATTTTAGAATAATTTATCCAATCTGTTTCTAAACAGAAAAGTTTATTAGTGCCTTTTTTCTTTGTTTTTAGGACTAACTTTGCTCCAAGTTTATCTACAGCGAAACGTCCTACTCCTTTTTTACCAGAAACTAAACGATTATATGGGGGAGGAGTTCTTCTTTCTCTCCTTTTACTACTAGTTCCAATTACCATCCATCTATTTTTAATATCACCATAATCCATTCCAAAACCATCATCTGAAATAATGATTTTGGAATCTAAAGAGATAGGGTTAACATTGATAAACTGGATATTAACTTCATTTGCGTTAGAATCATAAGAATTTTTAACCAATTCAAATAATGCTGTGATTCGATCTGTAATCAATTCACGTCCTAAAAGTCTATATGCACTTACGTCAAAATTGAATTTCAAAAAATTTGTTTCTTTTTTAGCCATAAAGTTTTAGTAACAGGTTATTTTTTTGATGTTTTATATGATTCAATAATTTGTTTAAAAATTGCTTTAGCCAATAAAGGCGGAACCGCATTACCTATTTGTTGCTGTTGAAAAGATAGATTTCCTTTAAACATGAAATTATCGGGGAAACTTTGAATTCGTGCTGCTTCTCTAACAGAAAGTCCTCTATGCTCATAGGGGTGAATGAGCATGTTTTTTCTGTAATTTGCAATTACCACCGATGGTTTTTTAGGATCGAGACGTTTGTATATACCACTGTGACAATTAGATGTATTTTTGTAATTAGTCATTAATTCTACTGGTATAGCTTTCCAATTTTGCCCTGGTTTTATATGTTTATACCTTTCGATAACATATGGTTGATTTTTGGAAACATAATTTTGAGAAGGTTTTTTTGAATTGCCTCTCATGAGTTTAATATAAGGAGTAATCTTTACTTTTTTGTAATTTAGAAGATCATGATTAGCTCCATTTTCTAGTTTAGGTAAATCTTTAATAGCTTCCTTTACAGTAATTACTTCCTCTTCTTTATCAGGAAATGAAAAATCAATTCCTAATCTGTTACCTACCATAAAAAATCGATTTCTATTTTGCGGAACACCGTAATCTGATGCAGTGAGAACTTTCCAACTAGTTTTATATCCTAATTTTTCGAATTTTTTTTCCAACTTGGCAACGATAGTTCCTTTTTCAAAAGTTGTAATACCCTCTACATTTTCAAAAACAAACCATTTTGGGTTCATCTCGTCAACTTGTCTAATAAACTCATGAAACAATGAGTTGTTTTTATTTTCGGAATTTCGGGTTTTTGTGTTAGAAATAGAAAAACCTTGACAAGGTGGGCCTCCAAATAGTATAAAAAGATCTTTGTATTTTGGATCTAAAGAGATTTCTCTTATATCATTTTGAATTATTTCAGCATTTGCATGATTAGCCTTGAATGATTCAGCAGCATGTGAGTCAGATTCAACAGCTACAACAACTTCTATCCCAACCATTGAAGCACCTACACTCATGCCTCCTGCTCCGCTGAACAAATCTATTGCTTTTAATTTCATTTGAATTTTATAAAATCAAGTATTAAATAAGCTAAAATAAAAGAAAACAAAGGATTAATAAAATTTATTTTAACATTATTCCATTTAGCTCAATTCTTCTTTCACAGCTTCAGTATAACCATGAGCAAGCTCGCGCACAATATTATTATAATGACCCCAGATTATTTTATTATGAATAGGGTGCTGCACCTTTCTTTTTTTATTGCCTTTACTATTTTTTCTCGTTTTCATATCCACAAAACGATGCTTGAGTTTTTGGCTATATTCCAAAGCAGTTTCTGTAGTTGTAAAACCTCGATCATTAATCCAGTCAGAACTAGTAAAGTTGTTACTCGCCATGTATTTAACCTGGGCAAGGTTTATAGCTGTAGCTTGAGTACTAAGCACTCGTTTTACAAAACGTCCTTTTAGCACATCATCCAGCTGCTGTTCCTGCTTCGTCATTTGGTAATATCTTTATCTTGTCGAGTTTATAAAGCACCTCGAGCATAGTGCTAAACGGTACCTTCTCATCGTTTCTCCAATGAGAAACTCTGCTACGGCTGATATCTAATTGCTTACTTATACCTCTTACTGATATTGCTTTGTCAAATGCTTGTTTTATATCTTCTTCGTTCATCATTTTAGTTTTAAATGTTGCGTAATTTACAACATTTAAAACTTAGATCCCATAGAAAGTTGTACAAAATATCCGTTACAACTCTCTAAATTCTTAACAGGACTAATACTAATACTGTCTTGTTCTAGTAATCTGAAGAGGTTACATCCTTCGCTTTTATCTGTGAGTAACTTCTCTACAAATTCACAAGCAGCAGCTTGTGTACGCTCAAATATAGCGAGGTAACTATCATAGTCGTGTGCTGAATAATCGGTTTTATCCATAAAGTAAAACCCTGTCATGTTTTCCCACTGCACAGCATCTTCACTGCCATTTACTCCATGTTCAGGCACTAAAGCGATCATCAGGATATTATCTTCTGCAGTATGTTCTTTCATGAATTTAAATAGATCATCTACAGTAACCACAACTTTCCCCTTTTTTACAGATGCAATTGCTTGTACTACTTCTTCAGTATAATTTTTAAGCTCACTAATTAATAGCATTATCTTTTTCGTTTTGTTTGTAATCGAGATCTTTTTTCTTGAGGTCATACAGTCGTATTAGTACCTCCCAAAGGTTAGTGTTCCGTACATCCTCTATAGTTCCAAACTCGCCACTCTCAGCAATTGCATAAGCCAAGCTATCCATCCCTATACCAGGCACCGCTTCATCATCACTTTCTCCTGCAGCATCAGCATCAAATAGTATCGACAAATCTAGCTCTCTATTTCCCCAAGGGATCACTGCTTGAGTCAAGCACTTCTGAAAACTTGCAAATAGCAGATAAAACCCATAAGCAAAGCCAGGATGATATTGTTTTATCTTAGCAGCTCTACTTGCTATACTGTTCGCGTTATATTGCTCCCTTACATCTCCATTATAGTCTACCTTCTTACGCTCTAACCATAACCATTTCTTTTTAGGACGATAAAATATAGCAGCAAGCAAGTACAACTTTTCATACTCTCCAGTAGTGCTATATTCTAAAAATAAGCGCAGGCCATCGTTGTACTCTCCAAAGGTTACATTCGTAAAGCTATCAGCTGGTCCAAAATAATTTTTGAGCAATGGTCTTATTTTAGGCACAGGGTTATGCGTATAGTCTTGCCTTATTACTTTTTGCCCATTATCATCAGTAAAAAATGAGTCTACAAGTATTGAAAGCTGAGTTACATTATCCCATTTTTGATGTTCGTCCATATCATCAAAAGTATCATCATGTTTTCGACCAGGTACTATATTCAACAATCGATACACAGCCTGTACTTTCATTTGCTCAAAAGAAATAGATCCTGTAGCTACTTGATACAATAACGCGCACATATCCAAGTACTGATCGCGCTCGCATTCAGCCAAATTTTCAGGTATGAATAATTTTAATGCTGCTTCTGGAATTTCTATTGAGTGCATAGCTCGAGCTTATCGTTAATTGTTATTCCTAATTTTTCCATCTCATCGCCAAAGCGACCTAAAACCTGCTGTTTGCTTTTCTCGATGCTCTTATAGCTTTTCGGAATGAAAGCAGATTGTACATCTATACCCATATAACGGCGCATATAAGTGACTATAGAGTGTTTTAGTATCAGCTGGTCTACCTCTCTATCTTTAATAGCTTTAGCTAGTTTATTATTATAACCATTAAAACGTTTAATTGTTCTGAAATACCAAATTCTGTAGAATAAATCTTTTAATTTTTTCATCATTATAATCCTAAATAGTTTGATCCTTCCGTTGCACCTGCAATAGTACTATCAGTACTATCTGAAGCAATAGGAGTAGGGGTAAGTAATGTTTCTATTTTTTTTAATACCGTTGCTGCATCGGCCATAAAGGCTTGTCGTGCAGCTTGCGCTTCTAGTTTTTGAGATGCCTGCTTGGCTTGAGTAGTTTGTCTATCTGAAGTATAAGATTGCAAAACTCCTTCAGGAAATATATGTACAGATAAGCGTATCATTGCCCATGCTAGCGCATGATACACGCACGCTTCTTGTATTAACGATAGCAGCTGTAGTTCCTCATCAGTAACAGCGGTATCAGTCTGTAATTTCTGCTTTAACACATCAAAACGATCTTTACCTATTCGAGGCAGTATCTCGTCTTGTTCACATTGTCTTATACCAGGTTCTAATTTTATGAGAACATAACGCGAATGAATAGGAAAGTAAGTATTAAAATCATCGGTGGTTCTCAAAAATAAACGATGCGATTTAACATAGGCCTCAGATGCTTTCCATTCCGCACTATGATTGTCAAGGTAATGCAGAAAATCATCCATTGACCTATAGAACCTACGCTCTAACGCAGCATTATCTCTGTCAATCATCCACTCAAAAGCCTGCTTCTCATGATCGGCTTGGCGCATCTTTCGGCCATTGTTAGTATGCGATATATCTTTATTAGGAGCAAGTAAGCTGTACGATCGAATAGCTATAGGATAGCGCATCATGTATAGTAACTCTTCCTGATCTTCAGCTCCAGCGATATAGCCACTATGAACCATATTATAAACGGGGTTTCCTATTACCCGTATCATTTCGTGAGTAGCTGTAATAACATCAGGCTTTATACTACTAAATTTGATATCAGCATCTATAAACCCTAAGAGTTCCTTTAGTTCAGTACTACCATTAACACCCTCTTTTTCAAATAATAGTTTCATAGCTAGTTGTTTTTCATTCTATCTTTTGGGTTAACATCTTGCTCTTTTTCGGGCACCATGTGATAAAAACCAATCTTTAATCGAGTAGTAGGGAAGTTGGCTTTTATCGCATAGTTAATAGCTTTAGTGATAATCATTTCAGGAATATCAATACCTGTAGCCATAAAGTTTTTAAGTGCATATAGCTGCTCTGATCCGCTATCTGCCTTACCATTCACAGCAATGTTACCAAGCGATCCGTGCAAACCAATACCTGATGTTACGGCCACATCAGCTCTATCAGCAATTTTTATCTGAGATTCCACATAGTCTTTAATTTTCTGATCTACTACTTTTACCTCCCAACCATGCTCTGATAGGGTAGCCCCTTCAATTTTTATAGTTTTTGAGGTATGTAGAAACTTACCTGTATTTTCTTCTCCAGATAATACTTTCGATATTGTTTTAAGCACTCCATCTTTGTACTCTTCAAGCATCGATTCTTTATACTCTTGCCCTTTTTTTACGCACTCTGATCTTAAAGCCTCTGCTTTATCATCCCAATATTGTTGTGGCGACACAATGTGATATTTCAAGTTGATGCCATTTTTAGATAGAGCTTTAAATATCAATGGTACAGCTGTAGATCGTCGCAACCACTCCATAGAACCATAAAGGTCTGGCACTGTATAATAGTCCGTACAAAAGCTATACATGTTCGAATACAGTATTGCATTTTTATGTTTAAAAGGGCGCGTAAAATCAAAAATATTATAAGCCCTGTATTCACTTAAAGCATCAGGAGTAGCAAAGCTCCAGTCTGTAGTTACAATATGAGTAGCTGCTTTGCTTTGCGCTGCTTTTAAGCTCGCTAAACGCGCTTTATCAGTAGGTATGTGTTCTAACCTAGCAATGAAGTTATTACCCACTCTAGTGCCTCGAGATTGAATGATACGGCTATACACACCCTGCATATGCTGATAGTCTACACATAAGCGCAATAAGTAATCTTCAAAATCCCAACTCTCTAGCCAGTTCAGTATAGCTTCATCCTCCTCCCACACACGTTGTCGTTTACCATCAACAGTAGTATCTCTGTACAATGCAGGACCAGAACCCCACAACAATTGCGTTTTCTTAGTCAAGATACCAGGAGCAAGGTTATTGTTTTGTACAACCTCCTTTATCTGTTCTGGTAAATCATTGTTACTACCATACGGATATACTACATAATCGCCTATAAAGTTGTGCTGACTGCTCCAGTTCAGGTTGTCATTACTAACAGTCTTGTATCTATCAAAATCTCTAGGACTTTCCGATGCTTCATAGGTGTATGCAACAGTACCTGATTGTACAATAGCACTACTACCTACACGTTCTATTACATTCATAATTATGGTTTAATGGTGTATTCGTTAAACTTCATTAATAGCGATAAATGAAAGAAACGGGGCGCACCCGTTCCGCTATGATCGGTATAAGCTATAAGAGTATTAGCCTTGTCGCTCTGGTCGTTTCTTAGCCCTTTTCTTAATAGTACCTTATCTACCTTTCTTAATCCGCCATACTCATCCTTAGTTGAGTTGTATGCTACAAACTCAATACTAAAAGGAATACCCAATTCGGTATGCTCTCGCATTCGCTTTATAGCTTGGTAGGTGGTGCTTGTCTTGTTATCCATGCAATTGCCATTTATTGCAATGATAAGCAAGGCAATTACCTTATGTTGTGATATGAAGCAAACCCCAGTAAAACAAGGGCTTTGCGAGTTTATAAGGTGGTGAGTGCCTCACCGCGTGGGTGGTGCGCCCTCTCATATATCCCAAAAAAAAGGCAACTGGCAACTGATTTTCGAAAACTTAGCGGGCTGGGGTTCACAAACAGACAAAAACCAACAAAACAACCCGAAAAGGGTTTGTTTGTTGATTTTCTGATGTTTACGATTTTTAGTATTTATTTTAAACCTGTTTTTTGATGTTTTTTAAATGTAGTTTCCGCCTATTTAGATAGGTTCTTTATAGTTTATTTTAACATTTTTAAAGCTCCTTTTTGCTTCAAAATGTTGCGTATAACGCTACATTTGATTATCTTTAAGTATTGAAAGAGAGATAATTAACAATTAAAATTAAATATAAAAAAGATGTCAAACTTTGATTTTTCAACTCAGCCAAGTTTATATGTAGGAACGTATGAAAAGTATAACAATTGCTCAATTTCGGGGGATTGGTTAACATTAACAGACTATTCAGATGCAGAGGAATTTTTAGAGGCTTGCAAAGAATTACACTGTGATGAAGAACAGCCAGAATTTATGTTTCAAGATCAAGAATATTTACCAGACTTTTTATACAGTGAATCCGCTAGCCTTAGCGAGTTAAAGCGCATTTATGAATATGTAGAGCTTATAGATGATTTAGAAGATGTCAACTGGGTATATCTAAATAATGAGTATTGTAATAACACAGGTGTTGATAATTATATCTACGAATTTACAGATGATTTTTTTGATACTCATTTTTTTGATAACCCTACGAATGCAGCAATGGCTGCAAGTTTTGGGAAAATAAATTGGAGCGATGATTATATCGAGTTTAACGGTTATGGAAATTTGGAAAGCATTTCTGAAGATTTAATCGAAACTCGTATAGATAAAGAGGAAATTATAGCACACATTATTGAAAATAAAGAAAGTTATTCACTATAAATTAAAATATTATGAGCGTAGAGAGCAAAAATATTATCGCTTTTGTTATTAGTAGCTGTACAGAACAAGAGAAAGAGCATATTAAAAATTATCATACAGATAAAGACTTTATTAAACTATGTAGAAAATCGGAAGATGGAAGAGAGTTTGACCTTATGGACTTTCAAGAGGCTTTTAATGATGGTGAAATAAATCCACTAATTGACTATGTACGATTTATTGATCTTGATGAGTTTCGAAAAAACCAAGAAATAGAAAAAACAAAAATTTTATTTGAAGCCTGTAAAAGCTCCCTTACTGATACTACAATGCTATTAAATCAAGATTGTGAGCTTACAGATGATAACTTGTTAGCCACCATTAACACGTTAAATAATGCGATTATTAACTACGAAAACAACATTTGCACTATAAATTAAATAATGGTAAAGAATACAGATATAAAGGAAGAATTAAGACCCTTAAACAACCTATTTAATACATTTAAATATGAGTTTGATATTTCGATTTTGTTTGATGATTTTTTAACTATAGTTGTTTGTTGTATGGCGAAAGGAACAAAGGAGGGTTTATATTTGAGTACTATTAAAAAATACAGTAGAACTCAACTTGATACATTTAGTAAGATGTTTGTTGAATTAGTTAAAATCTATGCTAAAAACTTAACGTTTGAAGAGTGGTGCGATCCGTTAGGCGAGTATTACGAAGCATTAGCAAGCAAACACAAAAAATCGGGGTTCGGGCAGTTTTTCACTCCTAAAGGGCTTTGTGATCTTATGGCAAGTTTAACCATTGATAAAAGCAAAAAAAACTTAAAAATTTATGAACCTTGCTCGGGTAGTGGTAGAAACATACTCGCAGCCGATAAAGTTGTAAGCGGTAATTATTATGTATGTGAAGATATAGACCCGATTTGCTGTAAAATGACCGCTATAAATTTATGCTTTCACAATATTAGAGGTGAGATACATTGTAGAGATGTAATTGCTTACAGTGCCCCTCGTTTTTCTTTAGCGGTTAACTATAACTATATAGATAGCAAAATCAATAGTATATTTTATTACTCATCAAATAACTAATAACATGAATATTTCAATCTATAATAATATAATAAATTCAGAAATTTATAAAAACAAAAGTATGTCTTTAGGTTTTAGAAGATGGAATTTATTACCTCAAAAAATTAGACTAAATTTTGATAAAGCCATGTTTTTAAAAACTGGCAGTATTAATATACACAAAGAGAGTGTTTCTTTTTTTGAAGAAATGAGTGAAGAAGAGTTTAAACAGTATATACTTACACATTTAAAATAAAATTATGCCCCTTAACAGGGGCTTTATTAAAATTTCTCGCGCTCCGCGCTCGGCTAACGGAACAACCAGAATTTTTAATGCACACTAATACCACTAATAGTTGTATTTGATTTTTTAGTGTACTTTAAAAATTCTGGTCTGAAGATGAAATATTTAAACGCATCTGAAAAATTGGTAGAATACATTGGTAATAAATGTAATGCCAATTTTTCAGAAGATTTGTCTTTATGAATTGTTTTAGAGCCTTTTTTATCAGTCTTAGTAAGTATTTTGGTAAGCTCTAAGCTACTTTTAAGGTTTTTACAACCAAACTTATCAATCTTTAATTTTGGTAGACCTATATGCGTTTCTCCCATTAATTGCTTGGCAAAATTATACTCTTCAGCTTGGTAAATGGTTGATTGATTTCTACTTATTAAATTTACAACCCAACCTGTACTCACTCCATCTTTATACTCTATAAAGCCTTTTAGCTCTGATGCCCAGTCACGATTAATACTTTGGTATTGATTTCCTGATCGATCGTAATACATGTTTACTACTTTATGCTTATGATCTTTATAAAACTCGGTGAATTTATTTGCTAGCTGAAGGGAGCTTTCAGGCGCTAAGGTGAAAAATTCTTTTAAGAGATATAAATACTCTCCTCTATGTTGGCCAGACACCATGCTGCACATACCTCCAAAATCGACACCAATATCTAATGGCCTGTTATGATCGATATATTTTAGTGCAAGGCTACTTTCTTGTATTTCTTCTCCTAGTTTGTATTTATCATAGTAAGCAGAATTAATACCATCATTCATAAAATGATGTTCGCCCAGGTGACCGTAAAATTTCTCTCCTTTTTTGATATCTACTTGAAATGAAAGTATAGCACTTTTAAATTCCTCAAGTCCTAGAGCTTTGAGGTTGTCAAAGAAAAAACCTTCGGACAACACATCTGCATTAACAAAGGATGATACTACATAAAAAAATGTAAGTTCTTTACGCGCTCTAATCCAGTACTCTTTCCACTTGAGTACTTGTCTTTTCAGATTCTTAATTTTTTTATGATCTCCAGCTTTACTATAGTTAATAAGCTCACACTTAATTTTATTAAGCTCTAAACCTATCTGTAAGGCAAGCTGCGCTTGTTCTTTATCCATTTCTTTCTGCATATTCCATATCCAATCTTCATCCCCCGAAAGAATATTAGGCATATCAGTAAAAAATGTACGACCTCTGTAGTATACCGAATGAGAGAACCGCTCGTACTCACCCCTTATGGCAGGGGTTAATCTTTTTAGTTTTTCGAATTTTAATAAACGTGCTTCATCACCATACATATGTTGGTATGAACCACCTGCAAGGCCACTTGGCTGATCGAGACTCCCTATGTTAAAAAAGCAGCCATTAAATAATGATATGGTATGTTTAAAAGCTAATGGGGGCTTGTAGGGTAGCTTAAAATGGGAGGGAGGGCGTTTATCGGTAATATAATGGATTCCTTCTCGCCAACCCTTACGTCGCCATCCCTCAAACAATGCAGGTACAACATTCTTCAAAGCGTTAACGTAGGTATCAGAAACAAGTACCTGGTAGCTCCCAGGCATATCATAAATGATATCCATAGAACGCTCGGCCATGTAGTCCGATGTTTTGGCTGTTGCACGACCACCGATCAAGGCAAGATTTTTAGGAGCGATAAGATCTACAGCTATTTTTACTTTTGATGCATATCGTCCTTCTACATCATCATCATTAATGTTTACGCGGATCCTCTTCGTCATTAGGGAACATTTTAAAGGTTTTATCTATATCAGCCTCTTGCATCATTCGTTGTCTTTCTTTTTCGGTAAGCTCAGGCAATGACTCGATAAGTTCTTTTAGTTTTGATCTATTAGCAACTGGTAAACCTAAAGATGCAGCATCAGCTGTATATACTTTGATAGGTTGATTGAATAGTTCTTCTGGCAGCTCTTCTTTATCAGGCTCGTCTAATGCACGTACATTAGCAGCATCTACAACCATTTTAACCACCTTTGCAGCATCAGAAGGATCTTTTACCGTAAGCATAGAGAAGTTTATCATCTTGTCGATTTTATCGGCATATATGTTTCTATAAGCTGCTTTAGAAACGTGGCTATCACAATAAAAATACTCCAGGGTTTCTTCGTAGATTTTTTTTGCTTTTAGTCTTGACAACCCCTCAATAGTTATAAGATGTTTTATTATAGCATCAGGACTGCCATATCGATCTATTCGCAAGTACATCCCTCTTACTTTATCTAACAGCTCTACATATTCTCTTATTTTATCTGGAGCATTTTGCATACTGCCATGCTCCATAAACTCATAGAGGTCGTGTATATCTATATCTTCTAACTTTTCTTTCTTCATGCTCCAAAAAGTACCTGGTTTAAAATATTGTCTGTTTTTACTTTTTCAATTTCCTTTAACGCTATTTGTGCAGCTGTTATATTTCCTGCTTTTGCAAGCTCAAGCTGTTTTTGATTAATCAAAAACTCAGCTTCGAGTTGCCCTTTGTCATAAGCGGTACGAGCTTCACTTAGTTTATCATACCAACTTTCAAGAAATTGTTTTTTATCAAGATCTAGGTATAAAGCAATTTTCTCTGGAGAGTAACTTGCAGCTGCTAGATCTTCTATTGTTTTAATCTGATCGTCTGTTAAAGCAGGTAGGGGTAGTAAAGCCATAATTGAAAGTTTAGCAAATTTTCCATATAATAATTATAGGCGAAATCGATAATAGTAATATTAGAATTGATATTAAAAAGGATAATGCTAACAATACAGTTGTACCTAAAAAATTTAATACTAGATACTTAAACCTATTTTTTTTATGATTTATTTTAAGCGATTTAAATACATCGGAAATAATTGATTGTATTACAATAAATGCTAATACTGCTAAGATTAATAAAATGAAATCCATGTTAATACTTTTTAAGTTTAGACGTTGTAAATAATTGCATCCTGAAATCATACAATCCTTTATCGTTTGCGAATAGGTATTGTTCGTACTGGGCATTTTCGCTCCAGTTTCCAGAACCTTCAATTATAAAATGGAAGTCATGTGTTTTTAGTAAACATACTTTAGCATGTACCCATGCATATAGCACTTTCACATTAGGTCGTGTTTTTGCCATTGCCATAAGGTTATCTATAGTTACAGGGTTACGCTTTATCATGCTATCTGATATTAATAATGTAACCTGCTCGATCATTCCTTTATCGTGCATTTCGATTATGGCCTCTGTAACTCGTTTGTTAATACTGTAAGTACTAGCAAACAATTCTTTTATAGGAGTACTTCGTGCTATAAGCGGAATAAATGTAAATGCATTAAAAGCACCTTCTGTCTGGAGAAAGAAACTCTCTCCAGGAGTAGGCAACCTTGTAAGATCTTCTTGAAGATTGGTTATTTTTTCAAAATGAAAATTTAAATATTTAGATTCCCACTTTTTAGGTAATGTTTCATCATTAGGATCTTCTTCTTGCTCTAAATGTTCTTTATAGTCGAAGAACCTATTTGCCACCTAATCCTAACTTTTTATTGACTATTGATAACATCAAATTTCGATTGTCAATATCGTTCTGAAATTGCTTTTTCTTATCTTCTGAAACAGCATCTTTTATCTTTGTTTTCTTTTTAGAAATATAAGAAGGTGTATTTTTAACAAATTTAAAACAATCATCAGCTGACATATTTTCTACTATCCTTTCAAATTTAAGTTTTGCGAAAATTGAGTGCTTACCTAATATTTTTTTGTTCTCCTGGTAATAGACTAATTCAGCTTTGATTTCTTCATTTTCTTCAAAATAAGTAGTAACATTTTTTGCGAGTACAGCTTTCTCTTCTTCAGAAATTTCAATCGTTCCAGACTCAGCTTTTTGCAGCTCTTCATGTGCTAGTTTATAGTTATTGTAAGCTGTAATTTTATCTGCAGCTAAAACTTTAAGCTCGTTAGGGCAGTCCTCTTCTTGTAAGAACGAATATTGATCTCTGAATTTTACCTCCTGTTTATCATCAGTTACATCATCGTGTACAACATCTATATCATTTATATCGGTTGCAGTTGTTGCCGATGGAGTAGAAGTAGGAACGTTAACTGTTTTTTTCGATCGGATTTCTACATCTTTAATAGCGTATAGTTGTTTTAAATCATAAAGTAGATTTTGTAATGCACTTTTAGTATACCCTGAAGCATTATATCTACGCATTAACCCTTGGTTGTGTTTTGGGTTTTTACGGTAAAGCTCAAGTGCTTTATTAAATTGATCTATTTCGCTTTTTGGTAGGTTCTGGAAAAATTCAATTACTTCATTTCTATTCATGACTTTTGTATTTAATTAAAACTTTTATCAAAGATGGTAAGCTCTATTGTAAAATGTTGTGATATGAAAAAAGGCGCACTAAATAGTGCGCCTTTTGTGTAATTATCTTTTTCTAATTATTAAGACCTAGACACTTCTATAAGGTGAGTAGTCGCACCAGTATTAAATACCTGTAGATTTATAGTTGCATTTTGTAATGCAACCCATGTAGACCCAGTTGTAAGTAATACTTCTACTGATCCAGCTGTACCTTGTGCTAGTGTAGCAGGATCATCTCCCCCTGTACCTATTAGAGTTACTATTTGACCAGGTTCTAATTCCATTGTTGTAAATGATACTGCAGCTGTAGCATCTAAAGATGGTAAACTATACTGTGTACCATTTGCAGCATTTACATCTAGTGCTGCAGCTGCAGCTGCAAACGGTTCAGAAAGCGCTAGACTTCCTGTATAGTGCCCTGGTAAGTAAGCTGACTTAGCATATTGCTCAAAAACAAGCATTTTTTTACGAGCATCATTATCATCCTGACTTGTCGCCTTTAATTGTAATGGTGCACATTTAGTACCGTATACTTTTTGGAAATTATCAGAACAACTACCGAATATTACAATTACGTTTTTACCAGTCCAGTTGGTAATAAACTCATTAATATCAAGTCCATCACCAGGGTGTTCTGCTTCTACTTTTTGCTTGTAAGTAATCGTATCTTCATCCCCTTCAGATTCGAAGCCTGCTTTGAATTTTGAGGCTGTTTGATAAAATTGGTACATTTTTGCACCAGGCTTCATGACGATGTTACCTAATATTTTCACCCCTCCGCCATCACGCATGGGAAATACTAGGATATCATCGACAATCACAATTGTTACATTGGGCTCTTTTGGAGCCCCAGCCCCAGGAGATACTCCTGAGGGCTTTACTATGCTTCTTGGTATATACATTGTTGTTGTTATTAAGCTATTACACGTTTTGTTTCTATCCAGCTACCATCTATCAATGTTAACTGTACGTAATCATTAGATGATGCTAAAGCAGCATCTGATGCCATATTTATATTACCTGCTGTTGTAAGGGTAAGTGTTACATTTGCAGTATCTGATCCGTATATACTAATCGTTTTACCTTCGATACCGTTTAGTATATCTTCTACAGTAGCTGTAGTTCCTGTATATTTAAACTCAATACCCTCATTAGCATCTATTGATGTAGTATCAAATTTAATAGCTGTATCAGCTGCTGTAGGAGCTTCGTTTGTTCGGCTAATTTCCTTTAGCGTTTTATCCTCTTTTACATACAGGGTAATTGTACCATCGGTATTAAGTGGGTAATCTGATGCGAGATCAAATTTTGCATTATTTTTAAGGTTCTTAACCCCTGCCATTGCAGCATTCCCTTTAATACGAACGATTTGCCCAGGAACAAGGTTTCCTTCAATATCAACGATATCAGTTACCCATTTTTCGTCAATCTCAATTGAAGGATAACTCATTTTAAGCAGAGCTGTTCTATCATCAAAAGCTGGAACAGTAATCTCTTTATTAAATATAGGCGCATTATTAGACCACAGGTATTGTACTTCAAAATGCTCTGGTTCTCCTGTTGCAAGTTTATTACCCACATAAATGAAACGAATACCTTGCCTATAGTCAGCGAATATATGTGTATCTCTTTTTTCATGAGTAATGGTAAATTTCCCTTTTTCGCTAGCATCAAAATCTAAAATTTGCACGTTTTCAGAAAATGTAATACCAATGAAATCAGTATTTGTCATATCCTTTAGCACCTGAAATTTAAAGTTAGGTCTATCTATAGGGTGTGGTAAATCATATTCTTTTTTTCCCTGATCTGTATTATATTGTAGATTGTAGATTTCTCCAGCTCTCTTTCTATAGATACGCATCCATTTGTCAGATAGTTGAATTTCTAAACCTTTCATTTTTCTATAATCTTCAGGAATATTATTAATCATTTCCTCGATATAGTCTACAATATTAGAGTTAGTAGGAAGTCCTCCTAATAATTCTCCTGATGTAAATGGGCGGTATTTTTTTGCAACATCTCTATAGAACCACCATAGGTAAAGCAATCCGTTTTGTGAATTGACTGCTGCACCAGGCATATCATGACCTTCTGGAGTTTCTACGAAAATTCCATTAATCTGAGCATTTCTGTCATCTACTTTTTGTCTTTTTACTAGCTCTGAAAGCAGGAATCCGATAAATGACATTTTCCAAGGGTGTGAACCATCAGAGTTTTTAATACGTAACCACGTATTCTCAATCTCTTGAAGCTCGTAGCCATCAAATGTGATATCAATTTTCTTTCTATATACTCTACCTTGTTCTGTAGAGAACTTGAATCGACCTTTAGGTGACCATCCTTTTTTTCTACCCTGTACTACTTCACCTGCAATTACAAAACCATCCTCGACACGATCTAGCACACCTGTTCTACGGCTCCATTCTTCGGGTAGTCCTTCAAAATCGCTAAATAACGAGTTAATTACTGATGGGTTTTCTGTAACAAAATGTTTAAGATCATCCTGGAGTGTAGGTATGTTACTTTCATTATTAAAGTCAGTAGCTTTTACATTACCATCTCTAAATCGAGCATTCCAAGGACGTTTTTCAAAAGCATCATAACTTTTGCCTGTTGCAAATAAGTGACTGTCTGAATGTTTCATAGTTTTATTTCCTAATCCTTGAATAATTGCTGTAGGCACATCTCCTTCAGGATCTTGTAATAGTTTATTAATGAGTTGTCCTTGTTCTTTCTGTTTGTCTTTAATAGCTTGTATTTTTGCACTAAGCTCTTCATTACCATTTTTACCTTCAAAATTTTGCATTTGCTCTTCCGTTAGGTTAGCTTCTAACACTAGAGCATCGATCTCGTCTTTTACAGCTTTTAGACTCTGATCATTTTGGGTCATGTTTCTCAATTCTTGAGAGAAACCTTTAATCATTTTAGCTGCATTTTCAACCCCTATTGCAGCCTCTAATTTTTCTTTCTGTTCGGGGGTGAAATCTGTTTCTGTTCCCTCAGCATTTATAGGGATCTCCTCGATGTTAAACATCTTTTTTATTGCTGCTGCAGTTTTAGCTAATGCTTTCCATTTCATACTTTTTGTGATTTAAAATTGATTTATTGATTATTGTAACGCGTTAATTTCTGAGAGTACATGTATTTTTTCGATGGCTTTATCAAGACTACCAATACCATCGATCATACCATACTCGAGTGCTTTATCTGCAGAGAATGTTTTCCCTGTAAGTACTCCTGTAGCTTCTTTTAAAGAAGGGCATGCAGCTCGTACTGCATCTTGAAACTTAATAGCAACAGGAGAGAGATGTTCTTTTTTGATTAGATCATACTTACCCTCCAGGGCTAGCTTCACAGCTTCGTTTTTATGTTTACTCTCGTCTGGGTAAATATCATGAAACTTGAATCCTAACTTTTCTAAATGCTCTCTGTTATCTAGGTAAGATGCAACTACACCTACAGATCCAAAACCTGCAGAAACGTTATTATCTGCCATTTTATAATCTGATACGGCACATAGTGCCCAATAATGGAGTGAAAATGCTTCATCGGCCAAACCAATTACTGGCTTGGTTTTAGTTTTTGCAAACTCAATAAAAGGTCCTATAGCTGATACTGCACCTCCTGGTCCATCGACTATAAACACTGTACCTTTTATGTTCGGGTTATTGTCTGCTGCTTTTAATGCATTTACAATATCATCGGCGCCATAGGCACACCAATCTCCATATTTTAAAATGGGGCCGATCATATTAATGATGGCTACTGAACCTTTAGGAGTTTCTATGTGACCATCTTTGTCAGGATGATGCATTACACCTTTGCTATCTACAACAGTCATTATAGAAGCCGTAGAAGAGTCAATTGAGAAATCTTCTCCAGAGAGAATTTTATAAGCTATAGGACTCCATGTTGATAATGTATTAACATCCATCAACCATTCACCACGAGCCAGTTCCATTAACATTGGATTTACTTTCATCCTTATTATTTTTTACGAAATTGCTGTTTTACAAAAACTTTTGTTGTGATATGTTTTTTAATCGATTGTATCTTTTCCAAAAAAACCTAATGATTAATATCACTGCGATTAGTAGTAACCACCAGTAAGAGCTTGATTCCGATTCTTTTTCTTTATTATCAGATCGAACCTCTTTTTGCATTTTTGTAGTTCCTGCAGTAGTTTTAGAGTTTTCTCTGCTACTATTTTCTTTTACAACGGTATTAGCTGTAGCAGTTTCTTTTTTTGAGGAAATAACTATTTTACCTGTACCTTTTAATACAGCTCCAGAGTGTATTTTTCCATCTTTCTCAAGTTTGTATAAAGTGATTGAATCACCTTTTTTGAGTCCTTGATATTCGATGTTTAAATTATCTAAAAATGATACTGCAGTTGTTTGTTGTTCTTTTACAATTGCCTCAGTAGCTTGAGTAGTATTAGTTGTATCGACCTCAGTATTAAAAGAATACTGTATTTTGTTTTTCCTGACTTGAACTTTACGAGTTCCGCAAGCTATTACCAGGAGGGATGATATTATAATTACTACTTTTTTCATAGCTATCTGTTTGAGGGTAATATTATTTTTTTATGATCGAGTAGATGCTTATATTCTTGTATAGCATTGAAGCTCGGGCACTCTTTTATTCTTTCGAATGACTCAATTACATTGTTACCATTTACATCTGGAGAGAAATCGCGATGGCCTAGAATAGAAAGCTCTTCGATATTACCTCCATTGTTTTTAACCCACTCGATAGCTTTAATAATCTCATTTTCTAATGCTTCCTTTTGTTCAGGAGTCCTGGTATCTTTACCAATGTATTTTCCTGCTGCTGTTTTTTCGACACCTCCTATATAACAGATATTGATACATTGTGTATTATATCCTCTTACACCGTTACTAATTCTATTGAAATCGTGCAATTGGTGTACTTTACCGTTACGATTTATAAGAATATGGTAACCAGGAGATCGCCATCCTAATCTTTTCCAAAAGGCTTTTATGGCTTTAATACCTGAAAAACCTGCAGAACAGTGCACTGTGATGTACTTTATTTTTTTAGCTCTACTCATCAGTTTCTGATTTAGTTATTTTTGATGTTGAAAATTTGTTGTGAAAGGAGATGTAGAAAATTTCTACAAATTTTAAACCACCATATCCTAAAATAAATGCAAGCCCGTAGAGCGTTTTATCTGAAAGATTTAACCATTCTGCTACTAAAGGTGTTAGGTAGTTAGCTGTAAGCCCTCCAGAGAGTACTGTTGAAAATTTTTGAATACGAGTAAGTTTATTGCTTCTATTTAAAACAACAATACCACCTGCTAGTCCTGCTATAAATAGTATGACATCAAAGCCGAAATCTTTTAGGATTTGTATTATAGATAAAGTAGTAGGTTTCATTAGTCAGGAGGTTAAATTTTGCTCCAAACTTAATGGTAGAAGAGATAAACTCTTGTGATATGTTTTTTAGCTGTAGTTTGTAACTCTATTAGCGATACGGAATTGCAGGCGAGATACTTTTTTGTTCTTCCTTTTTTCGCGATAATAGAGCTGTCTTAGTTTCTCATTACAAAAGCCTACCTCGAGAAGATCGTACATATCAATAAATTCATTGATTGCCTTTGTAATGTTAGGTTTGCCATGATGCATATAGCCTTGTACAAAGAATACAAATGTTATTCTGAAGATATCCTCCAGTAAATCATTGATTACTTTGTTGACATCTGGAGGGAGTTCTAGGAAACTTTTAGAACCTGACTCAAAAGAATAAGCAGTTCCCTCGAAAGCCTTTCCTGATGGAGTATCGGCCACCGATAAGTATAGTTGGTAAAATTCAGACTTTACAGGAGTTTCAGCCTTAATCATAAACATCCTGATCATTTTACCTAATGATGATCGGGTAGATATCTTTATTGCTGTTACTTCTTTATTGAGATAAGTAGCCTGCTCTCCTTCAAATTCTTTGAAAAAGAAGGGGATTAAGTGTGGCCGTATGTGTACAGGAACTATGCTCATAGAGTTTATATATAAGTTGTTTCTTCTTCCTCTTCTGGTTTTTCAAACACTTTAACTAAAAGGCTAACATCAAACCCATCATTATTGAATTTCACAATAGCTTCAGTAAGGGGTAAAATCTCATGGTCGTTGTGTTTACCTAGCATACAGCCCTCATCTTCAATTTCAGTAACTGAGATGATTGTTTTTTCATAAAAGCAGATTAAGTACTGATCCATATTGTTATGGTTTTAAAACCCACGTATGTTGGTATTGATGTGTCAATACCCACACTTTCTCTAGTGGGGTTGTTGGTGTTCCGTTAGCACTACCTTGTACATATTCAGTAGGTTCTTGATATATCCCTGTAGGATGAAAAGAATTAAGGGGAGAAGCAGATCGGTATGTTTTTATGTGCATTATTCGAAAAGGGCTATTACCTTCTGTAATGGATGCATTTGTTGTGATAAAATCATAAACACTATCCACAAACTGATCCATTTTTTCTTGTGTTTCAAAACTCGCATGACAATCAAAAATTTTAAGGTTAGTAAGGTTTACTAACCATGTTGGGAAGGTAAGATCCATTTTTTGCTGCCACCTAAAATTGATCTCTCTTAATGCTGTTGCGCTTGAGAAGTCGCCCCAGTTAAGTAAATTAAAACGTCCACTATATACTGAATAGTTATAGCTCCCGTACATAACGAGTGTTTCCAATGCTTTCATTTGCCCTATACAAGTAGGAGGTGTTCCGTTGTTCCATCTCCCATAAGAGGCATCGAAACTTTCAACGCTGTAATCGTCGGTATCAAGAGCAAAATCTACCTGTGTTACGGTTGATCCGAAATTTCTAATATTTAGGTATTTTCCTGTTGAGGGAACATCTTGTATGTACCTTTTTACTTCTGAAAATGGAAAATTATTAGAGTCACTAATATTTAGCGACTTAAAGTCTGTCAAATTCGAAAGATCAGTAGGGAACTTGAAATTTTCGCTTGCAGGCATAGACCTACATGAGAATGTATTTAGGTTTACTATCTCACCAAAACTTTCTGGTAATTGATAATTAAGGTTACATTTATTGAGCGATAGTATATTTAATGTTGTTTTAAATGGTGTTATAATTTCATTCTCAAGATGATTAGCATCTGATAATGTTATATAGCTCGATAAGTTTAAATAAGTAATAGGCGAGTTCTTGATCCATATTGGTACGCTTGTCGCAGTAGAACCTATAAACGACAATGAAACTATTTTTAAAAAAGTGTTTACAGCTTCGTTCTCGAAAGCTGAAAGCAACGGTAAGTACTCAAGCTCTAGTATAACTAAATTTCTCAAGCGTGCCAGCGAGGGGAATGTACCCAACAGCACTACATTCTGAAAAGATATAGCTTGTATTTTACTAGGAGTTTGGAACTTTATGAAGATTTCTCTCTCCTGGTTATAATAGTGATCTACGGTATCAATTTTTGCAGGGTCTTGTAAGTCTTGGTAGAAATGGATTCCAAATTCTCCACCTCCCAAACCATCATTAGGACTTACATAAATATCTGAAGAACTAGGGGTGATAGTAGTAGGATCATCAGAATCGTTTACGCGAAATATTCTTTCGGTACGGCTACCATTCTGCACTAGATTATATTCGTGCCACCCTGTACCATCGCTATAATCAATAAGCACACTATTCGCTATATTATTAAATGAGCGTACTTGAAAAAAACACGAACGTGTTGAGTAGCCATCAGCACGCGCAGGAAAGCACGTACCGCGTGTTGTTAGTTTAAGGATAATTTCTCCATCAGGAGAGATGATAGGAGCAAAGCCACCTATAGTAAAAACCTGAGCCTGTGTAGTAGCTATTCTCATTATTCTAAAGGTAAAGTTGCACCGTTAATTACTAACCAATCAGTATCATTATCTCCTGTTTTTAGATATACCCTTGGAGGAATTACTCCAGGGCAGATTATTTGTGTTCCTTTAGTATAACCATTTGCAGTACTATATTCACCTGTATTAACAAGATCATTTATAGTATTATAAGGTGTATCAATTTGATCGACATGAAAAACTTCTTTAGTCGGTATAGGTACAGTATTTCCATTCTCGTCAATGGCAATAACTAATATTTCTCCAGCTGGAGGAAGCTCTATAGGTTTACTTATTTTAGTCGGTACAGTAGGATTAGTAGCTGTTCCTCCAAGGTCGTTTGTAAGTTGCAGAATCCCTTTTATTTCTGGAGTGGCATCATTGACAACACCTGCATTGTTTTGAAATACTGTATATAACTGATTTACTCCTTCTTTGAAGCGATTAAATTCTTCTGCAGATAGAAAAAATTGAGAACCAAAGGCTTCCATCATAGCTTCTAATTCGGGATGGTTCACTTTATCTTCTATTTCTAATGGTAGTATATTTTCTTCTGGCATATTAATCGTTATCAGGAATGAAACTTATAGGGAACATTGCAGGTAGTCCTGTATCTAATGATGGAGTATATCCAGTAGGGAATATAGATACAGTATTGAATGTTACCTGGCCTAAACGTTCGTCTGTTTTTATAGTTACTTGTGGTCTTATATTTTGTTCGAAATCATTACGGCCTAACAATAAATTTTTACCTGTAGAAAGTACAATTTTGATATACTTTACCTGCTGCATATAGGCTAATCGTTTTGCTCGAGCTTTATCTGATACAGGAAATTGTATTGTTAGTTTTTGCTTGTAAGAGATACCTGCATTACTCTCTGTAGATTCTTCTCTAAAAGCTACAGCTGCTTTGCCTGTATATGTTTTTTTGAAGTCTGCTCCTGAAGGTATAGTATTATAGAATGGTTCGTAACCTTCTATTGTAGCAGGTAGCATAGTACCAGTAGTGGAAATCTCTATACCACAGATGTTTGGTAATGCTTTTACTTTATCAAGAGAGGTACTCATAAATGATTATTTTCTAACGCTAAATTAGCAAAAAAGTTAACTTCTTGTTTTATTTTTGTCAAAAAACATAACTATATGAAAAATTTATTTTTAAAAGTGCTAAATATCATGCGCTTTACGGGTTTTGATTGGATCGACCATGCTATTGGTGCTGTACTCCTTTTTGTGGGTACATTTAAAAGTTTTTGTACAGTAGGTGTAAATGCACATTTTTCTGCAGTTACAGCAGCTCTATTTACTTCTTTAGTTGTTGTTTGCCTCGAGATTTGGCAGGGAAAAACTAAAAATGGTGTAATGGAAGTAAGTGATATGATGAGTGGTATTATTGCTACAGTTGTAACATTAACTATCAATTTTATGATCCTTGATTTTTCAGGGCATCATATCAGTGGGTTTAGTTTTTGGGGTGGAGTAGGAGCTTTAGTTTTTATTTTACCTTTCGGCTATCCATTTGTTTGGATGCAATTAAGAGCATCTGAACGAAAAAGATTTCTAGCTCTTTTTAAAAAGAGCTAGAAATTACAGACTATCTACAAATTTTTGTAGATCAAAATGTTTAGGGTAGGGGTTATATAAATCGATAAATAATACGGTTTGTATACCCCCTTTTTTTTGGGTAGTTATTTCTTTCTCGAAAAAGGCAGATCTTTCTTTTAGGGCTTTGATAGTGTAGTCTTTAATTTCTTTTGAAATTGTATTATCAAAATCCTCGTCATAAATTTCTAAACTAACACTCAAAATAGTAGTGTTGAGCTTTACACCTAATTCTTCATTCATTAGTCCTTTATAGTCTTTAAGGTTAGCTACTTTATCAGTTTCATATTTACTGAAATCCAGTAGGATTATAAGATCATTTCCCTCAATATTTTGTAATAAAATATTGAGGGATTTTTGATCCGCTACATCAACGTTCTTAAATAATAATAGTTCTACTAGATATTTAGTCATTCTGATAAGATATATTTGCTGATGTTTGAATGTTTTTATGTGCCTCTAATACTAGATCGATTCCAAAATGTTTTATACCTATGGCAATATCTTTTGTAGGCAGAAACCCTATTGCTAGGTAAAACGAACACATATCTTGATAGGTAACTCTTAAGATATTTTGAAGTTGAATTAATTTTTCTTTATCAATGGATGTAGCCTCATGGAGCTTGTGCAGGTTCTCATCTGTTAAACGGTTTAATCTACTGAAAGGAAAATAGCTTTTAGGTAAATATAATTTTAACTCTTTTCTATATTTATGGTAAGTCTTGCGTGCTATTTTTGATCGGTAGTTGTATATAGCAACTTTAAAGATTATTAGAGATATTAGTTTCATTTTTTTCTGTTATCAATTATTGATATTAGTATAGAACTTGTCTTTTTGAGTTTTTGTAATTGTAGATATCTTCAATATTTCTTAGGTATGACTTTGTATCTGCATTTTTATTCATGTTTACTGGTTTTAAGCCAATCTTTTTAGAAAGAATATCGAAGTCACATTTGCCTGATGCTATTAATTTTTGGATAGCAGCAAGTAAATGTCTATCCATAGTAAATACATATCGACCAAAAAGCGATATAGAAAGATCTAATAGATGTTCAGTTTCCTCTAGGTATTTACATTTAAATTCTCCAGACTGGAAAGCATCTGAAGGTTTACCTGTATTGGCTTTGTTAAACATTAGCAGATCTACAGCTACTTTTATAGAAACTTTATATTTATCTGTAATTGATTTTAATTTAATGTAGTCTGGAATACCAATTTTGATATAACAGTTTAGAAAATCAGAAGGTTTCCATTTATCTCCTCTACTGTTTAGTAATGCAATCTTATTTAAACTCAAAGTATCACATATTACATAGTAAATTGGATTTCCTGTTTCTTTACTAGCTTCAAACCTATGCTGGCCATCTATTATACTGAATTTATCATCAGTAGTTTTTGAAACTATTATAGGGCAATAGGGAAGCATATTAAAACCAGAGTTTATATCCTTTACCAATTTATTGATTTTTAATACTGATATATTTCTATTTCCAGTTATTGAACTGAAAATTGAATAATCGTTTGTTTCTAATATATGTGTTTTCATGATTTATCGTTTTCTAGTTCAATTTTTAATTCATTAATAAAAGCAGTCCATATAGAATCAAAAAAAGCCTGAAATCTATTTTCTATACCTTTTACAATAGGAGGAAACGAGAAAATATCAAACCATGTATGATTGTAAAAATTACCAATAAAGAAATCAAGATCTGTTATATTTTTCCTTTTTATTTCCTTTACTCTATCAAAGCAAAATCTCGCTTGTGAATTAGTGATTCTATTACATTTTCTAGCGCGCAATATTTCTATTTGCATATCAATCAGCGTTAGATCAGGTTTAAACTCGTTGTTACAGTTAAAATTAAGTGCTAAATATTCTATATTAAGACTAATAAGAAATGATTTGAAAGGCTCTCCAGGAGATCTCCAAATGTATTGCCAGTCACCGTAGTCAGATGTTATTTGTATTGCTCCTGTGCTATCTACTGTAATATTTGCCCATAAACCACTGTTATTACTCCTTAACTTGTAACATTGAACTTCACTTTTTGTAATGGTAAAGTTGTTACTCTGTACTTCTTCTTTACTCATAATTTAATTCGTTAGGGATTATTTTAGATTGATTTTAATTTTTGGTCCAGTAGATTCTTATACTTCTCAGCTATGTGATATAGATATTCATTTCTAGGGTCAACACAGTATAAGTTAATAGTCTGTTGACAGCTGTATAGTAAAATTACTGCTTGAGAAATTGTAACAGAGAAGTTATGAGTATCTCTATTGTTTTCTATTTTTGTTCTGAAAAATAAAACCAATTTTACGAGAACATCAACATAAAGTATAGTTTCAAAATATAATACACTGAGTTGTGGCTTCAGTCTAATTGTTAAGCTTCTATTGTAGTCTTGACATATACTTTGTAACGCTACAACCTCTGAATGTGATACTTTTTCTAGTTTTATTTTTTTCATTCTCCTTGATTTCTGAAATGATGTTTGTATTTTAATTCAGCTGGTCTAATCCGTAAACAACTAAAATCTAATCCATATAATGATATCTCACCAGAATGCATTTCATGAAATTGAGGATCTATTGGCTTACATCTATTATATTGTATATTAAGCTCTAGTATTTTTTGAATTATAGATTCCTTTACATGCTCTAAATCATGCGATAGTATTAGTTTACCGTTTAATGATCTGATGTACTCTGAAACTGCTTTTTGGAGTTTATTAGTAGTACGTAAATTATGATCGTTATGTATAAAGTAATGTGTTGCCATTATTAATATGTGTATTTTTGGATTAAATTACCTGTGTGATTGTCGTAGAACTGTACTACCTGGGCGATTTTAGATATTGGATTTGCTTTAAATCGTCGGAGCATTCCTTCTATAATTTTATTTTTGGGATGCCCGTTATGTTTTACATAGCTATACCAAGTTTTATTAGCTTGTCCTGGTGATGTTAGTATCACCATTTTCACATCCGACTTCTCTGAATTTATTGCGGGCATTAAAATCTTTTTTAAGGTGATTAATTGCTTCTTCTCCTGCTTGAGCTTTTAGAATGATATCTTGAAATCTATCACTTTGAAGTAATATGAATAGTTCATAGATTTCTGTATCTGAGCATTCGTTTAAGAATATCTCAGAGGTAATATCTAAATTTAATATTTTGGTTACTTTAGGCATATCAGTCTATTTTTCTAAAAATGTTTTCATCATTAAGAGTCTTATTGAAAAATATTAACCTTTCAATAGAAAATTTACCTTGTAGTAGTTTAGACTTAAATTGCCTTCTATTTAGTTGTAGTTCGAAGTTACTTTCTATAAAAATATCATCTACAATTAGCTTTTCTCCAGTTTCAGTATAGATGTATTTTTTTGAGTGTTTTAGCCACTCAAGTATCTCAAAAGTTAATTGCTTTCTTTTTTCTTCTAAGTAAATTTCTATCTTATCTGGAGAGTATAAGTACTCTAACACATCAGGCATTGGGTGAGTTGAAAGTAACTCAATGTAGTGCTTAAACCAACCGTCAGTATTAGTTTGAATTGTTCGTATTACTTCATTCATCATTCTACTTTTTTTCTTAAGCTGTATGGTACAGCTGATAAAAAAACTTTTTCATTCCGAGATTTATTCCCGATTTGATGAATTGAAATACACTCAATTTGAGCATTGAATAGATTTAACATGATTAATAATTGTTAGGGATTACTATATTTATTCCTGGAGGCAATGCACCAGTGGCCATTTTTTGTTGTAATGTTTTCGGGAGTTCATCATAGTATTGCTCTGGCAAATTATGCTGTACATACTCGATGAGTTGATCGAGAGTTATTTTCTCTTTTATGAAACGATTAATTACTCGCTCAAGTTTTTTAGAATCATTTAATCGTTGCTTTCTTTCTTCAGCTGCAAGTTTCTTATTACGCTTATTCTCAGGTAACTTGGCTGTATATTTTAGATGGTCTTTCCAGTTCTTCTCTGTAAACTCAAAACCTACTTCTCGAGAAGTTTTACGTTGTGTATCGAAATAATCAGACGGGTAGAGTGGCTTTACTTTTACATTTGATTTCAGGAACCATCTACGAGCATTCTCTAATCTCCAACGGTACTCTGTTACCTTCTCGAGTATTGTGCTTTTATGCCAAGGTACTTTTTCGCTATTCGTGATGTTGCTCATGAAACGAAGCTCTAACCAGTGGTTTATTGCATTTTTCCAGCTACCAACGTAGGGAGTACTGTTTCTCCACATTTTAGCTGATTGCTTGAATAAGTCTTGAATCACCAGCTGTCTGTATTCTTCATTAGGCATTGTGCCATACATAGCTTCTTTTGATAATATCCTTATATCGATAGGGATATGGTTATCATACTCATTATTTGTGAGTTGTTCAGCTAGTTCCTGCGGATGTAGTATCTGTTCCCGTAGATTATCACTTAATGTTTTTGGCTTTTTTAAATTTTCGCTCGGCGCGCCCTCTGGTGAATTTTGTAGCTTGCTTCTGGTGCTCTTGTAAAAATTGTTCTTGTAATGTGAAGAGGTTGTCGCTTGCGACTCCTTATCAACAAACGACTGCACAGCATCGTTCTCTTCTTTATATTCTTCTTTATATGATCTAGTAGTATCATTATTATAAGGAAACTCTTTCCGTTCAGAAGAGTTAAGCGATTGATTTTCAGGAGATGTTATTTGTTGTGTGAAGTCGTCATAAACGAATAAAATTTCGGGGGAAATTTCTACTTCTACAGCTCTGTTTTGTCCTCTAAAATTACTATTTACAAGTACTCCAGCCTCCTCTAATCGCTTTCTATGATTGCGTACAGTTCTAGCGCACACCTTTAGGCTAAAAACACCTTCAGCGCGCTGTAATTGCGTAATAAAATACGGATTGATCTTAATGGGAGGTAGTGGGCGAGGGGTTTTAATACCAAAGCGGATGTACTCTTTGTTGTGTTTTTCGAGTTGTCCGTTATAGACATGAATGAAATTCTGAAAGAAGAGTTCAGTATTTGGTTTTACTGTTTGTAACTCTTTCTTTAGAATTATTGGTCCATTCTCTTTATTAGCTTTATCTGCAGCAGCGTTGTATGCTTTAATTGAAAGCTCTTTGTTGAGCTTAGGGAAATATTCAGCATACTTTTTTTGCAGGTCGGTTGCTTTCCTTTTTAAATAAAGAGCAACGTTTTGATTATGGTTACACACGTCTACATTAAACCACTCTACAGAGGTGTTATATTCACTCACCTTTTGCCTATAATTATCCATCGTTAGTTTAAATGCCTCAGCATTAAACATAGGGTAAACTGCTTTAAAACAGTCAGGATCTTTTTTAGGTTCTTTAGCAACTGCTTTAGGCGACACATGCCCGAAAAGATTTTGTGCCGTGTTAAAAGCTGTTGTAGTTTGACTGGTTCGTTGTGTGTTCATAAATAACAATAGTTGTTTCTCCCTGCAGCGGAGGCAGTTATCAAGCTGCCTCAAGCATTAGGGTAAATTGCAAGTACTACTTGCCTCCGGTGTTGTTTTAGGGGCAGGAAGGGATTCGAACCCTGTAGCTCCTGTATACATTTGCATCCTGCCTGTGGTGTGGTTGTTATGCTAGGCTTTTACCTCCTGTAAGCCCAGCCATTAATTTTAATTTTTCTTCAGGAGTAAGAGCTTCGGTCTTGCGACCCTGCCCAGAGGAACTCCCAAGCTCCTCGAGGGCAGAAATTGCTTCACTTTCGAGACGTGTAGCAGATTTTAATTGCTGTCTGGCTACCTCTTGCAAGTTTTTTGCAGTAGCTAGTATTTCTTTAAAATGGGTTATTCTTTGTGCTTTGCTCATAATTAATGTACTTAATGATTAACCCTATATCCCCTCCCTGTATGGGCTACAGGGAGAGTAAGGGCGACTACATTGCTGTAGCCTCATCCAACTAAAAAATTACTCAACTAAACTATTGTTATTCATTAGGCTTTAAATGACCTATTGATATATGGTTTCGATTTATTTTTTACAACTTCACATAATGGAAGTCTTATTTCTAATATTTCATTTAGTATAGTTTCACTATATCTATTTATCTTTTCTATCCTACCTTTATAGAAAGCTCTTAAAATGATTTTAAGACTTTCATCCCAGTCAATAGTTTCTAGTTTATTTAATTCTCTATTAATTCTAAAAACCCTATCATTATATTCTTGACCGCGTTGCTGTAAATCTTTTTCTAAGTTTACTACATGAGCTGCAGCTAGTAATGCTAATGGTTTTATATTCAGTATGCTTTCGTTATGAGTAATCTCTCTGACGGCTTTACGTGTGTGTTCTGGAGTTTCATCATATTTTTTAATCCTAATGGTTCTTTTTATTTCTCCTCTAGCATTAGCAACCATTTTTTGCCAATCGTTGGGATAGTGTTCTTTAACAGCTTTCCATGCTTCCTCTTCTTGCTTTCTAAAATCTTTCATATCATTATAAAGTTGAAGTTGATATGTAGGTTATAAAAGAGATAGCAAAAAGGCCAAAGCATAGCAGTATTAGTTTTTCTAATCTATAGGCATCGCGAATGCTATTAGTTTTTATTCTTAGTCGTATATATTTGCCCGTGTAGGGTATCATTATGATCCAAATAATTGTAGCAGCGTAGTGTAGTATCATTAAAAATGTATCCATAACTAATGTATTACACGTTGTTGGTATCCTTTCTCTAATAGTCCTGAACGACTTTGTACTCCTGCTTTTTCATACAAGCTTCGCTTGTGCTGTGTTAGCGTGTGTGTGCTGATTTTTAACTCATCGGCTATAGCCTTATCAGGTTTATCGCTAGCTAATTGTTTAGTAACCTGTACCTCTCTTGGAGTTAGATTATTACCATTAATGGAGATTTGTTTAGAGTTCCATTTTAAACACTTACAGTTTTCTCCGCAGGTAAAATTTTCTGATGAATTATTAGTGCCATTTTCTGTGAAATCAGCCACACCATCAGCATCACCATAAATACAAAAAGCATATTCTTCGAGTGCCTCATCATGTTGAAGGTGTTCTAGGTCTTGCATGGCGATTTTATCGCTAAGCATTTTCTCAAAAATTTGAGCTTTTAAAGTGGGAGGTATGTTATAGAATGGAATTGTTTTACCATCGCTTACTCCATATACTTTTCTTGTTTCTCGATCACCAAATAATTCGGTTGAATGATCGCCAGGTAATAATCCAGGTATCAAACTAAAAGCTTGCTTAAATTGATTATCTTTTGTAGATTTGCTGTGCATGATTTTAATCGTTAGGGATTAGTTTTATGTGTAAAACCTGAGGCGGCCACCTCGGGTTTTTTTATTTCATTTTCACTTTCTTCATATATACTAAGTAATACTTTTTCTATATCTGCATTTCTTCTTTGCTGATTCATTACCTGTGATATAGTAGATACACTATGAGAGTTTCCAAAACGATTTGTGATACCTTTTTCATTCAATATTTCCATTACATTGTCAATATAATGGCTACCCAAATGTGTTTTAATGCGCTCTCGTATTGCAGGTGTTATCATACAATTTTGTGTTCTATTTTTAGCAGATACTTCTCATAGCATTTAATTGCTATTTGTGTAAAGACTAATTGTATTATATTTGTATAAGTTGTACATGACAAATGTAATACATATATGGATATAATTCACATATATGAATAATTATTTTATTCAAATATGGATAATACAGGAAGTAGATTAAGGGAAGTTATTGGTAGTCAGGGTGTTACCTTAAGGAAGTTTTGTGAAAAAAATAATCTTAATTATAGTGGAATGTCCAATATAATTAATGGAGAAAGAGCTTTAGGGATGAATATTCTTCGTCAGCTTAAAGAAAGCATCCCTGATTTAGATGTGGATTGGCTTCTTTTTGGAGATACTTCTAAAAAGTTATACATAAATGAAAATACTAATGTGATACAAGAATCAACATCAGACCCTGGGAAGGAAATGTTGATGAGATATTTAGAAGATGAAGATATACAGGAACGCATACTAGAACTAATAACTAAAAAAACTAAATAATTACTAATTAAACAATCCAACTAACTAATGAAACTTTTAAAATTGCTACTTCTTTTACCACTTTTTTTATTTTTTTCATGTGGAGTAAAACAAACCTATATTTCATCAAATAGAATTGAAGATATAGGTAATAAAATTGGAGTTGAATACTCGGCGGAAGTTGGAGAGGACATGGTAGAATATGAGGAAGGAAGGTTTTTTGATGCGATAGTAATAACATCAGAAGACGCAAGTATAACATACCATGCAAAGAATAAAATAAATAAGAAACAGATGTTTGTACATATGAGTGATATAAAGGGTTATTCATTATATCATTCTATAGATGAAGACAAACCAATGTATACTTATGGAGTTGCTATAAAAAAAGATGGGAGTGAAACTTCAGCTTTTATTAGTAATGATTTTGGTGTAAAATTATATAAAACAAAGACTCCTATTGAATATATAGAATCTGAGTACTTAGATAGAAATAAAGAATATTTTAAGCAACAGTTTATGTACAACGGACGTTCTGGAAATACTATAAAATTTACTTATAGAGAGTATGTAAATGATATGGCTAGAGCTGCTTTTACACAAGACTTACAGTATGATTTATCTGAAAGTAATATCATTGGTTTTAAAGGCATGAGAATAAAGGTTCTCAAAACATCAAATATTAATATTGATTATGTAATCAATAAAAAATTTGAAGGTGTTGAATAAAGCAGGAGAGAGGCTGGAGTATTTTATACGCCATAAAGGGTATAAATTAAATGAGTTTGCCGAAATACATGGTATAAACTACCATACCCTTATACCTGTTACAAGTGGTACACGTTCACTAGGCATGAAACTCGTAATGAGTGTTACCACTGCTTACCCTGAGCTTAATGCCAACTGGCTACTGCACGGTCGTGGTGTTATGGAAATTAATAATGAAGCTGCCACAGGGCTAGACGACTTTAGCTTACAACTAGCCAAACACCTTAAAAAAGACGAAGCTACTCGTAATGCGGTTTTGAAGTATTTGAGTGAAGACTAGCAATGTTTTAGTTGCTATTAGTTTTAATTTAAATACTTGATTATCTGCGAAATATCATACTAAAATATACACTCAAAAACGACAATGTAAAAGGTAATGTAATATAAAAAAACAGTATAAATTTCAAATTTGGCTTAAATGTAATTACTTGATAATCAAAAACTTTACAATAGTGAGAGTAGGGCATCTATTTTGTGGTACCGAAGGTCGGGGGTTCGAGACCCCTCTTTCACCCTTTTAAAAATGTTAGCTAAAGCTCAGTGTTTACTGGGCTTTAGCTTTTTTTTATGCTCAATGGTTAAGTATGTACCTTTTAAAACCAGTACGTTAACCAGTACGTTGAAAGGTCTATTTTAAATAAAATAAAAGAAGTATTAATCAATGTTTTTTTGTAATCATTTGTTTTTCAAAAGATAAAGAAATATACAGAACTCTGTAACCATTTTACAGCCTAGGAAATTAGAGATAGATTTTTAGTTAATTTTCAGTATTTATTTAAAGCGTATATATTTGATTAATAAGTTTTTACGTTTTTTAATTGTAAACGACTCTTGGATAGGTAACCCGAATGCCGTTAAGAAAGAATGTTTAAGTCTTCATTCAAACTATAGATGGCAAAGTAACTATCATAATTAGTATTAAAGTATGTTGTACAATTATTATTAAGATTAGCTTTTAAGGTTTAATCTAAAGTGTTAAATTGTACACAACTAAATTTAATTATTAAGTAATTATGAATACAGAACATTTAAATTACATAGTCAAGTGGAATAATATATTGGGAACTAATGATTCGTCTAAAAATATCTTTGATTAAGTCTAAAATAGGAAATAAAAAATGAAGATATTTATAAGTTGGTCAGGTAATACTAGTAAAGAAATAGCAAAGGTTTTAAAGGGGTGGCTACCAAGTGTTTTACAAGCAGTAAAACCATATTTTACACCAGATGATATTGAGAAGGGTAATAAGTGGCAAAGTGATATTTCAAAAAAACTAGAAGAGAGTACCATAGGTATTATTTGTTTAACACCCGAAAATTTAGATAGTCCCTGGCTTCATTTTGAAGCAGGTGCATTATCTAATAGGTTGGATCAAGCAAGAGTATGTCCATTGTTGTTTAATGTAAGTAAAGCACAAGTAAAAGGACCTACTAGTATGTTTCAACTTACTGATTTTGATAAAGAAGATTTTAAAATACTTTTAAGAACAGTTAATATTCAATTGGGAGAAGCACGTATTTCGGATGAAATTTTTAATAAGACATTTGAAAGATCTTTTCCAGAATTAAAAGATAGTATTGAAAAAATTATTAAAGAAAGTAATAATACAGAAAAAACAGAATCTATAGAAAGACCAGATAGAGAGCTATTAGAAGAACTTCTTAATTTAACTAGATCTAATGTTAATACCTTAAAATTTGTAGCCAATCAAAGTTTAAAAGGCAACCCTCTTTATTCAGATAGGAGTGATGAGGTATCTAGAACACCTAGAGCGCATGGTTACCCGAGAAGGTCAAAAAATGGACCAGGATTGTCTGATGGTGGGATCTCTGCAGATGAAGCTAATTATAGTTTTGAATAGGTCCTACATAAAATAATAAAAGTTGCTACTTGGCAACTTTTACTATTTTATATATGTAGAGGGTATATTATTAATTAGATTCTATATTTTCACAGAACCATTTGTAATCTTTACCATGACTTCCAAGTTCCTTTTCTAACAATATCAAGGTGTGATCGATATCTCTCGAAAGTGTTTTTTCTTTCATTGTAATTGCGTAAAAATCTTGTAGCTTTAAGTATTGGGTTAATTCTTTCGGACAATTCGGGATTTCCTGAAGCGTCTCTATTATTAATTTGTCTAGCAAATTCTTTTCTATACTCTTCCTCTCCAATGATAATTTTTCTTTCTTCTTCTTTTTGAATTTCTCCAAAATTTCGGATTTTATATTCAATTTGTTCTTTAGCTCTTTCAAGCTCTTTTCTTCGTTGTTCAAAGTCATTTTGAGCGTTTCTCTTAAGTTGGCTAAGGAACTCGATTTTTTCTGTTTCATAATCGCTAATGAGCTTAATACGCTCTCTTTCTTCTTCGAGACTTCTTCTAATTCTTTCTTTTTCAGATTCAAATTTTGTTCTAATTCCTGCTTCAGTTGATTCAGACTTGAGGGCTGTTTTGATATTTTTAGATAGTGATTTTTCTTCCCCTCTAATTTCTTCTTTTTTTCTACTATATCTTCTGCCCATTCTTGAAGAGTATTGTTGAAGCCAGTCCTCTTCTTTTTCAAGGTTTCTTCTTCTTTGGATAATGTTGAGTTCTTCTCCTTCAAATTCTGAAAGCACTTCTCTCTCAAGTTGCCTTTCCATTTGTTCCAATTCTGATTTTTCGTTTGCTGTAGCCTCCTCAATTCTTGATATTTCTCGTTCAAAGTGTTGTTCAGCTTTTCTGTATGATTGAGATTCCAAGAGTCCGTTAATTGATCGTATAAGATTTTTAATTTGCGCTGATCTGCAATCGACAGATTCTGTAAAAAGCTTTCTTTGCTCTTCATCAACTGGTGATATTCCCTCTGTTTTTCTTTCGGAAGTTGATATATACTTGGTGTTTGCTTCGAGTTCATTATATACCCATTTAATGTTAAGAGTTGCTTTGATTTTTTTTTCTAGTTCTTCTTCTGGAACTTTAGGGATTATAACTTGGATAGTATTAATTCCTAACCGTTTTAATTTAATTTTTTTCTCGTCGTTTAATTTATGAGTGATAACAAATTCAATAAATAGGGTAGGATTATTTTCATTATCAAAAAAAGTTATATCAGGTCGTATTAAGAGATAACGGTCTTCTATCTCAGGATTTTTACCATATTGGATATTTCCATTTCTATCTTCATAGAAAGTTAGTTGAGATTTTACTTTTGAAGCCTGTATTAAACTTTTTTTCATTAATAAGTTTGGAGTTCCCTGCACTCCAGGAGGAGGGTATTTGTAAACAGAAGGTACATTTAGTTCTTTTAGTCGATGTAAAATATCTTCAGCTAGTTTTTCTCGATACTTTCTACTACTATAAACACATTCAATATTACTTTTATCAACATTAAAAGCATGATGTCTGAAATATGATTGTTTTTCGCGAGGTTTTACTGCTTGCATTTCTTTATTACATCCCATACAGAAATAACCTTTTAAGCCACTTTCTGCATTTTCGATATGAATGGGATCACCATTAATTTTATTTGCCCAGTCATTTTGTTCTTTTGAGATGGTGTGTTCCATGTTCTGTGATTTTATTTTAGTAAAATAGAGTAGGATATTGTATAATATTTATACTAATGGATAAATTAGAAGACATTGTAGTATAAATTTTAAAGTACTTTAAAACACATAGACGGGTACAAGAAGGCACCATCATTGGAGATAGATAATAATTTTTCATTTAGTTGGATCTAATGAATTAGTTTCTCTAAGTTATTAAAATTGAAATTAATGACTTAATAAAATAGCAAATATTTGCTATTTTATTATTACAATATAAACGTTTAATTTGTTATCTGTACTTACTATTAATTAACTAGTACGTTAACCAGTACGGAATGTATTGTAAATAGATAATATATTAATAATATTAATTGTGTAATATTCTGTTTTTCAGGGACTGATAGGGTAGTGGGAATAAGGTGCCTATGTTGTGGTACCGAAGGTCGGGGGTTCGAGACCCCTCTTTCACCCTTTCAGCCCTACGATTTTTTCGTAGGGCTTTTTTGTTTTTTAGAGTGTTTAATTAGCTACCCAATTTTCAATACTACTATAGATTTTGGAAATGTATTCTTTAAATGAGTTATCATCTTCAAGCTCCTCAAGTAGATTATGAAAATAAAGGTTTAAATGATACCTTTTAATATAGGCTATAATTTCTTTTAATTCTTTACATTCATCTGTATATAAGTCTTTATTTTTATTAATAGACATAATTGTTAGGTCTAAATCTAAAAAGATTAAGCTTAGTTTTGAAAGGTACGTACTAATGGATATGTTTTCAGTTTGGCTTTTATTTTGATCACTAATTATAGCTGAAACTATTGATATAGAATCAAATCCTTTATAATTGATGTATTGATTTGAAACTATGTTAGTTTTATTATCAGGAGTTGGACAAGAGAATTCTATGTTATTTAAATTTGATTTAAATTCTTTTATTGATTCATAGTTTTTATTGTAAAATCTATCTGCATTTTGGTTATGAATTTCTTTATTAAAAGCTTCCCATTGCATTTTGTTAGCCTTTAATTGTGCCTGAAAAGATACATATACTAGAAATGCCCCACCAATACCAATTATCGGAGAGGTAAGTCCTCCTATGGTATCACCTAGTTGACCAGTATTTGTGAAATCATAATAAGGAATTATCGGAGGTAATAGGACCAATGTACCCCATATAAAACAAGTTATAATGATAATAATAGTAATTATTATTGCTGGTTTATAATCTATTTTATGATAGTTTGATATGTTGTTTTTCATTTAGTTGGATTTAATGAATTGGTTTGCCAAGGTATTAAAAATATCTAAATTGTATACTTAGTAGATTACCGTTCATCGATACTTTTATACCGTTTATCGGCAGCAACATTCCCGTTGCCTGATATTGTACATAGAAAATGTTGTTAAAATGTAATTTAGCAACAGAGATAAAGTAAAACTATTTCTAGTAATTTTTTAGTTGGATGTAAAAAGCCTGTAGTAATACAGGCTTTTTCTATTTATATAGTAGTACATAGCAGTAAAGAGATAATAACATCGATGTGAATTTTACAATGTGTTTTATAAAACCATTCGTCGATACTTTAATACCATCTAACTGCACTAGTATTCCGTTACTCGATATACAAGGGGCAGGGTAGTATTAAAATGTAATTTAGCAATAGGAATAACGGGAGTTATTTCTAATAATTTTTTAGTTGGATGGAAAAGCCTGCAGCAATGCAGGCTTTTTGTATTATAATATATAGGTGTTGTTAGCGCTGAGGTTATTCATTTAAAAGTAAAATAGCTTTGTTTACATCTTCAACAGGTATTTTGCAAGCTTTATTTACACATACATATATAAGTGTTTTGTTAGGGTCATACCTGTTTTGTAATAATGGCAGTTTGTCGTTAGCAATGGTACTACCTACAATTAACTTATTAGGTATATATGTTCTGTTTAAAGCTGCCAGTTTTTGCTGTGCATTATTCCCTACAATAGCTACTTCATAATAAGGGTTTGTGTAATTTAGCATCAAGTCTAACCAGTTAGAATAGCCTGAAGGATACTTTTGTATTTCGGGCTTTACATTATTAAGCATGGTCATGGCCGTTTCAGAGAAGTGTTTGTCATCAAAATAATGAGATAGCTTAAATAAATTTTTAGCCATTATAGAATTACTAGCAGGAATAACATTATCTCTGTACTCCATATTTCTAGATATTAAAGATTTATCTTGGCTAGAAGTAAAGTAAAACATCTTATTGTTCTCATCATAAAAATGATTAAAGGTATAAGTAGCTAAATCTCTAGCTGTAGTAAGCCATTTTTCATCGAGAGTATTTTCATATAACGCTATAAAAGCATCTATGGTAGTAGCATAATCTTCTAGATAGCCATTAACAGTGCTTTTACCATTTTTATAACTATGGTTTAAGCCACCATTTTTTCGTAATTGATTATTAATAATAAAGTCAGCATTCTTTTTAGCGGCAGCTAAATAATCTTTATCACCCAAAACTCTATATGCATCAATATAGCCTTTAAGCATTAAAGCATTCCAAGAAGTTAAGGTTTTATCGTCCAGTCGAGGGTGATCTCGTTTATTACGCTCCTTTAATAAGGTGTTTTTCCATTTTGCTTTCTTTTCAGCTAAAACAACACTTGTTATATTGTGCTTCTTAATAATCGAAGCATCGTCATCCTTCCTGATAAGTACATATTTACCATGTTCCCAATGTCCGTAAT
This sequence comes from Flavobacterium sp. MedPE-SWcel, assembly GCA_001874325.1. Classification (GTDB taxonomy): domain Bacteria; phylum Bacteroidota; class Bacteroidia; order Flavobacteriales; family Flavobacteriaceae; genus Flavobacterium. Next base: position 1,390 of record MPCW01000002.1, on the reverse strand, counting down.
TATTAATGTTATAGTAATCTTTAAAAATTTTAAAATCTTCTTCGCCTAAAATATGCTTTAATTGAACTTTATTCCAAACATAAAAAGCCCCTTCTTCAAGATTACCATCAGTGTTATTGCTATCAGCATCTAATGATGAATAAAAAGCCCCATTATCGGTAGTCATGTTTCGTTTAGCATATTTTAAAGTCTCAATAACAACATCTTTATATAGTTTGTTTTTTGTAATAAGATAAGCGTCGGCATATAAACTCACTAACTGACCATTATCGTACAACATTTTCTCAAAATGTGGTACATGCCACTTATTATCAACAGAATATCTAGAAAATCCGCCGCCAATTTGGTCAAAAACACCACCATAAGCAATTTTTGTAAGTGTTAAGTTTACATAATTTTGCAATTTAACGTCATTAGTCTGGTAAGCATATCGCAATAAAAAATGAAGATTATTAGGCATCATAAACTTAGGAGCTCTATTAGTACCACCATTATTAGGGTCAAAATGTCTAGACCATTTTTTAACAGTACTCTTTATAAAGCCTTTATTAAAAACGGGTTCATTAGTATTTAGTTGAACAATATCTAACGATTTAATACCTTGCTCTAATTTATCAGCATACTCATATAATGTATCAGGATCTTCAGTATATACTTTCGATATCTGATTTAAAGCACTAACCCATTCCTTTTTTCTAAAATAAGTACCACCCCAAATAGGTCTCCCGTCAGGTAAAGCTATAACATTCATAGGCCAACCACCACTACCAGTCATAAGTTGTACCGCATTCATGTATACCTTGTCTACATCTGGGCGTTCCTCTCGATCTACCTTTATATTAATAAAGTTATCATTCATAACCTTCGCGACCGATATATCTTCGAAGCTCTCATGTTCCATAACATGACACCAATGACAAGCAGAATAACCAACACTAATAAGTATAAGTTTGTTTTCAGTTTTAGCCTTAGCCAAAACTTCATCATTCCAAGCATTCCAGTTTACAGGATTATGAGCATGTTGTAATAAGTAAGGGCTAGTTTCATGTATAAGATCATTAGTATGTTTATCATCTAACGATTTTGTGTTTTGACCCTTACAGCTTATTAAAGTAATAAGTAATAAAAAATGGATATACTTCATTATTCAAAGTTAGATAAATTTAAATTTATGAAGAGAAAAGGGCAGGGGAGTACTATTATATATAGTGTAAAAGTATATTCAAAGAGTATTTTAGTACTCTGTTTACAGTATAAACTTACATTAAAACCCCATACACCCTACCAAAACCACCACCCTTAAAAAAACTTTTCATTACAAAGCGTAGATTACCAGAACATTAAGAAAACCTCAAAAAAAAGTAATAATAACCCATTGTCTATCCAGAAA
>MPCW01000019.1 GCA_001874325.1 Flavobacterium sp. MedPE-SWcel | reverse complement strand
ATTTATAAAAACATATATGAAATATAATTTATATTATGTAAAATAAAAAACCAAATGATTAAGACCGAGTTAATTAATAATCGGCCTTACTATTCAATATAGTTTATTTAACAATAATTGTAATATCCAAATGATCCCAACTAAGAGTAACATCTTTATTATTTATATTGTAAACAAGTCGTTCATTCATTTTAGGTGATTTTTTAGTTTTGACTTGAACACGTAATTGATCTTTTGATTCTTTATATTTATAAGCTCCCCATTGTTTAGCATCTTTATTAAAAATAATAGTTGCTGAGCCATTTTCAGGAATTACAAAAAATGAATATTTACCAGCAGGTAATTTTTCCTCTTCAATCATTATGTCTTTATCTGTCTTAAAGGTTGTAGCCTTATTAGCTCCTGCGCGCCATACTTTACTATAAGGTACAAGTCCACCCCAAATTTCACGACCTTTAACTGACGGGCTACTGTATTCAATAGTAATGTTAGCTCCATTAATTTCTCCTGTAGCCGTAGCTGCTGGACTTGCTTTTTTTCCTTGAGCACTAGCGATACCCGTTGTTAATATTGCAATAAATAAAAATGCAATTTTTTTAATGTTTTCCATATTCCTTTTAAGTTTGATTGTTATGTTTTGTAAAAGTATATCTATTACTTAAAAACAGTTAGACTTTAACAAACCTTTATATTTTAAATATTTGTTAAAATATAAAAGGTGATTCTAGTTAACTAGAATCACCTTTTACTAAAATTATACAGGTAAATTCTTATATTCTTCCTTCTTTTATTTCTTCTACAATTTCAGGATTTAATAATGTCGAAGTATCTCCAAAATTAGAATAATCACCTTCGGCAATTTTACGCAATATTCTACGCATAATTTTACCAGAACGTGTTTTTGGCAAGCCCGATACAAATTGAATTTTATCTAGTTTTGCTATAGGGCCTATATGGCTAGAAACGTGTTCATTAATTTCTCTAATTAAGTTATCTCTATCACGCCCTTCCCCTGATTCTTTTAGTATTATAAAGCCATAAAGTGCATTTCCTTTTACATCGTGTGGGAAACCAACAATAGCTGATTCTGCCACAGCAGGATGTTCATTAATTGCATCTTCTATAGGTGCTGTACCTAAGTTATGCCCTGAAACTATAACAACATCATCTACACGACCAGTTATTCTATAATACCCTACTTCATCACGTAAAGCTCCATCTCCTGTAAAATATTTACCTGGAAAGGCTGTAAAATAAGTGTCTTTAAATCTTTGATGATCTCCCCAAATAGTTCGTGCCATACCTGGCCAAGGGAATTTTATACAAAGACTACCTACTACTTGATTTCCTTCTATTTCATTACGTCTATCATCCATTAATACTGGTTGTACACCAGGTAATGGTAAAGTAGCATAAGTAGGTTTTGTAGGTGTTATAAATGGTAATGGCGATATCATAATACCTCCAGTCTCAGTTTGCCACCAAGTATCTACAATAGGTGATTTTTTCTTACCTACATGGTCATTATACCAGTGCCAAGCTTCTTCATTAATAGGCTCTCCTACAGATCCTATTACTTTAAGGGAAGAAAGATCATATTTATCTACCCACTCTAAGTTTTCTTTAGCAAGAGCTCTTATAGCTGTGGGTGCTGTGTAAAATTGAGTAACTTTATGCTTATCTACAACTTCCCAGAAGCGCCCAAAGTCAGGGTAAGATGGTATTCCCTCAAATAATACAGTTGTTCCTCCATTTAATAAAGGTCCATATACAATATATGAATGTCCAGTAATCCAACCTATATCGGCAGTACACCAGTATACATCATTTTCTTCGTAAGCAAAAATATTTTTGAATGTATAAGCTGAATATACCATATAACCAGCTGTAGTATGTAGCATCCCTTTTGGCTTACCTGTAGATCCTGATGTATATAATATAAATAAAGGATCTTCTGCATCCATTATTTCAGCTACATTAGTATCCATAGCTTCATCTAATAAGGGTTGTAGCCATTTATCACGTCCCTCCTGCATGTTTATTTCTGCATTAGTTCTTTTAACAACTAATACATCTTCTACAGTATCACATTTTTGTAGCGCTTCGTCTATAATACCTTTAAGGTCTATAGTTTTATTACCTCTAAAACCTCCATCAGATGTTACTACCATTTTACATCCACTATCGTTTATTCTACTAGCTACTGCCGAAGCAGAAAAACCAGCAAATACAACAGAGTGTATTGCACCTATTCTTGCGCAAGCTAAAACAGTTATAGCAAGTTCAGGAATCATTGGTAAGTATACACATACCCTATCCCCTTTTTTAATACCTTGACTACGCAATACATTAGCCATTTTACAAACTCTTTCATAAAGTTCGTTATAAGTAATGTGCTGAGCATCTTCGTCAGGATTATTAGGTTCAAAAATTATAGCTGTTTTTTCACCTCTTTTGGCTAAATGCCTATCGATACAGTTTTTTGTAATATTTACTTTAGCATTCAGATACCATTTAATTTCGGCCTCTTGCATGTCAAACTCTACAACTTTGTCCCATTTTTGGTACCATGTAAAATTTTCGTCAGCTATTCTATCCCAAAATTTTCTAGGTTCTCTTAAAGACTTATTATAATGTTTAAAATACTGTTCTAAACTGGCTACCCGATAATAACTCATTTTTATTAATTTTTTTAGGGATTTGATATAATTTGTAAATATATCAATGATAAAATATAAATCCTACATATTTATATAAACATAATACATCATTATAACTTTACTTTCTATTAATTTAGATTGTAGTTCGAGGTAGATTGTTTTTTTATATAATTCTCAGTAATAAAAGATTTATATACTACTATTAATCAAACATAAACGATAATTAACATTTTCATGATATAAAATTGTAAGCTATTTTATCATACTGTGAAATTTAAAAAATGTAATTTTATTACTAAAATATTAAACTATACCTGATAAATTTTCTTTTATTTGTGGGAAACATATTTTAGAAATGCAGATTGACCCATTAAATATAAGTCAGAAAGACGTATACAAGATATTAACCGGATCAGTTATCCCTAGACCTATTGGTTGGATTTCTAGCGTAAGCGAAGATGGAGTGACAAACTTAGCTCCATTTTCATTCTTTAATGCTGTGGGAGAAGACCCGCCGCACGTTATGTTTTCTACCGTTCGTACTGGAGATAAAAACAAAGACACATTAAATAATGTACTTGCTACAAAACAATTTGTAGTTAATCTTGCTACTGTAGAATTGGTTGAAGCGATGAATGCTACATCAGCTAATGTACCGTCAAATGAAAGTGAGTTTGATTATGCAGAACTTACGGCTGAACCTTCGGTTTTAGTAAAACCACCGAGAGTAAAAGAAAGCCCTGTAAGCTTTGAATGTGAACTAGTACATCATTATAGCCTTGAAGGGCATAAAAATGGTGGTGCTACCATTATGATAGGTAAAATTGTGATGTTTCATATAAATGATTCGATACTACTAGATAATTTTAAAATAAACATGGAAACTTATAAGCCCGTTGCTCGTTTGGCAGGATCAAACTATGCAGGACTAGGTGAAGTTTTCTCAATTAAAAGACCATTATAATATAATGAAAATAACAGTAATAGGCGGAGGCCCTGGAGGGTTGTATTTTTCTATCCTTTTAAAAAAGGCAATGCCCAGTTATGATATAAATGTTTATGAACGTAACAAAGCCGATGATTCTTTTGGATTTGGTGTTGTGTTTTCTGATGAAACATTAAGTGAGTTTTTAACTCGTGACCCTGATTCTTATGACCTTATACGTAGTCGTTTTGCTTATTGGGATGAGCTTGATGTAGCTCGTGATGGTGAAAAAGTACGTGTTACGGGTAATGGCTTTTGTGGATGTTCTCGTAAAACATTATTACAGTTATTACAGCAACGTTGTCAAGAGGTAGGTGTTAATTTGAATTTTGAAGCTAATGTTACTGATTTATCGCAATTTGCTGATTCAGATATCATTGTAGCTTCTGATGGGATTAATAGCGGTATAAGAGAACAGTTTACTGAAGACTTTGGTACTAAAGTAGAAATGAAAAGCAATCGCTTTGTGTGGATGGGGTCTACTCGCCCACTCGATGCTTTTACGTACTTTTTTAGAAGTACACCTTACGGTACATTTGTAGCGCATACTTATCAGTATGAAGAAGGTATGAGTACTTGGATATTTGAGACTACTGATGAAACTTGGCAAAAAGCAGGATTTGACGTTACAGATGAAGAGGATACTATTGCTAAACTATCTGAGTTGTTTAAAGAAGAACTTGATGGTCATGGTTTAATATCTAACCGTTCGCATTGGAGACAATTCCCAGCCATTACTAATAAAAATTGGCATAAAGATAATATAGTATTACTTGGTGATGCTAAAGCTACAGCCCACTACTCTATTGGGTCTGGTACAAAACTAGCTATGGAGTGTGCTATTGCTTTGGCTGACTCTGTTATAAAACATACTAAGAATATACCCGCTGTTTTTGAAAATTACGATAAACTACGTCGTAATCGTGTAGAAATGATACAGCATGCTGCTAACGTATCGCTTGACTGGTTTGAGCATATGGATAGACATATGCAACATGACTTTATGAAGTTTGCTTTTAGTACTATGACGCGTGCTAAAAAAGTAACTTTCGAAAATTTAGGATTGCGTGACGCTTCATTTACTCAAAAGGTATTACAAGAGTTTAATGAAAAAGCAGCTAGTGATAACACGAATACAGCAGCAGCATTTACATCATTTTCATTACGAGATATGACGTTAGATAATCGTATCGTGATGAGCCCTATGGAACAATATTCTGCTGAAGAAGGAGTTGTTAACGATTGGCACTTGACACATTATGGTTCACGTGCTACAGGTGGTTTAGGGTTAATTTTAACCGAAGCTACAGCCGTATCTAATACTGGAAGAATAACTTTAGGTTGTACAGGTATATGGTCTAAAGAACAGGTTATTGCATGGAAACGTGTTGTTGATTTTGTTCATAAAAATAGTACTTCTAAAATAGGAATTCAAATAGGACATTCAGGACGTAAAGGCGCAATGAAGTTTTATTGGGATGCTAAAAATGAAGCAATAGATAATGCTTGGGAATTACTATCTGCTTCCCCTATTTCATTTAGTGATGCCATGGCTACTCCTAGAGAGATGACTATAGCTGATATGGATACTATAACTGCTGAGTTTGTTAACGCTGCTAAAAATGCAGATGAAGCAGGTTTTGATATGATAGAGCTACAGGCTCATCATGGGTTTTTATTAGCTTCTTTCTTATCTCCATTAACTAATATTCGAACGGATGGGTTTGGTGGAAGTATTGAAAATCGATTAAAATTCCCATTACGAGTATTTAACGCTATGCGTGAGATATTCCCGAAAGAGAAACCAATGTCAGTACGTATTTCGGCATCAGATTGGGCTGAAAATGGAATAACAGAAGATGATGTATTAACTATTGCCGAAGCTTTTAAACAAGCTGGGGCAGATATAATAAACGTATCTACAGGGTTAACTGTAGAAGATGAAAAACCAGCTATTGGTAGAATGTGGCAAACGCCATTCTCTGATATGGTACGTAATGAGGTAAATGTACCTACTATTACTGCAGGATATATTCAAGATATAGATCAAATTAATACAATACTATTAAATGGTCGTGCTGATTTAGTAGCATTAGGTAAAACACTGTTATTAGATCCTTATTTTGTGCGTAATGCACAAGCTTATGAACAGCATAAGGCTAAAAACCTAGAAGAGTTAGAAATACCTAAACCTTATATGTCGGCAACACCGCACTTGTACCCGTATATAGCAGGACAACGTAGAAATGCTGAAAACATGAAAAAAGCATTAAAACCATTAACGCATAAAAAGTAACACTTAAAGTGATGAAACATTACGACGATAATTTTACGCATGATAATTTACCGCCCGCTTCATTACAAGCAGAGTGTTTTACAGGACATTCAGACTTTGAATTTCCTGAAAACTTAAACTGTGTTGAACAATTACTGGATAGGCATATTGCTGAAGGCAACGGAGATAAAGTTGCTATTCGCACTTTTGATATTACATGGACATATAACGATTTATATGAAAAAGCGAATCAAATTGCACATGTATTAAAAGACGATCTTGGTTTTGTTTCAGGAAACAGAGTATTAATACGTTCGGCTAATAACCCTATGTATGTTGCCTGTTGGTTTGGTATACTAAAAGCTGGTGGAGTTGTAGTAGCAACGATGCCTTTGTTACGCGAAAAAGAACTTAGCGTAATGACTGAAAGTGCTAAAATATCGCATGCTTTTAGTGATTATAGACTCGAAGATGATATTTTAGCTGTAAAGTCACCTTATTTACAACAAGTTGTTTCTTTTGACGGTACTGGTGAAAGCACAAAAAAACTAGAAGCGTTAATGGTTGATAAGTCTACAACATTTGAGAACTACACTACAAAGTCAGATTCGGTAGCTATTATAGGGTTTACATCGGGTACTACAGGGAGACCTAAAATGACAGCGCATTATCATAAAGATATTTTATTAGTGTGCGAAGCTTTCCCTAAATACTCGTTACAACCTACAACAGAAGACGTTTTTATAGGTAGTCCACCACTAGGGTTTACCTTTGGTTTAGGAGGATTAGTATTATTCCCATTCTATTTTGGGGGATCTACTTTTCTTCTAGAAAAGCCAGCACCAGATTTATTACTTAAAGCAATACAAGATTATAAAATAACTATTTGTTTTACTGCCCCTACTGCTTGGCGTGTAATTACTACAAAAGTAGCCGATTATGATATTTCGTCATTACGAAAATGTGTATCGGCAGGAGAAACATTACCTACAAAGGTTTGGGATGACTGGTACGATGCTACAGGGTTAAAAATTATAGATGGTATTGGTGCTACCGAGATACTTCATATCTTTATTTCCTCTAACGAGGAAACAATGAAAAAAGGAGCTACAGGTTTGCCTATTCGTGGATATGAAGCCAAAATTGTAGATGCTAATGGTAATGAAGCTCCTATTGGAGAAGCAGGTCGACTTGCTGTTAGAGGTGTTACAGGGTGTAAATACTTGGCTAATGAAGAACGTCAGCAAAAATATGTAGAAAATGGTTGGAATATTACGGGAGATGTTTTCCGTAAAGATGAAGATGGTTATTTTTGGTTTGTAGCACGAGGTGATGATATGATTATTTCATCGGGTTATAATATTTCGGCAATAGAAGTAGAAAATGTACTACTAATGCATGATGTTATCGAAGAGTGTGCTGTAGTAGGTGTGCCAGACGAAAGCAGAGGAATGTTAGTATGTGCTTATATAGTACTTAAAGAAAAGGATAAAGCAAATGATGCTTTTACAAAAGAGATACAAGACTGGTTTAAAGCATCGGCAGCTCCTTACAAATACCCTAGAAAAGTATGTTATTTAGATACTTTGCCTAAAACAGAAACAGGAAAAATACAACGATTTAAACTTAAAAATATAGTACAAGCGTAATGGAAAACGCATTTATAAAAAAAGAACAAGTACGCTTTCAGCATGTAGATTATGCAGGGATAGTTTTTTATCCTCGCTTTTTAGAGATGTTGAACTGCTTAGTAGAAGATTTTTATGAAGAGGCTTTAAATATGCCTTTCAAAAATTTACATGAAACAGGCGGAATACCTACTGTAGATTTAAAAATACAGTTTAAGAAAGCAGCACGATTAGGCGATGAACTAACAAAATCTCTTTGGATTAAAAATCTTGGTGGAGCTTCGATGCATTGTGGATTTAAATTTGAGCACGAAGATGGTTCTACTTGCCTTGAAGGCGAAGTAACTTTAGTTCGTGTAGAGTTTTCAGATGATAGAAAAGGCATAAAAGCAAGCGGATTCCCTGATGATATGCGTACAATATTAGAAAAATATATTATTGCTTAATAGCGATAAAAATAATAGTACCTCGAATACAGTTCGATAGGTATAATTTAAAATTTATAATCAATGTTAGATTTACCAAAATTTAAAGCTGCTGCTGTACAAGCCTCTTCTGTTTTTCTTGATGTAGATGCAACAGTAGAAAAATCTTGCTCTATAATAGCTGAAGCTGCTAGTAATGGTGCTTCATTAGTAGCATTTCCAGAAGTGTTTGTAGCAGGTTACCCATATTGGAACTGGATAATGACACCAGTACAAGGTAGTAAATGGTATGAAAAACTATACATAAATTCTATAACTGTTCCGGGCCCTGAAACAGATAGACTTTGCGAAGCTGCTAAAGAACATAATTGCCATGTGGTAATTGGTGTAAATGAGCGCGGGCAAAGTATGGGGGAAATATATAATACCAACCTAATTATAGATAATAAGGGAAAACTAATTGGTAAACACCGTAAGTTAGTGCCTACTTGGGCAGAAAAATTGACTTGGACAGGTGGTGATGGTTCTTCACTTAAAGTATATGATACAGAAATTGGTCCTATAGGAACATTAGCTTGTGGAGAAAACACAAACACTCTAGCGCGTTACACGTTGCTATCACAAGGTGAATTAATACATATAGCCAATTATATATCATTACCAGTAGCACCGCCCGATTATAACATGGCTGAGGCAATAAAAATACGTGCTGCGGCACACTCTTTTGAAGGGAAATTGTTTACCATAGTATCATGTTCTACTATTACAAAAGAGATTATAGATGAAATGAAGGAAGATGTACCGAATGCAGAGGAGTTATTAACTCGGAAAAATAGTGCTTTTACTGGTTTTCTTGGTCCTAACGGAGCTACTATAGGTGAACCGCTTATTGATGATGAGGGTATTGTATATGCTGATATAGATTTATCTAAATGTATACAACCAAAGCAAATGCACGATATATTAGGACATTATAACCGTTTTGATATCTTTGATTTAAAGGTAAATACAGCGCCAAAGAAAAATATTACTTTTACAGATAACAACGCATCTGAAGAAATATAAATAAAATTAACTGCTAAAAAACTAACTAGTATGGATACAAAACACGACGATAGTGCATATGGTCGCGCCAGAGTACAAGATACCCCAGAGCTAGAAGCATATTATAAAAAATTAGAAACCCTTGGTGCAGGAGCATTATGGACGGTTGCTAATGATATTGAACCTTGGGAACCACGTCCGTCATCTATACCAATGTTATGGAAATATGATGATTTACGTAGCCTTGTACTAAAATCGGCAGAATTAGTAACACCAGGAGAAGCAGGTCGCCGTGTGGTGTATCTTGTTAATGATAAACGTAAAGATGTGAGCGCTGCTGTGGGGTGGTTATATACTGGTATTCAGGTAACACGACCAGGAGAAAGTACTCCTGCACATAAACATAAAGCTGCTGCACTCCGTTTTATAATGGAAGGCGAAGGCGGTTATACCGTTGTAGATGGTAATAGAATAACCCTTGAGGTAAACGATTTTGTTATTACTCCAAATAGTACTTGGCATGAGCATGGTGTTGCAGAAGATGGAAAAACATGTATTTGGCAAGATGGGCTTGATATTCCGCTTGTAAATGCATTAGAAGCAAATGATTATGCTGTATTAGATGGTAATCAAGAACTTACTGCTCCTGTTAACTTTTCTCCATTAGCTTATGGTGGTGTAGGAATTGTACCTGCCGACCAAGAATGGGATAAGCCTTACTCTCCCCTATTTAAATATTCATGGAAAAAAGTATATCCAGCATTATTAGAGGCTGCTAAGGTACATGAAGGTTCTCCTTATGATGGTATCTTGATGCAATATACTAATCCTGCTACAGGAGGTCATGTAATGCAGACTATGGGAGCATCTATGCAGTTATTAAGAGCTGGAGAGCATACTAAAGCGCACAAACATACAGGATCTTTTGTGTATCAATGTGCGAAAGGTAAAGGTTACTCAATAATAGGCGGTAAACGTTTTGACTGGAAAGAGCGTGATATTTTTTGTGTACCATCATGGGTATATCATGAGCATGTAAATTTATCAGAAACCGAAGATGCTTGTTTATTCTCGTTTAACGATTTACCAGTTATTACTTCATTAGGGTTATACCAAGAAAAAGCACATCCTGACGGATACCAAACAATAGAATAATTTAAAATACAGAAGCAAACAACAATATAAATAATGAAATTAGTTACTTATAAAATAAACGATACTACACATCAACTTGGCTTTATAAAAGATGATGTTATTATAAACGCTGAACAGTTAGGGAAACTTAAAGGTGATACTCTACCTAACAACATGCTTGAATTTATTGATCTTGGAAAAGAAGGTATTGCTAAAGCAACATCGCTTATAGATAATGCTACAACTGACGAGTTGAATAAATGTTCTGTATCGCTTTCAGATGCTAAGTTAATGGCACCAATACCAAAACCTAGAAAAAATGTTATAGGCATAGGATTAAATTATACAGAGCACGTTGCTGAGTCGGCTAGAACATTAGATACTTCTAAAGATTTACCACAACAGCCTGTTATATTTTCAAAACCACCTACATCTGTTACAGGTACAGGAACAAATATTATACATAATCAAGATATTACAAAACAACTAGACTATGAGGTTGAACTTGCTGTAATTGTTAGTAAGAGAGGTAAAAACGTACCTAAAGAAGATGCTATGGACTATGTATATGGTTATAGTGTTATAAATGATATTAGTGCTAGAGATTGCCGTCGTTCAGGGCAATGGATAGTATCTAAAGGACAAGATACTTTTGCTCCTATGGGACCTATGATTGTTACTGCTGATGAAATAGCAGATCCACATAATCTAAACCTTTCATTAAAATTAAACGGAGAAGAGCGTCAAAACTCAAACACTAAGTTTATGCTATTTAATATTAATGACTTGATCAATGATATTAGTACAGTATTTACTATCGAATCTGGAGATATTATAGCTACAGGTACACCAGCAGGTGTTGGTGCAGGTAGAGATCCGCAAGCCTTTATGTGGCCAGGAGATGTTGTAGAAGCTACTGTAGAAGGTATTGGTACAATTACAAATACTATTGTAGATTCTAAGGATATTTAAGATTTTAAAAACAACTAAAGTTATACTTTAAGTAATGTCAGTTAAAAGATATAAAATAGGACAGATAGTACCCAGCTCTAACATAACGATGGAGACTGAGATACCAGCACTTTTACATTCTAGAGAAACAATAGCTCCAGAACGTTTTACATTCCATTCTAGTCGTATGCGAATGAAAAAAGTGACTAAAGAAGAGCTAGAAGCAATGGATGCTCAAAGCTTAAAATGTGCACAAGAACTTAGTGATGCTCGTGTAGATGTTATGGGCTATGCTTGCCTTGTAGCTATTATGAGTATGGGGCGTGGTTACCACTGTGCATCAGAAGCTAATTTACATGAAGAAACCGTAAAAAACGATGCCCCTACTCCTATTGTTACGAGTGCTGGAGCATTAATAAACGGATTGAAAGTATTAGGAGCTAAAAAAGTAGCAGTAATAACACCATATATGAAACCGCTTACACAAATGGTGGTAGACTATATAGAACATCAAGGTTTTGAGGTAGTAGATTCTATTGCACTAGAGATACCTGATAATTTAGAGGTTGCAGCACAAGACCCAATGAACTTACTAGATATCTATAAAAGATTAAATCTTGAGGGTGTAGATGTACTTGTAGCTTCTGCTTGCGTACAAATGCCGTCTTTAGAGGCTATAGATGCTATAGAAAAGGAAATAGGTATTCCTGTTACCTCTGCAGCTGTTTGTACGACCTATGAAATGCTAAAGAAGCTAGATTTAGATACTAAAATACCTATGGGTGGAGCTTTACTTAGTGGAAAGTACTAAATAAAGAACTCTTTAAAATAAATTATGAACTCTCTTGAAAAGTAAAATTTTCAAGAGAGTTTTATTTTTCAACAAACTGAATAAAAGGTTACTATTATATTGAGATTAAAATAGTTTTCAAACTATGATTTTAATCAGCTTTTAAAGTGTCATTCTTGTATAATTTTGAAGTATAATTTAAAAACAACAAGAATGAAAAAAATAATCTTAGCAGCAATTGGTTTAGCACTATTTAGTACAAATTTTGCAAATGCACAGGAAGATGATAACACTACTACTGATTTTAAAAAATGGCAAGTTCGCCTTCGTGGTGTAGCTGTAGTGCCTAGCGAAAGTGCAAATATTGGGGTTATTGGTGGTGATGTAGATATTTCTACTGCTTTTATACCTGAATTAGACTTTACTTATTTCTTTACTAAAAATATAGCAGCTGAGCTTGTATTAGGTACAAGTAAGCATGATGTAAATACGACAGCTTCTGATATATCTGCAATTGGAGGACCTACAAGTACTGACGTAGACTTAGGTAGTGTATATTTATTACCACCTACATTAACTGTACAGTATCACTTCTACCCTACTGAAGACTTTAAACCTTATGTAGGTGCTGGTCTTAATTATACTATATTTTATAGTGTAGATGAAGGTAGTACCGTGAGAGGTGTTGATTATGATAATGCTGTAGGGTATGCATTTCAGGTAGGTTTTGACTACATGATAAATGATAAGTTCTTTATAAATGTAGATGCTAAAAAAATATTCTTGAGTACTGATGTTACTGTAGACGCTTCTAACCTTGCTGATGGTTTAAGTATACCTGCAGAAGTAGATATTGACCCTTGGTTACTTGGTTTTGGTATCGGTATGAAATTCTAAAGAATTACTTTTATTCAAATAGTATTAAAAAAGGGACTCATAACGAGTCCCTTTTTATTTTTATACTTTCTTTAAAGCTGTTATAAACAAGTCTATATCCTCTTTAGTATTGTAATGGCTTAACGAAATTCGTAGTGAAGGTTTTTTTAAATCTTCATCATTTAAAATTTCAGAAAGTACATGTGATGGTTTTACACTTCCAGACTGACAAGCACTCCCTCTAGAAATAGCTATTCCGTTCATATCGAGATTAAATAATAACATTGATGCTTTTTCTTCTGATAATGGCAGTATAGCATTTACTATAGTATAAAACAGTACATTATCATTAAGTTCTTGCTCTACAGTACTACCTGCAATTTTAAAATCGGGAAAAACCGATTTTAATTCTTCTATTAAGTAATTACGTAAATCAGTTATATACTTTTTATCTGCTTCATTTTCTTTTAAAGATAATTCAAGAGCTTTTGCCATTCCTGCTACTTGATGTGTAGCCTCAGTACCCGCTCTCATTCCTTTTTCTTGCTCACCTCCATGAATCATGGCTCTAAGTCCGCTATTTTTTCGAACATAAGCAAAACCTATCCCTTTAGGGCCATGAAATTTATGAGCGCTGGCTGCAATAAAATCTACAGGTAATTCAGTAAGATTTATAGCTTCTTTACCCATAGACTGTACAGTATCTGAGTGAAATAGTGCTTTATATTCGTGGCAGATAGTACCTATCTTTTTTAAATCTATAATTACACCTGTTTCGTTATTAACGTGCATTAAACTTACAAGTGTAGGCACATCTTCAGATAGTAATCGTCGTAAATGTTTTATATCAGGCTTTCCATCTGGTAAAAGATTTATATAATCCACTTTAACATTAAAGTCCTTAACCATCATATCTACAGTATGTAAAACAGCATGGTGTTCTGTTTTAGCTGTAATTATACGTTGTATTTTAAGATCCTTTACTGCGCTTTGAATAATTAAGTTATCAGCTTCAGTACCTCCAGCGGTAAAAATAATTTCACGAGCTTCAGCTCCAATTAAAGAAGCAATCATTTTTCTACTAGTTTCTACTATTCCTTTAGCGTTTCTACCAAAACTATGTGTAGATGAAGGATTTCCGTACTGTTCATTAAGTACGTTTGTTATCTCTGTTACTACTTCAGGTCTAATTGCTGTAGTAGCTGCGTTGTCTAAATATACTTTTTTCATTGCCGTAAAATTACTCAAAAAGTTATAATAAACACGTTTTGAATTAAACCTAGTACAAAAGGTTTTATTGAGTGTTTAAAAACGTTATTTTTGTTTAAAATTTATTTGCTATGAAAAAAATACTAGCTCTTGTAGCTTTAGTACTCGTTTTTGGTTGTGATGATGGAGATATTACTGTTAAGAGTTTCGATTTCTCAGGAGCTTCGGTATCAACTTGTACTCAAAACAATATTTATTATAAAACAAATACTACAGAAGCACTTATTTTAGAGATAGCTCCGTCTAATTTATATAATATTGAAAGTGAGTTAGATGGTACTGGTAGTATGATACCTCGAGAAATAGCTATTACTACTAGTGGAGCTAATAAAGTATTATATAGAAATTATAATGGTCCTGCTAGTACAACTAATTTAATTTGTAATACAGGAGATCTTACTGTTACATCGCCTAGTGTTATTGAAGAGTGGACAGGTGAAGGTACTATACTTGTAACAACACAAAAGGATTATACTAACGGAAAGCTTACAGGGTACATTCATAACATAACATTAAAGCAAATCACTTTTAATAGCGGTAATGAAACAATACGTATTAATGATAATCTTTTTGGATCTTTTACAAGCCCTTTAGGATTTAATTTTAGTTATGGAGATGAAGAGACTCCTATTGCTGTAGCTTGTGAAACAGCATCAGAAGATAGAGTTTATAAAACAAGTGGTAATGATGTAATAATTTTAAATTTTCCTGATAATACATTTGTTAATGTGGTGGGAACATTACCTATAATAGAGCTTTCTGCAGATGAAGAAGATTATGAGTTATTATTTAAAACTTATAGTGGTACTGTAAATAGTTCTATTGTATGTGATTTAGATACTACTATAGATATTAATCAAAACTGGAGAGCATCATCAGGGTCGATTATAGTTGTAACTACTGAGGATGATATAAACCCTGGTACTTTCTTTCATGAAATAAGATTGAAAGATGTAGTATTCTCTAGAACAGATGTTACTAGCGGAGAAACATTTACTTTATATGAAGTGTTGAGTGAGGAAAATGCACAAGAAGCCGAAGATAACGGTGGATTTTTATTAGGTACTTATGTAACTAACTAATAATAAAATAAGAGCCGCTAATTTAGCGGCTCTTATTTTATTATCTATTTGGGTTTTGTTTTATATAAACTTCTGTAGCACCCGAACCATATTTTTGATAATCGGCATCTTTAAATGTAATTCCATCATATCTTCCTAAAAGAAAGTCAAGTTCAGCTTTAAGCACTCCCTCACCTACTCCATGAATGAGTACAACTTTTGGCATTCTATTTTTAATAGCAAACTCTAATTGTCGTTTTGCTGTATCAGATTGTAATGTGAGTATATCATAATTAGACATTCCTCTTTTATTAGGTACTAGCTTTTCTATATGTAAATCTACTTCTAGTACAAACTCATCTTTTTTAGAACGTTTTTCTTTTACAAAACTTCGTTTTTTAGGAAGCTCTTTTTCTTTAAGTACAGAGTGTAAGCTTTGCGAGGCAAAGAATCCTTTTAACGCTTCTTCATTAGTTGTTTTAACAAGTTCTCGAGCTTCAAAATCTAAGTCAAAACCTTCTTCTGTTTCGATAATTATCATTTTATTCTTAAAACCCTTTACTATACCATTGATAGCGTCATCTAGTACAGTAACCGAATCTCCTATATTAAACTCCATCTTCTTCATTTTCCTTATTATCTTCACTTCCTTTACTAGGCACTTTCGACATTAATCGCATTAGTCCTATCATAAATATAGCAATAGCACCAATCATTATAAACTTATTAGGCTCTGCTTTAGATTGCTCGTAAAACGCCCAAAAGGCTGCACCAAAAAGTAATAGTAAATATATATTTTTCATTATGAAGAAAGTTAAGCACCAAAATTAGTGATAATATATACCAATAAAAAATCCCGCCTAAGCGGGATTTAATAATATATTTTTATAAAACTAAACTGCTGCACTAGCAACAACTGCTACCATAATAATTGCGCCTAGTATATAACCTACAATAGTTATAATAGTAAGAATACCTATAAACTTATAGTGTGACTTAAGATTCTTAATAGATTCTGTCAGTTTAGCAGTATTGTTATTAAGTATTGCTTGTTTAGTACTAGCTGCAAACTTATATAAATAGAGTATTGGAAAAAAGTATAAAATAGCCATTAAAATATAAATAATTCCAAAAGTAGAAAAAGAAAAAGGCATACCACCTGTTGTTCCAGTGTTATCTAAAGTAGATCCCATTGTAAATATGCTGATTCCCCCTAAAAGCATAAAGCCAAGACCAATGAATCCTAATATTGAAAGAAACATTGCCCACTTTCCAGCTTCTCTTAAAAAACCTTTTGCTTCATCTGTTAATTGCATTTCAAAAGAATCGAATGCTGAACTATTTTCCATAATAATTTAGTTTTATTTTAGATGTTATTTTTCAAACTCCTTTAATGTACTTGTAATGATGTTTACACAGTCTAATAATTGTTCTTCATTCATTACTAATGGTGGAGCAAAACGGATAATGTTACCGTGAGTAGGCTTAGCTAATAAACCATTATCTCTAAGTTTCATACAAATATCCCATGCTGTAGAGCTATCTTCTGTATCGTTTATCACAACAGCATTAAGTAAACCTTTACCTCTTACTAGTGTAGCAATACTACTTGTTTCGATAAACTCATTTAATTTAGCTCTGAATAACTGTCCTAGTTTTTCTGCATTTTCAGCAAGTTTTTCATCAGTAACAACTTCTAGTGCTGCAATAGCAACTACAGCAGCTACAGGGTTACCTCCAAAGGTAGAACCGTGCTGCCCTGGTTTAATCACATTCATGATATGATCATTTGCTAATACTGCCGATACTGGGTATGCTCCTCCTGATATAGCTTTACCTAATATAAGTATGTCTGGTTGTACATTTTCATGGTTTACAGCAAGTAATTGTCCTGTTCTAGCAATACCTGTTTGTACTTCATCGGCTATAAATAATACATTATTTTCTTTACAAAGTTCTTTTGCTTTAGTAAGATACCCATCTTCTGGTACATATACTCCTGCTTCACCTTGTATAGGTTCTACAAGGAAACCTGCGATATCTTTTTCATTTTTTAAAACTGTTTCAAGAGCTTCAATATCGTCATAAGGTATCATTATAAATCCATCGGTATAAGGACCAAAGTTTTTTCTAGCATTTTCGTCATTAGAAAACGATATGATAGTAGTTGTTCTACCATGAAAGTTGTTTTCACAAACTACAATTTTTGCAGCTTTTTCATGTATACCTTTTTCTTCATAAGCCCACTTACGACAAATTTTAATAGCTGTTTCTACTGCTTCTGCCCCTGTATTCATAGGTAATACCTTGTCAAAGCCAAAGTAGTTAGTTACAAACTCTTCATATTTACCTAACTGATCATTATAAAATGCTCTAGATGTAAGTGTTAATGTTTGTGCTTGGTTTACCATGGCACCTACAATTTTTGGGTGACAGTGTCCTTGGTTAACAGCTGAATAAGCAGAAAGAAAATCGTAATATTTATTACCTTCTACATCCCATACATGTACTCCTTCTCCTTTACTTAATACTACTGGTAATGGATGATAGTTATGTGCTCCATACTTATCTTCTAACGCGATGGCATCAGCCGAACTTAATTTTTCTAAAACAGACATCGTAATCTAAATTTTATTTTTCCTTAAAACAGTAATTCCTTCTTACAGGAGAGAAATCATCCTTTTACAAACGCAAATTACTAAAAATAAAATTATTTTATATCGTATTTAGATTAATTGCAAAACAAAAAACCTCATACTGTTAAGAATGAGGTTTTTTACTATATAAAATTGTAATTACATACCCATATCATCAGCACTAGGGCCATAACTTGCTGGTACAGCAATATCAAGTAGTCTAAGGTTAACACCTAGTTGAGCACGATGATGCACAATTTGTGAATATATCATTCTAATCACTTCATATTTTGTATCACTAGAGTGTATTTGATCTCCCGTACGTAAGATCCATTCTTTATCAAAAGTACTTACATCAGCAGCAACTAAAGACGATCTACCTATAGCAGATTTTTCCTCAAAAAAAGCCATTAATTCTTTTTTATCATTTATTTCTGCTGGCTTATAACCTTCTTTACCAAGATCTAATTCATCTGTATGTAATGTCATTGTAATCCATTCTGGCAATTCAGCTATATGAGCAGCAAGCATTTTTATTTTCATGCTTTTTTCATGTGGTTGCCAGTCAAATTTGTCTTCTGGAATTTGCGCTAACATTTTTTGAGTGGTAGCTTTTTCTTTGTCAAATTCTTGTAGTAATAAATTAATTAGTTCCATAGTAAATGTGGTTTTTATTGTTTGATGTTACAAAGAAAACTACACTTAGTGACAACCCTATGTCAGTAAGATTTTTCTAAATTCATTTTTTTAGAAATTTCGTCTACTATCTCTACAATACGATCTTTAAGTGATTGAGGTTCTAAGACTTCTGTTTTATCGGCAAACATCATTATCCATCGGGCAAGTCCTTCATGTAAATATTTAGACATAAAAGTCATATCAACATAATCATCATGTATTTCTTCTGATACATATCCATAATGATAACGTTGCTCTTGTATATAAGGGGTTACACTTTTATCTATTCGTAATACTGCTTTTTGAGGTGTAGTATTATTACAAGGACTATTCTTTTCTTTCTCTTGTCGATATTCTTTTAGAGTGGCGCGCTCTTGTTGTGGTTGTTCTGTAAGTTGAATATTTTTTACTCTATCAATTCTAAACTGTCTGTAACTATCTCTAAGGTGGCAATAAGCAATAGTATGCCAGTTTTCATTTTCATGAAATATTCCTATCGGTTCTATTTGTCTTTTACTATTATTGCTTCTACCTAAAGCACGATATTCCATTTGTATTACTCTTTTCTCAGCAATTGCTTTTAAAAGTATATCGAGAGTATTTGTAGGGTGGTTATTATGATGTCGCTTTTTAGTAACTTGTATATATTCGTCCATATTTTCAACAAGCTCCTTCTCAGTACCTCGTAATACAGCTTTAACCTTATATAGTGCTGATGTAAAGTTATTTTGTAAAGCAGTATCACTAAACTTTTCCATTAGTTTCTCTGCGGTAACAAAAGCCATAGCTTCTTCCGGAGTAAACATTACTGGGGGTAATCTATACCCGTCTACTAAAGAGTAACCTATACCCGCTTCTCCATATATGGGTACCCCTGCCTCTTCTAATGTTCGGATGTCACGATATACGGTACGTAAACTTATATCGAATCTTTCGGCAATATCTTGCGCTTTTACAATCTTTTTGGACTGTAACTGTATTAGTATTGCTGTTATTCTGTCAAAACGATTCATAGTTTTATGGAGATATATTGAACGGTAAGTTTTAAGCTTTACGGCTTTGTATCATGATTAACATCTTTAACGTAGTGTTCCAATTACGAGTAGTTGTTTTACAGTTATTGAACTTATTTTCTATAAAAGAATTAGTTAATTTAGAATCTGCAGCACTTTGCGATAGTTTCATGTACATTACCTTATCAATAATTTTAAAAACATCATCACTACGGTTATATTTATTAACCTTGTCGATTCCTGCAATAGTAGGCTCGTCACTCAAAAATACTACAAAATACTTTTTAGGACCAGATGGCTCAGGTGTTTTATCGGTATAAGGGTTATTATCGATAGCTTTAGTCAAATCAGCTTCGTCATATAAAAACACAACTACATCATATCCATACTCTTTGTATAATAGCAATTTAATATCGTGGGCTATTTTTGCTTTATTTATTTCGTCAGTCTCAAAAACTACATTTCCACTCTGTATATAAGTCTCTACATTTTTATATCCATTAGCGGTCATTAGCTTTCGTAAATGTTCCATTTTAATAATATTGTGTCCACTCACATTAACGGCTCTAAAAAGAGCAACATATACAGGCATATTAATTGTTTTAAAGTATTAAGCACAAATTTATTTAAATTTAATGAGCAATAGCTTATTTTTGTCGCATGGGAAGAAAAAGAAGAGAAAAAATTGTTTTTGAAAATGTAGAAGTTCTTGATGCTGGTGCCAGGGGTGTATCGGTAGCTAAAGCACCAGATGGTAAGGTTATTTTTATACCTAATGTAGTACCTGGTGATGTTGTAGATATACAAACATTCAAGAAAAGAAAGTCATATTATGAAGGTAAAGCTATAAACTTTCATGAGTTTTCTGAACATAGAATAGAGCCTGTATGTTCTCATTTTGGTTCTTGCGGTGGTTGTAAATGGCAAAACATGTCATATGATAGACAGTTATTTTACAAAAACCAAGAAGTATTCAATAACTTAAAACGTATTGGTAAAATAGAATTACCCGAGTTTGAAGCAATTATGGGTAGTGAAAAGCAGTTTTTTTACCGTAATAAAATGGAGTTTTCTTTTTCTAACAGTCGATGGATGACTGAAGAAGAAATTCAGAGTGAAGTCGAAATTGATAATGCTAATGCATTAGGTTTCCATATACCTCGTATGTGGGATAAAATATTAGATATTACACATTGTAGCTTGCAAGAAGATCCTAGTAATGCTATTCGTAATGAGGTAAGAGATTTTGCTAATAAAAATGGTTTAACCTTTTTTAACCCAAGAGAGCACTCAGGATTATTACGTACCTTAATGTTACGTACGGCATCTACAGGTGAAATAATGGTGCTTATACAGTTTTATGATGATGATAAAGAGAAACGTGAATTGATATTAGATCATTTACAAACTAGTTTCCCTGAAATAACATCATTACAGTATGTTGTAAATCAAAAAGCAAATGATACTATATACGATCAGGATATTGAATTATATAATGGTCGTGATTATATATTAGAGGAAATGGAAGGGCTTAAATTTAGTATTAATGCTAAATCGTTCTATCAAACTAACTCAGATCAGGCTTATGAACTTTATAAGATAACACGTGATTTTGCAGGGCTTACTGGTAATGAGCTAGTGTATGATTTATATACTGGTACAGGTACTATTGCTCAGTTTGTGTCTAAAGAAGCAAAACATGTAATAGGTGTTGAAGCTGTACCTGAAGCTATTGCTGATGCAAAAGAAAATGCAATACGTAATAATATTACAAATTGTGAGTTTTTTGTAGGAGACATGAAGGTAGTGTTTAACGAAGAGTTTATCGGTACACATGGTAAACCGGATGTTATTATTACTGATCCTCCACGTGATGGTATGCATAAAGATGTAGTACAACAAATATTAAATATAGCACCAGATCGTGTTGTATATGTAAGTTGTAATTCGGCTACTCAGGCACGTGATTTGGCATTAATGGATGAGAAGTATAAAGTTACTCGTGTGCGACCAGTAGATATGTTCCCACAAACGCATCATGTAGAAAACGTTGTGCTTTTAGAAAAAAGATAAATTAAAAACAGGTTTTACTGTATATGAGAAGAATAATAGTTTCTGTAGTATTTGCAATAATTGCTTCTTGCTATTTATGGAGTTGTGAGAAAGATGATATTTGTGCTGATGGTACTCCTGTCACACCAAGCCTTATTATATCAATGTATAATAAAGACAATCAGACTGAGAAAAAGCAAGGTAATATTCAATATTATATGGATGTTGATGGTGTAGTCAATGAAATTGGCCCAACTGTAACTGATAGCCTTGTAGTACCATTACGTACTGATGCAGAAGTTGTAAAATGGGGTTTTACATTAATCACATCTGCCGCAGGTGGAGGAACTAATGAAAATACCGATTTCCTTGAATTTAAATATACTCACGATGAAATATATGTTTCTCGTGCTTGTGGTTATAAATCGTTATTTTATCTTAATGAAGATACCACAGGTGGTTTAAATCCAGAACTTACAGATAATGATCCTGCGGATAATTTATGGATAGAAGATGTAGTTGTAATAAGAAGTAATATAGAAGATGAAAACTCAGCGCATGTCAAAATTTATTTCTAGTCTTTGTGTTGTAGTAATATCGCTATCAGCCTACTCGCAATCTAAAAAAGATACTATTACTACCCCCGTAAAGAAGGAGCGATACGGTATACGTGTTGGTGTAGATTTAAATAAAATTGCTCGTCGTTTTTATACAGATGATTATAGTGGTTTAGAATTAGTTGCTGATTATAGATTGACCAAAAAAATGTATATAGCTGCAGAGTTAGGTAATGAAGATTATACTATAGATGATAATCAAGTAAACTTTACTACAAAAGGTAATTACTTAAAAGTAGGATTTGACTATAATGCTTATGAAAACTGGCTAGATATGGAGAATATGATCTATATAGGTCTTCGTTATGGTTTTTCTTCATTCAGTCAAAATCTTAATTCATATACTATATATGATGATAGACTAATAAATGATAATGATATAAAATACCTTGATGAAGTAACTGTTACTACTGATAGAGAATACAGTGGACTGTCTGCACATTGGGCAGAAGTTGTAGGCGGTATAAAAGCAGAAGTTTTTGATAATTTATATCTTGGTTTTAGTGTACGGCTTAACTACTTAATTACTGATAAGAAGCCTGAAAACTTTGATAATCTTCATATTTCTGGTTTTAATCGTACTTATTCTGGTAGTTTTGGAGCAGGATTTAATTATACTGTTTCTTATTTTATACCATTGTATAAAAAAGCAGATAAACCTAAAGAAAATAAATAAGAATAAAAAAGAGCCGCTAATTGCGGCTCTTTTCAGTTTTAGTAAAGTTATTTTAAATAAGAACTCCCTTCATAAACAAAAGAAAACAAAACTATTTCACTACAATTTTTTTAGTTATTGATTGCTTCTCTGCCTGAAGCGTTATAAAGTACATTCCTTTATTTAAACTAGAAATGTCAAGGTTTAACTCATCATTAGATGTTTGAGTAGTAAGAACTGTTTTGCCTAATACGTCAGTTACTGTAACTATTGCTGTACCGTTTAAGTTTAGCATTCTTAAAGTTACATTACTAGACGCAGGGTTAGGGTATAATATAAAATCATTAGCTGTAAAACCTGTAGTGCTAGCAGGAGCTTGTACAGTTGTACTAGCAGTATTTGTTATTATAGCTTCGTTAAAGTCAAAGTATATACCAGCAGTAGCCTCCATTACATCTCCTAATGCAATTGTTTCTATTGGCTTTATTTTATATGATATATAACCATGACTTCCAGCTTCATCAGCATCTACATATGGGAGATTTATTCCGTTAAATATAAATGATACAGCATCACCATTACGCTCTGTAACATAATCATGGCTACCTATGATTGGTTCAAAAGTACTCCAGTCTAAGTTTGCGTCAAGATCTGTATCAACACGTATGTTTGTAGCATTAGCAGTACCTTCATTTTGAAAACGGATAGTATAATGTAAATAATCATCAGCCTGCTCTTCTGTAATATACTCACCTTCGTGTACTCTTATATCATTAGGGTCAAAACTATTAACCACAATTTGATCTAGTACATAAGTGTTATTATCTAAATTATCATCTACAGTGGTATTTATCGTGGTCGTGAAAGTAAGTATATCATCACTATTAACTACTGGTGGTTGCATTACCGTAAAGTTGATCGTAATATACTGTGTTTCAAAAGGTGCTAAATTAGAATATGTAAATGATAGTGTATTACTACTCTGCCCCATCGTTGGTGAAGCGCTATCATAGGTCATCATTGTGTCATCAAATTCTAGACTTATTGTTCCATTAGATGGAAATGTACCTATATTTTGATAAGCTAATATGTAAGTTGTTTGAAAACCTGGTATAGCTAAAGTAGCAGGAATTAATGTTACAGATACATCGTTAACCGCGTTTGTTACTTCAAGACAAAAATCATTACCTGAAATTTCTCCAGAAGGTGTTAAAGTATAATTCGATGGTGAAGTTATATAATCTATATTTCCAGAATTTGAAACTTCTATTACAATTTCACTATCAGGGGTATTGTAAAATACATAATTACCACTAGCATCAGTATAAGTATAATATGTTTCATCATTATTAGTATAACTAACCATTACACCAGCTGCTGCAATATCATTGTCATCACAACCATTAGCATCAATATCATAAGTAATAGTACCAGTAACACTATTTCCTGTACAATCTGATGATGTAATTAAAATTAATTCGCCAATTGCTGAACAGTTATTTATTTGTAATCGAATATAGATAATTTGCTCATTAGGAACTGTATTAGTGTAAGTATTTAAATTTTCTATTGGTGCATTACCTGTTTGAGCATCTTCCATTGTTTCATGAAATGATACCTCAGCGGTTTGATCATCTTGTAATATAGCAGGAATAATACTTGATAAATTAAATTCAGCTATGCCATCTTCATTAGTATCACAACCTAATAAAGTTGAAGTGCTATTTAAAAATACATTACTAATTGTTACTAGAAAGTTACTTTCTGATTCACAACCAAAATCTTGATTATAGATATATATAATCTGGCTTGTTGTTATTGCATCTCCAGCCGAAAGCATAGTACCTGTACCATTACTATCAGTGTAATAGTTTCCTACTTGTAGAGTAGGTAATATATATTCCTCACATTCAGTAATATCATTTAAGGTAGGAACCCAGTCAATCCCATAAGCTATTAAAAATGAAGTGGTGTCAAAAGTTTCATCAGAAGTACTACTTAATCGTGCAAAAATAGGTTCTTGCTGACCATTAGGTACATACTCCGTAGGGTTAACTATGGGACTACTATTATCCAAAGCATCAGCTTCAGTATTAAAATAGGTTACTGAAAAATCAACAGGATCTAATCCATTCAAAATGATAGGGTCTTGTACAGTAAGATCGAAAATTTCAAAACCACATTGAAAGATGTCTGGTGGTTGATTGGCTACAAGTTGAGAAAAACCATTTGCCGTAAAGAATATAAAGGCAAATAATGAAAGTAATTTCTTTTTCATAAGTTAAAATTTATTAGTTATTGTTTTTTAAACAGGTTAAATGTTAATTTCCCTACCAAAAAACAAAATATTTTAAATAAAGTTTAACTTAATATTGTCTAGTTATGTATTAATAAGCTTATTAATCTCGCTTTGTAGTATAACAGTATCTATATTTAAGTCGTAATATCTCCTATTATTAGGAGCCATTACTGTTTCAAATTTTTCACGAAAAAGAGTATATTCCTCATTTGTAAAATCTTCTAGGATAATCTTAATAATGTAAGGTTCTCTTTTTAAAAATTTCACACGATCAATACAAATAATAGAGGCATCATAACAATCTTCATATTGATGATAAAACCCTGCTCCTATTGACTCATATCTATTAACGTCTATATTTCTAGTGATTAATAATGATTTTAGGTCAAACACATTAGTCTCAAATTCAATTTTTACTTCTATTTCCTCAGGGGTTATCATTATTACTATTATAAGTTTGCGGGGTTATTTGACGGCGCAAAATTCTAATATTATTTTCAAATAGGTGTTAAAATTAAAGCAACTATTTATTAAAAAAACTTTAAGATTGCAATTATATTATTAATCTTTCTGCTTCCATTTTTTAGTAATGGCTACATAATCAATTTCAAAAGCAGGATCTTGTTTTCGTAATCGATGTTGTTTAAATGCTTTTAATAAAAAACCTTCAATAAGATAATCTTCGGGTACAGTAGCGGGACTATAAGTAGTTTTTAAGTCGATACTAAACATTTTAGCTATTTTATTGGACCAAAATGCTTTCCAACCACTTTTATGTTCTTTAATTAAATGAAAGGTAGATTTTCCTGTTTGTCGATGTATTAATTTTACTAATATTTGTCCATCCTTACGAGACAGTTTTTTAAGTCGACCTTCAAATTCTTCTTCAAGATATTTCTCTACTATTTTGGCATATCTTCTTTTTTCTCTTTTGGTTTTTAGCTTAGCCATAGTAGTATTTAGCAACGTTAACCTTTCGGCTGCCGCCTTAGCATACGGATATACTTTTAATACTCTCCTTCTTAGTCGTAGTAATCGTTTTCGTTCTAGAGCCGATACTGTGTCTTTTACATTAGATATTACAACCTCCTCCATTTCTACATTAAAGACAATAGAATCATTTTCGATACCATTTTTTATAGTATCAATAATAATTTCTTGTGATTGTACTGTGGCAGTACATAAAAACAGGAAAAAGAATAGTAACCGTACTTTCATTAAAAAGAAATTTATATCAAATTTATACATTTATATATTATAACTCTGTTTTCAAATTTATATTTTAGCTGAAAAAAATAACAATTATGGCTTCAAAATCTATTTTGAACGATGCTTCAATCGCTTTTTTAGAAAAATATTTAAATAATGCTGCTCCAACAGGGTTTGAGTCTGAAGGACAAAAAATATGGATGGACTACCTAGAGCCATACGTAGATACTTTTATTACTGATACTTATGGTACTGCTGTTGGGGTTATTAATCCAGAAGCGCCTTTTAAAGTAGTTATAGAAGGACATTCTGATGAGATTTCATGGTATGTAAATTATATTACAGATAATGGTTTAGTATATGTTATTCGTAATGGCGGTTCAGATCATATGATTGCTCCTTCTAAGCGTGTCAACATTCATACCAAAAATGGTATTGTAAAAGGTGTATTTGGATGGCCTGCTATACATACTAGAAAAAACGGTAAAGAAGAGCCTGCTAAGCTAGAAAACATCTTTATAGATCTAGGTTGTAGCACTAAAGAGGAAGTTGAGGCTTTAGGCGTACACGTAGGTTGTGTTATTACATACCCAGACGATTTTATGGTATTGAATGACAATAAATTTGTTTGTCGTGCTATTGATAATCGTGCTGGTGGGTTTATGATTGCTGAAGTTGCTCGTTTATTACATGAAAACGGGAAAAAATTACCTTTTGGACTTTATATAACTAATTCTGTACAAGAAGAAGTAGGACTTCGCGGTGCTGAAATGATTACTGAAACGATACAACCTAATGTTGCCATAGTAACAGATGTATGTCATGATAGTACTACCCCTATGATTGATAAGCGTATTGAGGGTGAAACTAAAATTGGTGATGGTCCTGTTGTTACCTATGCTCCTGCTGTACAAAATAATTTACGTGAATTAATATTAGATACAGCTACTAAAAATGAAATACCTTTCCAAAGGTTAGCTTCATCTCGCGTTACAGGTACAGATACTGATGCTTTTGCTTATAGTAATGGTGGTGTGGCATCTGCATTAATATCATTACCACTACGTTATATGCATACTACTGTAGAGATGGTACACCGTGATGATGTAGAGAATGTTATTAAATTAATTTATGAGACGTTATTGAATATAGAAAACGAAGAAACATTTTCTTATTTTAAATAAAGTAACATTTAAATAAATAAAAAAAGCACCATAGTTATATGGTGCTTTTTTATTACTCAAAATAATATTAATAAAGTATGATAAGGTTTTTATGCTCTAGCATTTTTAAGAGCTAAAGCTGCATCTTTTGCTTTAAAGAGTTCAGCATATTTTAATGCTGTATTACCTCTTTCGTCTTTTGTGTCTAACCTAGCATTGTTTTCTATCAAAATATTTATAATTTCTACTTGGTTATAACGAGCGGCTAACATAAGTGGTGTTAAACCGTTTGACTTTTCGTTTACATCTACTCCGTATTCAATAAATTTCTTAACTGTTTCTACATCTCCTTTGCAAATTGCCATTGCTAATGGAGTACTTACGTTATACTTAACTGTTGATTCTACTTTTGGAGTAGTTTCGATGTTGTTAGATGCGAATGTTACATTTCCAACGGCTAAAAGAGCAAGACTTAAATAAATGATCGTTTTTTTCATGATTGTGATGATTTGATGATGAATGATTTATGATTGTTTTTTATATACTATTTTTAAATTAACAGATGATTAGGCTGTTTAAATTAATAGACGCTCACAATGTATATAACGTTACTGTTAAAATTAGATTTAACAAAACTTTAACAAAATAGACTCGTTGAAAATTGAACAAAAAAGAGGGATATACAACGGTATACCCCTCTTTTACAGTCACTATAGACTATGTAATTATTTATTTAAAAATGCTGTGACATTTTTTTCTATTCTATTCTGAATGTCAGATATATCAGCTTTAACAAACTTCTCTCCTATTATTTTTTCATATAATTCAATGTATCTTTCTGATACACTTTCAATATATGCCTCGTCCATATTAGGGATTTGCTGATTTTCTTTTCCTTGAAAACCGTTAGTAATAAGCCATTGTCTAACAAATTCTTTACTTAGTTGTTTTTGGCCTTCTCCTTTATCTTGACGGTCTTGGTATCCATCTGCATAAAAATAACGAGAAGAGTCTGGAGTATGTATTTCATCTATAAGTACAATTCTACCGTCCTTAGTGCGTCCAAATTCATATTTGGTATCTACAAGTATTAAACCTCTAGATGCAGCTATCTCTGTCCCTCTCTGAAATAAATCACGAGTGTACTTTTCTAATACTATATAATCTTCTTCTGTAACCACTCCATTAGCTAAAATATCTTCACGTGATATATCCATATCATGCTCACCGTTATCTGCCTTAGTAGTTGGTGTTATTAAAGGCTCAGCGAATTTATCATTCTCTTTTAATCCTTCTGGTAAGCTAACACCACATAATGTTCTCTTACCTGCTGCATACTCGCGTGCTGCATGCCCTGCTAAATAACCACGTATAACCATTTCTACTTTAAATGGTTCACATATATGTCCCACTGCTACGCTTGGATCTGGAGTATCAATAAGCCAGTTAGGTACAATATCTTCTGTAAGTTGCATGAACTTAGTAGCAATCTGGTTTAATATTTGTCCTTTATATGGTACTCCTTTTGGCATAACCACATCAAAAGCTGAAAGCCTATCTGTTGCAACCATTACCAAAAGTTCGTCGTTAATATTATATACTTCTCTTACTTTACCACGGTAAACTGATTTTTGTCCTGGAAAATTAAAATCTGTATTGATTATAGCATTCATGTTGTAGTTGTTATATTGTTGTAGTTAAGCTGCAAAAATAAGAAAGATATTAGTCTGTATTTTCATTCCTATAACTTTTTTATGTTGTGTTACTTAAATTAAATAAAAAAGCCACCTAAAAGGCGGCTATTTCATTGATTATATTTAAAATATTATTTTTTCTTTCTCATCTTCATATTTAAGAATTCTACTGCTAATGAAAAAGCAATAGCGAAGTATAGATAGCCTTTAGGCACTGCTCCTACATGTTGTCCTGCTAGTTGTGCATGAGATAAGTGCATACTCTCTGTAATAAGCATAAAACCTATTAATATTAAGAATGCAAGACCTAGTATTTGTATTGATGGGTTTTTATTCACAAAATTACCTACCGGCACGGCAAATAGCATCATAACACCTACTGATATTATTACTGCTGTAATCATTATATATAATGCTCCTTCTAGTCCATTAGTCATACCTACAGCTGTAAGTATAGAATCTACAGAGAAAATAAGGTCTATAAGTAATATTTGTACTATAACATTGCTAAATGACTTCTTAGCAGCGTTACTCATTGTCTCCTCTTCCTCTCCTTTGTGATCTACTTTTTCATGAATTTCTTTGGTACTCTTATATATCAAAAATAATCCTCCGCCAAGAAGTATAAATGCTTGTCCTGAAAAGCTAGCGCTAAAGAAGCCCCAATCTATAGTAAGCCAAGGTTCTTTCATTGCTATTAACAATGTAATTCCAAATAGTAATGCAACACGCATAAACATTGCTAATAGTAAACCTATTCTAGTTGCTTTTTTTCGTTTTTCTTCGGGTAATTTACCTGTTACTATAGAGATAAAGATAATGTTATCTATACCTAATACAATTTCTAAAAATGTAAGGGTTAATAATGCTATCCAAGTATCAGGGCTAGTTAAAAATTCCATAGTTGGTGTTTAATTTATTTTTGTAACAATTCCTTTTTGTTTGTTGCTATCGCCTACAATAGAAAACTCAAAAGTATAAGAATCTTTCTTTGTAGTCAATATTTTCATGTGTACAGCCTTCTTTTCTTGCATATTTTTAGGGTGTATTTTCTCTAAAACATACTCACAATCGTTTATCCAACGTATAGAAGCCGTATCTGTTTTTCCTTCAAATGTTTCAACTTCAATTTCATCATTACGTTCAAAGTAAGTTACTTTCTTTTCTCCATCAATTTCATATTCAAACTTAAATTTACCTGTTTTAAAGTCTTTACATTTACGTTCTTGATTGTAGCAAGATACCAGTAAACAAAGTACAGGAATGTATAACAATAACTTCTTCATTATTCTAAATTATTTAATTTTTTAAGTGCTTCGTCAATAAAATTTCGATCTGTTTTATCTGAAGTAAACTTTTCTTTATTATAATCTTTTGATTGATTTTTTGGTATAGATAAACTATTCCAAGACTCTGATTTTAATTGTTTAGCATAAAATATTATTTGACCAATATGATATGGATAATGCGCTAATTGACGATTTATAGCCTCTATTACTGCATGACCTTCATTACGAATATATATTATACTATTTAAGTTTTCAGGAGTAATACTATCTAATGCTGTAAAAAGACATTTCCAGCCTTCTTCCCATTTTTGCATTAATAGTTCTTTATTATCCCAGTCATTTTCAAACTCATCATCACGATTTCGCCATTCTTTCTCACCATCTGTGGTTAAAAAGTCTGTCCATCGCGAAAGCATATTACCATATAGATGTTTTACTATTACGGCAATACTATTAGTATCGTTATCATTAGTATAAAAAAGCTGCTCTGGTTCTAATTGATCCATAGCCTTTTCTGCAATTGTTTTATAGTACAAAAATTGCTTTTTTACACTTTCTATATAATATTCAGATACATTCATAATTTATCCAAATAAGCTTTTCATAACTGTTTTTAGTCCTAAAAAAATAAGGTAAATAGCTACTACACAGAAAATAATGCCTAAACCTAATACTGGAATGTAAAATGGATGATCTTGATTTTTAAAAGAACTATTTATAATTGTAGGACCCATAAACAATAAGGGTAATGACCACCCCATATACCTAAGTCCTTTAGCTAATATTTTTCTATCTGTTCCCATTTTTAACTAGCTAAATCATTTGTTTCAATTGATTTAGCATTAATTTCTTCTTTTATTAAATTTAAAGCTTCTTTAAGACTCGTAGAGTTTATTTTTTTTAGAATATTATCAATTGTTTTTATTAAAGAATTATAATTTGCTTTAGGAAACGTTTTAGATAAATTTCTATAGTTATTTATTAAAAAAGCACTATACTCATTACAAGCTTTGTCGTTTAAAGAGCTTTCATTTGTTAGAAAGGATATAGTTAATTCAAAATTATCCACAGCGACTTGCTCATTTGACTTTATAAGATTTTGTACACTAGCCCCATCAGGGTCTACTGCATTTTTAATAATTGCATCATTACCCAATTTAAAATATTTTATCTGTATAAAATATCCCCATTCTTTAAGTTTTACAATTTCTATGGGATAAATAAATTTGTCTTGTCTATCGGTATCTAAATATTCTCCATGCATATTTCTCCATATATCAAATAATTTTTCTCCATATTTTTCTCTATAGTCTAATCCTAAATTTTCATCATCTAAAACTTTTGATATATTATTTTTGTCTACAATTTTATTAAATAATGCTGGATTACTTGAAAATGTTGGAAGTAGCTCTCCATCAGGCGTATTATAGATAATATCACTGGTTACACTTTTATAATCTTCTATATCCCAGACAGGTTTATTAAGTTTGTATTTTTCAGAATCATCTTCTTTACATGAACTTAATAAGAGGATGG
Organism: Flavobacterium sp. MedPE-SWcel; assembly: GCA_001874325.1. GTDB lineage: Bacteria > Bacteroidota > Bacteroidia > Flavobacteriales > Flavobacteriaceae > Flavobacterium. Next base: position 757 of record MPCW01000019.1, on the reverse strand, counting down.
ATATTACTATTGAAAATTTGATTAATTTATTCATTACTTTTATTTATATTTTTTTAATGTGTTTAAAAGACTATCAATATTTTTTTGCCATTTTAATTGCTCTCCGATGTAGTAACTATGATAGGTTTCTTCATCATAACGTTTTTGCATTTTATTTTCTTCTTCTTTATAAAACTCCATTAATTTCGAAATATTAACTTCTTCTTTATTATTTTTAATCTTAGTAATTTCTTTTCTCATTTTCCTTGCAATATACTCTGTAATATGAAAGTGATAAAGTTCATGAGTTAATAATTTTCTATTACCTATTAAATTTTTATTATCATCATATACATATGATCTAGATGGGTGAAAAAAAGTCTTTACATAAGGGTAATCATCTCCTATAAATTTAATTTCAGTATTTATAAAAGCAAATTCATTAGATCCATCTAATGTATTATTAATACGATTCAATCCTTTGAAGTCTTCTAAGGAAATATTTTTATAATTGCTATATTCTATAGGAGAACTATAGTTTAAATAGTTTACATCGAAAGGTATAACTATAAGAAGAAGAATAGTTGAAATAATTATTAGAATTTTATTCATTATCTTTAATAATATATTTTTTGCTAATTGAATAAATAAAATAAATTATACTCCCAGGTATTATACTAAAAAAAGAAACTAATAATTGATACTTAAAGTTAAACTCATATAAAAGAAAGATATCACTATAAATATAATGTAATATTAGATTTAATACAATAGAAAT
>MPCW01000018.1 GCA_001874325.1 Flavobacterium sp. MedPE-SWcel | reverse complement strand
AGATGACTACTGGTTTACAGTAACCTTTAGAGAAGCTGTAGAAGGGCAAGTAGAACCAATTACTAGAGAATTTAAAGCACACTTCGCGATGAAGAGATAGTGATTAATATTGTTTAAAAAAGTAAGGGCTACCAAATTGGTAGCCCTTACTTTTTATATGATGTATTTAAAGAATTTAATTTCTTAACCCATGTAGTCGAGAAACATATTTACCTACGACATCAAATTCAAGGTTTACCACACTACCTTTCTTAAAGTGTTTAAAGTTGGTATGCTCATAAGTATAAGGTATTATTGCTACACTAAATTCATTTGCTTTAGAGTTTACAACAGTAAGGCTTACTCCGTTTATAGTAATAGAGCCTTTTTCGATAGTTATGTTTTCAAGATTTGAATCGTATTCAAAAGTGAAATACCAGCTACCGTTTGCTTCTTCTATGTTTTTACAAGTACCTATTTGGTCTACGTGGCCTTGTACTATATGTCCGTCAAGACGATCTCCTAGCTTCATTGCTCGTTCTAAATTTACTTCGTCATTTTCTTTCCAATGGCCTAGGTTTGTCTTGTCTATTGTTTCTTTAATAGCAGTAACGGTATAGTTGTTTTCTTCTATTGCTACTACGGTTAAACATACACCATTATGAGCTACACTCTGATCTATTTTTAACTCTGGTGTAATAGAACTGTTTATGGTTATATCTATGTTGCTATCGTTTTTCGAGATTTGTTTAATGGTTCCCGACGTTTCAATTATTCCTGTAAACATCCTTGATTTATTTTACTAAATTTGTACACTCAAAAGTAGCAATAAAAGCGCATCATGACAAGAAAAGCAGAAAATGTAGTTGTAGGAGTATCAATAGGAGATCTTAATGGTATAGGGAGCGAGGTGATACTAAAAACTTTTAGTGATACAAGAATGTTTGAGTTTTGTACTCCTGTAATTTTTGCTAACGTAAAGATATTATCGTTTATAAAGAAGAAATTAGGTGTAAATGTAAATGTACATGGTATAGATAATCTAGATCAATTAGTACATGGTAAACTGAATGTGCTTAACGTTTGGAAAGAAAGTGTTAATGTAGAGTTTGGGAAGAATGATGATGTTGTAGGTAAGTATGCTGTGCTTTCTTTTACTAAAGCTGTAGCTGCACTTAAAGAAAGACAAATTGATGTTTTAGTAACTGCTCCAATAAATAAGCAAAATATACAATCCGAAGAGTTTAAATTTCCAGGGCATACTGATTATCTTAATCAAGAGTTAGAAGGAGATGCATTGATGTTAATGGTGCAAGATGATTTAAGAGTAGGCCTTCTTACAGATCATATTCCAGTTAATGAAATATCATCACATCTTACAGAAGAGTTGATAAGAAAAAAAGTGTTGACAGTAAATAACTCGCTTAAGCAAGATTTTAGAATTAATAAACCAAGAATTGCTATATTAGGGGTAAACCCTCATAGTGGTGATAATGGAGTTATTGGGAGTGAAGACGACGATGTGGTGAAGCCAGTACTAAAGAAAATGTTTGAAGAAGGAGTTTTGGTTTTTGGACCATATTCAGCAGATAGCTTTTTTGGTAGTGGACAATATGAAAAATATGACGCTGTTATAGCGGCTTATCATGATCAAGGATTAATACCTTTTAAAACATTAGCTTTTGGTAAGGGTGTGAATTACACCGCAGGGTTAGAGGGGATAAGAACATCGCCAGATCATGGTACGGCTTATGAGATAGCAGGTAAGAATGAAGCTGATAATAATTCTTTTAAAGAGGCAGTGTATTTAGCGATTGATATGCATGGTCATAGAGAAGAATATGAGGAGGTGACTAAAAATCCGTTAAAGACTCGAGAGAGGTAGTTGTAAACAAAAAAATGTTGATAACATGTTTAGGTTTGCAATAATTTTTTATCTTTGCACGCTCAAAACTGTTGTAATGAAATGATTTTCGGTTATTTGGATAACTAAAAATAGTTTTGATAATTTTAAAAACTGGTAATATGAAAGTGAATAACGAATTTTTAATCCCTTTTATAGGATTAAAGCAAGGTAAGCACCAGTTTGATTTTGATATAAGTAAAGCGTTCTTTGATGGCTTTGAATTTGATGAATATAATGATGTCAATGTCAAAGTAGATATGGTTTTGGAAAAACAGAGCACGATGTTCGAGCTTCACTTTAAACACGAGGGCACGGTAAATGTACCATGTGATTTAAGTAATGAAGATTTTGACTTACCTATAGGGGGAAGTATTGATGTCGTAGTTAAGTTTGGAGATGAATATAATGATGAGAATGATGAGATACTTGTACTGCCTCATGGTGAGTACGAAGTAGATGTTTCGCAATATATATATGAAATGATTGTACTGTCAGTACCTTCAAAGCGAATACATCCAGGTGTTGAAGATGGTACAATAGATACCTCTATACTAAATAAATTAGAAGAACTTGCTCCGGGAGAAGAGCAAGAAGAGAAGAATATAGATCCCCGATGGGACGAATTAAAGAAACTATTAACGGATAAATAATATAGTAAAATGGCGCATCCTAAGAGAAAAATATCGAAAACGAGAAGAGATAAGAGAAGAACGCACTATAAAGCGTCTGTACCTCAAATCGCTACATGTCCTGTAACAGGAGAGGCACATCTTTACCACAGAGCTTACTGGCATGAAGGTAAAATGTACTACAGAGGTCAGGTAGTTATCGATAAGCAAGAAACAGTAGCTTAATTTAGCATACAGAATTGAGGAAAAACTCTCACTAAGTGAGAGTTTTTTTGTTAAATACCTTTTTGTTTTAATTTAAGGTAATTAATTATATCCTTTTTGTAAATTTTTTGTAATTTCCACCACTTTTCAAATCGGGTGATTTGGATTGAAAAATTTATCCTATGAATAAAATGACAGCCGCCATTACAGCCGTTGGGGCATATGTGCCGGATTTTGTGCTTTCCAATAAGGTTTTAGAAACCATGGTAGATACGAATGATGAGTGGATAACCTCTCGTACGGGTATAAAAGAAAGGCGAATTCTTAAAGATAAAGATAAGGGTACTTCTTACCTTGCTATAAATGCAGCAGAGGACCTGTTACAAAAGTCAGGTACTGATCCTGCTGAAATAGATATGGTATTGTTGGCAACAACAACACCAGATATGCCAGTTGCTGCTACGGCAGTATATGTGGCAAGTCAAATAGGAGCTGTAAATGCATTTGCATATGATTTACAAGCAGCTTGTTCTAGTTTTTTATATGGTATGTCTACAGCGGCAGCTTATATAGAAAGCGGACGCTATAAAAAAGTATTAGTAATAGGGGCTGATAAAATGTCATCTATTATAGATTATACAGATAGATCTACATGTATAATTTTTGGAGATGGTGCTGGTGCTGCATTGTTTGAACCTAATAATGAAGGCTTAGGTTTACAAGATGAAATTTTAAGAAGTAACGGTATTGGTCGTGAATTTCTTAAAATTGATGCAGGAGGTTCTTTATTACCACCATCACATGATACAATTGATAATAAGCAGCATTATGTTTTTCAAGACGGTAAAACCGTTTTTAAATATGCGGTGTCTAACATGGCAGATATAAGTGAAAAAATAGTGTTACGTAATAATTTAACCAATGATGATGTAGATTGGTTAGTGCCACACCAAGCAAATAAAAGAATAATTGACGCTACTGCTTCTAGAATGAAACTAGATGAAAGTAAAGTGCTTATCAATATTCAAAAATACGGTAATACAACATCTGCTACATTACCATTACTTTTAAACGATTTCGAACATCAATTTAAGAAAGGGGATAACCTAATATTTGCATCTTTTGGAGGTGGATTTACTTGGGGGTCAATCTATCTTAAGTGGGCGTACGACAAAAAATAAAACAAACTAAACCAAATTCGGAAAATTATGGATATCAGAGAAATTCAAAACCTAATTAAGTTTGTAGCTAAGTCTGGAGCTACCGAGGTAAAGTTAGAAATGGATGATGTAAAGATCACCATAAAAACTACTACAGAGAACGATGCTCCTGAAACTACTACTTATGTACAGCACCTTCCAGTAGGACAAGCACTTCCGCAACAACCAGCAGCACCAGCTCCTGTTGCACCAGTAGCAGCAACTCCTGCACCAGCAGCAGCAGCACCAGCAGCTGACGAGAATGATAAATACATTACAGTTAAGTCGCCAATAATAGGTACATTATATAGAAAACCATCACCAGATAAAGCTCCTTTTGTAGAAGTAGGAAGTACTATCTCTGCAGGAGATGTAGTTTGTGTTATCGAAGCGATGAAGTTATTTAATGAAATCGAATCAGAAGTTTCTGGTAAAATTGTAAAAGTTTTAGTTGACGATTCGTCACCAGTAGAGTTCGATCAGCCATTATTCTTAGTAGATCCATCATAAGGGAATTTTAAAGACTAAGTCATTACTAACAAGTGTATTGTTATGAAGTGATTTAAAATTTAAAATTTAAAATTTAAAATTTCGTAAAGATGTTAAAAAAGATATTAATAGCAAACAGGGGAGAGATTGCACTACGTGTAATAAGAACTTGTAAAGAAATGGGCATTAAAACAGTTGCAGTATATTCTACAGCTGATGCTGAAAGCTTACACGTACGATTTGCTGATGAGGCAGTATGTATAGGGCCTGCACCAAGTAATTTATCTTACCTTAAGATATCTAATATTATTGCAGCAGCAGAAATTACTAATGCAGATGCTATCCACCCAGGATATGGTTTCCTTTCAGAGAATGCTAAATTCTCTAAAATATGTCAAGAACATAATATTAAATTTATTGGGGCTTCTCCTGATATGATTGATAAAATGGGAGATAAGGCTTCGGCTAAAGCTACCATGAAAGCAGCAGGTGTACCATGTGTACCAGGTTCTGACGGATTACTTGAATCGTATGAACAGACAGAAAAACTTGCAAAAGAGTTTGGTTATCCAGTAATGCTTAAAGCTACTGCCGGTGGTGGTGGTAAAGGTATGCGTGCTGTATGGGAAGAAGGCGAGCTTAAAAAAGCATGGGATAGTGCTAGACAAGAAGCTGCAGCCTCTTTTGGTAATGACGGTATGTATATGGAAAAGCTTATTGAAGAGCCACGCCATATTGAAATACAAATTGTTGGAGATTCTTTCGGTAAAGCATGTCACCTTTCTGAGCGTGACTGTTCTGTACAAAGACGTCACCAGAAACTTACAGAGGAGACACCTTCTCCATTCATGACAGATAAACTTCGTGAAGATATGGGTGAAGCTGCTGTTAGAGCTGCTGAATTCATTAAATATGAAGGAGCAGGTACTGTTGAGTTTCTTGTAGATAAGCATAGAAACTTTTATTTCATGGAAATGAATACTCGTATACAGGTAGAGCACCCTATTACTGAACAAGTAATAGATTATGATCTTATACGTGAGCAAATATTAGTAGCGGCAGGAGTGAAAATTTCTGGTAAAAATTACTTACCACAAATGCACTCTATAGAATGTCGTATTAATGCTGAAGACCCTTATAACGATTTTAGACCATCGCCAGGTAAAATTACAACATTACATATGCCAGGTGGTCACGGAGTACGACTTGATACACACGTGTATTCAGGATATACTATTCCGCCAAACTATGATTCTATGATTGCTAAACTTATAACAACAGCTCAAACAAGAGAAGAAGCTATAAGTAAAATGCGACGTGCATTAGATGAGTTTGTTATTGAAGGTATTAAAACAACAATACCTTTCCACAGACAACTAATGGATGAACAGGATTATGTAGATGGTAATTATACAACGAAATTCATGGAATCTTTCGAAATGAAAGAAAGAGCATAATAAAAAAGCCCTTACAATTTGTAAGGGCTTTTTTATTACCACTTATTGCTCTGATATTGAAATTATACTATATTTTTGTGTATGGCGTTTGCTATATTATAACCAATAAAATTCTAATAATAAATGAACAGAATTACTAGTACATTGAAAGTTACATTAGGTGCATTAATGCTTTTACTAATGTTTACAACCTCTGTTGTAGCTCAAGAAAGTAAAATAGATGAAGGTGCGGCAGCAGTAACAACACAAATGAAAGCGAAGTTATCATTAAATGATAGTCAGTATACAAAAGTATTGCATGTAAATAAAACTTTTTTGAAGAGTGCAACAGCGGCAAAAGAAAAAGGCGGTACTAGAGTAGAAATGGCAAAGAAAATGAGAGCTTTAAATGACAGGAGAGATACTAAATTAAAATCAGTACTTAATGCTACTCAATATAAAATTTATAAAGCTAATAGATCATCAAACTATAAAAAGTTGAGAGCTTATTACGAGAATAAATAAGTAGAAAAATATCATATAATAAAAAAAGCCGTGGTTTAACTCACGGCTTTTTTTATTTCTATTTAAAGATAGATTATTTTTTGATGCTAAGTTTCTTAGCGATCTTTTTAGGAAGTCCGCCTTTGTGCAATAGTATAGCAGTAGTTTTGTATTTTACAAAATTCTTACTCATGTATAGGTAACCTTTGTAATCGTTACTAGCTCCCCATGAGTTTTTTATAATATAATACTCTTTGCCATTTTGATCTTTAGTAATGCCTACTATATGCATACCATGGTCATCAGTAGTTTGATAGTTATCAAACGCTTCCTGACGCATGTCTTCAGTTATTTCTAACTCTTTTTGTGGGCCTTTAAAGATGCTTTCTCTTTCTTTCTTAGTCATACTACGAAAGTCTTTAGAGAGTACATAAGCAACACCATTTTTCCAGCTAAATCCTTTTTCACTAACATCTCCAGCCCATCCTACAGTGTAACCGTCTTTAATAGCATTGTCTATAATATCAGTAAGATCGTTCATCTTTACATTATAAACAAGATCTAATGACCAGTTGTCAGGAACCATAAGTACAAACTGACTATAGTAAGGATGCTCTTTAAGAGAAGAAACTTCTACATAATCGTCAGGGTTAATACCTATAACTTCATCAGCAAAAGTGTGTGGAGTATACTTTTTACCTTTATATGTAAAGCTTTCAGGAACTTCTCCAAGGTAAGTGTCTATAACAGATGTATAAGCTTTCTCCCAGTTTGGAGTAAGTTTTCCGTTAGGGTTTTTTACTACTGCTTCAAGTAATCCCTTATTCATAGAAGCCATTTCGGCAAACTGATTTCTTGTAGTACCGTAGTTTAATCCTGTGTACTCAGTTTGAGGTAATGCACCATACTTCTTGTACATATTGATAACATCGTGTAATGCTCCACCATCACCTAGTGTTATTGCACCATGCATTTTTACGTAATTTTTACCTTTTTCTATATAAGCATTACGTGCTGTGTATATTTGAGATATTTCTACAGGCTCTTTACCCATACGGATCATTTCTGATTCTAGGAAAGAATTCGCAGCATAACTCCAACAAGTACCAGATGATCCTTGACTTTTTACAGGAGTATTTTCAATGTTTATTACATCAGTAAAGATAAAAGAATCTTTACTGTTTTCACTCTTGTTGTTTTTTAAAGAGTTAACTAGGTAATCCTGAGCCGTAACTGTTTGCAGTCCTGCAAAAAGCAGTGTTGCAGCCAGAAAAGGTCTGAATGAATACTTATTCATAATTGTTTTATTTTTTGTTTAAGTTTAGAGTGCTAAAATAAATAAAATTTATAAAAGGTTATACGTTTGTAAAGTTTCTATAAAGTTTCTTTTAGCCATTTAAAAAATTCACGTTGCCATACTAATCCGTTTTGTGGTTTTAGTACCCAATGATTCTCATCAGGGAAAACTATAAAACGACTTTTAACACCTAATAATTGTGCTGCCTGAAATGCTTCTTGCCCTTGTCCTATTGGTACACGGAAGTCTTTATCTCCTTGAAATATTAAAATAGGCGTATTCCAATTTTGTACATAGTTTATAGGGTTAAACTTGTCATAAGTTTGCTGTGCATATTTATTGTTTTTTTCCCAATATGCTCCACCATTATCCCAGTTAGTAAAGAATACCTCTTCGGTAGTACCATACATACTCTTTAAATTGAAAACACCGTCGTGTGCGATAAATGTTTTAAATCGGTTGTTGTGTATACCTGCTAAGTAGAAAACAGAATAACCACCAAAACTAGCCCCAACAGCCCCAAGACGTTCGTTGTCTACATAAGGCTCTTTTGCTACGTTATCTATAGCCGATAGATAATCGTCCATAACCTGTCCACCCCAATTTCTACTAATAGCTTCATTCCATGCTACACCATGTCCTGGCATACCACGCCTGTTTGGAGCTACTATTATGTAATCGTTAGCTGCCATAACTTGAAAATTCCAGCGGAAAGAATAGAATTGTGTAAGTGCCGATTGTGGTCCACCTTCACAATACAATAACGTAGGGTATTTTTTGTTTGGGTCAAAGTTAGGTGGATATATAACCCATACTAACATTTTCTTACCATCGGTAGTAGTAACAAAACGTTTTTCGGTGTTACTAAGAGCGATGCTAGAATAAACATCGTCATTAACTTTAGTTATTTGAGTCCAGTCTTCTTTTTTGAAGTCGTAACTGTATATTTCGCTAGCATGATTAAAATCGCCACGAGTTACAATTATCTTATTTTTTTTGAAAGTAATGATACTATTAACATCAAAATTTCCACTTGTAATTTGCTCTACTCTTACTGCGATTTTAGTAAGCCCAGGGAAATTTACTTGAAATAATTGTCGAGTACCATCTACAGCGGCTAAAAAATAAACTTTTTTGCCGTCTTCACTCCAAGTAAAACTATCTACAGTACCATCCCATTGTGCTGTAAGGTTGATGTCCGTTCCTTTATGACGTACAATAATATCATTTTTATCAGCTTCATAACCATCACGCTTCATTTGTAACCATGATAAGTCACCTTTTGGAGAGAAAGCAGGCTGAGTGTCATATCCTTTGTTACTTTCGGTAAGGTTTTTAGTAACGTTATTGTTAATGTTGTACTCATATATGTCAGTATTAGTACTGGTAGCATAGTCTGTACCTGCTTTTTTCTTAGATACATATATAATATAATTACCATCAGGAGACCATATGTAATCCTCATCACCGCCAAAAGGTTTTTGTGGAGAATCGTAAGGCTCACCCCTCATAATATCAATAAAATTACTTTTATTCTTTACAGGGTAATACCCTACATGGTTACTAGTACCATCATTCCAAGTATCCCAATGACGATAGTCTAATGCATCATATACCTGTACTGTTGATTTTTCTAGTTCAGGATAATGGTCTTTTCCATAAACTTTCGCTGTCTTTACTTCTTTATGAGTAAGGATGTATTTACCGTTTGGCGAAACATTTTTATCATTAAGTAGCCCTTTGTAGTCTTTTATTTCTTTAGCCCTTCCTCCATTTATAGGGATAGTGTAAAGCTTAGATTTTAATTCATTCCCTGCCATGTTTGGCGTAGAAACTCTATAAATAATGTCTTTTCCATCTTTACTTACTCCTACAGTACTAACGCGGCCTAATTTCCAAAGCAGTTCTGGTGTCATTCGCTCTTGTGCAACCGCAGATAATCCCATGAGTGTTAAGGTTATAAAAACTAATTTTTTCATTGATTTGTTATTAAAATAATATAGCCTAAAAGTAACAAATTTCTTTAACACACTAAATTTGATAAACAAATAATATTATAGCCGAAATTTAGATGTTTATAGAAGGTTTTTGTTAAAAAAAAAGCTTTTGTATAAAAGGTGATTATAAAGCATACAGTTGCTATAACATTAAAAAAAATATAAGTAATTTCACAGACTTAAAATAATTACAGTTTTACTTATAAATTAATTACAGCAGATGGGTGATTTTGACTTGATGCAGCTTATAAATCCTGAGTTCTACATTACACTAGAGGTTGGGGGAGTTCCTATAGGAATATATGTTGTACTATTTATAATTTTTGCCGAAACAGGCCTTTTTGCAGGTTTCTTCCTCCCAGGAGATAGCCTTTTGTTTTTGGCAGGGATATATAGCACCGAATTAATGAATACCCTTATACCTATTGAGGGTGATTTTATAAATGTATTTTTATTATCAATACTGGTAGCGCTTAGTGGTATACTAGGTAATACTTTTGGGTACTGGTTTGGTTATAAAAGTGGGAGTTATCTTTATAGAAAAGAAGATACATTCTGGTTTAAGAAAAAATATCTTATACAATCACATGAGTTTTTTGAAAAGCATGGTGGTAGAGCAATTATTTTTGCTCGTTTTTTACCTATTATCAGAACATTTGCACCTATCATTGCAGGAGTAGTGAAAATGGAAAAGAAAAAGTTTATGTTCTATAATGTTCTTAGTTCTTTTATGTGGGCTATAACTATAATATTTGCAGGACATTATTTATACGAGCTTTTCCTTACAACAATGGGTATTGATCTTAAAGCACACATAGAGATTATTATATTAGTTATAGTATTAATAACTACTGTGCCGCTGATACTAAATGCTATAAAAGGTAAAAAAGTAACAGAGCAAGAAGCTATAGACGAAGCAGAAGATAAGGATGATGACGATACCAATATGTTTCCACGATGAAACTAAGCTGGTGGGAAATTAAAAACTGGTTTACTAATGTAGATTATACTATAGTGGGCAGTGGAATAGTGGGGCTTAATGCTGCACTTCGTTTACGCGAACGATTTCCTAACAGTAAAATATTAGTACTCGAAAAAGGAGTACTGCCACAAGGAGCTAGCACTAAAAATGCTGGCTTCGCTTGTTTTGGGAGCTTATCTGAAATCGTAGATGACTTAAACAATCATACCGAACAGGAAGTTTTAGATTTAATAAAGCAACGTTGGAATGGATTACAATTACTACGTAAACGTTTAGGAGACTCTACTATAGATTTTAAACCTTATGGGGGTTATGAATTTTTTTTAAAAGGCGATTTAGCTTATGAAAATTGTTTAAACAAGCTTCCTGTTATAAACGGTATTCTTCGACCACAGTTCTCGGGTGATGTGTTTGCTAAAGCAGTTAATCGTTTTGGTTTTAATGGAATAAATGAACACCTCATCTTTAATCCTTTTGAAGGACAGATTGATACGGGTAACATGATGCAAGCGTTATTAAAAGAAGCTGCTACTCAAAACATATCAATATTAAACAGTCAAACCGTTTCTGATTACCATGAGAGTATTGATGGTGTTAAGGTGGTTGTGAATGATTATAGTTTTAGGACTAAAAAGTTACTTTTTGCGACTAATGGTTTTGCAAGTAAAGTGACTAATCAAGCAGTAAAACCAGCCAGAGCACAAGTACTTATAACAGAACCAATACCGAACTTAGATATTAAAGGGACATTCCATATGGATGGAGGATATTATTACTTCCGTAATTATGAGGATAGAATATTGTTTGGAGGTGGGCGTAACCTCAACTTTGAAGGTGAAACAACAACTGAATTAGCACAAACTGACCAGATACAAAACCATCTTGAAAAATTACTTAAAGAAGTAATATTACCTAATCAAGACGTTGTCATTGCACACCGTTGGAGTGGTATTATGGGAGTAGGTGCTCAAAAGAAACCTATAGTAAAGCAGTTAAGCAACAATGTGTATTGTGGTGTACGGTTGGGTGGTATGGGAGTAGCTATAGGTAGTAGTATAGGTACAGAGCTTGCTGATTTGGTTTAGTTGAATGTAATGGTTGCGTTAGGGGTTAATTTAGTTATTCGTTTTTGCTCCTCTTTATTAAATGAATTGAATGTTAACCAAAATATATCTACTTGTTGAAGTTTTTTAAATCCTTTTGGCATTTTATTCTTTTTCATAGAGAACATTCCTATTCTTTTTAAAGATTTGACTTCGGATAAAATGCTAAACGTATTCTCCCAATTCATATTTGATAAACCACCTAGCCCTAGCTGTTCAAGATGTTCCAATTCTTTTAACTCCATAGGAATATTTGTAATCGGATTCTTGCTTAAGTTTAGATATTTTAGCTTAGTAAGTTGTTTAATTTTTGAAGATAAATGATTAATTCTATTTCCTCCTAAATTCAGTTTTTCAAGCCTTTTTATATCATATAGTATACTAATACTGTTTTCATCTAATTTGTTACCTTGTAAGCTTAGGGTTTGTAGAGATTCAAGTTGAGAAAACTCTTTTGGAAAAAAACTAATGTTATTTAATTCTAAATTTATTTCCTCTACATATTTTAATTTGGAAATATTATTAGGGATTACAGACAAATTATTCGCCCAAATTCGAATAGTTTTCAAGCTTTTTAAGTTTCCTAAATCAGTTGGGAAAGTTTCGAAATTATTATAACATAAATTAATATATTCAAGATTTGCTAGGTCGTTATTACTGAACTGTAATTCACTCATTTTTGTACTAAAAAAGTCAAGAGTTTTTAAGTTTTTCAGAGTTTTTATTGGCTCAGGAAAATAAGTAATATTGTTTCCTGAGAGGTCTAATTCTTCTAAGCCAGATAAAAGTTGTATACTTGAAGAAAGGTCATTAAGATTACAATCAGTTAGGGAAAGGGATTTTAAATGTTGAAATTGCGCTAAAATAGAGAATACTTGCTCCAGATTTAGATTGATATTTTCATCTAATATAATTTCTTTCAAATTTTTAAATAATAAAACCTCTTGGGGTAAAGTATTCAAATTCTGATCTATTAAGTATAAAATAGTAACATTTTCTGGTTGCTTTAAGCCTTCTTTAATTGAATCATATGATTTGTCTTGACTAAAGATGTATGGTGATCCAAGTATAAGTATTAATAGAGTTAAATTCTTCAAAAACATTTTTAAGTAATTATGATTTTTAATTTATAACTAAATTGTATTTTCGTTTTTACGAAGATATTGTTTTGATTTATCATTTTGATAATACTTTTGGAAGTCTTTTTTCGTTTTTACCCCATTATAAAGTTAGATTCTTAATGAAGCATATAAAGTTTATAATACTATTGTTGTGCTCCGTTGCGCTATGGGCACAAAAACCTGCTGAAGTAGGAGTTATACTCGATAACGATTTATATACATCACCTATAAACGATCAGTATTACACCAACGGTATAGAGGTTTTTTATCGTTATCTAGGCACTCCCAAGAATGAAAAAGTAGCAAAGAAAATTACAGAGTTTCGTATAGGGCAATACATGTATAATCCACAATCGGTAAAGGCAACCGAGCTTAAATATCATGATAGACCTTTTGCAGGATATCTTTTTGCAGAAGCAGGGATAAATACATATTATACTAATGAAAGTGTTTTAAAAACAAGCTTTCAAGTTGGAGTAGTAGGTAGAGAATCTTTAGCGCAGGATTTACAAGAACAATTACATAAAATGTTTGGTTACCATCCTGTTAGCGGATGGGAATACCAAATAAAAACATTACTAGGTTTACAAGCTAATACTTTTTATTCAACAAAGGTTTTTAAAGAAACCTATAAAGAAAAAGTAGACTTTCATTTACAAGGAGAGGTAGATGCAGGTACTGTCTGGACAGGTGTTAATCTGGGTGCTATGGCGCGTATTAGTTTAAATAAAAACGAGTTGTTGCCCATGTATAACTCAGCGCTTCATAATGCTACGCTGACTCATGATAAAGAAACGTATAAAGGAAGAAGAGAATTGTTTTTATACGTAAACCCTAATATCAATTATCAAATATATGACGCTACTATAGAGGGGAGTATGTTTAATGATGATAGTGTGGTTACTTTTCCGTTAATACCTGTTCGCTTTAATGCCGAAGTTGGTGTAAAGTATGGTAGAGAAAACTGGAATTTTTCCTACTCATTTAATTATCAAAGTAAAGAGCTTACTAATAATGTTGTAACAGGTTACTACTACGGCTCTATAGTAATAGGGTATTTGTTATAAAATTTCGATCACGATATATAGTAAATATATCGTGATCGAAAAGGAGTTTATTTTTTAGGATTAGGTTTTAATCCCATATTGTATAGTGTAAAAGCTTGTATGTCGCAATACTCTTCGATAGTTTGCGATATCGATTTTCCTGCTCCATGTCCTGCATTAACACCAATACGAATAAGCACAGGATTATCTCCTTCTTGATACTCTTGTAACATTGCAGCAAATTTAAAACTATGTGCAGGCACTACACGGTCATCATGATCACCAGTAGTTACCATTGTTGCAGGATATTTCATTCCTTTTTTTACATTGTGTACAGGCGAATATCCTTTTAAGTAAGTAAACATTTCTTTACTGTCCTGGGCAGTACCATAATCATAAGCCCATCCTGCACCAGCAGTAAAGGTATGGTAGCGTAACATGTCTAGTACACCTACAGCAGGTAAAGCCACCTTCATTAAATCAGGGCGCTGTGTCATGGTAGCTCCTACTAATAAACCACCGTTAGATCCGCCTCGTATTGCAAGATAATCAGATGATGTATATTTGTTGTTAATCAAATATTCGGCAGCAGCTATAAAGTCGTCAAATACATTTTGCTTTTGCATTTTAGTACCTGCATCGTGCCATTTTTTACCATATTCTCCACCACCTCTAAGGTTAGGAACAGCATATATACCACCATTCTCCATCCATACAGCATTAGCAATACTAAAGCTAGGTGTAAGGCTAATATTAAACCCGCCATAACCATATAGTATAGTAGGGTTTTTGCCGTCTAGCACTAAATCTTTTCTGTGAGTAATAATCATAGGTACTTTAGTACCGTCTTTAGAAGTATAGAATACTTGTTTTGATGTATAGTTGTCACTATTAAAATCAACTCTAGGTTTACGATATACTTTTGATTCTCCTGATCTAGGGTCGAAAGTATAGATTGTACTAGGGTTTACATAGTTTGTGAATGAATAGTATAGTACCTCAGCACTTTTTTTACCACCAAAACCACCTGCACTACCTACACCTGGGAGTGTTACCTCACGTACTAATTTACCTTCACGGTTGTATTGTTTTACTACTGATACAGCATCTTGCATATATTCAGCAAAAATGTAATTTGATCCTGTAGATGCCGATAATACATTTTCGGTTTCAGGAATAAGATCTTTCCAGTTTTTTTGTTGTGGAGATGAGGCATTAACAGTAACAATACGTTTGTTAGGTGCTTCATGATTAGTGGTAATGTATAGTGTACTGCCTTCGGTATCAATAATACCGTTATCACTATTAAAGTTGTCGACCATATTTACCAGTTTACTATTTGGTTTAGTAAGGTCTTTTATAAACAGTTTGTTACCAGATGTAGAGTTTGCAGCCGATACTACTAAATAATGTTGATCTTCGGTTACATAGCCGCCCACATAGCGATGTTTCTCACTACTTTCTTTACCAAATATAACTTGGTCTTTTGCTTGTGGTGTGCCTAATTTATGATAATATAATTTGTGTTGATCTGTTTTTGCCGATAGTTCGCTACCTTTAGGTTTGTCATAACTAGAGTAATAGAACCCTTCATTACCTAACCACGATGTACCGCTAAACTTTACATCTAGAATAGTTTCACCAGTTAGTTTTTTTGTTTTGGTATCCATTACAAAAACTTTACGCCAGTCACTACCACCTTCAGATATTGAATAAGCAACAAGGCTACCGTCTTTAGTAAAACTAATGCCTCCAAGAGAGGTTGTGCCATCTTTAGAGAAAGTATTAGGGTCTAAAAAGATTTCTTCTTTTCCGTTTTTATCTTTTCGGTATAATATTGATTGGTTTTGTAAACCATCATTTTTATAATAATAAGTATAATCTCCTTCTTTAAATGGTGCCGAAACTCTTTCGTAGTTCCATAGTTGCTCCATACGGTTCTTTATGGTTTCACGAAAAGGAATTTGATCGAGATATTTAAAAGTAACTTCATTCTCCGCTTTTACCCATTGTGCTGTTTCTTCAGACCTGTCATCTTCTAGCCAACGATACGGATCCTTTACGGTAGTACCAAAGTAGGTATCGGTTGTTTTTGCCTTACGAGTATCAGGATATTTTATTTCCTGTTTAGATTTGTTATGTGATTGCGCGTTCATGGTAATACTAGCTGCTACAGCTATAGTGGTTACTATTGTTTTTTTCATCTAATGTTGTGTTAGGTAAACAAAAATAGGAAATACTTAATTAAGTATGCGTAAATAAAAAATCTCGACACATAGTGCCGAGATTTAAATAACAAGTTGCTATAAGGGGGCTTATAGTTCAACTAACTCAACTTGAAAATTTGCAGAAGCTTCGCTCACACCACCTGCGTTTGTAATATCACCTTCAGATACACCTTCGGCATCTTTATTAGGCTCATGCTTTAAAGTAATAGTAAGTGTGCCTGTAGTAGCGGTTGCTGCAGCTTGATAAATAAAGCTAAGTCCTATAGGGTTTTGGTTATCATCCATATCATTATATGTAAATGTACCTAATCCATTTTGTTGGAAGAAAATTTGATGCTCATCACCTTCTGTTTGTACTTCTTCTGTAATATCTTCTGCAGGAGTAACTGTTTCATTTGCAAACTCTATAGTACCATTATATGTAGCACCTGTTATGAAATCACCAGATACAGTTAAAACTGGAGCGTCAGGACCATCACCATCAAGATCACGAGATGTTAATGTAACAACTTCCCCATTAACGACTGGTGTAAAAGTTGCTGTTAATGTAGTGATTACCTCTTCTGGATTTACAAGCGTTGCATCGTCATCGCTACTGCATGATGTTAGAGAAATAAATGTAATAAGGGCTAAAGCTGAAATTTTAAATAGTTTCATTGTAAAAAAATATTGGTTAATAATTGAGTTTAATTTGAATTTGTATGTTTCTGCCTGCCTCATTTGTATAAAGACGTTGGCGGTTGAGGTAATCTCTATAGGCAGTATTAAAAATATTATAGACTGAAAGGTTTATAGCTGTTTGTGTTTTACCTAAGGCAAACTTGACACCTGAACCAAAATGTAATAAATGATAACCTGATGGTGGTGTGCTAACGTCAGTTAACATTGGTATTAATTCACCATCTCGCGGTACATCTACATAAAAGTTATTGTCAGGATAACGGTTTTGAGTAAATACCCCTTCACTTCGAAGTTCTAAAAATAGATTATACCATTTAGGAACAGTATAGCGTACGGTATTAGTAATGTTTAACGGAGGCATATCAATAAGTGGCTCATTAGCTGAGGTGTTAGTACTGTGTACATAAGCAAAGGCAAAATTGTGCTGTATGTTTTGTATTGGTTTCCAACTTGTGTTTATGTCGATACCGCTTAATAAAGCATTAGTTTGTCTGTAGTTGTATACAGGAAAAGAACCTCTTATAGTAACCTCGGTAGCTGTAGGCTGTAGGTATATAAAATTCTGTATACTATTAATAAACGGAGTAGCTTCAAAAGTAAAAACAGTTCCTTTTTTTAATAAAGTAGTTGATAGCTTTAAAGCCCTTTCTCTTTCGAGTCTTAAATTACCGAGTTCGATAGTACCATTAGAGTGATGTAATCCATCACTAAAAAGTTCTGAAGGGTTAGGGTTACGCATTGCAATACCGATGTTTCCTAATAACTCAAAATGATTGTTTATTTTTTTACGAACACCTAAGCTAGCCGAAATATTGTGGTAGGTGAATTTAGGAGCAGTAAGCCATTGAGTACCAAAGTCGCCAGTAATAAAATGGTTAAGAACCCCTCCATAACCTAAATTATCCCAACGACTTTTTTGGTAAAACTTACTAGCTTCAATACGTGAAAAGTCATAACGTATACCAGCTTCTCCACTAAAGTGATCAGAAAAGGAGTGAGATATAATACCATAAGCCCCTGCATCTATTTTGTCATAGTTGGGTATTAGAGGGCGCACTCCAGTATCTGGACTAGCATCATTATTTTGTAATAATGAGCTAAACCCTACTTTTAGCGTCGTGTTTTCTCTTCTTTGTTTCCAATTTACTTGTGCTGAATGCGTAACAAGTGTTAGGTCGAGTGCAGGAATGGTTCTTAAATTACCACGACGCAAGTCATATTCTTTACGATTATTAAGCTGAAAAGCATATTGTAGGTTAAAAGAAGTGTTTACGTTTATTGTTTTATTATACTCTAGCTTTGCTAAATGATGTTGTAGTTCTTGTTTAGGAGCGTTGATAGTATGTGTAAATGGTTGAATAACGCTAGGTTCTCCGTTATTAATAGCTCGGATTAAATCGACATTGTTACCACTATGTGTGGTACGTGCAATACCTATGGTTGCGTTGTAAAAACTATAATAAGCACTTAAGTCATAATTGTTACCTAAATATTTTATATTGCCTGAAAAGTTACCTTCACGATTTCCTGTGTTCGATAGTATATAATCAGGAGTTTCACGATCTCCCATATATTTAAATGTTCCATTAGCATTCCATGCCCATCCTTTTTCGTTACCACGATGTAGGCTAGTAGCTAGGTTGCCACCACGCCCGTTACTATTAGCACTTACTATAGTTTTACCCAATAGTGTGTCCTTAAGTACTTTTAAAGGCTCAACCAGAACAAGGCCACCTATAGCATCACCACTATATTGTAGTCCGTCAGCGCCTTTTATAACTGTTATTCTTCCTGCGGTATTAATATCAAGATTTGGAGCGTGTTCTGTACCCCATTGCTGATCTTCTAATCGAACATTATTAGCAATTACAGGCACACGACTACTGTGTAACCCGTTTATAACAGGTTTTACTATAGTAGTTCCTGTTTTTAAAGCGTGTACACCTGCAATTTCTTTTAAAGCATCGCCTAATGTTGCATCACTATACTTTTCTATAACTTCGGTTTTAAGCCGTTGTTTGTGTGTTGTGCTTTGCGAAACAATATTATTCTCAGTAAGTACAACTTCTTGCAGTTGAGTAACATCAGGTTGTAGTACAATATCAAATTTTACATCACCATAAAAGTTAATTATAGTATCGAGTGTTTTATATCCAACATAAGATGCTATAACACGCTTTGAGCCTGTGGTAATACCAGACACTTTATAATCTCCATTAGGTGTAGTAATTCCATGCCATTCTTCAATATGTAAGTGTGCACCGTCTAGTGCTGCGTTTTTAGGCGTTTGCACAGTACCACTAAGAGTGTGTTGTGCTTGTATACACCAGCTGCTTACTAATAATAGTAAGAGCATGTAATAAAACTTCATGGTTCTTTATTTGAGGATTTGATATAAACCACATATCTCGTATATGCTATACGAAATACATCGCCCGTCTATAATAGTTGTATAGCGAGATGGATAAAGGGGGTTATATCAATACAGGAGGTGCTCTAAGAGCGAATAAGCTACCAGGGAAAGCAGTTACACTTTCGGTACTACTATAGCTGTAAGGAATGGGTTTAAAAGTAAAGTCTAAACGAAGACAAAACTCTTGTGGTGCGACAAAGAAGTCAAAATCAAAATCACAAACAGAGCAATCTTCCTCATGTTCGTGCTCAAGGTCGATAGCACTAAACTGTTTTGAAATTTGCTTTACCTCGTGATGATGTTCCGATACTTGGTGACTAAATACATGAAAAGACTGATAGGCGGTTGTAAGGAGTACAACAGCCATGAGTGCTAAATTAAATATCGCAAACTTTCTTTTCATTACTGCAAAGGTAAGGAAAAGTAGATTAATCGCAACATTGTTGCGGTAATGTTGTGAAAGTTTTAAGATGGGTTACAAAGGTTCTTATATTTGTAGACAAAAAAACCTGTAACTCTATACATAGAGTTACAGGTTATAAATATAATTTAAAATCTTTTATATCAAGTTGTTTGCAGCTAAGTGTTCTGCAATTTGTATAGTGTTTGTAGCAGCCCCTTTACGTAGGTTATCAGCAACAATCCACATGTTTAGGGTATTTGGTTGGCTTTCATCTCGGCGTATACGTCCTACAAATACATCATCTTTACCTTCGGCATATATTGGCATAGGGTAAGTTTTAGTGTCGGTGTTATCTTGTACTGCTATTCCCGTAGTTTCATGTAATGTTCTGCGTACATCGTTTACATCAAAATCGTTAGCAAATTCTACATTTACGGCTTCACTATGCCCGCCCACTACAGGTATACGTATAGCAGTAGCAGTAATAGCAACAGTTCTATCGTCTAGTATTTTTTGCGTTTCACGTACCAGTTTCATTTCCTCTTTAGTGTAGTCATTTTCTTCAAATACATCACACTGTGGTATTGCATTACGATGAATAGGGTAAGGGTATGCCATTTCGCTATTAGTACCAGTATATTCGTTTTCTAACTGTTGTACAGCTTTTACTCCTGTACCTGTTATAGATTGATAAGTAGAAACTACAATACGCTTAATAGTATATTTTTTATGTAGCGGTGCTAATGCCATTACCATTTGTATGGTAGAACAGTTAGGATTGGCTATTATCTTGTCGTCTTTGGTTAATGTACTGGCGTTAATTTCGGGCACGACTAATTTTTTAGTAGCATCCATACGCCATGCGCTAGAATTGTCTATTACTGTTGTGCCAGCATCAGCAAACTTTTCTGCCCATGCCTTAGAGGTGTCACCTCCTGCCGAGAATAGTGCTATTTGCGGTTTCATACTCACAGCCGTTTCAAGGCTTACTACCTTATATTTTTCTCCTTTAAAATCAATTTCTTTACCTACTGATTTTTCAGAGGCTACAGGAATTAATTCGGTTACAGGGAAATTCCTTTCTGCGAGTACTTTAAGCATTACTTTACCTACCATTCCGGTAGCGCCAACAACAGCAACTTTCATGAGCTTATACATTTAATTAGAGTACAAAAGTAACCACAAATTGGTTCTTATCTTCGGAATGTTTTAAAAATAACAAAAAAGAAAAACCGCCTATGATTAGGCGGTTTAGTTAGGAATAAATTTAAATATATAGTGTAGCGGACACTGTATGACTATTTCTTTTCTAGTAAATCACGAATTTCTGTAAGCAATTTCTCTTCTGCACTTGGTGCTGGCGGTGCAGCAGGAGCGGCTTCTTCTTTTTTCTTGCTTTTTTCGTATGCTTTTAATACCATAAATATAGAGAATCCTATAATGATAAAGTTAAGGATTACTTGTATAAAACTACCATAGTTTATAGTTACTGCTTCTATTGCGGCTACAGTTTCGCCGTTTACCATCATTTCAGGTTGAGCTTCTTTAAGGACGTATTTTAATTCGGTAAAATCCACACCACCTAATGCCATTCCTACAGGAGGCATTAAAATATCATTAGTAAACGATTTTACAATACCACCAAAGGCACCTGCAATTACAACAGCAGTAGCTAGGTTTACGATATCGCCTTTCATTAAAAAGGACTTGAAATCTTTAAAGAATCCCATAAAGTTAAATTTTGAGGTTAAATATAATTGTTTTCCGGTACCAGCAATTTACAAAAAAGTAATTACACTTTATAAAAAATTCGTTTTACACGATGAGAGATGCCTGCTAAAACCTCGTAAGTAATTGTATTTAGAGCTTTGGCAATAGTTACAACAGATGGGTTTTTACCGAAAAGTATGGCAGTATCTCCCTCATTACATTTAATAGATGTAATGTCTACCATTAGCATATCCATACAAATATTACCTATTATTGGTGCTTTTCTATTTTTAATAATAACATAGCCTTTACCATTGCCCCAAGCACGTGGTATACCATCGGCATAGCCTATGGGTAATGTGGCAATACGTGTTTTTTGAGTAGCCATAAACTTTCTGCTATAACCCACACTTTCGCCTTCTTCTATGTCTTTTGTTTGTAAGATAATAGTTTTTAGTGTGCTTACATTCAGTAATTGCTTCCGCTCTTTTGCATCATTACCTACACCATATAAACCAATACCTAGTCGCACCATGTCATATTGCGCTTCGGGATAATTGTATATGCCTGAAGTATTAAGAATATGGCGTATTGGATTTATCTTTAAAGCATTTGTAACGGTTAATGATGTTTGTTCAAATAAAGCTATTTGTTGTTTTGTGAAAGCACTAAGCTTTGGATCATCACTTGCCGAAAGGTGCGAAAATATACTTTGTACTGCTACGAAATTATTATTTTGTAATAAGTTAATTAGTTCAGGTATTTGATTTTCTTTAAAACCAAGACGATGCATGCCTGTATCTAATTTTAGATGTATTGGGTAATTAGATAGGTTTTTCTTTTTAGCAAGGTCTATAAAAGCATTAAGCTCACGAATAGAATATATTTCGGGTTCTAAGTTATAGGCTGTCATTGCGCTAAAGGCACTACTTTCAGGATTCATTACTACAATTGGAGTAGTAATACCTGCATTACGTAAGGCTACACCTTCATCTGCAAAGGCTACACCTAGATAATCTACTTTATGATGAGATAGTGTTTTAGCAATTTCATAATTACCGCTACCATAGCCAAAGGCTTTTACCATAACCATTATTTTGGTTTCGGGTTTTAATAGCGAACGATAAAAATTGAAGTTATGAGTTATAGCGGTTAAATTGATTTCTAAAACCGTTTCATGCGTTTTTTCTTCTAGTAATACTACTATTTCTTCAAAACGAAAACTACGAGCACCTTTTATTAGTATAGTTTCTTCTTCAAAAGCATTAGCGTTTAATTGTGTTAAAAACTCTTGCGTAGTTTTGTATGGATAGAAGTTAGGGAAATCAGCTAATTGTTTGGTGACTATTTTACCTATGCCTATTACTTTATTTATTTTATGGGTTGTAATAAGCTGTCCTACTTTGGTATATAGCTCCTCTGTAGTAAATCCACTCTGAAACACATCTGATATAATTAGTGTTTTATTTTGATGTGTTTTTTGTTGTTCTAAAAAGTCAAGAGCTATTTTTAATGATTGATAATCACAACTATAACTATCATCTATAATAGTACAGTTATTAATACCGTCTTTTACTTGTAAGCGTAGCTCTACAGGGTATAGATTGGCAATACGATTAGTAATTACATCATCATCATAACCAAGATGTAACAACATCATAATACAGTTTATAGCATTCTCTATAGCTGCATCACCTGTAAAAGGAATACGAACCTTAAAATTGCTTTTACTGCTGTTGTTTTTAATTTTTAGTATTGTCTTGGTAGATTTTATTGTTCGTTTAATGGTAATGTCTCCATCAATATCATAACTCCAAGTAAATGTCTTTGTGCTATTTGGTAGTAGCTTCTCTACAACTTCATTTTTTTGAAGTATAAGTAAGGCTACATTACTAAAGAGTTTTAGCTTTTCTTGTATTTTTTCCTTTCGATTTGCAAAACCTTCATCATGAGCAGTACCTATATTAGTAAGGATACCTATATTAGGTTGTATTATGGCTTCGAGTTTTTCCATTTCGCCCGATGTCGAGATACCAGCTTCAAAAATTCCTAAATTATGTTTTTCGTTAATCCCTATAACAGATAAGGGTACACCCACTTGTGAGTTATAACTTTTAGGGCTTCTTACAATGTTATAATCAGGGCTTAATAGGTAGTTAAGCCATTCTTTAACTATGGTTTTTCCGTTACTACCTGTTACGGTAATTATAGGGAAGTTGAATAATTGTCGGTAATACTTAGCAAAACCTTGTAATGCTTTTAAGGTGTCATCAACAACAAGAAAGTTAGCATTGTTAATGGCTGTTTCAGGAATGTGAGTAACTACAAAACAAGTAACTCCTTTTTTTATAAGATCAGGTATATAATAATGTCCATCACTATTTTGCCCTGTTAGAGCAAAAAACAAAGTACCTCCATTGTTTTGTAACGATCGGCTGTCTATAGAAACATTATCTATAGCCTCTTGCTTCGATGTATCATTAAATCGAGCCTGTATAGAAACGGCAATGTCCTGTATGTTTAAACTCAAGTTTTTGGTTTTTATAAGAATAGATTGCTATTCTTTAATTCTCTTCTGTAGTGTCCTTCCCCTCATCTTTGGGTTGTACCTCTCTCATGGCTCTATAATAAGCAGCCCGACTTAGAGGTTCATATTCTTCGGTTTCACCAAGAAGTACAAGATTATCATTACTTCCTTTTCTAAAACTATAGTTAGCAAGGTTACCCGTTCTAGTACACACGGCATGTACTTTTGTTACATACTCGGCAGTAGCCATAAGTGCAGGCATAGGTCCAAAAGGATTTCCTTTAAAATCCATGTCTAGTCCAGCTACAACAACACGCACACCGCTATTAGCAAGGTCATTGCATACGGCTATAATCTCATCGTCAAAAAATTGAGCTTCATCTATGCCTATAACGTCACAGCCTAGTGCTAGTATACGAATATTAGCAGCAGCAGGTACGGGTGTAGAGCGTATTTCGTTAGCGTCGTGTGATATTACCATTTCATCATGGTAACGAGTATCTATAGCAGGTTTAAAGATTTCGACTTTTTGTTGCGCAAATTGTGCTCTTTTAAGTCGGCGTATCAATTCTTCGGTTTTACCAGAGAACATCGAACCGCATATTACTTCAATCCAGCCAAATTGCTCTTTATGGTTTACTGTATTTTCGAGAAACATTTTGTATTTTTCAGGCAGTAAAACAGAAATGTTTTCTGTTACTTTGTACAAAACAAATTTATTAAAAAACTATTGCACGCCTCCGTTTAATTCTAAAAGTTATGAAGAAAAAGTTAGAAGCTGAATTAATTAGTATTGCTCACAGGGTATTAAAATTAAATAATAGAGCTGATATAGATCAACTACAACAAGAAACATTGAAGCTGTATGAAAAGCTATCAGTGCTTAAATTTGTAGAGGATAACTTTGGAGAAGTAAAGCCTACAATAGGCTATGCATCGGCAGAGGCAATGGTAGAAGAGGTGTACAATGCTCCTGTTAAAGAGGAAGCTAAAGTTGTAGAAGAGCCAGCGATAGTAGAGGAAGTTAAAGAAGTACAGCCTGAACCTGTTGTTGAGGTTGAAGAAGAAAAAGTTGTAGTAGCAGAAGAGCCAGAAACTCCTGTTGCGACAATGGAAGTGATAGAGGAGGAGAAAGCACCTGTTAAGGAAGAAACTCCAGATCAACCTCTTTTTGATATAGCTTTTGATAAAAAAGAAGATGTAGAAGAGCCTGTTGCAAAAAAAGAGGTTTCTATTGAAGATTTTCAGGATTATCAAGAACCAGAGTTTGTTAAAAGAACAGAAGAAACTGCTGAGGTAGAAGAAACGCCTGTAGCAAATAATTGGCAAAACTGGGAGCCAAAAGCAGAAGAGCCTGTAGCCACGTCTACAGAAACTGCTCCCGAAACACAAACAATTGCAGAAACACGATCGCTTAACGATGCTTTTAGTAAAACGATTGATATAGGACTTAATGACCGTATCGCCTTTGAAAAACATCTTTTTAATGGTAGCGGAGAAGATCTTAATCGTGTGCTGTCACAATTAAATACATTAACTAAATTTAGCGATGCCCGTACTTTTATAAAAGACCTTGTTAAACCAGATTATAACAATTGGGCAGATAAAGAAGAGTATGAAGAGCGATTTATGGGAATGGTTGAGAAAAAATTTGATTAATGAGTAAACTCTATATAGTTCCCACACCTATAGGGAACCTAGAAGATATGACCTTTAGGGCTATAAAAGTACTAAAGGAAGCCGATTTAATACTTGCCGAGGATACCCGAACGAGTGGTAAGTTAATGAAACATTTTGAAATTACTACTCACATGCATAGTCACCACATGCACAACGAGCATAAAACGGTAGAAAATGTAGTGAAACGTTTAGAGGCGGGTGAAACTATTGCTTTAATATCTGATGCGGGAACACCTGCAATATCCGACCCTGGGTTTTTACTTACCCGTGCTTGTGTAGAAAATAATATTGATGTAGAGTGCCTACCAGGTGCTACGGCTTTTGTACCTGCACTTGTAAATAGCGGACTGCCTAATGATAAGTTTGTTTTTGAAGGATTCTTGCCTGATAAAAAAGGAAGACAAACCCGTTTTTTACTATTAGCTGAAGAAACTCGTACTATAGTGTTTTATGTGTCGCCACATAAGTTAATAAAAACATTAGGCGATTTTGTAAAATACTTTGGAGAAAATCGTCCAGTATCGGTGTCACGAGAGTTAAGTAAATTACATGAACAAACCGTTCGTGGTACAGCTACAGAAGTTTTCGCACATTTTGAGGCACATGCGCCAAAAGGTGAGATTGTTGTTGTGGTTGGAGGGAAGTCTGGAAAGTAATAATATACATTTGAGACATGCTGCTAAAGACAATTAGAGAACTTGAACAATGGATGAAGGAAAATTGCTTTAATTTTGATAGCTATTCTATTAATGGCAATTTTATTTATGAAGGGTTTGGTATTGATAATTCGGGAGGATTGTTTATTTGGTATTATACAGAGCGTGGAGAAAGAGATAATTTAAAATATTTTGTAACTGAGAGTGAAGCAACAATATATGCATATAATCAGATTAAAGCTGATAAGT
The DNA here is from genome assembly GCA_001874325.1 of Flavobacterium sp. MedPE-SWcel. Taxonomy (GTDB): domain Bacteria; phylum Bacteroidota; class Bacteroidia; order Flavobacteriales; family Flavobacteriaceae; genus Flavobacterium. The sequence continues at coordinate 11,253 of MPCW01000018.1, read as the reverse complement.
GGGCAAAAGCGCATTGTATAGGTTTTACCCAGAACAAAATGAAGTCAATCGAGTTAGGTAATAAACTTAACGAAATGAATATTGCTTTTTTTCAAGATGAAATACCTTATAACGGGAAACACCTTTTTTCTTATAGGACATTTGTTTTTGGATGTGATGTTAGAAAAGTAATAGGATTAAAGCAGGAATATCCATCTGAATAAAGGATTTTTTTCATTCTGTTACACTGTACTCACAATGATAGGGTTGATCGTCATTCCGACGGAGGAAGGAATCTAGAATTTTACACAAAACAGATTATGAATATCAATCGTTTAAAATATCAATTAGAGTCATTAGACTTTCCTGTTCAACAGGAAGGAGAAAAGTATTTTCCAAGTTTTGTAGACTCACTGTTAGAAGAGTATTATAATCAATATGTGAATGATATATCTCCTTCAATAGATGCTGATATAGCTGAAAGAATTAGGATCAAGATTGAAAGGTTTAGATCGTCAATTTCGGAAATACTTAAATTATACTATTCAGGTAATATACTTGAAGCAACGCAAGAGTTTAATCAGTATATCCAAGAGGCTGTTTCAAAGAAAATTCCAAGTAGTATTCAATCGATTCCTTGCAAGAATATTTTTTATAGAGCAAGAATATGTGATTACAAACAATTAGCTAGAGAGGATAATTTTCATGTGAAATTTGAAAATCGTCACTTTGTGTCTACAAATAGATATAGTGTACCTGGTTTTCCGGCACTTTATTTAGCTGATTCTGCATATGTTTGTTGGGAAGAGTTTGATAGGAGTGATATAAAAAAAATGTGGTTTTCTAAATATGAAAACATACAAGAGTTGAATGTTATTAAGATTGAAAGACCTAAAGACTTTATTAAATCATTAAATGGTTTGAATGAAACGGATCAATTAGATCTGATTAATAATTATCTTGTAATATACCCGTTAGCATTAATTTGTTCAATAAAAGTAAAAAACAGGAATGCTAATTTTAAGTCAGAATATATAGTTCCTCAATTGTTGTTACAGTATGTAGCAAATAATTCGGATGTTCACGGAATAAAATTTCCTTCTACAAAAGTAGACTATTCTAAAATATCAAATTTATCAGCTTATAATTATGTTTTCCCAGTAAAAAACATAAAAGAGGCAGGATTTTGCTCTAGTTTAACTGATGCTTTCTATTTAACTGAGCCAACTAATTTAGATGTGGAAGAATTAATTGATGTATCGCGTAATACTGGTGCAAAACATGGTTATCCAGTAGGTTATGAGGATTCGAGAGGGATTCGGTTGGTTAATGATGTTAGAAGTGTGTATTCGGTAACTGCCTTTGGGAAAATAGAATCTATTTTAAAGAAGAGGTTATGTGAGTCTGTTTATTGTGTGCCTTCACTTTATTTTGATGCTGAAAGTAGTTCTTTTTCTCCTGAAATTTATAAATAAATGCGCTGGACTTTAAAACCAAACTCCGATACTCAAAAAATAGAACATCTTGCCGAAGTTTTAAATGTAGATGATACTGTTGCTAGACTATTAGTGCAACGTGATATAGAAACATTTGAAGAAGCAAAAGCATTTTTTCGTCCATCGTTAAACGATTTGCACGATCCTTATTTAATGAAAGATATGGATAAGGCGGTGCAACGTATAGAAACAGCGATAGCAAATAATGAAAACATATTAGTTTTTGGTGATTATGATGTAGATGGTACAACAGCAGTATCGTTGGTGTCGTCTTACTTACGATCCTATTATCCTAATGTTGCTACCTATATACCCGATAGATATAAAGAGGGGTATGGTGTTTCTATAGCTGGTGTTGATTATGCTCACGATAATGAATGCACCTTAATAATAGCATTAGACTGTGGTATAAAAGCCATTGATAAAATCGCTTATGCTAAAGATAAAGGAGTTGATTTCATAGTTTGCGATCATCACCGCCCTGGTGATACATTGCCTGATGCTGTTGCAGTACTCGACCCTAAGCGTGATGACTGTAACTACCCATACAATGAGTTATGCGGTTGCGGAGTAGGCTTCAAACTAATACAAGCACTAGGGAGTAAGAGAGGGCAAACTATTAATGATCTTGTTTTGTATCTCGATTTAGTAGCTACTGCCATAGCAGCGGATATTGTACCTATAACAGGAGAAAACCGTACGCTAGCAAAATATGGGTTAGAAGTTATTAATAATAGCCCAAGAGCAGGAATAAAAGCATTAATACAAAATAGTAAGAAGCCTAAATTAACTATAAGTGATGTGGTGTTTACTGTTGCGCCACGTATTAATGCGGCAGGACGTATAAAGCATGGTAATGATGCTGTAGAATTGCTTACAGAGTTTAACATGATGCAAGCAACAGAATTTGCATCGCAAATTGAAGCCTTAAACGCTGATCGTAAAGAACTCGATAAACAAATAACAGCACAAGCATTACAGCAAATAGAAGATAATAAAGAGCAAGATAAACATACTACGGTAGTGTATAACGAAGCTTGGCACAAGGGAGTGATAGGTATAGTAGCTTCACGACTTATAGAGACCTATTATAGACCTACGCTTGTATTTACTAAGAGTGGCGATAAACTAGCAGCTTCGGCACGCTCTGTAAAAGGATTCGATGTGTATAATGCGCTCGAAGCTTGTAGTGAATACATAGAGCAATTTGGAGGGCATATGTATGCAGCAGGACTTACGCTGCGAGAAGAGCAGTATGAGGGGTTCAAAGCTAAGTTTGAAGAAGTAGTTGCTGCTACAATCGAACCAGATATGTTAATACCTGAAGTCCGTGTAGATATGGAAATCGACTTTGATGAGATTACTCCTAAATTCAATAGAATACTTCAGCAGTTCGAACCCTTTGGCCCAGGTAATATGACACCTGTGTTTTTAACGAATAGTGTAAAAGATAGTGGTTTTGGTAAACCAATAGGAGATGGAACGCATTTAAAACTCTTTGTGCAACAAGAAAACTCAGCAGGTTTTGGGGCTATAGGCTTTGGCCTAGCTAAAAAGATGGACATTGCTTGTAGTGGAGAAATGTTTAATGCAGTTTACTCTGTAGATGAAAATACTTGGAAGGGGCAAACATCGTTACAATTACGTCTTCGTGATATGAAACCTATAGAGGGTTAAGAAATAAAACACATTTATTTAGAATGGTTTTAAATAAAATAATTACATTTGTTTAAAATCATTCTAAATGAAAGAGATTCAACAAATATATCATAATGACTTCGGTTTAGCATTTTACTGGATAAGAAACGAAGAGGTGTTAACGCAACGTGTGCAACTTATATTTAAGGAGACAGGTTTTTATCTATTGCCAGAAGAACTTTTACAGTTCAGTTTTTTAATAGAGTCAACTAGTAAAAAGCAAGGCTGTGCAGGTTGCTGTAAAGAAGGTTGTGGTAAAGTGTTACTTAAAACACCAATAAAAGCTATAGATGTGGCAGTCTCTAAACAAGAGCTTTTTTATATAAAAGATCTTGTAAAAGGAACGCTTTTTAACCTTCAGTTAAATGATTATATAAATGAGGTGTGTTATAATTAGTTTTTGAATTCTTTTAATTCAAAATTTTCACCGTCAAAAACACCATAAGTAAAATAACCTATCCAATCGCCTAGATTGGCATATTTAGATTTTTCGTTTAGATCTATAATCATAGGTAAGTGGCGGTGGCCAAACACAAAATAATCATAATGTTTAGTTTCTAGTTTACGTTTACTGTAAAGCACTAGCCATTCGTTTTCTTCACCTAAAAACTTCACATCTTCATCGCCAGAAATTAGTTTGTTTTTAACCGAAAGATATTGTCCTAGTCTAACACCAATGTCTGGGTGTAGCCATCTAAAAAGCCATTTAGAAAAAGGATTAGTAAAAACCTTTTTCATCCTTTTATAGCCTTTATCTCCAGGTCCTAAACCATCACCATGCCCTATAAGAAATGATTTGTTGTTAAATACAAATTCTTTTGGTTTATGATATACAGGTATATTAAGTTCTTTTTCAAAATAATCATTCATCCATAAGTCATGGTTACCTATAAAGAAGTAAATAGGTATGCCTGAATCTTTAAGTTCAGCTAGTTTACCAAGTACTCTAACGAACCCTCTCGGTACTACTGTTTTATATTCAAACCAGAAGTCAAAAAGATCTCCAAGAAGAAAAATTGCCTCAGCATCTTTTTTAACTTCATCTAGCCAAGCTACAAACTTTTGCTCTCTCGGGAAGCTCTTTTCGGGTGTTGGAGCTCCAAAATGTTGATCAGATGCGAAATATATTTTTTTCAAACGAGTCATTTTTTCTAAATAAGAGGTCAAAGATAGCAAGACTATTCAATAAAATAAAGGTTTAGAAGGGTGTTCCATAACAAAATAAAAGGCTTTTTTATATTCATAACAAAATATTATAATTTTGTTTTTTTTAAATAAAAGTTAAATTATGTATAATTTTTAAGCGGTACGATTGTTTTTTTTTCTTAATTTTCGCTTTCTTATAACATAAACTACTAAAAGTAAATTTCTATGAAAAAAATTACTCTTATGCTCTTCATGCTACTATCGTCCTTTTGTGCTTTTGCACAATTGGCGGAAGAAGGCTTTGATGAGACTGGTACATTTCCCCCTGCCGGATGGACCATTGATGATAATGGTGTGGGGCCAGCTGTGGTATGGCAGCAAGCGACGGGGGTGACTACTCAACCGTCCTATGAAGGAGCTCATGCAGCTTACCTTAATAAAGAGAATGTAGCAGTGGATATTCCTGAGGATTGGTTAATAACACCTCAGTTTAATGTTCCTAGTAATCCACAGGTTCGTTTTTTCTCTCGACTTAGCCTTGGGGGAGATAATGGTTCTTTGTACCGTTTAATGATTACCGATGGAGATCCTACAGATCTTGATGGTTATACTCAGGTGCAAGAGTGGACAGAGCTTGAGATTAATCCAGCTCAAACAGTTTATACAGAAATCATAGCAGATATACCTGCTGGTTTTGTAACTTCAGATGTCTATGTAGCTTTTGTAATGGCTGGAGATAATGGTGACCGTTGGTTAGTAGACAACGTTAGTGTTGTTGAACAATGTTTACCTCCTACAGATCTTGGAGCTGAAAATATAGGTCTTACTACTGCTGATCTTACTTGGAATAATCCAAGTGCTGCTGGATCTTGGGAAATAGAATTAATTCCTGCTGCAGCGATACCTTCTGGTGCTGGTGTTGTATATGATGGAGATTCTCCTTACAATGCTACTGCTCTTACAGAAAGTACAGAATATAAATATTATTTACGTGCACGTTGTAATGGCGATGGTACTAATGTGAGTGAGTGGGTTGGTCCATTCTTTTTTAGTACAGTTGCGCTTGGTGCTACTTGTGAGGCTTCTATAGAAATAGGTGCTTTACCTTATTCTGCAACAGATAACACATCTGGTTACGGAGATGATTATAATGGTAGCCCTGGAGCTACAGGTTGTGGTAGTACTTTTGGATATCTTAATGGAGATGATGTAGTGTATTCTTATACAGCTGCTGCCGATGGTACTATAAGTATTGACATGACAGATACTGGTAACTATGCTGGTTTATTTGTATATGATGATTGTGCTGATATTGGTGTAGCTTGTTTAGATGGAGGAGTAGGTGGTTTTGCCGGAAATCCAGTTTCTATACCTGAATTAGCTGTAACAGCAGGACAAACGTATTATTTTGTTATTTCTACTTGGGCTGCGCCACAATCAACAGATTATACACTTACAGTGCAACAAGTATTTTGTGCGCCTCCAGTAGGAGAGCCTACTACAGGTATAACACAAACTTCAGCTAACTTATCTTGGACAAACCCGAGTAGTGCTACTTCATGGGAAATAGTTGTACAAACAGCAGGTTCAGGTATACCAGTAGGAGCGGGTACAACGATAGCTACTAACACAGACTACCTTGCAGACGGATTAACAGAATCTACTTTATATGAGTACTATGTAAGAGCTGATTGTAACGATGGTAACTTTAGTGCATGGGCTGGTCCTTATTTATTCGGAACAACTTGTGGCGCATTAAGTGTACCATTTTATGAAGGATTCAACTCAGATTCTACTACTGAGTTATGTTGGACAGTGCTTAACGTGAATGATGATAATGATGAGTGGAATATGGATTATGCTTTTAACTCTTTTGACGGAGATCAATCAGCAGCCATAACTACAGATTTTAATAATGGAAATAATGATGACTGGTTAATTTCACCAACACTTACACTTACGGGTAATCAACGATTGAAATTCCACCAGAGAGTACAGTCAACATTCGAACCGAATGATTTTGAAGTACTAGTTTCTACTACAGGAGCTGATCCTGCTGATTTTACAATAACACTAATACCTCTTGCAACATATAATAATAATGGATATTTAGAATATATCGTAAATATTGTTGATGGTACAAACACAGCAATATCAGGAGATGTAAATATCGCATGGCATGTGCCAAATGGAGGTCTTGACGGATGGAGACTTTATATTGATAATGTAATAGTTGAAGATATACCATCATGTCCAGATCCTACAGATTTAACGGCAGGTAACTTCCAGCCTACTTCAGTAGATCTTTCTTGGACTGCTGGTTTTAATGAAACAGATTGGGAAGTTGTAGTTCAGGCGCCAGGTACTGGTGAACCAACAGATGCAACGCCTGTGGTTGATGTAACTACAGATCCTGAATATACTGCTGATGGTCTTACATCAAATACTGTTTATGAGTACTATGTAAGAGCAAATTGTGGTGTTGATGATTTAAGTAATTGGATAGGGCCATTTGAGTTTACTACTGCTTGTGATCCGTTCCCAGTGCCTTTCTTTGAAGGATTTAATACAGACTCTACAACACAAAACTGTTGGACAGTATTAAATGCAAATGATGATAATGATACTTGGAATATGGATTATGCATTTAATTCATTTGAAGGAGATCAATCAGCAGCGATTACAACAGATTTTAATAATGGTAATAATGACGATTGGTTAATTTCACCAACAATTACTCTTACAGGTAATCAACGATTGAAATTCCACCAAAGAGTGCAGTCGGCATTTGAACCGAATGATTTTGAGGTATTTGTTTCTACTACAGGTACTGATGCGGCCAACTTTACAATAGAACTTATTCCTTTTGCATCATACGGTAATACTGATTATGTAGAATATATTGTAAACCTAGTTGATGGTACTAATACACCAATTACAGGTAACGTAAATATTGGATGGCATGTGCCTGCTGATGGTCTTGATGGATGGAGACTATATGTTGATAATGTAATAGTTGAAGATATACCATCATGTCCAGATCCTACAGATCTATCACTAATAAGTGCTGCTAATATATCAGCAGATATTGATTGGGAACCTGGTTTTCTTGAAACAGATTGGGAAATTGTAGTGCAAGCACCAGGCACTGGTGAGCCTACAGATGCAACACCTGTGGTTGATGTAACAGGAGATTCAGAACATACTGCTGAAGGGCTTACGTCTAATACAGAGTACGAAGTTTATGTGAGAGCAAATTGTGGTGTTGATGATTTAAGTAACTGGGTAGGACCTATTACTTTCACAACAGCTTGTGATCCATTCCCAGTTCCTTTCTTCGAAGGATTTAATACAGATTCTGAAACACAAAACTGTTGGACAGTAGTAAATGAAAATGGTGATAATGATTCGTGGAACATGGATTATGCATTTAACCCATATGAAGGAGATCAGTCAGCAGCGATTACAACAGATTTTAATAATGGTAATAATGATGATTGGTTAATTTCTCCAACAATATTACTTACAGGTAATCAGAGACTTAAATTCCACCAGAGAGTACAGTCTGGTTTTGAACCAAATGATTTTGAAGTATTATTATCTACTACAGGAACAGCTATAGCTGATTTTACGTTAGAACTTGTTCCTTCAGCAGAGTATGATAATACAGATTATATAGAATATATTGTGATTCTTGACGATGCTGCAGATGCATTAATATCAGGACCTGTAAACATTGCATGGCATGTGCCAAATGGGGGGCTTGATGGATGGAGATTATATATTGATAATGTAATTATACAAGATATACCAACATGTCCAGAACCAATTGATTTAGATGTTGTAAGTGTAACAACAACTTCAGCAGAGCTTACATGGACATCATCAGGTTCAGAAGATACATGGGAAGTTGTAGTACAAGCGCCTGAAACAGGAGAGCCAACTGATGAAACAGAGGTTACTGTTGTTACAGAAAACCCACCATATATATATGAAGGCCTTGAGCCGTCTACACCTTATGAATTTTATGTAAGAGCGGTTTGTGCTGAGGATGATCTTAGCTACTGGTCTGGACCATTTATATTTGTAACAGAAATTGCTAATGATGACTGTGAGGATGCTATTGATATTCCTGTAAATGCAGGTTTTGAGTGTGATGAATTTGCCACAGGTACTATTACAGGAGCAACAGCTTCAGGAGTAGCACAAACATGTTCATTTGGAGTTCCAGATTATGATGTTTGGTATTCTTTTGTAGCAGAATCTACTACTCATGCTATTAGTATAAATAATATTCAAGGAGGAGTGTTTTTACAACAAGTACTTTTTGAAGGAGACGATTGTGGTACTCTTACACAGCTATCTTGTGGAGGAGCTAATCAATCAGTAACAGATCTTGTTGTTGGTAATACTTATTATGTAATGGTATATGCTAACTTCTTCTTCGATCCAACAGCATTAACAAGTTTTGAAGTGTGTGTAACAACACCAGCTGTGCCAATTGGAGTTAACGATACAGAATATACAATAGAAGAGCTAGTACAAGATGTACTTATTGGGGTAGATTGTGCACTTGTTTCTAATATAACCTCTACATCTGGTTCTGACTTCGGTCAAGCTAATAGTATTGGTTACTTCCACGATCAAGATGGTACTTCCCCATTCCCATTCTCTCAAGGTATTGTAATGGCGACAGGAGGAATAACAGGAGCTCCTGGACCATGGCCTGGAAATGATACATTTGATAATGGTGGATGGCCTGGAGATGCTGATCTTTCAGCAATTATTGCTGAGGGAGGTAATACAGGTGCGTTGAATAATGCAACGATACTTGAATTTGATTTTGTACCATTTATAGATGAACTAAGTTTTAACTTCTTATTTGCTTCAGATGAGTATGGTACATTCCAATGTAACTTCTCAGATGCATTTGCATTTATACTTACAGGACCTACTACATCTGTAGATGGTGATAACCTAGCTGTAATACCAGGAACTACAATCCCAGTATCTGTAGTTAATATTAGAGATAATGAATATAATGCAGGATGTGAATCTGCTAATGAGATTTATTTTGATGTGTTTAACCAAGATAATCCAAATGCATCAACAATTGGGTATAATGGACAAACAGTTCAAATGGTTGCATCGGCAGCGGTAACACCTGGAGAGTCATATCATATTAAATTAGTAATCGCCGATTATCAAGATTCTGCTGTAAACTCTGCGGTATTCCTTGATGGAGGTAGTTTTGCTATTGGAGCTCCTGATTTAGGAGATGATTTAACTATTGAAGGTGGTAACGGAGCTTGTGCAGGAGATGAAATAGTACTTGATACAGAAATGGATCCAGACACTTATGATTTCCAATGGTTCTTAGATGGAGAAGCTATTGAAGATGCAACAGAACCTAGTATAACTGTTACAGAAAGTGGAGATTATCTAGTAGAGGTTATATTCGAAAATACGAACTGCTCTGTAGATTCAGAAAAAACAATTGAGTTCTTTGATCCTATTGTAGCAAATGAAGCTCAAGATTTAAGTGCTTGTTCTACAGGAGAAGATATTACATTCGATCTTACAGAAAGTTTAGAAGGACTTATGGATGACACCACTGGATTTACATTTACATTCTATGCAACAGAAGAAGCTGCTGAATTAGGTTTAGATGATAACCTTCCAGAAACGTACACTACAAATGCTAGTGAAACGATTTATATCAGAATTAGTCAAGATGGTTCAGATTGTTATTTAATTGTACCATTCGAATTAACACTATCTAACATTGCAGGTAACTTTGACCCAACATCAACAGATGTATCATACTCATGGATGCTTGGAACAACAGACCTTGGTCTTACAACTCAATCTATCTCTGTAACTGACCCTGGAGTTTATACTGTAACAGTAAACAACGCAGGATGTGTAGGAACAGAAGAAATAGAAGTAACTACAATACCAGTACCAGTTGCTGATGTATTAACTGATGTAACAGCATGTGATAGTTATACACTAGAACCACTTACAGTAGGTAACTACTTTACAGAAGCTGGAGGAGCAGGAACTGCACTAGCTGCAGGAGAAGTAATAACAAGTACACAAACTATCCATATCTATGCAACATCTGGAACAACACCAGAATGTACAGACGAAAGTAGTTTTGTAGTAACAATTACACCAAGCCCAATTGTAATAACACCAGGCGATCAAAGCGCATGTGATAGCTATACACTACCAGCACTTACAGTAGGTAACTACTATACAGAAGCTGGAGGAGCAGGAACAATGCTTAACGAAGGTGATGATATAACAACTACACAAACAATTTATATCTATGCAGAAACGGGAACAACACCAAACTGTACTGATGAAGATAGTTTTGTAGTAACAATTACACCAAGCCCAGTAGCTGATGTATTAGCTGATGTTACCGAATGTAACAGTTATACACTAGAGCCACTTACAGTAGGTAATTACTTTACAGAAGCTGGAGGAGCAGGAACTGCACTAGTTGCAGGAGATGTAATAACAAGTACACAAACTATCCATATCTATGCAGAAACTGGAACAACACCAAACTGTACAGACGAAAGTAGTTTTGTAGTAACGATTACACCTAACCCTGCATTTGATCTAGGAGGTCCTTATGTAGCTTGTGTAGCAAGTAACTTAACAGTAACTGTTAATGCTACTAACTTTAACACAGCCGATGCAACCTATGCATGGACTATAAATGGAGCACCTTCAACAGAAACAGGAGCAAGTATTCAAGCAACTGAGTTTGGAACTTATGAAGTAACTGTAGATGTAAATGGTTGTTCAACTACACAAAACATTCAAGTAACACAAGATACTAACGCTATCGCAGTGATGTTTGAAGAAGGTTGTGAAGGTGGTGACTATATGATAACAGCAATGGATATCGATGGATCAT
>MPCW01000017.1 GCA_001874325.1 Flavobacterium sp. MedPE-SWcel | reverse complement strand
AATTGAAACACGTACGGTAGGAGCTGATGGTAAAGTGAGCTATGCGGTAGAGTGTGATAAAGCTTATGTGGTACAGGCTAGTGTAGATGGTTATGAGACGAACTCATTCCCTATTGCTAAAACTGATGGTGGAAAAGTTACGGTAATGGCGGACTTGAAACCTATCGAAATTCCTGTTGTAGAGAAACCAATCGTACTTAATCCTATTTTCTTTGAATATGACAAGAGTAATATTACAGAGCAGGCAGCTGTTGAGTTAGACAAAGTTGTTGCTGAGATGACTGAGGATACTGAAATGGTTGTTATGGTGAAAGCGCATACGGATAACCGTGGTACTGATAAGTACAACATGAGATTATCGAATCGTAGAGCTAAAGCTGCTGTGAAGTACATTATCTCTAAAGGTATTGAGAAAGACCGTATTTCTGGTGAAGGATTTGGTAAGAGCCAACCTAAAGTAGATTGTGGTGAGAATTGTACTGATGAAGAATATGCTAAAAACAGAAGAATTGAGTTCTTTATTGTAAAGCAGATCTCTGAATAATATTTTGATATTTTACTAAAAAAGCCCTGCACAATGTGCAGGGCTTTTTTTATGCTCGTTTATTTGAGAACAAGAGCAAAACAGAAGCTACAATACGATAAAAGTAAGCTCGTGTAAACTTGTCGATATATTCTTGAGAAGCTCTTAAATAGCATAAAAATGGTGTTTAAGCTCGAGGTAGGGATCACTACATAAACAAAAAAGCAGCCCTTTGGGCTGCTCTTGTATTTTGATATATGATTAGTTTAGATTTAGAAGCCGTAATTAGCTGCTACACCAAATACTTGTCGTACTTGGAAACCTCTATAAGCATTATCATCGTATATTGTTTGGAATGAGATATTCGTAGTTAAATAACGGTTTATTCTCATTACAACATTAAGCTGATAATCTAAATCCATGTTTTGCGGATCTTCTAAGTAGTTAGAGTAAAGATTTACAATATTCTCTAACGTTACATTTGCAATAAGGTCAAATTTATAATATCCTGATGCATTAAAACCGAGTTCGTAACGCATAGATTTACCTTCTTCTACTCCAAAGTAAGCTTCTTCTGGTAATGTAAAGTTTTTATCTACAAAAGTGAATTTTGAAGTTGCTGGCGAAAGATTAAACTTAAAATTATCACTCTTTTTGTACAGCATACCTGGACCTACTAGTAAGTAACCTGGTGACATGAAGTTAGTGCTTTCATCTCTTACCTCTGCTCCATCTTCATCTTTAGAATAAACATATCCTTTTGTAAATTGTGTCTTGAAATTAAGAAATGCTGAGTAGTACCAATGTTCAGATGCTTGTTTACCTAATACAGAGTTAATCTCCAAACGGTCATCTGTTTTCTTAGCAAAAGAGCTTGTTTTAGTTTTTACCAAACCGTATGATGCGATAAATTTATTATCCCAACTCCATTTACCTTTTTTATAATTTACATCATAATTAAGACCTAGGTTACCAGAAACATTGTTCTCTCCACCAGCAAGCCAGTTATCAAAATTAGATTGATTGAATAAAAAAGAGGCATTTCCTTTTGCAGTCCAAACCTTAGTAGAGTCGTTCTCTACAGTTTTAGCATCTTGTGCATTAGCAGTCATAACGCATAAAGCACTGCATAGTAAAGTAATTTTTTTAATCATAATTGTACAAATAAATATTTATGCAAATATAATCAATCAATTACACATACTATGCAAGACTACTAAACGCTATTTTTTCTTGTATAGTGGTACTGCCGAACATGCTTCGCCAAACATAAGGCTCTTGGCAAAAGGCATTAGTTTTTGTACCGCCATAGCATAGGCTTCTTCTGGTACTGGTTTTTGAGAGCAACCTTTTACAATAACTGGTTTATTCGTATACTCAGTATAGTCTATATCGTTAAGTATTTCTTGATATAGCTGTATATTAAGATCTTGAACGCTGCCCTGTACTACCTTTTTTACAAAAGGTTGAAGGTGCACTGATACTAGCATATATGCCCATGCAGGCACAATAGCATCGGTACTGCAATGCAGGGCTACATAATTATCTTGATATTGTTGCCAGTCGTGCTCTTTTAGGCTTTGCCTAAAGTCTTTTTCACGCAGCACAAAACCTTCTAATAACCATTCTGATATATCTATCGTTTTGCGCTCCCCCCCAGGATAATAATCCTCAAGGTCAAAAACCTGTAACACGCTATTGGCTACGCGGTTTACTATTTCTTTTTCTTCCATATCGTTATTGCTTTATGAAAGTCTATTATAGCATTCCAAGTTCAAGTTTTGCTTCTTCGCTCATAAGGTCACGTGTCCAAGGCGGGTCGAAAGTAATCTCTACCTCAGCACTTTTTACTAGATCAAGTGTCATAACCTTATCTTCTACCTCTTTTGGTAAACTTTCTGCTACTGGGCAGTTAGGCGAAGTAAGTGTCATTAGTATCTTAACCTCATTGTCTTCGTTTACCATTACGTCATAAATAAGACCTAATTCGTATATATCTACAGGTATTTCAGGATCGTAAATGCTTTTTAATTTTTTTACGATTTCTTCTCCTAGTTGTGCGGTATCTATTTGCGTATCCATACTATTTAGTTTTTTGCCTGAAATGCTAAGGCATACATTTTAATCTGTTTAATCATCGAAACAAGTCCATTCGCACGTGTAGGCGAAAGATGTTCTTTTAATCCAATTTCATCAATAAAAGCAACATCAGCTTCTAGTATATCGGCTGGTGATTGGTTAGAGAATACTCTAATAAGCACCGCAATGATACCTTTAGTCAATATAGCGTCGCTATCGGCCGTAAAAACAATATTATTGCCCTCTTGCTCGCCATGTAGCCAAACTTTGCTCTGACAGCCTTTAATGATGTTCTCATCGGTTTTATACTGCTCGTCGGCAAGTGGTAATGTTTTCCCTAAGTCTATTACATACTGGTAGCGTTCGTCCCAGTCATCAAACATCGAAAATTCATCTACAATCTCGGCTTGTATTTCCTTTATCTTCATTTTCCTTTTATTCTCTATTAATTCACTACGCCTGATATTTCTGCCATTTTTTCGATTAACGGTTTTAACTCCTCTGGAGGGTTACCATGATCGAAAGTTAAGGTTTGATGCGTATTAGTAGTTGTTGTAATTGTAATATGCGCCCCAAATGCTGCATCATACTGATGCTTTGTACTAGGTGGTTTTATTTTATCTAAATTTCCTAAATCAAGTTTATTAGCAATAACTGATAATTCATTCCAATATTCCTCAGATATAGGCCCCTTACCTACATTTATATCTCCTCCTTGCCTGCTGCTAGTACCTGTAAAACTATATTTCTCAAAAGTAATTCCTTTTGAAGAGCCTCTAGTAACTGCTGAATATTCAATTTTTGTAATAGCATCGGCAGCAATTTTCTTTTTAGAGGCACAACTTGTCACTAAAAGGGTTACTAACACTAAAAGAGATACTACTTTTCTCATGAAATAATTTTTTAGCTTAACATTCTTTGTGCCTTTATAACGGCTGCAACAAGTGCGTCTATTTCTTCTTTTGTATTATAAAACGAGAACGAAGCGCGTACTGTACCCGGAATATCAAAAAACTGCATAACGGGTTGTGTACAATGGTGTCCTGTACGTACTGCTATACCCATTTTATCGACTATAGAGCCAATGTCATACGGGTGAATACTACCCACATTAAACGATATTACAGATGTTTTTTGCTTAGCAGTACCTATTATTTTAAGATCTTCTATCTCTAATAACTTCTCTGTACCGTATTGCAATAATTCTTGCTCGTAAGCATTAATATTATCTAGCCCTACTGAGTTAAGATAATCTATAGCTGTACCTAGCACAATACCGCCTGCAATATTTGGTGTTCCTGCTTCAAATTTGTGAGGTAAGTCGGCATATGTAGTGCCATCAAAACTTACTTCTTTTATCATCTCACCACCACCCTGATAAGGGGGTAGTTTGTTTAACCATTCTTCTTTACCATATAGTATTCCGCTACCTGTAGGTCCACAAACTTTATGTCCTGAAAAAGCATAAAAATCGCAGTCTAACGCTTGTACATCTGGGCGCAAGTGTGGTGCAGCTTGTGCCCCATCTATTAATACGGCAGCACCTACTTGGTGTGCTTTATCAATAATATGTTTTATAGGGTTTATAGTACCTAATGAGTTAGAAATGTGGTTTACAGCCACAATTTTCACTTTCTCTGTAAGTAGCTTTTCAAATTCTTCAATTATTAGCTCTCCGTTTTCGTTCATCGGAATTACTAATAGCGTAGCTCCTGCTCTTTCGCAAAGCATTTGCCATGGCACAATATTACTGTGGTGTTCCATAGCCGATACCATAACGGCATCGCCTTCTTTTACAAATTTTGCAAAACCACTTGCTACTAAGTTAATACCATGTGTAGTACCCGTAGTAAATAATACTTCGTGGCCATGTTTTGCATTAATGTGTGTTTGTATTTTTTGTCTAGAAACCTCATAGGCATCAGTCGCTAATTGACTAAGCGTATGCACTCCACGGTGTATATTGGAGTTAATGGTGTTATAGTATTCTGCAACAGCATCTATAACAACTTTTGGCTTTTGCGATGTAGCTGCATTATCAAAATAAACCAGTGGTTTTCCGTTTACAGTTTCGTTAAGTATCGGGAAACTAGCTCTAACAGCATTTATATCTAACATTTTTATACTCTAAGTTTATCGTTATCAGTAAATAGCGATACAATCACGCTATAATTAACCAGCTGCAAAGTTACAGCTTGTTTTTTTAAAAACAGATTTTTAGCATGGATTTAAGACCTACAAGAGGACTTACAACATTTTTAGTACGAAATTTTATATTTATACTGATAGTAGAGAAATGTATTACCGCATAAAGCAGCTAGAATACCGTAAATACATAAAAAATCCCAACAGCATCTACATACCGTTGGGATTAATACAAACATAAATACTAACACAACATTTTTAAAAAGCCAGAATGAAATCTATATCAAAATGATTTACATCATTTTACAATCTAACAGTGTACCGATGACGAAATTCACTCGTGTTAGATCGCTTACCTTAGACTCATTCTAAATTACAAACTTAGGTGTAGTACTTGATATATCCAAATTATTTGTAATAATTCTAAATAAAATAATTATGATGTATTTATAAACAAAAAAGCGACCTCAAATGAGGTCGCTTTTTTAATATATATTGTATTGATTATTAAAGATCAAAACCCATATTAACACCAAGTTTTTTGGCGATAAGCTTAGTAATTCTGCTCTTTAATTCAGGTAATTTAATACTCTCGATAACTTCGTTACTAAAAGCATACATCAATAATGCCTTAGCCTCTTTTTTAGGAATACCACGTGACTGCATGTAGAACATTGCACTCTCGTCTAACTGCCCAATAGTACAACCGTGAGAACATTTTACATCGTCTGCAAATATTTCAAGTTGTGGCTTAGCGTTTATTGTTGATTTCTCACTTAGTAACACATTATTATTCTGCTGGAAAGCATCTGTTTTTTGTGCTTCTTTCTCAACAAATATTTTACCATTAAATACTCCTGTTGAGTTACCATCATAAATACCTTTGTAGTTCTGGTGACTCTCACAGTTAGGTGTTGCATGGTGTACTAGTGTGTAGTGGTCTATATGTTGTTTATTACCAATAATGGTAATACCCTTCATAGTACTTTCTATATGCTCTCCTTTATGGTAAAAGTTTAAGTTATTACGTGTAACATTACCTCCAAAAGAGAAGGTATGTACTGACGCATTACTATCTCTTTTTTGAGAGATGTATGTATTATCGACTAGGTTAGCCGACTGTACATCGTTTTGTATTTTGTAATAGTCTAAAATAGCTCGCTCTGCCACAAAAATTTCAGTAACGCTATTAGTTAGCACAGGATTACTGTTAAGACTTTGATGACGCTCTATAATTTGTACCTGAGCATTCTCTTCTACAATTATAAGGTTTCTTGGCTGCACCATAAGTACTGCTTCGCTACCTGTAGAAAGGTACATAATCTCGATAGGTTTATCGGCTACTTTGCTTTTTGGTATGTTTATAAAAGCTCCTTCTATAGCAAATGCTGTGTTTAACGATGTTAAACTATCATCAGTATTTGCAACCTTGTTAAAGTAAGTATCTACAACCTCTTTGTACTTTGGTTTTGTAAGTGCCGATGACATAAGGCATACATCTATACCATCGTGTGTTGTAGATGATAAGAATGAACTAAATACACCATCTATAAAAACAAGTTTATAAGTATCTATATCGTGTATAAAGTACTTTTTTACCTCTGGGTAACTTATAGCGTTTTCTTCCTTTGGGAATACACTAAAATCGTTTTTAAGGATGCTGTTAAGCGATGTATATTTCCATGCTTCGTCCTTTTTTGTAGGGAAGCCTTTATTTTCGAAATTCTTTATAGCCTCTGTACGAATATCATGTAAGTCTGAATTAACATCTACACGCTCTTCGAAAGCCATAAAAGAAGATAATAATTTTTCTTTTAAATCCATTTAAGTCAAAAGTTTTAAAGTCATAAAGTCATAAAGACCTTAAGAACTCTATTTACTAAGGTATTTAATAAAGCCACTCAGCAATTTTGCTATATCAGTAACTTCAATTATTAATTCACTAAATATCTCTTTAGAGATGTAATCTAGATCTAATGCTAAATAAAGCTGAGAGCGTAACTCACCAGCCGAGCCCTTAGCTATATATAAAAAATGTATAAATTCTTTGTCGGTATTTCGTTCAAAACCTTCAGCTATATTTGAAGATATAGAAACAGAACACCTTCTCATTTGTCGAACTAAGTCAATGTCTTTATTAAAAGCAGTAGTACCTGTAATGTGATATATTTTCTTATTAAGAGCTCTTGATTTTTGCCAAGAGTTAATTTCTTCAAAAGAATTAAAGTTTCCCATAACGCTACATCTTGTCACTTTATGACTTTTGACCTTACGACAAGCTTTTAATTTTCTGACTTAATCCAGTCGTAACCTTTTTCTTCTAGCTCATAGGCTAGTTCTTTACCACCCGATTTTACAATTTTACCATTGTAAAGTACGTGTACAAAATCAGGAACAATATGGTCTAAAAGTCTTTGATAGTGTGTAATAACTACAACCGCATTATCTTCGTTACGCAGTTTGTTTACACCATTAGCTACAATACGTAATGCATCAATATCAAGACCAGAATCTGTTTCGTCTAGTATAGCTAGCTTTGGTTCAAGCATTGCCATCTGGAAAATTTCGTTACGTTTCTTTTCTCCACCAGAGAAACCTTCGTTTAACGAACGTGAAAGAAATTTACGGTCTATTTCTAGTAATTCACTTTTTTCGCGGATGAATTTCAGCATTTCATTAGCTGGCATTTCATCTTTACCTTGTGCTTTACGGCTTTCGTTAATAGCCGTTTTCATAAAGTTAGTTACAGATACTCCTGGTATCTCTACAGGGTACTGAAATGAAAGAAATACACCTTTGTGTGCTCTTTCTTCTGGAGCAAGTTCGCCAATGTCTTCACCTTCAAGATGAATTGTTCCATCAGTTACTTCATACTCTTCTTTACCAGCAATTACTGATGAAAGTGTACTTTTACCAGAACCATTAGGTCCCATTATAGCATGTACCTCTCCAGGTTTTACCTCTAGGTTAATTCCCTTTAAAATTTCTTTATCTTCAACACTTGCGTGTAAATTCTTAATTGATAGCATTTGTATATTTATATTATATAAAACTAATATTTATTGTTTCTTCCGAGCTTTTGGCGTCGAAATGCTTATTACCTAGGTATTCCATTCCTAGATATTCCGAAGACTTACGGAAAGGCATGTAAAAATCATAATTAATCTCCTTATCAGAAGAGTTAGATATTACTGCCGCTTTTTTACCTCTTAACTTTCTGCCTGTTTCCTTTTCAATAGTAATCAAGTCAGAAAATCTATCTAAAAACACTTTCATTATACCGCTCATACTGTACCAGTATATTGGTGTGGCAAAAATAAAAGTATCATAACTGTCTATAACCTTTCTTATTAAAGGTAAAAAATCATCATCTATATTTCTTGACTTATAATCGAAGTATGAAAAATCATAATCGTTCAAATCAATTATATCGATATTGTTTTGCTTTGCAATAGTATTAACAATTCTTGTTGTATTCCCATCACTACGTGACGAGCCTACAATAATTACCTTTCTTTCTTCCATTATCCTACACTACCCTCAAGGCTTATTTCTAATAGTTTTTGCGCCTCAACCGCAAATTCCATTGGTAACTTGTTTAGTACCTCTTTACTAAAACCATTTACAATAAGTGCAATAGCTTTTTCTGTAGGGATACCTCTTTGGTTACAATAAAACACTTGGTCTTCTCCAATTTTACTTGTAGTAGCCTCATGCTCTATTTTAGCACTTGTGTTTTTAGACTCTATATATGGGAAAGTATGTGCTCCACAAGCATTACCCATTAATAATGAGTCACATTGTGAAAAGTTACGTGCATTTTCGGCACGACCATTTACTTGTACTAACCCTCTATAACTGTTTTGTGATTTTCCTGCCGAGATACCTTTAGATATAATAGTACTCTTGGTATTTTTACCAAGGTGTATCATTTTTGTACCTGTATCTGCTTGCTGATAGTTGTTTGTTACTGCAATAGAGTAAAATTCTCCTACTGAATTGTCACCCTTAAGTATACAACTTGGATATTTCCATGTTACTGCTGAACCAGTCTCTACTTGTGTCCAAGATATTTTTGCGTTGTTCTCGCAAATTCCACGCTTAGTCACAAAGTTATATACTCCACCTTTACCCTCTTTGTTACCAGGGAACCAGTTTTGTACTGTACTGTATTTAATTTCGGCATCGTCCATTGCAATAAGTTCTACTACTGCTGCGTGTAACTGATTTTCGTCACGACTTGGTGCAGTACAACCTTCTAGGTAACTTACATAACTACCCTCGTCAGCAACTACAAGTGTTCTTTCGAACTGACCTGTTCCTGCTTGATTGATTCGGAAGTATGTAGAAAGTTCCATTGGGCAACGTACTCCTTTTGGTATATAACAAAAAGATCCGTCTGTAAATACTGCTGAGTTTAATGCAGCATAGAAGTTATCTTTTTGCGGTACTACTGTACCTATATATTTCTTTACTAATTCTGGATGTTCTTTAATAGCTTCTGAGATTGGGCAGAATATAATTCCTTTCTCAGCCAATGTCTTTTTGAATGTAGTAGCTACAGAAACAGAATCTACAACGATATCTACCGCTACATTATTCATCTTTTTTTGCTCATCTACAGAGATACCTAGCTTTTTGTACATTGCTAAAAGCTCAGGGTCTACATCGTCTAAGGTTTTGTTAGGGTCAGCTTTTTTAGGCGCTGAATAGTATGCTATTGCCTGAAAATCTGGCTTTTCATAGTTTACATTCGCCCAGTCTGGCTCTTCCATTTGTTCCCAAACACGAAAAGCTTCTAACCTCCACTCTGTCATCCATTCTGGCTCTTCTTTCTTTTTAGAAAGCGCACGAATAACATCTTCGTTAAGCCCAATAGGGAAAGTATCCGATTCTATATCTGTATAAAAACCGTACTCATATTCTTGATTCTCGAGTTCGACCTTTAATTCTTCTTCTGTATATTTACTCATAACTTAATTTGTTTCGGATTTAGCATTACTATAAAAGCATACTACTAAGCACCGAACTTCAACTTTATAACTTCTCTATAATGAAAAACTTTCCCCACAACCACAAGTTCTTTGTGCGTTAGGGTTATTAAAAACAAAACCTTTACCGTTAAGTCCGCCAGAATATTCTAACGTTGTTCCTGCTAGGTACAAGAAGCTTTTTTTATCTACGGCTATTTTTATATCGTTGTCTTCAAATAATTTATCATTCTCGCCCATGGCTTTGTCAAAATTCAAATCGTATGACAAACCTGAACATCCACCACTCTTTACACCTACACGAACATAGTCTGTAGTTGCATCAAAACCGTCGTCTTCCATCAATAATACGATTCTTTTTCTCGCTGTATCAGATACTTTTATCATAATTTTACTAAAATGTAATTAGTCTAATTTATGCAAAGATACCCACAATTTCACAGATTGCAATAAAAGCCATATCTTTTATACATATAACAGTATAGACAATCTTTATATTAAGGCTATAAATTGTGGTTTATAACGACTAAAACTCTCCTTACATCAATTACAAAAATTTATTTTTTGCGGTTTATATAATAAACCATAATTTGCAATAGCAAAAAATAAACTCAACAAACAACATGAAATTATACCCAATAGAGAGCGGTAATTTTAAGCTCGATGGTGGTGCCATGTTTGGTGTAGTGCCAAAAACAATATGGAATCGTACTAACCCTGCCGATGATAAAAACCTCATCGATATGGCAGCTCGATGCTTACTTATAGAAGATGGTGACAGACTTATACTTATTGATACAGGAATGGGTAACAAGCAAAGTGATAAATTTTTTGGTTACTATTCTATGTGGGGCGATCACTCTGTAGATAAATCATTAGCTAAATATGGTTTTCATCGTGATGATATTACTGATGTGTTTTTAACGCACTTGCATTTTGACCATGTAGGTGGTGCAATACAGTGGAATAAAGACCGTACTGGTTATGAAACTGCTTTTAAAAACGCACATTTCTGGACGAATGATAACCACTGGGAATGGGCTATTAACCCTAATGCTCGCGAAAAGGCATCGTTTTTAAAAGAAAACATACTACCAATGCAAGAAAGCGGACAGCTTAAATTTATAGAGCGACCTCAAGATGCTTTTAAAAAGAATAGTGAATTAGGTTTTGATATACTTTTTGCTGACGGGCATACCGAAAAACAAATGTTACCTCATATAAACTATAAGGGTAAAACATTCGTTTATATGGCGGACTTATTGCCTACGGCTGGACATATACCATTACCGTATGTAATGGGTTATGATACTCGACCATTATTAACCATAGATGAAAAAGCAACATTTTTAAATACTGCTGCCGATAATGATTATCATTTAATACTGGGGCATGATGCTCATAACGAAATAATCACGGTGCAACATACCGAAAAAGGTGTTCGCCTGAAAGATGTTTTAAAGTGGGATGATTTCCTTTTATAATATTTATTCAACTAAAACTGTAACAAATTAGTAACAAGTTAGACTAACTATAAAAAGTCAAAGTAAACAAACTAGATATGAAATTTAAATCAATTTACCTATCGGCTGCATTAGCATTATTTCTTGCAAGCTGTAGTACATCGAAAAAAATCACAGCAGAACCTATTGCTATTAGCACATCTATTACGGCTAAAAAAGCAAAGTTAACTGAAAATGAGGAGCAGCGTTGGAGTCACCTAGACTTAGTAAACGATACTATTCCTGGAATGAGTGTAGATAGAGCTTACAAATTACTAGAAGGTAGAAAAAGCACTAAAGTAGTTGTAGGTGTTATTGACTCTGGTGTAGATATTGAGCACCCAGATTTACAAGGTGTTATATGGAACAACGATAAAGAGATTGCTGGTAACGGTATTGATGATGATAAAAATGGTTATGTAGATGATATTCATGGATGGAACTTCCTTGGTAACATCAACCATGAGAATATGGAATTTGTTCGTATCGTGAAAAAAGGCGACGACGGTTCTGAAACATACAAAAGAGCAAAAGCTGAGTACGACAAGAAGTACGGTGAAGCTATGGGCGGAAAGCAGCAAATGGAATTCATTCTAGGTGCTGATAAAGCTATTAGAGAAAAATTAGGTAAAGATGATTATACTGCTGAAGACCTAAAGAACATGGGGGATACTGGTAATCCTTCTATAGAAGCGATTAAAGGACGTTTTATCCAGATATTAAGCCAAGTTTCTAGAGCTGAGCTTATGGATCAAATTCAAGGCGGTGTAGATCATTACAATGGTAGCCTTGAGTATCACTTAAACATGGACTATAACGGTCGTGAAATAACAGGTGATAACCCAGACGATTTTAACGATAGAGGTTACGGTGATGGTAACGTTATTGGACCAGATAAAGAAGGTGCTAAACATGGTACTCACGTATCTGGTATTATTGCACAGGTAAGAAACAACGACCTTGGTGGAGATGGTGTTGCTAGCAACAATGTAGAAATTATGGCTGTTCGTGCTGTGCCAGATGGTGATGAGTATGATAAAGATGTAGCTCTTGCTATTCGTTATGCTGTAGACAATGGTGCTAAAGTAATTAACGGTAGTTTTGGTAAATATTTCTCTACGCATAGCGAGTGGGTATATGACGCTATTAAATATGCTGCTGAAAAAGATGTACTAATTGTATGTGCTGCTGGTAACGAAGGTACTGACCTTAACCAACCAGGTGGTGTAGAGCGTTACCCTAACGATAACAGAAATGGTGGTCCAGAAATCTCTGACACATTCCTTACAATTGGTGCGTTAAACTACTCTTACGATAAAGACCTTATTGCTAACTTCTCTAACTACGGTAAAACTGATGTTGATGTATTTAGCCCAGGAGTAAGAATTTATGCAACTACACCAAATAACCAATATGAGTACTTACAAGGTACTTCTATGGCATCGCCAAATGCGGCAGGTGTTGCAGCACTTATCCGTTCTTACTATCCTAAGTTAAAAGCGGCTCAAGTAAAACAAATCATGATGCAGTCTGGACTTCCTATTGATATTGAAGTTGCTGCTGGTGGTAACCCTGACGATATGAGAGCTTTTAGCGAAGTATCTATGACAGGTAGAATTGTTAATGCTTATAACGCTATCATCCTTGCAGATAAAATGTCAAGAATGTAATTGTTATTCTATTTAATAAGAAAACCCCACGCATTATGTGGGGTTTTTTGTTTACATATATCATCTAATCAAATAATTAATTATCACTTTAAAAACTTTGTTTATTTTTAACCCATGAAGAAATTAGCATTATTCGCTCTCTTGGCTACTTGCAGCCTTTGGGCACAAAACAAACACAACAACCCTAACGCAGGGTACTGGCAACAACACGTAGATTATAAAATGGACGTGTCGATGGATGTAAATACATACCAATATACTGGTACGCAAGAATTGGTATATACTAACAACTCTCCAGAAACACTACATCGTGTATACTACCATCTGTTTAACAACGCTTTTCAACCGGGTAGCGAAATGGATGCTAGACTACAAAGCATTGCCGATCCTGATGGTCGTATGGTAAAGAGCTTTAAGCGTGGTGAAGAGACTATAAAGGAAAGCCGTATTAGTACACTAAAGCCAAACGAGATAGGTTATTTAAAAATAAACAACCTAAAACAAGATGGTGTTAGTGCAAAAAACATTGTTACAGGTACTATACTAGAAGTTACTCTTGCTACACCAATAGCACCAGGAGCATCTACTACTTTTACACTAGACTTTGAAGGACAAGTACCATTACAGGTACGTCGTTCGGGTAGAAATAGTGACGAGAATGTAGCGCTATCAATGACACAGTGGTACCCAAAAATGGCTGAATATGACTTTGAAGGTTGGCACGCTGATCCTTACATAGGTCGTGAGTTTCATGGTGTATGGGGTGATTTTGATGTAAAAATTACTATCGACAAGAAATATACTATTGGTAGTACTGGTTACCTACAAAACAAAAACGAAATTGGTAAAGGTTACCAAGACGAGGGTGTAAAGGTGAAGCACAAGCGTAAAGTAAAGAAACTTACTTGGCATTTTGTTGCACCTATGGTACATGACTTTGCTTGGGGAGCTGATGAAGATTATATTCATGATAAAGTAGTATCGTCTAACGGTACAGAGCTACACTTCTTTTATAAAGACAATAAAGACTATAATGACAACTGGAAGAAAATGCAGCCTAAAACGGTTGAACTTCTTGAGTACTATAACAAAAACATAGGGGTTTACCCTTACAAACAATACTCTGTAATACAAGGTGGTGATGGTGGTATGGAGTATGCTATGTGTACGCTTATTACAGGTAATAGAAGTTATGGTAGTCTTGTGGGTGTTACTGCACATGAGTTTGCTCACTCTTGGTTTCAGCACTTACTAGCTAGTAACGAGTCGAAACATGAGTGGATGGATGAAGGTTTTACTTCTTATATTTCTGACCTTGCTATGGCTGAGGTAATGCCTAGTAAAGAAGAAAATAACAATCCTATTTCTGGAGCTTACGCTAACTATTTCTATATGGTTTCTTCTGGTAAAGAGCAGCCACTTAGTACGCATGGTGACAGATATGACCAAAATGTATTATATGGTATTTCTGCTTACAGTAAAGGAGAAATATTTTTAGGACAACTTGGTTACCTTATTGGGCAAGATAAACTTGCCGAAACAATAAAACGTTTTTATGCTGATTATAAGTTTAGCCATCCAACTCCAAACGATATTAAAAGAACAGCCGAGCGTGTAACAGGTGCTCACCTAGACTGGTATCTTACTGACTGGACACAGACAACAAATACTATAGATTACGGATTTAAAGAGGTTAAAGAAGAAGAAGAAGGCGTTACCAAAGTTACACTAGAGCGTATAGGGCGTATGCCAATGCCTATAGATCTTATTGTGGTGTATGACGATGGTACACAAGAGAGTTTTTATATACCATTGCAAATGATGCATTATACTAAAGATAATCCTTATTCTAAATTAAATAGAAATACTCAAAAAGCATGGGATTGGGCACACCCAACGTATGAGTTTACTATAAACAAACCTAAGAAGTCTATAAAAGTAATAGCTATAGACCCTGTTGAGCTAATGGCAGATGTAAATAAAGAAAATAACCTTTATACTACTACTGCTCCTTAAGCACATCAATAAGGAAATAGAAATAAACAAAAAACCGAGACTTAATAAGTCTCGGTTTTTTTATGTCATTGCGTTAATTCTAATGCTTCCTTTTACGAGGGCTAATGCCTTTACTTGGTCTAGCCGAACTTCTTTTGCTTGATGGTGTCTATTCTCGCTCACAAGCTTTATATAGTGGCTGTCTTCGGCTTTTTGCACATACTTTACTGTTATGTACTCCTCGCCTCCCATATCTATACTAAGTAGGTACATTTCTCCCCAAAAAATGCCATTTACAATATCGTT
The DNA here is from genome assembly GCA_001874325.1 of Flavobacterium sp. MedPE-SWcel. Classification (GTDB taxonomy): domain Bacteria; phylum Bacteroidota; class Bacteroidia; order Flavobacteriales; family Flavobacteriaceae; genus Flavobacterium. The sequence goes on along the minus strand of MPCW01000017.1, from coordinate 29,672 downwards.
TACCTCTTTATACATAACAATGTCACCACTTTTTAATAATGGGTACATACTATCACCTGTTACATATACGGCACCATCACACTTTGGTAAATTAGGTATCATGATATGATCTACGGGCTGAAAGGCTTTATTATCGCCAAAAAGAGGTACGAGCCCTGCAACAGCTTCTAAGTTATATAGTGGTATTTGTTGGTTTTCTACAGAGTTATCTGTTTTAAGGCGGTAGGTATTAACACTGCTATTTTGCCAATTATCTCCGTCAATAAGCATATCGCCATCGCCAGTAAGTAACCATGCAGGGTTAAGGTCAGTATATTTAGCAAGAATTTTTTCTAGCATATTAGATCCTATACTTTTACCATCTTTAACTGCCTTAGAAATACTACCTCTACTAGCACCTAAGCTATTTTCGAAGGCATAATAACTTATATTCTTAGCTTTCATATACAGCCCAACTCTCTCTGAAACCATAATTTTTTTATAACTTTAGTAGACAATGATAAGAAAATAATCTGACATTATATAAGATGCTTTTCTAGATTTTAAAATAATGTACCTTTGCGCTTTATGGAAAAGAAGCAGTACACTTACCCAAAGCAGGAAAAGCTGAAAAGCAAAAACACGATAGACAAGATGTTTACCGAAGGTAAATCGGTGTCTAAATATCCGTTGCGATTGGTATATGTACCCCTAGAAAATGCCGAAGATGGTATTATAAAAATGGGTGTTTCTGTTTCTAAAAAACACTTCAAGAAAGCTGTAGATCGTAATTCTTTTAAAAGAATACTTCGCGAAACGTATAGGCTCAATAAACATTTATTAACTGATAAACTTGTTGATCCCACTGCTTTTATGTTTTTTTATCAAACTAAAGATCGATTAACATACGAAGAGATACAAACCAAAACGGTACAACTTTTTGAAAAGTTTATTGCTAAAGAAGGTTTATAAAAAACTCTTGTTTTTTTGGTACTTGTACTAAGTCGTAGTGTTTTGACGTTTTTATAACGAAAAACCACCCAATTATGAAAAAAACTATTTATGCTTTATTGCTAGCGCTAGCAATCATTGGATGTAAAGAAAAAGCTATTGAGAGACATCAAACAGCTGGAATTAGCTTTTTAGTTGATAATGATAAAACGGTAGAAGCATTTGAGTTAACGGACATAGTCGAAGAAGTGAAGTATGAGGCAATGGAAGTGGACGGAGATCCATCATCAAGTATTAGTGAGCTAAATACTCATGCTCCTAAAATTATTAAGAATGCTAATATACGCTTTGAGACTAACGACTTAAAAGCTACAACAACAGCTATACAAAAGGCAATAAAAAAGCATAATGGTTTAGTACAACATGACTCCGAACATAATGACGATTACAGTATCAGTCATACTATTGCGGTTAGAGTACCATCACAACACTTTGAAAAATTTATTGCCGACATTAGCACAGGTGTAAGTTATTTTGACCGTAAAGAGATAAGTGCTAAAGATGTTACTGCTGAATATATAGATGTTGAAGCCCGTATAAAAACAAAGAAAAAACTAGAAGCACGCTACCTCGAACTACTAAAAAAAGCAGGAAAAGTAAGCGAAATGCTTGAGATAGAAAAAGAGCTATCATCAATACGAGAAGAGATTGAGGCAAAAGAAGGTAGGCTTAACTATATGAAAAATAGTATAGCCATGAGTACTGTACATATACAGTACTATAAAACAACCGAAGTAAGGGTAGGCGAAACGGTTTCTTATGGATCAAAAATAGGTAATGCTATAAAATCAGGTTTTAATGCCCTATCAAGTTTCTTCATTACTTTACTCAGTCTTTGGCCTTTTATCCTTATTTTCGTAATTACGTTATTTGTAATACGCAGAAGATTAAATAGAAAAAGAAATAAATCAATATAAAAATATGTTTTTCAAACCAAAGAAAAAATATGTAGTTACAGCACTTGCTGTGGGCTTCCTGTTTGTTGGTACGAGTTTTAAAAATGACTTTTTTGAAATCGCAAAGCAAATAGAAATCTTTACTACGTTATATAAAACGGTTAATACTAACTATGTAGACGAAACCAACCCTGGGGAGTTAATGGATAAGGCTATAAAAAATATGTTAGCCGATTTAGACCCTTATACTGTTTACTTTAACGAGCAAGATGTTGCAAAATTTAAAATAAACAACACTGGTGAGTACACCGGTATAGGTGCGCAAGTAACTCGTAAAGATGGTCGACTAATTATTAAAGAACCATACAAAGGGTATGCTGCTGATAAAGCTGGACTTAAAGCTGGTGATGAAATAATACAGATAGGCGATATAAACCTTGTTGACTTTAAAGAAGATACAAGAGATTTACTTAAAGGTACACGCGACACTAAGTTTGATATTAAATATAAGAGACAAGGTAAAATATACGACGCTCAACTGGTGCTTGATGAAGTAGACCTTAGGGCTGTTCCTTATTTCTCGATGGTTGATGAAAATACAGGATATATTGTACTCTCGCAGTTTAACAACAAAGCATCTAAACAAACTAAAGAGGCATTAGTAAAACTTAAAGAAGATGGTGCTACAAAAATAATATTAGACCTTAGAGGAAACCCAGGAGGGTTACTTAATGAGGCTGTAAATGTGTGTAACATTTTCTTACCTAGAGATGAGATAATTGTTACTACAAAATCAAAGAACAAGAAGTATAACAACATTTATAAAACTAAAAAAGAGCCTGTAGATACTGAGATTCCTTTAGTAGTTTTAGTAAATGGTAAAAGTGCTTCGGCTTCAGAAATTGTTTCGGGAGCATTGCAAGATCTAGACCGTGCTGTTGTAGTGGGTAGTCGTAGTTTTGGGAAAGGATTAGTGCAACGACCATTAGAGCTTACTTATGGTACACAGGTAAAAGTAACAATATCACGTTATTACACACCTTCTGGACGTGGTATACAAGCACTAGACTATACTAGAAAAGACGAAGAGGGTAACGCTATACGTATTGACAAAAAAGATTATAATGCTTTTAAAACTCGTAAAGGTCGTACGGTGTATGATGGTGGTGGTATATTGCCTGATGTAGTACTAGAAGAGTCTAAACAAAGTGCTATAACCGATGCGCTAGAACGTAATAGTGCTATTTTTAACTTTGTTACTGAGTATTATTACAAAAACCCAAACCTTGGTACTACTATACCAAAACTTAGTGATTCTGATTTTAATGACTTTAAAAAATACCTGAAAAAAGAAGGCTTTGAGTTTGAAACCCAAACAGAAAAAGCACTAAAAGAGGCTTATGAAATTGCTATTAAAGAAAAAATAGATGGCAACATAGCTACTGAGTATAAAGGGCTACTTAATGCTTTAAAGAAAAGTCAGGAAAAAGAAATTAACACGCATAAAAAAGAGATTAAAAAATTAATGCTCGACGAAATTATAAAACGTTACCAGTATAAAGAAGGGTTATACAAGTACTATACTACTAGTAATCCTGAAATTATAAAGTCTACTACGTTGTTGAATAATACTAACGAGTACAACAAAATTTTATTAAAATAAAAGACTAATAAAAACCATTACTTAAAAAAGTAATGGTTTTTTTGGTTTAAAAGTCAAATATCAACCGCTAATAAATGGCGAATAGTCAAAAACATATACCTTTGCGGTTTAATTCAAACTATAGTGAGCAGTAATCACAATAATTTAAGTAAGGTAACAGCGGGTGGATTAATAGTTACCCTTGGTATAATATACGGAGATATTGGTACATCTCCATTGTATGTAATGAAAGCCATAATGGGAGAAGTTCCCATAAGGGAAGAAGTTGTACTTGGTGCACTCTCCTGTATATTTTGGACGCTTACGTTGCAAACCACACTTAAGTATGTACTGCTAACACTACAGGCAGATAACAAAGGTGAGGGAGGAATATTTTCTCTTTATACTTTACTAAAACGATTTAAGAAAAAATGGATGATAGTACCCGCTATCATCGGGGGTAGTTGCCTCTTGGCCGATGGTTTTATAACCCCACCCATATCGGTCGCCTCTGCTGTAGAGGGATTAAAGGTTTTTAATCCTACCATTAATACTATAGCAATTGTAATAGGAATTCTTTTCGGACTATTTTTTATACAACGTTTTGGAACAAAGTTTTTAGGTAAATTCTTTGGTCCTATGATGCTTGTTTGGTTTAGCATGCTAGGTATATTAGGTTTTATGCAAATATGGGGAGACCTTACTGTATTTAAAGCACTTAACCCTTACTATGCTATACATTTATTAAGTATTCACCACGAAGGTTTTTATGTACTAGGTTTTGTGTTTTTATGTACTACAGGAGCCGAAGCTTTATATAGCGACATGGGGCACTGTGGTAGACAAAACATTCGTGTGAGTTGGATTTTTGTGAAAACAATGTTGATATTCAACTACTTTGGTCAAGGTGTATTTTTAATGAAGCATTCAGGAAAAACACTAACTGATCTTGGAACATCAGGAAACCCTGGGAATCCTTTTTACTTATTAATGCCTGATTGGTTTTTACCTATTGGCATCGTTATTGCAACGTCTGCAGCTATAATTGCTTCGCAAGCACTTATTAGTGGTTCGTTTACCATGATTAGTGAGGCTATGCGTCTTAATTTTTGGCCAAAAGTATCGGTTAAATTCCCTACAGAGCTTAAAGGACAGTTATATATACCATCTATCAACTGGTTACTGTTTTTAGGTTGTTGTACTATCGTTTTATACTTTGAAGAGTCTAGTAAAATGGAGGCTGCTTACGGGCTTGCCATTATTATTTGTATGCTAATGACAACCTCTTTATTAGGTATGTTTATGGCTACTAAGCGTTATAATAAATGGGTTATAGTTGGTATTATAGCAGTATACTTAGCAATAGAAATTTCGTTCTTTATTGCTAATGTAGATAAGTTCCATAGTGGTGGTTATGTATCGGTTATAATAACGGGAGTACTCTCTGCTGTAATGACAATATGGTATACCGCCAAGAAAATACGAAGTGGTTATACAGAATTTACTAAAATAGATAATTACAAAAATGTACTGTCTGAATTAAGTAATGATTTCTCTATACCAAAATATGCAACCCACTTAGTATATCTTACTAATGCGCAGTTGAGTGATGAGGTAGAGTCGAAAGTACTGTATTCTATTTTACAAAAACGACCTAAACGTGCTGATATATACTGGCTTGTACATGTAAATGTAGTTGATGAACCGTACAGATGTGATTATAGAGTTCGTGAAATAATTAAAGACGATGTTATTCGAGTAGATTTTTATCTTGGTTTTCGTGTGGCACCTAGAATCAACTTGATGTTTAAGCAAGTAGTAAAAAACATGGTTGAACGCGGTGAGGTAGATATTACTAGTCGTTACGAATCTTTAAACAGAAACAATGTTATTGGAGATTTTAAGTTTATAATAATAGAAAAGTTCATGTCGTATGAAAATGAGCTGCCGTGGTATGAAAGAATTGTACTTGATGGCTATAGCTTATTAAAACGCGTTAGCCTTTCTGAAGGACGTGCTTTTGGGCTTGATAGTAGCTCTGTAAGTGTAGAGAAATTCCCTATAGTTATTCATCCGCCAGAAGACGTGTCGCTTAACAGAATTGAAGAAGAAGAAGAAAATTTGTAACTTAGCATTACCCATGAAGAGTACCCTAAATATATTAATTTTACTGCTAGTTACCTTTACCTCGTTTGCTCAAGAAGAAACAGTTTATTCTATTTACTTTGAGTTTGACGATCATAAATTAGACAATAAACAAGGTAACAACGTAGTCGCTTTTATCAAAGCGATAGATACTACACGCATAGAAACTATTCAAATATTTGGTTATACAGATGATCGTGGTAAAGACGATTATAACTACAAATTGTCTAGTAAACGTGCCAATACCATCAAGAAAAAAATGATGGATAATGGTATTAAAAACAAGATTATTGTTACCATAGAGGGTAAGGGTAGAATACTACTTGAAGATGATATTAACGACGTATCTGAAGCACGATCATACAATCGTCGTGTAGATGTAATGGTTAATTTCGAGAAATCACCTCCTTTAAATTTAGAGCCTAGTGTATACAAAACAGTAGAAAAAGATATGACTGTGGGTGACCACATATATCTTGAAAAGATACTTTTTGAGCGTGGTAGTAGTAAGTTAACAAGATCATCGGCCGCAGAACTAGAAAAAATAGCACGCTTACTGCACAAATACAAAAACTTTAAATTCGAAATTCAAGGACATGTATGCTGTACGCCTTCTTATCAAAAAGAAGCTATAGATAAGGGTACTCGTAAAAGAGAACTTTCTATAAATCGTGCAAAAACAGTATATCGATATTTAATTAAAAGAAGAATTAATCCTAAAAGAATGACGCATAAGGGTTACGGTAATACTGTTCCGTTAGGTAAAGGATCTGAGTATGACCGTAGGGTAGAACTTGTTATAACCGAGATTTAATATCCTCTATTACTTTCGCTTCATTTTTATGTGTGGTATACCATCTTCTAGGTAACCTTCGCCTTCTTGAATAAAACCGTGACTTTCATAAAACTTCTTTAAATACAGCTGTGCTGATATTGTAACCTCATCTGTATTAAAATATAGTTTAATACCATCTATTGCCGCAGCTATAAGGTCATGACCCCATTTTTTATCTCTGTATTCTTTACTAACCACTACTCTACCTATCGAAGGTTCTTCAAAATAATCATTAGCTGCAAAAATACGGGCATAGGCAACCGTTTTGCCTTCATAAGTACCTATTAAGTGCAAGGCCTTTTCATCTTTACCATCTATATCCTGATAGACGCAATCTTGCTCCACTACAAACACCTCACTGCGCAGTTGTAGTACAGAATATAGTTCGTGTATAGAAAACTCGTTAAATCGCTTTATTTTGAATTCTAGTTTCATTAAAACTGTATAGATTTTATTATCGATTCTAATTCTACTATTAAATCACGTTTAGGTGACGATGGGCTATAAATAAAGCCTTCTACCACTAAGTAACATTGATGTTTATCGTCGCGTATAGCATAATTAAGAAATGGTCCGTTCATAAAGTTGTTTTCCATTTCCCAGTTACCACGCGTTTCAAAAGCAGGTTTATCTTTAAAGCTGGTCATAAACAAAGAAGGCGAATAAGCTTCTTCTGTTTTCATGTACGTGCCTTTGTCTTTCCCATGTATGTACATAGTACCAATAGAGTCGCGCATGGTTATAATATTATGCAATATTGTTTTATCATGCTCTATTCTATCATACGGTATGCTGTATAATAAAATATTGGTATTACCACTTGGCATATCTTTTTTAAGCCATACAAAATCATCTGCTTCGATAGCGCAATTATAACTAGCCGGTAACATTATAGATATACCAAATTGCTCTTTAAAACGAGCCTCATCTAATAAGCCTAGTTTTTCATTACGCTTTTGATTTTCGGCTATTTCGGTTTGTTTAATTTCTTTGATTATCTCATCAGAGTGCATGTATATGAGATCTCGTAGCTCGTCGATAGTTTTTGCACTGAAAGTAAACACGTTTTGTGGCGCGCAAAATGTATTCTTTTTTGAAGTAAATCCTATATCATCATTGTTATCTACTAAGATAATATTTCTACCCTTTTTTAAGATTTCATCAAAAGCACTTTCGTGATACTGGTTTAGTGTAAAAAGAGGTTCTTCTTGAGTAAGACCATCTACTGGAGCGGCAAGATTTTCGCGTAAATCATCGCCTACTTCACTATTCCAGAGCACATCGTCTATTACAATCGATATCTCGTTAATATCACCTTTAGATGCTGTGGCATCATCTTTATTTTTGCAAGCCACAACACAAAGAACAAAAGCAAAAAGTAGTATTTGTTTTATTCTTTTCATGATAAATTTAGTTTATATCTTGTTTAGCAACCTTTAATTTCATCCCTGGTTTAATACTTTTTCCTTGTATTTTGTTCCAATGCTTTAAGTTCTCTACCGTTACACCTCGGTGTTTTTTGGCAATACTAAATAACGAATCACCTTTTTGTACTACATACAATGAATCCTTTTCATAGTCTATTCCTTTAACACTTTTCTGTACAGGTGGTACTACCTCTATAATAGCAACAGCTTCTATTTCTGGTTCAATTATTCTAACAGGTACTACTTTTAAATCTTCTTTTTTAACTCCCTTAACTTTAGGAAGTACGATTTCCTTTTTAGGAGCATCGACTATCTTGGTCTTGAGTATTTTTAAATATTTTCCTGCTCTAATATTAGTACCTCTAATACCGTTCCATCTTTTAATATCGCGTACCGAAACATGAAACTTATTTGCAATTGCACCTAAATTATCACCATTTCTAATTCTGTATCTTTTAGTAGTAGTTATTCGCTGCTTACCATTTTTTAATAATGTTACAGCACCATTGCCATTATATAATGGTTTTTCGCGTTTGCTAGCTTCGTGATCTACATAAGCATAAATAGCGTCTTCGTTAGATACAAATAAACCAATTTTATCTTTAGGCAACCTCACATAATGTGGTTTATCTAGTATATATGGAATTACATCTAACTTATATATAGGGTTTAACAACTGAATCTGATCTACAGGCATATCTAATAAATTAGATATTTGTTTAAACGATAAAGCTCGTTTAACCATAATTGTATCCGTTTCAAAATACGTTATTGGTGCTGCTTCTGTTGCTTTAATACCATGCTCATCGGCATACTCATACAAATACATTGTAGCCAAGAAAGCAGGTACATAGTTTCTTGTTTCTCTAGGTAATTTTGGTCGTATATTCCAGTAATTTTTATGACTGCCCGAACGACGCATTGCTTTCATTACATTACCAGGTCCTGCGTTATAAGATGCTAAAACCAAATCCCACTCGCCAAACATTTTATACATTCTAGAAAGGTATTGGCATGCTGCTTCTGTTGCTTTTAAAGGGTCGTATCTTTCATCTACATACGAATCGATCTTTAAATTATACTGTTTACCAGTAGCATACATAAACTGCCAAAGCCCCGATGCTCCTACTCTCGATTTTGCACGAGGGTTAAGGGCTGACTCTACAATGGCTAGATATTTTATCTCTAACGGAATATCGTATTTCGCTAAATGTTCTTCGAACATCGGGAAATAATATTCTGATACCGTCATTAACCTTGCTAAGGTTTTCTTTCGGTATTTAAGATACGATTTTATGGTATTTTCTAACGCCTCGTTATACTCGATATTAAAAGGCGAGGTAGCATCTAGTTTTGCTAATCGTTCTTTTAAAACCTCAGTAGAAAGGTTGTTATAATCTACACTTTCATCTGTGTTTATGCTTACCATGTCTTCTTGCATTGTTGCAAAAAGTTCTTTATTAGTAAGTTCTTTCACCCAAAGGCTATCTAAACGAGCAAACTCTTCGTTGCGAACAAATGTCGCTTTTACAGAGTCGATATAAGAAAGTTTAACTTCTGGATTAATTATAATGTTTGGTTCTGCACTCTCTTGTGCAAAAGTAGCACACGAAAAAAGTGTAGCAACAAACAACAGCATTTTATTCATCTTCATAAATCACTTTTAATAAGAGTTATACGCAATTGTATTGCTAAATACATACAGGCTATAACTTCAAGTTTTATATAATATTGCTTTTCTTAACGTAGCGTGCATTGTTATAAATTGCGCGCAACCCGAAAACCAAGATCATCTATTTTATAAGCTACAGGGTGGCTTCGTCTACGGTTTGTAGCCATACAACCCCTTGCTTCATCATACCATCCTCCGCCTCTCAAAACACGATAAGATCCGTAAACCTCTTCGTCATAAATATCAGAACACCACTCCCAAACATTACCAATCATGTCGAACAGTCCCCAATTATTTGGAGCTTTAAGCCCAACATCGTGTGTTTGCTTTTCTGAATTTTCTTTATACCAAGCTATTTCGTCAAGCACTCCATACCTAGCCTCTTTACTGTTTGCTTTACAAGCATACTGCCATTCGGCATCGGTAGGCAGTCTGTACCCATTAGCTTTGGGATTGAAAGACATTTTCTTTTCAAAATTTTCGTCTATTATATAGCACGGCTCTAAACCTTGCATAACAGATAATTTATTACAAAATGTAACGGCATCTTTCCACGATACATCTTCTACAGGTTTTTTATTTCCTTTAAAAGTACTTGGCGATTCTCCTGTTACACTTGCATACAACTCCTGCGTTACTAGATATTTATCTAATAAAAAAGGAGCTATTTCAACAGTCCATTCTTGTTTAGTTCTGTCGTCTCTTAAACTTACTATTCCTGCTGGAATTTCTATCATTTGTATAGCAACGTTAAAAATATCCAGCATAGTAATAAGCTTTATTTTAGTTTAATATTGCTGCAATACCTGGTAGTGTTTTACCTTCTAGCATTTCTAGCATGGCACCACCTCCAGTAGATACATAACTCATTTTTGGCTCTAAACCGAATTGTTTTACTGCTGCTACTGAGTCACCTCCACCTACAAGTGAGAATGCCCCGTTTTTAGTAGACTCTGCAATAAATTCACCTAATGTAATAGTACCTTTTGCAAAAGTTTCCATTTCAAAAACTCCTAGAGGACCATTCCATAATATTGTTTTAGAGTCTAATATTACTTGCTTAAGGCTCTCTAACGATTTTGGCCCTGCATCAAGCCCTTGCCATCCGTCAGAAATTTCGTTAGTGTTAACCACAGTAGTGTTTGCATCATTTTTAAAACCATCGGCAGCAATAACATCTACAGGTAAGTGTACTTGTACATTTTTAGCTTTTGCTTTTGCTAATATTTCAAGGGCAAGCTCTTGCTTATCGTCCTCACAAATAGAGTTTCCTATTTTTCCGCCTAGTGCTTTAATAAAAGTAAAGGTCATACCTCCACCAATAATTAAATGATCTACTTTGTCTAATATATTCTCAATAACTGTGATTTTTGACGATACTTTACTACCACCTAAAACAGCCGTTACTGGTTTTTCGCTATTATTTAATACTTTGTTTAAGCTCTCAATTTCTTTAGCAAGTAATGCTCCAAATACTTTGTTTTCTGGGAAAAACTTAGCCACAATAGTTGTAGATGCATGTGCACGGTGTGCTGTACCAAAGGCATCGTTTACATAAATATCGCCTAGTTTTGATAATTGCTCTGCAAAACCTTCATCTCCAGCAGTTTCTTCTTTATAAAAACGTAAGTTTTCTAGTAGTAATATTTCGCCTGCTTTTAGGTTATTAGCAGCAGTTGCTACATCGTTACCTATACAGTCGTTTACAAATTGTACTGGCTTGCCTAAAACTTCGCTTGCTTTTGCTACGATATGTTTTAGCGAAAATTGATCTTCTTTACCTTTTGGTCTACCCAAGTGGCTCATTAAAATAACGCTACCACCATCGTTTAAAATTTTATCAATTGTTGGTTTTGCTGCTTCAATTCGAGTAGCATCAGTAACGTTAAAATTCTCATCTAGAGGTACATTAAAATCTACTCGTATTAATGCCTTTTTACCTGCAAAATTAATGTCTGAAATGGTTTTCATCGCTATGCGTTTATTTTAGTTTTTATTTGAAGAAAAGCAAATATAGTTTTTTCTGTTTTATGGTGTATTGATTAACCCCCATAAAATGAGTTTGGGTTACTCTTTCGTAATCCTCTCATAGTTTTGGTCATTGCGAGGTACGAAGCAATCTATACCGTTTTTATAATAAACTACTAATACCTTTATTACAACAGATTACTTCGTCGTGCCTCCTCGTAATGACGTAACGGTCATTGCGAGTGAAATGCAATGGAACGCGACAATCTTTATACGTTACTTATAATTAACTACTTTATGGTTTTACAGCTACAGATTGCTTCGTCGTGCCTCCTCGCAATGACGAGATGTGCTCAACATTATTACAAGTAGTTCTCAATCTCAAAATACAAATCTTTCCATTCAGAATTCATCTTTTCAATTAATACAACTTTCTTACTTCTAGAGCCTGCTTTTAATTGTTTCTCTCTACTAATAGCGTCCTCTATCATTTGGAATGTTTCAAAATACACCAGTTTATTAAGATTATAACGTGCTGAAAAAGAGTTTGGATAACGCTTGTATTTATGTTCTTTAATACGTTGATGTAAATCTGACGTTACACCAATATACAAAGTGGTATTAGTGTGATTTGTTATGATATAAGTATAGCCTACTTTCATACTTGCAAAATAATGAAATTTTTGATTTGTCCTCCCTCCTAGTAATTCCACACGTATAGTCATTCCGAGGTACGAAGCAATCTTTATACTTATGCTCTAACAGATTACTTCGTCGTGCCTCCTCGTAATGACAGACAATCACAAATCATAACACTACACATCTCCTAAATTCTCCTATATTTGCCCTATGCTTTTCTCAGAAATATTAGGACAAGAACATATAAAAAGTCATTTAACAAAAAGTGCTAGTGCGGGCAGGGTTCCTCATGCACAATTGTTTGTAGGCCCCGAAGGTTCAGGAGCATTGCCCATGGTTATTGCTTATGCACAATATATTTTGTGTGCTAATACTGATGACGAAAATAATGGTGGTAACGAAGCTTGTAACTTAAAGTTTAATAACTTATCACATCCTGATTTACATTTTGTATTTCCTGTAGCGACTAATAGCGAAGTAAAAAGCCACCCTGTGAGTGGTAATTTTATGAAATCGTGGCGCGAGTTTGTAACCGAAACGCCTTATGGTGGTCTTTTTGACTGGTATAAGAAAATTGATATTGCTAAAAAGCAAGGTCAAATAGGTGTAGATGAAGCACAAGAAATTGTAAAATCGCTTTCGCTAAAAGCTTATGAGGGTGGGCATAAAGTAATGATTATTTGGATGGCAGATAGAATGAATATTTCGAGTGCCAACAAATTACTAAAGCTACTTGAAGAGCCACCAGAAAAAACCATTTTTTTACTGGTTACTGAGGATGAAGATAATATACTGCAAACTATACTATCGCGCTGCCAAGTACTTCATTTTGGTGGATTAAGTGAGCAGGTTATTACCGATGGGCTTGTTTCTCGTGAAAATATAGCTGCCGCCGATGCTAAAAAACTAGCACATCAGGCACAGGGTAATTATAATCAGGCTTTACACTTATTGCACAAAAAAGGTGATGAATATCCTTTTGAAGAATGGTTTGTACAATGGGTACGTGCTGCCTTTAGGGCAAAGGGTAATGCTGCTGCTATACAAGACCTTATAAGCTGGAGCGAACAAATAGCGAGTATAGGGCGCGAGGCGCAAAAACAATTTCTTGATTTTTGTATTACCATGTTCCGTCAAGCACTAATGCTTAACTATCAGGCTAAAGACTTAGTGTATGTAGAGCCTACTGTTGCTAAATTTAAATTAGAAAATTTTGCTCCGTTTGTAAACGGTAACAACATTAACGGTATTTTTACCGAGATTTCTGATGCGATATATCATATAGAGCGTAACGGAAATGCGAAAATAATTTTGACTGATCTATCTATTAAACTAACACGACTAATTCATAAAAAATAAACACCATGACTGATTACGCAATAATTGCTGTACTATTATTTCTTGCTATAACTTTTATACAATCTGGTTACGATAAAATAGTAGACTGGAAGGGTAATGTAGGTTGGCTAAACGGTCATTTTTCAGAAACATTCCTTAAAAACATGGTGCCTTTAGCGCTTGGTACAATACTATTACTAGAAATTGTAGCTGGAGCTTTCTCTATAATTGGGGTTATCGAATTATTAGTTAACGACGGTACAAAATTTGCTTTTTGGGCAGCATGTCTATCTTGTGTTACACTACTGTTTTTACTTTTAGGACAACGTGTTGCTAAAGATTATGATGGTGCTAGAACTATCGTAATTTACTTTATACCAGCAGTGTTATTGTTTACTTGGTTGTAAAATGAATATCAAAAAATGGCTAATCGCCTATAGTGTTTACTTGCTTACAAACTGGGCTATAGGTATAGGGTTGTTATGCTTACATTTATTTTTACTACTAAAAGTGTATAGTATTCAACTATGGATTGTATTGATTATTATTCAATTTGTATTTTCAGTAAAAAAATTAAAAATACACTTTCTCATAGCAACATTATCAACAATAGTAATTACATTTATTGTTCTATATGGCTTACTCGACGCTACAAGAGTAGATAGGCTTACAGTAGGTGTATATTGGAAATATGAACTTTTGTTTGAAATAATACTGTTTTATGGTGTAATTTCAATACCCTTTCTAATATTATTTCAAATCATATACATCAAGACCTCTAAACTACTTAAAAAATAATTGAATGTTTTAGGTCAAGCTAGCCCTATATAATCTAAGTTCACCCCAAGTAAATTGATCGTTGCTATCTTGTTTTATTTCGGTTAATGTTTTATTGTCTGAGTCAGCAAAAGCAGCTTTTAGGGCTTCTATTTTTTCTGATGGTAATACATCTGTTATCTCTACTTTTCCTTTCTGAATCAATCCTGCCAAGTGGCTTTGTATTGTAGTTTCGGTAAGTTTACGTTTTGTAGCAATTTCGGGTATAGACAATTTTTCTTTCCATAACTCAAACGTTTCTTCGAGTGTCGATTTTTTAGGCTCTTTTGTTTCCTTCTTTTTTGGAGCATAACTAGTCGAATAATCTTCTTCGTAATCGTCGCCAAGAATAGTAGGTGCCGCAGGCATTTTTTTGCGAATGGCTTCTAGTTTATCTCTTTTGTACGATTTTATTTCGGGCGATGTTAATTGCTCTCTATTTATCTCTACTCCTGCCACTACTGCTTGCACTAACAATTTTGCTTTCATAAGTTGTAATACCGTACCCAGTTGCATTTCTTCTAGCTCGGCAAGCTCTTCATAAAAACCTTTGGCTTTTCGTAGCCGTTTTACTTCTTCCATCTTGCCCAATATTTCCCCCATTAATGCATCGAGTGTAGGGAAAAAATAATTGTAAGCAGCCATTACCCTTTCCTTTACAAATTGCATATCGGTATCGGGTTTATAAAACAGGCTATTAATCTGATTTATAAATTTACTTGCTGGACCTAGTAGCGCATGAATTTTATCTTCTTGCTGATGTGCCCATTGCTTGTATTTACCTTTTAATGTTTTATTACCTTCTTGTAAATAGCTCATTTTATGCCTTTGCCACTGCTCTGCAATATCTGCCCATTCAAAACTACTTCTCAAAAAAGTACCTACAAATTGCTTTGTTTCTTGTTGTAACGAATTTTCAAGGTCATCTTCTTTTGCTTTGGCATTAGCATAGTCCATTACATCGGCATCGTTAGAGATACCATTCATTTGCATTGGAGAGAGTAAAATAAGCCCTTCTAACGAACGTAAACGGGAAAGCGCAACATAGGCTTGTCCTGGCATAAAAACACGCGATACATCAAGTACAGCTTTATCAAACGTTAGTCCTTGACTCTTGTGTACTGTTATTGCCCAAGCTAATTTTAACGGGTAGTGTACAAAAGTACCCATTACCTCTTCTTTTATCTCCTTGGTTTGCTCGTCTACATAGTAGCGAATGTTTTGCCATTCGTATTTTTCAACCTCAATGGTAAGATCTTCTTCAGGGAAACGAACTAATATTTCTCCTTCAGATAGTGATTCTATTAACCCAATTTTTCCATTAAAGTAATTCTTATCTGGCGATAAATCGTTTTTAATAAACATTACCTGTGCCCCTACTTTCAATTTTAGTTTTTCTTCTACAGGGTATATCTTATCTGGAAAATCGTCTACAATTTCTGCCGAAAAAGTATGTTCTTTTCCTTTAAGATCTTTAAGCGCATCCACGTTCATGGTGTCTGCCTTAGCATTGTGTGTAGTAAGGGTTATATAACCTTGATTATTTTTAAGATTAAAATCTGGTTTTACAAATTCGTTAAGTACTCGTAAATCGTCTTTAGTTATAACATTATTTCGCAAGTTGTTTAAAACACCTATAAACTTCTCATCGGTCTGACGATATATTTTATCTAGCTCAATATACAATGGCGGGTTTTGCTGTATTACATGCGAATGAAAGAAAAATTTACCGCGATAAAATTCTCGCAGTACTTCCCACTCTTCATTACGCACTACTGGAGGTAATTGTAATAAATCGCCTATGTATAGTACTTGTACTCCACCAAAGGGCATATCTTTTTTACGCACACTTCTCAGCATAAAGTCGATTGCATCTAGCAAGTCGGCACGTAGCATACTTACTTCGTCTATAACCAGAAGTTGTAAATTTTTCAGTATCGTTTTTCTTTCCGCTCGCATTCTAAAATGCCTGCGTAAAGTATCTTTAGTTTCAAACTTAACTCTTTCTGAGAATTGTGGCGGATGATTAGATACTGGTATAAACCCAGCAAATGGTAACTGAAACATAGAGTGAATGGTTACCCCTCCTGCATTTAGCGCTGCAATACCTGTGGGTGCAACTACTACAACATTTTTATGGGTCGTTTTTATAATCTCTTTTAGCAATGTAGTTTTACCTGTACCTGCTTTACCCGTAAGAAATATTGACTTATTGGTTTGATTAATGAAACGTAATGTATATTCTGCTGCTGTAGATAGAGTTTGCATAGATGTGAAATAAAGCGGAAAATTACGGATTTTTTTAGGCTATAGCCTACCCAAATATGAAAAAACCACAATAATCACGAACCACATCAATGCGGTTAAACATTGATTGCTGTTTTCTGTTCAAATGCATGCTGTAAATGTTCTGCATACATTTTTTTATATCTGTCTATTCTTTCTTGAGTTACGTTTTTTTCTAAATCATGAAAATGCATTCCGTTTATTCTTTCTAGCGATAAAAAAGCATTCATTTTATGAAAACCAAATAATACACCGTCGTCTACATTTGTTTCATCAAAAAATTCATTAGGCAATGTAAATGCAGTCTCGGGCGCATTCCAAGTAGTTGTTACCATATATTTTTTGCCTTGCAAACCACCTCCAGTTCCATAATTAATATCAGGATTATATTCTTTACGCCCATCGCTATAATACATTCCGCTTTTGTGCCCTTCACTAAAAACTAAATCAATGTATTCTTTTAATTTATACGGCATAGAAAACCACCAAACAGGAAAGTGATAAATAACTACATCTGCCCACAGGTATTTTTCTACTTCCTCTAACGGATTATATGCTTCATTAATGTCTGTTACTTTCAGTTCAAAACCATTTTTTTGAGTAAAAAACGCTTCGTCTAAATCTGTTAGTGTTTTGTTGAACTTCCCTCCTGAGTGACCAAAGTTTTGCCCACCATTTATAATAAATATTTTCATCATTTTTATTTCATTTCGATTAAGGGTACAAATCTATGTCAGGACTATTACTAATAAAAATAACGTAACTTTGTATTAAGTATAATAATTATTATAATGAAATCTAATCTTGAATGGTTCAGAACTTTTAAGTCTATATACGAAACAGGCACAATGAGCGGTGCCGCAAAACAATTGTACGTTTCGCAACCTGGTATAGGGTTACATTTAAATGCTTTGGAAGCTTATACGGGTTATCCTTTATTTGAGCGTACACCACGAAAAATGATTCCTACCGAAAAAGGGAAATTACTTTATCAGCAAATGATAAATTCATTATCGTGCATGGAAGATCTTGAAGCGCGATTTCAATATAAATCGGGTAAAGAAAGGGCAACATTAAGCGTAGGGATGTGCGTAGAAACCTTTCAGCAAATACTAGAAAAGCATATTCCTGATTTGACGTTTAATTTAATAATGCAGTTTGGGAATACTAATGAGTTGATACAATCCCTAGAAAATGGATCTGCTGATTTGATATTAACTACATCTGAAACATCTAACAATAACTTGATTTATACACCTTTTGCAGTAGAACGTTTTGTAGTTGTGGCAGGAGTTAACACTGATATTTCTGGGTTTAATCGTTTAAAAAAGAATAAAGAAAGCATCAAAAAATGGCTAAAATCGCAATTATGGTACAGTACTGCATCTGATATGGATGTTTTAAACCTGTTTTGGGAGCGTAATTTTGACGAGCGTCCTAACTTTTTGCCCAACTATATTGTTCCTAACAAGTTTTCTATAATCAGATGTTTATCTAGAGGTGAAGGTATTGCCATTTTACCTGATTTTTTGTGCAAAGAGGCAATAGATAACAAAAAAGTATTTAAAATATGGGAAGGTTATACCCCATTAGAAAACACATTATACTTTGGGAAACGAAAACAATCTATACTTATGGATGAGATAAAACATATAGAAAATATACTTCTTAGTGAATTTTAAAATAGCTTAAAAAGCAATAAAAAACGGGATATACATAATTGTATATCCCGTTTTTTGGTAATAATAGTCTCGAAAAAAACTATAAATTATTCTTCTGTAGTAGCAGTTTCTTCCTCTTCAACAGCAGGAGTTTCTTCTACTTCTACTTTACTTTCTTCACCTGTATATTTTTCGTTAAGGCTTTTTAGTACTTCATCAGTAATTTCGTACTCTTCTTTACCGTATAAAATACTCGCAGCATCACCTGTACCATATATGTAATCGTAATTTTCTTCCTTAGCATATTCTTTAATATACTTTTTCATTTGAGAAATTACAGTATCTCTTTGTACTCCAAATTCTTCTTGAAGTGCTCTCATCATTGTTTCTTGCTTTACACCAAGTTCTCTTTCTCTTTGCTGTAATTCTTGCATTTTCAATTCAGCCCACTGTCTTCCTTTAGATTGTGCTTCATTTTGGAAACTTGCAGCATCAAGACGTAATTGTTGTGCTTCAGTATCCAACTCTCTCGCCATCTCTTCCGACTTTATTTTTCCCTTCGACTCAAGATCTTTTAGCTCCTCATAACCTTCTACTAATTTTACGGTATCGATATAAGCCGTTTTTAAACCAGCAGATGACGAAGCTTCTTTATTACAAGAAATCATGGCAAGGGCAGCACCCAATACTAAAAGTGATTTTTTCATTTTCTGAATTTAGTTATTTTAAAAATTTTGACAAAAGTAACAATTAGTTCTTAAACTTTGCAAAACACTTTTTACTATCGTTTTATTATAATTTTCTTACGATAAATTATTCTTATCGAAATTTTACAAATTATAACAAAACACGATAAAAATCGGCTTTATATAATAATCGCTGCTTAAATTTCTTTTTTTTGCGATCTATTTTATCATTACTCCGTTTAAAAGTGTCTTAAAGCGCTTTATTTTACGTTTTACCTGTTTTTTATGATGTAAATGTGTGATGAATACTCAAAATTACGCGTTGCTTTGATATTTGACCTTAATCCCGTTAAAAATCCTTTAACGAAATTCATTTTACCGTTTTTGTATTTTTCCGATAATAAACTCACATAAAAACTATCAAACAGCATCGGAGCAATTTTTACTACTTTCATTTCTTTCGCTCCAAAAAGTGTTTTTATTGCTGTTTTACTAAAATGCCATAAATGGCGTGGTACATCATAAGCTGCCCAATTGCTTCCGTAATGTTTTGCATCATACGATTTGAAATTAGGCACAGCAACTACAAGTACACCATCTGGTTTTAATATTCGTTTTAATTCTACTATTTGTTGCTCTACATCAGGTACATGTTCTAGAACGTGCCACATTGTTATAGCGTCAAACGAATTATCTTCAATTTTTGACAAATCTTCGGCAAATGTTACTCCTTTTGATATTGCAATAGTTTTTGCTTTCTCGCTTGGTTCTATACCTGTAACATCCCACCCCTTTGCTTTTGCCATTACAAGAAAATCGCCAGTTCCTGCACCTATGTCGAGTAATTTACCTTTTGTAGTCTTAAAACTCGCTAAAAGTTTCGTTTTATCGTGTAAAGCTTTTTGTTTTACTGTATGATACAGTTTTTCGAAAAAAGAACGTTTACCATCAGTATGTGAGATATAATCTTCACTTTCGTAATAACGATCTAAATTCTCAGGGCTAGGTTGCGGATTTGTTTTTAAAAGTTGTAATTCTTCATCCAGTAGTAATTCAAATGATTCTCCAGATACAGAATGGTCTTTTACTTTTATATAAACGGGAGCGTTTGTAAAATTCATTTAATTATAAAGGTATTCGTCTTTTAATCGTTTTAAATATTTTGTTGCAATACTTCTGTACAACGAGTCTTCGGCAAGGCAATCATCGTTTGCATCGTTAATCATAGACATCGCTATAAAGTTTGCTTTAGATCCTTTTATGTTTACTTCGGTCTCTACATTGCTTACCATAAACTCAGAAACGTCGAAATATTTCTCTAATTCAGCATTTTCATACAAGTATACTTTATAACGGTTACCGTCTATAGTTACCCAGTAACTAATATCTCTATACCCTCCTACTTTGTATTTATCTGCTAGAAATTGCTGAAAAGGAATTTTCCTTACATCATTCTCAAAAATAAAAGCAGTAAGTCCTTTTTCTTTACCTAGTATTTCTTTACCATTTTCTAGTAGTATATAATCGTTAATTTCTACCGTGTGTCTTGGTGTTATACAAGACGTCATTAAAAATGATACTGCAATAAACAGAAAAAACCCTTTTCTAAAAAGGGTTTTTATTTTGTGTTCCACGTGAAACATCATCGTCCCATGTGTATTAAAAGTACCGAAACATCACTTGGTGATACACCACTAATACGTGATGCTTGTGAAATTGTAACGGGACGAATGTTTTTTAATTTCTCTTTTGCCTCATGCGATAATGATTTTATCTTATCATAATTAAAGTTCTCAGGGATTTTTACATCCTCTAGTCTATTTAATTTATCGGCATTATTTTTTTCTTTCTCGATATAGCCTGAATACTTAACTTGAATTTCGGCTTGCTCGATAACTTCTCTATCAAGATTATGTTCTTCTACATAATCTTTAACCTTATCAAACTTAAGAATATCTTCTAAGTCTATTTGTGGTCGAGAAAACACTTTAAACATTTTATCTGATTGTGACATTGGTGAAGACCCCTTTTCTTCAAGAATTGGGTTGGCTTCATCTTTAGTTACACTTGTGTTTTTAAAGAAGTCTACAAAAGCGCTACTTTCATCGCGCTTCTTTTCCATACGTTTTAGTCTATCTACATTAGCTAAACCTATCTCATATGACAATGGTGTAAGCCTAAAATCTGCATTATCTTGACGTAGTAATGTTCTATACTCTGCACGCGATGTAAACATTCTATAAGGCTCTTCTGTACCCTTAGTAATAAGATCATCTATTAATACACCAATGTAAGCTTCGTTACGCTTTAATATAAATGGGTCTTTATCGTTTACTTTTAAGTGTGCATTTATACCAGCCATTAATCCTTGCGAAGCTGCTTCTTCATATCCTGTAGTACCATTTATTTGTCCTGCAAAATATAAACCGTCTACCAGTTTCGTTTCAAGTGTATGCTTTAATTGTGTAGGCGGAAAGTAATCGTACTCGATTGCATAACCAGGACGGAAGAATTTTACATTCTCAAATCCTGCTACAGATCGCATAGCTTTAAATTGTACATCTTCTGGCAACGATGTAGAGAACCCATTTACATAAACCTCTACAGTATTCCACCCTTCTGGTTCTACAAAAAGTTGATGTCTATCCTTATCTGCAAAACGATTTATCTTGTCTTCTATAGATGGACAATATCGAGGACCCATACTTTTTATTCGACCATTAAACATTGGTGAACGATCGAAACCTTCTCTTAAAACATCATGTACTTCGTTAGAAGTATAGGTCATGTGGCAAGAGCGTTGCTGCGTTAATGGTTTTGTTATTCCTAGATAAGAAAACTTATCTGGGTTTTCATCTCCTGGTTGTTCTATCATTTTAGAATGATCTAACGATCGACCATCTACTCGAGGTGGTGTTCCTGTTTTCATTCTACCCGACTCGAAACCTACCTTGACTAAGTCTTCGGTAATACCAAATGAAGCTCCTTCTCCTGCTCTACCTCCACCAAATTGTTTCTCGCCAATATGTATTAAACCATTTAAAAAAGTACCGTTAGTTAACACTACTGTTTTACTTTTTATCTCTAAGCCCAAAGATGTTTTTACACCTTTTACCTTGCCATTTTCTATAACTAAACCAGAGATCATCTCTTGATAGAAATCAAGATTTGGAGTGCCCTCTAGCATCAATCGCCACTCTTCGGCAAAGCGCATTCTATCACTTTGTACACGCGGACTCCACATAGCAGGCCCCTTTGACTTGTTGAGCATCTTAAACTGTATCGCTGTCATATCTGACACGATACCTGAGTAACCACCCAACGCATCTATCTCTCGTACTATTTGACCCTTTGCAATACCACCCATAGCAGGGTTGCAAGACATCTGGGCTATGTTTTGCAAACTCATAGTAACCAACAAGGTCTTAGAACCCATATTAGCAGCGGCAGCAGCAGCCTCAGATCCTGCGTGCCCTCCACCAACTACTATAACATCATACTCATCATGAAACATTATATTCTCCTTCTTTATTTACTGTTCCACGTGGAACGCATTATTTTTTTCAAGCAACCTAACTCCGTGTTCCACGTGGAACACGTATGTAATCGGGAACGACAATGGTTAACGTTCCACGTGGAACAACTTGATTTTTTCTTCTTCTTTAGTGCGCATTAACGCAGAATCTTCTTCTGATTTATCTTTATAACCACAGTAGTGTAATACGCCATGAGCCATAACTCGTTTTAATTCTTCATCAAAAGCAGCCTTATATTCTACGGCATTTTCACGCACACGTTCTACAGATATAAGAATATCTCCGCTTATTAAATTACCTAATGTATAGTCGAAACTAATAATATCAGTAAGTGTATCGTGATCTAGAAACTCAATATTCTTTTGTAACAAGTATTCGTCATCACAAAAAACATAGTTAATCTCCCCCACTGTTTTATCTTCAGATTCTATAACTTGGTTAATCCAGTCTTCAAATTGTGGTTCGTTATCCAGCTCAAAACTGGTTTCGTAATTAAAACTAATCATTGTTCTTAAAATAGGTTTGTACCCTTTGGTTAAAATTCGGGCGCAAAGGTAATGCTTGACGGTTTAAAATCTCTACGCTATTTAAATATTCTTTAAGCGCCTCTGGTAACTGATTTGATTGATTATTAAAATCTTTCTTATTTGTTTGAGACTGTCTTTTGTTTTCTTCTCCTTGTTGACGCACTGCCTTATCTAACTTTAAAAGCTCATGTTTTAAATTTTGTATATGCTGTAGGGTTTGGTTATTAAAGCCTTTGTTTAGCAATTGCTTTTCTATAGCCTTCATTTTACGTAATGCGTTTTGACCACTACCACCCATTCCCTTCTTCTCTAATTCTCTTTGTAAAGCTTCACGAAGTTGTTGTTGCTCTTTATAAATTTCTAAAAGTTTTCCTGCTTCACCTTCTTTTGCTCCTTCGCCTTCTCCACCTTGTCCTTCACCACCAGGTTTACCCTGCCCTTCTTCGGGCTTACCTTTTTCTCCATTTTCGCCTTTACCATCATCACCTTTTTTACCATCTTTTTTCATTCCCTTCTTCATCTGTTCAGATAGTCCTTCTTGTTTTTTTATAATATCTGGAAGTTGCATTCCTTCACCTTCGCCTTGCTGTGGTTTACCCATACCCATACCTTGCATTTGCATCTGCATGTTGTTTAATAAATCACTCAAAAAATCGGCTAGCTTATTAGCAGATGTTATTGCGTATTGTTGGTTTGATGTTCCTCTTGGAATTTTATTATCGGCAAGATCTGCCAATGCTTTGTCTACATAGTAATGTACATTACCTACTTCTTCGGTTACCTTTTCTGTAATTTTTGGGTTACGTAACGACATTGCAAAAATACTATCGTCTACATGACGGAACTGTTGTTTTAGGTTTTGTTGCTTTTTTAAGTACTTACTAAATGATGCCGATCGTGATGTAGTTTCTTTAAACTTATCCATTACATCTTCTTGCGAAAAAGAATAGGCTAATAAATTATCTAATATTTGACGAAGCATTTTTACATCTTCTTCCATCATTTCCATTTGTCCGCTCATCATCATTTGCATCATCTGTCCACCCATTTCTTCCATTTTCTTAGCAGCAGATTTTTGTTTTTTCTTTGCTTTCTCTTTATCTCCCTTTTCTAGATCATCCTTTGCCTTCTCCATTTCCTCTTCTATCTTTTCCTCCTTTTTTTCATCGGCAGGAATATCCATAGGCTTTTTCAGTTCTTCATTTTCTTTTTCTAAGTCACGCATTTCTTCTTGTAACTTATCAAAGTCTTTATTGATGTCATCTTGCTTCTCGGCAGAGTTCTCTTTGTCTTCAGAAAGTTCTTTTTGTTTCTCTGCTAGCTTTTGTAATTTATCAGCAATTTGTTCTGCCTTTTTCTCTACATAAAAACGCTTTGTTAGCTCTACTAACTGCTCTAAGTTTTTAGATTGGTTTTTTGCTTTTTGCTTAAACTTGTCTATTTTTTCAAACAGTTCTTCTTTCTTTATTTTTTCTGATAGCTTCTTTAGTTCATCTAAAAGTTTCTTGTTTTTCTCTGCTTCCTCTTCATTCTTTTCAAGACGCTTCATCAGCTCTTCCTTAAATTCATCTTTCTTTTCAGGATTAAACTGCTCTAAGTTTTCTTCTAATTTTTTAGAAAACTCTTTCATCATCTCCTCTTGCTGTTTTTGCCTATTGATGAATTCTTGTATTTTCTTCTGGTCTTTAAAATCAATATCTTTTTTCTCCTTGCCCATTTTGCGAAGTTTGTCTAACTCGCTCAATTGCTTGTCTTGATTTTTTATTGATTTTTCTAGACTATTAATATTACTATTTTGCTCTTGCAATACTTGTTGTTGCTTTTCATCGGCTGTAGCTTCTCTATGCGAAAATACTGACGACTTAGTACTTTTGTAATTATGTAATGCATCGTTATCGAATACTTCAAAATAGTATTCATATGGCACACCTTCTTTAATGTTTAATCCGTTAGGGAATGTGTACACAAAACGATCGTACGTTTCTTTTTGTATATTGATAATATGCTTCTCTGTAACATCAGGATTGTTTTGCTGATAGTAGACTAACTGTAATTTAGTAAGTCCATAATCATCTGAAACCTGACCCACTAATACCTCTTGTTTTAGCTTTAAACTATCTGGAGCAGTACCAACTGTTATGGTTGGGTGCTGATCTTTGATGGTTGTTATCTGATATTGTAGTTTTTCGTGATGTTTTACGTTATTATTAGAAGTAAGTATTTGATAATCTGTATTATGCGTTATATTTTTAGATAAAATAAAGTCTTTTTCTTCTTGTTTAAAGCTAGTTACGTCTTTTCCTGATGTCCACTCTATATTTGTAGTTGCTAAGGCAGCAACTTTCCATATAACTTTTGTTCCTTCGGGTACTACAGCATTACCTGTTCCTTGCACAACATCATTTTGTTTTCGCAAGTAATTAGGATAATCTAACACCATTTCAAAATTAGCAATTGTAGGTACTGCTACTACATCTAGCTCATATTGTTGTGATGTAACATTATTTGCCTCAAGTTGAAATTCTATATTTTTTGATGGTTTTTCAAATCGATATTGAAATACTCCAGATTTTACACTTTCTAAATAATAGTTCTCTTCGCCTACAGTTATCATAGCGTTTTCTGGAACTACACTA
The DNA here is from genome assembly GCA_001874325.1 of Flavobacterium sp. MedPE-SWcel. Lineage (GTDB taxonomy): Bacteria > Bacteroidota > Bacteroidia > Flavobacteriales > Flavobacteriaceae > Flavobacterium. Next base: position 3,972 of record MPCW01000017.1, on the reverse strand, counting down.
CCTTGTGTTTTTACTTGTAATATAAAATCAGTATCCTGTTGTGCTTTTAATGAATCGTTGAGTACCACAAATTCAAATGGTGCTGGTGGTGCATAATGTTTATCATAATGCACTACCCTATCTAAACTTTGTGTTATTACTGATGAATTACCACTAATCATGAAAACAAAAATTAGTAATAACGGTACAGCAGCATATGGAATGTATTTTATATTCTTTTTAAAACTAATAGCATTAGTAAATGGAACGGGCTGTAAACTATTTGCTTTTTGTTCTATAGAAGCTGCTAATAGTTCTGACTGTTCTGACTGCCCACTTAATTGTAAGAAATTAGTTAACTTATCTGATACTTCTGTAAAATGGTCACCTATAATTGCTGATGCTTCTTTATAGTTTATACCACGCTGTAGTTTTAATAATTTAAAAACAGGAAAGAGTATAAAGCGTAATAGCAAGAAAACTTCTACAGCTATAAATACCCAAAACAAGGCAGTACGTCCGCCTTCGGGCAACCATAAAAAATATTCTATTAATAGTGTGACAATAAAATACAGTAACCCTAGCCCTATAAAAAATATACTACCACGTATAAGTTCGTTAGTATAATATTTTTTAATAAAGCTCTCTAGCTTTTGATATATAACGTTTTTTGTTTCCAAATTACTCACAATTGTTAATAACTGATAAAATTACAATTTATATTTTATAGACAAACGTTAAATATCTGTTTATGCAATAGCAAAATAATACAATACTGATTGATTATTAATGTTTTGCAAAAACAGTTGAAAATATCTGCTATAAATAGCCATAACAGAAAAATTCATAATTGTATCTTTGCCCAAAACTTATTAACAATGTCAAAACAAGTACGTGTGCGTTTTGCACCTAGCCCAACAGGACCACTACATATTGGTGGTGTGCGCACAGCCTTATTTAATTACCTATTTGCAAAAAAACATAATGGTGTATTTTACCTAAGAATTGAAGATACCGACCAGAACCGCTATGTAGAAGGAGCTGAACAATATATTATTGATGCTTTAAACTGGTGTGGTATTCCTTTTGACGAAGGTGTTGGTAAAGAAGGAAAATTTGGACCGTACCGACAAAGCGAACGTAAAGATACTTACAAGCAATATGCACAGCAGCTTATAGATTCTGGATGGGCTTATTATGCTTTTGATACTGCCGATTCACTTAGTGCTGCAAGAAAAGAAGAAGAAGCAAAAGGTAATACCTTTATATACAATCATTCAAATCGTGATACATTAGATAATTCGTTAAAAATGACTTCTGAAGAAGTTCAACAACGTATTGATAATGGCGATGCTTATGTTATTAGATTCAAGATGCCTGTAGGCGAAACAGTACATTTAACTGATATGGTTAGAGGTGATGTAAAGTTTGAAACTAGCTTACTTGATGATAAAGTATTATTTAAAAGTGATGGTATGCCTACTTATCATCTTGCTAATATAGTAGATGATCATTTAATGGAAACTTCGCATGTTATTCGTGGTGAAGAATGGTTACCTTCTCTTCCACTACATGTACTTTTATATAAAGCATTAGAATGGGAATCGCCAGAGTTTGCTCATTTACCTTTAATATTAAAACCTGTAGGTAATGGTAAATTAAGTAAGCGTGATGGTGATAAATTTGGTTTCCCAGTATTTCCATTAGAATGGAATGCTCCTGATGGAAGCAAATCTATGGGTTATAGAGAAGAGGGTTATTTACCTGAAACTGTTATTAACTACCTAGCTTTATTAGGATGGAATCCTGGTAATGATCTAGAAATATTTAATTTAGAAGAGTTAATACAACTTTTTGATATTGATAAAGTACAAAAAGGTGGTGCTAAGTTTGATCCAGATAAGATAAAAAATATCAACAAACATTATATACAAGAAACTGATGATGCTGTATTAGCTGAACAGTTTATGCCTGTACTTGCTAGTAAAGGTATTACTGAGTCTATAGAAAAAGTAACTAAAATTGTAGGTATCGTTAAAGAGCGTGCTATTTTTCCTAATGAACTATGGGATTTAAGTAGTTACTTTTTTGAATCACCTACTAGTTATGATGAAAAGGCTGCTGCTAAACAATGGAAAGCTAATACTAATGAGATATTAACAGAGCTAGTAACGGTACTAGAAGCTACTGATGATTTTTCATCTGCTAATACAGAAGTGGTTGCAAAAGCTTGGATGCAAGAAAAAGAATTGGGTATGGGTAAAGTTATGCCTTCATTACGTTTAAGTCTTGTAGGAGCAATGAAAGGATCTCATGTATTTGATATTATGGAGCTTATAGGTAAAGAAGAAACTATAGGTAGAATAAAGAATGCAGTTGCAAAATTATAGTAACTAAAATTATCAAAAAAAAGCCTCTTAGTACTAAGGGGCTTTTTTTATTACAAAAAATTAATATAAAAAGTATAAAAAATCACAATAACATAATATTTTTAGCAATTAAAGTCCTACATAATAATTTACTTGAATTTAAAAAATAGATAATAATCTGTATTGTAAATAATTATATCAAATCTTAAAAAAAAAGTTAATTATTAACCAAAAAAAAACAATTTATATCATAAAGTATAACTACAAATAGTTTATTTTTGAAATGATTAAAGAAGTACTAACAATTTTATTAACAATAAAATGAACAATAATTTTAGTTGATTTTATTAAAAACAAGTGATGATATGCAATAGATATTATTAATCTTATTTGATTATAATTTATAAATAATTTAACCCCTAATAAGAATCTAACCACTTTATACCACTTTTATCATGGAAAACATTTTCTATTTTGCTCTGCCCTCCATTGCTATTATATTTTTTGTTTTTCTTCTCAGTACATTTACTGTCAAACAACACACAGCAGTAATAATTGAGAGATTTGGTAAGTTTCAAAATGTGAGACATGCCGGATTACAATTTAAAATTCCTTTTATTGATAAGGTAGCTGAAAAATTCAGCCTTAAAATTCAACAACTGGATGTACATATAGAAACTAAAACAAAAGAAAACATTTTTGTTACGCTTACTATATCTGTACAATTTAAAGTATCTAAAGACAACGTTTATGATGCTTACTACAATATGGAAAATCCGTATGAACAAATTAGTGCTTATGTTACAAATATTGTTCGTGCAGAAATACCTAAACTTAACCTTGATGAAGTTTTTGAAAATAAAGATGAAATTGCAGTTATTGTAAATGATTCTTTATCAGAAAAAATTAATGCTTTTGGTTATGATGTTATCAACACATTAACTACTGATGTTGATCCTGATATTCATGTAAAAAATGCAATGAATAGGATTAATGCAGCAGATTTAGAAAAATCAGCAGCAGAGTATGAAGCTGAAACTTTACAGATTAATATTTTAGCTAAGGCTAGAGCAGAATCTGAAAGTAGACGTTTAGAATCACAATGGGTTGCTAACCAAAGACTAGAGGTTGCTAAAAGTCTTACAGAAAGTCTTAACTTATTAGGTAAGTCAGGAATTAATTCAACTGAAGCTTCTGCCCTACTTATGATTACTCAACATTATGATACATTACAATCTATGAGTAATAATGGTGCTCCTGTATCGATGCCAACTTCTCCTCAAGAAAGTAAAGAGATGATTAATAAAATGATGGCAGAATCATTTACAAAATCAGAAAAAACTAATGAGGTAACTCAAGATGATTCAAGAAAAATTATAAAATTTCCAAATCAAAAAGAAGAAAAGGATTTAGGTTTTTATAGCAATCAACTATAAAAAATAATCAACAAAATATTCAAATAAAGAAAGGTGGCTATACAGTCACCTTTTTTATTTGCTTAATTTTTAAAATAAATATTGATTATTATTTGCAAATGATTATACAACTATTAGAGTAAATTATACAACTACTCTAAACTAAAATAAAGCTATTATATATAAAGTATAACTACAAGACACAGTCT
>MPCW01000016.1 GCA_001874325.1 Flavobacterium sp. MedPE-SWcel | reverse complement strand
TTTCTGGATAGACAATGGGTTATTATTACTTTTTTTTGAGGTTTTCTTAATGTTCTGGTAATCTACGCTTTGTAATGAAAAGTTTTTTTAAGGGTGGTGATTTTGGTAGGGTGTATGGGGCCTTAAACACAAAAAGCGCCTCGATGGGTGCTTTTGTAGTAAAACTCAAATGTACTTATACACTATATATACATCAAAAACTTTTAAAACCTGCCGCTTCTACAGCAACTGCACTCTCTATTAAGATATTCATAGAGGTACAAACATTTCTAAGGTCTAGAAGTGCTGCATCTGTAGATTTAAAATTATGCCATAAACTTGTTCTTGGCAACAAGTGTACCCTATTACTAGACAACTCACCCCATCTATCCATATATCCTTTTTTCTCCATCCCTCCTACTACATCATCAAGGCGGACATTTACATGAAAAGTTATTAAAATGGTACCTACAGAAGCTTCCATAACAAAACAATAGTAATTAATTATTTAAATTTCAACTCGACAAAAGTAAACATATCATATTCATTACAGACAAGTTAGTGAATATTTTTCAACCTAAAGAATCATTATATAACTTAAGAATCAACCTCACACACCCACCTTTTCATAAGTGTTTTCTAATTCTATCCTAAACAATAAACTTAATAACTCTATGTATAATAGGTGAAAAATAAAATTTTATTACTTTTATCAATTCAAAATAAAAAATTGAATTATATGAATGATGCTCATTTTCATCTTGCGGTAAATCATTTACCTATCATTATACCAATTATAGGTGTACTTATTATGCTTGGCGGTTTTATTACACGCTCGGCAATTGTAAAACGTACAGCATACTTTGTTTTCATACTTGGTGCATTATCCACTATACCCGCAGCTGCGTCTGGTGAAGGGGCTGAAGAGATTGTTGAAGAAATGCATATTGTAAGCCATGACATTATACATGAACATGAAGAGGTTGCCGAAACTTTTATACTTCTTTCTTATGCTTTAGGCGGTATTGCGCTACTAGGGCTTTGGGCTAATTTTAAAAACAAGTCGTTTGCAACACCTATTAGTATAGCAACATTATTATTTAGTTTTGTAGTTATATTTTTTGCGAGTAAAGCAGGAACTACTGGTGGCGAAATTCGCCATACCGAAATACGAGAAGGTGCGACAATCGATAACTCAGAGCATGAACATTATGAAGAGGAGCACGAAGAACACGAACATTACGATGATGATTAATAAAAAAGCCCGCTATATAGCGGGCTTTTTTTACATCAAGACCTTACACATACCTCAATTACTAAATCAAATTATTCAACCAGTTTATTTCAACACAAAAGAGCAAGAAATAAAATAACATAAAAAAAACAAACTACCACTTAGTATCTAGTTTAGAGTATTGCACCACTCCGCCGAATCTCCTATCTTTGCTACTCATAAAATTTTAACAATGATACATATTACATTACCCGATGGGTCAGTAAAGGAATTCAACAGTGGGGTAACACCTCATGATGTTGCTATGAGCATAAGCTCAGGTTTAGCTAGAAATGTTATTTCGGCAAGTTTTAATGGTACAACCATCGAAACAAAAACCCCTATGACCACCGATGGTTCGTTAATATTATATACTTGGAATGATGTTGAGGGTAAAAAAGCTTTTTGGCATTCTTCTTCACACGTTTTAGCACAAGCATTACAAGAGTTATATCCTGGTGTTAAGCTTACTATTGGTCCTGCTATAGAGAATGGATTTTATTATGACGTAGATTTTGGCGACCATGTTGTGGGAGATAAAGATTTTAAAGCAATAGAGGACAAAGTGCTTTCTATAGCTAGAGAGAAACATGAATTTACAATGCGTTCGGTATCTAAAGCCGAAGCATTAGAAATGTATAAGAACGAAGAAAACCCGTATAAAGTAGAGTTGATAGAAAACCTAGAAGATGGTACTATCTCTTTTTGCGATCATGCTACATTTACAGATCTTTGCCGTGGAGGACATATACCTAACACAGGTATCATCAAGGCAATGAAGGTTATGAGTGTGGCTGGTGCTTACTGGCGTGGAGATGAAAAGAACAAGCAACTTACTCGTGTGTATGGTATCTCGTTCCCGAAACAAAAGGAACTAAAAGAACACTTAGAGTTATTAGAAGAAGCAAAACGTCGTGATCACCGTAAGCTTGGTAAAGAGTTAGAGTTATTTACTTTTTCTCAAAGGGTTGGACAAGGTTTACCAATGTGGTTACCAAAAGGTGCTGCATTGCGTGAGCGTTTAGAGGACTTTTTAAAGAAAGCTCAAAAGAAAGCAGGATATGAGCAGGTAATAACTCCACATATTGGACAAAAAGAATTATATGAAACATCCGGTCACTATGCTAAGTATGGTGCTGATAGTTTTCAGCCAATAAATACTCCAAACGAAGGTGAAGAGTTTTTATTAAAACCAATGAACTGTCCGCATCACTGCGAAATTTTTAACAGTAAGCCATGGTCTTATAAAGATTTACCTAAGCGTTATGCTGAATTTGGTACAGTTTACCGTTATGAACAAAGTGGTGAGTTACATGGTTTAACACGTGTGCGTGGTTTTACGCAAGATGATGCTCACATTTTCTGTACTCCAGATCAGTTAGACGAGGAGTTTAAAAAAGTGATTGACTTAGTACTATATGTATTCAGTTCTCTTGGTTTTGAAAACTTTAGTGCGCAAATATCATTACGCGATCAAGAAGATAGAGACAAATACATAGGTACTGATGAAAACTGGGAAAAAGCTGAAAATGCGATTATAAATGCTGCAAAAGACAAAGGTCTTGATACAGTTGTTGAATATGGCGAAGCTGCTTTTTATGGCCCTAAGCTTGACTTTATGGTTAAGGACGCTTTAGGTCGTCAGTGGCAATTAGGTACAATTCAGGTAGACTACAACTTACCTGAGCGTTTTGATTTAAATTATAAAGGTTCTGATAACGAGTTACACCGCCCTGTTATGATTCACCGTGCACCGTTTGGATCGATGGAGCGATTTATTGCAATCTTACTTGAAAATACAGCAGGAAATTTCCCACTTTGGCTAATGCCAGAGCAAGCTATCATATTGTCTCTTAGTGAGAAATATGAAAATTATGCTAAAAAAGTTTCAGATTTGCTAGAAAATGACGAAATTCGCGCCCTAATTGACAACAGAAACGAAACGATTGGTAAAAAGATACGTGAAGCAGAGATGCAGAAGATACCGTTTATGCTGATTGTAGGAGAGGAAGAAGAGAAAAATGGAACAGTCGCTGTAAGGCGTCAAGGTGATTCTGGAAAGTCAAATCAAAGCATGACAATTGAAGAATTTTCTTGTTTAATACAAGAAGAAGTAAATAAAACACTAAAAACATTTCAAGTTTAACTTAAAATTTTAAAGCCATAGCTATAAGAAATAACAGAGGTTTTCAACCTCGAATAGAAAAAAAAGACGCACACAGGACTAATAATGGTATTCGTGTACCAGAAGTAAGACTTGTAGGTGAAAACGTAGATACTGGTGTATATAAGACATCGGAAGCACTACGCATGGCAGAACAACAGGAACTAGATTTAGTAGAGATTTCTCCTAAAGCAAGTCCTCCTGTATGTAAAATCATGGATTACAAGAAGTTTCTTTACGAGCAAAAGAAGCGTGATAAAATGCTTAAAGCAAAGTCTACACAAATTACGGTTAAAGAAATTCGTTTTGGACCGCAGACAGATGAGCATGATTATGAGTTTAAGAAGAAGAATGCTGTTAAGTTCCTTAAAGAGGGAGCTAAACTAAAAGCATTTGTATTCTTTAAAGGACGTTCTATAATCTATAAGGAACAAGGACAAATTCTTTTACTAAGACTTGCTCAAGACTTAGAAGAGTATGGTAAAGTAGAGGCTATGCCAGTACTTGAAGGTAAAAGAATGATTATGTTTATTGCTCCTAAGAAGAAAAAATAGTAAGTAAGAATAAATCAAATACAGGAAGAAAATGCCTAAAATGAAAACCAAATCCAGCGCCAAGAAACGTTTTAAACTTACTGGCTCAGGAAAGATTAAAAGAAAGCATGCTTTTAAAAGTCACATCTTGACTAAGAAAAGTAAGAAGCGTAAGCTTGCACTTACTCATTCAACTCTGGTTCACCCAGCTGATGAGAAGAACATTAAAATACAAATGCGATTAATGTAATCGACATTTCGGTTAAACAAATTTAAATAACCCTGGAGTACGGCTCATCAAGATTCTATAAATACATAGAGCGCCTACTACAAAAACAAAGAAAATTATGCCTAGATCAGTAAATTCAGTAGCATCAAGAGCTCGTAGAAAAAGAGTATTGAAGCAAGCCAAAGGATACTTTGGAAGACGTAAAAACGTTTGGACAGTAGCTAAAAACGCGGTAGAAAAAGCAATGGTTTATGCTTACCGTGATAGAAAGCAAAAGAAAAGAAATTTCCGTTCACTATGGATCATGCGTATCAACGCTGGTGCAAGAATGCATGGAATGAACTATTCTCAATTCATGGGGAAAATAAAAGGCGCAGGTATCGAATTGAACCGTAAAGTTCTTGCAGATCTTGCTATGAATCACCCAGAAGCATTTGCTGCTATCGTTAAGCAAGTAAAATAAGAACGTTTTTATATAATAACAATATATTTATTTCTTACTTATAGAAAAAGCCGCTCAATATTGAGCGGCTTTTTTATGTATTTTAGTATTCTAATTTTAAAGAACATTTTAATTATGAAAACCGATCGTTATACTAAAATCATTCTTACAGTAATCGCTGCTTGTTTAGTTATTAATATTTTGAATAGCATTGATATTATACCTAAAGCATATGCCAATGATTATAATAACAAAAGTATAATTCCTAATAGTAACTATGCTGTAGTACCACTTAACGAAGATGGTAGCATAAACGTTACACTAAAAAGTGGTGCTCCAATAGATGTTAATTTAGTAGGAGTACGCACTAGTGATGAACTTGATGTAAATGTGAATTTAGAAAAAGTAGGTGGAAGTTATTTATATGGTGAGTTACCCATTAAAGTAAAAGAATAAATAAAAAGCATAAGTACGAAACAATCGACAGAACAACTGTTACTAAGTAAAGTATATATAAATACTTAAACTGAATCATCCTGTTTGTCAATAATGAATTTTCTCTTTTAAAGATCACTTCATCAATTTCTTTAAGTTTAGGCCACCTCGAAGTAATAGTAATATGTTTACGATATAACTCGCCATAAGAGATCCAAATAAATACTGTAAACGGGATAAGCAACATTATTATGTATAATAATACCATAATTAAGTCTTTAATTTTTTCTTCTTTGCCGCAGGGAATAATACATTATTAAGTATTAACCTATAACCAGGAGAATTAGGGTGAAGATCTAATACTGTAGGAGCATCCCCTACTCTATGCTGATAATCTTCAGGATCATGCCCCCCATAAAAAGTAAACATCCCTTTACCCTTAGTACCATGTATGTAACGAGCTTCATTATTCTGTTTATTCTCACCCATTACTAATATATTAGATTTCACTTTATCACTTCTAAAAGCCGTAGTTTGCCCCATAAACCCTTTTACAAGCTGAGTATGATTTTGACACAACATTGAAGGGATAGGATCCCATTTAGCAGAATATTCCATTAAAGTAAAATAATCTACATCTGGTAATATACGTCTATCTCTAGTAGTATCAATATCCGAAAACTCATAAATAACAGGGTTACGCTCTAATATAAAATTTTTGAAGGCAAACGAATTGTTATAATCTATCTTAGATTGATAATTTGCATCACTAGCATCACCATCAAACATTGGTTCGCAAATATCTACACCTTCTGCCGAAAGCGCAATATCAAAACTATCGGTAGCTGAACACATTGCAAACATAAAACCACCACCTATAACATAGTTTCGTATTTTATTAGCTACAGCCATTTTTTCTTCAGAAACTTTACTATAGCCCAGTTTAGCTGCAAGTTCCTCAGCCTCTCTTTTCTGTTTTAAGTACCAAGGCGCATTTCTATAAGCCCCAAAAAACCTACCATACTGTCCTGTAAAATCTTCATGATGTAAGTGTAACCAATCATATAACAACAAAGCATCACTTAACACCTCTTCATCATAAATAGTAGTAAAAGGGATCTCGGCATAAGTAAGTACTAACGTTACAGCATCATCCCAAGGTTGTTTTCCTGGTGGTGAATATACCGCAATTTTAGGTGCTTTTTCTAATATTACCGTTTCCATATTTTGTGATGGACTGCTTATTTCATCTAAAATACTATTAGCCTCTCCATTACTTAGCACTTCAAAACTTACGCCTCTTATCTGGCATTCACGTCTTATTTCTTCGGTATCTGGCAGTAAAAAAGAACCACCTCTATAATTAAGCAACCAACTTGTTTTATAGTTTTTATCAAGTGCCCAGTAGGTAATACCGTAAGCTTTTAAATGATTTACCTGAGATGTTTCATCCATTGGCAACAAAATCATCGATGCCTTTACTGTAAATGATAAAAGTAGTAAAAGCGGTATTATTATTTTTCTCAACATCAGTAGCAAATATTTATATCCAAAGATAACAAAATGATTTTTGCAACAGCTACATATAAAATATAGCATTATCATAATAAAAGAAACATCCCCATCATTAGGTATTAAGGATAATTTACTAATAAATTAAACTAAAACGTTTTCGTAAACACAAAATACATCATATATTTGCGAAACATTTAAAAAAAATCCAATTTAACTAATAATCAACAATTAATTAACATTTACAACACACCATGGATTTTACACTACTTTTAAAAAATGTTGGGATTAACGACATCCCACGCGTTGGAGGAAAAAATGCCTCTTTAGGAGAAATGCTTCAAAATCTTACAAGCCTAGGAGTTAATATTCCCGATGGGTTTGTAGTTACTGTAGCTGCATACAAGGCATTCTTAAAACACAATTCACTTGACAAAACTATTACTGAAACTGTAGAAGCTATTGACTATGATGATATAGAGTCATTACGTAGAGGTGGTATGCAAATTAGACAAGCGTTCTTAAATGGAAAGTTTCCTGATGAAATGAGCGCCGAAATTACCGCTCGCTATGAAGCACTTTCTCAACAGTATGGTCAAGAAATGACTGATGTTGCTGTTCGTAGTTCTGCTACTGCTGAGGATTTACCAGATGCTTCTTTTGCAGGACAACAAGAATCTTACTTAAATGTACGTGGTGCAGAAACATTAATGGATAGTATCAGAAAATGTTTTGCATCATTATTTACAGATAGAGCGATTAGTTATAGAAGACGTTTTGGATATGATTTATTACAACTAGGTTTATCAGTATGTGTACAAAAAATGGTACGTAGTGATTTAGGAACTTCTGGAGTAGCTTTCTCTATAGATACAGAAAGTGGCTTTAAAGATGCTGTAGTTATCAATGGTACTGTTGGACTTGGCGAAATGCTAGTACAAGGTGCTATATCTCCTGATGAATTTATAGTATTCAAACCCTTATTAAAAGAAGGTTACAATGCTATAATAGAGAAAAAGTTAGGAAACAAGGATAAAATGATGATTTATGGAAAAGGTGGATACGAAAGAGTTAAAGTAATCCAAACCGAAGAAAAATTCCGTACACGTTTTTGCCTTAGCGAAGAAAACGTAATAAAACTGGCTAAATGGGTTGTTATTATTGAAGATTACTATACAAAAATAAGAGACAAATGGACTCCTATGGATGTAGAGTGGGCTATTGATGGATTAACTAAAGAGCTGTTTATTGTACAAGCAAGACCAGAAACAATACACTCTCAAAACGACAAACCTACTACAATTACCGAATATATCATGGAAGATGAAACTCGCCATGAAAAAGTAATTACAAGTGGTATAGCTGTAGGTGATAAAATAGGTAGTGGTAAAGCTAACATTATATTCTCTATGGATAAAAGAGTTACCGAAGGTCATGAGTTTACTCCTGGTGCTGTACTGGTAACTGATATGACAGATCCTGACTGGGAACCTATCATGAAAAAAGCATCTGCTATTATTACAAATAAAGGTGGTCGTACTTGTCATGCTGCTATTATAGCACGTGAAATGGGAATTCCTGCAATTGTAGGCTGTGGTAATGCTACCGATTTAATTAAAGAAGGCATGACCATAACAGCATCTTGTGCTGAAGGTGATAAGGGGTATATATATGAAGGAGAAATAACATATGCTGAAAAAGAGCACGATCTTAGTTTATTACCAGAGGTAAAAACAGATATTATGCTAAATGTTGCCTCTCCAGGTATGGCATTCCAATTTTCTCATTTACCAAACAAAGGTGTAGGACTTGCTCGTGAAGAGTTTATCATTAATAACTATATTGAGGTACACCCTCTAGCATTAATGAACCATCGTAACCTTAATGATGCTGAACTTACAGCCGAAATAGAAAAGAAAATAACAGGTTACCCTGATGAGGAAACTTTTTTCATCAATAAACTTGCTGATGGTATTGCTAAAATAGCATCTTCATTCTACCCTAATAAAACAATTGTTCGTTTCTCTGACTTTAAAACTAACGAATACTATAACTTATTAGGAGGTAAACACTATGAACCAAATGAAGAAAATCCAATGATCGGTTGGCGTGGTGCTTCTCGTTATTACTCTGAAGCATATAAAGAAGCTTTTGGTTTAGAATGTCGTGCTATTAAAAAAGTACGTGAAGAAATGGGACTTAAAAATGTTACTGTAATGGTACCTTTCTGCCGTACGGTAGAAGAACTAATACAGGTAACTGAAGTAATGAAAGAGTATGGTTTAGTACGTGGTGAACACGATTTAGAACTTTTCCTTATGGCAGAAGTACCATCTAACATACTTATGGCTGCTGAATTTGCAGAACATATTGATGGTTTCTCTATAGGTAGTAACGACCTTACTCAGCTTACATTAGGGCTAGATAGAGATTCTTCTTTAGTAGCACATTTGTATGATGAGCGTAATCCTGCTGTTAAAAGAATGCTAGAAATGCTTATTACTACCGCTAAAAAAGCTGGTGTAAAAGTTGGAATCTGCGGTCAAGGACCATCAGATTTTCCTGATTTTGCACAATTTTTAGTGAGTTTAGGTATCGATAGTATATCTGTAACACCAGATTCTGTTATAAAAACAGTTACTGCTATTGCCGAAGCTGAAAAAATGATAGAAGATAGAAATATTGCTTTACAAGCAAACTAGTATACATTCTACATACAAAAAAAGCGTATCAGTTAACACTGATACGCTTTTTCTTTATCTATAATAAAATTAAAAGCATTGGAAAAAGTAAATAATTTTATTTTTCATTATCCCAAACTGTAATTAATTCATCTATACCTTTTTTTACTCCATCATAATATTTCCTTGTCTTAAACTCTGGTATAATAATATTGTCAATTACACTTTTACAAATTTCATCTGTTAAAATGTGATCAACACCACTACCTGTTGCTATTGCTAACTTTCTTAACGGAATACTCAACACGATTACAAGTCCATTATCTTTTTCAGCAGTACCAACTCCCCACTCATTCCCTAAATCAGTAGCATATTTTTGAATATCATCATAACCTGAAATATCATCAATAGTAACCACTACAATTTGCCTTGTCGTTTCTAAATCATAATCATACAATATATTCGACAATTCCTTTATTTGATAAATGCTAAAAACATCACTGTAATCATTTATGATTCCAAGAGGAATAGGAAAAATACTTTCCTGTGAATCTGATGAATTAAAATCAACTTTAGATTTTACAACTTCATTTTCTTGCGCTCTTACATCCACACAAAGAAAATTTAATATCAAAAATAGAATTGTCAGTAATCGAATATTGTTCATGTTAGTAATAGTTATGGTTAGTTATATCTATTCTTACAATTTATAAAACTTTAAAACGGAACATCATCATCACCTCCACCACTATTCATATTACTACCAAAAGCATCATTAGCTGATGGTAAATTTTTAGTAATAAAAGCATTTGGATCATTATCATTCATACTCGATGGTAACTCGTCAAATGGCGAACTAAAGTCATCTAAATTGTCAAACTTACCAAGATTACCAATAAATTTAAGTCTCAAATTATCTAAACCACCATTACGGTGTTTTGCTACAATAAACTCGGCTTGCCCTTGCGTAGGAGAACGCTCTTCATCATCCCACTCATCAATTTTATAATATTCAGGACGATAAATAAACGATACAATATCGGCATCCTGCTCAATCGCTCCCGATTCCCTCAAATCCGATAGTAAAGGTCGCTTACTCGAACCACGTGTTTCTACGGCACGCGATAACTGAGATAGTGCAATAACTGGTACATTAAGTTCTTTTGCTAATGCTTTTAGATTTCGAGAAATAGTAGATATTTCTTGTTCCCTGTTACCTCCGTTTTTACCACTACCACCTGCAGTCATTAACTGTAAGTAATCAACTACTATCAATCTAATACCAAATTGTGAAGCAAGACGCCTTGCTTTTGCTCTAAGGTCAAATATTGAAAGTGATGGTGTATCATCTATATATAGTGGTGCTTTTTCAAGATCTTTCACTTTGATACTTAATTGCTCCCACTCGTGTTTTTCTAATTTACCAGTTCTTAATTTCTCAGAAGATAGTCCTGTTTCACTCGATATCAGACGTGTAATTAACTGTACAGAAGACATCTCCAGTGAGAACAGCGCTACAGGGTGACCAAAATCTATAGCAATATTACGCGCCATAGAAAGTACAAAGGCGGTTTTACCCATACCTGGCCTTGCTGCTATAATAATCAAATCACTAGGCTGCCAACCCGATGTTAGTTTATCTAAATTTTCAAAACCAGTGGCTACACCACTCATTCCTTCTTTATTCGCTATTTCTTCTATACGTTTCTTAGCTTGTATTACAAGACTTTGCGCTGTTTCAGAACTACGCTTAATATTACCCTGTGTTACTTCATAAAGTTTAGATTCTGCTTTATCAAGTAAATCAAATACATCAGTAGTTTCATCATACGATTCTTCTATAATTTCACTCGAAATTTTTATCAAACTACGTTGTATAAATTTCTGTAATATAATTCGTGAGTGAAACTCAATATGTGCAGATGATGATATTTTTTGTGTAAGCTGTATCAAGTAGTAATCACCACCTGCTAGCTCTAACTTAGCTGTTTTTTTTAGTTGTGACGATACTGTTAAAAGGTCAATTGGCTGTGTATCGTTAAACAACTCTACTATTGCTTCATAAATATGCTTATGTGCATCTTTATAAAAAGCATCAGGCTGAAGAATATCGATAACCTCATCAACTCCCTTTTTGTCAATCATCATTGCCCCTAAAACAGCTTCTTCTAAATCGAGGGCTTGAGGAGGCAACTTACCTTTCTCTAAGTTGATAATTGTTGACTTATCAACTTTTACCGGGTTCATATTCTTGATATTTTCCATTATGCTAATGTAATTAAAATTGAAATGGGTAGTTTAAGTAATTGTTAAGGCAAAGGTGTTGATAACGTGTTCATAAACCACCCTCCAACTGTTAATAAGTCAAAAAAAATCCGAAGCTGTAAGGCTTCGGATATATTTTATCAAAATGACCTACTATTCTTTAAATTCGCCCATATTACTGTACTTATCCATTCTTTTAGCCAATAAATCGGTTGTTGATAAGTCTTTTAATTCATTATATGCTTTCATAATGTATTCTTCCACATTTTTAAAGGTATTAGCTCTATCATAATGAGCTCCTCCTAATGGTTCTGGAATAATATCATCAATAAGTCTTTGTTTCTTCATGTCAAAAGAAGTTAGCTTTAATGCCTCAGCAGCTTGTTCTTTAAACTCCCAACTTCTCCATAGTATAGATGAACAAGATTCTGGAGAAATTACAGAGTACCATGTGTTTTCTAACATGAATACTTTATCTCCTACACCTATACCTAATGCTCCACCTGAAGCACCTTCACCAATAACAATAGTTATGATAGGCACTGTTAAACGTACCATTTCAAAAATATTTCTGGCAATAGCCTCTCCCTGTCCACGCTCTTCAGCTTCTAGACCCGGATATGCTCCTGGAGTATCAACAAGTGTAATTACAGGTATACCAAACTTTTCAGCCATTTTCATTAGACGTAAAGCCTTACGATACCCTTCTGGATTAGCCATACCAAAGTTACGGTACTGTCTTGTTTTTGTGTTATAACCTTTTTGTTGTCCGATAACCATAAAAGATTGATCGCCTATTTTACCTAGACCACCTATCATGGCTTTATCATCTTTAAAACCTCTATCTCCAAATAGCTCAAGGAAAGTATCGCCCATAAGCGCCTTTACATGATCCATTGTATATGGTCTACTTGGGTGTCTAGAAAGCTGAACTCTCTGCCAAGCAGTAAGGTTTTTATATATTTTCTTCTTAGTTTCTTCTAATTTTTTCTCGATCTGTTTGCATGTATTTGATACATCAACATCCGATTCCTGACCTATAACTGTACATTTATCAAGCTGTTCTTCAAGCTCTTTAATAGGTAGTTCAAAATCTAAATATTCCATAATTCCGACAGAATTTTACTTTTGGTTCGAACTACAAAGATAAAATTTTAAGGTTAGATAAAAACAAAACCTTACTATTTACTTTGCAGTTTTGGTATATTTTTTAAGTATACCGTTGAGAATCACTGTTGTTATAATTATTGCGGCACCTAAGTAAAAGGTCCAACTCATCTTTTCTTTATCATTAAACACTAATAATGCGAGAATAATACCATAAACTGGCTCCATATTTATGGTTAGCATTACCGTATATGGGCTTAAAAACTTCATTACTTGTACCGAAACTATAAAAGCATAGGCTGTACAAAAAGAACCTAATACAAAAAGCCATATCCAATCGTTAGATGACACTACAAAAAACTCTGGTGTAAAACTACCTGTAAACAATAAATATAGTGACAGGAAAAACACACCTCCAAAGAGTTCATAAAGTGTTATTACCGTTGGGTCATACTCTTTAGCGTATTTACCGTTGATGATAGAGAAGCATGCTGAGAGAAATGCTGATGTAAGTGCTAATACTATTCCTTCGAAATAGTTACCTTCAAACTTAAATATAATATATAGCCCTCCAACTACAAATAAGCCAAAGAGTACTTCATACCAAATAACTTTTCGTCCAAAGAATAATGGTTCTAATAATGCTGTAAAAAAAGCTCCTGTAGAAAGACAAGCTAATGTAACCGATACATTAGACACTTTTATGGCCTTAAAAAAGGTAAGCCAATGCAAGGCTATAACTAAGCCTGCTATTAAAAAACCTATTATAGTTTTAGGAGGTATTTTAAGTGGTATTCGTTTTACTATGATGTATAATAAAACAAGAAGTACAGCTATAGACATCCTGAACCATACTAATGGCAAAGCATCTAACGATATTAACGCGCCAATAACGGCTGTAAAGCCCCATATAAATACTATAAAATGAAGCTGTAAGTAACTTTTTAAATTATCGCCTAGCATTTCGTAATAGGAAAATAGCAAGTATACCAAATGCTATGTTAGGAAACCATACAGCAATAAGCGGAGGAATACTCGACTTCTCTGCCATAGTACCAAAAACCTTATCAAAGAAAATGTAAGTAAAGGCAAGCCCTATACCCATGGCAAGGTTAACTCCCATACCACCTCTTCTTTTCATAGAGGATACTGCAACAGCAATTACTGTAAGAATAAATGCTGAAACGGGAATACTATATTTTTTATATAACACAACAAGGTAGGCATTTATGTTACCCGACCCGCTTGAACGTTCTTTATCTATAAAACGGTTTAATTCACCCAATGTCATTGTTTCAGCAGCATATACCGCCGGTGTAAGATCATCTGGCTCAAAATTAAACTTAAACTTCTTCTCTTTAGCCGATTCTAGAATATCTCCCATCTTCCCCACCGTACGCTTACTATAACTTGATAATGTATAAGTACTATCTTCTGGATTCCATCTAATACTACTTGCATTTATCTTATACAGCATCTTATTATCTTCAAACTTCTCTAGATTAAAGTTATATCCTTTCTTTTCTAAATAGTTGAAGCTTCGAACGTAAATATATTCGTTATCGCTTATTTGTTTATAAACGTCTTGACTTTTTCTTACCGCTTGATTGTTTTTAAGATATTTATATCTAAAATCGTTAAAACCTTTACTAGCTTTTGGCACAAAAAAGAACCCCATTACTAACGCTAGTAATGATATAAATGTAGCTCCTATTATATAAGGGCGAAGAAAACGATTAAATGATATACCTGAACTTAGTATAGCAACAATCTCTGTATTATTAGCTAGCTTAGAAGTAAACCATATAACTGATAGAAACAAAAAAATAGGAAAAAGTAAATTTGCAAAATAAACCGTAAAATCGGCATAATATAGTGCTACATCTACAAAAGGCACTTTGTTTTTAAGTATCTTATTTATCTTTTCTGACACATCTATCACTATCCCAATAGGAATAAACAGTAATAGCATTACAAAAAATGTAGCTAGGTAACGTTTCAGGATATACCAATCTATTATTTTCACTAGGCTTTGTGCTTAAAATATATTTATAACCTTTGATCCATATTTTTAACCATCATGTCTTTCCATTCTCGGAAATCTCCTGCTAATATATGCTTTCTTGCCTCACGAACCAACCACATATAGAATCCAAGATTATGTATCGTAGCAATTTGCTTACCAAGATATTCGTTAGATGCAAACAAGTGTCTTAAATAGGCTTTCGAGTATTCCGTATCTACAAAGGTTATGCCCATTTCGTCTATAGGAGAAAAATCATCCTCCCATTTCTTATTTTTTATATTAATAGAACCGTTAGCAGTAAATAACATTCCGTTACGAGCATTACGCGTAGGCATAACACAGTCAAACATATCTACCCCTAGTGCTATATTTTCAAGAATATTTATAGGTGTACCCACCCCCATTAAATAACGAGGCTTATCTTCTGGCAACACACTACAAACTACATCAGTCATTCCATACATTTCCTCAGCAGGCTCTCCTACAGATAGACCTCCAATAGCATTACCCACAGCTCCAGCATTAGCAATATACTCTGCTGATTGTTTTCTCAAATCTTTATAAGTACTACCTTGTACTATCGGGAAAAATGCTTGGCTATAACCATACTTGTATGGTAACTTATCTAAATGATTAATACAACGGTCTAACCAACGATGCGTCATGTGCATAGAGCGTTTTGCATAACGATAGTCGCACGGGTAAGGTGTACACTCGTCAAACGCCATAATGATATCAGCACCAATAGTACGTTGAATTTCCATTACATTTTCTGGCGAAAAGAAATGGTATGAACCATCAATGTGTGATTTAAACTTTACTCCTTCTTCTTTTATCTTTCTATTTCCCGAAAGTGAGTACACCTGATACCCACCACTATCAGTAAGTATTGGTCTATCCCAATTCATAAATTTATGCAGTCCGCCAGCTTTTTCTAATATCCCCGTTTTTGGACGTAGATATAAATGATATGTATTTCCTAAAATAATATCAGGATTAATATCATTTTTAAGCTCGCGCTGATGCACACCTTTTACGGTACCCATAGTACCTACAGGCATAAATATTGGTGTCTCTATAACGCCATGATCAGTAGTAAGTTTACCTGCTCTGGCTTTGCTCTGTGGATCTTTAGTAAGTAAATCGAATTTCATGAGTGTCTTTTACAGCCTGCAAAGATAACTTTATTATTCAAGATTTTATATTTTATCAATTATTCATCAGGTTGTATATACAACTTTTGATACATTTGCATTATGAAAGAAGCTAAAACATATACCAACATTGACAATTGTAACCCTACTTTTTGCATATCGGGAAAGATCAACAGATGTACTAGAATAATAGGTAATGTATTTAGAAAGCATCTTAAAGATTTCAATATTACCAGCAGCCAGCTTAGTGTGCTTTTTGTGATTACTAAAGGCAAAGATGTTAATCAAAAAAAAATATCTGACATACTCTACTTAGAGAAATCAACCGTAAACAGAAATTTAAACCGATTAATAAAAAGTGGCTATATATATACTGATGAATATTCTAAACTAAAAATAACTGATAGCGGTTATGAATTTTTAGACAACGTCATCCCACAATGGAACTTAGCCATGGATGAAATACGTGACAAAATAGAAAAAGAGGGCGAAGATGCACTCAATATATTACTATCAAACCTAACTAAACAATAACCTCATGTTAAAAGCTTCCTACGTTTTACTTTTCGTTATTCTCTTAAGTATTATACTCTGGTTCTATAACTCAGCACTTATAAAGAATAGTATTGATCCAAAAAAAAGATCCAAAAAACTATCAACTGTAGTAATTGTACTAGGCATATGGTTAATTACACACTATATAATATCAATAACAGGGTTTTATCACGATTTATCATTTCCTCCACGAATCCCATTATTCATGATAGCACCAGTGTTTCTATTTACCATTATTTTTATGTACAAAAACAGGAATAGCAGTGTTCTAGACAAACTCCCTACACATGTCCCTATTTTCTATCAAAGTTTTAGAGCTTTTATAGAAGTATTATTCTATTTTACCTTTACACAAGGTATTTTACCTAAACAAGTTACTTTTGACGGATACAACTATGATGTGCTATTAGGTATTTCTGCAATCTTCATGGGGTTTTATGCTATGAGGAAAAATGCATCTAAAAAGTTATTAATTGTATGGAATATTATAGGAATCGGTATAGTGCTATTTGCAGCATTTATATTTATAACTTCATTCTATGTACCTTCTGTATGGGGAGAATCAACTGAATTTATCTCACAAGAATTCAACCAATTCCCATTCTTACTACTCCCAACCTTCCTTATGCCTTCGGCAATATTTGTACATATACTATCGATTACTCAACTTAGAAAACAATCCAACAGATAAAATCTTAAAATCATAATAACTTATCTTTTTGTTAACCAAAGCTTAAGCCTTCTATTTTAGTAGTTTAAATAATTTGCCACACAATAAAATTAGAATTACTTTTGCAGCAGTTTAATTAATTTCTAAGAATGAAACCTAACACACAACAACTTAACGACTTAACTATTCAGGTAAGAAGAGACATTCTTCGCATGGTACATGCCGTAAACTCTGGTCACCCTGGTGGATCACTTGGCTGTACTGAATTTTTGGTAGCCCTGTACCAAAACTTAATGGATCGCAAAGAAGGTTTTGACATGGACGGGATAAATGAAGATGTATTTTTTCTTTCTAACGGTCACATATCTCCTGTGTTCTATAGTGTACTTGCTCGTAGTGGCTACTTCCCTGTTTCAGAACTTGCAACTTTCCGTTTACTAAACTCAAGACTACAAGGTCACCCTACTACACATGAAGGACTACCTGGTATACGTATGGCGTCTGGTTCTCTAGGTCAAGGAATGAGTGTAGCTCTAGGTACTGCTCAAGCTAAAAAACTTAACGGTGACGATAAACTTGTATATAGCCTTCATGGTGATGGTGAATTACAAGAAGGACAAAACTGGGAAGCTATAATGTATGCATCTGCTTATAAAGTAGACAACCTTATCTCGACTATAGATCTTAACGGTAAGCAAATTGATGGCCCTACAGATGAAGTATTAGCTATGGGTAGCCTTAAAGCTAAATTTGAAGCTTTTGGGTGGGATGTGCTAGAAATTAAAGAAGGTAATGATATTGAAGCTATTATTACTGGAATGACTGAAGCTAAAGCCAGAACAGGAAAAGGAAAACCTGTTTGTGTATTACTATACACTGAAATGGGTAATGGTGTAGACTTTATGATGCATACACACGCATGGCATGGTAAAGCACCTAACGATGAGCAGCTTGAAAAAGCTTTTGCTCAGAACGCTGAAACTTTAGGGGACTATTAATTATTAGAACATCATGAAAAAATATACAAATACAGGAAATAAAGATACACGCTCTGGTTTTGGAGCAGGTCTTACTGAACTAGGACAAACTAACGAAAATGTAGTAGCACTTTGTGCTGACCTTATTGGTTCACTTAAAATGGGGGATTTTAAAAAGAATCACCCTAACCGTTTCTTTCAAGTAGGTATTGCTGAGGCTAATATGATAGGTATGGCTGCTGGTATGACTATAGGTGGTAAAATACCATTTACTGGTACTTTTGCTAACTTCTCTACAGGTAGAGTTTACGATCAAATTCGTCAATCTGTTGCTTATAGTGGTAAAAATGTAAAAATATGTGCATCTCACGCGGGGTTAACTCTAGGTGAAGATGGTGCTACACACCAAATATTAGAAGATATAGGGTTAATGAAAATGCTTCCTGGCATGACTGTAATTAACACTTGTGATTATAACCAAACAAAAGCAGCTACTATTGCAATTGCAGATCATGATGGTCCTGTTTACTTACGTTTTGGTCGTCCATCTGTAGCTAACTTTACACCAGAGAATGGTGAGTTTAAAATAGGCAAAGGTGTGTTACTTAACGAAGGTAATGATGTTACTATAGTAGCTACAGGTCACTTAGTATGGGAAGCCCTTATTGCTGCTGAAGCTCTAGAAGCTAAAGGTATAACTGCCGAAGTTATCAATATACACACTATAAAGCCTCTTGATGAGGAAATTATACTAAAATCTGTTGCTAAAACAGGTTGTGTAGTTACTGCCGAAGAACATAATATATTAGGTGGTCTTGGCGAAAGCGTAGCACGTACACTATCACTTAACAACCCTGCACCACAAGAATTTGTTGCGGTACAAGATAGTTTTGGAGAAAGCGGAACTCCTGCACAACTAATGGAAAAATATGGTCTTAACAGCCAATCTATCATTACAGCAGTAGAAAAAGTGATAACAAGAAAGTAATCGTTCTATTTACTATATTTAAAATCCCAATCGAAAGGTTGGGATTTTTTTATTTGTAAAAATCAAATTATTCATGAAGAAAACCTTTTTTATAGCCCTATCCATATCTCTATTTTTTTATTCATGTAAAGAGAATATTGAAAAGAAAACTATTCCAAAAGAATCTCAAAAAAAGGAAGAGTCTTTATTAAAAAGAGACACTATTATCACTACTAAATTAGAATATTCATTACTTGATAATGATGTTGATGTAAAAGCAATACAGTCTCAGTTAGATGATGTTACAAGCGGATTCATGCCAAAAGTAGAAACACAGATTTACCCTAGAAATAAAAAAAATAAAAACTTTGTACACTATAACCTGATTAAATACCCTAAAAAACAAGAGCGATTAAAACAGTCAGAACTTCAGGGTATACTAATTGTTTATGATTCTGTAGACCCGTATCATTACGGAACAGATACGGAAGAATTTATGGATATTTATCTATCTGGAAAAGAAATCTATATATACAATAACAAGGTTAAAGTAGGAATGCATTATAATGATGTAATTAAAAACTTTGGAAGTCATTTCAAAAAAAAGAATAATACCATTGTGTATAAAAGAGGTAATCGCACAGCTTTATTTAAAATTAAAGATAGTACTGTAACTAAAATTCGAATCGGGAAATACAGAAACGATTTAGATATAAAT
Source organism: Flavobacterium sp. MedPE-SWcel (assembly GCA_001874325.1). Taxonomy (GTDB): domain Bacteria; phylum Bacteroidota; class Bacteroidia; order Flavobacteriales; family Flavobacteriaceae; genus Flavobacterium. The sequence goes on along the minus strand of MPCW01000016.1, from coordinate 33,757 downwards.
GAAATCTTAAACAATTATTAATGATAAATAGAAAAGCCTGCTCAGTTTGAGCAGGCTTTTCTATTTATCATTAATGTTTTTACTCCTAGAAACAATTCGGGTCTAAGTGTTTTTTAACAGCACCTCCATCACAAGTAGGTATATTTTCAAACTCATATACATCATTAGAACCTGGAATAGTTATTTCTGAACGAGTAGAATAACCGTCCCCATCATCATCAATATCAAAATAGTTAGGTGTACCATCACCATCACTATCAAAATCTCTAATATCGATACCATTATCCGTCTCGTCTTTATTTAAAATTCCATCACCATCACTATCTACATACTCTAAATCATATAGTTTAAAGCTAAAGATTAAAGGACTATAAGCAGGTATGCCTACTCGAGCAGCTTCATAGTAACCATAAGCCGATGGTAAAAACATCACCCCAGCACCATAATCTTCAAAAGAAGCAGGATCTGGACTACCTGGCACATCTACATAGACACCTGTTTTAAACATTGGTATAACTTCTTGCCACCCTAATATAGTCCCTGTAAGCGAAGAATACACTTGTGGAAAAGGATTATAATCAAACTGATTACCTTCAAGTGTAGTACCCCTGTAAGACACAAGTACTCTATCAGCTCTTGTTGGTGCTTCACCTACTCCTTGTTGCAATACTAAATAGTATAGTGTAAAGTTCACATCACTAAGGTTTACTTCTTTAGTTAATAGTTGGTAATCCGTTTGATCCCAAATAGAAACTTCACCTCCTAATGCAGGAATTTCTTCCAGTTCTACATTAAAATCTTCATCAACATTAGCTATATAGTGTGTTTTCAAGTAGTTTTCTATATCTGCTTTCTCTGTTACATACTGTTCTGCATAATCTCTAGGCGGCGGTACAGACGCGCCATCATCCTTATTACAGGCAGCAAAGAATGTAATTAATAAAAACAGGCTAAAAACCTTTAGAAATCTATTCATTTTAATTTTTTTATTTTAATGGCGCAAGATACAATTTTACTTTATTTTTGTACAGCTATAACAACGATTTTTAAGATTTAGTATGAGGATTGACAAATATTTATGGTGCACGCGCTACTACAAAACCCGCAATATAGCTACTGAAGCCTGTAAAAAAGGGCATATTACTATAAACGAACAACAGGTAAAACCAGCTAGAGAAGTTTTTCCTTCGGATAAAGTAACAGTACGTCGCGATCAAATTAATTATAAATTTACAGTAATAGATATACCTCCTAACCGTGTAGGAGCAAAGCTTGTTGACATTTATCGTAAAGATGAAACCCCTGCTGATGCTTTTAAACACTTAGAACTTCTCAAATTATCTAAAGATTATTACAGAGCTAAAGGAACAGGTAGACCTACTAAAAAAGACCGTAGGGATATTGATGATTATACTGAAAACCCTATGAACACTGAAAACACAGACGATGACAACACTTGACAAAAACTACTGGGAGAATCGCTATCAAACTGACTCCTTCCCTTGGGATGCTGGCACTATTACATTACCCATAAAAACATATATTGATCAACTTACCAATAAATCTTCAAAAATTTTAGTCCCTGGCGCTGGTAATGGTCATGAATTTGAATATTTAATTCAAAAAGGATTCAACAATAGTTATGTACTCGACATAGCTCCTACCCCATTAGAAAACATTAAAAAAAGACTCCCTGAACTTAGTAATGAGCATTTGCTATATGGCGATTTTTTTGAACATAAAAGTCAATATGATCTAATTATAGAGCAAACTTTTTTTTGTGCTTTACCACCTACATTAAGGGCTAAGTACATACAAAAAATGCATAGCCTTTTAGCTACAGGTGGTAAACTCGCAGGCTTATTATTTCAATTCCCTCTTACAGAAGAAGGGCCTCCATTTGGTGGAAGTATCGAAGAATACCAAAAAAGTTTTGGTGATCTTTTTAAAATACACACACTCGAAACAGCTCACAATTCTATTAAACCACGAGAAGGTAAAGAACTCTTTTTTATCTTTGAGAAAAAATAATCCTCGACATAATGAATCACATTATCCTTACAAAGCAGGAAATAGAACATAAAACAATACGAATGGCTTACCAGATATATGAAACTTTTTCAGATGAAAAAGAAGTTGTATTAGCAGGTATAGCTAGTAATGGATACATTTTTGCAGAAAAGCTTGCTACTGCCTTAAAAAAGATATCTGACCTAGAGGTAACCTTGTGTGAGGTAAAAGTAAACAAACTAAAACCTCTAGATAAAATACAAACATCTTTACCTCCTGAAGAATACACCAACAAAGCCCTTGTGTTAGTCGATGATGTATTAAACTCAGGAACTACGCTAATATATGGCGTAAAACACTTTCTAGATGTCCCTCTTAAAAAATTTAAGACAGCCGTACTAGTAGACCGTAACCATAAGCAATACCCTGTTAAAGCTGATTTTAAAGGCTTATCGCTATCTACATCACTAAAAGAGCACATACAGGTAGTATTTACAGATGATGAAGCTTATGCTTACCTTAGTTAGAGTAGTTTCATTATCTCGTTAACTATATCTTTTGGCTGTTTACCATCAGTATTTACTATATGCTTTGCCTGCATATAATAGTAGCTACGGTCAAACATATGTTTGGCCACAAACTCTTGTAGCTCCTCTCCCTCTAAATTATTCAATAGAGGACGTTCATTACTCTTTCCTTCTATTCTATTTACAATTTCTTTAATTGATGTTTTTAAATATATAGATATCACATCTTCTTGCTTTAAAAACTCATGATTATTAGCGTAACAAGGAGTCCCCCCTCCTAAACTCAAAACAAACTGTTCCTTTTTTACTATAATATCTCTTAGAGCGAAGTGTTCTTTCTTTCTAAATTGTATTTCTCCTCCATCTTCAAAAAGTTGCGTTATGGTTTTACCTGTCTGTTTTTCTATTGTTTCATCAAGATCAATAGCCTCAATATTCGACATTTTAGCCAACAAATGCGCTATTGTTGTCTTTCCTGATGCCATATACCCACATAAAATAATTTTTTTCATATAATAAGAGCTTACATATTAAGTGTTTAAACAATTCTACTCAAAAAAAAATCAAATTTATAATAAAATCGCTTTGAATAATAAATAAAACATGTGTATATTTGCACCCGCATTCAGGGAATGACAAACGACTCGATAGCTCAGTTGGTAGAGCACATCACTTTTAATGATGGGGTCCTGGGTTCGAGCCCCAGTCGGGTCACTAATAAAGATCTTCATTCCCTAATGCTACGACTCGATAGCTCAGTTGGTAGAGCACATCACTTTTAATGATGGGGTCCTGGGTTCGAGCCCCAGTCGGGTCACTAAAAAAAGTTAAGCTGTCATTATTGCCTGCTTAACTTTTTTCATTTAAGGCCATGTGGTGGAATTGGTAGACATGCCATCTTGAGGGGGTGGTGCCAATAGGCGTGCTGGTTCGAATCCAGTCATGGTCACAGAGCATAAAAGAGAGATGAAATCATAATGTATTTTATCTCTCTTTTTATTTTTAAACACCTCTGATCTCACAATAGCAATTATATTTATTGCTCTATATTTGTCTCATCACAATTTTACCACAAGCAACATGAGCCTCATAGATCCCGAAATAAAAGATTTCTACAACAAAAGCAACGAAGAACTAAGACTACAATCTGGATTAGGCCCATTAGAGTTCGAAAGAAATAAAGAACTCATTAGCCGCTACATTACAGTTGAAAAATCAACAATAGCAGACGTAGGAGGTGGTACCGGTCATTATGCAGCGTGGCTAAGCAATATGGGGCACAGCGTTACTTTAATAGATCCTGTACAAAAACATATTACAACCGCTAAACAACGATCAAACACCTCTAAAAGAAAGTTCAAAGCAGTTATAGGAGAAGCACAAAAACTACCATTCAATAACGACAGTATTGACATATTAGTCCTACACGGACCATTATACCACCTCCAGAAAGAAAAAGACCGCACAGAAGCCTTAAAAGAAGCTAAAAGGGTATTAAAAACTGGCGGAATTATATTAGGTTTTGCGATTTCCTATACAGCATCTACCATTGCAGCACTATCTAGCGGTATGTTTCACAAACCTGAAATATTTTCAATGTGCATGGACGAGCTCTCTACTAGCGAACATTTTCCTCCAGAAAAATTCCCTGGCATATTAGGTCCTGCCTATTTTCATCGCCCAGAGAATTTGAGGAAAGAATTTGAAAATGTCAATTTAAAAATAGAAGGACATTTTGCCGTAGAAGGGTTAGCTTGGTTAGACAAAAACTTTTTCGAAAATTGGTTTAACCCTAACAAAAAATCAAAACTACTAAAACTAATACGCACCACAGAATCAAACACCGACACTTTAGCCCTAAGCCCACACATGATGGTAGCAGCCAGAAAGTAATCCTATAGAAAAATCGCAAGCAAACATAGTTTACTCGCGATTTTTATTTCAAAAACTTATCTAAAAGATAAACAAATACATTTCTTTATCCTATCATTTTTCATTATTTACACCTATCACTCTCCTTCTTATCTTCATCAAAAAAATTCGATTGATCTTCGCCACCTACATCCCCCACACCCCTACACATAGAATATTTCTTTTTTGAAGATTTCTCTGATTTAAACTTATTACCTGAACCTAAACCTCCAAATAATATTTTAGAGAGCAACAATAAGCCCATCGCTTGCCAATACCCCACCTCATTAACACCTATAAGATCTGGCAAAATAGCATTCCATAACCACATTACAAGAGCCGATATACCAAATATCAAACCTATAATAAGCGGTACAAAGAGCATAAACTTTACTGCATCACGATAATCTTTATTATCCATTTTTTTTTCGTTTTTATTTTTTATTTAAATCATTATACAACCCCTGTAGCCTTCTTCGCAAATGCTTTACCGCATATCCTTTACGACTAATAATAGTTTTAAGCCCCTCTTGTTGTCTATCAGCAATCTCTCTTAACGTTACACCATCTATTTCATTAAGTACAAAAACTTCGCGCTGAGACTCTGGCAATTCATTTAATGCAACCAATAATGCATCCCAAAATGTTTTTTTAAACAAAGCCAATTCAGGATCATTAGCTGTATCTAACAAAAGTATATCTCGTATCTCCAAAACTCCATCTTCTACCTCACAAGCATAATCCTCTAACAAGTTGTCTTTTTTCTTCCGATAGCGATCAGTAATCCTATTTCTAGCAACTCGATACAGCCATGCACTTATATTCTCTATCTCATCCATATTAGTAAGCCTGCTTAACTGATACCACACATCTTGTAATATATCCTGAGCATCCTCATCTTGATTTACCCGACCTGAAATAAAGCTCGACAACTGCGAACCGAACTCCTTTATAATATCCGAAATAAGACGTTTTTGATTTGATGACATTATTTTGTTTGTACTTATACTATAGTAGACGAACGAAGTAGCTTTTTACTTCAAACAAAAATGCTTTTATTTAAAAAAAATAAAAGCATTACAAAATATACAAACAAAAAAAGCCCCCGATAGGGAGCTTATAATATTATTAACAATAGTGCTTATTAAAGAGCAGCTACATGTTTAGCTAATTGTGATTTAAGGTTTGAAGCCTTATTAGCATGAATAATGTTCTTCTTTGCTAATTTATCAATCATAGATATTACAGAAGATAATTTCTCTGAAGCTTCATTCTTATCAGTAGTCACACGTATAGCTCTAATTGCATTACGAGTAGTTTTGTGTTGGTATTTATTCAACACTCTCTTCTTTTCGCTAGTTCTTATTCTTTTTAAAGCTGACTTATGATTTGCCATTTTCTTTTATCTTAAAAATCCTTAATTATTTCTTTATTGTAGTCCGTAGGGGAATCGAACCCCTGTTACCAGGATGAAAACCTGGCGTCCTAACCCCTAGACGAACGGACCATTAATTACTAAAACAAATCTATTTTCTTTTAGAAGAAAGTAGTAGCCCGTAGGGGAATCGAACCCCTCTTACCAGGATGAAAACCTGGCGTCCTAGCCGATAGACGAACGGGCCATTTGTTTCTGTAATGCGGGTGCAAATATACAACTATTTTCTAGTTACGCAATAACCAAAACAAAAAAAATTAAAATTTTTAATAGGCTTTTGCAAACAGCACTCTACCTGTAGAAGGCTTACCTGTTAGTACACAAGTACCTGACTCCTCTTTCCTATCTAAAGCGATACATCTAATAGTTGCTTTAGTAAAATCTTTTATTTTATCTTCAGTCTCAGGTGTACCATCCCAGTGCGCAGCCACAAAGCCACCTTTGTTATTTAACACCTCTTTAAACTCATCAAAACTGTTTACCTCTGTAGTATGTTCGTCTCTGTAAGTTTGAGCTTTAGTATATAAGTTTGCCTGTATCTCTTCTAATAGTTGCTGTATATGCTCTATAATATTTGCACTAGCAACAACTTCTTTACTAAGTGTATCCCTCCTAGCCACTTCAAAAGTACCATTTTCAAGATCTTTTGGTCCAAGTGCTATACGTACAGGAACTCCTTTAAGCTCGTATTCATTAAACTTAAAGCCTGGTTTGTGCGTATCTCTATTATCATACTTAACTGATATATTAAGCTTTCTCAACTTAGCCATCAATTCTTTCGCTTCTTCTGATATCGCATCAAACTGCTCATCGTTTCTATATATAGGTACAATAACAACTTGTATTGGCGCTAAGTTTGGTGGTAACACTAACCCATTATCATCAGAGTGCGTCATTACAAGCGCTCCCATTAAACGAGTAGAAACCCCCCATGACGTAGCCCATACATGCTCTTGCTTTCCTTCTTTAGTAGCAAACTTAACATCAAATGCTTTAGCAAAGTTCTGCCCTAAAAAGTGAGATGTACCTGCTTGTAATGCCTTACCATCTTGCATTAATGCTTCAATACAATATGTTTCTATTGCTCCTGCAAAACGCTCATTTGCTGTTTTTACTCCTTTTACAACCGGTATAGCCATAAAGTTTTCTGCAAAATCAGCATATACATTCATCATTTGTTCTGCCTCTGCTACTGCTTCTTTTTCTGTTGCATGAGCAGTATGCCCTTCTTGCCATAAAAATTCAGCTGTACGCAAAAACAATCTTGTTCTCATTTCCCAACGCACTACATTAGCCCATTGGTTTACTAATATTGGTAAATCACGATATGATTGTATCCATCCTTTATAAGTATCCCATATAATAGTCTCAGAAGTTGGACGTACTATAAGTTCTTCTTCTAATTTAGCATCAGGATCTACTTCTATTGTTTTACCATCCTCACCTGTTCTTAGTCTATAATGAGTAACTACAGCACACTCTTTTGCAAAGCCATCTACATGGCTTGCCTCTTTACTAAAATAAGATTTAGGTATAAACAGTGGGAAATAAGCATTTTCATGACCTGTTTCTTTAAACATTCTATCTAACTCTGCTTGCATTTTTTCCCAAATTGCATAGCCGTATGGTTTTATTACCATACATCCTCTTACAGCTGAGTTCTCTGCAAGGTCTGCTTTTACAACCAGTTCATTATACCATTTAGAATAATCTTCCGATCGTTTAGTTAAGTTCTTACCCATTTTATTTATATTGGCACAAATATTGTTTATATTTATTTATAGAAATCGTTTCGCAAAAATAACCATTTTGCCAAGCCCAACAATAAAAAAAATGAAGAGATATGAAAACTAATTACTACAACCTGAGGCAAATCTCCCTTTATTCGCTATTGGGTATCTTAGGCCTCGCCGTAACTTCATGCAGTTCATACCAAAATACATCTTCTTATAATAACGATGGTATATATGGTTCTGTTCCTCATGATGAAAACAATGAGCCCGTATATACATATAATGATGGTGATGTAACTGAGTATAAAGATGGTAATGTTTCTGGACAAAATATGAACTACAAAGCATATTTTAGTTCACTTCAAAATCAATATCCAGCTACAGCATTTACTGATGTAGAAGAGTACTCTTCTTATGACGATGAAAATACAGCTCCGCAACAAAATACTAGCTACACCACTTATAGTTCTAATTCTTACCCTGGATGGGGAGAAGCAACCGATAATGTAACCGTTAATGTTTATGGTGGTTATAACGGATGGAACAACTGGTATTACCCATATGGGGGTTGGGGATGGAATAATGGATGGTATGGTTCTGGCTGGAATGTAGGTATTGGCTGGAATGTAGGTATTGGCTGGGGCTACGGAAACTGGGGTTGGGGTCTTGGTTGGAACAACTGGTACACTCCTTATTATGGAGGATATTATGGCTGGGGCAATCATTATTACCACGGACATAATTACTATTACGGAAACAATCGTTATAGAGGTAACAGGTCTAACTCATACTATGCTGGTGGTAGAAGTGACTACTACGGAAACAGCAGAAGGGCTACAGCTAGTAGATCTAGAGCTACAAACTCTAGATACAACAATAGCAGGCGTTTTACAAACACTAGTTCAAGAAGAGCTAATAGTACCACTGTGAGAAGTAGAGGTACTACTAACAGTAGATATAACAATGCTAGAAGTTCCACTTCTAGAAGTAGAAGTATTTACAACAACTCTTCTAGAAACAGGAACACTAGCACTAGTAGAAGTACAAGAAACTCTTCAAGAAGTAGCAGTGCAAGGAGGTCATCATCTACAAGAAGGTCTAGTAGTTTTGGCGGCAGCAGAAGATCATCTGGTAGTTCTCGCAGTAGCGGTTCTAGAGGTGGTAGCAGTAGAAGAAGAGGATAATAAAACAGACATATCTACCCCATGTTATTTATAAATAACATGGGGTTTTCAATTAAAAATAAGGTTATGAAAAAATATATAATGCTTGCTAGCTTAAGCCTGTTAGCAACAATTTCTTATGCACAACAAGATTTAAACTCAGCCAGTGACGCCGTCCGTTTTTCGGTTGATAACTTAACTGGTTCTGCACGATTTCGTGCTATGAGTGGTGCATTTGGTGCTTTAGGTGGCGACCCATCGGCTATTATGGTTAATCCTGCTGGTAGTGCTGTTTTTAATTACAACTCGGGTACAGCATCATTATCTAGCTATAATACAAACAACAACTCTAATTACTTTGGAACAAGAACAAAAAAGAATGATAACTCTTTTGATTTAAACCAAATAGGAGCTGTTTTTGTATTTAACAATAATAATCCAGAAGCAACTGTAAATAAATTCACCCTTGGCTTTAACTACGAGAATACTAATAATTTCGATAATAGTATTTACTCTCAAGGTACAAACCCTACTAACTCTGTAGATAGCTATTTTATTAGTTATGCTAATGGTACAACACTAAGTACTCTCGATAATAGTTTTTACGATCAACTTAGCTTTAGGGAACAACAAGCCTACTTAGGATATAATGCTTATGTATTTAATCCCGTAGCAGATGTAGCAAATAATACTAATTATGTTTCTAATTACGATAATGCTGCAAATAACTTTTACCACGAAAACAGAATTAACAGTAGTGGATATAAAGGTAAAGTAGCATTAAACTTTGCTGCTCAACTTAAAAAGATAGTATATTTAGGAGCAACAATAAATGTGCATTTTACCGACCATATAAAAACCACTAATTTTTATGAAGATGCTAATACTCCATCAGGACTTAATGCGATACGCTTTAATAACGAACGCTACACATATGGTGGCGGAGTATCATTTGGTTTAGGTAGTATTGTAAAAATAACTGAACAGTTACGAGCTGGTGTAGCTTATGAATCGCCTACTTGGTTAAGGTTACAAGATGAAATACGACAAAATGTAGTATCATATGGCACAACCAATGGTACCGTTATAGTAGACCCTTTTGCTACTTATATATTAGACGACTATACTGTTAAAACACCTTCTAAATGGACAGGTAGCCTTGCTTATGTATTTGGTAAAAACGGATTACTAAGTATGGATTATTCTTATAAAGATCATAGTAATACCGAATATGTATCTAACGGTTATGATGCTATTAACACTGAACTTAGCAATACATTAACAGCTGCTGGCGAACTGCGTATAGGCGCAGAATACCGTATTAAAAACGTAAGCCTAAGAGGTGGTTATCGTTATGAAGAAAGCCCTTACAAAAATGGTTACACCATGGGCGACCTTACAGGGTACTCAGGAGGAATTGGTTTTACATTTAACAATTCTAGGTTTGACCTTGCTTACTCTTGGTCACAACGCGAAATGGATGTACAATTCTTTAATGCAGGACTTATTGACCCTGCACGAGTAAAAAGCACTAATAACGATATAACACTTTCTTATACTTTAGATTTATAATCATTTTTTCTTCTTACTGTTAAAAAGCCATTTTTATATCATTTAGAAATGGCTTTTTTATCCTAAAAAAATATTCAAAACTAGCCAACTAAATTAGTTTTAAACCTGTATTTATGTATACACGAGAGCAAATTAATAGTATTAAAACCAATAATAACAAAAGACTTTATCAACAGTGTTTTCATAATTTAATGATTGAAGCTGAAAAAAACAATACACTCACATTAGCTGAAGAATCTTTTTTATGTAGCGTAATCAAAATTTTAAGAAGAAATGGAAGCATGGAATATGCATATAAACTTAAAGACTTAGCTTATTGTAATAACTATCGATTTCGAAGCACCTATTTATTATACTTTCTAGATCTAAACGGTTATAAAGAAACCTCAGATGCTTTTGGAAAAATCACACCACAAAAAAAAGATGAAGATATATCCTATTTGAATTTAGAATATAAAAGTTGGCTACAAACCATTAAAGGCAAACAAAATGAAAATAATCTGATTGGTTACATCTCTAATGAAACAGGAAAACAACTAAAAGAGCTTCGTAAATTCTGTAAAAGAACTTTTACTGGTCATCGTTACCACAATTATTTAGAAAAATCCATTATACTGCATGGTAAATATATTCATCAAATAATCAACGAATATTATCAAGAACAAAAATTTAGTGAACAAAAAATTATTATTGATAAAAAAACAATAATAATCAATGCTTATACTTATGTTCATATACTGTATAGACATTATTCCAAAGCAATAAAACAACATCAAAATAAAAGTTATCATTTTGATTCATCAATTGATTATCAAAACTTACCCTCTCAACTATATAAAGTATTACAATGCTATAAAAGTAATATTACTAGTCTTAATGATGACTATATTTACTTTAAACTAAATAATACTAATTATGCTCTTTGGTTTAAAAAACAAACACGATACCTAAAAGGAGGTGTCAAAGAAGATTATTTAAGATTAGAAACCTTTTATCCAATAAGCTTTAAAAGTGATTATGATAGAATAGCTTCAATGAAATTATTAAAAACTTCATGTGGATATAATTTTTACAAAAAATAACTCATTATAATTCTACAAAAAACCACGCTCATACATTACTCATTATCAATAAAAAGCGTAATTTTGCACTCCAATTTTTAACTACATGAGAACCAAATCGTTAAAGAAGAATAAAATCAATGTAATAACCCTAGGATGTTCTAAGAACGTTTATGACAGTGAAGTACTGATGGGACAACTGAAAGCCAGTGGCAAAGAAGTTACCCATGAAGCTCCTGCTGAAGAAGAAGGGAATATCGTAGTTATAAATACCTGCGGTTTTATCGACAATGCAAAAGAAGAGTCGGTAAACATGATTTTAAATTATGCCGAAAAGAAAGATCAAGGAATTGTAGACAAAGTATTTGTTACAGGTTGCTTATCTGAACGTTACAAACCAGATTTAGAAAAAGAAATTCCTAATATCGACCAGTACTTTGGTACTACTGAGCTACCTCACCTACTAAAAGCATTAGGTGCTGATTATAAGCATGAATTATTAGGAGAACGTATTACTACTACCCCTAAAAATTATGCTTATTTAAAAATCGCTGAAGGTTGCGACCGCCCTTGTAGCTTTTGTGCAATACCATTAATGCGTGGTAAACACGTATCGCAACCTATAGAAAAGCTTGTAAAAGAAGCTGAAGGTCTTGCTCGTGATGGGGTTAAAGAACTTATACTTATAGCACAAGACCTTACTTATTATGGCCTTGATATATATAAAAAACGTAATCTTGCCGAGTTATTAGAAAACCTAGCTAAGGTAGAAGGTATAGAGTGGATACGTCTACACTATGCATTCCCTACTGGTTTCCCTATGGATGTGCTAGATTTAATGAATCGTGAGCCTAAAATATGTAACTATATCGATATTCCGTTACAGCATATTGCTGATAGCGTATTGAAATCGATGCGTAGAGGTACTACACAGGAGAAAACAACGAAATTACTAAGACAATTTCGTGAAGCAGTACCAAACATGACTATTCGTACCACACTTATAGTAGGATACCCAGGAGAAACCGAAGAGGATTTCCAAACACTAAAAAATTGGGTAGAAGAAATGCGTTTTGAGCGTTTAGGATGTTTTGCCTATTCACATGAAGAAAACACACACGCTTATCAGCTTGAAGATGATGTCCCTGCCGAAGTTAAGCAACAACGCGCTAACGAGATAATGGAAATACAATCGCAAATATCTTGGGAACTCAATCAAGAGAAAATAGGACAAACCTATCGTTGTATGATTGACCGAAAAGAGGGTAATCACTTTGTAGGTCGTACAGAATCTGATAGTCCTGATGTAGACAACGAAGTATTAATTGATGCTACTACAACCTACCTAAAGACAGGGGAGTTTGTAAATATCAAAATTACCGAAGCTACTGAATTTGACCTTTATGGTACTCCTGATACCGAATAAATAAACCCTCAAAAAAAGCCAAAGAATATCTTTGGCTTTTTTATTGTAAATTTGTTTGCCGTTTAATCGACTAAATACTGTTATGAAGCATCTTAAATACATACTATTACTTTTTATTTTCTTTTCAGGAGCTACAACTGCTTTTGCTCAATATTATGACCCCTATATTGATACTGGCGCTGGTGTAGATCGTAGAATAGCAAGACAAAGAAGTGCACCGCGAACAAAAAATAAAGACGCTTCAAAGAAAAAAATAGATCTTGTAGAGGCCACAATAAAACAACTTAAAAAAAAATTAAATCTTGATGATTTTCAAGAAGCTGCTATAACAGTTGTATATAACGATAATAAAGACAAAATATACAGCATAGCTGAAGAGGATATACCCACAAAAGCTAAGAAACAAAAAATGAAGGACATCAGTGAAAAAATTGATTCTGAAATCCTTAAACTATTATCAGATGAGCAGGTTAAGAAATACCAAAAAATGATTAATAAACGAAAATATTAGAGTATTAGTAAACCAAATTCACACAATGTGTTAATTGGTTTACTATACCAAAATAACTCAAAATCATCTAAACCGTCAATAGCTTCATAACTTTGTTTAGCTTTTAGAAAAGTAGTTACTGTATTACTTTTAATGTTTGCCTTTTCTAGAAAAGACAATAACCACTCCCCTTGCTCTCGGCTTGTTTGTATACTATACGATTCTTTTTTATCATGAAAAGTAAAGGTTGTTAATTCAAAGCTTCTTCCTTTTTTAGTTTTGGTAGTATATAAAACTGTAGGCTTACCTCCCATCCACACTAATTTTGCTGTTGGCTTAATAGAAAATGTATTTTCTTCTTCCAATGCATTATATATATATCCGTCTGGCACTTTAGTTTTTGGTACTTTAAATTCAAACCAGTCTTGTAACGGGTAATCGAAACAAATACCATGCATATAGTTAAAGAGCGATTTCTTTAACCCGAAACTAAACTTTTCATGTTTAGTTCCTGTTTTATCTACATGTACAATATCGTTATTAGCAAAGCTACCTACAATATCACTCTCTTTTACAACATTAAATTTTTCAGGATATAACCCTACAGGACTATGTGCCGTCATGGCAAATTGATGCCAAAATCCCGATTGTAATATTCCTACTTCAAACATCTGACGCACCATTTCTAACGAATCTATCGTTTCTTGTGCTGTTTGTGTAGGAAAACCATACATCAAATAAGCATGTACCATAATTCCTGCTTCGGTAAAATTTCGAGTTACACGAGCTACTTGTGCCACGGTTACTCCTTTCTTAATCAAATCAAGTAATCGGTCTGAAGCTACCTCTAGCCCTCCCGAAACTGCTATACAGCCTGACACTTTTAATAATCGACATAAATCGGCTGTAAAACTTTTTTCAAAACGAATATTAGTCCACCATGTTACAGCCAAATTACGACGTAATATCTCTAAAGCTACTTCACGCATTAATGCAGGTGGTGCAGCTTCGTCTACAAAATGAAAGCCATTTTGCCCTGTTTGTTCCGTAAGCTCTTCCATACGATCTACCAATAGCTTAGCAGCTACAGGTTCGTAAATTTTTATATAATCGAGCGATATATCGCAAAAGGTACATTTACCCCAATAGCAACCATGTGCCATAGTTAGTTTATTCCAGCGCCCATCACTCCACATACGGTGCATTGGGTTTACAATTTCAATAACCGAAATATAACTCTCCAACGGTAACCCCACATAATCAGGTGTACCTACTTGCGCTTGTTTATAATCACTTCGTCCAGAATTATCTATATAAGTTACTTCTCCATTCGCTAAAATAAAAGTACGCTTTAACTCACTTGCATCCCTTTTCCCCTCTATATGTTCAACTAAACACTCAATTGGAGCTTCTCCATCATCAAGTGTAATGAAATCAAAAAACTCCATTACACGAACATCAGACAGAGAACGTAACTCTGTATTAGGGAAACCTCCTCCCATAGCTATTTTCACCTCAGGGAAATGTTCTTTTATATATTTTGCACTCCTAAAGGCAGTATATAAATTACCTGGAAATGGCACTGAAAAACAAACTAATTGCGGATTTTCTAATCGCATTTGTTCATCTAGCAACGCTAACAACAACTCATCTATATAAGTATAAGGTTGCTGTAAATTTTCATACAACTCATCGAAAGAATTAGCCGAACGTCCTAACCTTTCTGCATAACGACTAAATCCAAAATGCGGATCGACACATTCTATTATCAAGTCCGATAAATCTTCTAAATACAATGTTGCTAAGTGCTTTGCTTTATCTTGTGTACCCATTGTACCAAAAGCCCAATCCAACTCTTCGAGTTGTGCAAAACGTGAAGCCTCTGGTAAAAAATCTTCTTGACAAATCAGATGAGACAGCGTAGGGTTTTTACCTTGTAAAAACAACATTACTGAATCTATTGTTTTTAAGTACTCTTCTCTAAGCGCAATAATACGCTGAGCATTCTCTGATAATGACTTATTATTTACTGACAAATCACCATCAATACGATTAAACAAATCAGTAAGCCCATCTTTTGAGAATAACTTTACAATAACATCTATACCCAAATCAGCCTGTGCTGTGGCGATACCTTTGGTATTTAAAAAACCTTTTAGGTATGCCGTAGCAGGGTATGGGGTGTTTAATTGTGTAAAAGGAGGTGTTATTAAAAGAAGTTTACTGCTCAAAGCTAATAATATTTAGAACTACAAAAGTAGCCATATTTTTGTGATGCATACAGAGAAAATATTTAAGTATATTTAGAGTCATCAAACCTACCATAATGAAGCAACTCCCTATATTCTTACTCTTTAGTTTATTTGCAACTACACTATGCTATAGTCAGCATAACATAAGTTCTGAAGATGAAATATCTTGGTACTCGAAAAAGTTAAAAAAACATAACATTACTAAAGTTAAAGAGTACTCTTATAAATTAAGACGAAATGGAAAAGTAAAAGACAGTACTCTGATATCTAAACAAGAGTATGATACTCTTAATAAAAGAATATTTGGCATGAAATATCTTTATATGATACAGTCCCACGGCCCTTCTTATTTAAAATTTTATAATTATGAAGAAATTTATAACCAAACAGGAAAACTAATTAAAAGAAAAGAACGACCTATAAACCCCGAAAACAAAAAAACATCACGCCATTTCATTGAATCAAATTATTATAGTCAAGAAGATTTATATGAATATGATAAAAACGGGAACTGCATAAAAGAAACCGCTAATAATATATACAACTCACACGAAATTAACAAAAAAACAAAAGACACCTTAAGTAGTTACATTACTACTACCCCAACAATAATAGAATTAGCATACGAAAACAATAAACTAATCACCCAATACATTACCAAAGACTGTGCAACTATTATTTTTACAAATAATTATTTTGAAAAAAAAGAAGTAGACAAAAATAAATCTTGTCATGACTATGATCCCAAATATTTAAATATTGAATACATCTATAATGAAAAAGATTTAATAGAAAAATCTATCTCATATACTAAAAATGGTACTGTAGACACGAAAAAATATTTTTATTACGACAATAAACTAAGAATCGTAAAAGAAATAGATTCTACAGGATCGTATACTATTAAACCATATATAAAATCTATAACTACATATGAGTATAATAAGCATGATAGCACCATGACTAAAATAAATGTAGCTAATAAATTTAGTAGTGAATCGAGCATTATTGAAATTCGTGACATCAGAAATCGAATTACAAAGTATTGTAATACAAGTGAAGGGCATAAATATTGCATCTCACACATTTATGAAAACAATAGACTTAAAACAGATATTTTTGAAGATGGAGATTCAAAATCTTTCACACACTACTCATATAATAAGCAAGGTTTATTATACGAAAAGAAAACAATTTATAATAAAAAAACAACCCAGTTAACTAGATATTATTATGAATAAAAACACCTCTCACACCTCTCACACCTCTCATTTATTTATGCTATTTTTGCACTATGGAAGAAGAAGTAAAGCGACTGAATAAATTTATATCAGAAACGGGATATTGTTCTCGTAGAGAAGCAGACAGACTCGTTGAAGAAGGTCGTGTTACCATAAATGGTGTAGTTCCTGAAATGGGCACTAAAGTTAGTGCAAAAGATGAAGTACGAATTGATGGTAAGTTAGTTCGTGAAAAAACAGGTAAACAAACCTACCTAGCTTTTAATAAGCCTGAAGGCATAGAGTGTACTACAAACCCTGATGTTAGAGACAATATTGTAGATTATATTAACTACCCTACTCGAATATTTCCTATTGGGAGGCTTGATAAGGCTAGTGAAGGGTTAATATTTATGACTGATGACGGTGACATTGTAAACAAGATATTACGTGCCCGAAACAATCACGAAAAAGAATATATTGTAACAGTAAATAGACCTATTACTGATCGTTTTATACAACGTATGGGAGGTGGTATACCAATATTAGATACTGTAACCCGAAAATGTAAGGTAGAACAGGTAAGTAAATACATCTTTAAAATTATACTTACACAAGGGCTTAATAGACAAATTAGACGTATGTGTGAATATTTAGGGTATGAAGTTACCGCCCTAAAGCGTATTCGAATTATAAATATTTCGCTAGATGTACCTGTTGGACGCTATAGAGATCTTACTGCTGCCGAGATTAAAGAACTTAACGAATTAATTGAACCGAGTAGTAAAACCGAGGAAGCCAGTTTACCCAAAATACAAAGCCCACGACCACGCACTACAAATAACGCTAACAGACGTAATAACCGAAATAACAATAGAAGTTAAAATATAAATAATGCTGAAAACGAATTTCGTTAAGAAAGCATAACCTATTATTAAAGTCTGCTAACCAAATTAGCGGACTTTTTTTATCATTACATTATCTTATTGTATATGTTTCATTCGTAACCATTTTTTTGTTAATTTTAACTTGTAACACAATAATATGGAACAAGAAACGCTTGACGACTTCTACAATCGTAAACATTTAACAGTACCCCCTGACTTCAACAATGGTATTGGACATTTCAATGTGTTCAAACTCGACGAATATTTAAAGTCGTCTATGCCTGTACGGTATGCTCGACGTGATTTTTATAAAATATCGTTGATAAAAGGTAAAAACCGTTATCACTACGCCGATAAAAGTATCGAGATAGAAGGGAATACTTTAATGTTTTTTACACCTCTAGTACCTTACACATTAGAACTATTAACTCCTGATACAAGTGGTTATTTCTGTATTTTTACGGAGGAGTTTTTACAGGAAGGCTTTAGAGGTAATCTTAATGAGTTACCCATGTTCACTGTTGGTGGGAAATATTCTTATGAGTTAAGTAAAGAACAAGAGGAAAGTATTGCTGTACTTTATGAAAAGATGTTGACTGAAATAAACTCAAACTACACCTTTAAATACAACTTGTTACGAAGTTATCTTAATGAGATGATGCACATTGCTTTAAAGACAGAACCTGCCGAAAAGCTATATGAGCATCCTAATGCAAACTCTAGGATAACATCTATATTTAAAGAGTTACTAGAAAGGCAATTCCCTATAGAAACATCTAAACAGCGATTTTCTATGCGATCGGCTAGTGATTTTGCCGATAGTCTTGCTGTACACGTTAATCACTTAAATCGTGCTATAAAAAACACTACAGGAAAAACAACGACTACTTTAATAGGCGAACGATTACTTGCTGAGTCTAAAGCTCTACTAAAACATACCGACTGGAATATTGCCGAAATAAGTAATAGTCTTGGTTTTGAAGAAGCTGCTCACTTTAATAATTTCTTTAAAAAACACACAACACTTACCCCTTCACGCTATAGAAAGCAATAAAAAACTCCTAGCTACTTTTGCAACTAGGAGTCTCTCATAATATATTTTAAATAAACTACTATTTTAGTAATCTACGTTGTTCTCTTGCTAGAAGCGTATTTTTAAGTAGCATTGCAATTGTCATTGGCCCTACTCCTCCAGGAACTGGTGTAATAAATGAGGCTTTTTTACTTACGTTTTCAAAATCTACATCACCCGTAATTTTATACCCCTTTTCTCTAGTATCATCAGTTACACGAGTAATACCTACATCAATTATTACCACATCATCTTTTACCATCTCTGCTTTTAAGTAATTAGGCACTCCTAATGCCGTAATTATAATATCAGCTTGTGTAGTTATTTGTGCTATATTCTTAGTATGACTATGTGTTAGGGTTACAGTACTATTACCAGGGAAGCCTTTACGCCCCATTAATATACTCATCGGTCTACCTACAATATGACTACGACCTATAACAACAGTATGTTTACCCGCTGTTTGTACGTCATAACGCTCTAAAAGCTCTAGTATACCAAAAGGTGTAGCTGGTATAAACGTTGTCATATCTAACGCCATTTTACCAAAGTTTTCTGGATGAAAACCATCTACATCTTTACTAGGGTCTATAGCCATTAATACCTTTTGAGTATCTATTTGCTCTGGTAACGGCAATTGTACTATAAAACCATCTATATCATCGTTTTGATTAAGTTCTTCTATTTTTTTTAGAAGTTCCATTTCTGATGTAGTACTAGGCATCTTCACAAGTGTCGACTCAAAGCCAACACGTTCGCAAGCTTTTACCTTACTACCTACATAAGTAAGACTAGCACCATCATTACCCACTATAACAGCGGCAAGGTGTGGCACCTTCTCATCATTCTGTTTCATTTTACTTACCTCCGCAGCGATCTCATTCTTGATATCGTTTGAGGTTTTTTTTCCATCCAGTAGTTGCATTGTGTGTTGTGTATTTAGGTTTAGAATAGATTCTAATTAAAAAAGACGCGGTTAACCGCGTCCTTATTTATTGTTGTAGCAATTATTACTGCTTCATTCCTTTCATGCCGCCCATCATTCGCATCATGTTCTTAGCTCCTCCACCCTGCATCATTTTCATCATTTTGCTCATTTGTTCAAACTGTTTTAAAAGCTGATTTACCTGTTGCACAGAAGTACCTGAACCTTTTGCAATTCGAGTTTTTCTTTTAGCATCAAGTACACTTGGTCTAGTTCTCTCTACAGGAGTCATAGAGTGTATAATTGCTTCTATATGTTTAAATGCATCATCTTCTATCTCTACATCTTTAAGCGCTTTTCCTGCACCGGGTATCATACCTACAAGGTCTTTCATGTTACCCATTTTTTTAACCTGCTGTATCTGCGAAAGGAAATCGTCGAAACCAAATTCATTCTTCGCAATTTTCTTCTGCAGTTTTCTTGCTTCATCTTCATCATACTGCTCTTGTGCTCTTTCTACAAGCGACACAACATCTCCCATACCAAGAATACGATCAGCCATACGATTAGGATAGAATACATCTATCGCTTCCATCTTTTCACCAGTACCTATAAACTTAATTGGTTTATTTACTACCGATTTAATAGATATAGCTGCACCACCACGAGTATCACCATCAAGTTTAGTAAGAATAACACCGTCAAAGTCAAGTCTATCATTAAAGGCTTTTGCTGTATTTACAGCATCTTGCCCTGTCATAGAGTCAACAACAAATAATGTTTCTTGTGGCTGTATTGCTTTATGTACATTAGCAATTTCTGTCATCATTTGCTCATCTACAGCAAGACGACCCGCTGTATCGACAATAACTACATTAAAGCCATTTGCCTTAGCATGCTTTATTGCATTTTGTGCAATTTCTACAGGGTTTTTATTTCCTTCTTCAGAGTATACTTCTACTCCTATTTGCTCCCCTACTACATGTAACTGATTAATTGCCGCAGGACGGTAAATATCACACGCTACTAGTAAAGGTTTCTTATTTTTTTTAGTACTTAAAAAGTTTGCCAGCTTACCCGAGAAAGTAGTTTTACCAGACCCCTGTAAACCTGACATTAATATTACAGAAGGATTACCTGAAAGGTTTATACCCGCCGCATCACCTCCCATAAGTTCAGTAAGCTCATCTTTTACAAGCTTTACCATTAACTGCCCTGGTTGTAATGTAGTAAGTACGTCTTGACCTAATGCTTTTTCTTTTACTGTATTTGTAAATTGTTTAGCAATTTTAAAGTTAACATCGGCATCAAGTAATGCACGACGTACTTCCTTTAATGTATCGGCAACGTTTACTTCGGTTATCTTACCATGGCCTTTAAGTATATGTAAGGCTTTATCTAATTTATCACTTAAATTATCGAACATAAAAATCGAGAGTTTCTTTTATAGAGGTGCAAATTTAATAATTTGATTTTTAAGTTATGGGGTTAGAGGTAATAAAAAAGCCAACTCTCGGGAAAGAGTCGGCCATTTTCTCGGAAAAAACCTGAATATTTAAAAAAAACACAACTGTACTTATTTAATAAAGGCAAATTGCCTTTTTAATTACTGCATCTCCTTGTCGAATAGTTTTAAAAACCGAATAGCCTATTTATGGGGGCATTTATCGACAAGGTGTAACACAGTAGTCGGAAAACAAAACTTAAAATTATTGTAAAAAGAATTCATTTAGATTCTCCCCTACGAAAACCAACCATTTGGTTGGTTTTACTGGGGATAAGAAACCGAGATTTCTTTTTCATATATTATAAATCTACTGAGAGATATTTTTTAGTTTTTCGGATACCAGAACATAAATGCCTTGGTGTTATTATAAACAGCCACACTTCAAATTACCCTACTATTTTAACATTTTTTTAACATTTTGTTTTTCAAATCCAACATTAAAAACAATCATTTGCTTAAGTCAAAAAAAAATTCATAATTTAACCCCCACTTTTATATATCCAGATGAAAAAAAATACTATTTCAGGTATTTGTGAAGAGATTACATTTTCTAGTTTTTTCGAAAACCATGCAAAATCACTCCGCAATTACCTCTTTTATAAATTTGGCAATGAAGACCAAGCAGATGATGTAACCCAAGAGGCTTTCATTAAGCTATGGCAAAACTGTGCTGATGTACCACCTGAAAAGGCAAAGTCATTTTTATATACTGTAGCCAATAATACATCGCTCAACCATATTGCTCATCAAAAAGTAGTATTGCAATATGTTGCAAAAAATACTCATAAACATACCGACAAACAAAACCCTGAGTTCCTTATGGAAGAGGAACAGTTTAAAACTAAACTACAAAAAGCTATTGCTGGACTTACCGAAGCACAACGTACTGCATTTTTATTACACAGAATAGATGGTAAAAAATATCATGAAATAGCAGAGATACTTGGTATTAGTATTAAGGCTGTAGAGAAGAGAATACACAAAGCCTTAGTAGAGTTACGTAAAGAAATCGAGAATATAAGGTAGGGAAAACTACTGTTTAACTGTTTTACATTAAAACGAGTAAAAATGAAAGAAGATATAAAACTGGCGAAATGGCTTGACGGTAAGATGGACGAGAAGGAGCTGCAGGAGTTTGAGGCATTACCCGGATTTGAAACTTACCGTAAAATTAAAGAATATTCAGGGGCATTTACTGCACCCGAAGCTGATACTGATACCATATACCAGAACATAACACGTAATAAAAATAGAAAGAATAAAGTTGTAAAACTTACTCCTTGGTTCTCTAAAATTGCTGCAGCATTAATTGTAATGCTAGGAACGGCTTACTTTTTCTATGCTACACATACTACAAATGAAATAGCTGTAGCAGGAGAGCACACTGAATTTTTATTACCTGATAACTCCTCTGTAGTATTAAATGCAGGATCTGAAGCTGAATTTAGAGCTTGGAACTGGGATAGTAATCGTAAGGTAGAACTTTATGGTGAGGCCTATTTTAAAGTAGCCAAAGGTCAAAAGTTTGATGTCGTTACAACATTAGGTAAGGTTACTGTTATGGGGACAGAATTTAATGTAAAGGCTAGAGGTAATCGATTTGATGTTGTTTGTTTTGAAGGTAAAGTTAAAGTTACAAGTAATAATACCGAAACAATACTGACTCCTGGAAAAAGTGTATCTTTAGAAAACGGTAAAAGCATTACTACTCCTAAAGAAAAAGGAATAGAACCAAGTTGGATTAATTATGAAGTTCATTATCATGACGAACGACTTGCTAATGTAATTGCCGAGATGGAACGTCAGTACAACATAACTATTAATCTTCCTAAAGAAAAAGGTGATTCTGAGTTTAACGGTCCGTTGCCTATGAATAATTTAGATATCGCCTTAGAAAACATAACCACTCTATATAACTTAAAGGTGGTAAAAAAAGATGGCGATAAAATTATATTAGCCACTGAATGAGATTAAGCATAAAGTATTTGCTTCTATTTATACCCTTAACATTTTTCGCTCCCAAAAGTTTTGGGCAAGCCGAACAAAGGAGTATTGCCTTGGAGCAAATACTTGACACTATTACTGCTCAACACAACGTAAAATTCAACTACACTAAAGAAGATGTTTTTGGGCATAATATTTTCCCTCCCGAAAAAGCGATGCCACTTAAGGCTAAATTAGTATACATAACTAATAGAACTGCTCTTAATCATAAAGAAAATGGAGAATACATTATAATTTATAGTAGTAAGGAAAAATCTCCAAAAAAATTCTGTGCCTATATTACGGATGAATTTGGAACTATAATAGGCAATGCTTCTGTACAGTTAAGTGAAAGTAAAAACATTGTAGCAGGATCTGATGGCTATTTTGAACTAAACACACAACTCCCAAAGAACATCTATGTAAGTCACCTTGGTTATAAACCTGTAAGTATAGAAACCTCAAAATATAATGGTGATTGTCTTAAAATACAATTACCTATAGACATTATAGAGCTAGATGAGTTAATTACAGAGCGATATCTTACTAGTGGTATATTTAAAAAGAAAGATGGTAGTTTTACCATTACTCCTGAAAAATTTGGTATACTACCTGGGCTTATAGAGCCAGATGTATTACTTGCGATGCAGCAACTCCCAGGTATTACTAGTATAGATGAAACCGTATCAAATATAAATGTAAGAGGTGGTACACATGATCAAAATCTTTTTATGTGGAATGGGATTCGCCTTTTTCAAACAGGTCATTTTTTCGGGTTAATATCAGCCATTAACCCCGCAATTGCCTATGATATAAAAATTGCTAAAAATGGAACATCCGCCTTTTATGGCGAAAGCGTTTCTAGTGTTATTGATATATCATCTCGATCATCTGCTATTGAAGACGGAAGTACAAATATTGGTACTAATATGATTAATCTTGATTTTCATACAAAACTAAAGTTATCCGAAAAATCAAATATTGAACTTTCAGCACGTCGGTCGTTTACTGATATTCTTGATTTCCCGACCTACACAAAATACTCACAAAGAATATTTCAGAACACTGTAGTAACAGAAATAAATAATAGTACTGATGTAAACTATAAAAGTGATAAAGAGTTTTATTTCTATGATTTCACTGGTGAATACCATCAAAAAATCGGAGATAGACATGATTTTTATCTACATGCAATTGGTATTGATAACACCCTAGATTTCACACAAGGTAGTTCTAGTCAAACTGACGTTATAACATCTATAAGTAGTTTAGATCAAAAGACATTAGGAACTTCTGCTGGCTGGAGAACACAGTGGAATAGCTCACATCAAAGTGAACTTGGTATTTATGCTTCTTACTATGATGTAAACGGTACAGATCAATCATTAGAGTTAAACGAAAAAACACAACAAGAAAACATGATTCAGAATTATGGGTTGCGTTTTTCTAACACCAATATAGTATCTAATATGTTTAAACTTCATAGTGGATATCAATTTGATCAATTAAAAATAAAGAATACCGACATTACAAACGGAACAATGCCAAATCGCGATACTAATCAAACTTTACGCACACATGCAATAATAGGAGAAATGGAATATGATCCTATAAATTCAAAAGTATATGTAAGAACAGGATTACGATTTAACTATGTAGATCAACTAAAATCTATATATATAGAACCTCGGTTACTTCTTAACTACAAGATCAATAATATCTGGAAAATAGAATTTCTTGCTGAACGAAAAAGCCAAACAACATCGCAAGTTGTAGAGTTACAAGATGATTTTTTAGGTTTAGAAAATAGACGTTGGGTATTAGCTAATGATATTGATGTACCCGTACAGTATAGTAGTCAAATATCTGCTGGCGTTACTTATACTCGAAACGGATGGTTACTGTCTCTAGACAATTTTTATAAAAAGGTAAATGATATAACTACATATAGTCAAGCTTTTCAGGACCAGTTAGAACAAATACAAGCGAAAGGAAGCTATAGCGTATATGGTACCGAATTTTTAATACAAAAGCAGTATAAAAACTTTTATGCTTGGTTAAGCTACACCTGGAATAACAATAACTATAAGTTTGACGGTATAGAGCCTCGAAAATTCCCTAGTAATTTTGAAATTAGCCATAACATCAATACAGCTGCTATTTACGAAATACATAACTTTAAAATAGCATTAGGATCTAAATGGTTTACTGGTCACCCTATAACAAACCCTTTATTAACGATTCCTGTTTATGATGATAATGGTAACCCATCAATATTATATGATTATCCTAACTCTGATAACCTTGTTGATTTTTTTCAGGTTAATCTATCTGCTTCTTATCGTTGGAATGTAAAACCCAAAATACACGTAGATTTTGGACTTTCTGTACTAAACATATTTAATAAACAAAATATTATTAATCGTCATTACCGTATTAATAGTAATGAAGATATTGAGGTTGTAAATACTTTCTCTGTAGCACGAACCCCTAATGCTATGATTAAGATTAGTTTTTAGAAACTAAGACAAATTAGCAATAAAAAAATCCGTCACAATGGACGGATTTTTCAAAATGAATATAAAAATTAGCTAAACTATTCTTTTACGATTCTTTTAGAAGCTGTTGCTCCATTAGCAAACTCTGCTTTAACAATATATATTCCTGATTGTAATTTAGAAAGGTCTGCAGTAGCAGTTGTACCAGTATAAACTGTTTGTCCTAATGTATTTATTACATTAAGTACGTTCACCTCTTCTTCAGCATTTATAGTTACAGTGTTAACAACTGGGTTTGGATAAACACTAAACGAAGTAGTTTCAAAATTATTAGAACTAAGTAAAGGCGCTGCACCCTGTAAATATACAGACATAGGGAAATATCCCTGCCCATCTGTAAATTGTGCATCTGGAACCTCTATCTTAAAACTATGATCTCCTGCGGAAAGATCTCCTAAATCAATAACTCTATTTGGAATTTTATCTCCAGGACACCAGTTATTCCAAGCCCATGCAGCATCAGTGTCTGGTCGTGGATATGCAGGTGATGTAGAACAGTCATAGTATATACAACTTGGTTGTGTATTATATTGAAAAAATGGACCACATGACACTCCTCCTGGCTTATACATCAATATCTGCATTTCGTCAAAGTATATAAAGTGATCACGTCTTATATATTCTTCACCTCCAGCATTTGCACCATGATTTGATGTTATTAAATGAAGTTTTGCATCAGGAAGATCTTGATCTAAAGTAAAATTAATGGTTCTTACAGTTTGCCCTAACACATCTGTACCATTAAGTGTATAATTTTTTAACTCATATTTATAAGACAATGACTTCACAAAATGATCTACATCAGTAATTGTTTCATCAGTAGTTGAATGGAAATCAAGAGATCCCATATACACATCATTTCTACCTGCACAGCCTGGTATTTCAACTGCTGCACCACCTTGACCTGGCCCTCCTTGATAACCATATACCTCAAGCTCTACCCAAAAATCATAATCTGATGTAATTGCATCATTATGAAATAAATTCGTAAGATGATCTAACTCATATACATAAGGAACTGAAGTAGTTGTTGTATTATTCATATCCATAAAAGGCGTAATAAAACGTCCTATTTCTAATCTTCCAACTTCTCCATAAACATATGATGTTTGTCCTTTAGGTACTAACACTAAGTTTACATTACCAATTCTATCATAATTATCACAAAGTGGATTAAGGGTTACCGTCATAGTAAGCTTATTCCCAAAAGAAGCTAATTGTTCTTCTGTAAGCATTTTACCATAAGATGAATTACTATTTCTAATAGCTCCGTCTGGTATTGGCTCATTTTCTACTGTAG
The DNA here is from genome assembly GCA_001874325.1 of Flavobacterium sp. MedPE-SWcel. Lineage (GTDB taxonomy): Bacteria > Bacteroidota > Bacteroidia > Flavobacteriales > Flavobacteriaceae > Flavobacterium. The sequence goes on along the minus strand of MPCW01000016.1, from coordinate 6,725 downwards.
CTTCATACATGCCATAATAAACGGCTTGATCAAATACATTTAAGTCATATTCCTGTGCCGAAACTGATGTACTGGCAAAAACAGAAATACATAAAGAAAATAATAGTAGTGTTCTTTTCATAGTTAAATTAGTTTTGAGAGCGTAATTTAATGTTTTTTTTATTCAAAACTCATCAATACCCCCTAAAAACTAACACTTGTGTAAAAAATAAACTAAATTATTTAAAATTGTTATATCTAAAACTGAAAATAAATAAAAGGTTGTGGCCCTGCTGAAGCTGCTGCAAATACCACCCAAAAAACAAACCCAAGAACAATTCCCTTTACTACCAATGGCATTTTATTAAAGTTTTCTTGTAACTTAGTAATTATACTTTGTGGTGAAAAATGCCAAATATAGCCTACTAACATTAATAGGAATACATTTTTATACCCTTTAATAATAGTAGTCCATTTTTCAAAATCGAATGTTACTTCATTAATATTATTTATAATATCTAACGCTAAAGAGAAATCTCTAGCTCTAAAAAATATCCAACAAAAAGCAACAAAGTGAAATGTTACTACAATGGATATAAACTTCCAGAATAACTTAATAGCCCCCCTATCATCATCTTTATTTGTAGGGAAAAGATCTGCAAATATTTTATGTACTGCTAAACCAATACCATGTAATGCTCCCCACACAATAAAACGAAGACTTGCACCATGCCAAAGTCCTCCTAATAACATTGTAGTTAATAAGTTTACATTTGTCACCATTGTTTTTCTCTTATTACTAGCAAGTATAAAAGATAGAATGAACAGCGCTAAAGCGCTCGTACTTATTATAATTGGCCAGTAACTAACTTCTAAGTTTGAAATACCCCAAACCATAACTGCAATAAAAAACAATGTAGGAAATAAAAAACCTGTAAAAGTACCTCGTCTGTTACCTCCTACAGATATATATAGAAAATCTTTTAACCAAGTGGATAAGGAAATATGCCATCTGCGCCAAAACTCAGTAATACTAGCCGATTTATAAGGTGTTCTAAAGTTAGGAGGTAACTCAAAACCTAACAATAATGCTATACCTATAGCCATATCACTATACCCCGAAAAATCGCAATATATTTGTATAGTATATCCATATACAGCCATAAGATTTTCAAAAGCAGTATAACTATTAGGTGCATCAAAAACACGATCTACAAAATTAATAGATATATAATCTGATATTACCGCTTTCTTTATAAGCCCTCCTATAATAAGAAATAGCGCATAGTTAACTTCTTGTCTAGTAATAGTTAGCTTCTCATATATTTTAGGGATAAAATCTTTTGCTCTAACAATAGGTCCTGCAACCAATTGTGGAAAAAATGAAACAAAAAATATGTAATCTGGAAAGCTTTTAGCTGGTGTAATCTCCTTACGATAAATCTCTACTGTATAACTAATTGACTGAAAGGTATAAAAAGAAATCCCCACAGGTAATATTACATCATAAAATGTAAAATCGCCATTAAAAAGATCGTTATAACTACCTATTATAAAGTTCGTATATTTAAAATACCCTAAAAGAGATAAGTTTACTAATACACTAATCCACACATACATTTTCCGTTTTAACGGATGTGTTTCTCTATACAAAAAGTAACTAAGCGTATAATCTAATGAAGTGGTAAACATTAATAATAAAAAAAACAGACCGCTACACTTATAATAAAAGAATAGTGAAAAACACACTGTATACAATATACGTGTACGGAAAGAGTTTTTTAACGAAAGATATAAAGCATAGAATACTAAAAACAACCCCAGAAATAACCCTGAATTAAATAACAGCGGTTTCTCAGGATCGTAAACAAACCATTCTTGCCAGTTGCCTTGCGGTAAAAAATCACTCCACTGCATTACTTATTACTGGTTTTAAAGTTACTAAATGCTTTCATGAATGCTTCTACAAAAAGAAAACCTTGCTTTTGATATCCTTTTGCCGAATAATGTATTCTATCAGATTTCATTAAACCTCGTGCTACATTTCTATTTACATTTTTAGTCCCTCCAAACTCTGAGAACAAATCCCAAGTAGCATAATCCATTTCCTTTTCTTGCTCTATAATAGTCTTTGCATAGGTTGCTGCAAAAGTATTAGGGTATTTTCGTTTAAATAGTGATGGTGGCGGTGTCATTACTAACAAGTAAGCATTAGGGTTTTTACTCCTTATAGTTGCAATAAACTCATTAAGATCTTCCATATACTCTTCTACAGCTATCTTATCAAATGACTCGTTAGTTCCTAACGATACAATTATAAGATCTGGGTTTAATACTGGTAGCTGCTCAAAAAACAATGCATATTTATTATAATCCAATGTTTTTGCCCCATTAACTCCTATACTATGATACACAAGCCCTGGAGCATCTTTCTCTAGTACAAGTCCGCTAAGGTTATATATATCCTTCTTACCATTAGGTAGTAAGTATATTTTAGAAAGAGCCTGCTCACTATGATAATAATGCGAAAGCGAATCAGTGACAAGAGGTAACGGTGTAAATTCTGATTTACTTATTTTACGTTTCTCTTTTTGTTTCGTTGGAATTTTCAGTGTTTTACCCGCTCTTATATTATTCGAACGCATACCGTTAGCACTCTTTATAGCCTTAACACTAGTACCATACTTTCTTGCTATAATAGAAAGTGCTTCTCCGCTCTTTATTTTATGCGTTATACTTTTTGATTTGTCTGACTCTAATTCTATCTTTTTATCAGTTATTGCAATATTAAATGTAGGCTCATTATTAGGTGTTATAATCTTAATTGTATTAAAATCATATTCGTTTTCTAACACCTCAGCTCTAATAACAAAATCTTCATTCGTAGTTAATGCAGTGCCACTTAACCCTACAGCTATATCTTTTTTTATGGGGTAAACATTACGTCGTTTATCCCACACTACATTTGACCTGTACTTTATATAAACACTACCATTAGTACGTGCTAGTTTATGCGGAAAAGAAAATCCGCAACCTGCATTACCAAAATATTCTTGTAATTTTTTACGTATAGCATCGCTAAAAACATCAGCTTGTAAGTGCGAGTCACCTATATGTACTATATTTATTTTGTCTCTCTTGCCCTCCTCAAGTAATTGTAACCTTTGGAAAAAATCATCTAATGAAGTTGTATTGGTAATATTGTTATCTTCATCTAACAATTTTTGTTTTACAGGGTCAATTGTTACATCTTCTTCTACCTCATCCCCATCAAGAACAAGAACATCATCTTGTGCAGCTACTCCTGCACACATCATGCTAAAAAAAAGTACTAATAATTTATTCAGCATGTATTGAGTCTGTTTTTTGATTTAATGAATCTTCTTTTACTTCGGTGGCAGGCTCTTCCTTTATGATCAATATCTCTTCAAGTGCTTTCATCTTTTTGTATTGCTCATATCCTTTATCTATCTGCTTATAAATAAGCTTACCAACCTTAACCGCTCCTCTATAATTAAAATGCGTATAATCTTTACTTGCTAATGCAGGTGAACCTTCTACCCATCTTACCATAGAACCATTTCCTCCCATTAAGCTATATAGGTTTACAAATGCAGCTTCTTTTTTAATAGCATAACGTCTTTGTGCTAACGTTAGTGGTACTACAGCAGAATCTGTTTTCATTTCCATACCATATTTTGTAGACTTATCGGCAGTAGATATAATAAGTATTGCCACACCTGGGAAACATTCTCTAATATGATCTACTACTCTACTCATTCGTCTTTCATACCATCTATAATTGAAAGACCCATAGTTTAGTACATTAGTACCATAATGTAATACAATAAGGTCGTAGCCTAACTCATCATTAAAGGCTTGCATTACTTCTGTGTTGAATATCGAAATAGGTAAACCTGAGTTTCCTCTGCTAGAAAAATTATCTACGTGAACACCTTTACCATTGTCAAAATTAAAGCCATAAAATGGTATGGAGTCTGATGCTGTAAATTTTGCCTTAAATTTCTTCAGGTCATAAGGAGCAACAGTAAGTTTATTTACTATTCTTTCAGGATTAAGATCTTTATAAATAGTATCCTTTCTTGTGATTATAGAAACATTACCTTCTTGATTATTCGACTGTCCATAAAATAAGGTTGGAGCATTCAGCTTCGAAATATGATCTTGATTGTAAGCTGTATATTGTACCCAAGATGGGTTTACAGTATCATTTTCAGTAAAAAAAACATGCCCGCTTACACCAAAAGGGCTTCGAGGTTTTTTCACATTAAGATATGATAGTGTTTCCCAATTTTTAGAAAACTTATGCTTTAACGTGCCTCGTGCAGATGCCGATTCTGATGTTATACTTACAAAACCTACTCCTTCTCCTCCAAAACGATCTTGCATTTTAGCACGAAGATCTTTCACGATCATATCACCATCAGTCATCGAATCGCCAAAGTAAGCTATTCTTACTTTACCTTCTTTTGTTTCTTCTAATTGTGATAGTTTTTCATAAAAATCAATAAGGTGTTGGTATCCTTTGTATTCTTGTACCGTTTCAGCCGAGAACTGAATATTCTTTTCTTTCTTAAATACAATTTTTTTATCTACAACAAGAGTATCCTTTTCTTCTACAGCAACAGTGTCTATAGATTGTACTGCTTCGAGTACTAAACTATCAATTACTACATTTTCTGTAATTTTTGTCGTTTCTGTAAATATTTTTCGCGGCAAAAATTGTTTAAATACAATCAATGCCATCACAGCTATTACTATGATGGCAAATGATTGAAAAAGATACGGTTTATTGCGATTCACAAAAATTGTGGTTTATTACATTCGTTCTGGCACGTCTATTCCTAGTAAAGCAAAAGCAGATTTAATCGTTTCTCCTACTTTTTTAGAGAGTTGTATACGGAATATTTTCTCGTTCATTACTTCAGTTCCTAATACAGGTACTGTTTGATAGAATGAATTATATTCTTTTACTAAATCATATGTATAGTTTGCTATTAAAGCTGGGCTATGTCCTGCTGCTGCATTTTGTATTACATCAGGATATTGTGCCAATTGTTTTAATAACTCTTTTTCTTTTTCATGCAATGTTACATCTTCTGTTTGTAATGTTACTGAATGGTCAAAATCAGCTCTACGTAACAACGATTGTATTCTTGCATAAGTATATTGTATGAAAGGTCCTGTATTACCTGCAAAATCTACAGACTCCTCAGGGTTAAATAATATTCTCTTTTTAGGATCTACTTTTAGTATATAATACTTTAATGCCCCTAGCCCTATTATCTTATACAGCTTTGCTCTTTCTTCATCAGAATAACCATCTAATTTACCTAACTCTTCTGCAATATTCTGAGCTGTTGCAGCCATCTCACTCATCAAGTCATCAGCATCTACTACAGTACCTTCACGGCTTTTCATTTTACCTGACGGTAAATCTACCATACCATAAGAAAGGTGATAAAGACTATCTGCCCAGTCAAAACCTAATTTCTTAAGAATTAAGAATAATACTTTAAAGTGATAATCTTGCTCATTACCTACAGTATATACCATACCGCCAATATCTGAATTGTCTTTAACACGTTGTATAGCTGTACCAATATCTTGCGTCATGTATACCGCAGTACCATCAGATCGTAATACAATTTTACGATCAAGTCCTTCATCTGTAAGATCTATCCATACAGACCCATCTGGATCTTTCTCGAAAACACCTTTTGCTAATCCATCAGCTACTACATCTTTACCCAATAGGTAAGTATTACTTTCGTAATAATAGCTATCAAAATCAACACCTATATTTTCGTATGTTTCATCAAAACCTTTATATACCCAACCATTCATGGTTTCCCATAGCTTCACAACCTCTTCATCACCAGCTTCCCATTTACGAAGCATATCTTGGGCTTCTAACAAAATAGGTGCATTTTTCTTTGCTTCCTCTTCTGTTCTTCCATCAGCCATTAACTGGCTAATTTCTTCTTTATAAGCTTTATCAAAAGCTACGTAATAGTTACCTACTAATTTATCTCCTTTTATACCTGCACTTTCAGGAGTCTCTCCGCTTCCTAATTTCTTATATGCAAGCATCGACTTACAGATATGAATACCTCTGTCGTTAACAATTTGTGTTTTGTACACTTTTTTACCTGATGCCTTTATAATTTCGGCTACCGAATATCCTAGTAATACGTTACGTACGTGCCCTAAATGGAGTGGTTTGTTTGTGTTTGGCGAAGCAAATTCTACCATCGCTGCTTTACCTCCTTCTTCTGGAGTTACAAAGCCAAAGGTTTCATCACTTTTTACACCATTAAAAAAGTTGATATAATACGTGTCAGAAATTACAATATTAAGGAAACCTGACACTACATTAAATCCTTCTACAATATCAGAATGCTCTACAAGATATTCTCCTATTTTAGTACCTAACGCTACAGGATTGCTCTTAACTTGTTTTAGTAACGGGAAAATAACCATGGTAATATCACCTTCAAATTCCCGACGGGTACCCTGTAACTCTATCTTATCTAAAGTTATACCGAATAAAGCGGTTATCGCCTTCTCAATGTGGGTCGTCAAAATCTGTGATAATGCCATTTTTATATATTTTTTAAGCCAACAAATATAGGTATATTTTGGCAAGGCTCTGAAAAGATAGACTTTAAAAAAGTGATTATTTAAAAAATAACTATTAAAAATATTTTTTTACAATTTTTTGT
>MPCW01000015.1 GCA_001874325.1 Flavobacterium sp. MedPE-SWcel | reverse complement strand
GCTCAATGAGCGGGCTTTTTATATATATATATATGCTTTTAAAACTCTTAAAGTTCAAATGCTTTTTTAGGATTGTTATCCATAAGTAATTCCATTGGGTTCTCTAGTGCTTCTTTAACTGCAACAAGGAAACCTACTGACTCACGACCATCAATAATTCTGTGATCATAAGAAAGTGCTACATACATCATTGGGTGTATTTCTACTTTACCATCTACAGCTATAGGGCGCTCTATGATATTGTGCATACCAAGAATACCTGACTGTGGAGGGTTAATAATAGGAGTAGATAACATACTACCAAATACACCACCATTAGTAATAGTAAATGTACCACCAGTCATATCATCAACAGTTATTTGCCCTTCACGAGCACGAATAGCAAGACGCTTAATTTCTGCCTCAACACCTCTAAACGTTAAGTTTTCTGCATTTCTTACTACTGGTACCATCAATCCTTTAGGACCTGATACTGCAATAGAAATATCTACAAAGTCATAAGATACTTTATAATCACCATCCATCATAGAGTTAACATCAGGATATAATTGTAATGCTCTTACTACTGCTTTACTAAAGAAAGACATAAAGCCTAAACCTACACCGTGTTTTGCTTTAAATGTTTCTTTATACTCAGCACGTATTTTGTTTATAGGCGTCATGTTTACTTCGTTAAACGTAGTAAGCATAGCCGTTTCGTTTTTAGCCGAAACTAGACGCTCTGCAACTTTTCTACGAAGCATTGATAATTTTTTACGTTCAGAACCACGGTTACCACCCGTTGGCGTTCCCATAGATGGTGTAGCATTTACTGCATCATCTTTAGTTACTCTACCACCTTTACCAGTACCTGTTACAGTAGCAGCATCAATGTTCTTTTCGTCAAGTATTTTGCGTGCCGCAGGCGATGGTGTGCCTGTTGCATATGTTTTTTCTTCTTTCTTAGGTGCTTCCGCTTTAGGAGCTGCTGCTGGCGCTGCAGTTTCCTCTTTAGCTGGCGCATCGCCACCTTCTGGCTTTGCAGCATCAGTATCTATAAGACAAACTACTTGTCCTACAGCTACAGCATCACCTTCTTCTGCTTTTAGTGTAATAACACCCGCAACTTCTGCAGGAAGTTCTAGGGTTGCTTTATCTGAATCTACCTCAGCAATAGCTTGATCTTTCTCTACATAGTCGCCATCTTCTACTAGCCATGTTGCGATTTCAACTTCGGTAATCGATTCCCCTGGAGAGGGAACTTTCATTTCTAAAATCATCTCAGTATAATTTTATTGGTGTTGTTAACTTTTATTGTTAAGTCAAAAATAATATTAATTAAATAAATTCTTGTCAAATACCATAGCAATAGCTGCTGCGTGACGTTTTTTAGCACGTGACGAGCTACCTGCTGCTGGTGCACTTGACGCTTTAAGACAAGCTACACGATATTTAACTTCGTTAAAGTTCATAAGCATATGCCCATAAGCTCCCATATTCTTAGGCTCTTCTTGCGCCCAAACATAATCATCTACGTTTTTGTATCTCGCAATAACTTCTTTAAGCTGCGCTATAGGTAACGGGAATAATTGTTCTAATCTTACAAAAGCTACATCGTCTCTGCCTAGTTTTTCTCTTTCAGCTACAAGGTCGTAGTAGAATTTACCAGTACAGAATACTAATGATTTAACTTTATCTGGATTTGCTATTGGGTCGTCAAGCACTTCTTGGAAACCTCCAGTTGCTAGCTCCTCTACAGTAGATACTGCCGATGGATGACGTAGCAAACTTTTTGGTGTAAATACAACAAGTGGCTTACGGAAATTTGTTTTCATTTGTCTTCTCAACAAGTGGAAGAAGTTAGCTGGCGTAGTACAATCGGCTATATACATATTATGATTAGCGCATAACTGCAAGTAACGTTCCATACGTGCGCTAGAGTGTTCTGCTCCCTGCCCTTCATAACCGTGTGGTAGTAACATTACTAAACCATTTTGGTTATTCCATTTATCTTCGGCTGCCGAGATGTATTGATCTATCATAATTTGGGCACCGTTAGAGAAATCTCCAAACTGTGCTTCCCAAATTGTAAGGGCTTTAGGGTTTGCTAAGGCATAACCATAATCAAAACCTACAACTCCGTACTCTGATAGTAGTGAGTTAAATATATTAAACTTACCATTTTGCTCGTTAAGTCTGTTAAGTAATACTACCTCTTCTTCAGAGTCTTCTACCTTAACAACTGCATGACGGTGCGAGAATGTTCCTCGCTCTACATCTTGTCCAGAAATACGTACATCAAAGCCTTCGCTAATTAGTGTACCATAGGCTAATAATTCACCCATAGCCCAGTCTAACTTATCGTTAGCATACATATTTTTTCTGTCGTTTATTAGCTTTTGTATTTTTCTAATAAACTTTTTATCGCTTGGCAATTCGGTAATAACCGATGCTATACTATCTAATGTTTCTCTAGCTATAGTAGTATCAACCTTTTTAAGCATATCCGCTTCATAAGCTTGCTCGTAACCTTCCCACTCATTTTGCATGAAAGGAGTAATTACAGTCAAGTCTTTTTTACGCGATGCTTCAAGGTTTTCCTCAAGCATATCTTTATATTCTTTTTCAAGCTCTTTTACATGCCCTTTTTCTATTATACCAGAAGCCATTAACTTCTCTGCATAAATATCTCTTGGGTTTTGATGCTTCGCTATAGCTTTATATAACTTAGGCTGTGTAAAACGTGGCTCATCACCCTCGTTATGCCCATACTTTCTATATCCTAAAAGATCGATAAACACATCGCTACCAAACTTCATTCTATAATCTAATGCAAAAAGCATAGAGTGTACTACTGCCTCTACATCATCAGCATTTACATGCAATACAGGCGCAAGAGTTACCTTAGCAATATCTGTACAGTATGTAGATGAACGTGCATCTAGGTAATTAGTTGTAAAACCAACTTGATTATTTACAACTACATGAATAGTACCACCTGTTTTATAACCATCTAGTTTAGCCATCTGTACAATTTCGTACATGATACCTTGTCCTGCTATAGCAGCATCTCCATGCAATGCTATTGGCAATACTTTACTAGCGTCTTCTGGGAAATATTTATCTTGCTTTGCCCTAGTAATACCCTCTATTACTGCACCTACAGTTTCTAGGTGAGAAGGGTTTGGTGCTAAATTAATATTGATATTTTTACCCAGTCTTGTTTTCTTTTCAGAAGTTAGACCTAAGTGATATTTTACATCACCATCAAACATGGCATCATCATCATAATCTTTACCATCAAACTCACTAAAGATGTCTGAAGGCGATTTACCAAATACATTAGCTAACACACTCAATCTTCCACGGTGTGCCATACCCATTACAAACTGCTCTACTCCTTTTTCGGCAGCAGCTTCTATAAGCGCATCTAATGCTGGTATAAGCGATTCCCCTCCTTCTAGAGAGAAACGCTTTTGCCCTACATATTTTGTATGAAGAAAACTCTCGAAAGAAACAGCTTCGTTTAACTTTTCAAGAATATTTTTTTGTTGATCGACAGATATCTTTGGCTGATTTTCACCTTTAGACAACCTGTTTTGCACCCATTTTCTTACTTCAGGATTACGAATATACATATACTCGACACCTATATGGTTGCAATACACATTTTTAAGATGATCGACTATCTGTTGTAGTGTAGCTTGTTGTAAACCTATTTCTTTACCTGCATCAAAAACAGTGGTAAGATCGGCATTTGATAATCCGAAATTTTCCAGTTCTAGAAGTGGCTTATAATTCCTACGCTCACGCACAGGGTTGGTTTTAGTAAAAAGATGACCTCTAGTTCTATAACCTTCTATAAGGTTTATTACTTTAAACTCTTTTTGAACTTTTTCAGGAAGTCCTGAATAATCTGAAACTGATTGTGCTCCTCCTTGTTGAGCGATTGCCGACTCTAGTTCAGAGCCGTATCCCGTACCTGCGAAATCGAATCCTTGAAAAAAGCTTCTCCAACTCGGTTCTACGCTATCTGGGTTTTGTATATATTGATCGTATAAATCTGCAAAAAAAGCAGTATGTGCTGCGTTTAAAAAGGAAAACCTCTCCATACTTATGTCTTTATGACCTTTTGGTTTAAAAAATTTTATGCAAAAATACAATAAATGTGATAACCTCGACCTCTTTTTTATATATTTATACTTAGTAACTCTATACTAAAGCACAGTTATGAAAACAGGCATTTTCAATTTTTTAACAAAATGTGTATTAATCACACTTTTTTTATCTCCTTTTGCGACTGCAAAAGCTCAGGGTGGTGGCGACTTTTGGAGCCACTTAAGATTTGGCGGTATGGCAGGTGCTGCCTTTAGCAATAACTATACTGATGTAACTGTAGCACCTAGTGTATTATATCAAGCCAACGAATATGTAGGTGTAGGTGTAGGACTACAGGGTACGTATGTAGAATATGATCATTTTTATGAATCATATATCTATGGCGCTTCGCTTATAGGGATACTTAGTCCAATACCAGAAGTACAATTATCTGCCGAACTGGAACAACTTCGTGTTAATTTTGACTATAACGAAAGGTTAGGTACAAGTATAATAAACGGCTATGAAGTTTCTAACGATCGTAATTTTTGGAATACGGCTTTATTTCTGGGCGCAGGCTATTCTTCAAGAAACCTTACTATAGGATTACGTTATAATGTATTGTTTAGAGAACGTGATTTTGTATATAGCGATGCATTAATGCCATTTGTAAGAGTATATTTTTAATACCCGTACAACAAAAAATAATTAGTACTTATTCCTAAACCATACTTTTTGCCATTCTCTTTTTAATATCAAAAAAGCAACTTGCTCGCTAAGCTCCATAATATCGCTACCATCTAACGCTTTTATTTCGCGCTCGGACACATCTATAATATATAGCAGGTTTAAATATTCTGCAAAACGATGTTGTATAAGTATATATATTTTTTCACGCAATCCTAGTTTTAAATCTATAGGCGTAATGTCTACAGAAAAATCTAGTAGCTCGTTAGCAAGCGTAAAATCTTTATTTAGCTGCTCTACAAGTTTAATATATAATGTTTCTTTTTGAGCCTCACTTAAAAGCAAGTCTGTACTTACTGGTGCAATATAGGTCATACACTACGCATCATTAAATATTGTCCAAACTCTTCTAGTAGCTGCTTTTTATCAGCAGCTATATCTAGTTTTTTTAATGTATCGAATGCTTTTTGTGTGTAGTCCTCAATAGCTTTTTTAGTAGTAGCGTCAGCTCCTGTTGCTACAAATAACTCTTTTACGTCTTTTATTTTTGCAGTAGTATCTTCTGGATGTAGGGTAAACCAATGCGATAAACGCTCTTTTTGTACGGGTGTAGACTGACCTAGAGCTTTTAAGTACAAATAAGTCTTTTTATTCTCTATAATATCTCCTCCTACTTGTTTACCAAATGTTTCAGGATCGCCAAAGGCGTCAAGATAATCATCTTGCAATTGGAATGCTAAACCTAAGTTAAGCCCAAAATCATATATAAGATCACAATTTTCTTCAGATGTTTTAGCCACAATAGCCCCCATTTTCATGGCTGCCGCTACTAATACCGCTGTTTTGTATTCAATCATTTTTAAGTACTCAGGTATCGTAACATCATCGCGCTCTTCAAAATCAACATCCCATTGCTGACCTTCACACACCTCAATCGCTGTTTTGCTAAACAGTTTTGCTAACGAACGGAATGTTTCTGCCTCATACTCCTCAAAATATTGATAAGCCAATATCAACATCGCATCTCCCGAAAGTATTGCTGTATTTACATCCCATTTTTCGTGCACTGTTTCATTCCCTCTCCTTAAAGGAGCATCGTCCATGATATCATCATGTACTAACGAGAAATTATGAAACATCTCTACCGCCACTGCCGCAGGTAATGCCGCTTTACAATCAGCATTAAACACATCTGCCGCCATAAGGGTTAACACAGGACGCATACGCTTACCACCAAGTGATAATATATACTGTATGGGGTTATAAAGATTTACAGGTTCTTTCTCTAAAGATAAATCTGCGAAATACTCTTGAACAATTTGTTGATAGTGCGCTATAGCGTGCATTTAAAAAAATTTCTGCTAAAATAACGCTTTCCGCTTTTATAAACAATACGTTAAAAAAACTTAAAAACTTTGGAAACTTTTTTGGTATTAAAAGTTTCCGTAATACATTTGCACCGTTAAACAAGGAGTTCTATGAAGGAAAGGATTATAGAGAAAGCTACAGATATGTTTATGACTCTTGGGTTCAAAAGTGTCACTATGGACGACATTGCTACAGAACTTGGTATTTCTAAAAAAACGATATACCAACACTTTTGTAACAAGCGATCGTTAGTTGAAGCTACTACCTTTAATATGTTTAACACTATATCTGATGGTATAGATAACATTATAGAAATGGACAAAAACTCTATAGAAGAAGTTTTTATTATTAGAGAATTTATTGCACAACATCTTAATGACGAATCATCATCTCCTCATTATCAATTACAAAAATTCTTTCCAAAAATTTTTGCCTGTCTACTTACTAAGCAATTCGAAAAAGTACACAGTTCTATGGTAGACAACTTGCGTAAGGGCATAAAAAACGGATTATTTCGTGACGATATTAATATAGAATTTATATCACGCATCTATTTTACTGGTCTTACAGGGGTTAAAGATCAAACTATATTCCCTACAACAATGTTTACCATGCCTCAGTTAACTAGGCAGTTCTTAGAATATCACCTAAGAGGAATTGTTACCCCAAAAGGACTTAATGTACTAGAAAATATACTTAACAAGAATAACAAAAGTTTAACACCCGAGTAGTTTGTATACTTGGTAAAAAAGGAAGTAAATTTGCATTGACAAAAATGTCAAACAAAAAAGTTAAACAATAATGTCAGATAAAAAAGATATCAATACAGAGCAATTGATTAAAGATACTGCTAAGAGACTATTCTTTGGAGAGGGCAAGTTTAATGTCACTACACAAGAAATAGCAGATGAAGCTGGAGTAAACCGAACGCTCATTAACTATTATTTTAGATCTAGAGACAATCTTTTCAAAATGATATCTGAAGACGCACAAGAAGAAGAGGTTAGCTTTACCGATACTATATTGTCTTTAGACATTCCATATAAAGAAAAAGTATCTCGATATCTTGATATGTTTTTTGAACAAGCAAAACAGTACCCCTATTTAGAAATATACATGGTTACCCAAATGAACCAAAGTAGTTGCTATGCTAAAGATCCTGAAAAAGTACGTAGAGTACTCGATAAGTTTTACCTAGAAATAGCTCTAGAAATGGAAAAAGGGAACATAAATAAAATGCGACCAGAACAATTTTTCTTGAATTTAATAGCATTAACCTCTTTCCCTGTGTGTATGCGACCATTACTACAAGAATCAATGGGCTTTAATAACAAAGAATATGATAGCCTTATTGAGGAGCGAAAAGAAATAATACTGAATACACTTTTTAATAATTAATCAATCAAATCATTTTTAATAATCGTTTTATGAAGAAAACCCAAAATCAATTTACAAGCAACCTCCCTACAGTGCTTGGTTTACTGTTGATTTATCTTTTTGCTCCTAAGCTTTCGGCGCAAGAAGAAAACGGTAGCTATAGTTATAGTCTAGAGGAAGCAATACAGCATGCATTAACATACAACTACTCTGTTATTAACTCAGGTAAAGATGTAGAAGCTTCGTACAAAAAGAAATGGGAAACCATAGCGGGCGGATTACCTCAAATAAGTGCTAGTGCTAACTATCAAGACAATATTGCACTACAAGAATCTGTTGTTCCAGCAGAATTTTTTGGAGGTAACCCTGGAGAGTTCACATCAGTAGCATTTGGTACAAAACACTCTGCAAGTGCTAGTGCAAAACTAGAGCAACTTATTTTTGATGGCAGCTATATAGTAGGAGTAAAAGCCGCTAAAACTTATCTTGAATTTTATAAAACGTCGAAACAAAAGACTGATATAGAAGTAAAAGAACAAGTTATTAATGCTTATGGTAATGTATTACTTACCGAAGAGAGCATTGCTATACTTGAAAGAAATAAAGCTACATTAGAAAAAAACAGATTTGAAACAAATGAACGTTTTATAAACGGACTTGCTGAAGAGGAAGATGTAGAGCAACTATCTATTACACTAGCCAGTACAAACAGTGCTTTAAAAAATGCAGTGCGACTTAAAGATATTAGCATCAACATGCTAAAACTAGTATTAGGTATCGAGCTTGAAGATAACTTAGCGGTTACTGATAAACTTGAGGATCTTACTAATGCTAACCTTGATGTAGCTATTACAGGAAGTGGAGATTTTAACATACAGTCTAACATCGATTATAAACTAGGTGTTAACGACCAAAAGCAAAAAAGTTTACTAGTACAACAAGCAAAAAGTGCAGCATTACCTACACTTTCTAGTACACTTACATTTGGTTACAACGGGTTTAACGATAAGTTTAAGTTTACTCAAAAAGAGCAAAACTGGGCTGATTTTTCTTCTATATCATTAAACTTAAACATCCCTATTTTTAGCAGTTTTGCACGTAGGTCTAGAACACAACAGGCTAAAATTGCATTAGAGCAATCTAAAACAAGGCTAACAGAGTTAGAGCAAAATTTAAAGCTACAACATCAACAAGCAAAAAGTCAGTATGAGTTTAGCGTAGAAGAATATATAACTTCTAAAAGTAGCCTAAGACTAGCTGAACGTATAGAAAACAAGCAACAAACAAAGTTTAGAGAAGGTCTTTCATCTAGCTTCGAACTATCTGAAGCACAAAGACAACTTTACACGTCGCAACAAAACTATCTTCAAGCAATGGTGGATGTTATTAACGCCAAAGCTGCTTTACAAAAACTAACTGCACAATAAATTATTAAAATAAATTAGAAATGAAAAACATACTATATATCACTTCGCTATCACTACTTTTATTTTCATGTGGTGAAGACAAAAAAATTGACGTTGACAAGGCTATCGAGTCTAACGACCTTGAGCAAATAAAAGTTACTCGCGATGCTGTACATACAGATTACGAGAAACTAACTAACGATCTTGCTCGTATTGACGAGGCGATAGAACGTTTAGACACTATAAAGAGATTACCTCTTGTAAAAGTAATGACACTTAAAGACACTGCTTTTACACACTATATAGAAATACAGGGTAATGTAGATACTAAACAAAACATACTTATATACCCAGAGATGGCAGGTATACTGCAACAACTTAATGTAAAAGCAGGACAGCGAGTAGCTAAAGGTCAAGTTTTAGCCACTATAGACGATGGCGGACTAGGCGCACAAGTAGCACAAGCTAAAGCACGACTTGCATTAGCACAAACTACATTTGACAGACAAAAAAGACTTTGGGATCAAAAAATAGGTTCAGAGATACAATACCTAGAAGCAGAAACAAACCTACAAAGCCAAAAGGAAGTAGTAATGCAACTACAATCGCAACTAGCTAAAACAGCTATAAGAGCTCCTTTCTCTGGTACTATAGACGAGGTAACTACAGAAAAAGGTGAAGTAGTAGCACCTGGGCAATCATTATTCCGTATTGTAAACGTTAGCGATATGTATGTTACAGCTAGCATTCCAGAAACATACATTACACGAGTAAAACTTGGTGCACCAGTACAAGTATACTTTACTACACTAGGTAAAACATACAAAGGTAAAGTAAGGCAAATAAGCAACTACATTAACCCTAGTAACAGAAGCTTTGGTATAGAGATAGCCGTACCAAATCCAGATAAATTATTACGCCCTAATCAAGTAGCAATACTTAAAGTAGAAGACTACACTAGCCCTAACTCATTACTAGTCCCTGAAAACATTGTTCAGCAAAAAAGTGGTGGAAGACTTGTTGTATACACAATTGGTAAAGACAAGAAAAACAATGATGCTGCTGTAGAAAAAGTAGTAGAAACAGGATACACATCTGGGTCTCAAATAGAAATTAAATCAGGACTAGAAAAAGGTGACAAGGTTATAACTGACGGTGCTAAAGATGTAACCGATGGTACTTCTGTAAAAGTTATAAAATAATAAACAACTCATAAAACCTAATATATAATGAGTAAGAAAATAGAAAAAAACTTTGCCATATCTACCTGGGCAATAAATAATAAAATGACAGTATATGTTATTACTGCTATTTTATTCCTTGGTGGACTATTGTCATACTATTCGATGCCTCGAGAAAATTTCCCAGAAATTATCGAGACAAAAATATATGTAAGTTCTATAAACCCTGGTAACTCGGCGGTAGACGTAGAAAAATTGATTACTAAACCCTTAGAGGAAGAATTCGACAACATATCTGGAGTTACAGAAATTACATCAAACACGCTAGAAGATTACTCTATGATACTTGTAGAGTTTGATGAAGATATTACTGTACAAGATGCTAAGCAAAAGGTAAAAGACGAAGTAGATAAGGTAAAAGCCGATACTGAGTGGCCTACACTAGATGGTGGCGCAAAGGTAGAACCTAACGTTTTTGACCTTAATATTGCCGAGGAAACCCCTATACTTAATGTAAACCTTACAGGAGATTTTACATCAGAGCAACTTAAAGAATATGCTGAGTACCTTGAAGATCGTATTGAGCGTTTACCACAAATTAAAGAAGCAGCCATTCGTGGAGCCGAAGATAAAGAAGTAGAAATTGCTGTAGACATGTACAAAATGTCTTCTGCAATGGTAAGTTTTGACGATATTATAAATGCTGTTAAGTTCGAAAACAAAACAGTATCTGGTGGTAGTGTTACAAGCGATGGTATTAAAAAGAACATCCGTGTAATAGGTGAAATAGACAGACCTTCGCAACTAGAAGACATCATTGTAAAAAAGGATGACGGAAAAGTATATCTTAAAGATATTGCTACTATTACTTTTAAAGAAAAAGAGAGAACTACATATGCCAGAGAATACGGGCAGCCTGTAGTAATGCTTGACATCAAGAAGCGAAGTGGTAAAAACATGGTTGAGGCCGTAGATGGTACAAGACAAATTATAGAAGAAGCTCGTGCAAACTATTTCCCTAAAGATCTTAAGGTAAGTTATGCAAACGATCAATCTTCTCGTACTATTACACAGGTAGACGACCTTGTAAACAACATTATCTTTGGGGTACTACTAGTAGTTATAGTACTTATGTTCTTCCTTGGGTTGCGTAATGCAATGTTTGTAGGTATTGCCATACCACTATCTATGTTCATGTCATACATGATATTAAGCGCACTAGGTATTACACTAAATACTATGGTACTTTTTGCACTAGTAATGGGGCTTGGTATGCTGGTAGATAATGGTATTGTGGTTGTAGAAAACGTGTACTCATTAATGAGTCAGGGTATGTCGCGTAAAAAAGCCGCAATAGAAGGTATTGGCGAAATTGCTTGGCCTATTATTGCCTCTACCGCTACTACACTAGCCGCTTTCTTCCCACTAGGTTTATGGCCTGGTACTATGGGTAAATTCATGATATATTTCCCAATGACGCTTTCTATTGTATTAGGGTCATCATTATTTGTAGCCCTAATTATTAACGCCATGTTTACTTCTGAGTTTATGAAGCTAGAGGAAGGCAAAATGACGCGTAAAAAAATGATACGCATCAGCCTTATATTAGGTATTATAGGAGCGTTAATTTTAGCAGCAGGACTATCTAATGGCTCAGGAGCATTTAAGGGAATAGGTAACCTAATGTTATTCTTTGTTATTATGCTATGGGTTTACAAGTACTTCCTTGCAAAAAGAATGGAACGTTTCCAGAACAACGGGCTTGTATGGTTAGAGAACAAGTATAAAAACTTCCTTGACTTTGCCTTAAAGGGTTGGAGACCACGATTATTTTTTATTGGTACATTCCTATTACTTATATTCTCGTTTGTAGCTATAGGTGTTAGTAAGCCTAATGTATTGTTCTTCCCAGAGAATCAGCCAAACCAAATTATGGTTTATATCGAATTCCCAGAAGGAACTGATATTGAAAAAACCAATGAGTTTACTAAAGAGGTAGAAAAGCAAGTATATGCTGTAGCCAACAAATATATTGATGGCGAAGAAAACTATATGATAGAAAGTGCAGTTGCACAAGTAGGTCAAGGAGCTGGTAACCCTCAAACAGATGGTGGATCTGAAAGTGATATGCCACACCGAGGGAAAATTACACTTACCATGAGAGAATACAAATACCGAAAAGGTATTAATAGTATTGATGTAATGGAAGAGGTACGTGGCGCTGTAAAAGGTTACGCAGGTGTATCGGTAATTGTAGAGAAAGATCCAGCAGGTCCTCCAGCAGGATACCCAATTAACATTGAGGTTACAGGAGAAAATTATACTGAAATGCTTATTCAAGCAGAAAATTTACGAGACTTCATCAACAAGAAAAACATTCCTGGTATAGAAGAGCTTAAAATTGATGTAAACAAGCAAAAACCAGGTATTGATGTTACTGTAGATATAGACAAAGCAGGAGAGCTAGGTATTACATCTGGTAAAGTAGGTGAAACATTACGTAGATCTATATATGGTGAAAAAGCTTCTACTTACAAAGAAGGTAAAGATGACTATGAAATTAATGTAAGACTTGAAGAAGCACAACGCGATAATAAGGACATACTATACAACCAGCCTATCACTTTTCGTGATCAAGCAACAGGTAAATTAGTACAAGTACCTATCTCTGCTATAACAACCAATAAAAACACGGTTACTTATAACACTATTAAGAGAAAGAACTTAAAGAGAGTTATTACAGTATACTCAAATGTAATGGGTGGTTATAATGGTAATGAAATTGTAGCTAAAATTCAGAGTGAGCTTATCAATTACAAAATGCCTAACGAAATAACATATGCCTTTACAGGAGAACAAGAAGAGCAGTCTAACAATATGAGCTTCTTAGTAAAAGCATTACTTATTGCACTTGGTGGTATTGTTCTTATTCTTGTGGCACAATTTAACTCTATATCTAAGCCAGTTATTATTATGGTTTCGGTACTATTTAGCTTTGGTGGTGTATTCTGGGGTATGATTATATCTGGTGATGACTTTATTATTATCATGACCATGATGGGTATTATATCATTAGCAGGTATTGTGGTAAATAATGCCATTGTACTTATAGATTATACACAACTGCTTATAGATAGAAAACTAGCCGAGAAAGGACTTGCTGATGATGACAAAGCAATGCTTACAAGAGAAGAGTATCGTGAAATTGTTGTAGAGGGTGGACGTTCTCGTTTACGTCCAGTATTACTTACTGCAATTACTACAATACTAGGACTTGTACCATTAGCAATAGGGCTTAATATCGACTTCTTTAGTTTACTTATCGATTATGATCCAAGAATATACATTGGTGGAGATAATGTAATCTTCTGGGGACCATTAGCTAAAACGGTAATTTACGGTCTTATCTTTGCAACATTCCTTACCTTAGTAATTGTACCTGTAATGTTCTTTATGTTACAAAAACTAAAACTAAGATTAAGAAAGAAACCTAATACTGTTTCATAAATACTAAATAATTAATTCAAAAAGGGCTAATCTATACAGATTAGCCCTTTTTTCGTTACAGTTGTGAGTTTATGTAAAAAAGTCTAGTAAAATTCTCTATAAGAAAACAATCCTTACATCTTGGCAATAAAAAAAAGGCTGTAATACTATTACAGCCTTTCCCTAAACAAGTAACAAATATTGTAGTGCCGTTTACTTGTTTACAACGATAGCATCTCTAGACCACTTCTTAATATCAGCAATCCTACTATCTGTATAATCCACTTCATTTAGAGAACTTTCGTTCCAAAAAAACCACTTCCCGGCTTTCGTTCCGTTTTCATATTCTCCTATGGATTGTTTCGATCCATTTTCGTTATAAGCAACCCACTTTCCGTGTAGTTTACCATCTTTATAAAAACCTTCTTGCTTTACATTACCATTATCATAATAGTATGTAGCTTTTACCATTTGGTTTTCTATCTCGAATTTTGGCTTTATTTCTTGTGCGGATAAAACTCCTGCTGACAGCACAAATGCTGCTATGATCATCTTTTTCATACTCATCTCGTGTTTAATTCTAAATAACTTATACACAAATGTACGAAAACATTTCACATTAAAAAAACATTTGCTTAACAATTTGGTAACATTGAGAGTTTTTAACCCTATTTAGGCAAGTAATAACTTACAATAAGCTGTTTAGAACACTTTGTAAATCAGGATCTGACGGTCGTGGTGCATTTGCGTTAACTACATTACCCTTAGGGTCTATTAATATAAAGCGCGGTATCGATTGTATACCATAGGCCATAGTAAAATCAGATTTCCAGTCCTTATCAGCAATCAACTGTACACCACTTAATGACTCCTTCTCTACTAGTTGCTCCCATTTTTCATGATCTTTTGCTTTATCTATAGAGATACTTATAAAAGCTATTTTCTTGCCATGGTACTTCTTCTCTATCTTTTTTAAATGAGGAATCTCTTTTCTGCAAGGTCCACACCAGGTAGCCCACACATCTATATATACATATTTGCCTTTAAAATCTTCTAGACTCGTAGTACCTCCTTTATAATTCTCATAAGTAAATGTTGGCGAAGGTTTACCTATTAATCTTGCTGCTACAACTTCGCTATATATTTTAAAAGGCAAACGTTTACGGTCTATCTGAATCAACTTAAACCCTGTAGTACTCTTAAACATAAAATTAAAAGACTCCTTTTTAAGTCGCGATTCCCAAGAATCAATCATACTAGAAACAGCCTCTTCTAGCTCTTCTTTACTTCCTTCCTTTTTAAATTGTGCTACTAACTTCTGCTTATCTCGTGCTACATCTGCTAAAAAAACACTCTCTTTAATACCAGCACCACTCCCCTTAAGGTCTAGTGTTGTTACTAAGTCATTGGCATCAGCCGTAATGGTTATATCAGTATCATTACCCAAAAACAGTGTAATATCTTTATCCAGATACTTTAATACAAAAGTGTTTAACCCTTGCTGCAATCGTCCAGAAAAATTCCCCTGTGCGTCTAGCGCATAAGCTTTACGCCAAGTACCTCTAAGGTTATTAACCACAACAGAGTCTGCCGTGTTATTTTTAATCGTTCCCTTAAAGTTCTGAATTTCTGACTGCGCAAACACACTACTACACACGAGTAGTAATAACAATATCTTTTTCATCTAAATTGAGTACTATATAATAGGTATTACTTTAAAAGCTTGTTTAATAATGTTTTTAATCTTGGGTCAGATGGTCTAGCAGCATCCCACTTCACGATATTACCTTTAGGGTCTAGTAAAATGAAACGAGGTATCGATTGTATACCATACGATTTTATAAAATCAGATTTCCAGTCTTTATCAGCCATAAGCTGTACACCTCCTAATGATCTTTTATCAACAAACTTCGACCACTTATCGTGACTCTTTTGTTTATCTACAGATATACTTACAAAAGCAATCTTTTTACCATGAAACTCTTTCTCTAGTTTTTGTAAATGAGGAATCTCTCCTATACATGGTCCACACCAAGTAGCCCACACATCTATATACACATACTTCCCTCTAAAATCTTTTAAACTAGTAGTACCTCCTTTATGATTTTCATAAGTAAAAGACGCCGACGGTTTACCTACCATCTTTTCGCCCTCTATCATCTTCTTTATCATCTTATCAATTTGCATTTTCTCCTGAGAAAGCACTTTACCCATCATCGTTCTAAAAGCTGTACTCATTTTAGTATCTGCTAACTTAGACTCTAATCTGCTTTGTCTTTCATCCATCACCTTACTAGCCCCTTTAGGGTTATCTTGTAACTTACCAATTAACGAACCATCGTTTCGCATTTTTTCAGCAAGAAAATTATTCTCCCTAGCTCCTTTACCTGTGTACTTAAGTGTCTTGTCAAATGCTTTAGCATCTAGTGTCATAGTAAGGTTATAACTATTATCAAGATATACCATTGTATATTCTTTACCATCAAAAACTTGATACAGTCCCGCATCTACAGCAAAACTATCTTTAAAGTTTCCTTTTTTATCGGCAACGATAACTTTTTTCATTCCTTTAGACTGTACAGTAAGCGAATCGCTATTTCTGTTTTTTATAATCGCCGAGAAGGTTAATTGATCCGTTTGAGCATAAATGTTACCTACTATTAACAGGCATAGTGCTATTAGTTTTTTCATAATTTTGATAATTAGTTTTTGTAAAAATAGTTTTTTAGCGGTTTAGTTTTCAGTATAAAATATTAAAAAACAACACAACACCCATTAAATCAAATTTATCCATCTCAATTTATTTACTTTGCACCATCAATCATATACCGCAGTATACATTAAAACAATCATGAAAAAGAACATCTTTATAATCGCTATTATTGCATTAATACTATCATCTTGCGATAGCAATAAAACTAAAATTTTAAAAATTAGAGGCTTATATAGTTTAGAAATCCCTGAATTTCTTTCAGAAACAAATGATCTAAATGACTATGCATCATTACAATACAAAAATCAACTTAGAGAATTTTATGTAGTAGTTATACATGAACCAAAAAATGAATTTCAGGAAACTCTTGTAAACAATGGGCTAGAAGAACATTACACTTCAGACCTTAACGACTATACTGAACTTGCGTGGGTAGGTCTCGAAACATCATTAAGTTTTGATAGTAAACCCAAAATAAAGTCACTAGAAATAAATAATCTAGATGCACAAGTAATGGATATTACTGGAACAACAGAAGGTGTTAGCATTTACTGGAAGTTTGCGTGTATAGAGGGTAGAAACAATTATTATCAAGTTGTAGTATGGACACTTGTTGATCGTAGAGAAAAATATCAGCCTGCTATAGACGCCATTATAGACTCTTTTATAGAGACTGATAAGAGCAAAAAAATAGACTTTCGCTAATATTTAAATACCTATAGTAAGCATAATTCGTAATAGTTACTAAATTTGCACTCTAAAATTCTATATAATGTACAGAAGTCATAATTGCGGCGAACTTAACGAGTCGCATATCAATCAAGAAGTAACCCTATCAGGATGGGTGCAAAAAACACGTAACAAAGGATTCCTTGTCTGGACAGACATTAGAGATCGTTATGGTGTTACTCAACTTATTTTTGATGAAAAACGTACTGACGAAACTGTTTTTAAACTAGCTGAAACGCTTGGTAGAGAATTTGTTGTAAAAGTTAAGGGTACAGTTATAGAAAGGGAATCTAAAAATCCTAAAATGCCTACTGGTAATATAGAAATATTAGTAAGCGAGCTTACTGTACTTAACGAAGCATTAACTCCTCCTTTTACTATTGAAGATGAAACTGATGGTGGAGAAGATATTAGAATGAAATATCGTTACCTAGACATTAGAAGAAATCCTGTAAAAAACAGTTTATTATTCCGTCATAAAGTAGCAATAGAAGTAAGAAACTACCTTTCGAAAGAAGGATTTATAGAAGTAGAAACACCTGTACTAATAAAATCGACACCAGAAGGTGCACGTGATTTTATTGTACCAAGTCGTATGAACGAAAAACAGTTCTATGCACTACCACAATCGCCACAAACATTTAAGCAATTGCTTATGGTGGGTGGTATGGATAAATATTTCCAGATTGTAAAATGTTTTAGAGATGAAGATCTTCGTGCTGACCGCCAGCCAGAGTTTACACAAATAGACTGCGAAATGGCGTTTGTAGAACAAGAAGACATTGTACAAACATTTGAAGGACTAGCAAGTCATTTACTTAAAAATCTAAAAGGTATAGACACAGGAGCATTCCCAAGAATGACTTATGATGATGCTATGCGCAAATATGGTAACGACAAACCAGACATTCGTTTTGGTATGGAGTTTGGCGAACTTAACGAGGTAACACAACATAAAGAATTTAAGGTATTTAATGAGTCTGAACTAGTTGTAGGTATAGCAGCCCCAGGTTGTGCAAGCTACACACGTAAAGAAATAGATAAACTTATCGACTGGGTAAAACGCCCACAAGTAGGTGCTACAGGAATGGTTTATGCAAAATATAACGAAGATGGTACTATAAAATCATCTGTAGATAAATTTTACGACCAAGACGACCTTAAAAAATGGGCAGAAGCAACTGGAGCAAATCCAGGTGACCTTATATTAATACTAAGCGGGGACACAAACAAAACTCGTGCACGCATGAGCGCGTTACGTATGGAACTTGCAGAGCGTTTAGGATTAAGAAACCCTGAGGTATTTGCACCATTATGGGTAATGGACTTCCCATTATTAGAATGGGATGAGGAAACGGAAAGATTCCATGCTATGCACCACCCATTCACATCACCAAAACCAGAAGACTTACCATTACTAGAAACAGATCCTGCAAAAGTGAGAGCTAATGCTTATGACCTTATCTTAAATGGTAACGAAATTGGAGGTGGATCTATTAGAATACACGATGCTGAAACGCAAAAACTAATGTTTAAATACTTAGGTTTCACAGAAGAAGAAGCAAAAGAACAGTTTGGTTTCCTTATGGATGCTTTCCAATACGGAGCACCACCACACGGAGGTCTTGCTTTTGGGTTCGATAGACTTGTTGCAATATTAGGCGGGCAAGAAACAATTAGAGACTTTATTGCTTTCCCTAAAAACAACTCTGGTCGTGATGTAATGATTGATGCACCATCTGCAATTGACGATGCACAACTTAATGAATTACACATTCAGTTAAAATAATAAAATATTTTACCTCTAAAATCTATTTTATAGGTCATTATAAGGTAATATTTACATCTCTAAAAAAAGGCGGTTTTCCCGCCTTTTTTAGTGTCAAAATTCGGCATTTTTAAATCGTACCCCCCTGTAAATCAATTTATATATATATTTTCCTGATAAATTCTTTGCAGTGTCATAATAAAGTTTACCTTTGACACTTATTAATTATTTTTTATTTACAGAATGCGAACAGGCAAAGTTAAATTTTTCAATGAGTCTAAAGGTTATGGATTCATTACAGACGATGAAACAGGTAAAGACATCTTCGTACACGCTACAGGAATCAAAACGGAAGATCTTCGTGAAGGTGACAGAGTAAGCTATGAAGAAGAAGAAGGAAGAAAAGGTAAGGTAGCTGCTCAAGTAGTAGCACTTGATGACTAATATAAATAGTATCGACACCTATCTCAAAAAGGAAACCGCCCAATAGGGCGGTTTTTTTATTTTAAGACCTTTTCAACATTATTACTTATTAATTTAGATTTCAACTGTTAATTTTTTAACAAAAAAATAATATCACTGCAAATTCAATAAATAAAAAGGTTTTTGATTTATTTATTTTTATTCATTCTAAATAAAAATTAACCCAAATAAGTAGAGAGTAAAAGCAAAGCACTATTTAGTTTGAAATTTGCCGTGTATATTTGTGAATTATTTATTAAAATTTACGCCGTTATGCAAACTACTCAGGTAGATTATTTCCCCATAATTATGCAGCTGTTACTGGCTGTTGGTTTTGTAGTCAGCACAATTATTATTTCTAATTTCCTAGGACCTAAAAGAAACTCCATAAACAAAGACAAAAGCTTTGAGTGTGGTATCGAGTCTGTAGGTAACGCACGTATCCCCTTCTCTGTAAAATATTTTCTTGTAGCTATATTGTTTGTACTGTTTGATGTCGAGGTTATATTCATGTATCCTTGGGCAGTAAACTTTAGAGCAATGGGCTTTGAAGGCTTAGCTAAGATGGGTATCTTTATGCTCTTACTTATAGTAGGCTTCTTCTATGTTATGAAGAAGAAAGGTCTTGAGTGGGAATAATATAAAAGCATTGGGTTTTTAAGCAATATTTAAACGCTTAACAACCTGATAATCATAATTAAAAATACAATGAGCAATTCATCAGACATAAATTTAGTTGATGCTCCTGAAGGAGTAGAAGGAACCGGATTTTTTGCTACAAAGCTAGACGATGTAGTCGGGCTTGCACGTGCTAATTCACTTTGGCCATTACCATTTGCTACCTCATGCTGTGGTATTGAGTTTATGGCAACCATGGCATCGCATTATGACTTAGCCCGTTTTGGGTCAGAACGTATGAGTTTCTCACCACGTCAAGCAGATATGCTTTTAGTAATGGGTACTATCTCTAAAAAGATGGCGCCTATTTTACGTCAAGTATACGAGCAAATGAGTGAGCCTCGTTGGGTTATAGCCGTTGGTGCTTGTGCATCATCAGGAGGAGTATTCGATACATACTCAGTACTACAAGGTATAGACAAAGTAATACCAGTAGATGTATATGTACCAGGATGCCCACCTAGACCAGAACAAATACTAGATGGTATTATGGAGCTACAGGAACTGGTAAAATCAGAATCTGTACGTAGAAGAAGCTCTCCAGAGTATCAAGAATTACTAGCATCCTATAATATTTCATAAGACAACACATGGCCTTAGAAACAACTGTTATACAGGACAAGCTCTCAAACAAATTTGGTGACAACGTTATCGAATTTACTCAAATAAAAGACATTCTTACATTTGAAGTTGTGTCCGAAAGCATAACTGACGTAATGCGTTTTCTTAAAGAAGACGAAACACTACGTTTTAACTTCCTTACCGATCTTTGCGGTGTACATTTTCCTGATAACGAGAAAGACAGACAGTTTGCTGTGGTATACCACATGCACAACTGGGTAGATAACGTTCGTATTAGGTTTAAATGTTTCCTTAACGGAGATAAACCAGAGATTGCAACTGCCACTGACCTCTTTTTGAGTGCAAACTGGCAAGAGCGCGAAACATACGACTTTTACGGTATTACCTTTACAGGACATCCACAACTTAAGAGAATCTTAAACATGGATGAAATGGTATCATTCCCGATGCGAAAGGAATTCCCTATGGAAGATGGTGGACGAACTGATAAGGACGACCGCTTCTTTGGAAGAACAACAGATAATTGCTAATAATTGAACCTGAAATAATTTCAAGATAAATGTCAGACCTATTATTACCACCAGAGCAACGCTATGCCGATAGAATAGAGAAAAGGCGTAATGAAGACGGAAGCGAGCTTTCTATACTAAACCTAGGCCCTACTCACCCAGCCACACACGGTATATTCCAGAATATACTATTAATGGATGGTGAGCGAGTGCTAGACGGCGAAGGTACTGTTGGTTACATTCACCGTGCATTTGAAAAAATTGCTGAAAACAGACCGTTTTACCAGATAACTCCACTTACTGACAGAATGAACTATTGTTCTGCCCCAATAAACAATATGGGATGGTGGATGACACTGGAAAAAACACTAGATATAGAAGTACCTAAAAGAGTACAATACTTTAGAGTAATTGTTATGGAGTTAGCTCGTATTGCTGACCACATAATATGTAACTCAGTACTTGCAGTAGATACTGGAGCCCTTACAGGGTTTTTATACGTTTTTCAATACAGAGAAAAGATATACGAAATATACGAAGAAATTTGTGGTGCTAGACTTACTACAAACATGGGTCGTATAGGAGGTTTTGAAAGAGACTGGAGTCCAGCTGTATTCGAAAAAATAAACAAATTCCTAGAAGAATTCCCTGCTATATGGGAAGAATTCCAAAACTTACTTTGTCGTAACAGAATCTTTATGGACAGAACTATAGGCGTAGGACCTATATCTGCCGAAAGAGCTATGAGTTATGGTTTTACAGGACCAAATCTTCGTGCAGCGGGTGTTGATTATGACATTCGTGTAATGCAGCCTTACAGCTCATACGAAGACTTTGACTTTGATATTCCTGTAGGAGAATCAGGTGATACATATGACAGATTCTCTGTGCGTAATGCAGAAGTTTGGGAAAGTTTAAAAATCATCCGTCAAGCATTAGATAAGTTACCAGAAGGACCTTATCATGCTGATGTACCAGATTATTACTTGCCACCAAAAGAAGATGTTTACAACAACATGGAGGCGCTTATATATCACTTTAAAATAGTAATGGGCGAAGTACCAGTACCAAAAACCGAAATATACCATGCTGTAGAAGGTGGTAACGGTGAGGTAGGATATTATTTAATAACAGATGGAAGCCGTACACCATACAGGTTACACTTCCGTAGACCATGTTTTATATACTATCAGGCCTATAACGAAATGATAAAAGGACAGATGCTTTCTGACGCGATCGTAACATTATCAAGCCTCAATGTTATTGCAGGTGAACTAGACGCTTAACTACTATGGAAATTTCAAACGCAAAACAGGTTATAAATATAGATGAGAAGCTTACAGCTCGCATCAACGAATTATTAAGCCACTACCCTGCTGACAAGAAAAAATCAGCTTTACTACCAGTATTACATGAAGTACAAGATGCGCATGACAACTGGCTTAGTACTGATTTACAAGACAAGGTAGCCGAAATATTAGAAATCAAACCTATAGAGGTATATGAGGTAGTTACATTTTACACAATGTATAACCAAAGACCAATAGGAAAATATATGTTTGAGTTTTGTAGAACATCTTGCTGTTGCCTTCGTGGTGCAGAGGATTTAATGGACTACACTTGCGAAAAACTAGGTATACAAATAGGTGAAACTACAGCAGACGGACAGTTTACTGTAGTGGGTGTAGAATGTCTAGGAGCATGTGGTTATGCACCAATGCTACAAATAGGCGACTACTATAGAGAACACCTAACAAAAGAAAAGGTTGACCAGCTAATTGATGATTGTAGAGCTGGAAAAGTTAATTTACAATAATAAACGCCCCTTACACAAGTAACAATGGGAAGAAAAATATTATTAGAACACGCAAACGTACCGGGGATAAAAACCTATGAAGTATACCGCCAAAAAGGCGGATATGCCTCTGTAGAGAAAGCTATAAAAGGCATGACTCCGGACGAAGTAGTAGAAGAGGTAAAAACCTCAGGACTAAGAGGTCGTGGTGGAGCAGGTTTCCCAACAGGATTAAAATGGAGTTTTCTTGATAAAAAATCAGGTAACCCATCGCACTTAGTTTGTAACGCCGATGAATCTGAGCCGGGAACGTTTAAAGATCGTTACCTTATGGAATACATTCCTCACCTTTTAATAGAGGGAATGATTACATCAAGCTACGCTCTAGGCGCAAAACTTTCTTACATCTACATACGTGGTGAGTACATGTGGGTATACCGCATACTAGAAAACGCAATTAAAGAAGCCTATGCTGCTGGATGGCTAGGTAAAAACATACTAGGTTCTGGTTACGACCTAGACCTTCATGTGCACTGTGGTGCCGGAGCTTATATTTGTGGAGAAGAAACTGCACTTATCGAATCTTTAGAAGGTAAAAGAGGTAACCCAAGAATTAAGCCACCATTCCCTGCCGTTAAAGGTTTATGGCAAGAACCTACTGTTGTAAACAACGTAGAGTCTATTGCAGCAGTGCCTTGGATAATAAACAACTCAGGAGAAGACTATGCTAAAATAGGTATAGGGCGTTCTACAGGAACAAAACTAATATCAGCTTCTGGGCACATTAAAAACCCTGGGGTATATGAAATAGAACTAGGTCTTAGCGTTGAAGAGTTCATGAACTCTGACGAATACCTAGGTGGAATGATGGACGATAGACCATTAAAAGCCTTAATCCCAGGAGGATCGTCAGTACCAGTACTACCTGCACATCTTATTTATAAGAATGCCGAAGGTGGTGATAGACTAATGAGTTATGAATCACTTAGTGAAGGTGGTTTTGCTACAGGTTCTATGTTAGGTTCTGGAGGATTTATAGTATATAACGATACATCATGTATGGTTAGAAACACATGGAACTTCTCTAGATTTTACCATCATGAAAGTTGCGGACAGTGTTCGCCATGCCGTGAAGGTACTGGATGGATGGAAGGTGTACTACATCGTATAGAAACAGGACAAGGTCGTGAAGAAGATATTGGCCTACTTTGGGACATTCAAAGTAAAATAGAAGGTAACACTATTTGCCCGCTAGGAGATGCAGCAGCATGGCCAGTAGCAGCAGCAATTCGTCACTTCCGTGATGAGTTTGAGTACCACGTACGTTTCCCAGAGAAAGTAAAAAACAGAGATCACTTTGTTGCTGAACCTTTTGAAAAGGTAAAACACCTAGTAACAAAACAGAACGTTTAAGTCGAAATTTTAAAGTCGAAAAGTTTTAAAGCCTTGTGCTTTTAACCTTTCAAACTATATAGAATATGAAAGTAACAATAGACGGCCAAAGTATAGAAGTAGAACCAGGTACAACCATTCTACAGGCTGCACGAATGATAGGTGGCGAATCTGTTCCGCCAGCAATGTGCTATTATTCTAAGCTAAAAGGTAGCGGTGGTAAATGCCGTTGCTGTCTTGTAGAGGTATCTAAGGGTAGCGAAAGAGACCCTAGACCAATGCCTAAACTAATGGCATCGTGTGTAACAGGTGTTATGGACGGTATGGAGGTAAAAAGCATCTCTTCTGATAGAGTATTAGATGCTAGAAAATCAGTTACTGAGTTTCTACTTATCAACCACCCACTAGACTGCCCTGTGTGCGACCAAGCTGGTGAATGTGATTTACAAAATCTTAGCTTTAAGCATGGTGCTGGTAAAACGCGATTTATTGAAGAGAAAAGAACTTTTGAGCCTGAAGATGTAGGTCCAAATATACAGTTACACATGAATCGTTGTATACTGTGTTACCGTTGTGTAATGGTTGCAGACCAACTTACAGACAACAGGGTACATGGTGTAATGAATCGTGGTGACCACTCACAAATATCTACTTGTATTTCTAAAGCTATCGATAATGAGTTTTCTGGAAATATGATTGATGTTTGTCCAGTAGGAGCACTTACTGATAAAACATTCCGTTTCAAGCAAAGAGTATGGTTTAACAAACCATTCAACGCACATAGAGATTGCGACGACTGTTGTGGTAAAACAACATTATGGATGTTTGGTGAGGAAATACAAAGAGTTACAGCTCGTAAAGACCAATACCATGAGGTAGAAGAATTTATTTGTAACAGTTGTCGTTTCGACCATAAAGAAACTAGCGATTGGGTTATCGAAGGTCCTAGAAAATTTGAGAAAGGTTCAGTTATCAACCAGAACAACTACACTCAAAAACTAGACACAGTAACTATCGAAGCTGAGAAAAATATTCTATTAGGTAGAGATAAAGACAGAAAGAAAATAAGCATGACTGATGTGCCACTTTCAGAAAAAGGACAGAAAACACTTAAAGAAGGTAACATATAGATTATGAATGAAGCTTTAATCATAGAAAAGAGCGTTATTATAATCGCTGTTTTTGCACTAACGATGTTAATGGCAATGTACTCTACGCTTGCCGAAAGAAAAATTGCTGCATGGCTGCAAGACCGTATGGGTCCTAGCCGTGCTGGTAAAGGTGGTATACTACAACCTCTTGCCGATGGTTTAAAACTATTTGCAAAAGAAGAATTTATACCAAACACTCCAAACAGATTCTTATTCTTTACAGGTCCTGCAATATCAATGAGTGCTGCGTTAATGACCAGTGCCGTTATACCGTGGGGAGATAAACTACACCTTTTTGGTCGTGACATTGTACTACAAGCTACAGATATTGATGTAGCAATGCTATACATCTTTGGTGTACTATCAGTAGGTATATATGGTGTTATGATAGGTGGATGGGCATCAAACAATAAGTTCTCACTTATGAGTGCTATGCGTGCAGCATCACAAATGATATCATATGAGGTAGCAATGGGATTATCAATCATTGCACTTGTTATGATGACAGGTACTTTAAGCCTTCGTGAAATTGCACTTGACCAAGAGGGAATGAACTGGAATGTATTCTATCAACCACTAGGTTTCCTTATATTCTTAGTATGTTCGTTTGCTGAAACTAACCGTACACCTTTTGACCTTGCAGAATGTGAGGCAGAGCTTATTGGTGGTTATCACACGGAATACTCTTCTATGAAAATGGGTTTTTACCTATTTGCTGAGTATGCAAGTATGTTCATATCATCTGCTATTCTTGCAATATTATACTTTGGGGCATACAATTACCCAGGTATGAACTGGATGGAAGAAAACGTAGGTGTTAATATTGCAAACGTTATCGGTATGGTAGTGTTGTTTATAAAAATCTGTTTCTTCATATTTTTCTATATGTGGGTACGATGGACAATACCAAGGTTCCGTTATGACCAGTTAATGCGTTTAGGATGGAAAATATTAATTCCATTATCTATAGCAAACATAATCATTACAGGTGTTGTAATATTACTAGCAGAATAAAACCGAATTAAAACTACCTGCTTAAAAACAGGTTAATAATTATACAAATGTCAATAGAGACCATATCATTATCAGGAAAAAAGAAGGAGGTATCCAACAAGAAGATGTCCTTTTTGGAGAGCCTTTATCTTGTGGCGATATTTAAAGGATTGATGATCACCATAAAGCACTTGTTTAAAAGAAAGGTGACTATTAAGTACCCAGAGCAAACAAGAGAACTTAGTCCTGTTTATAGAGGGCAGCATATGCTAATGCGTGACGACGAAGGTAAAGAACGTTGTACAGCCTGTGGGCTTTGTGCACTTTCGTGTCCAGCCGAAGCAATTACAATGAAGGCTGAAGAAAGAAAACCTGAAGAAAAGCACTTATACAGAGAAGAGAAATATGCTTCTATATACGAGATAAACATGCTTCGTTGTATTTTCTGTGGACTTTGTGAAGAGGCTTGTCCTAAAGAGGCTATTTTCTTAACTAAATCTAGAGTTATGGTAAAATCAGCAACTAACAGAGAAGATTTTATTTACGGAAAAGATAAACTAGTTATGCCTTTAGATATGGCAATTAACAATACTAAAACAAAAGCGGCTAACTAATATGATAACAACATTATTTTATATTTTATCGGCCATTACTTTAGGCACAGCGTTTTTAACTATTTTTAGTAAAAACCCTATACATAGTGCTATTTACCTTGTACTTTGCTTTTTCTCTATTGCAGGACATTATTTAATGTTTAATGCACAGTTTTTAGCAATAGTACATGTAATTGTGTACTCTGGAGCCATTATGATATTGATGCTCTTTACCATAATGCTCATGAACCTTAATAAGGAGAATGAAAAGAACAAATCAGGACTCACCCGTATTGCAGCAGTTATTTCTTTTTGCCTAGTAGCATTTGTATTACTAGCTACTTTTGTAAAAGCACAACCTGCAATTATAGAATACAAAGAAGCTGGAGTAGACTACCAATCTATTCAAGTACTAGGGCAAGTATTATTAAACGACTACATGGTACCGTTTGAGTTTGCCTCTGTATTACTTCTAGTTTCTATGATAGGTGCAGTACTATTGTCTAAAAAAGAACACATCAATAACTAATATGGAAAATATTTTACAACAAGTAGGTATCGAAAACTACATTTATCTTTCTACATTACTATTTTGTATTGGGGTGTTTGGAGTACTTTACAGAAGGAATGCCATTGTAATGTTCATGTCAATCGAAATTATGCTTAATGCAGTAAACTTGCTATTGGTAGCTTTTTCTACCTACCATCAAGATGCAGCTGGGCAGGTATTCGTATTCTTCTCTATGGCAGTAGCCGCAGCAGAGGTTGCCGTGGGGCTTGCCATACTGGTAGCTGTTTACAGAAACATTGGTAACATTGATATAGATAATTTAAAGAAATTAAAAGGATAACGCCTAATGGAGACTAATTTGGCTTTACTATTACTCCTTGCCCCATTGGCAGGATTTTTACTTAATATTTTTGCAGGGAAAAAACTTAGCAAAGGTTTATCTGGTACACTAGGCACAGTTGCAGTGGCAGTATCTTTTGCGGTTACACTTTTCTTCTTCTTACAAGTAAACAGCACTAAAGAACCTGTAATGATTCACCTTTTCAAGTGGATGTCGCTTGTTAACTTTGATGTTAACTTTGCATTTCAGCTTGATCAACTATCGTTACTATGGTTAATGTTTGTTACCGGTATTGGTACACTTATACATGTTTACTCTATCAGCTACATGCATGATGATGAGAACTTACACAAATACTTTGCTTACTTAAACCTTTTCATCTTCTTTATGATGACATTGGTAATGGGTAGTAACCTACTTATAATGTTCATCGGTTGGGAAGGTGTAGGACTTTGTTCTTACCTACTTATCGGGTTTTGGTACAAAAACCAAGACTTTAACGATGCTGCAAAAAAGGCATTTATAATGAACCGTATTGGAGACCTTGGTTTCCTTATTGGTATATTCATTATAGGAATCCTTTTCCACAGTGTAGACTATGTAGACATTCAAAACAGTATCGCTAATGGTACTTCTGGATTAGACCAAACATGGTTAGGTATCGCTGCATTATGTTTATTTATAGGTGCGTGTGGTAAAAGTGCACAAATACCATTGTACACTTGGTTACCAGATGCCATGGCAGGACCAACGCCAGTATCGGCACTTATACACGCTGCAACAATGGTTACAGCAGGTATATTCATGATTACTAGAATGAACTTTGTTTTTGACCTTGTACCAGATGTACAAAACATAATAGCTATAGTAGGTGCTATAACATCGTTAGTTGCTGCCTCTATAGGTTTAGTACAAAACGATATCAAAAAAGTACTTGCTTACTCTACAGTTTCACAACTAGGTCTTATGTTCCTTGCACTAGGTTTAGGAGCTTATGAAGTTGCCGTATTCCACGTAATAACACACGCTTTCTTTAAAGCTTGTTTATTCCTTGGTTCAGGTTCTGTTATCCATGCAATGGGTGGCGAGCAAGACATGAGAAAAATGGGTGGTCTTAGTAAAGTAATGAAAGTTACCTTTATTACCTTCCTTATTGCATCAATCGCAATATCAGGTTTACCTCCATTCTCTGGTTTCTTCTCTAAAGATGAAATTTTAATGACAGCCTTCCACCATAACAAAGTACTATGGGTTATTGGTTCGGTTGCCTCTATAATGACAGCATTCTATATGTTCCGTTTACTATACCTTACATTCTTTAGAAGTTTTAGAGGTACAGAGGAGCAAAAAAGTCACTTACACGAGTCGCCTTCACTTATTACTGTACCACTTATAGTACTTGCAGTACTTGCAATGATAGGTGGAGCAATAAACTTCCCAGGTAGTACTTGGTTAACACACTATTTAGATCCAATAATTACTGGACATACAGAACACCATGAGTTAGACGGTACAGCATACATGCTAATGGGTATTGCCATTGTAGGTGCGCTTGTAGGTATAGGTCTTGCTTATGCAAAATATATCAAAAAAGCTATGGTACCAGTACCAGACAGCGAAATGACAGGACGCAGACTATTATACAACAAGTTTTATGTTGACGAAGTGTACGACGCTGTTATTGTAAAACCAATATACCTTATAGGATCATTCTTTAAGAATGTTACCGAGGTTGCTTTCTCTAGATTCATTTTTGGGCTTGGCAAACTTGCCAATGCACTAGGTGCACAAGGAAAAACGCTTCAAAACGGAAGCATTGGTTTATATCTGTTTGTATTTGTAGTGAGCGTATGCTCTGTAATAGCTTATATCTTTTTAAAATAATTCATACCTGATGGACGTATCATTTATACTCATTATTCTATTATTCGGATCGGTTGCTACCTATTTTGTGGGCGATAAATGGGCTTCTAAAGCCGCATTAATATTTAGCTCTTTCGCATTTGCAGCCACTCTTTATGTGATATATCGCTTTAATGCAGGTGAGACTGTTAGCTATATTCATACTTGGATTAGCAGACCCCGCATTATATTAGGCTTTCAAGCCGACGGTATGTCGCTTGCTATGGTAGCACTTACCACAGCACTTACACCTATAATAGTGCTTACCTCTTTTGGTAACCTATTTCCTAAAACAAGATCATTCTATGCACTTATACTATTCATGGCATTTGCTATGGTAGGTACATTTTTAAGTGTAGACGGTTTAGTATATTATATATTCTGGGAACTTTCATTAATCCCAATTTACTTTATAGCCCTTATGTGGGGTAGCGGTGACGCTGAAAGCAGAAAGAAAGCTGTAGTTAAATTCTTTATCTACACATTTGCTGGGTCATTATTTATGCTAGTATCATTTATATACCTATATACTAAAACAGGAAGTTTCTTAAACTTACACTTATACAACGCTAAACTTTCAGATACTGAGCAGTTCTGGATATTCTTAGGATTCTTCTTAGCCTATGCTATTAAAATTCCTATTATACCTTTCCATACTTGGCAGGCAAACGTGTACCAAAAAGCACCAGCTGTAGGTACAATGTTACTATCTGGGATTATGCTAAAAATGGCATTATACAGTATTGTTAGATGGCAATTGCCAATAGCACCACAAGCAGCAGAAGAATACAAATATGTATTTATTGCACTATGTATTGCAGGTGTTATATATGGTTCTATACTAGCGTTAAAACAAACAGATTTAAAGAAGTTATTAGCTTACTCATCATTAGCACACGTTGGGCTAATAGCAGCAGGAGCTTATACACTTACTATAGATGGTCTTCGTGGAGCATTCTTACAAATGATAGCACACGGATTTGTAGTGGTTGGTTTATTCTATGCTGCCGAGGTTATATCGCGCCGTTACCAAACAGGTACAATTAGCGAAATGGGTGGTATTAGAACACAAGCACCTAAATTTGCTTCAATGTTCATGATATTAGTTATGGCATCTGTAGCACTACCATTAACGTTTAACTTTATTGGAGAATTCGAAATTTTGTATAGCCTTGCACAAACAAACATATGGTTTGCAGTACTAGGAGGTACAACTATTATACTTGGTGCATTTTATATGCTAAGAATGTTTCAGCAAGTTATGCTTGGCGAAAAAGGAGACAAAGTATTTGCAGATGTTACAATGGGCGAAGGCGCAGTATTTGTATCAATAATAGCAGTATTATTATTCTTTGGTATTTACCCAGCACCAATTGCCGATTTCATTACACCAACTCTTAAGGAGGTATTATTACACATTAACAAGATTTAATTAAGCCCATATAAAGATGAATACATTAATAGCTATCGCAGGACTAGGGATTATATGCCTTATAGCTGAGATTTTCAATTTAAGGAAAGCCATTGTTCCAGTAACCATAATTGGGTTACTAGCAATATTGGGGCTTAACGTATCTGAATATATGGAGCTAGGGCTAAACACTACTAACATGGATCGCTCTGAGAGCTTTTACAACAACATGATAGTAAACAATAGCTACGGTATGGCATTTTCAGGATTATTTATAGTGCTTACTATATTCCTTGTTGCCATGACACCAGAGTTTCATAAAGATCACAAAGCAAAACTATCAGATTTTGTTGCCATAAAGTTATTCTTACTTACAGGAGCCATTGCCATGGTAACCTTTGGTAACCTTGCCATGTTCTTTTTAGGTATCGAGGTACTATCTATAGCACTATATGTACTAGCAGCAAGTAACCCAAAAGACTTAAAGAGTAACGAAGCAGGTATGAAATACTTCCTTATGGGAGCATTTGCATCAGGAATAATACTATTTGGTATCGCATTAATATATGGAGCAACAGGATCGTTTGATGTTGCTACAATATACAGCGCAGTATTATCAGGTGACTTACCACAATGGTTCTTCATCGGTATAGTAATGCTAACAATAGGATTATTATTTAAAATAGCAGCAGCACCATTCCACATGTGGGCGCCAGATGTATACGAAGGTTCGCCAGCACTAAGTACTGCAACCATGAGTACATTAGCAAAAGTAGCTGCTATGGCATCATTCTTTAAACTAATGAGTAGCCTTAACCACGAAGTATCGGGTAGCTACATTACAATAATTAGCGTAGTAGCAATACTATCTATGACGGTGGGTAACCTAATGGCATTAAAGCAAAGTAGCGTTAAGCGTATGCTTGCCTTCTCTGGTATATCACACGCAGGATTCATGCTAATGGTATTCTTTAACCCAATAGCTACAGAAGGTGTACTATTTTATTATGCAGCAGCCTATGCCCTAGCAGGTATTGCAGCCTTTGCCGTAATACTATATGTAACTGCCGATAAAGAAAACGAAGAAATACACAACTTTAATGGTCTAGGTAAACGTAACCCATTAATGGCAGCCGTACTTACATGTGCACTACTATCTATGGCAGGTATACCAATATTCTCTGGATTCTTTGCTAAACTATTCTTGTTTACCGAAGTTATAAATACAGGACACGTAGCAATAGTAATAATAGCAGTAGCAAACTCTATAATAAGTGTTGGATATTACTTTAAACTAATACTAGCAATGTACACTAAAGACGCTACAGAAGAAGCACCTGCAAAAGTACCAATGAGCTACAGTATAGTAGCAGTACTTGCAATAGCAATAAACGTAGCAGTAGGTCTTTATCCAGACGCTTTACTAAGCCTGATAAAGTAACATAACACTATCTTTAGCAATACATAACAGTAAAACTGAAAATATAGCGTACCTTTGTGCGCTCTAAGCAAACCGCCGATGAAAATTGGCGGTTTTTATTTTTCCATATTATGAACATGAAAAAAATAGTTGAGTACAGAAAACTACTCGACGTTACTAAAGAAGCGACGCTAAAAGAACTAAAATCTATCTACAGAAGGAGTATGAAAGAGTGTCACCCAGACACCTGTACTACTGAAGAAGAAACACTTGCAGCCGAAGAAAAAAGTAAAGCCATTATAGAGGCTTACCACTTCTTGGTAAGTGTTGCTCCAGAAACTGCCGAGAAAACAAAGGCAGAGTTTACCAAGACCACAAAAGAGTCAGGTATACTAGATTTTTATATGGAAAAACAAGCCCTATACATCAACTTTGTAGATGGTAGCTGTTACGAGTTTTTTGGAATACCAAGAAACGTATACATCAAGATGGTAAATGCCGAGTCGCCTGCACGTTTTGGGCGTAGACACATTTACAACACTTACCTATACCGTAGTGCAACAAAAATAGTAGCAGGAGGAGAATAAACCCTCTGCCCTACTTTATTATATACAAAAAGCCTCCAATCGGAGGCTTTCTTTGTTTGATGTAATACATATCATCCCTGCTCTACTATAGCAATTTCATCGGGGGTTAAATCATATAATTTATATACCATTTGGTCTATCTCTGCATCAGTAATATCTATTTTATTTTTTAGAGCTACCGCTTTTTGTTGCTCGGTAGTAAAATAATCTTCCCACTCGGCTTCTTCACTAAGCGATAATTTTATTTTCTTTTTGCGCAACTCCTTTACAAAATCGGCATAGGTAAGCTCGTACCAGTCCTGCAACTTTTTAGGTAATTTTTCCAATTCAAACTTACGTTGTAGCATTCTACAAAATTTATCTGTAAAATCGTACAAATGAGTAGTATAACTCAACCTATAGTTCAAGCTAGTTCTAAAATCTAAATTATCAGAAAATTTTATTGGAAAGTCTAAAATGTAAGTACCCTTAAATTGAGCAAATGCCTTGTTTTCTCCTCCTGTTTTTAATCTATGATAATATGCAAATAACGATGAATTTAATTGTGCTAAAATTTGATAAATCTTTTCTACATCATTAGGAATTATCAAGTATAAATTCTTTAATGCCATATAATTTTCGTTATCAATACTTGCTATAATTGATGATCCTGTCCTCCTCATCAATATTTTTGGTTGTTTATACATATTGATGTTAGCATTACTCTTCATCATCTGAGGTATGAAATTTACGTACGTTCCACTATGTTTCAAATGATATCTATTAACATCACTTCCCAATAGAATGGGAATATGATTTATACTATCTTTTGCTTCAGATAGCCAAATCTTGTTGTTTAGAGTTTCTAATCCTCTATAAACAATAGCGTGTTCACTGAGCTTGCCAAATGAATCTTTTTCAATTTTATCAACTACCTGATCAGCTTTCGTAGTAAATGGATTAAAACCGTTTACCAACTCACAAAGGGTTAAATCACTTAAATAACTATTATTGCTAACTATATCTGTGGTTAATTTAACTATTTGCTCATTTACAGATTTATTACTAATTAACAAAATAACGGTTTCAACGATTTCATCAAAAGCCGTATCTTTTAGATATACAATTTCCTCGACATCCAATTCATATACTTTGGATCTCATTTTGGAAAAATATTGACCATCTAGCCATGTATTTGGAATAATGAATCCTAAATATCCACCATTTACAATTAGTTTATTTAGAGCTAAGTCAGTAAATAACGCGTAGGTATTAGGATTATATTCTGAATACTCAAACTCTTTGTTCACGTAATCGATTACTCCGTTGCCTAAAATAGATTTAATATATACTACATAAGGTGGATTTCCAATTACCACATCAAAACCGCCTTTTTTAAAAATATGAGGAAATTCCTGTTGCCAGTCAAAGGCTTTATCACCTGCTACAGCAGGGTCGTCTATCAGGCTATTACCACACTTTATGTTGTTACTCAGGCTGTTTAACTTTCGGTTAGGGCGCGCCGTGCGCAGCCATAACGATAGTTTAGCAATCTCTACACTCTCTTCATTAATATCTACCCCAAACAGGTTGTTTTCTAATATGCTGTTTTCAACATCACTCAGTACAAAAGCATCCTTATTATAACTTGCCGAGAGTTCGTCTACATAGCGGTGTTCGTTAATCAAAAAATCAAGCGCTTGGTTCAAAAAAGCACCACTACCACAAGCAGGGTCGCATATAGTTAGTTGCAACAACCAGTCCCTATATTCTTGCAAGGCATCAAGGCGTTTTCTACTACGCTTGTTGGCAGGTTGATAGGTTTCGTCATTTATATCAAGAGCTTTTTTCTTGTCTTGGCATAGCTTGCCTACAGTATTATCTACTATATACTTGGTTATATATTTTGGGGTATAAAACACCCCATCTTTTTTACGTTTTGTTTTGGTACGGTCTACCGTTTCGCCTTCTAACTCAGCTTTTACCTCCTCTAGCTCGTTTAACGAGTTTTCAAATATGTGCCCTAGTATATTTACATCAACTTCACTATCAAAATCATATTTAGATAATTTCTCTGTATGGTTGTATAATAAATCATCATCTATCTTTATAGCATCTAGTATCGCATCGGGTTTAAACAACCCTCCGTTATAAGCAAAAATATCATACTCCTTACCCTTATGCCCTGTATTCAGGTATCCAAAATATTTTTTAAAACGATCATACAACGGTACATAAGCATCAAGATCATTCAGCTTATTCCATTGATTTAATATTAAACGCACCGAGTTTGGTGGTAACAGTTGTCCATCTTCTGCAAAAAACAAAAACAAAAATCTGTCGAGTAACTTTTGCGACTTTTTAA
Source organism: Flavobacterium sp. MedPE-SWcel (assembly GCA_001874325.1). GTDB lineage: Bacteria > Bacteroidota > Bacteroidia > Flavobacteriales > Flavobacteriaceae > Flavobacterium. Next base: position 19,485 of record MPCW01000015.1, on the reverse strand, counting down.
AAAGTTCTAATGGTTCATACTCAGGGTTAAGCTCCACAAGGTTGCGATGCAACTCTCTTTTAAAAACCGAATAATCTTTATACAGCTTTTTAGTAATCTTGTCCTCCTCTACAAGTGAGTCATTTTTTATTTTCTTAGCTAACCCTTTAGACAAGTTTTCGTGCGCAAGGCACAAATAGAGTAAATCAAAACGTTCTCTAGTAAGTGTAAATAGGTTAAACTCTATATGTTCTACAGCATTATCTATATAAAAACGTAGTTTTTCATAGTTAGAGGTAATAATATACTCGCAATCTGGCTGATTATTTTTATAACCAAAGGCTTGGTATTCTAAACCTTTAAGCCCTAAATCTATGGTATCAGTACCCTTTAGCTCTATAACCGCCTTTGCCTTACCCTCAATAAGTATTGCGCCATCTGCTTTTTTTGCGTCTTTTATATTTTTATACTCAGTAGTAAGGTTAAAGTTAGGCTGCGGATTTTTAGTATAACCCAATATATTTACAAACAGGTCTATTAAAAAACCTCCTTGATATTGTTCTTCCTTACTGTTTCTTATATTTTGCTGTATAACAGGGTTAAAAAAATGGGCTTTATATTTTTCCCATTGTACATCAACAGTTTTTTTGTCTAGTTTTTTAAGGTACTTAGTAAGTACAGCATTTTGAAATAAAGGCATTTGAAGTATTTTTCAGTTGGCTAAATATAACAAAAAAGAAGGCAAAATGCCCCAAAATAACTTCCCAAAAATACAGTATTCGAAAACGTTTTCTTTTAAGTATATTTACAACATCAAAAATGATTTACACATGAGTCACGCTTACAAACTTACGGTAAACGGTACTACTGCTTTTGATGTTAACGAAGAGCAGCTATCGCAGCTCGACGCCATTAGCACAGCACCATCCCATTACCACATTTTAAAGGATAACAAACCCTTTAAAGCAGCAGTAACTGATGCTAACTTTCTTGCAAAAGAGTATACTGTTACTATAAACAACAACACCTACACGGTAAACATTGCAAACACCCTAGACCAACTTATAAAAGAAATGGGCTTTGAGATAGGTGCAGCAAAACAAGTAAACGAGATAAAAGCACCTATACCAGGGCTTATACTCGAAATTAATGTTACCGTAGGACAAGAAGTACAAGAAAACGACGACCTACTAATACTTGAGGCAATGAAAATGGAAAACACTTTCCAGTCGCCAAGAGCAGGAGTAATAAAATCTATAGCCATAAACAAGGGCGACGCCGTAGATAAAGGTCAGTTATTAATAGAATTCGAATAAGCATCATGAAAAAGATACTTGTAGCCAATAGAGGTGAAATTGCCATAAGGGTAATGGAAACCGCAAAGAAAATGGGTATAAAAACAGTTGCTGTATTTTCAACTGTTGATAGAAACGCACCTCATGTAAAACTTGCTGATGAAGCAGTTTGCATAGGAGAAGCACCATCAAACCAATCGTACCTTTTGGGCGATAAAATAATAGAAGTTGCAAAATCATTAAACGTAGACGGGATTCACCCTGGATATGGTTTCTTGAGTGAAAATGCAACATTTGCTGAAGCCGTAGAAGATAATGGAATCACCTTTATAGGTCCACGATCTAAAGCCATAAAAGTAATGGGTAGTAAACTTGCTGCAAAAGATGCAGTAAAAGAGTACGACATCCCAATGGTACCTGGTCTAGACAAAGCAATTACCGATGTAGAAGCAGCCAAAAAAGCAGCCGTTGAGATAGGATTCCCTATCCTGATAAAAGCCTCTGCCGGTGGTGGTGGTAAAGGTATGCGTGTGGTAGAAAAAGAAGAAGAATTTGTATCGCAAATGGAACGTGCCATTAGTGAAGCAACTTCTGCCTTTGGAGACGGATCTGTATTTATCGAAAAATATGTAGGTTCGCCAAGACACATCGAAATACAAGTAATGGCAGATAGCCATGGTAATATATTACACCTTTTTGAAAGAGAATGTAGTGTACAGCGTCGTCACCAAAAAGTGGTAGAAGAGGCACCAAGTGCAGTACTTACTCCAAAAATTCGTAAAGCAATGGGTGAAGCAGCCATTAAGGTAGCAAAAGCCTGCGATTACCTAGGTGCTGGTACAGTAGAATTTTTATTAGACGAAAATAAAAACTTCTACTTCTTAGAAATGAACACACGACTACAAGTAGAGCACCCTGTTACCGAAATGATTACAGGACTTGACCTTGTAGAGCTACAAATAAAAGTAGCACGTGGCGAAGCTATCGACATCAAACAAGAAGACTTACAAATTAATGGTCATGCATTAGAGCTTCGTATATATGCCGAAGACTCTCTAAACGATTTTGCACCAAGTGTAGGAGACCTAAATGTTTATCAATTACCAAAAGGTGAAGGTATACGTGTAGATAATGGTTTTGAAGAAGGTATGGAAGTGCCTATTTATTATGACCCAATGCTTGCCAAGTTAATTACCTATGGTAAAACACGTGAAGAAGCTATTGAGTTAATGATAGAGGCTATTGCTGACTACAAAGTAGAAGGTATTAGTACTACCCTACCGTTTGGTACATTTGTGTGCGAGCACGAAGCCTTCCGCTCAGGAGATTTCGACACACACTTTGTAAAGAAATACTACGATGCTGAAAAACTAAAATCGCAGTTAGACAATGAGGCAGAAGTTGCTGCTTATGTTGCTCTAAAACAATATTTGGAAGACCAAAAATTACTAAGACTGCCAATACAGTAAACCCATGGAAGACAAAATAAAAATATTAAACGATAAAATCGCTCAAGCACACCTAGGCGGAGGCGAGAAAAGAATAGAAAAACAACACGCCAAAAAGAAACTTACCGCTCGCGAGCGTGTAGCTTACTTAATGGATGAAGGTTCTTTTGAAGAAATGGGTATGATGGTAACACACCGTACTACTGATTTTGGAATGGAAAAAGAACAATACTATGGTGATGGTGTTGTTACAGGTTATGGTACCATAAATGGTAGACTAGTGTATGTATTTGCACAAGACTTTACCGTTTTTGGTGGTGCATTATCAGAAACGCACGCCGAGAAGATTTGTAAAGTAATGGAAATGGCCGTTAAAAACGGTGCGCCTATGATAGGGCTTAACGATTCTGGTGGAGCGCGTATTCAAGAAGGTGTGCGATCATTAGGTGGTTATGCCGATATTTTTTACCGTAATGTACAGTCTAGTGGAGTAATACCACAAATATCTGCAATTATGGGTCCATGTGCTGGTGGAGCAGTATACTCTCCTGCCATGACCGATTTTACTATGATGGTAGAAAACAGTAGCTATATGTTTGTTACAGGGCCAAACGTAGTAAAAACAGTAACTAACGAAACCGTAACTAGCGAAGAGCTAGGTGGTGCAAGTACACACTCTACAAAATCGGGTGTAGCACACACTACCTCTGCCAATGATGTTGAATGTCTTGAAGATATTAAAACATTACTGAGCTACTTACCACAAAACAATAAAGAAACTGCTCCAAAAGTAGATTTCGAAATTAGTGACGAAGTAAGAGAATCATTAGCTAACATTATACCAGATAGTGCCAACAAGCCTTACGACATGCACGAGGTTATTAGTGGTATTATAGATGAAGACTCTTTTTATGAAATACATAAAGATTTTGCCGAAAACATTATCGTAGGTTTCTCTCGCATAGGTGGTAGAAGCGTAGGTATTGTGGCAAATCAGCCAATGTATCTAGCAGGAGTACTAGATGTAAACAGCTCAACAAAAGCAGCACGTTTTACACGTTTTTGTGACGCCTTCAACATTCCGTTATTAGTACTAGTAGATGTTCCAGGTTTCTTACCAGGTACAAACCAAGAGTGGAACGGTATTATTACACATGGTGCAAAATTACTATATGCACTTAGTGAGGCTACTGTACCAAGAGTAACGGTTATTACACGTAAGGCTTACGGTGGAGCGTATGATGTAATGAACTCTAAACACATTGGTGCTGACCTTAACTATGCATGGCCAACAGCCGAAATTGCAGTTATGGGAGCTAAAGGTGCGAGTGAAATTATCTTTAAGCGTGAAATCTCTGAAGCAGAAGACTCTGAAGCCAAACTATTAGAGAAAGAAGCAGAGTATGCCGATAAGTTTGCTAACCCATATAGAGCAGCACAACGTGGTTTTGTAGACGAGGTTATCCTACCGCAAGACACACGTAGAAAACTTATAAAAGCATTTAGCATGCTAGAGAATAAAGAGGTCGCAAGACCTGACCGTAAACACGGTAATATTCCATTGTAAGATTACTATTTAGTTATATATACAAAACCGCCTCAAAAGGGCGGTTTTTGTTCATTAAAGCCAAAAAAACCATGAAAACAAGGGCAATACTTTTAATAATAATACTCTCCTTATATGGATGTTCTTCCAGACAAAAACAAGTGAATTATGTATTATATGAAAAGTCTCCCATGCCTGGTTTACGTGCAGATAAAGAAATATATAAAGATCTCTTCTTTACATTATCTATACCCGAAAGAAGTAAATATACAGATATCAATAGCACAAGTTCCTATTACTACGATCAATTAAATTTTGGCAAAAATGAAGCAATTATAACTCTATATTTCCCTCGCGCAACTCGACAATTTGACACTAATATAGAAAATGTAACATCTGACTATTTCAAAAAAACCTTAATCGATATTGATCTTTTAGATATTATAAGCTCAAATATCAAAATCAAAAAAAACAGACGATTTAGTATTCGATCTATCAAACCCAACATGTTAATCATGTATATAAATATTAAAGAGAAAAATACACCTGTTTTTAAGCACTCTATTAATAGTATCAAAGTTTATGATACGCTAGATAACTGATAAAACAGATTACAAAATAAAAAGGAATGTAGACAACCCATTAGATAACAAAGTATAATTGAAATACAAGTAGAATCAGTTATTGTCACTATCTGTCATCTCGAAACGTAAATTAGAATCTAGAATAATACTCTTTTACATGGTGAGGAAAAAGTTCTTCAAATAAAGAACTCCCTATCCCTTCCAAATAAATTTCAAACCCTTCGCTATCCATTCCAGATATTTGATTTCCTTGCGAAGGTATTTCTTTTCCACTAGGCTCAACGACCACCAATTCATCAATAGACCTAGTGGCTATAAGCCTGTCTTCAGAATAATCATCTGCTAGCTCTATATTATTGCTTTCACAATAGTTTTTGAGAAAATCGTAAACATTATCTTTTAATTCCTCAACAAAGTCAATTTTACCAAAAACTACACCCATAGAAAGATCTGCACTCTCAAAAAAAGTAGTACCAATTTTTTATCTTCAAGAAAAATAGTAAAAATACCCGTTAAATCTATCTCATCTGGAATCATTTTCTTTTCTGCCTTACGTTCTCCTTTCCAAAAGACACGCTTACCAAATTTCCTGAGATGTTTACGCCACTCTATATCAAGTGTAAGTTGACCTTTTTTCTTATGGCTCATGATTACATTTTATTTTTTAACCCTAACAATACGCTCGATATCCTCAGGAACAGGATAATATTCCTCTTCTAGCAGTAATAACTTTGCCTTTTCAGGATCATTCTTTACCTGTGCATAAATATCGCCCACTTGTTCTGTGATATTATCTATCGAAACAATCCAGTTGTTTACATACTTTTCAACCCCATCGCCAGATAGTCCTATTTGTATTTCTCTATAATCTAACGGTTCTAAAAATATATCCCTTTCAGGATCCCACTGAATTCTAACAGGAGATTTAGTTAATTGCTCTCTCCAGTTATCTCTTGTTTTATGTATCCCTTCGTTAAAAGTAGACAAACAAGACATTCTTAAAGCCTCTTCAAAACCCGCTCTAGTAATTTTTATACTCAATATTTGTTTCTGGTCTTCCTTTAAAGCCCAACCACTCCTATACATCATCCAAAGAAAAGAAGGTTTAATCCACGTCATACGCTCCATTTTAAAAGGAGGCGAAACAAACGTTTGAGCTTCTACAGCCGGCAAAGCTATTCTTTTGCTAAAAGCCTGATATACCGTAATGGTATCATCGTCATAATTAGCTCTTATTACACGTTCTCCACGCATAATATCATTATAATCTTTCATGAAATTTTTTAGTTAAATAATTCAATTACTATTTAAGTGTAATAGTAATAAAAAAAGGAGAAACTTAAATTAAGTTTCTCCTTTTTAGTACCTGAGGTGGGAATCGAACCCACACACCTAAGTACACGAGTTTGAGTCGTGCGCGTCTACCAGTTCCGCCACTCAGGCATTAATTTAATTGGGAGTGCAAATGTAGAAATTATTATTTAATTCAACGAAAAATAGATGCTAAATTGCTTCCGTTCTTAAATTAAATTTCTAAATTTGCAGCTCAAATACACGACACAACACTAACTAACTACAAAACAACCATTTAAAATGCCATACTCAGAGCCCCAAGCGAAGATATTTGCATGTTCACAAAGCGTATACCTAGCCGAAAAAATAGCTAAAAGTTATGGTACCGAACTGGGTAAAATTACGTTCTCTAAATATAGTGATGGCGAATTTCAGCCTTCATTCGAAGAATCTATCAGAGGATTAAGAGTATTTTTAGTATGCTCTACATTCCCTAATTCAGATAACTTAATGGAGCTTCTATTAATGATAGACGCTGCAAAAAGAGCTTCGGCAAGACATATAACTGTTGTTTTACCATACTTTGGGTGGGCAAGACAAGACAGAAAAGATAAACCAAGAGTACCAATAGGAGCTAAACTAGTAGCTAAATTACTAGAAACGGCTGGTGCAACTAGAATAATGACAATGGATTTGCATGCTGATCAAATTCAAGGATTTTTTGAAAAACCGGTAGACCACCTGTTTGCTTCAACAATATTCTTACCGCATGTAAAAGAAATGGGACTAGATAACCTAACTATTGCTTCGCCAGATATGGGAGGTTCTAAAAGAGCTTACGCATACTCTAAATACCTAGAGAGCGATGTAGTTATTTGTTACAAGCACCGTAAGGCTGCTAACGTAGTAGAAGCTATGGAACTTATAGGGGAAGTAAAAGGACGAAATGTAATACTAGTAGACGATATGATCGATACTGGTGGAACACTTGCAAAAGCTGCCGATTTAATGATAGAAAGAGGAGCACTTAGCGTACGAGCTATATGTACTCACGCAATACTATCTGGTAATGCTTACGAGAAAATAGAAAATTCAAAACTATCTGAACTAATCGTTACTGATAGTATACCGTTACAAAAAGAAAGTAACAAAATACGCGTAGTAAGCTGCGCTGACCTACTTGCCGAAGTAATGCACAAAGTGCATAAAAACAGCTCGATAAGCGGGAAATTTTTAATGTAAATTATTTTTATTAATTATATTTTATTTTTATGAAATCAATTACGATCAACGGATCTGAAAGAGAAAGCGTGGGTAAAGCGGCAACGCGTACGGCACGTAATGCTGGAATGGTTCCTTGCGTGTTATACGGAGGAGACAACCCAGTACATTTTACTGCAGAAGAAAAAGCATTTACTGGTCTTGTTTACACTCCAGACGCACACACTGTAGTAATTGAGCTAGGAGGAAAAACATACAATGCTATCCTTCAAGACATACAGTTTCATCCTGTAAGTGATAAAATCCTTCACATGGATTTCTATCAACTTTTTGATGATAAGGAAATTACAATGGAAGTGCCTATTAAAGTTACAGGAACATCTCCTGGTGTACTTGGTGGTGGTGTATTAAACCTTAACCAACGTAAACTTAAGGTAAGAGCTTTACCAGCTAACCTTCCTGACGCTGTAGAGGCAAACATTTCTGAATTAGAAATGGGTAACAAATTATATGTTACTAAAATACCTACTGACAACTTCAAGGTAATGCACCCTGATAACACAGTAGTTGCTCAAGTAAGAATTTCTCGTGCTGCAATGAAAGCTGCTCAAGAAGCTGCAAAAGCAGAAAAAGAAGCTGCAAAATAAGAATATCATTCTTGCAGAATATTATAAAAGCGCTCCAATTGGGGCGCTTTTTTTATGATGTCATAATAAGTATCTTTGCCGTCATGAAATGGCTTACAAACCTTTTTACTACTAAAAAAGAAGAATACACAGACCCTATGAAAAAATTTCTTATCGTCGGACTTGGTAACATCGGTGCCGAATATGTAAACACTCGACATAATATAGGATTTAAAGTACTTGATAAATTTGCAAAACAAGAAGGTTGCGATTTTAGCACTGCTAAACTAGGCGCTGTAAGCGAATTTAAAATTAAAGGGCGCACACTTATATTACTTAAACCAAACACTTACATGAACCTTAGCGGTAAGGCGATAAAGTACTGGTTAGAAAAAGAAAAGATACCTGTAGAAAACCTTTTAGTAATAACCGACGACCTCAACATAGCCTTTGGTACAATCCGTATAAAGGCAAAGGGTAGCGATGGCGGACATAATGGCTTAAAAAGCACACAACAGCTTTTAAATACCAATGTATACCCTCGTTTTAGATTTGGTATAAGCGATGAGTTTAAAAAAGGCAGACAAGTAGACTATGTACTTGGCGAATGGAGCGAAGAAGAAAAGGATCAACTACCTGAAAGATTAGAAACCGCTGTTGAAGTAATAAAATCGTTTGCACTAGCAGGGCTTGCTAACACAATGAATAGCTTTAATGGTAAATAGGCTACACCTTAATCTTTGTCTATCACCTCAGCTTTAAACAGAAAATTACGAAATATTACAATACTTAGAGTAAAGAGCATTAAAGCTAACCCCTCTAAACTAAAATACAGAGCATATCTATTCACACTATAAATATCAATTATTATAACCTCCATTTGTCGTAGAGACGAAATGAAATAATTCCCCCCTATAAAAAAAATAAACGCTGCAACACAAAAGAAATATAGTATCATTTTATGATTACTATAAGTTTCATAACAACGGCATAGCAATTTTGCTACAGGAAAAGTAAGTAGCAACCACAATAGTGCTGAACTATAAAAAACAACATCCCCAGTATCACAATAGAATATAATAAAAACACCTAAACCAAACAACGATTTCAATACCTGTATAGAGATTATATAGATTGCAATACTCGCAACAAATAGATTTGACTTTGATTTCATTTTCAAGTTTTGCTCAAATATAAAAAAAGAGGAGGCTAATAGCCTCCTCTTTTCAATTTTATAAAAACCGTGTTGCTTACTGCACTACAATCTTCTTAGTAATTTTATCACCACCTTCTTGTACCGTTACTAGGTATATTCCAGCTTCTGTAGCACCTAAATCGATACTTTGTTCAAATAATCCTGTATTCTCATACGTTTTATTAAGTAGTTGTCTACCTCTAATATCGTACACCATAACACTAACATCACTACTTGACGCTGTGTTGTAACGTACCGTAAAGTTACCGTTATTAGGGTTAGGGTATAAAGCGAAATCATTAAATGTAGCTGCTTCAACACTTGCTAAATCAACTGCTTCAGTAGTACAAATATTTAAGCTCCATGCGTTAATAGAACCTCCATCAGCATTAAATCCATCTTCTACACGCAATGTCCAGTCTCCCTCAATTGCTCCTCCAATAAATGCCGATAATGAGTTCTGAGCCTGTATAGTACCACCTATAGCAGGGTTATTTCCACATTCTCCTTGTTCTGCATTATCATCAAATGTAACTAGTACATCATTTCTATCAAAACACACATCACTAAAAAGCTCTACCTCTGTATTATCAGGACTTACTAAAGTTACAGTAAGATCACTCACCCAACTATGTGTTATATCAAGACTCACCGTTAAGCTTTGCACCGTTGCACCCTCTGCTATAGAAATTGAAGTTTCATAATCACCTGACTCTGAATTAGAAATTGTTATTGGTAAATCTTCTGCTTCATAATCATTACACGCTGTAACACCTGTTACAAAGCTACTAGCTTCACCAAAGTTACCAGCACAAGCCTCATTAATAGGACGAATTCTCCAGTAATACCTTACTCCTTCTTCTAAATCCCCTGTATAACTATTTTCTGTTACAGTAGTAGCTACTACTAAGTCTGCAAAATCTTCGTCTTCTGATATTTCTATTTCATACCCTACAGCACTAGCTATATTAGTCCAGTCAAAACTTGTTCCGGTAAATACTGCCTCACTACCATCTGCTGGCTCAATAAGATCAAGGTTACCAAAGTTAGGATCAATTAAATCTAAGTATACATTTATTGTTTTTGTTACTCCACCAGACGTAGCAACTACCGGCATAGTATAAAACCCTGGTACTGTATCACCGTCAGTACTAACCGTTAAGGTTACTACCCCATCAGCACTAATTGTTTCTGGATCAAATGCTACTGTAGCTCCTTCAGGAGTACCTGTTACTGTAAATGCAGCATCAGCACTAAACCCTTCATAAGCTTCGTAGTTTAAATTATAACTCACATCACCACCTACACAATCTGCAATATTTTGTAAACCTGTTACAGCAAATGCCATAGTAGATTCTGGAGCCGTTATTGTAAAGTTAGTGTTAGAAATATCATAGAATATGTTTCTATACCCTCTAACCATTATTCTGTTATTGTTACCTACAACATTTGGCACAGCAATTACTTCACTACCATCATTAGGCACTTTAGCAGCTAAAACAATTGGATAAGTATACCCACCATCTGTAGAAAGGAATATATCTACATAAGGCGCATTTACACCATTAGCAGTAGTACCTGCTACATCCCACTCTACATCTTGATTTGTACCTGCTTGCCAAGAAACATTTGTATTAGGTATAGAAACCAAGAATGGTCCTGCAGTACCAGACACATCTATTTTCATGTAATCTATTACTGTTTGACCACCTGCTACATTATTATCTCTTACTGTAAATGCAAAGTTATATTCGCGCGCTACATTAGCAATCACCTCCCATGTAGGTGTAAGGTTATTATCTAATACCGCTTCAATATCTGGCATGTATCTTTCTGGAACATCTTTACTTGGAAATGAACGAAAGTTAGGTCCTTCGTTAGATGTTGCTACTGGTGGCTGCTCTGATATTTCTCTATCCATCTGCTCCCAGTTATACGTCATCTCATCATTATCAGCATCAGTACCTGTACCCGATAATATAAATGCTGTACCGTAAGGTATAACATAATCATCTCCTGCATCAGCAACTGGTGCTGTATTACCTGTAACTGTATTTTCAGAACAGTTACCATCTGTAGTCATAAACTCTGTCATTTGTGCTATACTATTAGCATGAAAATGCGCATCAGAGTTACTCTGTACATTTGGCGGACAAATACCTGCATAGGCCATAATAGTACTACCACTACCTGGCTCATAAGCATTAGCATTACTTCTGTTACCGCTACAAGCATTATTATAACTATGTTGCCCCCCAAACTGGTGTCCTATTTCATGAGCTACATAATCAATATCATACGGATCTCCTACTGGAGCAGCAAGACCTGTAATACCTCTAGCCTTACTATTAGAACATGGTGCCCATAGCTGTGCTAAACCACCACCACCTGTACTCACAGTGTGGCCAATATCATAATTATCAAAACCTATAATATCATCTATTACTGTCTGACTTTCATCTATTAGTGTACCTGCATCATTATTTGTAAAATCATCACTATCTATAAAAATAACATCTTCATTATCTGGTATTAAAACTAATGTTATAGAAAGGTCACGCTCATACACACTATTTACACGCGCTACTGTAATAACCATTGCAGCAAGCACTGCTTCCTTTTTTTCTGCTAATGTACCATCGTTAAGACCTGCTGCATCTACATGAAACGCTGCATACTCTATAGTACACGCCATTGCTAAACGATATGTTCTTAAAACACCATCACTAGCAGTAACTCCAAAAGGCTCTTCGGCACTTCTTTGATTTGCATGATTATTTGCCTCATCTACTACACCACAGTAAAAAGAACTCTCTCTAGCAAGCCCTTTTCTATTATACACAATATAGTTTTGAAGGTTTTTAGTGTATGGGTCAATATATGATGTACCTTTAGTAGAATGCAGCATATTATGAAAACCAAATGGGGTAATACTAAAACGTATTGTAGAAGAAGCATCCTCTACCCCTTCACCCACATATGATTTTATATTTTGATGTTTTTCTGACAATTCAGTGTCCATTACAGGAGCTTCATATATAGTATAGTATATCATATTACCATCGCCATCAGGAAAAGGTAGCACTATACTAGAAGTTTGCTCAGCAAATCTTTGGGGTGCTTGTTGCAACTGAGCCTTTAAATTTTCGAGGTTAAGGTTATATAGTAGAAACGCTGCTGGCTGCGACGCTCTATCAAGTTTTTCTTGCCCCTCTATAGACGCGCTCTCGATGCGGTTCCATAATTGATTTTGCGAATATCCCGAAATCACAAAAACAAGGGTTAAAAATGAGAATAGTGTTTTTTTATTCATAATTTTTTTTATTAAGCGTACGAAGATACTGATTTATTTAAAAAATCATAATTTAACGCCCTCGTTGTAACACTATTAACATTATTCGTTACAATAATTGTTTATTTAAATTTGTACTTTAGTATTTAACATCAAAAAACTATGAGAAAAATCGCATTTATACCCTTAGCACTCTTGCTACTTAATTGTAGTAGCACAAACACTAAAAGTTTGAAAAATGCAATAGGAGAACAAAAAACCGAAATGACCTGCCCTGAAAAAGGAGATTGTACCATTCAAATACTAGAGAACAAAAGCCTCGATATTAAAAGTGATGGCGCAGGTAAAGTATACTACTCCCCTAAAGACAACCCTAATAAAAATATTATAATTTATCGTTATACACAGCATAAACACCCTAACTCTAAACTAAGAGATGCTGGATATATAGAAGAAGTGGTATTTGAAACCGACAAAAACATCACATCGTTAGATTATAAAGATGCTGATTTACAAAAAACCAGAATGCTATTTGGTGTACTATGTTATTGCAAAGGTAAAGCGGGATATTATGTTGTTGAGGAAGGCTCCTTATTATATAAAGACAATAAGCTAAACATATCGTTAACCGATATTGTAGAATTACAAAGAATAAAAGATATATCTATTACATTTTAAACCAAAAAAAGGGGATGCAATTGCATCCCCTTTTTTAATATAATAAGGTGTACTAATTATTGTACAACTATTTTCTTTACTGCTCTTCTACTACCGTCAGTTACTGTTACTATATACAATCCTGATTGTATATCTTCTAAGTTAACATCTGTAGCAAACAATCCTGTGTTTTTATATTGGTTACTAAACACTTCTCTACCTCTTATGTCATGAACTGTTATAGCAACATTACTTGACACTTGTGAGTTAAATGAAACTGAGAACGAACCATTATTAGGGTTAGGATATAACTTGAAGCTTTCTAAACCAAAATCATCTGTACCATTCACAAAATCGATAGAGAATACTCTTGAATTTACAGCATAGTAAATATTACCCGCTGCTTCTACCATTATTCTACATGAATCTGCATTTTGCACATTAGGTACTGTTATTACTTCCGATCCATCATTAGGTGTATTTGAAGCAAGCACTGTATCGAAAGTTAAACCACCATCTGTAGACAATAGTATATTTACATTTTGTGTATTTACACCGTTTCCTGTTGTTCCTGCTACATCCCATGTTATTGTTTCATCTCCATTACCTAACCAAGTAATACCTGTAGTATTTTGAGAAGTTACTGAAAAAGGACCTGCACCAGAAACTACTGTAACTGCAATATCATCTCTAAACGTTTGTCCACCATTTGGAACTTGATTATCACGAAGCGTTAAAGCAAAAGTAAATGTACGTGCTGCAGATGAAACTACTTCCCAAGTAGGAGTAAGGTTACCTGATAACACAGTAGAAAGTTCAGGCATATATCTATTTGGTGAATCTGAAGGTGAAAGCGATCTAAAATTAGGTCCACTTGTAGCAAAAGAAGAAGGAGTTACATCTATAGTAGATCCTGCTCCGTTAGCATCTACCTGCTCCCAACAGTATGTTAATGCTGCACTTGCATCCGCATCAAGACCATTACCTTTCAAAATAAAAGCCGTTGTTCTTGGTATCGTATGGTTAGATAAAAAGTTAATAGATGGCGCTGCATTTCCATTTGCCGTTTCAGTAGCACAAGCGCCACCTGAAGCATTTACAAAAGCTGTCATTTGAGATATACTTACAGTATGAAAATGATCATCAGAATTACCCTGAACATTTGGTGGACTAATACCAGCATAAGCCATAATAGTAGTACCACTTCCTGGCTCTACAGCCGTATCGGCATTTCGTTGAAATGCATTATTAAAAGTATGCTCTGCACCAAACTGATGCCCCATTTCATGAGCTACATAATCTATATCAAAAGGATCTCCCACAGGAGCAGGTCTACCCGTTACACCTCTTGCCTTGTTTGAACTACAAACACTACCAAGTATAGCAACACCACCAGCACCAGTACTCACTACGTGACCTATATCATAATTATTAACTCCTATATTAGCATTAATAACCGTTTGTATCTCACCTAAAAGTACACCTGAGTTATTATTAGTAAGATTATCTGAATCTACAAATATAATATTCTCATTAGTTGGTATTATTTGCATTGTTATAGCCATATCTCTTTCATAAAGACCATTAACACGCGTCATAGTAACATTCATTGCTGCAAGTACTATCGCTTTCTTTTGTGCTGTAGTTGGTCCTACTGCTCCTGAAGCATTTACATGAAAATTTGCATACTCAACAGTACAAGCCATCGCTAAACGATAAGTACGTAACGTACTATCACCTGCATTAACAGAGAATGGTTCATCTTCAGATGCAGCAGCTCTATTATGTCCTTCATCTATTACCTCACAAGCAAAATGACGCGCTGTTTGTATATCTGATTTTTTATATACAATATAGTTTTGTAAATCTCTTGTATATGTATCTACATACGAAGTTCCTTTTGTAGAAAGTATCATAGCATGAAAACCAAACATAGTAGTACTAAAACGTACTGTAGAAGTAGGATTCTCTATACCTTGACCTACATAACTCTTGATGCTAGGGTACTGCGCAGCAAGATCAGGGTGAAGTACAGATGCTTCATAAAT
Organism: Flavobacterium sp. MedPE-SWcel; assembly: GCA_001874325.1. Taxonomy (GTDB): domain Bacteria; phylum Bacteroidota; class Bacteroidia; order Flavobacteriales; family Flavobacteriaceae; genus Flavobacterium. Next base: position 4,301 of record MPCW01000015.1, on the reverse strand, counting down.
TCTAAAATTTTCTATTTCACCTTCTCCATTAGGAATTGGAATAATTACTGATGATAATCCAGTATGATTTTCTCGCGAAGGTGCTGTTTCTAACATTGTTTTGAAGTCCTCAAAGTTTAAAGTAAACAAATGACTTTTTGAAGGATATGAATCTCTATCCATCTTTTCAAGACCACCCACACGATCCTCAGAAATAGTATTCCAAAAGGACTGTGCATTACTCAACCCAAAGGTTAGCATCGCCACAATTAATAATAAAATTCTTTTCATAATCTTTTAAAATTTTTTTAGGTAATTATAAGGCTATAAATTTATTAATTATGCAGCTAATAATATGTTATTCATCTAACTATTAAATGTTAAAACTAACAATTATAACACAAAATGCAGAAAAAGCAGCTTTTTATTAAAAATATAATAAACAAAAACACAAAACAAACAGGCAGAATACTATTCTTTTTAAAAACAGATAATTAAATTTGCTACTTTAATTCTATCTTTTGAAAATACATAATTCCATACAGGAGTTTAACACAACTACTAAAACTATTGTTACCCTAGGTACTTTTGACGGAGTACATAAAGGTCACAAAAGTATTCTTGACAAACTTTTAAAAAGTAGTCAGGTAACCGAATGTGAAAGTGTTGTATTAACCTTCTTTCCGCACCCCCGCATGGTATTACAGCAAAATACTGATATAAAGTTGCTGAATACGATGGCAGAAAAAGCCCACTTATTAGAAGAATACGGTATAAACCACCTTATTATACATCCTTTTGACAAAACCTTCTCTAGACTAACAGCCGAAGAATTTGTGAAAAACATACTTGTAGATGAATTAAACATTTGCAAGATAATAATAGGATACGATCACCGTTTTGGACGTAACCGTACAGCTACTATAGACGACCTTATACATTACGGAAAAGAATACGGCTTTGAAGTAGAGCAAATATCAGCACTAGAAGTAGATGAAGTTTCTGTAAGTTCTACAAAAATTAGAAATGCCCTAGATAAAGGCGATGTTACCACAGCCAATGCCTACATGGGGTATGAATACTTCTTATCAGGAACTGTTGTTGAAGGCAAAAAACTAGGTAGAACCATTGGTTTCCCTACAGCAAACATCAACATAAAGGAAGATTACAAACTAATTCCTGCCATAGGTGCATACATTATTAGCACAGTTATAGATGGTAAAACTATAAAAGGTATGATGAACATAGGCAACAATCCTACTGTAAACGATGGTACCACACAAACTATAGAAGCACACCTTTTTGACTTTAACAACGACATATACGGAACCGAGCTACAAATTAGCTTACACAAAAGGTTACGCGACGAAGTTAAGTTCGAATCAGTAGAAGCACTAAAAGCCCAACTCCAACAAGATAAAGAAGAAGCACTAAACTACTTTAAATAAACCCAGAATGAAAAATCGCCTTTTCGCCGAGATTGACAATGCCCCTCTTATTCTATTCAGAATATTTTTTGGTTTCTTGTTAGCTTGCGAAACACTAGGCGCAATACTTACAGGCTGGGTAAACAAAAACTTTGTAGAACCTGAATTTCTATTCACCCATATAGGTATGGACGTGCTACAAAACCTATCTGGTAGCGGTATGTATTTTTATTTTGTAACCATGGGATTACTAGGTTTTGCCGTAATGCTAGGTTATAAATACAGGTGGACTCTAGGGTTATTTACCCTAATGTGGGGCGGAGTTTATTTTGCACAAAAAACATCCTATAACAATCACTACTACCTATTATTATTAGTGTGTCTTATTATGCTTTTTTTACCTGCAAACCGCTATGCAAGTATCGATGCAAAACAAAACCCATCACTAAAAAAACTAACCATGCCCGCTTGGTGTTCTTGGGTAATGATAGCGCAGGTAGCAATAGTATATTTCTACGCTACTATTGCCAAATTTTACCCTGGTTGGCTTGATGGTACTTTTACAAAAAACCTGTTAACAGCACACACTAGTGGTGCGTTTCATGAAATTGCCATACAAAAATGGTTCTACATGTTTATTGCCTACACGGGCATAGCATTCGATTTACTTGTAGTACCATTACTATTATATAAAAGAACACGTACTATAGCGTTAATCGCATCGGTTATATTTCACCTGTTTAACTCTATAACATTAGAGATAGGTATATTTCCATTCTTTGCATTAAGCTTTGTTGTATTCTTCTATCCACCAGAACGCATCAGGCAAATATTCTTTAAAAAGAAACCTGTAGTAGAAAACTACCACACAACACAAGAAAAACGAAGTGTATTACTATACTTTTTTATACCCTATTTTATAATACAACTAGCATTACCCATAAGACATCACTTTATAGAAGGAAATGTATTTTGGACAGAAGAAGGGCATCGTCTAAGCTGGAGAATGATGCTACGTAGCCGAAATGGTTACACCTACTTTAAGGTTACAAACAAAGAAAACAATGCACCCATAACTTATAACCTTTCGGAAAACCTAACCCGAAAGCAAATACGATCGATGCAAACCAAACCCGACATGATTTGGCAAACAGCACAACGTATAAAAAATGAGTTTAACGAAATAGGGATAGATGTAGCGGTACACGCTACAACAAGAGCAGGTATAAACGGCGCACCTACAAAAACACTTATAGATGCCGAAGTAGACCTTGCAACTGCAAAATGGGAGTACTTTTCTCACAACAAATGGGTACTACTTTATGATGATGAAGGTAATATTATACAACAATAAGTTACTACCATTAAAACCTTACTAACTGTAAAACAGTATATTTAGAATTTAAAAATAATACAACCTTAACCGTAACATGCATTAATTATAGTAGAGTTTCTTTACATAAGCGGAATTTGTTACTTTTGGGGCAATAATAAATTTCGTTACTAATGATTAAAAGGCACGACTGGACCAAAGAAGAAATAATAGCATTGTATAACAAGCCTTTAATGGAATTGTTATATGAAGCAGCATCTGTACACAGGGTTCATCACGATCCTAATGTAGTACAAGTATCTACACTACTTTCAATAAAAACAGGTGGTTGCCCAGAAGATTGTGGTTATTGCCCACAAGCTGCGCGATACCATACTGATGTAGAGGGTAACGACTTAATGTCTGTACAACAAGTAAAAGCACAAGCATTACGTGCAAAATCAGGTGGTTCATCACGTGTTTGTATGGGTGCCGCTTGGAGAAATGTAAAAGACGGTCCTGAATTTGATCAAGTACTTGAAATGGTAAGAACCATTAACAAGCTTGATATGGAGGTGTGTTGTACATTAGGTATGATAACCGAAAACCAAGCGAAGCGACTTGCAGAAGCTGGACTTTATGCTTACAACCACAATCTTGACACATCTGAAGAATACTATAAAGAAGTAATTTCTACACGTGGCTATGAAGACCGTTTAGAAACTATAGACAATGTTAGAAAAACTAACGTTACTGTTTGTAGTGGAGGTATTATAGGTATGGGAGAAAGCATTGAAGATAGAGCTGGTATGGTAGTAGCTTTAGCCTCACTAAACCCACAACCAGAATCAGTGCCAATTAATGCACTTGTTGCAGTAGAAGGCACACCAATGGAAGAGGAAAAACCTGTTGAAATATGGGACATGATACGTATGGTAGCAACCACTCGTATAGTAATGCCAGAAACTCAGGTAAGACTATCAGCAGGTAGAACACAAATGAGCCGTGAGGGTCAAGCAATGTGTTTCTTTGCTGGTGCTAACTCTATTTTTGCAGGAGATAAATTACTTACTACTCCTAACCCAGATGTTAACGAAGACATGAAAATGTTTGAAACTCTAGGTATGATACCACAAAAACCATTCACTAAAGTTTCGCAACCAGAAACTGTAGAGGCTGCTGACTCTGAATATGCAGCACTAGGTGAAAAACCAAAGTGGACACGACCAAGTCATAAAATAGACCGTAATCTTGAAGCTTCAGGAAAAAAATAAAGAATACATTATTCTTACAAAAAAAGCCCTCTTTTACATAAAAGAGGGCTTTTTTGCGCTAAAACACTCCATATTATCACATAAAACATAAAAATTATGAAAAATTTAAGAAGAATATACTGAGCGATCTAAAAATAATTATCTTTAGCAAAACGAAACCCTTTTAGTAGTCGCTATTTACTAAACTAAAAAACACAAATCTGGATGAAAAAACTATACTTTGGGGCGTTATTAGGCTTATTAAGCTTAGTAGACGCTACAGCCCAACAAGACCCCCACTACACACAGTACATGTATAACATGAATGTG
>MPCW01000014.1 GCA_001874325.1 Flavobacterium sp. MedPE-SWcel | reverse complement strand
ATTATAGTATATAGATTATTTAAAAATAAATCATCGTTAAATAAAATAATAAAATATAGTTTTTTATCTATTATTGTAATATCTATTATAACCATAATACTCTTAACTGTTTAAAAAGGTTATTATGTACTTTATTAACTTAAAAAGACTTGATTAAAACGCTACTGTTTTTATTTTTCAAATGAAACCATTACCTTTTCAAAGCAGGTTAATATAAAAATGTGATCCAATATTGTTTTTTAAAAAAGTTACGTTGGTAAAACGTATATTTGCTTATATATATTTTAATGATTATGAACACCCAAAATGAAGATTTTTATAAAAGGTTAAAAGAAGAATTGTCAAATTCAACACTTTGGCCTGCAGAATATTTATTCAAATTCATAGTACCTACTGATACTGAAAAAATATCTAGAATAAACAATGCGTTTAACGGAATGGGAGCTGTTATAAAAACAACTAAATCTAAAAACGGTAAATACACTAGCATTTCTATTAATGTAAAAATGCAAAGTTCACAAGCCGTAATAGACAAGTATATCGAGCTTTCTGATGTTGAAGGAATAATTTCACTATAAACTTTTAATCTGAAAATGCGATATACACCAGAAGAAGCAGTAAACTCGTTAGAATACAATTCTGAAAGAACACATCTTATCATACCTGAGTATGGAAGACATCTACAAAAGTTAATTGATCAAGCTTCTGCAATAGAAGATAGAGAAGAACGTAATAAGGCTGCCAAATATATAATATCTGTTATGGGAGGGCTAAATCCTCATCTAAGGGATGTACCTGATTTTCAGCATAAATTATGGGATCAACTTTTTATAATGTCTGATTTTAAATTAGATGTAGATTCTCCCTACCCTATACCATCTAAAGAAATGTTAGAGCAAAAGCCAGATAGGCTTGCTTACCCTCAAAACTTTCCTAAGTATCGATTTTATGGTAACAATATTAAATACATGATAGATGTTGCTAATAAATGGGAAGATGGAGAACTTAAGAGTGCTCTTATTATGGTTATAGCCAACCATATGAAAAAATGCTTTTTAAGTTGGAACAAAGATACTGTAAAAGATGAAGTCATTTTTAAACATCTACTAGAGCTATCTGGAGGAACAATTGATCTATTAAAAACGGAAGAGGAATTATCAAATTCTTCTGACTTAATGAGAGTTAATAAAAAACAGAGTAATAAAACTCAGTTTAATAATAACCCTAAACAAAAGAATAATAGATCTAACAACAAAAACAATCAAAATAATAAAAACAGAAAATCCTAATTCTTTATAGGCAACATGGGAACATTTAAAATTGAGGGGGGAATACAATTACAAGGAGAAATTACTCCACAAGGGGCAAAAAACGAAGCTTTACAAGTATTATGTACAGTGTTACTAACCCCAAAGAAAGTAACTATTACAAATATTCCTGATATAATTGATGTAAATAAACTTATCAATTTATTGCGCGACCTTGGTGTAAAAGTAGAAAAGCTAGCTCACGGTTCTTATTCTTTTCAAGCAGATGAAGTAAATCTTGCTTATTTAGAATCTGAAGCTTTTAAAGAAGACGGTAAAGCATTAAGAGGATCTATAATGCTAGTTGGTCCATTATTAGCACGTTTTGGAAAAGGTTACATACCTAAGCCAGGAGGTGACAAAATAGGACGACGACGACTTGACACTCACTTTGAAGGCTTTATAAACCTTGGTGCAACATTTAGATATAATAAGGAGGAATACTTTTATGGTGTAGAGGCTAAAAAACTAAAAGGTACCTATATGCTTCTAGATGAAGCATCGGTAACTGGTACAGCTAATATTATTATGGCTGCTGTACTTGCCGAAGGTAAAACCACAATATATAATGCAGCATGCGAACCTTACTTACAGCAACTTTGCAGAATGCTAAACAGCATGGGGGCAAAAATTACTGGTGTAGGCTCTAACCTTATAGAAATAGAAGGTGTAGAACAACTAGGAGGTTGCGAGCATAGAATTTTACCTGATATGATAGAAATAGGTAGCTGGATAGGTCTTGCTGCTATGACTAAAAGTGAAATAACTATTAAAAACGTAAGTTGGGATAACCTTGGTGTTATACCTAATACATTTAAGAAGCTTGGTATTACTCTAGAGCGTAAAGGAGATGATATATATATACCTATCCATATAGATGGATATGAAATACAAAACTATATAGACGGTTCTATATTAACTATATCTGATGCGCCATGGCCTGGTTTTACTCCAGATCTTTTAAGTATAGTACTAGTTGTTGCTACTCAGGCAAGAGGTAGTTTATTAATACACCAAAAGATGTTTGAAAGTCGTCTTTTCTTTACTGATAGACTTATAGACATGGGAGCTAAAGTTATACTTTGTGACCCGCATAGAGCTACAGTTATTGGCCATGACTTTAAATCGCAACTAAAAGGTATTAACATGTCGTCACCAGATATACGTGCTGGAGTATCATTACTTATTGCAGCACTATCTGCTAAAGGGACTAGTATCATTCAGAATAGCGAACAAATAGATCGCGGTTATGAAAGAATTGATGAAAGACTTCAAGCACTAGGCGCTAAAATCACACGATTAGACTAAAAACTTATATTGATTTATACAAAAAAAGGACGCTTTATAAAGCGTCCTTTTTTTGTATTCGATATCACATTCTAAAGCATATCTAAAAATTTAAGCCCGAAGATAATACCATCGGTTTGAAAACCACTTTGATAAGAACGAACATAATCAATACGCAACATTCTAAATTTACCAAAACCAATATTATCAAACCCTGCTGTAAACTCACTATATGGTTTATAATCAGGTGTCGAAATTTGATGATACCCCAATACTAAATTCCATTGCAATTTATTTAATAATGGAACTTTATTCATCATATACCCCTTAAAATTATGCTCTGCATGTAGCTCTAGATATCTATCATTAGTACTATGCGTATAATATGGTAATAAATTAAATACGTTAAGATATCTATTACCTCCACCTACATGAGTTTGATTACCATTAAAATGCTTATAATCTACAAACGAAATTTCTTCGGCATTAAAAAACTTCCCACCTTTTACATTTATTCCAAAATTACCTTTATTACCTAAGGTAGTACTGTAATAAACACGTCCTCCTACAAAATCATATTCATACTTTTTATCGCTCCCTGCAAATCCTTTCTCATACCCTACTGATATTAATGGGTAGTTACCACTACTAACTGGTATTCTTCCATCTGGTCGTGTTATGTATTTTTGACCAAATCGAATACTTGCATAACCCCCTGCTTTCATTAAGTTATGTTTTTCAAAAGCCAACGCATCTATTTCTGGTGCTAGAGGGTTGTTAGACGTATATAAATCATCATCTTTTATCAATACATAATCCGTATTATTTTGTAATGCTCGTCTTCTTGTATACTCTAAACTACCTGACATATATAAACCTGTGATAACTTCTTGTCGATACTGTGCTCTTGCAAAAGTATTATCATAAAGCTTCATGTAGTTATCCTTAAAGAATAAAGTACTTATAGTATTCTTAAACTTACTTATCGGCTCTGTTTTACTATACTGTGCAGCGGTATTACCTCCAGTAATATACAGCGATGCATTATTTATTTTATTAAAACGATATGAAAATTGTCCCATAACACGCAAGCGGTCTTCGGCAATACCGTAATTAAATAACGCTCTAGCATACATCGATTTACCTTCCTCTTCATTATACTTACTAAATGAGAGACCTGTTTTAAAGTTCCACCCCTGTACTGTATTAAAGCTAATATCAGTAGGATCAAGCACTCCGTCATAACCAAAACGCATATTTTTATGAGAATCTCGATATGAATAACCACTCAATATATCAAAAACGCCAAACTTGTTATTTTTCTTATCTATAGAATCAAGGTAAACCTCTGAAGTGTGTAATGTTTGAATACTGTCTTTCTTAATATAATCAGTTACCTCTTCTTCAGTAAGCGGAACTGGTCGCATAGCTTTCCAATATAGAGAGTCTTTTTTATTAGAATCTTTCTCTATATACACAATCTCTTTACCAAATGTTCCTTTATCAAAGCTATCATGAAATACATAGTTATTATATATATGGGTAAATGTTCCCGTAAACGTTATACCAAATAACCCTGCCTTAAAATCGAATGTTTGTGAATTTTTTGCCCAAATCCTATTATTAGTATTATAACTAAAGTTTTGTTTTAAATTCATTGTTTCTAGTATGGGCTGCTGCATCCTATACCCTTTTATATCAAAATCTACAGCCGATATAGCCCAACTATCTTCTACTATATAAATATACCCTTCAAAAACAGGTTCTTTATCTCTCCTAGGTATTACTTTTATTTTATTTATCAATGTGCCATTCTCATCATAGTAAATTCCTTCAAAAGAGTACTTATAATAGTTAAAAGCATTATTAGCTAATGGCGATACCATATTAACATTAAACTCTACATAGTTATCATAAAAATTATAGAAAGTACCCATCGCAGTATTATAACTAAACCCCTTATCGTTACCACTAATTTTAGAGGCTATAATACGTTCTTTAAGATTATTAGGTTGTTCAAATACAATTTTAGAAACCGTTTCTGATAAATAAATAATACCTGTCCCTGTACTATCTAACACTCCCTCGTCATCCTCTACCTTTATTCCCATTATCTTATCAGGCATATCTTGTACTCTAAAAATACCTTTGGAATAAAAATCAGCCTCAAAACGTCCAGTTTTTGCCGAATTTTCCTTTTTATTTGCAATAGCATTTCTAATTATACGATTAGCAGGATTATCTTTATTAGATATTATAACCTCATCTAATTGATAGGTTTCGTCTTGTAATACAATATCTAACTTGTATGGAAAAGAGTTAATAGTAACAGTTCTCTTAGTAGCCTTATACCCTATTGATTGAAAAAGAACTATATACTCTCCTTTAGTTTTTATATTTAGCTCATACTCCCCCTCTTCATTTGCTGTAGTACCTGAGTAAGTGTTCTCTAGAGATACATTCACAAAAGGTATGGGCTGACCATCTGTAGAAGTTATTTTTCCTTTTATTTGAGCATAAGATGTAACACCCAGTAAAAGAGTTAATAAAGTAAAAAATTTATACATATTATATTGATTGATGATTTTCAAATTATAGTAATAGACGATTTCTTTGTAAAAGAGGTTGCATCCTTTATTATATTATCTTGGGCTATAACGTAATTTACAGTTTATTCTTATACACATAGACAAATTATTACATTTACAGTATCAAAACAGTATACATATGGAAGTAGTTTTAGAGTTGGTTTTATTATATATCAAATAGCTACATAACAAAGATGAACAATACTACGTTTATATAATAAGTACTAAAGTAAAATAGAACATATTTTACACTTTTATTATTTGGAATACTATTTGATACATATATTGTATGAATTTTAATATAATAATACGAAAAGTTAACCCTGCTTATAACGATGTAAGGCGTAGTGTGCATAAACTACGTATTTCTAACCCGTATGCATCGCCCAATGAGCTATCTAGGTTATACATAAAAAAAATTAGAAACAAATACACCTCTGTAGGAGCTGTTACAGCACTACCTGGTATTATACCTGGTTTGGGTACAACTACTCAGGCTGTTATAGAGGCTGGATCACTATCTACCGACCTTATTCTTATGCTACGATGGATGGCAGGTGTTTGTTATGGAACGTCTTTAATTTATGGTAAAGATATCGAGAAAGAGTTTGAAGCCGAATTTATTACAGTACTCGCTATTTGGTCTGGTGTATTGACTAAAAAAAGTGGTCGAGTTGAGCATTTTGATAAATACCTAAGTGATAAATTACGTAACCGTATGCATCAAAAAATAGGGAAAGAATTAATGATTAAATACGGTTCTAAGCGTGGTACTTCATCGCTTGGTAAGTTCATACCCTTTGGAATTGGCGCAGTAATAGGTGGGGCTTTTAACTATACTACAATGAAAAAATTTGGGCTTATAGCGGATAATTACTTTAACCCTTACATGAATTAATCTTATTTTTCTTACTAACACAACTGTTATAAAATCTGACATTACTTACTTACTGAAATTTTATTTTGTATATTTACGATAAACCCCTTAATATGACAAAATTCAGTATTAATGATGAAGTATATGTAGCAGGAAAATTTGGTCTTAAAACACCAATATATGTTTGGAAAATTAATCAAAAAAAAGATGGTTCTGTTTCCTATACTTGTTCTGAAACTAAAGGAAAAAATGAAAAAAGATATACCGAAAAAGAAATATACTATCTAGCTGAGTTATTTTAAATAATACTTGTTACTGCATCTCTATTCTAATTGTTTGTTAAAAGAACTAAGAGTCAAAAACACTCAAAGTTTGTTTTTATACCTTTACAAGTATAAAAATATAACTATGAAATCTATATTTATACTCTTTACCAGTTTTTTTCTCTTAACAGCCTGTAGTTCCTCAACAAACACTACTCCTGAAACATTTAATACCACGTCAGAAAAAGGATTAGCCATAGGTACAATAACATTTGAAGGAGAAAAGCCTACAAATGATATCTATCGCTTTTTTTATGAACCTATATCTGGAGACAAAAAATTCATACGTCGTAATGATGGAAAAATAGAAATTAAGGCACGTCTTAAAAGAGAACGTGTTTATAATGGCGATTTTAACGACAAAAAGACATATACTTTTATTATAGAAGGTGAGCCTGGCAAATATGCCTTTACACAATACAACTACCTCGATCATATTGGTTATACTGGAATGGTAAGCGATAGTAAAAAATTCTCTATTCCTTTTGATATTAAAAAAGGAGCAATAACATATATTGGAGAATTTAACTATGTAGAAAATGCTGCACCTGGAAGTCCTAGAATATTTATATGGGATAAATTTGACAGGGATAAAGAGGAGTTTAAAAAGAAGTACCCTAACATCAATTGGGATATAACTGAAGATAACACTCCTAAAAAAGGAGATACAGGTAATGGAATAATCGATTTTATGGCACAATAATCTCAAATTATCAATACCACAATATTAATCGTCAGAAATTACAGTATTTACCAACAAATCACCTCATAAATGTTAAATTGATAAATTTTAACATTGTAACCAATATTTAATTCAATCTACTTTCCTATTTTTATAAGAACTAAACTTATGAATGCTTATGGAGAAAATTACTTATGAGGGAATGCAAAATTTTATTCTCGAAAATGAACTTACTGACAGTGTAGCAATTACACTTCACCCAGACAATTTTGATGATCTGGTTATGGATTACCTTGATTTTAATGGTAATCAAATCGAACGTCCCTTCGAAATATTAGGAATTGAAATTGTTCAAGATACTAGTGGCGATGTTTCTAAAAACAAAATAGTTTTTCTGAGTACTGTTTAAAAAAACACTTAAGACACACTAATTCTACACATCCCGAAAACAATTGTTTTCGGGATTTTTGTTTATATATTTTAGGCTAATACTTGATAATTATTTCGTAACTTTAATAGTATAAAACTTAAAACATACGCTTATGAAAACCGCCACTAAAACACTGCTCCTGCTCATTTTTAGCATTATGTTAACCAACTGTAAAAAACAACATGAAGCTCCTAAAGAAAAATATTGTGGAATAGAAGTTACAGGCTTTGAAATTATGGATTTAAAAACAATTGCTAACAAAGGATATACTTATACTGATGAAGATAAGGCTCTAGCTGGCGACATGATGAGGGCTGTAGAAGAAATACCTAACAACTCTTATAAAGCTAAGTTTTCGTTCTTTATGAAAGATGAAAATACAATAGGAATGTATATTATAGGTCCTGATGACCAAGCTGCTGTAGAAAAAATAAGCTGCCTATTATTACAAGAAGACTTTGATGGTAGATTACCTGAAAATAGAAAACTATTATTTTACACTGATGATCATGCTAATTTAGTAGCTGCTATTAAATCAAAAACAGAGTAATACTAAATTTTATACATAAACGATGAGCTATTAGTTTTTAAAAATTAATAGCTCATCGTTTAATATATTTTCTCTCTTAGATATTACCTCATTAAAAACAGGAGCCTTAGTTCCTTCTCCAAAGACTGTACTACCTTTAAAAACTCGTGCCTCATCCCATAAATTAGCATCTATAAAAGTTTGTAACGTTTTTAGCCCTCCTTCAATTATAACCGATTGTATATTGTGTTTATATAACACATCAGCAATTGTTATTGCAAGGTTATCGTCAAAAGAAACTTGCTCGTAAATTAAATTATCAGAATTAACCATCTCTGCTTGTTCAGTCAGCACAAATGTTTTCACTTTACCATCCTTAACTGAATACTCACTACCTACACGCCCTTTTCTATCTAACACCATACGAACAGGATTATCTCCTGTCCAGCTCCTTACATCTAGCTTAGGATTATCATCTACAACTGTTTGAGTACCTACCAAAATAGCCATTTCCTCACTACGCCATTTATGTACTAGCTGTCGAGAGTAAGCATTAGTTATCCACACAGGTTTTTTACTCTCAAATGTATTACTTATGTGAGGAGGTCTATCCAATGGACTTATATAACCATCTGCACTCTCTGCCCATTTAAGTATTACATATGGACGTTTCTTTTTATGGAAAGTAATAAATCGTTTATTAGAAGCTATGCATTCTTGCTCTAACACTCCTACAATAACATTTTTACCTGCCTCTTGTAGCCTGCGTATACCGTTACCTGCAACCTTTTCATGAGGATCTATAGTCCCTATAACAACAGTAGGAATCTCGTGTTCTATAATCAAATTACAACAAGGAGGTGTTTTTCCGTAATGACTACAAGGCTCTAAACTAACATAAAGTGTTGCTTGAGATATTAAATTGCGATCTTCTTGAGAGACCGAATTTAAACAATTCACCTCACCATGCGCTCCACCATAAGGAGAAGTATATCCTTCACCAATAATACGATTGTTATGGACTAATACTGCGCCAACCGATGGGTTAGGCATAGCCGCTCTCAATCCTTTTGCTGCTAGCTCTAAACAACGCTTTATATAAAATTCGTGATTCATTATAATTGTAAAAATGTAAAGTTACAAAATCCGCAAATAGTAGTAGCTTTGTAGTATGATTCAAACCATCAGAAAAATACAACCTAGCGACAATATTGCTTTAAAAAAAGTAATACGCGATGTACTTTTAGAACATAATGTACCCAAAGTAGGAACAGCTTATGCTGATGCTTCTTTAGATTGTATGTTTGAAACATATACCAAAAAAGATTGCATCTATTTTGTAGTAGAACTTAATGGTAAAATTATTGGAGGAGCAGGCGTAGCTCCTTTAGAAGAGGAATCTTTAGATACTTGTGAGTTACAAAAAATGTATTTTTTAAGCGAAGCAAGAGGGCTAGGTATTGGAGCAAGCGTTATGGAAAAGTGTTTGCAAAGCGCGCGTAATTTTGGATTTAAAAATTGCTACCTCGAAACAATGACCTATATGAACGATGCTCAAAAACTATATAAAAAATATGGTTTCGAATATATAGACACCCGCATGGGCGCCACAGGTCATTCTGCCTGTCCTGTACTAATGCTAAAAAAACTGAGGCTCTAAAAAGAATAAAAAACATCATGAAATTAAGAACTTATAGAGATCAGTTTATACAGAAACTCACCCCATTATATGATAGTATGGAGGCCGAAAGCTTTTTTATTATTACCCTCGAAAACCTTAAAAACTGGCAACGCGTAGATATTGCTTTAAATCCAGATGCTGAGTTAACACCTGATGAGATTGTAAAATGGGATAAGGTATTAGAAGCACTAGAGCAACAAAAACCAATTCAGTATATATTTGAAAAGGCTCATTTTTATGGGCTAGAATTTGCGGTAAACAAACATACGCTTATACCTCGACCTGAAACAGAAGAACTTGTTGACTGGATAGTAAATGATAATAAAGTCAAAGAAAATATCAAAATATTAGATATAGGTACTGGTAGCGGTTGTATTGCTATTTCAATTGCTAAAAACATTCCTAATGCTAAGGTGTATGCCATAGATGTTTCTCCCGAAGCACTAACTGTAGCTCAAAATAATGCAAAACAAAATAATGTTGATATTACCTTTTGGCAAAAAGATATATTAGCTACTACTAGTTTACCTGAGCAATTTGACATTATAGTATCTAACCCTCCTTATGTACGTAATCTTGAAAAACAAGAGATAAAAGATAATGTACTAGACCATGAGCCACATCTTGCCCTTTTTGTAGAAGACAATGATCCTTTATTATTCTACAATAAAATTGCAGACCTAGCAAAAAATAGCCTTACCACTGATGGTAAATTATATTTTGAAATCAATCAATACCTAGGTAATGAGACTGCTAAAATGATCGAAAAATACAACTATAAAAATATAGAAGTACGAAAGGATATTTATGGTAATGACAGAATGATTAAAGCATTACTTTAAGCACCTACAAAGTATTACTCATGTCGTAATGCCTCTACAGGGTCTAACGCAGCTGCTTTAATTGCTGGATAAGAACCTGAAAATAATGTTACGACTAAAATAGTTGTGAGTGCTGCAAAAATAGCCATCCATGGTATAGGGAACGATACATCCATAAGAAGTGATACCCCTACTCCACCAGTAAGCACACCAAGAATAATACCTAAAGCTCCTCCCATAAGGCTAACAATAAGTGTCTCTGTAAAAAACTGAGTAGCTATTGTTATCTTTTTTGCTCCAAGCGATTTACGCACACCTATTTCTCTAGTACGTTCTGTTACTGATACTAGCATAATATTCATTAACGCAATAGAAGATCCAAACACTGTAATAATACCAATAACCCATGCAGCAATATTAAGTGTGTCGGTTTGTGATATTAGTGTTTTTAATAATTCATCACTACGTTCAACACCAAAGTTATTATCTTCTACAGGGTTAAGCCCACGCACTCGTCTCATGGTAATTATAGCTTCGTCTACAGAAGCGTCTAATAAATCTTTATTAGCAGTCATAACCTTAATATCATAATTAATATTAGGTGCTGTAAATAATGATCGTGCTAATTGTATAGGTACTATAACTCTTAAATCCTGACGGTTACCAAAGGTAGAACCACGTTCTTTTAACACCCCTATAACCTTAAACTTAGCCCCTCTTATCGATATCATTTTCCCTATAGGGTTCATATCCTTAAGAATTCCTTTTTCAAAATCAGACCCTACTATACAAACATGATTGTTATTAGAGATATCAAAATTATTAAAGTTTCTACCCTTAGTTGTTTCTAATCCCGAATTAGGTAAAAAATACTCATCTGCTCCTAAAATAGTTATCTCAGGATCAGTTTTTTCACTCTTATGTCTTACCTCGGCACTTCTTGCCGCTGTAAACGAAAGTGAGACTGTAGAACCTGGGAAATTATATTTCTCTTGAAAATCTTTAGCCTGCGGATAAGAAATTATAGCGTTAACTTTTGTACCGTCACCATTTCTACCTATTTGTTCAGAGAAATCATACCTACTAATAGAAAATGTGTTAGTACCCATTGTAGCAAAATCTCCTGTAATAGTACTTTCTAACACAGCAACTGCTGCAAGAATACCTACCAATGCAAAGATACCTATACCTATAATGGCAACTGTTAATATTGTACGTAATAGCTGGCTACGAATAGAACCTAAAGCAATTTTAGTATTTTCCCTAAACAGGTTGAACATAAGCTGTTTTTTTAAGCCACTAAAATACAGAATTTGTTTTAGGTATCCGCTGTAAAATTTAAGCTTATTACACAATCTTAAATACGAATACTTATTTTTTGTATCATCAATGTGTATATTTGCCTACTTAAAAATAAGATTCAAGAAAATGGCACAAAAACCAGCAATTCCAAAAGGTACGAGAGATTTTTCACCCGCAGAGGTGGCTAAACGTCAATATATCATGTCGACGATAAAGCATCATTTCGAAACTTTCGGTTTTCAGCCTATTGAAACTCCTTCATTTGAAAATTCAAATACCCTAATGGGTAAGTATGGAGAAGAAGGTGATCGACTTATTTTTAAAATACTAAACTCAGGCGATTATCTTAAAAAGGCTAACGAAGAGTTATTAGCAAATAAAGATAGTTTAAAACTAACTTCTCAAATATCAGAGAAGGCATTACGATACGATTTAACGGTACCATTTGCACGCTATGTAGTACAACACCAAAATGATATAGAATTCCCTTTTCGTCGCTATCAAATACAACCTGTATGGCGAGCAGATAGACCACAAAAAGGTCGTTATAGAGAATTTTATCAATGTGATGCTGATGTAGTAGGCAGTAAATCGTTATGGCAAGAGGTAGAACTTGTACAACTGTATGATGGTGTATTTTCATCATTAGGTCTAAACGGTGTTACTATAAAAATTAATAACCGTAAAGTACTTTCGGGTATTGCCGAGGTTATTGGGGCAAAGGATAAATTAATTGATTTTACTGTTGCTCTAGACAAACTTGATAAAATAGGCGAAGATGGAGTTAAAAAAGAAATGTTTGAAAAAGGTATTACTACTGAAGCTATAGATAAAGTACAACCTCTATTTAACTTTACAGGAAACATAAACGAAAAACTAAATCAACTTTCTGAATTACTAGCTTCATCTGAAGAAGGAATGAGAGGGATTGAAGAGTTACGTTTTATTTGTGATAATGTTTCGGCTACTGGTCTTGATAAATCAATACTCGATTTAGATGTTACACTAGCACGTGGTCTTAACTATTACACAGGAGCCATATTTGAAGTTTCTGCCCCAGAAGGGGTATCATTAGGCTCTATAGGTGGTGGCGGTCGTTATGACGACTTAACTGGTATATTTGGGTTAAAAGATGTAAGCGGTGTAGGTATATCATTCGGATTAGATAGAATATATCTTGTTATAGAAGCTCTTGGCCTTTTCCCTGAAACAGTTACTGAAGCAACTAAAGTATTATTTATAAACTTTGGCGATACAGAAGCACTTTACAGTATGAAGGCTATTAAAGAACTTCGTAAACTAGGGCACAAAGTAGAACTTTACCCTGATACCACTAAGTTAAAGAAACAATTTCAGCACGCTGATAAAAGAGGAATTCCTTATACAGTACTTACTGGAGAAGAGGAAATGAATAACAATCAGTTTACTTTGAAAAACCTAACTACAGGAGAACAATCAGTCTTATCACTCGATGAATTAATAAAAGAAATTCAATAGTAATAAAATCCCGCAATTGCGGGATTTTTTATTGGTACTCATTATCGTTTGTTTTTCCCTTATCAATAAAATACCTTTGCTATATAATTTACTACATTGGAAAACGATACTTACAAAACACTTACCGCACCTTCAGAAGAAACATTGTTTAAAGAAAAAAATAGTAAATTTTTTGGCTATGCCTTTCCTGTTTCTAATGAAGATGAAGTAAAAGCGGCATTAGAAGAAATGCGAAAAAAACATCATTCGGCGCGCCACTGGTGTTATGCTTTCCAATTGGGTACAGACAAAAAGTATTATCGCGCTAATGATGATGGTGAACCAAACAACTCGGCAGGGATGCCTATTTATGGTCAAATACAGTCGTTTGATGTAACCAATGTTTTAATAATAGTAGTTCGTTATTTTGGTGGCGTAAAATTAGGTGTTGGTGGTCTTATCTCTGCTTATAAAACTTCGGCACAAATGGCATTAGAAGCTTCTGATATTGTTGAAAAAACAATTGATTTAGAATATACTCTAAAATTTAGCTACCAAAACATGAATAAGGTTATGCGAGTAATCAAAGAGAAAAGTTTAAATATTGTTTCTCAAAAAATGGAAATGGATTGTGAAATAGTTGTTAGTACACGCAAAAAAAATGCCCCGATGGTACTCGAAGCATTTACTAATTTGTACGAAATATCTATAAAATAACTATTTCTTATCCTTTACAACAAAGCATAATTTCTTAAATACCATTAGGAATCAAAAACAAGTTTTTCTTTCACATAATTTGGGGGCGCTACAGGCCTACCAGTCTTCATATCTACGAACACTAAAACCGAGTTACCAATTGTTAACAACTCCCCGTTTTCATTGTATATTTCGTAGTCAAATTCTATCTTAACTGACTCTTGTTTTTTAAAAATTGTTTTCACTGTTAAGAGATCATCATATCGCGCAGGTTTTTTATAATTTAACGATAAACTAACAACTGGAAGCATAACACCATTCTCTTCCATAAACTTATAGCTAAGTCCCAGATCTCTAAGCCATTCTACTCGACCCATTTCGAAATACTGAGCATAATTACCGTGATAAACCACACCCATTTGGTCGGTTTCTGCATAGCGCACTCTAACTTTAAACTGATGAATTTTCATGTTTTGGTAACGTTAATTTTATATTAATTCTAGATAAACAATACTTACGATTTTTTTTTAAAAAAATCAATATCCTAAAGTTTTTTTTTAAGAAATTTTGTTCACATATTTGTTCTCCCTAAGAGGAGAGATATTCTGTCTTTTCCTTTGTAAGACATCTATTATAAAAAAGTTTAATAATTAGCATTTATGGATAAAACTGCGCAATCGGTATGGGAAAACTGTCTACTGTTCATAAAAGACAATATTCAAGATCAAGCTTACAAAACTTGGTTCGAACCGATACGTGCTGTTGAGCTTACTGACAACGCATTATATATACAAGTACCTAGTAAATTCTTTTACGAATGGCTAGAGGAACACTATGTAAAACTTTTAAAAGTTGCTTTAACAAAAGAGCTTGGAGCTGGCGCGAAGTTACTTTATAAAATTAAGATGGAAAACACTTATGGTAACAAACAGCCTTTTACAGAGCAGTTACCTAGTGCACATCGTTCTCCTGTAAAACCACAAGAGGTAGATGTACCATTACAAAATAAAAATCCAGAATTAAAAAACCCTTTTATAATACCTGGTATAAGAAACCTAAAAATAGAATCGCAACTTAATGCAAATTATAGTTTCGATAACTTTTTTGAAGGTGATGCTAATAGATTAGCACGATCTGCTGGAATGGCAGTCGCTAATAAACCAGGAGGAACATCTTTTAACCCATTACTAATATTTGGAGGGGTAGGTTTAGGTAAAACTCACCTTGCTCATGCCATTGGGGTAGAGATAAAAGACAAGTTTCCTGAGAAAACGATACTTTACATTTCTGCAGAGATATTTACACAACAATATATCGACTCGGTTAAACGTAATACACGAAATGATTTTATTCACTTCTATCAGCTTATCGATGTATTAATTATAGATGATGTACAATTCCTTTCTGGTAAAACAGGTACACAAGATGTATTTTTCCACATCTTTAATCACCTTCACCAAAATGGTAAACAAGTAATACTTACATCAGATAAAGCTCCTGTAGATATGCAGGATATAGAACAACGTTTATTATCTCGTTTTAAATGGGGACTTTCGGCAGAATTGCACCAACCAGATTATGAAACAAGAGTTTCGATACTAAACAACATCTTGTTTAGAGATGGTGTACAAATGCCAGATGAAATTATAGAATATGTAGCCAAGAATATCAAAAGCAATGTTCGAGAATTAGAAGGTGCAATAATTTCGTTAATTGCGCAATCATCTTTCAATCACCGTGAAGTTACTATTGAGTTAGCTAAACAAGTGGTAGAGAAATTTGTTAAGAACGTTAAGAGAGAAATATCTATAGACTACATACAAAAAGTAGTTTCTGATTATTTCCAACTTGATATTGAAATATTACAATCTAAGACTAGAAAACGTCACGTAGTACAAGCAAGACAATTAGCTATGTTTTTTGCAAAAAAATACACTAAGTCATCATTAGCAAACATTGGCTCACAAATTGGACACCGTGATCATGCTACAGTATTACATGCTTGCAAAACAGTAGACAACCTAGTATCTACAGATAAACAATTCAAAAAATTCGTTGACGATATCAATAGTAAACTTTCAGTATAATGTCTGTTAAAATTTTAATGGTGTGTTTAGGTAATATTTGTCGTTCTCCACTGGCAGAAGGAATACTACAGTCTAAACTTCCTACAAATAAATTCAAAGTTGACTCGGCCGGAACTGGTGATTGGCATGTAGGTAACCAACCTGATAAGCGATCTATAGCTACGGCAAAAAACAGAGGGTTAGATATTAGCAAACAAAAAGCAAGACAATTAAAGGTTTCAGATTTTGAAACCTTTGATTATATATACGTAATGGACAATTCTAATTACGATAATGTCGCAAAATTAGCTCCTAACGCTACTGCCAAAGATAAAGTAGTGTTAATAATGGAGGAGTTGTATCCTAATGAAAAAATAGAGGTTCCTGATCCTTATTTTGGTGGAGATGAAGGTTTTAATAAAGTATATGATATGCTAGATGAAGCTTGTACTATTGCTGCTGAAAAATTATTAAAAAAACATTAATGACAACAATAGGTAAACTATACTTACTACCTGTACCACTAGGAACAGATGCTGACCCAAAACAGGTATTACCTGAAACGGTTGCAAAATCTATTGAATTTATAGATCACTATATTGTTGAGAATGAAAAGACAGCACGTCGTTTTATTAAAGCTATACTACCTACTAAAAAACAACCTGAACTTAAGTTATCAGTATTAAACAAGCGTACTGAAACCTCAGAACATGATGATTTTATACAACCTTGTCTTGAAGGTGAAAATGTAGGTTTAATGAGCGAAGCTGGTTGCCCAGGTGTAGCTGATCCTGGTGCCGCTATAGCAAAATTAGCACATGAAAAAGGAATACAAGTTGTACCATTAGTTGGTCCTTCTTCTATTCTACTTGCTATTATGGCTAGTGGTATGAATGGACAAAGTTTTGCCTTTAATGGATACTTGCCTATAGATAAGTCTGACAAGAAAAGTGCTATAAAAAACTTTGAGCAGCTATCATTCAATAAAAATCAATCGCAACTTTTTATTGAAACTCCATACAGGAATAATAAGCTAATCGAAGATATTTTAAATACTCTACAGCCATCTACACACTTGTGTATTGCTGCTGATATTACACTAGAAACAGAGTACATTAAAACAAAAACAGTAGCACAGTGGAAAAAGGAAAGACCCGACCTGCATAACAGGCCGAGCATCTTCATTATCCACAAGTTTTAACAACGAAATCAACTTGCTTCAAAACAACGATTTACCCTAATTCTCAATCGTTTTGTCATAATATTTCCTTTTTATCCAGAAGGATAAATTTACTAACGCTATTAATGCTGGCACTTCTACTAATGGTCCTATAACCCCTGCAAAGGCTTGACCACTATTAATACCAAACACTCCAATAGCCACAGCGATAGCTAATTCAAAATTATTACCTGCTGCCGTAAAAGATATGGCCGCAGATTGCGAATAGTCAGCTCCTGATTTCTTACCTATTATAAAGCTTATTACAAACATTAACGCAAAATATATGGCTAATGGTATAGCTATACGCAATACATCCATAGGAATTTCAACTATCATTTTACCTTTCAAGCTAAACATTACTACAATAGTAAAGAGTAATGCTATTAATGTAAATGGAGATATAAACGGTAGATACTTTTTATTATACCATTCCTCCCCTTTTAGCTTTATAAGTCCATAACGAGATGTTATTGCTAAAAGAAACGGAATTCCTAAATAAATAAAAACACTCTCGGCTATTTGCCCCATAGTAATAGTAACATTAAGTGCTTCTACACCAAAAAATGGTGGCAATACTGTAATAAACAAATAAGCATATACACTATATAACAGTACTTGAAAGATACTATTTAACGCTACAAGCCCTGCTGCATATTCTCTATTACCTTCAGCTAACTCATTCCAAACAATCACCATTGCAATACAGCGCGCAATACCTATTAGTATTAACCCCGACATATACTCTGGATAACCATTAAGAAACAGTATCGCTAACACAAACATTAATATTGGCCCTATTACCCAGTTAAGCAATAATGATGCTCCAAGTATTTTTGTGTTTTTAAAAACCTGCCCTATTGTACTATACTTAACCTTTGCTAATGGTGGATACATCATAATAATAAGCCCTAATGCTAGCGGAATATTTGTAGTTCCCACTGAAAAGGAATTAATATAATCGTCTACATCTGTAAACAAATAGCCAATACCGATACCTATTGCCATTGCTAGAAATATCCAAAGAGTAAGGTAACTATCTAAAAAACCTAACGACTTACGTTTCTCTATAGGGTTACAGTCATTTTTTGTTGTAATATCCATTATGCAAAGTGAGTTTGTACAAAATTAGATGAATACTCTTTTATCATTCCTCTCACAACTCGAAACTCATTCATTACCTCTTCAAGAGTTCCTTCAGCCCTAGCTGGATCAGGAAAATTATAATGAAATCGTTCGGCTTGTGAAGGAAAGTACGGACAGTTTTCTTTTGCATTATCACATACTGTTATAACATAATCAAATTCTAAACTAGAATATTCATCTATATTATTTGAAGTATGATTAGAAATATCAATGCCATCTTCTTGCATTATCGCAATAGCTTTGGGGTTTACACCATGTGTTTCTATACCTGCGCTATACACTTCGGCGTTATTACCCACAAAATGTTTTAAATATCCTTCTGCTATCTGGCTACGACAACTATTACCTGTACATAATACTAAAACTTTCTTCATCTCAGTTTAAAATTTACATTATTAACAACAACCTCCACCAGGTGTGCAACATGATGCTTCTTCCTCTTTACTCGCTTCTTCTTTAGGTACACCGCAACTATCTTGAGCTAAACAATCTGTTTTCTTCGCTTTTAGCATAAAGTCAGTACCGTCATGTCCTAAATTGTATTTACCTATAGTATCTCCTTGGTACTCTACTTCAATTTCATGATCTCCAATATTTAAAACTTCTTCAGACAACTTTATTATATTTAAAAGTTTAGCCGGTTTTAACCTATGGTCATAATCGTTAGCATCCCATAACTGAAAGTTCACTACTGTTTCAGCACGCACTGTACCGCCACAATCAATAAACTTTTTCTGAACTTCTCCCACTTCTGTTACATGAAAGTGTTCTGGCACA
Organism: Flavobacterium sp. MedPE-SWcel; assembly: GCA_001874325.1. Taxonomy (GTDB): domain Bacteria; phylum Bacteroidota; class Bacteroidia; order Flavobacteriales; family Flavobacteriaceae; genus Flavobacterium. The sequence goes on along the minus strand of MPCW01000014.1, from coordinate 74,146 downwards.
TAACTTCCATCTGCCAATCTAAAATTTACAGCTTCGGCTGTACTCAAATGTTCTTTTATTTCTGATAATTTCATCTTTACTATTTTTAACAACAATTATTATTTTTTTCATCTAAACTATACTGCACACCGTCAAAAAACGACTTTACTTTTTCGATACCTTTTTCGTCAATGCAATAACAAATAGTAGTACCTTCTATACTCCCTTTTATTAGACCCGCATTTTTTAACTCTTTTAAATGCTGAGAAACCGTAGGCTGTGCTAGTGGTAACTCTCCTACAATATCTCCACAAATACATGTATTAACCTTTAACAAATACTCTATTATTGCTATACGAGCAGGATGCCCTAAAGCTTTTATCATAACTGCAAGGTCGTTTTGCTCTTGTGTGAATTTCTCTGATTTTGTAATCCCCATATACTATATCGCAATATTACTATATTGCAATATTACGATTAAAAAAATGAAACAGCAACTAGTAACATTAAATTTATGTTATAAACAGTAAATCGATCAAAACGTTTTAACACTATGCTATTGATTAAGTATATATTCGTTACTTTTGCCGATTATTAAAAAAATAAGTACGCGACAATTATTATAATTAGCTACTTGCTATATATTTAAAATACAACAACATTCATGAATCGTATAATAAATTTATTTGATTTCTCTCAAAAAGTAAACTATAAAAACGAGGTTTTAGCAGGGCTTACTGTTGCTATGACCATGATACCAGAATCGTTATCGTTTGCTATATTAGCTGGATTCCCTCCTCTTGTAGGGCTTTATGCAGCTTTTATCATGGGGCTTGTTACTGCTATTTTTGGAGGTAGACCAGGTATGGTATCTGGTGGTGCAGGTGCTACAGTAGTAGTACTTATAGCGCTAATGCAATCGCATGGTATAGAGTATGTATTTGGAGCTGTAGCGTTAGCAGGGGTATTACAAATACTAGTAGGTATCTTTAAACTTGGTAAGTTTATACGTCTTGTACCTAACCCTGTAATGTATGGTTTTGTAAACGGATTAGCCGTTATTATATTCATGTCGCAACTAGAACAGTTTAAAACTGTTGTAAACGGCGAGTCTTCTTGGCTTACGGGTAGCGCACTATATATAATGGGAGGACTTGTAGCACTTACTATAGCTATAGTGGTTTTATTACCTAAAATAACTAAAGCTGTACCAGCATCATTAGTAGCCATTATTGTTGTTTTTGCTATCGTTTTTGGTTTTGGTATAGAAACTAAAACGGTAGAAGATATCGCATCTGTAAGTGGTGGTTTCCCTCCTTTTCATGTACCAGACATTGCTTTTAACTTAGAAACACTTAAAATCATATTCCCTTACTCGCTTATTATGGCTGCTGTAGGACTTACTGAAGGTTTATTAACACTAAACCTTGTAGATGAAATAACTGGTACTCGTGGTAATAGTAATAAAGAATGTATTGCTCAAGGTAGTGCAAACATGCTTAATGGTTTCTTTTTTGGTATGGGTGGTTGCCCAATGATTGCTCAAACATTAGTAAACCTTTCAGCAGGTGCAAGAGCAAGATTTGCAGGTATTATAGCATCTGTTACTATATTAATAATAATATTATTTGGAGCTCCTGTAATTGGCAAAGTGCCCATCGCAGCATTGGTAGGTGTAATGGTAATGGTGGCTATAGGTACATTTGAATGGGCAAGTTTTAGTATTGCCAACAAAATGCCACGACACGATATTATAACAGGTGCATTAGTAGCTATTATTACAGTATGGCTACACAACTTAGCCTTGGCTGTGCTTATAGGGGTTGTTATTGCGGCATTAGTATTTGCTTGGGAAAGTGCAAAACGTATACGTGCACGTCATTATATAGATGATAAAGGTATAAAGCATTATGAAATTTACGGACCGCTATTCTTTGGGTCTACACGAGTGTTTACCGATAAATTTGATATAAGCGGAGATCCTGACGAAATTATAATTGACTTTAAAGAAAGTCGTATTTCTGATATGTCAGCAATAGAAACGATCAACTCCTTAACAGAAAAGTACAATAAAGCAGGCAAAAAAATACACTTACGCCACCTTAGTGATGACTGTAAGCGTCTTTTATCTAATGCCGAAGCCATTATTGATGTAAATATTATAGAAGACCCTACTTATAAAGTAGTAACTAACGAGGTAAAGTCTTAATAAAAAAAGAAAGCGTATTGTTATTAAACAATACGCTTTTCTATATATTTAGAATTCATAATTCTTACAATACCCATATAGTCCATAGTAAACTCTATTAAACTACCAACTTTGTACTTTTTAGAGTTCTCACCTAAATCTAGCACTACCATATCTGATGTAGCACCTACATACTTTATACTAGTATCTTTAGTGTCTAAGTGTTTCATATCAATATCAAGTAAACCAATATCTATAATAGCACGCATGGTTGTTTTACCATAATCTTCCTCTTCAAAAGTATAGGTTTCACCATCCATGTTTTTCCCTACTTCTCCAGTAGGCACAATAGGTTTTTCATACAGTTCTATAATCTCGGCATATAGTTTAAAGATGTCATTTTCCATTTCTTCAAACCTCTCGTTATTATAAACATCAGTACCCATAAAAAGAGTTTCACCTACACGAAAGTGATTTATGCCTTTCGGGATAAGCCCTTGTTTCATTAATGGTATAGTAACTGATGAACCTCCTGATATAAAAGGAATTTTAACGTTAAACTTAGCTTCAATTAACTGTTTGTATAAACTTAATTGTATTAGTTTATCATTATTTGGTAATATACCATAAAGACAAGATAAGTTAGTACCTAACCCTATTATTTCGATATTTTTCATTTCGAATACTCGAGAATAAAAATCGACAAAATCTTCACGCATTACTCCTTCTCGCAACTCTCCAAGATCTATCATTATTATAATCTTGTGAGTCACACCTTGTCTATGCGCTTCTTTAGAAAGCATTTCTATAGTCCTGAAATCAGTATTCATACTAATATCAGCATACTCAATAACCTCTTCTATAACTCCCTTTGCAGGTGGTTTTATATAAATTGTTTGAGCATTTTTATCTATATTTTTTATAACCTTTAGGTTAGTTATACGTGAATCGGAATATTGACTTATTCCCATTTTTAATAATGCTTCTAGGTAAGCCTCATCTCCACACAACATTTTTGTAACCACAGACCAATCTGTGTCTTCTTCGGTAAAAAAGTTGTTTAAGTAATCGAAATTCTTTCTTAATTTAGTTGTATCTAGCGTTATAAAAGCCATTATTTTGTTTTTTTGAACCTCATTTCGAGGTATTTATTGGTAAAGCCTAAGCTTTCATACAGCCCTTTGGCGGGGTTTTCTGGTTCTACATGCAAAGCAATGTCACCATTAACGCTATCTATAGCCGCTTTCATTAAACCTTTACCTATTCCCTTCCCTCTATAGTTAGGGTCAGTTGCAATATATACCAGTATATTTTCGGGTATATATCCTCCCATACCTGTTTCGTTTAAGATAACAGTTCCTACATTTTTTTCATCAATAGTTGCCACTAATACCATACCACCTGTTTTTCTGTCATCATACAATTTGTTTAAGGCATAGTTTATACATTTGTTTATATCTTCTTTAGGATCTCCATATTCTTCTAGACTTCTAAACAAAAAGTTTACAACACTTTCTTGTTCTTCAACCGACATTGGCTCTCTTTCAGAATATTTTTGAATTTTTAACATTTATAAAGTTTTGTATTACAAAAATGCAAGTTACCTCTTTAAAAGCTAATAAGGAGAATTATTTGTTAAAATCGGCTTAAATCAGCTCACACTAATAATAAAATAACATTAAAAAGTATTTCGATTTTGTATTTTTGCAAGTATGAAAAAATTAATCAATCTTAAAACGTTTAAGGAATTTTTCCGATCCTCTTCTGCTGGGGGAATAATTCTTCTTATTTGTGTGGCAATATCATTAAGCATAGCTAATTCTAGCTCGGCTATAAGTTTCAATAACCTTCTAAATACCGATGTAGGTTTTGCAAACGATAGCATACAATTACGTTACCCTATAATATTATGGATTAATGATGGACTTATGGCTATCTTCTTCCTATTAGTAGGGCTTGAAATAAAAAGGGAAATTGTAGAAGGAGAACTTTCTTCTATGCGTCAGGCATCATTACCTGTACTTGCCGCTATAGGTGGAGTAATGGTACCTGCACTTATATATACAGTATTCAACTCATCACACCCTGACACAGTACATGGTTGGGGTATACCAATGGCTACCGATATTGCATTTGCATTGGGTATCCTTTCTCTACTAGGCAACAAAGTACCTCCAGGAATTAAAGTATTCCTTGCTGCTCTTGCCATTGTAGATGATCTTATGGCAATATTAGTTATTGCAATATTTTATACTAGCGGATTACATCTTACTTACTTAATGTATGCAGGAGGTGTTTTTGTAATGCTTTTAATATTTAACCGTATGGGAGTAAAAAATATACTTTTTTACATTATACCAGGTGTGGTAATGTGGTACTTAATTCACCATTCAGGAATACATGCTACCATTGCAGGTGTACTTACTGCCCTTACATTACCTACTACTCCAGATGCTAAAGAATCTCCGCTTGAGAAATTAGAACATATGCTTACCAAGCCTGTCAACTTTTTAATTATGCCAATATTTGCAATAGCAAATACTAACATTACTTTTGAAGATGGTATGCTTGCAGGACTAGGTAGTAATCTAGGTATGGGTATTGTATTAGGTTTATTTTTAGGAAAACCTGTAGGAATATTCCTTATGTCGTGGCTTTCTGTTAAACTAAAAATAGCACAATTACCTACAGGTGCAAACTGGACTCATGTAATTGGTTTGGGACTTTTAGGAGGTATAGGATTCACAATGTCTATATTTATAGCATTACTATCATTTGATAATGAAGCTTACCAAAACGAAGCTAAGTTTGCTATACTTATAGCGTCTGCGCTTTCAGGTATTTGTGGTTACTTGCTATTAAACATGTACAATAAAAAACAACAGAAAAAGAAAGAGGTACTAGCAGAAAGCTAGTACTCTTCTTCTTCTTCTTCAAACTCAGGTAGTGTTGGCAAAATTTCATTTCGCCTAAACACTATTACATTTTTAACCGATAAGCGCTCATTAAGCCAATTAGTGAGCCTTTCGGTTTCTTCTATATGTAACTCTTCTTCACTTTCATAAATTACAGCTGTAATAGATTCTGTACCAAAATCTGTAGTCGCTAGGCTATGATTAGAAATAGAAAGCGAAGTTATTGCTGTAAATATAGTTCGAGCTTCTTTTAACATTTTAGGACTATCAAATGTATTCTTTGCTATTTCACTTTCAAGCTGTGCAATACGAATATCTTTTTGATTCACCTCGTTCTCTGTATTCTTAATTTCATTAAGTATATCTCCTTTTAAAGCTCTAAATCTATCTGTACTATCTTGACGAATTATTAGCTCTGCACCTCTAAGGTACTTATTCTCTTCTATTTTCTGTTCAAGACGTGCAAGTTCATCGTCTTCAAAACGAGTAGATAAGAAAGCTAATTCTATCTTTTTATCACTAGATCCATACTTTGTTTTTTTATAAACAACTGTATATCCCTTATCGGTAAATTGATTTTCGATAAAAGTATCTGTATTCTTCTTAAACTGTTGTTCTCTATACAGGGAATAAGCCAAATAACTACTTGGTAATAACATTACTATTATAAGCGTAGATATAATAGTTCTTACCTGTTTTTGCTGGCGCTCATCTACTTGTTTCTTCGCAGGATATTTTAAATATTTAATAATTAAGAAAGTAGCAATACCAATAAACACACAATTGATACAGTATAAATAAAAAGCTCCAAAGAAATAAGACCATTGAGCAGTTGCTAAACCATAACCAGCCGTACACAAAGGCGGCATTAATGCCGTTGCTATAGCAACCCCTGGTATCGGATTTCCTTTCTCTGTTCTAGTCACAGCAATAACACCAACTACACCTCCAAAAAAGGCTATCAAAACGTCATAAATGTTAGGAGAGGTACGCGATGCTAATTCAGATGCTATATCTTTAAAGGGACTCATCATGAAATAAAGCGTAGACACTGTTAAACTCAACAAAGTAGAGTTAAGCAAGTTGAATAATGATTTACGTAGTAAATCAAAATCATACACTCCTAAAGCAAACCCTGCTCCTACAATAGGCCCCATTAATGGAGATATAAGCATGGCTCCTATGACCACTGCTGTAGAGTTTACATTAAGCCCTATAGAGGCTATGATAATGGCACAAGCTAATATCCAGAAATTAGCTCCTCTATAACTAACATTTTTTCTTACACTCTCAAAAACTTTTTCTTTATCATCTTCACCATCATGAAGGTTAAACAAAGCTCTAACTTTAAACAAATAGGTTCTTAGCATAATAAATTAAGTTGACTCTAAAAATAGAAAATTATAATTTAGATTACAAAATAGCACTGCAACTATACGGATATTTAACGAGTATTATAATACCTAAAACAAAAAACCTTTTCGCAGAACGAAAAGGTTTTTTGTTTTAGGTATAAATATATTTTATCTAAGCCGTTTGCTGTCTTAAATAAGCCATTTTAATAGCAGCAACAGCAGCCTCAGTACCTTTATTACCATGTACTCCTCCACTTCTATCTATTGCTTGCTGTAAAGTATTATCTGTTAACACACAAAATATTACTGGAATATCTGTTTGAATATTAAGGTCTTTAATACCCTGTGCTACTCCTTCGCATACAAAATCAAAATGTTTTGTTTCTCCTTGTATAACACTACCAATAGCTATTACGGCGTCAACCTTTTGTGTTTCAATCATTCGCTTACTACCATAAATAAGTTCAAAACTACCGGGCACATGCCATCGAATTATATTCGATTCATCAACACTATTCTCTAATAGTGCCTCTATAGCTCCATTACAAAGCGCACCTGTAATGTTGTCATTCCACTCAGAAACAACAATCCCAAACCGAAAGTCTTTCGCGTTTGGGATTGTGTTTTTATCGTAATCTGATAAATTTTTATTTACTGTAGCCATACTATTCTTCTGTCATTGCTATATAAGCTTCTATAGTAACACCTTCTGATGAAGTAGCATAGTTATCTTTTATCTCTTTGAAGTATTTTAAAGCTTCTGCTTTTTTATCAAGAGCTAATGCAATTTGTCCTGCTTTAAAAAGAAAACGTGGCGATGTTAACTCATCTTTACTTGCATTTGCCGCTTTAACGTAAAACTCAAGTGCATCTTCTTTTTGATCAAGTTGTGCAAAAGCATCTCCTGTTGCACCAGCAGCCATTGCTTTTAATACTGCATCTTCAGTACTAAACTCTTCTAAATGCGTTACTGCCTCTTTATATTTACCTGTATTAACAAAAGCCATTCCTGAGAAGTAATGTGCTAGGTTAGCAGCATCAGTACCAGAATAGTTATCTATAATACCTAAAAAACCTAATTTACCTTCTCCACCATTAAGTGAAAGGTTGTATAATGAATCGTTAGCCACTGGAGAATCTACAGCTTCTTTAAAGTACTGCTCTGCTTGAAACATCTCATTTGCAGCCTCTTCTTCGTTTGGCGTAACAACAAATTTATTATATAACATATAACCTACAGTAATTAATGCTATTGCACCAACTACAATAAAGACCATCTTTTGGTTTTTCTCAACCCACTCCTCAGTTTTAGAAGCACCTTCATCTAATGAATCGAAAACTTCGGCAGTAGTACTTTTACCGTCAAACTCTTCTTCCATCTGTTCAACTTCATCCACTTCTTCCTGTTTAGGTTTAGGAGCTTTATATCCTCTTTTGTTATAAGTTGCCATTTATATTATTTTAGTGAGTCGCAAAAATAAAATTTTTATTGAATATTAAAATATCTTTTTGTCGTTATTTTTCAATAATTTGCACGTTCTTTAAAAAACACCCTAATTTACTCAAGGTTCTCAAGACCAGAAGCCATTTACTTAGAATGTACTTAAAAAATTTATCGCTCCTAAATTATAAAAATATTTCTGAATCAAATTATGAATTTGACTCTAAAATTAACTGCTTTGTTGGTAAAAATGGTGTTGGTAAAACTAACGTACTCGACTCTATATATCATGTAGCATATGGTAAAAGTTATTTTAACCCTCTAGCTGTTCAGAATATTAAACACGGGGAAGACTTTTTTGTTATAGATAGTACCTTTTTAAAAAATGAAAGAACTGAAAATATAGTATGTAGCCTAAAAAAGGGACAAAAAAAAGTACTCAAGAGAAATAGCAAGGCTTATGATAAGTTATCAGAACACATCGGTTTTATACCTTTAGTAATAATATCTCCTTCAGATAGTGACCTTATAGTAGACGGTAGCGAAACACGACGTAAATTTATAGATAGCGTTATTTCTTTATTAGACGCACCTTATTTACAGCAGCTAATTAATTATCAAAAAACATTATCACAACGTAATGCTTTACTAAAATACTTCGCGCTTAATCATACTTTCGAGAAAGAGACACTAGAAATATATAATGATCAATTAAATACTTTAGGGCAAAATATCTTCGAAAAGCGTAAACAGTTCCTTAAAGACTTTATACCTATATTTAATCATCATCATAAAATTATAACAGGTTCAGCAGAGAATATCAATTTAAGCTATCAAAGTCAGTTACACGAAAAAAGCCTGAATGATTTATTTGATGAAAACCTACAACGCGACCGTGTATTACAGTATACCAGTGTAGGTACACATAAAGATGACCTTTCTTTTGAAATTGACGAACACCCAATAAAGAAATTTGGTTCGCAAGGACAACAAAAATCATTTTTAATCGCATTAAAACTAGCTCAGTTTGAGTTTATTAAAAAACAAAGTGGTGTAGCACCTATACTTTTATTTGATGATATTTTTGATAAACTAGATGAAACTCGTGTTGCCCAAATAGTACAAATGATTAATGACAAAACATTTGGACAAATATTTATATCAGACACTCACCCCGAACGAACTGAAGAAATTGTAAAAACAACACATCAGAGTTATAGAATTTTTAACTTCTAGATTAGAATTAAATATTTATTTTTAAATAAAAATTGACACCATGTTTCCACAACAAGCATTAGAATTTCTTGAAGATTTAAAGATCAATAATAATCGTGACTGGTTTCAGGCAAATCAAGATCGTTACAAAACATACAAGCAAACATATAGAGATACTGTTGAGGCTTTTGTTACCGAAATAAGTAAAAGCGAAGAATCATTACAACATCTTGAATTTAAAAACTGTTCTTTCCGTATTAATCGCGATGTTCGTTTTTCTAAAGACAAAGCACCTTATAAAACTAATATGGGAATTTGGATGTCAGCAGGTACAAAAAACTTTAGTTTAGCAGGTTATTACATCCATATAGAGAAAGGTGCTAGCTTTATTGCTGGTGGAATGTATCAACCAAACCCTGCTGAATTGAAAAAAATTCGTCGAGAAATTGCTGGTTTTCATGAAGACCTTGAAGAAATAACTAACAATAAAGAACTCAATAGCATATACGGAGGTCTAGAACGTACCGAAAAGAACTCTTTAAAAACAGCTCCTAAAGGGTATGAAAAAGACCATATTGCAATAGAGTTTTTACGTTTAAAAAGTTTTGTAGCTGTAGCTAAGCTTGATGACAAAGATTTAGAAAGTGATAATTTCATACAAGAAACTACACAAAAACTGTTAGTACTTAAACCACTAGTAGAGTTTATAAATCGTGCTCTTACTACCGAATAATATTTTACTTTTGCGCCATTAACAAATTACCCAATGGAGATACAATCCTGCTACCCACTTAAAGAATATAATACATTTGGTATTGCTGCAAATGCAAAAGAGTTTACAGCCGTACATACCATTGATGAGCTTACTGAGGTTTTAAAAGAAAACACTAGTAAGCAACTCTTTATATTAGGTGGTGGTAGCAATATGCTTTTAACACAAGATATTGATGCTCTTGTTATACATGTTGACCTAAAGGGTATAAAAACAACACAACAAGAAAACGATTTTGTACATGTAGAGGCTATGGCAGGCGAAAACTGGCATGAGTTTGTGTTACATTGTATTGATAATAACTTTGGAGGGCTTGAAAATCTTTCACTAATACCTGGTAATGTAGGTACTACACCTATACAGAATATAGGGGCTTATGGCACCGAAATAAAAGACACTTTTGTTTCGTGTCAAGTCATAGAAATAGCTACACAAAAAATAGTAACTTTTACAAAAGAAGAATGTCAGTTTGGCTACCGTGATAGTATTTTTAAAGGTGAACTAAAAGATAAATACATTATCACATCAGTAGTCTTTAAATTAACTAAGGTTAATCATAAAATTAATACTGCTTACGGCGATATTACCACTGAGCTAACTAAAAATAACATCACTACCCCTACTATTAAAGATGTGAGTAATGCTGTTATAACAATACGACAAAGTAAATTACCCGATCCTAAAGAATTAGGTAATAGTGGTAGTTTCTTTAAAAACCCTATTATAACAAAAGAAGCATTTGATAGGGTTTACTCACTACACCCTGGGATGCCACATTATGTAGTATCAGATACAACGGTTAAAGTACCTGCGGGCTGGCTAATAGAGCAAAGTGGATTTAAAGGCAAACGTTTTGACGATGCAGGAGTACACACAAAACAAGCATTAGTATTGGTAAATTATGGTACTGCTACAGGGCAAGAACTCCTAAATTTGTCTAAAAAAATACAAGATACAGTTTATAAAAATTTCGGAATCAGGATAGAAGCAGAAGTTAATATTATTTAGAAAAAATATAGCACAAATTAATAATTGAACGTAGATTTGTCGCGAAACTAAAAGAACTACTAAGCGGAATGCAAGACATTATTTTTTACATTTTTATTGGTATTACTGTAATACAACTTTTTTATTATTTAGGGGTTTTTGGGAAATTTTCTTTTGCAAAATCTCAAACTACAACATCAAAAAAAATTCCAGTTTCTGTAATTGTATGTGCTAAAAACGAAGCTGAAAAAGTAACCGAATTAGTTCCGTTACTAGCCGCACAAAATTATTCAGATTTTGAAATTGTACTTATAGACAACGCTTCAAGCGATGGAACTCTAGATATATTCGAAAAGTTTGAACAAACTTATAAGAATATTAAGCTTGTAACAGTCGAAAACAATGAAGCCTTTTGGGGTAATAAAAAATATGCTCTAACCTTAGGTATTAAAGCTGCAAGTAAAGAGTATCTACTTTTTACTGATGCCGACTGCCTCCCTACCTCTAAAGATTGGATTGCTCAAATGAGTTCTCAATTTACTTTAAACAAAACAATAACATTAGGCTATAGTAGTTACGAAAAGATAAAAAATTCTTTTCTTAATAAAATTATACGATTTGATGCGGTACTTATAGCAACTCAATATTTTGCTTGGGCAAAATCGGGACATCCTTATACCGGAAATGGTCGTAACCTTGCCTATAAAAAAGAAGAATTCTTTAAAGTAAATGGATATATCGACCATATGAATATACGCATAGGTGAAGACTCTTTATTTATTAATCAAACTGCTAATAAAGAAAATACCGCTATTTGCTTTACCCCTGATAGTTTTACTCAATATCAAGCTAAAAAAACATTTAAGTCTTGGTTTAAACTAAAGCGAAAACAAGACTTTAGTAGTAACTTTTTTCGACCATTTGATAAATTACAACTAAAGCTTTACAACCTTAGCCAATTATTATTTTTAGTACTTGCAGTAACACTACTAGCGTTACAATATAACTGGAAAGTTTTAGTACCTATTATCGTTATACGTTACATTGTAGCATGGTTGACATTTGGTTATAGCGCTGCTAAACTAGAAGAAAAAGATACAACATACTGGTTTCCATTTATCGAAATAATACTTATCTTCACAAGAGTTAATGTTTTATTTACTAACATGTTTTCAAAACCAGTACATTGGAAATAAACTCCGAACATATACAGGCTAATATTGAAAAAGCTAAACTGGGAGATCAGGTAGCTTTTACCTTTTTACTTGATTTCTTTTGGAATGAGGTTTATGGCTTTATGCTAAAACATACCCAAAATGAAACCGATACTGAAGATGTTGTTATACAAACTTTTGCTAAAGCATTTGACAAAATTACAACATACAACCCTGAGTATGCATTTAATACTTGGTTAATAGCCATTGCAAAAAATGCCTACATTGATATGCTTCGCAAAAAAAAATCATCATTATTTGTAGACATAAATGAAGATGATAATAGACAAGCCTATAATATTGCTGATGACTCACTCTCTGTAGAGGATGAATTAATACAAGAACAAAATCTTTCTAGATTACTTGAATGTATTAAAAAACTTAAACCGCAATATCAAGAAGTAATACAGTTACGATACTTTCAAGAGCAGAGTTATCAGGAAATAGCCGATCAACTAGATCAACCACTTAATAATATTAAAATAAGACTTCTTAGAGCTAAGAAACTCTTATCAGAAATTATTAAGAATAAAAAAGATTGCTAAAAACCACAAGCAATCAATAACAAAAAACCACCTTTTAGACCTTATTTTTATTTATTTCGTAATTTTTTACACGTTTATTTATAATAAATTAATATAATATTGCGTTTTACATAGTATACTATTATTATTTACTAACAACCCAAAACCCTATTATTATGTCTAAAGTAAGCGTATTCGACCAAAAATGGATTGACCTTGTTTTTGAAGGCCGTAACAAAGCATACGGAGCCTATAAATTGCGACAACAACAATCAAAAACAACAATAATTGCTCTCTTTTCTGGTATTGGATTAATACTTGCATTAGTAAGTATACCAGCTGCCATAAATTATTTTAATCCAGCACCTAAAGTAGCTATATACGAACCTCATGAAATTATAGTTGAAACTTCTGTTCCAGTAATTTTCAAAGAAAAAAAAGAACTTAAAGTTCCTGATCCAATAATCGAAGAACCTCAAAAAACTGTTGCTCAAGCTCCTAAAACACCTGAAAAAACAATAGCATACAAACAGCTTAAAGCAGTTACAACTACTGAGCCCACAATTATACCTACCACTGAACAAGTTACAACTACTAAAGCAGCCGCTGTTACAAGTGAAGGAGATGGAAGCAATAATTTTTCTACAGGAGCAACAAGTCCACTAGGAAAAGAAGATGGCACAGGCACAGGAACAAAGCCTAGTGATGATAATGGAACTGTAAATGCTACAATGCTAGACGAAGCTCCTGAATTCCCTGGAGGAATGGAACAGTTTTATAAAACCGTAGGAAAACGATTCAATACTCCTGAAGTTGATGTAGAAACTACATTAAGAGTATATGTTTCTTTTGTAGTAGAAAAAGACGGTACTATATCACACATTAAAGTATTACGCGATCCTGGTTATGGAGCAGGTAAAGAAGCTATAAGAGTTTTAGAATCAATTAAAACAAAATGGAAACCTGGTAAAATGAGAGGGCAAACAGTACGGTCTGCCTACAACCTACCAATAACCATTAACATAAAATAACAAAAAACTCCCTTTTAGGGAGTTTTTTTATACCAATTTGGGAAATCATCATTATCTACTAATCCATAAATAAACCTTATCTTTGTAGACTAATTGTTTTTAGTATGGAGACCATTTTAGATACCGTAAAACCAACAGCCGTAAAAGGAAAATATACTCAAAAACCAAAGTGGTTAAGAGTAAAATTACCTACAGGTAAAAAATATACTGAACTTCGTGGACTTGTAGATAAATACGACCTACACACTATATGTACTTCTGGTAGTTGCCCTAATATGGGTGAATGCTGGGGAGAAGGTACTGCCACATTTATGATATTAGGTAATGTATGTACACGTTCTTGTGGTTTTTGTGGTGTACAAACAGGAAGACCTGAAACAGTAGATTGGGATGAACCTGAAAAGGTATCACGTTCTATAAAAATTATGGATATTAAACATGCCGTAATTACCAGTGTAGACCGTGATGATCTTAAAGATGGCGGATCTATTATATGGGCTGAGACTGTTAAGGCTATTCGTAGAATGAATCCTAACACTACATTAGAAACACTTATACCTGATTTTCAAGGTATAGAACGAAATATAGATCGTATTGTTGCTGTAGCTCCAGAAGTAGTTTCTCATAACATGGAAACTGTAAAAAGACTTACTCGCGAGGTACGTATCCAAGCTAAGTATGAACGTAGTTTAGAGGTATTGCGTTATTTAAAAGATAGCGGAATAAATCGTACAAAATCAGGTATTATGCTTGGTCTTGGTGAAAAAGAAGAAGAAGTTATACAAACTATGCACGATTTACGCGATGTAAACCTTGATGTATTAACTATTGGTCAGTATTTACAACCAAGTAAAAAACACCTTCCTGTTAAAGAGTTTATTACTCCAGATCAGTTTAAAAAATATGAAGAAATAGGACTTAAACTTGGCTTCCGCCATGTTGAAAGTGGTGCATTAGTACGTTCGTCTTACAAAGCGCAAAAACACCTACTATAATCTTCATCAGCCATAATTCGACCACTATCGAAAGGCACACATAAAGCAAACTATCCAATGGCAACAAAAATAAAAATAGCCATTAATGGCTTTGGGCGTATAGGTAGAAACCTATTTAGGTTATTACTACAAAACCCTAATATCGATGTTATAGCAATTAATGATATTGCTGATGCTCGAACTATGGCACACCTTATAAAATATGATAGCATACACGGTGTACTTCCTTTTGAGGTATCTCATACTGAAGAGAGCATTATAATTGATGGTAAAAGTTACACTTATACTCGACATAGAGATGTTGCTGATATCAATTGGAAAACTTTAGAAATTGATACTGTTATTGAAGCTACTGGAAAGTTTAAAACGCTTGAAGATGCTAAAAAACACATTACATCTGGTGCAAAAAAAGTTATCCTATCGGCTCCTCCAGAGGATGACAGAATAAAAACTGTAGTACTTGGTGTTAATGAACATATACTAGACGGGAGCGAAACAATAGTATCGAACGCTAGTTGTACAACCAATAATGCGGCACCTATGATGAAAATCATTAACGAATTATGCGGTATTGAGCAAGCATATATTACAACAGTACACTCCTACACTACTGATCAGAGCTTACATGATCAACCACATAAAGATTTGCGTAGAGCACGTGGTGCATCGCAGTCCATAGTTCCTACTACAACAGGAGCTGCCAAAGCATTAACTAAAATATTTCCTGAATTTAATGGTAAAATTGGAGGAAGCGGTATACGCGTACCTGTACCTGATGGATCACTTACTGATATTACTTGCTATGTAAAGAGAGAAGTAAGTATTGAAGAAATAAACACTGCTTTTAAAACATCTGCTGATAACGAACTTAAAGGTGTTCTTGCTTATACTGAAGACCCAATAGTTTCGGTAGATATACTAGGTAACACAAATTCATGCCTTTTTGATGCACAATTAACTTCTGTTATAGACAAAATGGTTAAGGTTGTAGGTTGGTATGATAACGAAATTGGTTATTCTTCAAGAATAATAGATCTTATAACTTATCTTGAGAACAACAATAATATCTCTTCTAAAAAACAAGAAACAGCTATCAATTTAGATTAAATAGTTGCTATAAACTCTTTTATTAGTTTACGTACTTTAGGTTCTACTTTTTGTGCTGCCTGTAGCACTTCATTATGGTTAACCTCTTCGATGTTATCCTCATCTCCCATATCTGTTATTACAGATATACCAAAGCAATCCATATCCATATGGCGTGCTACAATAACTTCTGGTACGGTAGACATACCAACACAATCAGCCCCTACTGCTTTTACCATTCGGTATTCGGCTAAAGTTTCAAATGTAGGCCCTTGTAACCCCAAGTACACACCATCTTTAACCTCAATATTTAAATCACTAGCTATAGCCTTAGCCCTACCTATCATATCTCGATTATAAGGTTCACTCATATTAACAAATCGAGGACCAAAACGCTTATCATTTTTACCTCGAAGCGGATGTTCTGGCATCATATTTATATGATCGTTTATCAAAACAATATCACCTACTGCATATAAAGGATTTACACCACCAGATGCATTAGATACTATTAGGTTTTGAACACCTAAAAATTTCATTACTCTAACAGGGAATGTAACCTCTTGCATATTATAGCCTTCATAATAATGAAAGCGTCCCTGCATTGCTACTACTTTTTTAGCCCCTATAGTACCAAATAACAAAGCCCCTTTATGACCTTCTACCGTAGAGACTGGAAAGTTAGGGATATCGCTATAAGAAAGAGTAAACTCAACCTCAATATCATCGGCAAAACCACCAAGTCCCGAGCCTAGTATTACACCAAATTCTGGCTTAAAATTTATTTTATTGTTTATAAAATCAACCGTTTGCTGTACTTTCTCCCACATAATCTAGAATAGTTTTATCAAAATCATTCCCTTTAGATATAAAGCTACTTTTTATTGGTAAATAAAACAGTCTATCATCAGGTAACTTTCCTTCAAGACGCATATAGTCTTTTTCGGTCGTTATAATGATTTTGTCTTTACAAAGAACCTTTAGTTCTTTTATTTCCTTATCAGTAAAATAATGATGATCTGGATAAGTAAGACATTCATCATTATCGTTCTGTAAATATCGGAAAAATGGAAGTGGTTTTGCTATACCTGCAAGAATAATTTTATCAGTATCTCTAAGTCCCTCTACATTTATTTCAGAAGTAGTATTGTACACTTTGTCATCATAAGCTATAAAAGAGAAATACACCTTTTGGTTTTTATTTGGTTTTAATTTTTCAACAATTTGTTCTTGTTCTTGACTTGAAAGATTTGGTGGACATTTTGTAACAATTATAATATTTGCACGATTAGCACCACTTCTCCCCTCTCTTAAATTACCAGTTGGTAATACAAAATCATCAGCATACAAATCATCATAAGCTGTTAATAGTATATAAAAACTTGCTTTTACTGCACGATGCTGATAAGCATCATCTAACAATATAACTTCCGGCTGCTTTGCTGGTGCTAATAATTTTGTAATACCATTTACTCTATCTGCATCTACTGCTACAGTAATATTTGAAAATTTTTTATAAAACTGGTAGGGTTCATCTCCTAATTTATCAGCGTCTGCACTCTCATCTGCCAACACAAAACCTTTAGATTTTCTTTTATACCCCCTACTTAATGTAGCTACACTATATTTATCGCTCAATAATCTGATAAGATACTCCGTTTGAGGTGATTTACCTGTACCACCAGTACTAAGATTCCCTACAACAATAACAGGAACTGTAAACGATGATGATCCCAGAATCCCAACATCATAAAAAAGGTTTCTAATACTAACTATACCCCAATAGAGTAAGCTAAACGGCATTAATAGTTTTCTAAGTGTTTTCATTAAAATAAAAATAAGTCAATTCTAAAACTATTTGCAAAAAAATAACAAAAAGTTAATTTTAGTATGTAATTTCTTGGTTTTAACACTTTATTTCGTTTTGTTTGCAATCTAACTAATATTTAACATTAAAATAATATGAAAAAACTTATTTTATCCTTAGCTCTTTTAGCAGGAATGACTTTTGTAGCTTGTTCTTCTGATGATGACAACGGTAGTGTAAATGACAATTGCCAAACATGCGAACTAACTGAAGCTACTAACTTTGAAGTATGTGAAGGTCCTGATGGAACAGTAGTTGTAGAAGGAATAGACTCAGGCTTAACAGTTGCTCAATACATTACAGCTAATTGTGATAACGATACTAGCCCAGCAACAAACTGTGTAACATGTGCAGAATATACCGTTCAAGGACAAACAGTACCTGCTTTTGAAGTATGTGAAGGTGATAATGGAAATGCTGTAGTAGGTGGAATAGACTCAGGAGTAGCTTATTCTACTGCTATTCAAGGATACGAATTACTTACTGACTGCCAATAGTATTTAATAAACAACATTATTAAACCGCTTCTTTTCAGAAGCGGTTTTTTTATTTATTAAAGACTACAAATCTTATTATACTTTTGACAAAAACAGCTTAATAAGTATATTTGAACCCTAAATAATTCTTACCATGAAAATTAAAAGCATACTAAATACACTAGAAGAGATGGCGCCACTTGCCTATGCTGAAAGTTTTGATAATGTTGGTCTATTAACAGGTAGCTCTAATGATGATGTTACTGGAGTATTAGTATGTCACGATGCGTTAGAAGCTATTATTGATGAGGCTATCATCAAAAAATGTAATCTAGTAGTATGTTTTCACCCTATATTATTTTCAGGGTTAAAAAAAATAACAGGAAAAAACTATGTAGAGCGTGCTATAGTAAAAGCTATTAAAAATGATATTGCAATATATGCTGTACATACTGCACTAGACAATCACAAACAAGGAGTTAATAAAATATTCTGTAATGCCCTAGGGCTTACCAATACCAAGGTACTAGTACCTAAAGAAAGTTTTATTCATAAACTTGTCACTTTTACAACTCCCGAAAATGTTTTAGAGCTACGTAATGCTTTGTTTAATGCGGGCGCTGGCAATATTGGTAATTATGAAAATTGCAGCTTTAGTTCACAAGGTCTAGGCACATATCAAGGTACTAATGACAGTAATCCTGTAATAGGGTCAGCTGGAGAATTTGTAGAAGGAAACGAAATTAAACTAGAGGTTACCTTCGAAAAACATCTTGAAGGTAAAATATTAAAAACTTTATTTGATAATCATGTTTATGAAGAGGTAGCGTATGAAATCTACAAACTAGAAAACAAACATCAAAACATCGGGTTAGGTATGGTGGGAGAACTAGAAACTCCTATGAGTGAAAACGATTTTCTATTATTCGTAAAAGACAAAATGCAAACAGGAGGTATTCGCCATAGTGCTTATACAGAAAAACCTATAAAAAAAGTTGCTGTACTAGGTGGCTCTGGAAGTTATGCTATTAAAAATGCTATTAACTCAGGAGCTGATGCTTATTTAACTGCTGACTTGAAGTACCATAACTTTTATGAAGCAGAAAATAAATTACTACTTGCTGATATTGGCCATTTTGAAA
This sequence comes from Flavobacterium sp. MedPE-SWcel, assembly GCA_001874325.1. Taxonomy (GTDB): domain Bacteria; phylum Bacteroidota; class Bacteroidia; order Flavobacteriales; family Flavobacteriaceae; genus Flavobacterium. Next base: position 54,959 of record MPCW01000014.1, on the reverse strand, counting down.
GTGAACGATATACTAAAGATTATATAGCTGATTACTTAAAGACTAGAGTCGAAAACCTTACTGTTATAGTAACCAAAATAGATACTAACCCTGTAAAATACATATAACCCTAAAAAAGGTTTATTACCCAAGTTATCGATACTATTACTCCTGTAATAAAGAATATAAGGCATAACAGCACGATACCAAAAGGAGCACTACTCATTAACTTCTCTTTAAAGGTTTCTTTTTCTGAGTGATTGCCTGTTTTCTTAGATTTATATGAAGTAGAACGTTCCCTACTTATGACCTCATTTTCGATAGCTGTGAGTTTTTTATAAGCGTACCCTGAAAGCCCTGATTTATCCCCCCGATATTTTAAGTCACTTAATATCTGAATTGAAGAACTCTTAACCGATTCCTTATATACTTTAATACACTCTCGAATATAATCCTCGGTAGGATCTGTTAACATCCAATACAATCCTGCCATACCTAAAAAACCACTTTCATAATACATTAATGCCAACATCTCTCTTGCTTCTGTAGCATCTGGATAAGTATTAAGCACATTTTTAAGCCTATTAGCCGCTCTTTGCTTCAACCCTTTATCAATTTCAGATTGAGCCCTGTTGAGTTGGATATTGAGATACATTGTATGATTTATTATGGTATACCCTGTAAATGTATATAAAATTATCATACTTAATTTCTCCTAAATACTACACAAAAGGTTATATAGTTGAGTATCTTACAAAAAAAATCATTAATTTTGCAATTATTTTATCGCAAGAAAATACAAATCCAGTTTAAGTACTTATAAATATGGCGAATACCAAGGAGTTAAGTGTAGAAGAGAAATTAAGAGCACTTTATGATTTACAGTTAATTGATTCAAGAATAGACGAAATAAGAAATGTAAGAGGTGAATTACCTCTTGAGGTAGAAGATCTTGAAGATGAAGTAGCAGGACTTACTACAAGACTTGATAAACTGAAAACTGACCTTGAATCTATCGAAGAGCAAATTAAGGGTAAGAAAAATGCTATCGATGATCACAAAGCTGCCATAAAAAAATATACTGAGCAGCAAAAAAATGTGCGTAACAATCGTGAATTCAACTCGCTTACTAAAGAAGTTGAATTTCAGGAGCTTGAAATACAGCTTGCAGAAAAGCATATTAAAGAAATGCGTGCTAGTATAGAGCACAAAAGCGAAGTAGTAAACCAATCTACTGAAAGGCTTGACATGAAAAAGAGCCACCTTGAACATAAAAAATCAGAGTTAAATGATATTATGTCTGAGACTGAAAAAGAAGAAGGTGTCTTAAAAAAGAAATCTGCTGAATATGAAGTTCAGATTGAAGAAAGACTTATCAAGGCTTATAAAAGAATAAGAGGTAGTGTAAGAAATGGTCTTGCAGTAGTATCTATAGAAAGAGGTGCTTCGGCTGGTTCTTTCTTTACTATACCACCACAAACACAAATGGAAATAGCTTCTCGTAAAAAAATCATTACTGATGAGCACAGTGGAAGAATTTTAGTTGACACTGCTCTTGCTGAAGAAGAAAAAGAGAAAATGGAACAATTATTCTCTAAAATATAAATACTATAGCCTCCGTAAAAACGGAGGCTTTTTTTCTTACTATGCCAAAGGTTTTAAAATACATCTTTACAAAAACTTTAGGGTTATATATAAACACACTAAGCTACACCTCTCCTAATAAGGCCAAAAAGCTTGCCTATAAGTTTTTTAGTGAACCTAGAGAAGGTCGTCTTGAAAAAGACAATCTGCCACAGATACTACAAGAAGCAGATACTGAAACAATAACTCACAATGAGTTTATTTTTCAGACCTATACCTGGAAGGGTAATAACAAAAAAATACTATTAGTACACGGTTGGGAAAGTAACACTTCTAGATGGGAGCAATTTATACCTTATCTAAAAAAAGAAGGATATACTATTACTGCACTAGATGCTCCTGCTCATGGGCTATCTTCAGGGCAAGAATTTAATATTCCGCGTTATGCCGAATTTATAGATATTATTGTTAAAAAAGTACAACCATCTTACATGATAGGACACTCCTTAGGCGGAGCAACTGCACTTTATTATCAAGCACGTTATCAAAGTGATTATCTAAAAAAAATGATTGTACTAGGTGCCCCTAGCGATCTCGAGACGCTATTATACAACTATAGTAAAATGCTAAATCTTAACGATAGAGTTATGTCGCTATTAGAGAGTATTTTCATTAATCGTTTTAATATAAAGCCTGAAGAGTTTTCTGGTAGTGTATTTGCGTCTACCATAAAAACACAAGGATTTATTGCCCATGACGCTAATGATGAGATTGTAAATATTACAGAAGCCAAAAAAATTGCTAGCACTTGGGAGAATGCCGACTTTATAGTTACACAAGGGTTAAAGCACAGCATGCATGATGATGACTTGTATAACAAAATGTGTACTTTTTTAAAAACAGAATAGTTTTTGCATCATAACAAATCATTAAGAATATGACTTAAGTTTTTTCCGTAATTTTACGGGAAAATAAGCATCAAATGCCATCAGACTGTATAAGCTATCAAGATTCAGGATATTTCACACCTATAATTATAGATTATCTTAATCAAAAAGAAAACCTGAAACCATTATACCATCGTTTTCCTACACTTGAGAATTTTAAAACTCAACTTGACGAAAAACAACAAAACTACCCTTATACATCTCGTGATGTTTTAGTAAACTCTTTATTAGAACAGTATAAAAACATTGATGCATCTGTATTAACAAAAACTAATATAGAACTCCTTAAGGAGGAAACAACCTTTACTATTACCACTGGACATCAATTAAACTTATTTACAGGACCATTATATTTTCTTTACAAAATAGTATCTACTATCAATTTATGTAAAGAACTTAAAGAAACTTATCCAGATCATAATTTTGTACCAGTATACTGGATGGCTACAGAGGACCATGATTTTGAAGAGGTTAATTACTTTAATTTTCGAGATAAAAAAATACAATGGAATACTGAAAGTACAGGTCCAGTAGGAAGATTATCTACAGAAGGGCTTGACTCTATATTAAGTGCTTATAGTATCGAGCTTGGATTAGGCGATAATGCTACTGCTTTAAAATCTCTTTTTGAAACCGCTTATATAAAACACAACAACTTAGCTGACGCTACTCGTTACTTAGCAAATAAATTATTTGGTAATGAAGGATTAGTAATAATAGACGCTGATAAATCAAAGCTAAAAGAGCTATTTATACCACACATTAAAAGAGAATTACTACATCAAACATCTCACGCTAAAGTTACAGAGACCATAGAGAAGCTTAATGAGTATAACATACAGGTAAACCCTAGAGAAATAAACCTTTTTTATATAGAAGATAACATTAGAGAGCGCATTATACTTGAAGATGGAAAATACCATATTAACAATACTGAATTATATTTTACAGAAAGTGAACTACTAAATTTAGTAGATAAGCATCCTGAAAAGTTTAGTCCTAATGTAATCATGCGCCCTTTATACCAAGAAGTTATACTACCTAACCTTTGCTACATAGGTGGTGGTGGAGAGCTCGCTTATTGGTTCGAATTAAAAACATCTTTTGAAGCCTCTGATATTACATTCCCAATATTATCATTACGTAACTCTGTACTGCTTGCTACACAAAAACAAGCTAATAAACTAGATAAACTCAACCTCAGTTGGAAAGATGTATTCTCGAAGCAACAAAAGCTAATAAATAGTAAAACTCAAGAGTTTTCAGAATTCAAACTCGATTTTAGTGAACAAAAAGAGTTTTTGAAACAACAGTTTGAAAAACTATCTGAAATTGCTACTAAAACTGATGCAACATTTACTGGTGCTATAAAAGCACAAGAGGTTAAACAGCTAAAAGGGCTTGATAATCTTGAAAAACGACTACTAAAAGCAGAAAAGCGTAATCATGCTGATGAACTAGAGCGTATTGCAATATTACAAAACGAACTTTTCCCTTCGCAAAGCTTACAAGAACGAAAAACTAATTTCTCTGAATTTTATCTTGACCATAGTAATAGCCTACTAAAAAAGCTATTAAATAACTTAAAACCACTAGAACAAGAGTTTGCTGTAATAGTACTTTAAAAAAAGTAGAAACATTAATAATTAATTAAAGTTATTAATTTAAAAACTACTATTTTTGCAGCAAAATTAAAAAGAATCATGGCAACAAACAGAACTTTTACAATGATTAAGCCAGATGCTGTTGAAAATGGACACATCGGTGGTATTTTATCAATGATAACTGAAGCAGGTTTCAGAATCGTTTCTCTTAAATTAACACAACTTACAGTAGCTGATGCTAAAGAATTTTATGCTGTACACAGTGAAAGACCTTTTTATGGTGAGCTTGTAGAATTTATGTCTAGAGGTCCTATCGTAGCTGCTATTCTTGAAAAAGATAATGCAATTGAAGACTTTAGAGCTTTAATTGGTGCTACTAACCCTGCAGAAGCTGCAGAAGGTACTATCCGTAAAAAATATGCTACTTCAATCGGTGAAAACGCTGTTCACGGTTCTGATAGCGATGAGAATGCTGCAATAGAAGGTGCATTCCATTTTGCAGGTAGAGAGCAATTCTAATATAAAGATATACTCTATTATATAAAAAATGCCGCTATATAGCGGCATTTTTATTTTATCGTAATATTACTTCCTTTACTACCTCCCTACCAAGTTCTTCATTAATCATCTTAATGATTTTCTCCTTACCATAACTCAACTCCTCTCGCAATACTGCTGATGTAAGTGCTACATAAAGCGTATTATTTTTAAGCATAATTTCGCTTGTGTAATTATTTACACCATTACCCATTAGGTTTTTCCAGGCATCACGCACATCAATCTTATCAATACCAGATTGTAATTTATTAGCTCCTATAAACTCTTTTAACACATCACCTATCGAGTTATTATCATTCAATCGTTTTGCCATTATTTAATACTAAAAGGTTTTGGTTTTATATAGTGATATTCTATCTCTTGCTCATTTTTCAATACCAAAACTTCTTCATTAAGTTCTACTATCTGCTCTTTCCATTTAGAGTATTCTGTTACATAACTAATGTAAACTTTATCTCCCTCTTTTACAATCTCTATATTTTCAGATGCATCATTTACTCTATATGTACCATCAAATTGTGGTTTTACCTTTTTACGAATCCCTTTATTATCTTTAATTTCAAAATAATCAATAGTAGAGTTTATTGTATACTCCTTTTCAGTACCATCTGGCATTGTAACAATTTCTATTTCCCAATAACCATTTAAGTTATCAAGGTCTTCATCAGAAACCGATTTACCACATGAAACCGAAATTATTGCCACTAACAGCAAAGCATATTTTTTCATATCTATTGTTTTAGGAACACAAATTTACTTAAAATTAAATGGCTCAAAATTAAAAATAACACTAATATGAATTAAACTATTTAATATATTTAAAGTCAAACATATAAAATAGTATGCGCCATATCTTATTATCGTCTCTAGTCCTATTTGTTCTCTCATGTAGTTCTGACGATAGCACCTCACCTGCTGAAGAGCCAACACCTACAGAAACAATGTATTTCCCTGAAAACAATAGTGACATATGGGAAACAAAATCCATAATAGATCTCAATTGGAATGAATCTGCAAAAGGTGAACTCTTAAATTTCCTAGAAACAAAAAACACAAAATCATTTATTATACTTATAAATGGACGCATTGTTATAGAAGAATATTTTAACAACCATACCGCTACTACCCCCTGGTATTGGGCAAGTGCGGGTAAAACACTAACTGCAACGCTAACTGGCATAGCTGAACAAGAAGGCTATATAAATATTAATAACAAGGTTAGTGATTACCTTGGCACAGAATGGACTAGCATGACTATAGATAAAGAAAACCTTATTACATGTAAACATTTATTAACCATGACATCAGGGCTTGATGATGAACTAGGAGATAATGTATCATCTAGCAACTTGCAATATAAAGCTGATGCAGGCACACGATGGGCATATCATAATGTATATATAAAATTACAAGACGTAGTAGCACAGGCTACAGGGCAAAGCTGGGAGAATTATTTTAATAGTAAACTAAAGAACCCGACAGGAATGACTGGTACTTGGACATCTATTAATGATTTAAGTGTTTACTGGAGTACTACAAGAAGTGTGGCTCGTTTTGGATTATTAGCGCTCAATAATGGCAAATGGAAGGAAACCCAAATAGCAAATAGTAATTACTTTAATGATGCAATTAATACTTCTCAAAATATTAATAAAGCATATGGCTATTTGTGGTGGGTAAATGGACAAGAATCTTACCGCTTACCACAAACACAGCTTGAATTTTCAGGAAGTATAATACCCTCAGCCCCTACCGATATGTATATGGCACTAGGTAAAAATGATCAAAAAATTTATATAGTACCTTCTAAAAAAATGGTTGTAATTCGTATGGGAGAATCCGCAGATGGAGAAAATTTTGCATTATCAAATTTTGATAATGAACTTTGGACAAAAATAAATGCGCTTATAAATTAATACAAGCGCATTTGTTTTTATTCTTAATATATCATCTATTTAAAAAAAGAATCTACAAATTCATGTTTATTAAACACTTGAAGGTCTTCTATTCCTTCTCCAACACCAATATACTTAACTGGTATTTTAAACTGATCTGATATACCTATAACAACTCCACCTTTAGCTGTACCGTCTAGTTTAGTTACTGCAAGAGACGACACCTCTGTAGCGGCTGTAAACTGTTTAGCCTGTTCAAAAGCATTTTGTCCTGTAGAACCATCAAGCACAAGTAATACATCATGTGGAGCATCTCCTATCACTTTTTGCATCACTCTCTTTACTTTAGTAAGCTCGTTCATCAGGTTTACTTTATTGTGTAATCGTCCTGCTGTATCAATAATAACAACATCTGCATTTTGTGTAACAGCAGACTCTAAAGTATCAAATGCTACTGATGCCGGATCACTACCCATTTGCTGTTTTACTATTGGCACACCTACTCTATCAGCCCATACTTGTAACTGATCTATAGCTGCTGCTCTAAATGTATCTGCCGCTCCTAAAACAACATTATGACCTGCTTTTTTAAACTGATAAGCTAGTTTTCCAATAGTAGTTGTTTTACCAACACCATTCACACCTACCACCATTAAAACGTAAGGCTTTTTATCTTTAGGAATTTCAAAATCGGTTGCATCTCCTGAATTGGTTTCAGAAAGTAACGATCCGATTTCTTCTCTTAATATTTGGTTAAGTTCATTTGTACCCAAATATTTATCGCGAGATACGCGTTCTTCAATACGCTCTATTACCTTAAGAGTGGTATTTACCCCCACGTCAGATGACACTAAAACCTCCTCAAGGTTATCAAGTACTTCATCATCAACTTTTGATTTACCCGCTACTGCCTTAGAAAGCTTAGAAAAGAAAGAACTCTTCGTTTTTTCTAATCCTTTATCTAGTGTTTCTTTCTTTTCAGAAGAAAATATTTTTTTAAAGAAATTCATATGTCTAAAATAGTGTGTTTTTCCGACAGTAAAGATAGAAAATAAAAAAGCTACTTTCCGTAATGGAAAGTAGCTTTTCTATATATGTTCGAGGATATTATTTCTTCTTAAGAAAATTATCCACTTCTTCAGGAGCCATTACGCTCTCAACAAAAGTATAAGCACCTGATTTAGGCGATTTTACCATCTTGATAGCTTTGGTAAGCCTCTTTGAAGATGTCTGTAACGATGCTACGGTTTTCTTTGCCATGACTCAATAATTATTTGATTTCTTTATGAACAGTTACTCTCTTAAGAACAGGATTAAACTTTTTAATCTCTAATCTATCAGGAGTATTTTTTTTGTTTTTAGTAGTGATGTATCTTGAAGTTCCAGCTACACCAGAAGCTTTATGCTCAGTACACTCTAAAATTACCTGAATTCTATTACCTTTCTTTGCCATCTTAAATATATATTATTAGGTCAGGATTATTTAATAAGCCCTTTTTCTCTAGCTTCTTTCAAAACTGTAGTAATACCTTTTTTATTAATTGTTTTGATAGTAGAAGCAGCTACCCTAAGAGTAATCCACTTATCTTCCTCTGGAAGATAAAAACGCTTCTTCATTAGGTTCACACTAAACTTTCTTTTAGTCTTGTTCATTGCGTGAGAAACATTGTTTCCTACCATCGCTTTCTTACCTGTAAGGGCACAAACTCTTGACATTATATTTTGCTTTTATATCGTTATTCAAAATCAGGGTGCAAAGAAACAAAAAATAAATCCATTACACAAACATATTGAGTTAGTTTTTTGAAATTTCTTTGTAAATTTTCTCTAAGGCCTTGTTAACAGCTCTACCAATAACTTTTTCTCTAGGTTGCCCTAAATTAAGTTCCTCACTATAAACACCTTTTGGTGTTGCAAAACCAATAAATACAGTACCTAAATCCGCACCTCCCTCTTCTGTAGTTGGCCCCGCATTACCCGTTGTTGCTATTGCATAATCTACTCCAAAAACATTTTTTGCGCTTACAGCCATAGCTTCTGCCACTGCCTCACTAACCACATCATGTCGCTCTATAAATTCTTTTTCAATACCCAATAAAGCAATTTTACTTTCTACCGAATAAGTCACTACTCCGCCTTTAAAATAAGCTGAAGCTCCTGCGTTATTTGTAAACAATTGTGCTATTTTTCCTCCCGTACAACTCTCAGCTACAGCTACGGTTTTTTTCTGTTCTGTTAACAACTTACCAACCACAACCTCAATACTTTCATCCTCTTCATAACCTACAATAATATCATCAATGATAGCTTTTAACTTATCCACCTCAGTAGCCATACTATCTTGTAAAAACAATTCATCGACACCTCTTGCACTAAGCCTTAAACGAACTCTTCCAGGACTTGGCAAATAAGCTAATTTTATATGTTTTGGCAAATCATCTTCCCACTCTTCTATGCGCTCTGCAATAATACTTTCTGCTTGTCCATAGGTTAACAATGTCTTATGTAATATGTAAGGGCGTTCGTACTTTTCTATCAATTTCGGCAACACTTCATTAGTCACGATATCTTCCATTTCATAAGGCACACCTGGAAGCGATATAAACACTGTATTTTCCTTCTCCATCCACATACCTGGAGCTGTACCTACACTATTACGTAACACAGTACAACGAGACGGCACAAGTGCTTGCTCTTTATTAGCATCAGATGCTTTTCTTTGTAAAACTCGCTCTATAAGCTCTATTACATGTACTAACACCTCTTCATTCTGCACTAATGTGTCATCAAAATAATCGCATAGTGTTTTCTTTGTAATATCATCTTTTGTAGGTCCTAAACCTCCTGTAATAACTACAACATCTACTCTATTTTGTAACGATGAAAGTGTATCTAATATATGATCTCTTTCATCACTTATAGACAGCATCTCACGTACCTCAACACCTATTTTATTAAATGCTTTAGCAATATATTTAGAGTTTGTATCTGTTATCTGACCTATAAGTATCTCATCTCCTACAGTAACAATAGCTGCTTTCATAAAATAATATTACAGATTAAAATCTTTCTTTAATTCCTTCAATGTAAGGCTAACAGAATCTTTAAGGCTTTTTACTACCTCTTTGATTTCTTTCTTTTTACCTTCTGATTTAGTCCAATTCTCTATCAATAATATATCCTGATACGCTATATCCATACCTAATAAATCAAGAGTTGGTTTTATTTTATGAGCAGCATAATACACCCTCATATGATCTTTTTCTTTCAACCCTTCTTTTATATTCACAATCTCAGCAGGCACTTCTTCTGTAAAAAGAACCGCAATTTGCTTTGCAAAATCTACATCGTTATTAGATAAAGCATAAACTTTCGATAAATTATAGTGTAAAGCCATTATTTTACGTGTATACTAAATAGTTTCTTCCCTTCTAAACTCCCTTCAAGCACATCATTATGATTTACCTTAGCAACCCCTTTAGGAGTACCTGTAAATATAACATCACCCTTCTTTAACGTAAAGTATTGCGACACATAGGAAATTAATTCATCTATTTTCCAGAGCATTTGCTCCGTATTCCCTTTCTGTACCACATTTCCATTATTAGTAAGCTCAAAATTAAGATTGTTTACGTCTCCTAATTCCGTTTTGTTGATAAAGTTACCTATCACAGCCGATCCGTCAAAACCCTTCGCTTTTTCCCAAGGCAATCCTTTCTCTTTTAGTTTAGCCTGTAAATCACGAGCTGTAAAATCGATACCAAGCCCTATTTCATCATAATATTTATGCGCAAACTTAGTATCTATATACTTACCTACTTTATGTATTTTCACCAATACTTCTACTTCATGATGCACATCGTTACTAAACTCTGGTATTACAAATGGAAACTTTTTTAACACCACAGCAGTATCTGGCTTCATGAAAATTACTGGCTCTGTAGGTTTTTCATTTTGTAGTTCACTTATATGGTCGGTATAATTCCTACCTATGCAAATAATCTTCATTACTAATTACAGTATTAGTTTATGCTAATTTATTGTTCAGTTTTCGCAACTTAATCGCTGTCAATACTTTTTTAGTATATAATGGAAAATCTGATTTTTGAATCCAACTATAATACCCCGGCTCACTTTCAAGCACCTTTTCTACCTTAGCACCTTTATGTTTTCCAAAACTAAACGCTTCTTCTCCATCTTTATCCAGAATAATAAATCCTGCAAAATCTACTGTTACTTTTCGAGTAGTATACACCGAAAGATCTTTCATATCATTTGGTAAATCATCATAATGATCAAGCTGCGATTTTAATATTTCATAAGTAGCATTAGTATCAGCTTCTGCACTATGTGCATTTTCTAATACCTCTCCACAATAAAATTTATACGCTGCGCTAAGTGTACGCTCTTCTTTTTTATGAAAAATAGTTTGCACATCTACAGAAACTCTATTTTTCATATCAAAATCAAGTCCCACTCTAAGTAATTCTTCTGCTAAAAGCGGAATATCAAATCGATCAGAATTATATCCTCCAAGATCAGAATCTTTGATCATGTTATATACTTGATTTGAAAGCATTGCGAAAGTTGGCTCATTTGCTACTTTTTCATCTGTAATACCATGAAACTGTATTGTTTCTTCTGGTATAGATCGTTCAGGGTTTACTAACCATGTTTTGCTTTCTTTATTTCCGTTAGGATATACTTTTAGTATTGATATCTCTACAATTCTATCTTTAGTAATATTAGTACCCGTAGTCTCTAAATCAAAGAAACAGATAGGTCTACGAAGTTTAAGTTCCATATCTATATTTGTAATTATACAAATATAGCTTTAGAATACTTTAAAAAGAAGAAGTAACTTGCTTTTTACAATATAAATAACATTAACAAAACAAGGCTCACTGTTTAGTGAGCCTTGTTTTGTTATATAACTAGATATCAGATATTATATATCTCTATTAGGATCGAAAGCTTCAAGATATTCAGCTACACGCTTAACAAACGAACCTCCTAATGCACCATCTACAACTCTGTGGTCATAACTGTGTGATAGGAACATTTTTTGACGAATACCTATAAAATCACCTTCTGGAGTTTCGATAACTGCAGGTACTTTACGTATTGCACCTAATGCAAGAATACCTACTTGTGGTTGATTGATAATTGGCGTACCAAACACACTACCAAACGTACCTACGTTAGTAACTGTATAAGTACCTCCTTGTGTATCGTCTGGCTTTAATTTACCAGCTTTTGCACGATTACCTAAATCATTTACTGCTTTTGCCATACCTACCATATTTAACTGGTCAGCATTTTTAATTACAGGAACTATAAGGTTACCATTTGGTAAGGCTGCTGCCATACCAAGGTTAATATTTTTCTTTTTAATGATGTAATCACCATCTACAGATATATTCATACCAGGGAAGTCTTTAAGCGCACGCGCTACAGCCTCCATAAATATCGGTGTAAAAGTTAATTTTTCACCTTCTCTTTTCTGGAATTCGTTCTTAACTTTGTTTCTCCAGTTTACTATATTAGTTACATCAACCTCTATAAACGACTGTACGTGTGCAGAAGTTTGTACCGATTGTACCATGTAACCAGAGATTAGCTTACGCATACGATCCATCTCTACAACCTCATCCTGACCATTAACCGATACTGGAGCAGCTTTAGCAGCTACCGGTTGGCTTTTTGCAACAGGTTGCTGTACTGGTTTTGCAGCAGCTACTGGCTGAGCAGTTCTATTTTTAACGTAATCTAATATATCAGTTTTTGTAACTCTACCATCTTTACCTGTACCATTCATAGCTTCAAGCTCAGCAAGTGATACACCTTCTTCTTTAGCTATGTTTTTTACAAGTGGAGAAAAGAATTTTTCAGAATCTGAAAAATCTACAGGAGCTGCTACTGTTTCTTTAGCAACCTCAACACTTTCTTCTACAGCTTTAACAGCCACTGCCTCTTCTTTAGGAGCATCAGCCGCTACAGCACCACCTTCAGTTTCTATATAAGCAATAGTTTGCCCTACTTGTACTACATCATCAACTTGGAATAATATTTCTGATAAAACTCCTGTAACTTCTGATGGTACTTCAGAGTCTACTTTATCCGTAGCAATTTCTAAAACAGCTTCATCAGCCTCAATAGCATCACCTACGTTCTTTAACCAGTTTGTAATCGTTGCTTCTGCAACACTCTCACCCATTTTGGGTAATTTTAGTTCAAATTTTGCCATATCGTTAACCTAAAGGTAAAATTAATGTTTCTGTTTGCGAAATTAATAAAAAAAATGACTTGTTATCTGTATTTCAATAATTATTCACAGCATCATGAGGTAATTCTTACCACGTCAAGACCCCTCCTCTACTATCACTATTATTACTACCTACTATAAAGTTACAACCTTTAGGTTTAATCTTAAAAGTATAACCCGCTTGGTTATGTTTTTGTATTAAAGTAATAATATTACCAAAAGTCAACAATTCATTATCAAAAATAACCTCTATATTTCTCTCAGTAACAGGCAAAAAAGAAAATTGATACTCGTTATACCTAACTACCTTTTTATTCACAATTTTTTCTAATCGATCACGCAATACTTCATTTTTAGAAAAAAGAATATACTCTTCTGGTTCTATATGTACTGTTTTTTTATTCTTCTTAGCAACAACAAAAAACAATACACCAAGCTTCATAAACAAATCAAAAATCGCTGATTTTTTAAAATGTTTACGATAAAACTCCTGCATAGCATCATTAAAACGCTTCATGTAAGTTTTATCTCGAACAGTACTCTCTCCTTTATAGTGTATAATAGTTGTTTCAGGGTAGTAGATATTCTTATCCCCTGTTTTTAATGCAGTATAAGATATATCAACATCCTCCCCATACATAAAGTAATCTTCATCAAAACCACCTATATCAAGATAAAATTCACGTTTCATAAACATAAATGCCCCTGTCAAAATATCAGTCTCTCCTATCTCATTTTCATCAAGATGTTGTGCGTAGTATTTATTAAATAGCGTTGATTTAGGGAAAACCTTATACAACCCCATTATTTTGGTTATAGCAACCCAAGGTGTAGGTGTACCACGTTTACTTTCAGGCAAAAAACTTCCTGTACCGTCTATCATTTTACCTCCCGCAACACCTAAATCATTTTTTGTAGCCGCAAATGCAATTAATTTACAAAACGTATCTTCTGCTACTACAGTATCAGGATTTAGTATACAAACATACTCTCCCTTCGCTTCAGCAACACCAACATTATTTCCTTTCGGGAAACCTGCATTTTCTTTTTGAGCTATTAGCTTTACATGAGGAAATCGCTCTTGCATCATAGCACAACTATCATCGGGTGAATTATTGTCTACAACTATAATTTCCCCCTCTATTCCCTCAAGTGCATTCTCTACACTAAGCACACATTGCTCTAGAAAATACCTGACATTATAATTAAGTATTATTACGGATAACTGCATGAGGCAAATATATATAATTTGTTTATTTCATACACACGACCTCTACCTTATGAAATACACTATATACAAAAAAAGCGCCCTACACAGGACGCTTTCTAACTAACCAAACTAAAAATCTATTTATGAAATCCCTATTACTCTTTTTGCCTTAGGTAACACTTCTTCTTTCTTAGGAAGCGTTATTTCAAGTATACCATCTTGATATGAAGCATTAATCTCTTCCGTATTTACCGTTTCTGGTAACGTAAATACTCTTTTAAATGAAGATAAATTAAATTCTCTTCTCGTAAACTTACCTTCTTCTTTTTCCTTTTTTACTTCAGCAGAAATAGACAACAACTCATTATCTATCTCAATATTAAAAGATTCTTTCTTCCAGCCAGGCACCATTAAAGACAGACTATATGAAGCCTCCAACTCTTTAACATTAACAGGAGGTGCTGTATTTTTCGCTACCTGAGCACCTCCAGCCCAATCTTTCAACAATTCATCCATCATAGATGGAAATAAATCACGACCATTACCATTGTTTCTTTTTACTAAACTCATACTTTATGTTTTTAAAATTTTAATTCTTAGAAATCTTTGTTTTACGATTTACAAATAGTCAATTCTTATACCAATTAAAAAACACTGACTTTTTGTCTTTTTAACTGACTTTTTGTCTTGATTGATTAAATAACGATAAGTAAAACAAATAGTCTATTTTTGCAGAAAAACAAGCAAACGTGAATTACCTTTCAGTAGAAAATATATCTAAGTCTTTTGGAGAACGTACACTTTTTGACAACATCTCTTTTGGTATTAATAAAGACCAAAAAGTTGCTTTTGTCGCAAAAAACGGTACAGGAAAAACAAGCATCCTAAAAATTATAACAGGAGAAGATATACCTGATACTGGACAAGTAGTAATGCGAAAAGAAACCAAAATGGCTTTTTTACCACAGGAGCCTAAACTTAATCCTGAATTAAGTATTGAGGAAAGTATTTTTGCGTCAGATAACGAAACTTTAAAGGTTATAGCGTACTATGAAAAGGCTTTAGAGAACCCTGAAGATGAAGAAACATACCAAAAAGCATTTGAACGCATGGATCTACACAATGCTTGGGATTTTGAAACACAATACAAACAAATACTCTTTAAACTAAAGCTTGACGACTTAAAACTAAAGGTTAAAAATCTTTCAGGAGGGCAAAAAAAGCGTTTAGCATTAGCTATTATACTTATCAATAAACCTGATTTACTAATACTAGATGAGCCTACCAATCATCTTGATTTAGAAATGATAGAATGGTTAGAGAACTATTTTGCTAAAGAAAAAATGACGCTATTTATGGTTACACACGACCGTTTTTTCTTGGAGCGTGTATGTAACGAAATCATAGAGCTAGAAAATGGTCAACTATATCAATATAAAGGAAACTACTCTTACTACCTTAACAAAAAAGAGGAGCGCATTGCTGCTGAAAACGCTAGCATAGATAAAGCTCGAAACCTTTTCACAAAAGAACTTGCTTGGATGCGCAGACAGCCAAAAGCAAGAACTACTAAATCAAAATCACGTCAAGATGATTTTTACGTAATAAAAGAAAAAGCAAACAGTCGCCGAAAAGAACATCAAGTAGAGCTCGAAATAAACATGGAGCGCATGGGTAGTAAAATAGTAGAACTACACAGCGTATCTAAACAATTTAAAGAGAAGAAAATACTAGAGAACTTTGACTTTAACTTTAAAAAAGGGGAACGCATAGGTATAATAGGTAAAAACGGTACAGGAAAATCTACATTCCTTAACATACTAACCCAAACTATGCCTGCTGATAGCGGTAAAGTAATAGTAGGAGACACTATAAAAATGGGGTATTATACTCAAAGTGGTATAAACCCAAAGCCTCAACAAAAGGTTATTGATATTATTAAAGAGTTTGGTGAATATATCCCACTATCAAAAGGGCGTATTATATCAGCAGGACAACTACTAGAACGCTTCCTATTTGACCGTAAAAAACAATATGACTTTGTAGAAAAATTAAGTGGTGGAGAGTTAAAACGTCTTTATCTATGTACTGTATTAATACAAAACCCTAACTTCTTAATACTAGATGAACCTACAAATGACCTTGATATTGTAACACTTAATGTATTAGAAAGCTTCTTGCTTGATTACCCTGGCTGCCTTGTTGTAGTAAGCCACGATAGGTATTTTATGGATAAAATTGTAGATCATCTATTTGTATTTAGAGGAGAAGGTGTTGTAGAAGATTTCCCTGGTAATTATAGTGATTTCCGTACCTATGAAGACAGTATTGAACCTGTAAAGAAAGAACCAAAAAGCGATAGTGAGACTACCAAAAAGTCTTGGAAACAAAACAACACTAAAGCAGGATTGTCTTTTAACGAACAAAAAGAGTACAATAAAATAGAAAAAGAAATAAAAAACTGCGAAAGAGAGAAAGAAGCAATAGAAGCTCTTTTTGCTGAAGGTAAAGTACCTGATGCTGATATTTCTAAAAAAGCAGATGAACTACAAGTAATACTCAATAAAATAGAAGAAAAAACAGAACGCTGGTTCGAGCTAAGCGCCAAACTAGAAGAATAAAAGCAGGTTTATGAAATCGTGGAATTACATGAAATTTCTTTGGAAGTCTGATAATGCACACGGGGTACACTCCCCTTTTGTATATAACATCATTACACAATGCTTTTACAACAAAGCACCAAAGTCTTATACAAAAACCAAAGAACATTCCACAGAAAACATAACTCCACAAAGCATAAAAACGCTTCATAAAATTGTAGCAGGACTTAACCCTACAAAGCTATATATACTTAGTGATGAAGCACCTGAAATAACCGAAATATTAAGAACCTCAGGAGAGGTTCTTAACGCTCGAGTATGGTTTTTCTCAACATTAGCTCCTGTACCTAGTGCTATTGACTTAGCTTATATATCTAGCGAAGATACTGCTACAGCAATACCCTTATTAGAACAGGTTGTTCCTAATACTAATGATAATAGCACCTGCGTTGTAGGTAACATTTATGCTACAGAAGAAACTACACGAGCTTGGGAAGCTATAAAAAACCACCCTGATGTAACTGTTACTATAGACACTTATCATTTAGGGCTTGTATTTTTTAGAGGAGGACAAGCAAAACAACATTTTACCATACGCACCAACACTTCATGGCTACTCAATGCTTTTTTAGGCAGTAAAAAACTATGGGGACTACTTGGGTAAACACAGCTAAAAACAACCTTTATCCAACATTAAAGTTAAAGACTTATACTCAAAAAAAATTACTACTTTTAAGGCTCAAAATATAGCCATGGCACAACCTATCATCAACATAAAAGGAATTACAAGAGATTTTCCATTAGGGAACGAGATTGTTAAAGTACTAAAAGGTATAGATCTCCAAATAAACAAAGGAGAATATGTAGCTTTAATGGGACCTTCTGGATCTGGAAAGAGTACATTAATGAATTTACTTGGATGCCTTGACACCGCAACATCAGGAACATACGTTCTTAATGGTAAAGATGTAAGTATAATGAGTGATGATGAATTAGCTACCATTCGTAATAAAGAAATTGGTTTTGTATTTCAAACATTCAACCTTTTGCCTCGTACTACTGCTTTAGACAACGTAGCACTACCTATGGTATATGCAGGGCATAAAAAACCAGAGCGTGTAGAAAGGGCTACAGAAGTACTTACACAAGTAGGACTCTCTGATAGAATGGATCACAAACCAAACCAACTATCGGGTGGACAACGTCAAAGAGTAGCTGTAGGTAGAGCATTAGTAAACAAACCCTCTATAATACTTGCCGATGAACCTACCGGTAATCTTGACAGTAAAACATCTGTAGAGATTATGAACTTGTTTAACGACATACATGCTAATGGTAATACAGTAATACTAGTAACACACGAAGAAGACATTGCTGCTTACGCTCATCGTGTTATTCGTTTACGTGATGGTATTATTGAAAGTGACACATACACAAAAGAAGGTAGCAGCAAGGACACCACTACAGCATAACAACACACACCAAACATCATGAAAGTATATACTAAAACTGGAGACAAAGGTACAACTGCACTTTTTGGAGGCACACGTGTACCCAAACACCATATCCGCATAGAGAGCTACGGTACTGTAGACGAACTGAATTCACACATTGGGTTAATTCGCGATCAAGAAATAAATCTTATGTATAAAAAAACGCTAGAACGTATACAGGATAGACTGTTTACTCTTGGCGCTATACTAGCAACACCTCCCGAAAAAGAAGTTTTAAAGAACGGTAAAGACCGCCTTAATATTCCTAAAATTTCGGAAGAAGACATTGAGTTATTAGAAAACGAAATAGATGGTATGGATAAAGCTCTACCTCAAATGACGCACTTTGTATTGCCAGGTGGTCATACAACAGTGTCATATTGTCACATATCACGTTGTGTATGCCGTCGTGCAGAACGCTTAGCGGTACATTTAGATGAGTTAGAGGGGGTTGACAATAAGGTTCTAACCTACCTTAACCGACTTTCTGACTACCTTTTTGTACTGGCACGGAAGTTGTCCTATGACTTGAAGGCTGATGAAGTAAAGTGGATACCTGAAAAGTATTAAGCATATAGCGTTAAGGTTTAAATTTTATAATACTTAAAGTACTGAAAACCACTATAAACACTGGCTAAAAATCACGTTCTTAACTTTTTTAAGAAAATAAACAAATTTTTGCTTGACGTTTTCAGCAGAAAATTTATTTTTGCATAAAATTAAACCGTTTAGAAGATGTATTGGACATTAGAATTAGCATCGTATTTAAGTGATGCACCATGGCCGGCTACAAAAGATGAGCTTATAGATTATGCCATTAGAACCGGAGCTCCGCTAGAAGTAGTAGAGAACCTTCAGTCCATTGAAGATGAAGGGGAGATTTATGAGTCTATGGAGGAAATATGGCCGGACTATCCCACGGACGAAGACTATCTTTGGAACGAGGATGAGTATTAGCAAAAAATAAAATTCAACTGAAAAGTCTCTTTCGCGAGGCTTTTTTTTTGGTTAAATTTATACCGATTTGAACAACCATAAGTAATTATATAATAATGAGTTTAATAAATAACATACTTAAAGTTTTTGTAGGCGATAAATCTGAAAAAGATATTAAGGCTATAAAACCTCTTATAAAAAAAGTTCACTCTTTTGAGCAGGCTTTATCAAGCCTTTCTCATGATGAGTTAAGAGCTAAAACAATATCTTTTAAAGAAAAGATTAAAGAAGCTAGAGCCGAAAAGGACGCTAAAATAGCATCGTACCTTGAGGAGATAGAAAGAACAGAAGATCTTGATAAAAGAGAAGACATATATGCTTCTATAGATGCTCTTGAAAAAGAGGCTTATGAAGTTTCTGAAAAAGTGTTACTAGATATTCTTCCTGAAGCTTTTGCTGTAGTTAAAGAAACTGCACGACGCTTTAAAGAAAATACTTCTATTAGTGTTACTGCTACTCCTAGCGATAGAGAGTTTTCGGGTACTAAAGAATATGTAGAACTTGATGGAGATAAAGCTGTTTGGGCTAACTCTTGGAATGCCGCAGGTAATGAAATTACTTGGGACATGATACACTATGACGTACAGCTTATAGGTGGTATAGTACTACATGAAGGTAAAATTGCAGAGATGCAAACTGGTGAGGGTAAAACACTTGTAGCCACGTTACCTATGTACTTAAATGCACTTACAGGAAATGGTGTACACTTAGTAACTGTAAATGACTACCTAGCACGACGAGATAGTACTTGGAAAGCTCCTTTATTTGAGTTCCATGGTATGACGGTAGATTGTATTGACAATCATCAACCAAACTCTGATGCTAGAAGAAAAGCTTATGCTGCTGATATTACTTATGGTACAAATAACGAATTTGGTTTTGATTACCTAAGAGATAACATGGCACATTCGCCTAACGACTTAGTACAACGTAAACCTAACTTTGCTATTGTAGATGAGGTTGACTCGGTACTTGTAGATGATGCTCGTACACCTCTTATTATATCTGGACCAGTACCACAAGGAGATCAACATGAGTTTAACGAACTTAAACCAAAAGTAGATCATCTTGTAAACCTACAAAGAACTCTAATAAACGGTGTTTTAGCAGAAGCTAAAAAGCTTATTAGAGATGGTAATGAAAAAGAAGGTGGAGTTCTTTTACTAAGAGCTTACCGTGGTTTACCTAGAAGTAAAGCATTAATAAAATTCCTTAGTGAAGAAGGTGTTAAGCAACTATTGCAAAAGACCGAAAATCAATATATGCAGGACAACAACCGTGAAATGCATAAAATTGATGAGGAGCTTTACTTTGTAATTGAAGAAAAAAGTAATCAAGTAGATCTTACCGATAGTGGTATAAAATTCTTATCGACTGATACTGATAATGATTTCTTTGTACTACCAGATATTGGTACAGGGATAGCTTCGATAGAAAAGAAAAACTTAGCTAAAGAAGAAGAAGCTGAACGTAAAGAAGAACTATTTAGAGACTTCTCTGTAAAAAGTGAACGTATACACACCCTTACACAGTTATTAAAAGCTTATACTCTTTTTGAAAAAGATAAAGAGTATGTAATCATGGAAGATAAAGTCATGATTGTAGATGAGCAAACTGGTCGTATAATGGATGGTAGACGTTACTCTGACGGATTACACCAAGCTATAGAAGCTAAAGAAAATGTAAAAATTGAGGCTGCTACACAAACATTTGCTACTGTAACACTACAAAATTACTTTAGAATGTACAGCAAGCTTGCAGGTATGACGGGTACTGCTGTTACTGAGGCTGGTGAATTCTGGGAAATATACAAACTAGATGTTGTAGAAATACCAACTAATAGACCTATTGCTCGTAATGACGATCATGATTTAATATACAAAACCACACGTGAAAAATTCAATGCGGTTATTGAAGATGTATCTAAATTGTCAGCAGCAGGAAGACCAATACTTATTGGTACTACATCTGTAGAGATATCTGAATTATTAAGCCGTATGCTTAAGATGAGAAATATTCCTCACAATGTACTTAATGCTAAACTTCACAAAAAAGAGGCTGATATTGTTGCTGAAGCTGGTAAAGCTGGTATTGTAACCATAGCAACCAATATGGCTGGTCGTGGTACCGATATTAAATTATCCCCAGAAGTAAAAGCTGCTGGTGGGCTTGCCATTATAGGTACAGAACGTCACGATTCTAGACGTGTCGACAGACAGCTTCGTGGTCGTGCTGGTCGTCAAGGAGATCCTGGAAGTTCTCAATTTTATGTATCATTAGAAGATAACTTAATGCGTCTATTCGGTTCTGAAAGAGTTGCTAAAGTTATGGACCGTATGGGACTTAAAGAAGGTGAAGTTATACAGCACTCTATGATGACAAAATCTATAGAGCGTGCACAGAAAAAAGTTGAAGAAAATAACTTTGGTGTACGTAAACGTTTACTAGAGTATGATGATGTAATGAATGCACAACGTGAAGTTGTATACAAAAGAAGAAAGCATGCATTACACGGTGAACGTCTTAAAGTAGATATCGCTAACATGATGTATGATACATCTGAAGATATTGTAAGTAGTAATAAAGAAATTAGCGATTATAAAAATTTCGAATTTGAATTAATACGCTACTTCTCTATCAGTTCTCCTGTTACTGAAGCTGAGTTTGGTAAGCTTTCTGAAAAAGACTTAACAGCAAAGGTTTACACAATAGTAATGGAAGCATACCTTGCTAAAAATGAACGTGATGCTGCTCAAGCTTTCCCAGTAATCAAAAATGTTTACGAAAATGACAAAGATCAGTATGAGCGTATTGTTGTACCTTTTACTGATGGTGTTAAAACATTAAACGTAGTTACTAACTTAGAGAAAGCCTATGAAACAGAAGGAAGATCGTTAGTTGCTGATTTTGAAAAGAATATTACACTGGCTATTGTAGATGAGGCTTGGAAAAAGCACCTTCGTAAAATGGATGAACTTAAGCAATCTGTACAATTAGCAGTACACGAACAAAAAGATCCTTTACTTATTTATAAGTTTGAAGCCTTTAACCTGTTCAAGAAAACTGTAAATGCTATTAATAAAGATGTAATCTCATTCCTGTTTAAAGGTGATTTACCTTCTCAAAATGCTACTGAAATACAAGAAGCAAAACAAGAACCTAAACAAGTAGAAGATTATACTACTAGTAAAGAGGAAGTTTTAAACACTGATGAAATGGCTTCGCAAGCTCGTGAAGTAGCACAACAAAGCCAGAGTAAACCACAGGTTACAGAAACTATTGTTAGGTCTACGCCAAAAATTAACCGTAATGACACTGTTACTATTAAGCACGTTATAAGCGGTAAAACTGAAACAATGAAGTATAAAAAAGCTGAAAGTTTACTTTCTAACGGAGAGTGGATTATTACCAATAGCTAATTTGTTTATACATCAACCATAAAAAAATCTTCTGTATTAATTTACAGGAGATTTTTTATTTTAAATAGATACACTAATTCATTTCTATTATATTTGATAAAAATCCATCTACAATGAAAAAAATATTTATAGCCTTATTACTTTTTATCAGCACAATAACTTTAGCACAAGATAAAAAATCGTTAGAAGAAGGTGCTACAAAAATGTACAACTATACTGTAAATGCTGAGTATGATAAACTACTAGACATTACTTATCCAAAAATTTTCACATTAATACCAAAAGAAAAAATGTTACAAGCATTTGAAAGCATGGTAGATAATGAGCAAACGACCATAAAAATGTTAGATGAAGCCCCTAACTTTAAATACGGTGCAATTACAAAAGTTGAAGATGGTTATTACTGTATTATAGATCATGATTTAGCTATGGAAATGACATTTAAAGAAGCTATACCTAAAGATCAAAGTGAAATGGTAGTAAATCTTATGAAAAAAAGATTAGAAACTGATAAGGTTATTTTTGATCCTGAAAAAAATAGTATTACGGTACACAAAAGAGCACAAGTAATCGCAATTGCTAATAAGCTTTCTAATAATAAATGGACTTATATTAATAATGATAAAAACAGTCCCTATGTTAAAATGCTTTTAAATGAGAGTGTAAGAACTAAGCTTGGACTATAAGCACAAGACTACTCAATATACAAAATCGGCTTATAGAGTTTCTATAAGCCGATTTTGTATATAATAACATAAAAACACTATCATAAAGTATCAGGTAAAATCTTCCCTGGGTTAAGAATATTGTTAGGATCAAATATCTCTTTAATACCTTTCATTAGTAATAAATGCTTTTTGCTAAAAGCAATATCCATATAGTTTTTTTGAACATAACCTATACCATGCTCTCCCGAAAGCGTACCTTTTAACGATACTGTCAATTCAAATATCTCTCTTATTCCTTTAGGCACCTCACTCTTCCAGTTTTCATCGCTCATATCTCCTTTTATGATATTCACATGAAGATTACCATCTCCTGCATGACCATAACAAACTGATTTAAACCCATACTTATCACCTATTTCTTTTACACCCTTTAGTAACGTAGGAAGCTCATAACGCGGCACTACAGTATCTTCTTCTTTATATATAGAATTAGATTTTACTGCCTCCCCTACTACTCTACGCAATCTCCATAAAGCGTTTTTCTGGTCTTCAGTATCAGCAAACAATACTTCATCGATATCAAACTGTTCTACTACACTCATTATTTTTTCTGCTTCAGCAAACAACATATCTGGATAATTTCCGTCTACCTCAACTAATAAATGAGCCTGTACTTCATCTTTAATATTTAAATTTACTTCACCTAAAAACTTCATTCCCCAGTCTATAGCATCACGCTCCATAAACTCTAAAGCACTGGGTACTATACCTGCCCTAAAAATAGCAGCAACTGCCTCACACGCTTGTTCTGATTTAAAAAATGGTACGAGCATTAATACATTATGAGTGTTTTTAGGCAAGAGCTTCATTATAATTTTAGTAATTATACCTAAAGTCCCCTCATTCCCTACCATAAGTTGCGTGAGGTTATATCCTGTTGAGTTTTTAAGTGTATTAGCTCCAGTATCTATAATTTCACCAGTAGGTAAAACTACTTCAAGGTTTAATACATAATCTTTAGTTACCCCATATTTTACAGCTCTTGCTCCTCCCGCATTTTCAGCAACATTTCCACCGATAGTACAACTTCCTCTACTACTAGGGTCTGGCGGATAGAAAAGTCCTTTTTCTAAAGCTGCTTCCTGAAACTCTTGAGTAATTACAGCAGGACCTACGATTCCTTGTAAATTCTTCTCATCTATCACTATACTATTCAATCGCTCGGTAGAAAGACCAATACCTGCATGAATACTCAATGCTCCTCCACTAAGTCCCGTGCGACCACCTATGGGTACAACAGGAATAGTGTGAGTATTTGCTAGTTTCATTATCTCAGCAATCTCCTCTGCATTAGCAGGTTTTACAACTACAGATGGAGGAAAACTATAATCTTCCGTTTCATCATGCCCGTAATCATTACGAGTAGCTTCATCTAAAAAAACATATTGACAACTTACTATTGACTCTATTTTTTGTACAAGTATATCGGATAAGTTAACCATAAATAATATATATACACAAAACTAATAATTTATAAACTTGTAAACATACTATTACTCTGAATAAAAATGTCAATATGTACTTAACACAAATTGTATTATTTATTACTAAATTGCAATTATAAACCAATCTAACTAATGAAAAGAATTTACTTATTCAGTTTTACCGTACTTTATATTTCCTGTTTTTCTCAAACTATCGAAATCCCTGACCTTAACTTTAAAGCAAAGCTTTTAAGTGGTTATAATACCTCCTTGAGTACTGAAGGTAATATTTATAACAATAACATAGATACTAATAATAATGGTGAAATTGAAGTGAATGAAGCCCTTGCCGTCACAGGATTAAAACTTTCTACTTCTCCTGCTAATACTAATGGGGATATTTATTCATTTGAGGGCATCGAATACTTCACTAACCTTAAACGTTTATTATTTGTAGGTAACCAGATTAGTGGTACTTTTGATGCTACAATCTTTCCTAACCTCATCGAGTTAAATTGTTCTGGCAATAATCTTACAGGCTTAACTGTAAATGGTCTCAATCAGCTTACAACTTTAAAATTTCACGACAATGAGATTAGTGAATTAAATACAGAAGGATTAGAAAGTTTAGAAACACTTTTTTTCAGAAGCAATAATATTAGCTCTATAGCATTAAACAATTCTATTCATCTAAAAGAGATCTACATCGATTTCAATAATATTACGACTCTTGATTTATCAATATTACAAGAACTTGAATCTATATCATGTTCTGGTAATGATATAAATCAACTTTTATTTAACAATAACCCTGCACTTACATATATTTCAGCATCTGGAAATAAAATCGAAACAATAGACCTGACTGGGTTATCCAGTCTCAATTATCTTAATTTATCCTCAAACTTATTATCTCAAATAAGTGTAAATGTAATTCCTCAATTAACTACTTTAGAAATAAACTCTAACCCACTTGAACAAATTGACTTACAAAATAATACTTCCCTAGAGTACTTATTTATAGTAAATACTTTAATCACCGCGGTTGATTGCAGTAATACATCTGTTTCTATATTAAATGCCTCTAACAACCCATACCTTACATTTATAAATATAAACAATAACATAGTATCTTATAGTGATCCTGATTTGTTATATTATGCTTTTAACTTTGAAAACTTACCTGAACTTACAAGTATCTGCTTAGATCTTGGAGAACAAAATAATTTAGTTTTTACTGATTATAATATGAATGAGAATGTAATTGTATATACTGGCGAAAATTGTGATGTTATAGCTCCTGCTGCAAGTATAAACGACTATGATAAAATAGAATATAAACTTTATCCAAACCCCGTTTCTTCAATCTTAAATATTGAAAACACATCGCTAAGTGAAAATACAAAATTAGAAATATACAACTCACTAGGACAACTAGTAAAAGTATTTCAGTACTCTGATAGCGATTATATACAAATTAATGTATCAGATCTTCAAGCTGGAACTTATATTATAAAAATATATAATAGCAAAAATGTAAGCTTACTAAAAATTCTAAAAATATAATTCAAATAAGTTATATCAATAATTAGTCCTTCTGTTCTTTCCTGCGATAAGACTATCTATAGAAAACTTACCACTACCTAATATAAGCAATAATACATATACAGCAAGATAAAGCGAGGGTAATTCTTTATGATTGAAAGTATCGTTACCATGTATTACAAATACCGCAACAATCATTGTTATTATAAGTGGTATAGTAGCCAAGCGTGTTGCTAAACCTATAAGAATAAGAAAAGAACAAATCAGTTCTGCAAAAACAGCTAAACCTAACGAAGCTTGTGCTCCTACTCCCATAGGGTCTGGAAATTCTATAATTCCTCCCTCCATAAGCACATCTAACTTCTGTAACCCATGGGCTATCATAAAACATCCAACTGTAATACGCAACAATAATAACGTAATATCATACAAATTTTGATTGTATGATGTAGTAAAAAACTTCATCATTATTGCACTATATATTGATGGTTAATACTATCTGATATTGCGCTATTGACAAACTTACTATCATTCAAAAAACTCAAAAAGGTAATATTGTTTTGTTTAAACCATGTCTCGATATTTAACGAGACTAACAAGGGGTACTTTGTAGTCATGATTTTAAAAATTGATTTAGATTATAAAATTAATAAAAATGCTACTAACAATAATCAAAATAACAGTAGACATTACTTAATTATTAAATTCTTAACAACAAATATTATTATTAATAATCAAGCAGCAAATAGAAGTTTTTATAAGAATATTCTACAAAATATTTTAATTTGGTAATAATTTGATAACTAAATTTTATTTAACTTTTAACTATAAGCTTAATATCCAATACCAAAATGCGAGAGTAATAAACGATAACGGAATCCCTACCCCTATCATCATTCCTGAAAGGCGTGGCTTTAAACCATGAGATGAAGCTAATATAGTTGCTGTTATCATAGGTGCCATAGCGGCTTCCATTACAGAAACATCTGTTTCTATACCTTCTCCTTTTAATATCAGTTTATAAAGTATATAAAAGAATGCAGGTGTAATCATTAACTTAAAAAATAAACCTAACCCAAGAAAACCCCAATGTTTACTTTTTCTATCTATTTTAAGTTGCATCCCTACAGCTATAAGTGCTACAGGTGTTACGGTACTACCTAATCGTGATAATACTGATTGTACATCGTTAATAAAGTCATACTTTAATAAATTCATAGTCATCCCAATAAAAAAGGCTATGAAGGGAGGGAAAAGTAATATCTTTTTTACCATCGCGGCAGTACCTGTTGCCGACCTAGAGTATGATGCTGCTACTATTATTCCTAATGTAGCCATTACTACAAATGATCCTGGCTGATCTACTATAATAGCTGTTTCTAGCCCTTCTTTTCCATAAAGAGCCTCTATTACAGGAAAACCAACAAATGAGGTATTACCCAAACCTGCCGTAAGAATAAGGCAACCAGTAAGTTTACGCGACCAACCGAATATTTTTGCTAATACAACAAAAAAGATAAATGCTAATAAAAATCCTATCCAAGCAATACCCAAAGGGTATAGTAGCTTTATACCCACAGCTATTTTAGGTATATAGTATAATGCTAGTGCGGGTAATGATATATGTATTACAAATTGGTTAAGTGCCACGTAAGCATTAGGCGGAAATGCTTTTACTTTTTGAAGCCCAACTCCTGCGAGCATACAAACAAATATGAGAATAATACTATCCAATTGCTTTGATTACAAATTATGTTCAAATTTACTGTTTTGAATAAAACTATACAGAAAAAAGCTACCAAATATAGAGTGGTTTAATAAAACCCTTACTTTTGTAATAACAGTTACTAAAAAAGATGATTTCAGGTAAATTTGCCATTACGCTACATATCCTTACACTCCTTACTAAATTCCCCGAAGAATATCTTTCATCGGAGTTTTTAGCATCGAGTATGAACATTAATCCAGTACTGGTAAGAAAAGAGATTGCTAATTTAAAAAAGCACAATATTGTCGAGAGTCGAGAAGGTAAGTATGGTGGTAGTCGTCTTTGTAAAGCAACCGATGCTATAACACTAGATGACATCTTTAAAATAACTTTCGAATCGGTTACACTAGGTTATTGCAAAAATGACCCTAATCCTGATTGCCCTGTTGGTAAAAATATTAATAAAAATCTTGATAAACTTTACTCGAACATCAATTCGAATATTAGCCAAAAGCTATGTGAAATTTCATTATTAGAATTCACCGAAGAGTTTTAACTATAATTCTACCAAACAAAATACTTACTTTTACTTCTATATAATACAATACCGTGGAAAAGCGAAAACCTCATACAAGTGCACTAAATGAAAAATCTGGAATAACTCAACCAGAAATCATTAGCAAAACTTCTATTGAAAACATTACACGACTACGAAGAAAGCAACCTACAGCAGATGAATTAGTAAAAGGTATTCTAAACGGTAACAAAACAGCTTTAAGCCGTGCTATAACACTAGTAGAGAGTACTAACCCTTTACATCTTGAAAAAGCTACAACTGTAATTAATCAATGCTTACCACATGCTAATAAATCAGTACGTATAGGTATTACTGGTGTACCGGGTGTAGGAAAAAGTACTTTTATAGAAGCTTTTGGTAAATACCTAACAAGTAAAGGTCATAAAGTAGCCGTATTGGCGGTAGACCCTAGTAGCTCTATGTCGCATGGTAGTATACTGGGTGACAAAACCCGTATGGAGGAGTTAGTAAAAGACGAAAATGCTTATATACGGCCTTCAGCTTCTGGTGATACTCTAGGAGGTGTAGCCCGCAAAACACGCGAAGCTATAATACTTTGCGAGGCATGTGGTTTTGACACTATAATAATAGAAACTGTAGGCGTAGGACAAAGCGAAACAGCCGTACATAGTATGGTTGATTTTTTCTTATTACTAAAAATTGCTGGTGCTGGTGATGAGTTACAAGGTATTAAACGTGGTATTATGGAAATGGCCGATTTAATAGTTATTAATAAAGCCGATGGCGATAACGTTAAAAGAGCACGATTAGCAAAAACTGAATTTAATAGAGCATTACACCTATTCCCTGCTAAGGGTTCAGGATGGCAACCTAAAGTTACTACATGTAGTGCTATTACTCACAGTGGTATAGCCGATGTATGGACTGTTGTTAGTGAATACTTTGAGCTAGCTAAAAACAATGATTATTTTGATGCTAAGCGCGCTGAACAAAATAGTTACTGGCTTACCGAAACTATTAATGAACAGCTAAAAAATAATTTTTACTCTCGCGAAGATATTACACCTTTACTTGAACAAAATAAAAAAGCGGTACAAAACCATGAAATTTCACCGTTTGCAGCCGCTCAGTTTTTATTAGAAAAGTATTTTAATAAATAAATTACTCTTTCTCGTATCGTTCCATTTCACGATCATAAAAAGCATTAGCTTCTTCTATAAGCCCTTCCATTTCTTCATTCAATTCATTTTCATCAAGATCTTCTGGCTCTTCAATAATTTCTACCTCATCATCTTTAAGGTTAACTATAAAACGAGGGTAATCTAAATGGATAATAAATATATCTTCAGGGTGATCTGTATTATCTGCAAGTACAAACTTTGGTAACTCCATAATGTTCTAAAATTTTAAGGTCAAAAAGTAATATTATTATTTTGCCTCTACAATTAATCGTTTCGTTAAATAATTAAAGCGAATATACAAAAATAAAGCAGCTACTGTAAGCCCTGCCAGTAAACCAATCCATATACCTGTAGCTCCTAATGATGTATATACTCCTAAATATAATGATATAGGGAATCCTACAACCCAGTAAGATATAAAGGTAATAACAGTAGGTACTTTAACGTCTTGTAAACCACGTAATGCTCCTAATACTACTACTTGTATACCATCGGATATTTGAAAAACAGCAGCTACTAATAATAACTCTGCTGCTATACTTATTACTTCTGTATTTTCTGCTAACAATGTAGCATCTTTCATATTCAAGAAAAAATGCGGTAGATACTTATGAAAAATAACAAACAGCAAAGCAAATACTATTTCTACCAATACCGCTAGTAAAAAAATAGAACGCGCTACTAATAAAAGTTTATTATAATCTTTAAGACCTTTTTGGTTCCCTACTCGAATGGTAGATGCAACACTTAACCCCATAGCAAACATAAAGGTCATAGAAGCTAAGCTAAGTGCTATCTGATTGGCTGCTTGGCTCGATTTACCTATAAAACCTGATAGCCAAATAGCTGCTGTAAACAAAGCTACCTCAAACAACATTTGCATAGAAGATGGTACCCCTAAAGATGTTATTCTACGTAACATCGGCTTTTTAATCTCTTTTAAGCTAAAATTGGTAAAATATACTTTTAACTTCTCATTTTTCACTAAAATATAATGTA
The DNA here is from genome assembly GCA_001874325.1 of Flavobacterium sp. MedPE-SWcel. Taxonomy (GTDB): domain Bacteria; phylum Bacteroidota; class Bacteroidia; order Flavobacteriales; family Flavobacteriaceae; genus Flavobacterium. The sequence goes on along the minus strand of MPCW01000014.1, from coordinate 24,286 downwards.
TGTACACAAGCATAAATACACGAGATATTACTGTACCTAAAGCTGCTCCTATTATACCTAATTGAGGGAAAATCCAGATACCATATATCAATAAGTAATTAATCACTACATTAATTACATTTGATATTATTACTGCATACATGGCATATTTAGTAAACGAAAGCCCATCTGAAAATTGCTTATACCCTTGAAATATAACCATTGGCAGTAACGAAAAGGCTACCCAATCTATATATGGGGCCGCAAGAGCTACAACCTCATCTGGTTGCCCCATAAGGTACATTAGCGGTTTAGAAAACCACACTAAACCAAAAAGAAAGACTCCTAGTATTGTACACAAAAATAATCCGTGGTGAAAAACCGTTCGTACACCTTCTTTATTCTTCTCAGCATCATATTGCGCTACTATAGGTGTAATAGCAGTAGAAAAACCGATACCTACAGACATGGCTATAAACACCATACTATTACCCAATGAAGCGGCTGCTAACTCTGCCGCACCAAGTTTACCCACCATTATATTATCTATAATACCTGTAATAGTATGCCCTAACATACCAAGTATTACAGGCCAAGCAAGTCTTATATTATATTCAAACTCTTTTATGTAAGCTGATAACTTCACCTCTCTTCAATTTTAGCAAATGTAAGGAGAAGAAATGGACAAGAAAACCTGAAATTTATTATTTAATATTTTTAAGAACTATATACGGTTCTTAAAAAACGACCATCAACATAAGCTACTGGTTAACACAATGTAAAGTCAATACAAATACTGGATATTTACTCAAACTCATGTTTATTTTAACAGTAGGTTTTATATTTTTGTTATACACACATCATAAAAAAATGAACTTATTTATTATCGATTGGAGTAAAGAAGCTTCTACACCTCTTATTGACTATTGTAAAACAACATCTCACCGCATTGTAGGAACACAAATGGTTGATGGTACTATTACTTATAAAAATACAACTCGTAATAAACCTGATGCTATTGTAATAAACTATGCTGTAAAACCATCTCATGGCAGATCCGCAGCTCAAGAGATGCGTAAACGCAAAAAAACAGCTACTACACCTATATATTTTATTAATGGGGATGAAGATGACAATGAAAAGGTAGAACATATAGGGATATGCCTATCTGAAGAGGAATTTAAGGATCTCCTAGAAGATGATCCGCAAAGTGCTTCGTTAGAAAATATTATTTTATAGAGAACCTCTCTCCCTTTATAATTATCATAATTACATCTTTTTATCTATATGTAATTGTAAGAATGTATATGTTTGCAGCGTTCTCTTAAAAACTTCATATCATGCAAAAGTTTCAGTTGCAATTACTCTTTCAAATTATCGGTATTGGATCAGCCTCAGGATTACTTCTTGATAATGATTCTCTTTTTATCGTATCTGATAATAGCCATCTTTTGTATGAATATAATATTAAAACAGAACAACTGAATAAAACACCCTTAGTTGCCGATGATTATACAGGCTTACTAGAAAATATACCCAAAGAACATAAAGCAGACTATGAAGCTGTTACTATAAATAATAATGACTTATATCTTTTTGGTTCTGGTTCTACCGAAAAACGAAGCAGTATAGGTCGCATTAACATTGATACAAAAGAAGCACTGCCCCACCTTGATGCTACCGACCTTTACTTGATAATGCAAAGTTTTGGAGGAATAAACCCTGAAGGTTTTAATATTGAAGGTGCTATTAATGATGGCACTACTTGGTACTTGTTACAGCGAGGTAATGGAAAGTCTGAACAAAATGGTATTTTCACGTTAGAGGGCGATATCTCTGAAATGTTTTTTCAGATTATATATAACCCTATCGAATTACCTAGAATAGACAGTGTACAAGCTGGCTTTACTGATGGCATAAAGGTAAATGACAAACTTTACTTTTTAGCAAGTGTTGAAAAATCATCTTCAGCACACAATGATAGTAAAACAGCAGGTACATATATAGGTATTCTTAATTTAGAAACAATGAAGGTTGAGTCTACTATGCTAATTGGTCAAAATAATTATAAAGGTATTACTCTTTATAAAGATAATAATAGCACATTAGAATTTTTACTTTGCGAAGACAAAGGTGATAATGAAATGATTTCAAACATTTACAAAATAACCATTGATAAATAGTTTTTTTATCAAGTTAATCCCCGCTATCATTTTCGAATAAATTTAAAAAATTTTTACTCCCCTCCCAACCTTTTGCATCTTTTGCTACTCTATATAAACAAAGAGACTTATTGTGATAGAAGAAAAACTTATAATAGCATGTAAAAAAATGCACCGAGAATCTCAACGGAAGGTGTATGAGCTTATGGCTCCTAAGCTATATCATACTTGCAAAAGGTATTTAAAAAGTGAAGAACTGATAGAAGAAGCAATGGCCGATGCTTTCTATACCATTTTTACCAAGTTAGATCAACTAAAAGAAATAAAGGCATTTGAAGCATGGGCTCGAAAGATAGCTGTAAATCAATGCTTATTAAGCCTAAAACGAAACATAAACTTTAATATATATATTGAAGATATGGCTTTTGGCAATGAGATTTCTCAAACACAATCTGATGGATTGGAAGAAGAGGAGTTATTAGAATTACTAAATCATATTCCCGAAGGCTGTAGAACTGTATTTAACCTTTTTGCTATAGAAGGTTATTCGCATAAAGAAATAGCCACTATGTTAAACATTAGTGAGGGTACTTCAAAATCACAATTAAACGTCTCCCGAACAAAGTTGAAAGAATTAGTAAACAATGTTTATTATCAAAATGCAATTAGTAATGGAAAGTAAAGATAAAATATACAAACAGTTTAAAACAGCTGCTAAAAATAAAGAAAAGGAAGGTTTTGACCGAATGGAAGCGGTATGGAATCGTGTAGAGGAAAAGCTAGACCAAAAAGAAAAACGTCGTGCTATAGCATGGTGGAAATATACCAGTATTGCTGCTTTATTATTACTATTCATTAGTATTGGTAACTGGCTTATAAATAATAACCAAAATACTATAATCACACCTGATACATTACCTGAAAACAATGTAACAATTATAGATACTCAAAAAATAAAGGAAACTTTTACCCCTTCACTTGAAAGAATAGTTGAAGAAGAGGTTGCAATGGAAAATGCACCTTTACCAAGAGGTAATCAATATACAACTAGTGATTCAGTACGTTTCAAAGGCAATGATAATGTACAACCCCCTATGGCGCTCCCTTTCGCATTCTTCCCTACAAGTGAAGATATCGAACCTAATAACAATCTGAATCACTCTAACTCTGCAACCATAAATTCTAATGTTACGACTCAATATCCTGCTATTACTTCTAATCGTTACCCTATAAATGGTGACTATAAAAATACCATACAACAATCAGAAGACAAGGCTGATGGTACAAATGTTCAATTATTACATAGAAGGTTAATTACTACTGGTACAGAAAAGCCTGATAAGGCAACTTTACATCAAAATGTAGAACCTTTATTTGTTATAAATGGGACTCCTACAAATGAGGACACTTTTAGAAAGATGAATCATAAAGAAATAACATCATACAGTATTTTAAAAGATACAGAAGCTACATCACTATATGGTAGTCGAGGGTCTAATGGAGTAATTATTATTACAACTAAGAAGGATGATTTAGATTTAGATGGATATATAGACCATCAAAGTATAGATGAAATAAATATAGAGTTAAACCGTATAAATGCGATACCAAGTAATCAAAAAACACTTTATATTATAGATGGTTTCCCTGTAGATGAGGTTACTTTTAGAAATATAAACCCTGAACATATTGCTAACTGTAGAGTCTTAAAAGATGCTAATGCTACAACTATATATGGTAATGGCAGTGACAATGTAGTATTAATAAATACTAAAAAGACATTTATTACAGAAGGTACTCTGGAAACGAAAAAGAAAATTAGAATTGATCAAGAAGATTATGAGGTTTTTGAAGAAAATCAATTTGAAGATTTAACCATAGCTCCGCTATCTACTTTTTCTATTGATGTTGATAATGCATCGTATACTAATATACGTCGCTTTATTAATAATGAGCAAACTGTACCTAAAAGTGCAGTACGTATAGAAGAAATGATTAACTTCTTTAAATATCAATATATACGCCCTAACGGTAGCCAACCATTCTCTATCAGTACTGAATATAGTTACGCCCCTTGGAATACAAAACATAAGCTCTTAAAAATAGGTTTACGAGGTAAAGATATTCCTAAACGAAAATTACCTGCCTCAAACTTGGTATTTCTTATTGATGTTTCAGGGTCGATGAACAATCAAAATAAGCTACCTCTATTAAAGAAGTCTATGAAAATTTTGACCGATCAGATGCGTAATAAAGACCGAATTGCAATAGTAACATATGCAGGTACAGCACAAATAGTATTGCCATCTACAAGTGGTGCAGAAAAAGATAAAATTATAGCTGTTATAGATAGTTTAAAATCTGAAGGTAGTACAGCAGGCGATGCAGGTATAGAACTTGCTTACAAAACAGCGCAAGAAAACTTTATTAAAGATGGTAATAATAGAGTCATATTAGCTACTGATGGTGATTTTAATATCGGTGATAGCTCGGATGAAGATATGCAAACACTCATTGAACAGAAACGTAAAAGTGGAGTATATTTAACGTGTTTGGGCTATGGTATGGGTAATTATAAAGACTCTAAATTAGAAATATTAGCTAATAAAGGTAGTGGTAATTATGCTTACATCGATAATATACAAGAAGCTGATCGTTTCTTACAAAAAGAATTTAAAGGCTCTATGTATGCTATTGCTAAAGACGTAAAAATACAAATAGAGTTTAATCCTAAATATGTACAATCGTATCGTCTTATAGGGTATGAAAATAGAAAACTGCGTGATGAAGATTTTGTTAACGATGCTGTTGATGCGGGCGAATTGGGTAGCGGACATACTGTTACTGCTCTTTACGAGATAATCCCTGTGGGCGTAAATAGTAACTACTTTAATGCTGCTCCAAAGTTAAAATATAGCCCTACTAAATCAGTTACAGGCAATTATAATAACGAATTAGCAACTATAAAGTTTAGATATAAAAAACCTAATGAAGATGTAAGCAAAGAGTTAACAAAAGTAGTACAAAATGTCACAACCCAATCACATAATGCATCAAGCGACTTTAATTTTGCTGCTGCTGTAGCATGGTTTGGGTTAAAATTAAGAGACAGTAAGTTAATACCTAATAAAGAATCAGATGCAATTATAGAATTAGCTAAAAAAGGACTACGAAAAGACCCCGAAGGCTACAGGGAAGAGTTTATTAAACTGGTAGACATGATAGAATAAAAAATAAGTTTTAGTAAGTTTGGTTAAATAGCAAAGGGCATAGGTATTAACTTATGCCTTTTGTGCCGTTATAAAGTTATAGATAAAATTACTTTTCTATTTCATCCAAATTTTGCATTTTTTTATGTTCAAGAAAACCTTTAATATCTTCAAAATGTTCTTTTACACGCTTATTACCAAATTCAAACACTTTGGTTACCAGTCCATCAAGGAAATCTCTATCGTGAGATACTAATATCAATGTACCATCAAATGCTTTTAAAGCATCTTTAATAATATCTTTAGTTTTCATATCAAGATGATTAGTAGGCTCATCCAATATTAATAAGTTTACAGGCTCAAGCAATAATTTTATCATTGCTAATCTTGTCTTTTCTCCTCCCGAAAGTACTTTAACTTTTTTAGTAGTGTCATCTCCACTAAACATAAAAGCTCCTAACAAGTTCTTAATTTGAGTTCGTATATCACCTACTGCGATTTGGTCTATTGTTTCAAAAACAGTAAGGTTTCCATCGAGCATTGCTGCTTGATTTTGTGCAAAATATCCTATTTGTACATTGTGCCCTACTTCAAGCTTACCTTCAAAATCGATTTCACTCATTATGGCTTTTACCATAGTCGATTTCCCTTCTCCATTTTTACCTATAAAAGCTAATTTCTGTCCTCTTTCAATAACCATCGAAGCATCTTTAAATACTACATGATCGTCATATGATTTAGACAACTCATTAACAACAACAGGATATTGCCCTGAGCGTGGCGCAGGTGGAAATTTAAGTTTTAATGCTGAGTTATCAACCTCGTCAACTTCAACTCTTACTAATTTTTCAAGCATTTTTACACGTGACTGTACTTGTAATGTTTTTGAGTACGTTCCTTTAAAGCGCTCTATAAACTCCATATTTTCAGCAATCATTTTTTGCTGTTCTTCATATGCCTTTTGTTGATGTACTCTACGATCTTTACGCAACTCAAGGTAATGAGAATACTTCGCCTTATAATCATAAATACGCCCCATAGTAACCTCTATAGTACGTGTAGTAATATTATCTACAAAAGCACGGTCGTGACTTATTACTACTACTGCTTTAGCATCGTTTACTAAAAAGTCTTCAAGCCACTGAATACTTTCAATATCCATATGGTTAGTAGGCTCATCAAGTAATATTAAATCTGGTTTTTGTAGTAGTATTTTTGCCAACTCGATACGCATACGCCACCCTCCACTAAATTCAGATGTTGGTCGTGTAAAGTCGTCACGAGTAAAGCCCATACCTACAAGTACCTTCTCTACCTCTGCTTCATAATTAATTTCTTCTATAGCATAAAACTTCTCGCTAAGCTCTGATACTTTTTCGATGATTTTATAATATTCATCCGATTCATAATCGGTACGCACAGTAAGTTCATCGTTTAAAGCATCAATCTCAGCTTTCATTTTAAAAACACTTGCAAATGCTTTTGAAGTTTCTTCAAATACTGTCGCATCATCCTCTGTAAGTAAATGTTGAGGTAGGTAAGCTATAACAGTACCTTTTGGTGCAGAAATAGCTCCCGAAGATGGTTTACTAACTCCTGCAATTATTTTAAGTAAGGTAGATTTCCCAGCTCCGTTTTTACCCATAAGGGCAATTTTATCGGTTTCATTAATAGAAAATGAAACATCGCTGAAAAGTGTGGTACCTCCAAATTGTACCGAAAGTGCATCTGCAGTAATCATCTATATAGAATTTTAAAGCTGCAAAGATAAGTTAATTGATATTGTTGTCAATTACTTTTTATCTGCTTAAAAAGCCTTTTATAAATAATTTTAATATGATTTTTACTTGGAGTGAATAAAGATGATTATTCCAGTATTTCAGATAAATTATTTAAGTAAACTTCATTATAACCCAGTTGATGACCTTCATTATTTAAAGTTATTAATTGAACCTTTTCATTAAATTCTTCTTTCAATTTTAAACTATTAGAATATGGTATTATATTATCTGCTGTACCATGAAATATATAAATTGGAGAGCTTACTTCTTTTAAATATTTATATGTTTCAAAGTTATATTTAAGTAAGAAATCAGGCATAAAAGGCATTCTACCATCCACTACTTCTGTAAGACTATAATAAGGAGCTTTTAACACTAATGTCTTGGGATTATTTTCAGATGCCAACATAGCAGCAGTTCCTGTACCTATACTATAACCAATAATAACAACAGTATTTTTATTATATCTTTCTATCAGTTTACTATATACTTTTCGCATATCATTAAAAAACTGATCTTCGCTATTAATACTCCCATTGCTTTTACCATACCCACGATAATCAGGAATAAAAATATCATATCCTAAATTTGTATATGTACTTGCAATACTACCCCATGTTTCAAGATTACCTCCATTACCATGAAGATAAAAAACAAGACCTTTTGTACTTTCTGCTTTAAATAATAACCCGTTGATACTTATTTCATCATCAACAGAAATATTTAATTCTTCAAAACTATCCGTATAAGTAAACTCATGATGAAGTGATAACTTACGTGCTGGAAATATCAAACTTTCTTGTTGAAAATATAAAATCGAGACAATTAGAAGATAAACCCCTACAAAAAGAGTGAAAAGAATAAAAAGTATACGCTTAAAAGATTGCATCTATACTTTTTGAGGTTTTTCAATTTCATACCATGCGCATATTTCTCCATCGCCGTAATCAAAATCTTCTACAAACTTTAATCCTGACTTTTCTAGCGCACGACGAGAGGCAATATGATCTACCATTGCACAAGCATTTATTTTTTCAACTCTTAGCTCGTTAAAACCATAGCTTATAAAAAACAAAGCTGATTCAGTGGCATAACCCTTACCCCAATATTTTTTCATAAAACGATAGCCCACATCATAAAACTGAGCATAACCGTTTACATTATGTTCTAACTTTAATCCTGCCCAACCTATAAACTCATTTGTTTCTTTTATAAAAACAGCCATACGACCAATACCATTATCTTGATATTGTTGCCTTATGTTTTTAATATATTCTCTACTCTGTTCAATATTAGTTAATGGATTATTACCCAAATAACGATGTACTTCAGGGTCAGAATCTAAAGCAAACATAACTTCATCATCAGTAGGAAGAAGCTCTCTATAATATAACCTTTGAGATTGTAACACAATTAATCCATAAACAAATTACTTAAATACTCATTTTAAAATCTTCTATTGTTTTATGGGCTTTTCCATAAAACCTTTCATCAATAAAGATTTCTACAGCTTGTCCAGAAGATCCGAAACCAGCCATTGTAGCAGATTGAACATTATTTTTAATTATAGTATCTATACCTGCCTCTTCTAGCTTAAGCTTTAATGCTTGTGCTAAAATATTACTTCCTGAAAACACTTTCATCATTCCCATATCGTTCTCTTTTTATTGTTCTGTACCTGAATTATCTGCCGCTGCTTCATCTTTCTTTTCATCTTCAAACTCAAAATAGTTTGGCTCTATCATTATTCTATTAGCCAATGATTCTACACGTTCGGTAACTGTTTCTGTAAAGAATATACGTTGTGTCTTTATAATTCCGTCAGACATTCTAAGCACTTTAGTATCTTGTCTTTGTTTTAATAAAACATGAGCATCATCTAATATAAACATCTTTAACCTGTTTACATCAAACCCTGCTCCAGAAAACATCTCATTAAGCATACCTGGTGTACCGATAAGTATATCTATACCTGCTGATATTTGATTTTTATCATAATCAATATCTCCCTGTTCATATACTCCGTAAATTCTAAGACCTGTATACTTACTCAGTTTCTTAAACAACTCTTGCATTTCAAGTACTTTCTCTTTGTTTTCTGCCATTACAAGTGCACGAGGAGACTCTTCAAAAGGTTTCTCTAATCGTTGTATTACACTAATAATTATAGCGGTTGTTTTACCACCACTACGCGGTGCGGCAATTACACAATCAGCTCCACTTTTAATAATACCAAAAGTCTTCTTTTGTAAAGTAGTTGGCACTACTATTCCTGCTGTTTCAAGCTTTTCTGAAAGATCTGAGTTTATTTTTTTTAAAAACACTTATTCTAAAATTATATATTAATAATACTATATGTATTACTCAATTATTTACTTGCAAAAAGTTTTACATCATTTTCGGATATTTCATTACTACCCAAAATAATTAAACGTTCTACTACATTACGTAATTCTCTTATATTACCTGTCCAATCATATTCTTGTAACAATTTTACAGCTTTATCTGCAAATTTTTTAGGGGCACTACCTTGCTCTCCTGCTATTTTTTCTGCAAAGTGCTCTATTAATACAGGAATATCATCTCTTCTATCATTCAGTGCAGGTACTTTAACTAGTATTACCGCTAATCGATGATATAAATCTTCTCGAAAACGTCCTTCTTCAATCTCTTTTTTAAGATCTTTATTTGTGGCTGCTACCACACGAACGTTTACTTTTATATCTTTCTCTGCACCTACTCGCTGTATCATGTTCTCTTGTAAAGCACGTAATACTTTTGCTTGTGCAGGCATACTCATATCGCCTATTTCATCTAAGAAAATAGTTCCTTTATGAGCAGCTTCAAACTTACCTGCTCTATCTTTTACAGCGCTGGTAAATGCTCCTTTTACATGACCGAAAAGCTCACTCTCTATCAACTCTGAAGGAATTGCTGCACAGTTAACCTCTATAAATGGTGCCGATGATCGTTCACTTTTTTCGTGTAACCAATGTGCTACAAGCTCCTTACCTGTACCATTTGGCCCGGTAATAAGTACTCGAGCATCTGTAGGAGCTACCTTTTCTATTATTTCTTTTATATGGTTTATAGGTTCGCTATTCCCTACCATTTTATAATTCTTGCTTACTTTCTTTTTTAGCCTCTTATTCTCTACTACTAGCACTTTACGGTCTAGTGCGTTACGAACGGCATTTAACAAACGATTTAAATCTGGCGGCTTAGATATATAATCAAAAGCGCCTAAACGCATTGTTTGTATAGCTGTTTCAAGATCACCATGACCTGATATCATTACAAATGGTATCTCGGGTTTTATCTTCTTTACAGCTTCTAACACCTCAACACCATCCATTTTAGGCATCTTAATGTCGCAGAGTACTAAATCGTAATCTTCATTCTTTATCATTTCAAGCCCTTTCACACCATCCTCTGCTTCTTCAACAGCATAGGTGTCATTTTCTTCGGCTAGTATTTTCACTAATACTCTACGAATAGCAGCTTCGTCTTCTATTACTAATATTTTAGGCATTTATTATAAATTACTCAGGCAATTGAATTCTTTAAGCTATCAAAAACCTCTATTAATAAATCGTACTTGTTAATATTTAAGCCATTTAAATAACTCTTTATACGTTGGCTTTTTACCATACATAAGTATACCTATTCGGTATATTTTTGCAGCAAACCATACTACACCAAAAAACGTTCCGAAAAGTATTGTCATAGACAAAATTAGTTGCCAAACTGGTACTCCAAACGGTATACGCATCATCATTACTATAGGCGATGTAAGCGGTATCATAGAGAATATAGTTGCCACTGTACCATGTGGGTCGCTTATAACGGTAAAGAAACCTACATATACCCCTAGCATAAGCGGCATGATAATAGGGAATAGAAATTGCTGCGAATCTGTTTCGCTATCTACCGCTGCTCCAATAGCTGCATATAATGAACTATATAAAAAGAACCCTCCTATAAAATAGACTATAAATGAAATGAATATTGTAAATAATGGTAATTTTAATACTTCACTAATATATAATTGTGCATCATTCATTGCCTCTCTCGACATTTCTGCTGCTTCAGGTTGTGCCGATGCTGCACCTACTTGTACTCCAAATACATTACTTAGTATAAAGAATAACCCAAGTCCTAATATTGTCCAGATAAGAAATTGTAATACTCCCGCAAATGAAGTACCAATAATTTTACCCATCATCAGTTTAAATGGTTTTACTGACGAAATGATAATTTCAATTATACGATTAGTCTTCTCTTCAATAACGCTACGCATTACCATGTTACCATAAATAATTACAAACATCATGATTAAATAACCAAATACCCCTCCGATAACTATCTTTATAATACTCCCCTCTTTAAAGGTTTCTTCTCCAGAAAATTTACTAAAATGTATTGTTGCTTTTGTTTTTGCGTTCTCAATTTTATCATAGTCAAACCCTAGTTCCTTCAAGTTGTGTTTAGTCAGTTTATCATTAACCACACGCTCCATGTTAGACACAAAGTCAAGATTCGGACTATCGGTACTAATGTATTCTACTTTATCTACTAGTTCTGTTATATCATCCGTTTGAGGAACGTAAATTAAACCTTCATAACTTTCATTTTCTGATACTTCTTTTTTAACCATTTCTAATGACATTTCAGAAAGGTCAGTATACTTTACATTATCAGTATCTTCAAAATCAGTTTTTAATAAACTAGCCGTATCGTGTATTGCTATTTGATTAACAACATCATTATTTATATTAGCAAGGTAAGCCACCAATGTACCCATAGCAACTACAAGTATTGGACTAAGAAACGTCATTACAATAAACGACTTGTTTCGTACCTTAGAGTTAAATTCTCGTTTTATAATAAGGGAAAGACTCATACTATTTTTTACTTACTGTTTGAATAAATATATCGTTTACACTTGGTATCTTCTCTACAAAGTGAGTTATGTTACCTTGTGGCATCAGGTATTGCAATAAATCTTGCGATGTACTTCCTTGTGGTAATGACACCTCTAGTTTAAGCTCATCATCAAGCGTTTTAAAGTCTGCCTGTTTTGTGGTGTACTTTGTACTAATATCTGCTAACAATCCTTGAAAATTATGTGGTGCAATACCTACTTCAAATACATTACTTCTGTGTTGTTTTTTCACTTCATGAAGTTTCCCTTCTATCAATTTATTCGATTGATGTATCAAGGCTATATCATCACAAAGTTCTTCTACACTTTCCATTCTGTGAGTAGAGAAAATAATAGTTGCTCCTTTATCTCGAAGCTCTAATATTTCGTCTTTAATCAAGTTAGCATTAACAGGATCGAAACCACTAAAAGGCTCATCAAAAATCAGCAACTTAGGTTGATGTAATACTGTTACTACAAACTGTATTTTTTGTGCCATCCCTTTAGATAGCTCTTGTATTTTTTTATTCCACCAGCCTTGTATCTCTAGTTTTTCAAACCAATACTCTAACTGCTTCTTAGCTTCTTGTTTAGATAATCCTTTTAGTTGTGCTAAATATAAAGCCTGCTCTCCTACTTTCATGCTCTTATATAACCCTCGTTCTTCTGGCATATAACCTATATGACCAACGTGATTTGGGTTCAGTTTTTCGCCATCTAATAATATCTCGCCACTATCGGGCATTGTTATTTGATTGATGATTCGAATAAGTGAGGTTTTACCTGCCCCATTAGGACCAAGTAACCCATATATACTTCCCTTAGGGACTTGCAATGAAACATTATTTAGCGCAGTATAATCGCCATATTGTTTTACGACGTTATTTACTTCTAGTATTGAACTCATATTTTTTTCTTGTGATGTAAAAGTAGAAATTATGTTATGTAATGTCGAAAAAAATTAAAAATACCTTTCAAATTAACTAATTACATATACCCCAAAAAGGAATAATATTATGAATATTTCGATTACAAACATGATAAACGAAATAATTAATCTCCAACCGAAACCAAAAAGTGTGTATTTTGATTTAGAAACTTGATATTGTGATAATGCAGGAAATAGAAGCACTACCCAACCTAAAACACTACTTATAGAATCTGTAACAGGGTAATATTTTATGCTCAATATGGCAGATAACAAAGCAACTATAAACATGCCCAGTACAGTAAACCCTGAAACAATAATATGTTCTAAAAAATTTAATTTTAACTTTCTATACAGGATAAAGCTATTAATAGCTAACAGAGGTACTAGTGTAAACAATAGTGGTTTTATATAATACTTTATAGCTGTTATAAACTTTTCAGCAATCTCATCAGGGTCTTCAATTAATTCTTTATCAAAACTCTCTGTTCCTGAAGAATGATTAATTGTAAAAATTATCGCTGCTAAAACCAATAACATCAAGTAAAATACATTATAATATTTTACTCTTTTCCCTGCAATATAATCTAATGCAGCATAACCTGGTCGCATTAAAGCTGCTTTTACTGTAAGTATAATACCTTTTTCTAAATGCCAAACCCCATGTAACAATTCATGCGTTAAAAAATGTTTTAATGTTAAGCGGTGTGTATCTGATTTCTGACCGCAGCCAGAACAATATTTCCCTCCAAGAGGAGTTCCGCAATTCAGGCATTTATGATCTTGCATAGTTATGAAAAGTATAGGCTTTAATTAAAAAACCCACCCTTATTTACATAAGGATGGGAAAAATTGCTATGAAAAAGAAAAATCCACTAGTTAACTAGTGAAAATCAAATATATAAAATTATCTTAAATTATGAAAACATATCTTTAACTTTTTCGAAAAAAGATTTGTCTGATTTTTCAGGGTGTGGAACGAAATTATCGTCCTTCATTGACTTCTCAAAAAACTGACGTTGTTCTTTATTTAAAGTCCTAGGAGTCCATACATTAACATGCACTAAAAGGTCTCCATTACCATAGCTATTTATACTCGGAATTCCCTTACCTTTTAATCTTAATATCTTACCTGATTGTATCCCATCTTCTAGCTTTATCCTTACTTTTCCACCAACTGTTTCTATCTCTTTAGATGTACCTAAAGCAGCCTCTGGGAAAGTAATATATAAATCTAAATGTAAATTTTCTCCTTCACGTTTTAGCGTCTTGTGTTCTATCTCTTCTATAGCCACAATAAGGTCTCCTGACACACTATTACCTCCAGGAGCATCATTACCCTTACCTGAAACTTTTAGTTGCATTCCATCAACAACACCTGCTGGTATTTTAATAGATACTGCATCATCCTCCAGTATCATACCTTGCGCATCAGCTTGTGATGGCTTAGATTCTATTGTCTGACCTGTACCTCCACATACATGACAAGTAGTTGCTGATTGCATTCTACCCAGTATAGTATTGGTAACTTTCATTACCTGCCCGTTACCGTTACAAGTAGAACAAGTTTTATATGAAACTCCCTGAGCTTGTACTTTTCTTTTTACTTTTACTTTCTTCTCTACACCGTTAGCAATTTCTTCTAACGTTAGCTTTACTTTTATACGAAGATTACTTCCTTTCATTCTACGCTGACCGCCTCCGCCGCCAAAGCCGCCGAAACCACCAAAGCCGCCTCCGCCGCCTCCGAAGATATCTCCAAACTGGCTAAATATGTCATCCATATTCATACCACCTCCGCCAAAGCCGCCATGACCTCCGCCACCGCCTTCGAATGCCGCATGACCATATTGATCGTAACGCGCTTTCTTATCAGCATCACTTAGTACTTCATAGGCCTCTGCTGCAAGCTTAAAATTTTCTTCAGCTTCTTTATTTCCTGGGTTTTTATCTGGGTGAAATTCAATAGCTTTCTTACGATAAGCTTTTTTAATTTCACTAGCCGTTGCTCCCTTATCTATACCTAATATTTCGTAAAAATCTTTCTTCATTGCTTATGCTTTTTAATTACCCAATACTACTTTAGGAAAACGTATTATTTTATCACCCAGTTTATACCCTTTTTCTATAACATCAACAATCTTACCTTTAAGATCATCAGATGGTGCAGGTATTTGAGTTATCGCTTCAGCAAAGTCAGCATTAAAAGTATCTCCTGTTCTTACTTCTACTTGCTCTAATCCTTTAGATTTAAGTGTATCGCTAAATTTATTATGTATTAACTCTACTCCTTTAAGCAATTCTTCATTTTCTGATTTCGCAATCTCTACAAGAGCTCTATCAAAATCATCCATTACTGGTAATAACGCCAATAGTACTTCTTGATTAGCTGTTTTGAACAGCTCTACTCTTTCTTTAGAAGTTCTTTTCTTGTAGTTTTCAAACTCTGCAAAAAGACGTAAAAACTTATCTTTTTCTTTCGCTAATTCTTCTTTCAGTTTCTCTTCTTCAGTAAGCTCCTCTACTTCTGGTGCTTCTGCTTCATTTTCATTAACTGTTTCGTTTTCTATAGCTATATCTTCGTTTTTAATATCTTTTTCTTGGCTTTCAGAATTCTCTTGGCTCATGTTTTTAAATATTTTCTTGAACATTTAATGTTTATATTACGTTCCTCCCAATAAACAAAAGTACTGCCAAAACGTAAAAAATGTCAAATTGTCACAGACATCTTTCTGTTTTAAAAACAGCACTTCTGCTATAAATAAACCAGAAGGTATATTAAAATTAAAACTTGGTTGTAAAATTGTATCGAGACAACACAAAAACGAAGGAAACGATTGTTTTTGTGCTATTTATGTAAAATATCTTTTAATGCTTTTTCTAATGATAGATGTTCGAATTGATAACCTTCACCTATTATTTTTCTTGTGCTGACATTTTGACTACTTAATAATATTGTATGCATTTCACCCAAAATTAGCCGTAGCATAAACTTTGGCACATTTGGCATAAAATAAGGCTTATTAAGTGTTTTACTTATAGTTTTCATTAAACTATTATTTGTAACCGTATAAGGAGCTACAGCATTATATACTCCCTCTAAATCGTGTTGAAGTATAAATGTATATATGTTGATTAAATCTTGTATATGTATCCAAGACTGCATTTGCTTACCATTACCTAGAGCTGATCCTACACATAAATTTACAGGCTTTACCATCTCTGTAAGCGCTCCTCCATTAGCAGACAACACTATACCTGTACGTACTTTTGAAACTTTTATATTTAATCTCTTAATTTGATCTACTGCTCTCTCCCACTTGTCTACTACACAACCTAAGAAGGAATTATCTATTACTGTATCTTGCTCTGTATACACCGCATCGATACTATCAGGATATATACCGACACCTGATGCTGCAATAAATTGTTTTACGTTGTTTTCTTCATTTTTTAATAAACTAAAAAGCATATTAGTAGATAACACTCTACTTTCTATTATTTCTTGTTTATAAGCTTTCGTCCAGCGTTTAGCTACAGAAGCTCCTGCAAGATGAATTACAGCATCTACCCCATCAATGCAATATTTATCTATAATACCACATCGAGGATTCCAATAAAACCCTTTATAATTTTGACTATTTTGTATTTTACTCTTTGAAGTGGTAAGGTAATTAATATGAATCCCGTTTTTCAGCAACAGCGACACTAATTCTTTACCTACAAGACCAGTAGCTCCAGTGATTAAAACCTTCATAATTATTTTTTAACAAAGATAATATCAGGTCGTTCTAATTAATTGTTAAACAGCGTGGTTTAACTATTGTTTATGATTTCCCTTTTATTGTTTAACTTTTATACTCCATTCAAATTCCATTTCTGAAGTTTGATCTCCTTTTTCATCAATCCCTATGGATTTCATCCAAAAAGTCTGCCCTTCATTAGTTTCAATTGCTCTTTTCATAGCCTCCTCTACCTTATTTCCATCATTACATGTAAAAGTAATTACTCCTGTAGCTTTCTTAATAAAGCGGGCTTTATTACTCGCTACTAGCATCGAAACTTTTTTATCATTATTTTTTTTTACCTGATACATAACCAATGCTCCTGTAGAGAGTTCTGCTGCCATTGCTTGAACAGCAAAATACATCGACTTAAATGGATTTTGATTAAACCATTTATGCTTTACTACAACTACACACGATGATTCTGATATTTTTTTTACCCTCACACCACACCAATAGGCTGATGGTAATTTAAAAAACACAAAAGTATTTAATTTTGAAGGTGTAAAATTCATAAACTATCTGGTTTTATAGCTAATATAACCATAATTTCAGATAAGAACTAAGCCAAAAGAATAAAAATGAACAATGATAATTTTAATCATTTTTAAAAAATTTAAAATTTGATTTGAGCATCAGTTTCAAAAAAAGGAAGGTCAATACAGATGGAAACAAACCTTTAAATAATAAGAAATAGAGTTCATTCCATTCTGAAAAACTTACTCCTGAAACTTTTACAAACAATAACTCTCCATAAGGTTGCGACGGGAAGAAAAATACACTTATCAAATTACATCCTAGATGAAACCCTAAACCCAATGCTATAGATTTTGTTTTTTCAAACGCATATGCCCAAACATAACCAGTACATCCTGTTATCAAAATAACGTAAAGTATGAGTATAATACTACCTTCAATCATTCCGTATGAAAACACATGATATATTCCAAAAAACAACGCTGATATAAAAATTGCCTTTTTAGCACCTATTTTACTTATAAGTATATATAAAATTGCACCTCTAAATACTAAATCTTCAGTTAGAGCAGACCTGAAATGATACAAAAGTGATTTATAAATCAATGCATAATCAACACTTTTGGATTCCCAAACAATAGACTTAATCAGTGTTTCGATATAAATCGTACAAAGGGTAATTATACTTATAAATAAAAAGCCTAATAAAAATTGAATAACACGTTTTTGATTAGGAACAATTCCTAAAGCTGTTATATTTTTTTTCTCGATAAGGTATAAGAGTCCCCATGAGACTACTATTATTACTAATAATCCTAACATATAAACAAAAATTAAAATAAATTAAACTGCTTTCTTGGGCTTCAAGAAAGGAATAGATAAAGGGTAATTATAGGTATGAGAATTTAAAGCTGACATTAAATTCTTTATACTAAAAATAATTCCGAAAAGAAATACTGCTCCAGTTCCAAAAAAATTAACTCCAGGAAAAGGAAAGAATAGTAATAATGATACTAACAATAAAAGATTAAGGGTGCAATGAAAATTTATAACAGCACGACCATGCTCATTATAGGTTTTACTCTTATCTGCTTTATAAATCCATAGCATTAATGGAAATATAACATTACCAAACGGAAAGATTAATCCTAAAAATGGAGACCCGTGTAGCAAGAGCATCCATTTCCTTTTTATGACTTCTTTATTAGGGTTATCTAGTATGATTAAATCATCTACTTCAACCCCCAATCCACTCGCTAATAATTTTACCGTTTGTAAATGTGGCTCTACTTCTCCCTTCTCAATACGCTGAATTGTACGTACACCAATAGTTGTTAATTCTGAAAGTTCTCCTTGCGTGTAGCCTTTCAGCTTTCGTTGATACAATAAATTCTCCTTAAGTGTTTGTTGTTTCATCTTTATGTTTTTGTTGGTACAAATCTATAAGGTTATCCTGGTTTTTTATACGCCATTTAAATGGCGTATATCTGTCATTTATAGGTTTTAAAAGAGTTTAAAGCAAAAATACTGTTTTTAATTACCTTCTATAAAGGTAAAAGATTCTATTTTAACAATATCAAATACAGTAATTATTCTACCAGTCTTAAAATTTATTTTTGTTAAAAAAATGTTAAATTAAAGTACTTTGTATTGCATAATACCTTTTAAACTACATATATTTGCATAGAACATTAATAGCTAATAGACTATACTATGGTAACAACAGCAGATAAAAACACATCGACTCTACTACAAATAAGTACTTTAACGCAATATTTTTTACCATTAGGTAATTTTATTTTCCCTGTATTAATATGGAGTTTAAAAAAGAAAGATTCTGATTTTATAGATCAAAATGGAAAACAAGTAATTAATTTCCAGTTAAGTCTTCTGCTTTACTTCATGTCTATTCTAGTAGTATCTATACCTTTTATACTCTACAATGTTATGAGTGGTGTAGACTTAACAATATCTAGTAACTCTGAATGGGTTATAGAACAATTTACCGCAGGTAAAATAACCACTATGGTAGCGCTATCTGCTGTTACCATCTTACTACTTGCAACATTAAAAATAGTTGAGTTTTGCGTTATTATATACGCTGCTGTTAAAAACAGTAATGGAGAAGTATACAAATATCCTTTAACAATAAAATTTATAAAATAATCAGCCTTTGCCTATAAAACAGGCACAATCAATCATCATCATCAAATCAATCATCAATCAAAAAACAAACAATCATGAAAACAATGCTATTTACAGCAATGCTAGCTTTAACAGGCGCAACGGCTTTAGCCCAAAATGTAGAGACACGGAACGTTAAAAACTTTAATAGCCTAAAAATTCAAAGTGGTATACAGGTTATATACACGCATGACGACACAGAGTCTGTAAGAGTGGTATCTACGGATAAAGAAAATTTAGATTATGTAGTAACAGAGCGTAGCGGTAAACTCTTAAAGGTTTATATTGATAAAGAAGAAAACGAAACTACATCTAAAATTACTGAGAACATAAAAGTATATATCTCTGATAATAATATTTCGGATATTACTGTTACATCTGGTGCTATTGTAAAAATTACAAATCAAATTAATACACCCGAACTTACCGTAACATTAAGAACTGGAGGTTCTTTAACTGGTAATATTAATACTACTAAAAAATGTCATGTTAAAGCTAGTTCTGGAGCTGGTTTTAAAGGAAGTATAATCACTGAGGTATTAAATACTGATATTACCGGCGGTGCATATGTAAAACTTTACGGAAATACAGAAACAGCAAATATATTTTGCAGTGGTGGTACTCTTATCGCTGATAAATTCACCTCTAGAAATGCTGATGTATGGGCAAGAAGAATGTCATCTGTAATAATATATGTAAAAGACTCCATTACTACTGATGTAGATAACTCTTCGGCTATAACCTATTATGGAAAACCTAATAAAATTAAGCTAGGAGATGATACCTTTGCAGTTAGAAGAAAATAACAGAAATGATTGGTCACCAATCATGAATAGATATAATGAAACGACTATAAATATAAAGCCTATGAATATTGAAAATACCAAGGCACAAATGCGCAAGGGAGTTTTAGAGTTTTGCATCCTTTCTGTACTAAAAGAAAAAGACGCTTATACATCTGAAATATTAGATACTCTAAAAAACGCTAAGCTGCTCGTAGTAGAGGGTACAATTTATCCGCTACTTACTAGACTTAAAAACGATGGTCTTTTAAGCTATCGTTGGGAAGAATCTACATCAGGACCTCCAAGAAAATATTATGGTCTTACCGATGAAGGAAAAGAATTTTTAACCGAATTAAGCATTACCTGGACGGAGCTTTCCGATGCAGTAAATATAATAACAAGTCAAAAAGCATAGTCATGAACAAAACAGTAAGTATAAATTTAGGAGGCTTTTTCTTTCATATAGATGAAAATGCTTATCAAAAATTAAATCGCTATTTTGATGCTATAAGAAACTCTTTACCACCAGATGGAAAAGATGAAATTATGAACGACATCGAAAGTAGAATTTCAGAATTATTGTCTGAAAAACTTAAAAACGATAAACAAGTAGTTAGTACTCTAGAAGTAGATGAGATTATCGAGATAATGGGGCAACCTGAAGATTACAGACTCGACGATGATGAGCCTACACAAAAAAGTAACACTTATTACCCGCCAGGATATACACCTAAACGAACAAGAAAGTTTTATAGAGATGGTGAAAAAGGTATGATTAGTGGTGTATGTGCCGGTCTTTCTCACTATTTTAGAATAGATCCGTTATGGATTAGAATTATTTTTATTTTATCATTATTTATATCATTTGGTACTAGTGTTATTATTTATATAATCTTATCGATACTAATACCAAAAGCCATAACTACTACCGAAAAATTAGAAATGACTGGGGAGCCTATCAATATATCTAACATTGAACGTAAGGTTCGTGAAGAGTTTGATGCTTTAGGTAATAAAATACAGAGTGTAGATTATGATAAACTAGGATCTAATGCAAAATCTGGAGCGGAGAAACTGGGAAATGGTTTAGGGAAAGTTTTCAGCGCCCTATTTAAAGGCTTTGCTAAAGTAATAGGTGCATTTATTATTATGTTTTCTACTTTAGCATTAGTGGGAGTTATTATAGGTTTCTTTACCATGCTATTCACCTCTTCTATGGAAAACTCATCGTTTTATCCTTATGCTGATGGTGTTAATTATACTAGTTTACCTATATGGGTTGCTGGGATATTTGGTCTTCTTGCTATAGGAATTCCATTATTCTGCCTATTTCTACTTGGTCTTAAAATTTTAGTAGAAAACTTAAAATCAATAGGAAATACAGCAAAGTACACACTACTAGCACTATGGATTACTGGTATAGTTGGTATAATTTATATATGCATAACTGTAGGGAATGAAATTAGTCATGAAGGAAAATCTTTTATAAAAGAGGAGATTAACATTACTCAAAATGATACTATTAACTTAAAGTTTAAGTATAATAATTACTATGACAAGTCGTGGGAAAGCGGAGATGGTTTCCGTATTACTCAAGATACTGCTGGTACCAATATTATTTACTCTAATGATGTTAGAATATATGTAATGAAGACAGATGAAACAATGCCTTATTTACAAATAGAAAAAATATCTTTAGGCAACTCTATCTCTGAGGCTAGAAAAAGAGCTGAATTCATCGATTATAATTATGTAATTGAAGGAAACAATATAGTTCTAGACAATTATCTTACTACAGAGAGTAGCCATAAGTACAGAAAACAAAATGTTGAAATTTACCTTTACTTACCAGAAGGTACATATTTTAAGCCTGATAGTAACGTAAAGTATTACGATAGAACTAATAATTACTTTTTTGACCTTTGGTATGATAGTGAAAACCTATATCAAATGGCTAAAGACAAAGTAAATTGTATTGATTGTGATAAGTTTAAAAAACTTGAAAATGAAGGACTAGAAGGTTTAACCCCTTCACACTTTGCTTCTAAAGTGAGAGAAGAGCTTCCTGAATATGAAGGTTTATCAGATGAAGAGCTTATTAACAAAGTATTAGAAGAACATCCAGAATATAGAGAAAAAATAAACTTTGAAAATGAAGATTACTACTATGATGAAGATGATCATAATACGTTAGATATAGAGTTGAATGGTGAAGAAGGCCATATACGTATAAATGATAAATCTGTAAACATTAGCGTAGAGACAGACAAAGTAAGTGTAGAAACTGATAAATAATAAATTAACACATTATGGTAAAAGTTATAGCACATGTCACAAAACTAATAATAGCTACAATAACTGCTATATTATTTAGTTCTTGTGTATTCAATAAAAGTGATGACAATCTTATTTTTTCATCAACTGAAGGTAGCGGAAATGTTGTTTCACAAAATCGACCTGTTTCAGAAAATTTTGACTATATATCGGCTAGTACTGGATTAAAAGTAGTTATAGAACAAGATAACAAAGCTTCGATTACAGTTGAAGCAGACGACAACTTACAAGAACTTATTAAAACTGAAATTAAAGGTAAGCAGTTAGAGATATTTATAGATGGCAACATTAAAAATGCTACTAAACTAAAAGTAAAAGTGCGTACACCCAATATTAAAGGTATTGAAACTTCTAGTAGTGCTAAAGTAATTAGCTTAAACACTATAAGGTCTAGAAACATCAGTCTTTCGGCTAGTAGCGCAAGTAGCTTAGAGGTAGCTATAGATGCTGAAAATGCTTCGTGTGAAACTAGTAGTGCTGCCAAAATAACGGTTAGAGGTAAAACAATACAACTTGATACTGACTCTAGTAGTAGTAGTAGGATAAATGCTAAAGGACTCATTGCTAAGCACGTTGTAGCTGATGCATCGAGCGCTAGTAATACAACTATTAACCCGCAAGAAAGTTTACATGCTGAAGCATCAAGTGCTAGTAGTATAAAATATATTAATACACCTGCTCAACTATCTAAAGATGCGTCTTCTGGTGGTAGTGTTAAAAAAAGCGAATAATTGATCTTCTTAAATAGAATCTTACTGTAACAACATTATTCGTATTTAAAAACATCAGCTTTCGCTGGTGTTTTTTTATATATTTGCTACAACCAATATCCAAAAGATAGAACATGAAGAATGTAGTTATAATAGTTTTTACAGTACTTTTTTCTACTGTAGCTATAGCGCAAAAGAAAGAAAAGATAAAGGGATCTAGAACTGTGTCTGTTACACAAAAAGAGGTTAGCGATTTTAACCATCTAGAGGTAGAAGATAACTTAGAGGTGTTTTTAATTAAAGGAGATGAACCTGCTTTAGAAATAGAAGCTGATGATAACTTACATGAAGTAATTGTTGCAGAAACGTATGCCGGAAAATTAAGAATTACTACTAGTAAACGTATTACTAGCTCTAAAAAACTAATTATTAGAATTACTTATACTGATGAACTTACTGCTGTTACTGTAAAACATGAAGTAATACTAAACGCTATTGAAAGTCTTGAACTAGATAATATTACAATAAAAAACATTGACTACTCAAAATCATATCTTAATGTAAAGTCTAAGAATTTTTCATTAAGTATGGATAATAAAACTAAAGCAGAAATTAATGTCCAAGAAGCAGACAGTACTACAATCGTACTTAGTAAAAGTGCTAATTTAAAGGCATTAATCGCCTCGCAAAGTGCTAAAATAGATTTATACCAAAAAACTAAAGCAACTATAGAGGGTGATGCTGCACAAGCACAAATACGTATCGACAATAATGCGGAATTTGAAGGAAAACGATTTGCTGTTGAATCATTAAAAGTACTAACAGAAGGTTATAGTAATTGTAATGTACTTGCTACAGAAACTATCTCTATATCGGCTAGTGGTAAAACTGAAATTCAACTATATGGTGAACCAAAGGTTGATATCGAGCTTTTTGCTGATAATGCAAAACTGTATAAAAAAGAGTAACCTTTATATTATATATCATAAAAAAAGCAGCACTCTAAGAGTGCTGCTTTTTTTATGATA
>MPCW01000013.1 GCA_001874325.1 Flavobacterium sp. MedPE-SWcel | reverse complement strand
AAAGATATCACTATAAATATAATGTAATATTAGATTTAATACAATAGAAATTAAATATGTAATTATATAAAAAGAAATTGTAATATACTCTTTGTTTTTTGAGAAAAAAAAAGGAATTATAGTTGAATAAATAATTCCATAAAACAAGATATTTAATATAGAACCAGTCCCAGAAACTAAATTAATTAATTTTGAAAGAGAAAAAATGAAAAAACTTATTGTAATAATATTTATTACTTTATTTAGTATTTGACTATTCATTAAATTCTATATTTATCTATTGCATTTCTTACGTTTTTATGCTTCTCTAATAAAATAGTAGCTTCTTCGCGAGTAATGTTTAATTCGTCCATAATCATACGTACGCCACGATCTACAAGTTTATGATTACTAAGTTGCATATCGACCATTTTATTGCCTTTTACACGCCCTAACTGTATCATAGCAGCTGTAGATATCATATTAAGTACAAGCTTTTGTGCTGTACCTGCTTTCATACGAGAACTACCTGTTACAAACTCAGGTCCTGTAATGACCTCTACGGGGTATTGTGCTATCTCTGCTAATGGGCTGTCTATATTGCAAGTAATACAACCTGTAGTTATATTATTCTCATTACATTTATCTAAACCACCAATGACATAAGGCGTAGTACCTGATGCCGCTATACCAATTACAATATCTTTATCGTTTATATTACAATCGTTAAGATCTTTCCACGCTTGATTTTTATCATCCTCAGCAAATTCTACTGCTTTTCTTATAGCTGTATCGCCTCCTGCAATAATACCAACAACAAGATCGAAAGGCACACCAAAAGTAGGAGGACACTCCGAAGCATCTACAACACCTAAACGACCACTAGTACCGGCACCTATATAAAATAGCCTCCCTCCTAGTTTTAATTGTTTAGTTACCGTTTCTACCAGTTTTTCTACCTGTGGTAATGCCCTTTCTATAGCTAGAGGAACTGTTTTATCTTCATTATTAATATTCTGTAATAATTCCGATACGGGCATTTTCTCTAAGTGTTCGTATTTTGAGCTTTGCTCTGTAGTCCTAGTAAAAGACATAGTTATTTGCTTTTAGCGTAAAATTATAGAAAATAAGCCACAATAACACCTAATATAATAGCTAAAAGTTTAGTTATATTAAATTTATGATCTTCGCTACTTTCAAAAATAATGGTAGATGATATATGGAAAAGTATTCCTACTACAATAGCAGAAATCTCAGTATAGTAAAGCTCTACAAATGGTAATTGATCTGATATTAATGTTCCTAGCGGAGTCATTATAGCAAATGCTACCATAAACAATAGTATAGCTGTTTTGTTTAGTCCTGAGTTTACAAAAAATGCGGTTAATATAATTGCAATAGGGAAATGATGTATAGCAATACCCCATGCTAAATTATGATGATGACTTACAGGCATACCCTCTAGTAATGCGTGTATACACAAGCTAATAAAAAGTAGCCAAGGCATACTATTGCTATGTTCTTTGCTATTATCATTACCGTGTACATGACCATGTTCTGCACCCTTAGAGAAGTATTCTAGTATAATTTGGAATATTATACCTATCATTATAAATAGCCCTACAGGATTATTATGGTAATGATTATGACCATGGTCGTGCCCTTCATGGCCTTGCATACTACTCTCATAAACTTCAGGTAATAAATGCATTACTGTAAGCGCTAATAAAAAAGAACCACTAAATGCGAGTAGTAATTTGATATTCTTTTTGTTTTTAGGTTTTAGTATTAGAGCAACTGCAAAACCTAAAATAACAGATAATAAGGGAAGTATATATATCATTATTTAAAAATCATAATTAAACGTTCTGATTCATTTTTATGAAACTTACTTAGCTTATAATCACCAAAAATTTCTAATAAATAAATCCCTGCTTTTTCCATCATTGTTTCGAAATCATCAAGCGTTAATGCTCTAACTCGCTCAGTATAATGATACTCTTTACCTTTATCTTCAAAGTTTATTTCTTTAACGATATGACCATCCTTTAAATATCTTTTGATATTAAAGTCAATCCCTTCAACAGTTTTTACTTCTTCTGCTATTAAATTATCAAGTACATACTGTACATTCATAAAATCAATTGCAGCAAAACCATATTCACTAAGACTATTATGTATTGCTTTTAAGGTCGTAAGGTTATCTTCCTCATTTTCAAAATATCCGAAACTTGTAAAAAGATTAAATATAGCATCAAACTTCTCTTCAAACGGTTCACGCATATCGTGTACCTTAAAATGTAGTTTGTCATTACTAAATTCTGAGGCAGACTTTATACTATTTTCAGATAAATCAGCACCAGTAACATTATACCCTAACTTATTTAGATATACCGAGTGCCTACCTTTACCACAAGCAAGGTCTAATATTGTTGCTTCATCTGGTAAGTTTAGATAACTCGTAAGGTTATCCATAAAAACACGTGCTTCATTATCGTCACGGTCTTTATATAAAATATGATAGTATGGTGTATCGAACCACGATGCAAACCAATTACATTTTTCTTCTTGCATGGAAATTATTTGTGAGCGCAAATTTATTAATAATTATTGTAAGCGCCACTTAATATTTAAACAAACGCAATTGTATTGCAATAGGTGTTTTATTTTTTAAGTAGTGTTTTAATCTTGATATGGAATGCCGCAAAAATAAGTGTCATTATTGGGCTCATAAGGTTAAAGAAGGCATATGGTAAATATGCAAATGTACTTACTCCTAATACCCCTGATTGATAGGCTCCACAGGTATTCCAAGGTATTAAAACTGATGTTACCGTACCAGAATCTTCTAATGTACGACTAAGGTTTTCTGGAGCAAGTCCTTTTTCCTTATATGCATTAGCAAACATTTTACCAGGAACAACAATAGCAAGATATTGATCGGATGCTGTAACATTTAGCACCAAACAACTGGCTACAGTACTAGCAAAAAGACCAAACACTCCATTTGCAACTCTCAATAATGCATTACTAATAACTTTAAGCGCTCCTATAGCTTCCATTACACCACCAAATACCATTGCGCAAAGTATGAGCCATATAGTACCCATCATTTTTTGCATACCACCTGATGTAAATAGCCCACTAAGCATTTCGTTAGTAGTTTCTATGGTAGTTTCTACTGTTATAGCATTCATTACTCCCTTATATCCTGATACAAAGTTTAGAGTTTCTGATCCTCCTACTTTTGCAACAAGTTCTGGCTGAAAAATAATTGCAAAAAAACCGCCTAATAGTGTACCGAAAAGTAATGCTATAAGAGGTTCTGTTTTCTTTACAATTAAACCTACTACTATAAGCGGAACAATAAATAACCATCCACTTATATTAAAACTATCTGTTATAGCTGCTAGTGTTTCAGGTGTATCGGCAGCGCCAGATGTAGTTTGAGAAAAACCAAGTATTATAAAAATAATTAATGTTATTACATACGTAGGCACTGTAGTTAGTGCCATATAGCGTATGTGCGAAAACAAATCGGCTCCAGCCATAGCAGGCGCAAGGTTTGTAGTATCTGATAATGGTGACATTTTATCGCCAAAATAAGCTCCTGATATTACAGCACCAGCTACCATACCTGAGTTCATTCCCATTGCATTCCCAATACCTATAAGCGCAATACCTACAGTTGCAGAGGTTGTCCATGAGCTACCTGTAGCAATAGATATTATAGAACATATCACTACACAGGCAGGTAAGAAAATATCTGGACTTAATATTTGTAATCCATAATATATCATGGCAGGAATAATACCACTTAGTAACCAAGTTCCTGATAATGCACCTACTAAAAGTAGTATAAGTATTGCTCCTGCTGTAGATTTTATATTCTTAGATACTTTTTTGAGCATTTTAGAATAAGGAATTTTATTTGCAAAGCCTACAATGGCTGCAATAGCACCGCCTAGTAGTAATACAAATTGATTAGAGCCACTAAGAGCATCATCTCCAAAGACTTTTACATTATAGGCTAAAATTATAACAAGTAATATAACAGGAATAAGGGCTTGAAAAAGACTTATTGTTTTTTTATTATCAGAAGTACTGGGAGTGTTTTCCATGTAAGTTTTACGGGTATTAATGCATGCAATTTAATAAAATAATACTAATGCATATTTATTATCCTGTTTTAATACTAAAAACTAAATGTAATTGCTAAAACTTTTCGAATACTCCTAAACCAAACAATGCAAAGTCATATTTTACAGGGTCATTTGCATCCATTAATCGTAATTGAGTATCTAATTCTGCTAAGGCTTTGGAATCGTTTTGTTTACGTGTTAATATTCCTAATTTACGGGCCACATTACCAGAGTGTACATCGAGCGGACAGGATAAAACAGCAGGTGAAATATTATTCCATATCCCTAAATCTACCCCTGTATTATCTTTTCGTACCATCCAACGTAAAAACATATTAATACGTTTTGCTGCCGAACCTTTTAAAGGATCTGATACATGTTTTTGAGTACGTTGTAGGTGTTCTATTTCAAAAAACACTTTTTTAAATTCATGGATGCTCTTTTGTAAGCTATTGTCTTCTATATTTTTATTAAAAACAGCCTCTAACCCACCATGATTTATATAAATATTTTGAAGTGCTTTTATAAACGTTACAAAGTCAAGACTATTAAAAGTGCGGTGTACAAATCCTTCTAACGATTCTAAATGATGTTCTTTATGATTCATTATAAAATCATAAGGACTACCTCCCATCAAATCAATCATTTTATAAGCATTGTTTATTATCATTTTTCTGTTTCCCCAAGCTATTGTTGCAGCAAGAAAACCAGCTATTTCAACATCTTCTTTATTCGTAAATAGATGTGGTATTTGTATAGGGTCTGATTCTATAAAATCAGGTTTATTATAAAGTATTACTTTCTCATCAAGAAAAAGTTTTAAATCTAGTGGGTTCATCTTGATTAAATTAACAGCTTCGATGTTTAATCATCAAATTATTTTTTATAGAATTGATTAATACAAATACGTAATCAAAATATTCTAAAGCATGCTCCCTCGTAAATTGATCAATATAATGAGATTGAAAAATAGGAATATCTTTATAATTCATTTCAATTTTTTTAATTTCATTATGATTTCTATCTCTCAAAGTAAATGTTTTTGTATCATAATTATCTTTTAAAATTGCTTTTGGAGTATAGTGTGAAAAGCCATTTCTAATACTTTGTCTGATATATGTTAAGTGTTCTTTTTCTTCATCATCAATTAATTTTCTTTCATGACATTTTTTTATGGTATCAAACATTGTTGAATTATTAATTTCCTCAAATTTATCAGCCGTATAAGTTTCATTCCATTTTTCGAAATTAATTCTTTCTAATTTCAACTCATCTTTTATTAATGCTAATTTTAACAATCGTTCTAGAATGTGATTAGTTAATGTTATACTCGCAGAATATGCTTTTATCATAAGGCATTGAACTACTTGATAAACATTTTTTTCAAGCTCTGTAAATATAAATATGTCATCAATTAAATATTTCTTTAACTCTTCAAAATTATTATCAAGACCATGTTGAAAATCATCTTCTAACTTATTTTTATATTTTTCAGATAATTGAGATAATCTTTTATTTATTATTAAATAGTTTTCAGCTTCCCTTTTTTCAGGATCTATACCATACTTCTTATAAATCTCTCTTGTAGAATCATCTATTTTTATAAGTATTTATTTTTCAATACTATTGAATTATGTTATCTAAAGCTTTAGTTGAAATGAAACCCTCTTCTATAAACTCGCCTCTTGGTTGTGGAATATAACCTGTTTTTTGTTTAAAGTAATCTAATTGAGATTCGTTTACACAGGGTAATGAACCATTACCTGTACCAAAAATAAAGAAATTTGTTTCGGGTGAATAGTATTCAAATTTACCTACTTGTTTTTTAATAAATTTCATCTCAGGATAACGTGTAATAGGCTCTGGTTGGTATAACTGAGAAGCCTTAAGTTTAGATACTGATTGATGGTGTTTATTTGCGGTAAGTGGTTTAAAATTGAAATCTACAAATAGTGTAAAAGATAGTAACACTCCGCCTAGTATAACTGTTGTATTGAATGTTTCTTTATTTAAATAGTTTACTACTTCACTAATAATGAACAGCGTAAAAAACATTATTTCAGGTAAGAAAAAGCGATACTGTGGCGATATAAATAATAACGTTATAAAGTGTATTAAAAAGGCACTGTATATAACTAAGTACTTTTTGTTTTGTCGTACCTTTTTAAATAGTAACATTATTAAAAATAAGAACACTATTAGCTTATTAAATACCCCTTTGATACCATCTAACTGTAACCAACTTATTAGCTTTTGTATAAACGAGGTGCTACTATCTACCCCATAGACATCTTTGTGTGATATTGTATTAATACTATCTAATATAGCTTGTGGTACTACCCAATCGTTTCCTGAAGTAATAAAAGTAAAAGGATATAGTGGATAACCTGAAACGATTATGTTTTTTACTATCCATATTGTTGCAAAAACAGATAGTAGTTTTATAAAATACAGTAACTTACCTCTATTTATTAATGCTGGTAAAAACAAAATACCAACGGGTAGTATAGTGATTTTAATAAAAGCTATAAAGGCAAATAGTATAAGGCTTATTTTAAAACGCTCTAATGTTTGCTCTCTGGTGTATAAATAAAGTATTAGAGGTGTAATTACTAAAAGTGGTAAATCGGGCGATGGAGCGTCTAAAAACAAGAAAAATACTATTGATACAACAGGTAATAAACTAAACCAAGTTGTTTTATTACTTTTTTCATTATTTCTAGGTTCTAACAAGCAATATAATATACAGATAATAAACAAAAAGCCATTGAGGTCATTAAATGTAGTAGACAAAAAACTCAAATTTAGTCCAGCTTGCAATATATGCCAAGGTGATACTTGAGCTAAATAGATATGAATATTAGCCAATCCTTTTACTAAGCCATATTCGTTAACCCATTTAATTGTTTGAATATAGTAGCTTTCATTATCAATTA
This sequence comes from Flavobacterium sp. MedPE-SWcel, assembly GCA_001874325.1. Taxonomy (GTDB): domain Bacteria; phylum Bacteroidota; class Bacteroidia; order Flavobacteriales; family Flavobacteriaceae; genus Flavobacterium. Next base: position 97,757 of record MPCW01000013.1, on the reverse strand, counting down.
TAAAAGGTAATTGCGCACTTTTTAGCGCAGCACCTAACAATAATAGGATCAAAACACTTTTATAGAACAATGATAACCTTTGTACTTGCCTTATGAAAGTGATTAATGTTTCTTTTAGTTCTTTATGATATATAAAATATAATAAAGAGTTCAAGAAGAGGTAGCACAGTATGCTATAAAGTCCTAAAGAGAAGAAAAAAGCAGTTACTGTAAAACTAAGGGTAAGAGCTACTAACCCTAGTAATAATAGAATACAAGTATTGGTTGTTTTCAGTTTTAAGCTCTTATTTACTAACATCCCAAAGGGAAGTAATAAAAAGAATAAAAACAGCCAATATACTAGTATCAATATCATATAGTTATACTATTTGTCCATCACTCATTACTAGTTTTCTATCAGCCATATCGGCAAGTTCTTCATTATGAGTTATAATAACAAAAGTTTGCCCCATTTCGTCACGTAGCTTAAAGAACAGTTTATGTAAATTCTCTGCAGAAGCAGTATCTAAGTTTCCTGAAGGTTCATCGGCAAAAATCACAGCAGGATTGTTTATTAATGATCGCGCTACGGCTACACGTTGTTGTTCTCCTCCTGAAAGTTCTCCTGGTTTATGATCTATTCTATGAGAAAGCCCTAGGTAATCTAATAACCTTTTAGCTTCAGCTTCAACTTCACTTTTAGGTCTTTTTGCTAAAAAACCTGGAATACAAACATTTTCTAAGGCTGAAAATTCAGGTAATAGCTGATGAAACTGAAATATGAAGCCTAATTGTAGGTTTCTAAAGCGTGATAATGCTTTATCTTTCATGTTTAGTACATCTTCATTATTAATGGTTAATGAAGTACCACTTTCTTTACTTGGTTTATCTAAAGTACCTAATAATTGTAATAAAGTAGTTTTTCCAGCACCAGACGCTCCTACTATAGAAACGACTTCTCCTTTTTTTATATGAAGGTCAACTCCTTTTAAAACATGAAGATCTCCATAATATTTATGTATATTCTTTGCCTGTATCATTTGTGCAGTTTTCACAAAGAAACAAACAATTTAAAAAAGAATAAATCTTTTTTGGCACAATATTTCGTATGTAGTAGTACAAAGTTTGGTCGGACAAACTTAATAAAGATGAATACTAATTATTAATTTTAAAGAAACTATGAATAAGGCAATTGCAATACTAGTGGCTATGGTTTCATTTTCGTGTCAATCGAAAACAGAAAAACCAATAAGAGCAGATAATGTAAATGAAACAAAAAAGAGCGTAAACAATATGGAAAATAGAGAAATTGCCATTTTTGCAGGAGGGTGCTTTTGGTGTACCGAAGCCTTTTTTACTGATTTAAAAGGTGTTGATGAAGTAGTCTCTGGTTATACAGGTGGGGAAAGTAAAAACCCAACCTATAGAGAAGTAGGTAGCGGTTATAGCGATCATGCTGAGGCTATTAAAATTACTTTTAACCCTGATGAAATTGCTTATGAAGATTTATTAGAGGTGTTTTTTGCAACACACGACCCTACTACACTTAACAGACAAGGTGCTGATGTGGGAACACAATATAGAAGTGAAGTTTTTTATACTAGTGAAGCACAGCAAAAAGCTGCTGAGAATTTTATAAACTTGCTTGATAGTCAAAATATTTTTGATAAAAAGATAGTAACTAAAGTATCTGAAGCGAGTACTTTTTATCCTGCAGAGGATTATCATCAAGATTACTATGCTTTAAATAAGAATCAACCTTATTGTAGAGCTGTAATAACACCTAAACTTGAAAAGTTAAAGAAGAATTATAAGTCTAAAATGAAACAATAGAGTTCAAATAAAAGTCCTGTATTTACAGGGCTTTTATTTTTTAAAGAGAAATCCTAAGCCTAATGTTTTAAGCATTCTTTTTTCAAAGCTCCAAAAGAATTGAAATTGTCCCGCGACAAAACCAAAAAAGACTAGCAATACTTGGTATATAGGGAATATCAAGATTATATATAATGGATAATAAAAATAAGGAGGAAATGTCTCTTTGGTGATACTCATCCATGCTAAAACAGGTTTAGACAAGTAAGCCGACGTAGACCCTGTAACAGCAAATACTATAAAGATTACTACAAGCTGAAAGTTACTTGTTATTCCCCAACGTTTTTTTAATTTTTCCATAAATAAGACCTCTCCACAAATATACCTGTTTGTTTTAATATTGTGGTATAATACCTCCTAACTTTTGATTATTGGATAACTGAAAATATACAAGATAATTGTATAAAAGATAGTTTACTTCGTAACCATAGTCTATTTGTGGTCTATAATCTACACGCATTTGATATAAATTACCGTAACGCTGTGGGTTAGACACTCTACTATTCCACTCTACTATCCATAATCTATTCTTCATTTCAAGATAGTTTTGACTATAATAACCTCTTTGCCTAGCTCTAGAAGCTAACCAACCATTAAAACCGGGGTCAATTATAATTATCTCATATTCTAGCTCTTCATTAGCTATCTTAACAGTATCATTTGTAACTGTGGTCGTTTCTGTTTTAACAATATGTTCTTTTTTACTTTGAGGTTTATCTTGCGACTTACAACTCAAGAGTAATACAAAAACAATGGCTATAGATAAAATATATTTTTTCATGCCTATTAATTTTTAATTTCAATACATAAACATTGTTGTTGTCATTAAAGTAACGCAACTATAGTACCGAAAAATTTAGACATTAATTTTAATCGTGATTTTCTATAGCTTTATATGCATCAGTAACTTTCTTAACTAATCTATGTCGTACAACATCCTTATCATCAAGATGTAACATTCCAATACCCTCTACGTTTTTAAGTACCAATAAGGCTTCTTTTAACCCTGATATCGTTCGTCTTGGTAAATCTACCTGACCTGGGTCACCAGTTATCATAAACTTAGCATTTTTACCCATACGCGTTAAAAACATTTTCATTTGCGAGTGTGTAGTATTTTGTGCTTCATCTAATATTACAAAAGCATTATCTAGCGTACGTCCACGCATAAAAGCCAATGGTGCTATTTGTACAATCCCTTTTAATATATAGTCTTCTAACTTTTCTGGTGGTATCATATCACGTAATGCATCATATAATGGCTGCATATAAGGATCTAATTTTTCTTTCATGTCACCAGGCAAAAAACCAAGGTTTTCTCCAGCCTCTACAGCAGGTCGAGTAAGTATTATACGTTTAACCTGTTTTTCTTTTAATGCTCTTACTGCAAGTGCTACTCCTGTATAAGTTTTACCCGTACCAGCAGGACCAACAGCAAACACCATATCATTTTTCATTGTAAGATCTACTAGCTTTTGTTGGTTTGGAGTCATTGCTTTTATAAGCTTACCTCCTAGCCCATGTACTAGTATTTTATCTTTAGGATTCATATACTCCTCTTGTTGGTCACTTTGAATGACTCTTTCAATAACATTATTATTAATATTATTATAGCGAGAAAAGTGTAACATTAACCTTTTGAATCGTTTTTCGAACTCATCGAGTATCTCACTTTCTCCAAATGCCTTTATTGTAGTGCCACGGGCAACAATTTTTAATTTTGGATAGTATTTTTTAATTGTTTCTAGATGAGTGTCCTGAGCCCCCCAAAAATCTTTTGGAGCAATATCTATTAGTTCAATTATTCTTTCGTTCAAAAGCAGTCTTTTTAAATTAAAAATAATAGCTATATAATTACTAGCTTTGCATTCAAATTTAGTGAAATTTTAATCGCACCCTATAAAAGTTTTACACAATTTTATGTCAATAATAACCCTTACAACCGACTTTGGCCTGAAGGATCACTTCGTAGGCTCCCTAAAAGGGAAAATCCTCTCTGAATTTAGAGAGGCTACTATTGTTGATATATCTCATCATGTAGATCTTTTTAATATTCTTGAGGCTAGTTATATTTTAGAAACAGCTTATGCTAATTTCCCTAAAGGTACCATACACCTTGTTGGTGTAGATGCCGAACTTACTAAAGAAAATAAGCACATTGCAATGCAATGGAATGATCATTATTTTATTTGTTCAGATAACGGGATATTAAGTATACTTACTCAAAAGATAGTTCCTCAAAAAATTGTAGAGATTAATATTCACGATCGTTTTGATGAAGCGACTGAAATGGATGTATTTGCAAAAGTAGCTTGTCACTTAGCACGCGGAGGATTATTTAATGTAATAGGTCGAGAGGTAAACAAAATCAAAGAAATAAACCAATTACAACCAATAGTTTGTAATGATAATAAAACCCTGAGAGGTTATGTAGTATATATAGATCATTTTGGCAACTGTATCACTAATATATCTAAAAGTCTTTTTAAAGAGATAGGGCATGGTCGTGACTATGAAATTACTTTTAATAATAAGACTATAAAAACTATAAAAAAAGGATACTCGGACTTTACAGTTAACGAACGTTTTTCTTTAAAGGATTATGAAGGTGAAAAACTTGCTTTATTTAATGAAGCTGGTTTTCTAGAAATTGCTATATACCGTAGTAACCCTTCTACAGTGGGTACAGCTCGCTCATTATTAGGCTTAAAATATAGAGATATAGTGAGTATTACATTTAAAGATAATTAATTTAAAATTAAAACTCAACGGTATATTACACTCTAAAACAAAGAGATATGTGCTAAGAGTTATAATATTAATAAAAGAATAAAAAATAGTATGTTTGTACGAATTGTAAAATTGAGTTTTCAGGAAGACAAAATTGATGCTTTCCTAAATAATTTTGAAGAAGTTAAACAGCATATACGAAACTATCCGGGAAATCGTTTTTTAGAACTATATAGAGATAAAAACAATCCGTCGATATTTTTTACTTATAGCTATTGGGAAAGTGAAGAAGATTTAGAGAATTATCGAAAATCGGAGCTTTTTACTGAGGTTTGGGCTTTTACAAAAAAACTATTTAATGATAAGCCTGAGGCTTGGAGTGTAGATAAGTTAGCTACTTTAGAATAGTATAGCTATAAGATAATTTATAATTTTTGAGTTTAATAAATTTTAAGAAGAGATCTAATTAATGAAAGCATTGCTATTAAGAGAAATCAAATCTTTCTTCGGTTCGCCGATGGGTTATTTGGTAATTGCAGTTTTCCTTCTACTCAATGGGTTATTCCTTTGGATATTTGAAGGCGATTTTAATATACTTAACAGTGGCTTTGCTGATCTTAGTCCCTTTTTTACTTTAGCCCCTTGGATACTTATTTTCTTGATACCAGCAGTAACTATGCGTAGTTTCTCTGATGAGAAAAGACAAGGAACTATAGAATTATTATTTACTAAACCATTAACAGTATGGGAAATTGTAAATGGTAAGTTTTTTGGAGCTTTCATTTTAATAGTTTTAGCCATACTACCAACAATAGTATATGTATTTGTAATTTCAGATCTTGGTAATCCGCAAGGTAACATTGATATGGGTAGCACACTAGGCTCTTATTTTGGTTTATTATTTCTTATAGCAGGTTATACTGCTATAGGTATCTTTTCATCTACGTTATCAGATAATCAAATTGTGGCATTTATAATAGCTGTAATACTTTGTTTCTTATTTTACTTTGGATTTGAAGGTATTGCAAGCTATATAGGTAATGATGCTAGTTTTATTGCAAGTTTTGGTATGGATTCTCATTTTAAAAGTATGAGTCGCGGAGTACTAGATACTCGAGATATTATATACTTTTTGAGTATTGCTATATTATTTTTATCGTTCACTGTGTTTAAACTTAAATCGCTTAAATGGTAATGAGAAAACAACAGAACATAAAACAGCTTGTTATTACAGTAATTGTATTATTAGCATTAAATTTTGCGGGTAATTTCTATTTTAAACGTTTTGACCTTACTCACGATAAACGTTATACATTATCAGATACTACCCTATCGTTAGTAGAAAGTGTAGAAGAACCTTTATATATTGATGTTTTTTTAGAAGGTGATTTTCCTGGAGAGTTTAAACGATTACAAGATGAAACTAAACAGTTACTGGAAGAGTTTCATGCTTATAATCCAAACATTATTTTTCAGTTTGTAAATCCATTAGAGGACGAAAGTGAACGAGATCAAGTTATACAAGAATTTTATAATAACGGACTAACTCCAATAAGTGTAACTGTAGATGATAAAGGAAAACAAACTCAGGAAATGGTTTTTCCATGGGCTGTTGCTTCTTATGGTGATAAAGGTGCTAAAATACAGTTGCTAAAAAACCAAATGGGAGCTTCTACAGCCGAAAAGGTTATAAGCTCTGTACAACATTTAGAATATGCCTTAGCAGATGCTCTAAATAAGGTTACTAAAGATAAAGAAAAGAAAATAGCTATATTAAAGGGTAATGGTGAAATGCACGATTTACTTATGGCTGACTTTTTAAAGCAAGTACGCGAAAACTATTTTATAGGAGCTTTTACTCTCGACTCTGTTGCGAGTAACCCTAATAAAACACTTGCTGAATTAAAGAAATATGATTTAGCTGTTATTGCAAAGCCTACAGAACGTTTCTCTGAAGAAGAAAAAGAAGTGCTAGACCAGTATATTGTAAATGGTGGTAAAACACTATGGATGGTTGATGCTGTACAAATAGACATGGATAGTTTATATAACGAAACAGGAAGTACATTAGCATTTCCTCGTGATTTGAATTTGAACGATATGTTCTTCAAATACGGTTTCCGTTTAAACCCAGATATGATTAAAGATGAATTAGCAACACCAATTAAATTAGCAACAGGAGCTGAAGGTAGCGGAACACAATACCAACAATATATTTGGCGCTACTCCCCTTTTGCATATCCAGATCCTACAGTATATGAAGGAGCAAATCACCCAGTAGTTAAAAATTTAGGAGGTATTAAGTTAGAATTTGCTAACCCTATAGATACTCTTGAAAACGGTATTGACAAAACCATATTATTGACTTCTTCTCAGTATTCTAAGCCAATAGGGACGCCAATTGAAGTAAAGCTTGACATGGTTACTGAGCAAACCTCTCCTAAAGATTACCAAGGATTCGGGTTTATACCAACATCTGTTTTACTAGAAGGTCAGTTTCATTCAATGTATGAAAATAGAATATTACCTTTTAAAGACCCATCATATAAAGTTACAGGTGAAGAGGGTAAAATGATTATAATATCAGATGGTGATATTGTAAAAAATCAACTTGATAAGAACTATCAACCTTTAGAATTAGGCTATGATAAATGGACTAAAAACAGATATGATAATAAAGAGTTCCTTATAAACTGCGTAAATTATCTGCTAGATGATAACGGACTTATTAACATCCGTAGTAAAGATGTAGATTTACCATTACTAGATAAAGAAAGAGTACACCAAAATTATACTCAATCGCAATTTATAACAGTCGGATTACCAATACTCATTTTATTACTTTTCGGACTATTGTTTACTTTCTTACGAAAAAGAAAATATTCTAAGTAGTGTTAATAAAAAATGTTTCAGTATTCGATTAGATTACGATATATTTGTGAAACGTAAAGTTTTATAATTTTACGATTAAAAATAAAACAACGAGATGAAATTTATAGTATCCAGTTCTTATTTACTAAAACAATTACAGGTATTAGGTAGTGTTATTAATAGTAGCAATACCCTGCCAATATTGGATAATTTTCTTTTTGAATTAGATAATAACGAACTTACTGTTTCGGCTTCTGATTTAGAGACTACCATGTCTGCAAAATTAGAAATAGATTCAGAAAGTACAGGTAGTGTTGCTGTACCTGCTAAATTGTTATTAGAAACTTTAAAAACGTTTCCTGAGCAACCACTTACATTTACTGTAGAAGATAACAATACTATAGAGATCAGTTCTAATTCAGGTAAATATGCTTTAGCATATGCTGCTGGCGATGAATTCCCTAAAGCTGTTTCTCTGGAAGATCCTTCGGCTACTCTAGTACCTGCCGAGGTATTAGCAACGGCAGTAAGCAAAACTATTTTTGCTGCTGGTAATGATGATCTTCGTCCAGTAATGTCTGGAGTATTTTTCCAATTCTCTCCAGAAGGACTTATTTTTGTAGCTACCGATGCTCATAAGCTAGTAAAATATGCTAGAGCAGATGTAAAAGCATCACAAGTAGCTGACTTTATCATGCCGAAAAAACCGCTTACTATTTTAAAAGGTATTCTTGGTACATCGGATGCAGAAGTTAAAATTGAGTACAACGATTCGAACGCAACATTTTCTTTTGATAATTATGTACTTACTTGTCGTTTAATAGACGGAAAATATCCTAACTATGAGGCAGTAATACCAAAAGAGAATCCAAATCAATTATTAATAAGTCGTACACAGCTTTTAAGTTCTGTGCGTCGTGTAGCAATATTCTCTAATAAAACTACACACCAAATACGTCTTAAAATTGCTGGTACTGAGCTAAACATCTCTGCTGAAGATATTGATTATTCTAATAAAGCAGAAGAGCGTTTAACTTGTGACTATCAAGGTGATGATATGCAAATAGGTTTCAACTCACGTTTCCTTACTGAAATGTTGAACAACCTGCAGAGTGATGAAATCATGCTTGAAATGTCGTTACCTAACCGTGCCGGTATCCTTACACCAGTAGATGGTCTAGATGAAGGAGAAACGGTTACCATGCTTGTTATGCCAGTAATGCTTAACAGCTAATAAAAAGCTATTTAATCAACTTTTCTATAAAGTAGAAAACCCAGTGCATTTAGTTGTACTGGGTTTTTGAATTTTATAAAGGATTACATTTTTTGAAATTATATCACCTGCATTTTTTCCATAAGGAAAGTAGCGCTCTTATTTTTACAAATACCGTTACGCAATTTATAGTCAAAATGAAGATCGTTATTTATAATCTCTACTTCAAAACAACGATTGATTAAACTATCGTAATTTGCTGTAATATTACAAACCTCTATATCATGAGTAGCAATTGCTCCTACAGCTTTTCTGGCAATCATCTTTTTAACCACCTCTATAGTCCCTGTACGCTTATCATCAGAATTTGTACCGCGTAGTATCTCATCGAGTAATACAAACGAACGTTGCCCATCTAATTCGGCCATTATTTGCTTTAATCGCTTAATTTCGGCAAAGAAGTACGACTCACTATCACTTAAAGAGTCAGATAATCGCATAGATACTAAAATTGGTAACGGGTGTATTGTAGCAGCTGTAGCGCAAACAGGAGCACCAATACCTGCAAGTATCATGTTTACCCCCAAGCTGCGTAAAAACGTACTTTTACCAGACATATTAGAGCCTGTAAGTATTGTAAACTCTGGTAAAAAAGTAACGTCGTTACCTACTCTTGTTTCAGTATTTAATAATGGATGTGCTACATCTTTAAAAGCAATAGTATAATCGGTGGCTAGTGCTGGAAAAGTGTAATCTCTATTGTTATACGTTAAGTTAGCAAGGCTATTTAGAGCCTCAAATTCTGCTATTATATCAAGCCATACAGGTATGCTTGCTGAGTGTTGTTTTTTCCAATCGTGCAAGCCTTTAAGTATATGAACATGATATTGAAAAAGCCCATTAATAACAAGTGCTGCAATAGCATTACTTATAGTATCCATTTGACTAAAAAGTGTAGCTAACTTTTTAATAAGCTGTCCTGCAGGTTTATCTCCCGAAGATAGTTTCTGTTTTAAGTCGTTTAATTTGTCTGACTTAAATTCTTCTTTCTCTATTTGCGCTATAATAAGACTATACTGATTTAATATTTCGTTTACATTTGTAGTAGTATTTACTTCGTTTTTAAAAACTTTACCTTTCCCTGCTACCATAAACAAGTTAAATAGAAATATATAACCCGATGTAGATAGTAATGCTTCATTACTAGTTATTATATAACCTATAAAATATCCTACAAGGGCTACGGGAGCTACAATAGCTAAAAGATAACCTACTGTACTAACTCCTTTAGTGCTACCACTACCCCATTCTATTAATTTGTTATAGGCAGAGCTACTATCTTTTTTCATTCGTCCTAAGGCTTGTATTTCTTGTCGCCATTCAGGTTTATTAGATAGTTCTTTTATCGCATCTTGATTTTGTAAAATAGTATCGTGTGATAAAGTAGAAAGTAACATTTGTGCCAATTTCTCTTTTCCTTTGTATGTTTCGGTACGGTTTATATGTTGAAATAATGAGTTTTGCCCAAAAACATCTAAATCATATGAATAAGGATGTTTAAAATCGGTATACTCTCCACCATCTTCAAAATTACTTCCTTTACGCTCTAAATGAGTAATTTCATCTTTATTAATCGCTATTAAAGTAGCTGCTCTTAGCTTTTTGTCAGCAACAATGCCATGTTTTTTCATGAGGTATAAAAACAATACTATACAAACTAATATTGGTGGTATATAATCATCAAAATCACCAGACTGTAAACTGTAATATCCTAAAGCGATAATAATTATAGCTAAACTAAACCTTATTATACTTATAGTATTGTATTGTTTTTTTAGAAGCGTAAGTGCTGCCGTAAACTGATCCTTTCGGGTTGTGTAAAATTTCATTTATAAAATTATAGAGAAAACAAATATACAATAGCAACATAAAATGTTTAAAGAAACTATTGTTTAAATTAATGGGAAGAGAAATTTATAATTTAGTCATTGTTATCACAAATTTGTTTAGAAATAGTAAAACGGAACTCTGTATACATTCCTCGTTTAGATTTTACTGATACTTTTCCCCCACATTGTTCTACTATCTTTTTAACTAATGATAGTCCTATTCCTGTGTTTTTACCTGTCTTAGTTAGAGTATTAAATATTTCAAAAATCTTTATAAAATAACGTTCTTCAATACCCTCACCATTATCGTGTATTGAGAAGTAATAATAGCTATTATCTTCGGTAACAGCTATTTTAATAAGTCCTTTTTCTTTATCATTATGTCTTATAGCATTATCTATCAGGTTATTAAATACCTGCATAAATTTAGCTCTATTAATATAGATTTTAGGAAAAACACCTTCTTTTACAACCTCAATATGCATAGGTACTTGTAAAAACTGTATGGCTTCGTCTACAACTTCTTCAACATCTACTAACGACCTTTCTTCGTTATGATTACTTACTTTTGAGTAGGATATAATCCCCTCTATAAGCGTGTACATTTTTTCTACACGTTCTTTCATCAAAGAGGTATAGTTACGCATCTCCTCTCCTGTTTCTGTTTCCTCAATCCAGGCTAATACTGTGTTAATACCTGTTAGTGGCGCTTTAAGGTCATGTGAGACTATATGTGCAAAGTTTTCTAAATTTTGATTAATTTCTTGTAATTGAGAAACAGTTTGATGTAATTTATTTTCGGCTATTTTTTCGTTATGAATATTAACTATAACGGCTAAATTACATTTTTCTTTACCTTTTTTACCTTTCACTTCAGATACATTAGTACTACCCCAAAAGAAAGTTCCATTTTTTCTTTTATAACGTTTTTGCATAGAAAAACGCTCAATTTTTTTGTCACTTAAATCTTTAGTGTTTTGCATAGATAGGTTAACATCATCACGATAACTAATATCTTTAATGTGTTTCCCTATAAGTTCTGCTTTTTCGTAACCTAATAAATCAGCGAATGCTTTATTTATTTGAACAATTATATCTTTCTCTGTCATTACAATTCCTACAGCCGAATTTTCGAATAACTCTAAGTGAATATTCTCTAAATCGTCTAGTTCATCAGTAGTAACAGTTAAAGATTTATTAAGCTCTTTATTTAAGTCTTCGAGCTCTATGTTTTTAAAGTATAGTTCTAATGATTTTTCTTCTAGAATACGCTCTGCCTCTTGCCGTGCTGCAATTTCTCTTTTTATTCTATTTTTTAAAAAATCTGCCATTTATGTTATTGTCGTTCAATGTAAAAAGCTACACAACTATTATCCTCTTTTATTACTTCGCGAGTTATAGTAAATGTTTCTCCAAAGTGCTTCATAGTAGCTTCTATTAACCCTTCTGCTAAGTCTGGCATTTTACGTTCTGAGGTATAGATCAATTTCAGTTTTTTATCTGAAACATCTTCATAACCAAATGTTGGTAAATTAGCTTCTTTATATATTTTTTTAACCTCTACATGAATATAGTTTTCAATTTTTCTGAGCATATCAAAACTATCATTAATGTTACCTAGCATATCTTTATAACGAACAGCAAAGCTTTTAAAAAGAAAAGAACCAAAGCTTTTAAGTAAGGTTGCTACAGGAATATTTGTTTTAAGGTGGAGTTGTGTTACTAAGGCTACCATTTCGGCATCATCATAAGTCCCAACGCTTGTATAATGCCCTTTAGAAGGTAATTCACTTTTTTCTACAATTTCCTCAGTGACTTCCATACCTAACTGATCGTCAACCATTTTTAAGAACTCAACAAAAACAATTCCTTTCATAGTAAATAATTTAGTAAACTAAAATTAGGAATATTAATATTGTAATCCTATTTATATTAAGGAATTATCTACTATTATATTTAGTTATTGTTTTATTATACTTAATTCCATTTCATATTGGTCGATTATATTATTTAGTCCAATTGCCTGTAAGTTGTACAATTTGTCAGTAAGTCGTTCGTCTACATTATTAATTTTAATAGTAGCCGAAGTTTGTTTTATAGCAGTAAAAAGCCTGTTCCAATTACCACTTTCTGTATTAAGTACATCAAATTGGGCTATATAGTTTTTTTGAGAATTGATTATAAAAAAAGACTCAGGTTTATTGTTATAAACAACCTGAAAAAAGCTGTATTTACTCTCTAAAATTGTTTCTTTTTGATTATCCCATGAGTATGATTCTTGATTAGGTAAGTTTGACCAATCAATTGCATTTAAATCAATTTCTTTTACCGTAAACTGGTCTGAGTTACCAATATTTATAGTACCGTTATAACACTTAAAGGTTTTACCGATTTTAAAACCAATACTTTCGTATGATTTAATAGCTCTTTCATTTTTGGTAATTACTTCAAGAGTACTTTTTTGAATACCATTTTGCTTTAAATCTTTAAGAGCATACTCATAAATAGATTTTACAACTCTTCTCCCTCTATATTCGGGTATAACACCAGTACCAGTATTATAAGCCGTTAGTACTCCGTTTCTGGTATCCACAGCATGAATAATAAACCCTATTAGCTTTTCATTATCAAACATTCCATACGATAGACTAAAATCAACCTTAGCCGCTTTCCATCGTTGTTTATAATAGTTAGGGTCAGTAGGCATTTTAACATAGTAATCGTCAAATGCTAATAAAAAGCATTCTAATAATTCGTCGAATGGTGTATTGGAGAGGTTTTGTACTGTCATTTTAGTTGAAAATAATTTATAATACTTTAAAACCTTTATTCGAATGATTAATATATCCTTCCAAACAAGAAAAATAATATCTATTCTTATTTAACTCAATAATAGAGTAGAAAAAATGAGGACTTGTACTGTTAAATCCATCATCGTCGATGTTATAAGTCTTTAATAGTAAATCATTATTCTCATTAATTATGTTTTCTGTAAGTTACTGAAGTACTGGTACAATAAAAACATTTCTCTTTTCTTTATCGTTAAGTAATTTAGTCTTGACTTCAAATTTATGTTTGATTTTATCACTTATACATTTATCAAATCCATTTTTGTTATATTTATCAGTATTCATTTTTATACTAAAAACTTCTAAATAAAAAACTTCCCTATTCTTTTTTGAAAATTTAAAATCATAAGTTGCCTCATCTTTATTATTATTGGTTATCTCTTTTTTATTATCATATTTTGATTCATATTCCTCAAAAGTAAAAGCTTCATTGAAATTTAGAAACACTGCTATCTCTGCAATGTTTTCTAATAATTTATTATCATCTAAATTTTTTAAAGAGCCTTTAATCAAAGCTCTAAATTTCTTTTTTCTATCTTCAAGGATTTCATTGAATTCGCCTAAATAATAATTTATTAATTCAAACTCTTGTTCAATACAAGAGTGTTTATTTACATCAGAAGACTTAGCTAAAAGTAATAAAGAATACAAAAAGTTCTCTTTTACTATAGTATTATCTTTAGTATTTTGTATAAAGTTATAGTACACATCAAGAATTTCGTTTATATCTTTCTCCCTTAAGAATAAAAATAATTTTGGTAAATATTTATTTAATAACGCTTTAATATTACCTCTCACTATTTGTTCATTAAATTCCATTCTTTTGGTTTTATTAGGTATTATCCCTTTATTATTAAGACTACTTTCCAATACAAAAAGTAACTTCTCTTTATTTATAATGTTTTATTGACCTTAGGGTACAAATAGGGTACAAAACCATTCAAAAATACACTTTATTGCCATTTAACTATTTGATTTTCTATTTCTAAATCAGAGATGTTTTCTGCTTTTTTAATTTGTAAAGCTAATTTAGCATATTTCTTTGTTGGTCTACCCCTATATGTTTTTTTTAAATGCTTTTTATAAAGTTGTTCATAAATTCTTTCACTACTAAAATAATCGCCATATATCTTACTCATCTCTCTCCATTTCTTACTATAAATTTGACTTTGATACATTATACCATTAAAAGCATCCCTATGCAAAAAATATCCATCAATACAATATAGCTTACGGCAACGCTTTCCTGTTTTAGGACAAATAAAAAACCATAATTCACCTTTGCCTAAATTGGAAGGTACTGATATAAGATTTACTATATAATTATATGATATATCGCTATGAGTATATAGTAACTCAAGATAAGGATTATTACAAGTTGTATTTACGATAAGTGATATACTACCTATTTTATTACCATTTATACTCCAATTAAGTGTAGCATTTATAATTTTTATTGGGTTAATATATCCCCACTCTTTTAATTTTTTGATGTGTATTTGTAATACATTGTCAAATAATATTGGGTGTGTATTTGGTTTTGGCATAACCTAAATTATTAAGGAACTTTATTTAATCAGTAGGCATAAAACATTAATTAGTTGCTAATACAAAATAGCTCTTATAATCAGTAATTGCAATAAAATGTTTAATGGTTTAGCTATATTTGGAAAAACATTAAGAGATGAATGTACGAATACCCAAAAATGAAGATATACACATCGCTAATACAGAAGATATAGCGCGCATAATGCGAAAAATACTTTTAAGACAAAATAGACTTCATCGCAAAAAGGAATATTTTTGGGCTATTGGGTTAAATAATAACTATGATATAGAATATATCGAACTATTAACCATAGGTACTCTTAATCAAAATAATATTGATCCTGTAGAGGTTTTTAGCTTTGCTGTATCAAAGAAGTGTAAAAAGTTAATAATTTGCCACAATCACCCAAGCGGTAATTTAAAACCTAGCGAAAGTGACTTAGAGTTAACACGTAGAATTGCATACGGCGCGCATACTTTAAATATTAAGCTATTAGACCATATTATTATTGATGAGTCTAAAGAGTATACAAGTATGTTTGGTTTAGATATTCTTAATGGGGCAAAATAGTATTGTCTATATCTTACCCCCCCCCTTTTTATATGAACTTTAAATTATCGACACTAAAATTAAAATAGCTTACAAATAATTTGTAAAAATGTTTATTAGAGCTAAAAACTCTTTATTACTATAATTAATTATAAAACAGCTATAATTTATAGAATACAAAACTCAACTTCTAATTTACCTTTTTCTGCCTTGTAAGGGTCAAACTCAAATTTCATTGGATTAGTACCGTAATAATCTACTTTACTAATGGTATCGATATCACCATTAAAGTATTTTTTATAACCATCGTTTATAATAATATAAATGGAATCGTTTACAGTTCCTTTTAGCTTTACAAATCCTGTTGTATAGTTCTCTCCCTCTATTGTATAAAGTGTATCTCTAGTCTTTTCAGTAAAATTTGTTATTACATATTTAGAATTAACTATGCTATTAGAACAAGAGAACAATAAAATACAAATAATAGATATTAATATTATTTTGATATTTATTACCGAGTTAGTTTCTATCATAATGATTTGCTAGGAGATTATGCTTATCCATAATAAAAGGCAATATTTTATTAATTTTGTTACTCCATAAAACATCTCGAATAGGCAGAGGGTATCCGTAACTTTCACCTCCTTCTTGCTTAACTCTTTCTTTATAAATAGATGAAAAATCTTGATTCATAATAACATATAAGTTTGATTCAAGTATCTTCATCCTTCCTTCAAAATTATATATGATCTTTTCAAAAGCTTTTTCTCTCTCTTTAATGGATGTTATCTGAGAAAATTCCGTAAAATAAAACACTGCATTATCTATTTTATTATCCTTAATGAACTTTTTGATAGCTATTATCGTTTTTTCCTGACTTATTGTATCAACTATAAAAAAAACATCTTTGATAGGGACTACCTCATTAACTCTTAGTTTAATTTCTGTAAATTCAATACCTGATTGCTCTTCTAAAATTTTATTATGATAAAACTCCTGAGAAAAAACAGGTGAATAAAAAATGAATGATAAGATTATAATTATAAATGATTTCATAAATTATTTTTTTAATTATTCTAAGACCCAAACATGTACACCTATTGCATGTGTATAATAACATTTATTAGCAACACAACTACCATTCAACAATACATCACAATGACCTGTTGCGCCGAAGTAATTACTATTTATAGGTTGCATTACATAAATTCCCGTAACATTATTAAGTTGTGTAGCAAAATTCACACCATTAACCCCTCCGTCATCTAAATACATATGACTACTATTGAAGGGAATTAATCCTCCCGAACTTTCACTAATTCCAAAAGTAAGAATCATCCAAGCATTAATATCTGCTGCAAATGTAAAATAGTATTTACCATCACTACCTAATCTCGTTTTTCCTGGAATATTTGGAATTGTAACTCCTGAATAGTTTAATGCTTTCGATAAACGTATAGCACATGTATTTATATTTTTTCCACTAGCGATGATTGCATTATATAAAGTTAATATTTGTCCGCCTATTTCATTACATAAATTATATGCAGAAATTGATGTAGGATATGCATTCAAGAATTCAGATTTAGAAGGTAAGTCTTGCTGAGGAAAGTTTAGACTCGGGTTATCCCAATAATTATCAATATATGGTTCAGTACTTTCTACACCTTCTACTTCCCCCATAAACCAATTATTAAATTGATCTGTAGTAATACTAGGATTATCTATTAAATATCCTGCTGCCCAATTCACAAACCGAGTACTTTTTTGTGAGTAATTATATTCTTCGAGATGGTTAATTAATAAGTTCAGTAGATTTATGTCATGCATTCCAATATCTACTAATGATAATGCGGCATTTACATAACTCCATCCCTCTAGCGCTTTATATATAGCGTTTTTAGCATCTATATTTGTGTTCAAAAAGATTTCTTGTTGAGGTGTCAACTTACTTTCAAATATTTCAACTCTTGACATTCCCCCTCCACCTCCTCCACCTCCAATGAAATTATCTGGAGTACTATAATCAAACTCTGTCCAACAATCAGTAACAATAGTAAAAGAAAAATAAGCATCATTTACATATCCTGGTGAGCAAGACTCTCCTGGAGCATGTTCACCTCCATTAGTACAATTATGTACGGATGCAATTACGCTATCTATACAGGTTGTAGTACCTACTATTTGTCCGCTACTAAGAGATGCATGAGCTTGAATTTCCATATCATCATTAAACAGCTCTAATTTCCCTGAAAATTTGGTTATATCTAACATTGATATTTGCTGATTGGGAGTGTATTTTACAAAACCTGATTTTTCTTTCAAATCAGTATCAATTGTAATTATATAATATAAAAAATAAGGTTGTTCAATACTATAACCGTTAAGATATAAGGAATATTGATGAAACTTATCTTTGTACCCTATTTTTTCAAAGTATTCAGGTGTTTCAAATTCATCTAGCTTCGATTTAGCCCTTGCATTTAAGTTAGTAAAACCATTAATTGTATTCCTAATTTTAGGTGTTTTAATTTTTGCTAAAACTTCCTCGATACTAATTAACGATGGATGTGATGTATGAGAATGTATATCTTGAGTTTCATTTGGTTGTTCCGAATCGCAAGAAATAGTTAAAAATAGCGAACATAGCAATGCTAAGAAAGCAATGTTCTTAAAGTAATTTTTCATAATTTAATAGTTGTTTGGATGCAGTACAAATATAACGACAAAAAATCTAAATTGTTATTTTCGAAATTATCTAATTGCTAAATGTTATAAAATAAAAAAGTTATTCAAACCTGCATTATTTTCATTTTTTACATCAAACAATAATTTTATTGTCTAAATGTTTGCCAATTTAATTTTATAAGATAATCAGCAATATCATTACCATTGATACGGTCAGTTTTTTGGGCTAATTTTTCCAATAAATCCGAAAATATAAATTTTGTTCCTCCTAATTGCTTTTCAAAGTTTTTTACTTTGTCTTTCCACTCTTTAAACGTTTTATCTCCTTCTGATAAATCAGGAAATATTATTACCCGCCTGCCTTTTAATATTTTTAACCTATCAATAGTAAAAGTGCTTTTGCTATATACAGCAACCCAAATAAGGTTATCTAATATTTCAGGAAACCCAAAATATAATGTGCCATATATAGCCGTTTTAGGGGCTTCTACTAATGCAATGGGGTTGTAAGGGTACTTACTCAATAAATGCTCTCCAAACAGACAGGAAACCTTTATATCGTTCCTATTATAAGCTTCTAGCCATTCGGGTACAGGCTTTTTATCTTTTATACAATGTTTTTTAATAATTGAATGTAAAAAGTCCGTACCTGTAGTATGGTTTTCTCTATCAAATTGCTTTACTTGTATGGCTCTAGTATTACCCTTTATATCTATAAATGGAAATGTAACTGCTCCACTCCTATACCCCTTAACAACTGTACCTAAATAATATAGACTTATTACTTTCTCAATATCAGTAGGTTTAAATGGGTAGTTTACAGTATTTAATAAGTTTTGTATGAATACATTCTGCTCATATCTCTTTACTTCTAATGTACTTTTTAAAACAGTATTGGGAATAAATACAGGTTTAATATTTTCAGCCTTACGCACGCGTGTATAGTTCTGTTTAGTTATATAGTTGTTCTCAATATTTTCTGCATTCTCTTTTGCATAACCATCTGTATAGGGGTTAAGACTGTACCCGCATTTACTTTCTCGGTCGCAACGTCCGTATTTTTCAGGTAAATAATTATTTGTTTTAGTATCAATATATCTTACAAAGCGTTTTTTATTACAATTAGGGCAGTAATATTTTTTACTACTCTTTTCTAGTATATAGCGATATTGTTGTTTCATATCAATCTATATTTTTAGTTAAATATGCTACATTACCAACTCCCATACGTTTTACTTCTACCCCAGTACTTGAAAGCCTTTTATTAAATTGTACTTTACCTAAAGCTTTATAACCATCATCAATACAAAATGTTTTATACTCTATATACAACTCTTGAATAAGTTTGTAATCGGTTGGGCTTTTTTGATAGTTATTTTCTTTAATAAACATTTTAACACTATCTGACTGTAGTTTATATTCTTTTAATGCCTGTTGTGCAGCTTCACAATTTGTAAATCGTTGTTGCTTTAATAACCTATTAAGCCCATCTAATACCCAGTTAAAAACGCCTGAAAGTTCACTCTCTATTATTTTAGTATGTAGGGTTTTATCCTGTTCATTTTCGGGTATTGTTACATTAAAAGGTATAATTAAAAACCTTCTAAAGTATGCATTTGTTTGCTCTACATCTTGAGGTAACTCATTACAATTAAATATGAACTTAGCATACTGTTTTAATATATGTGGGTTGCCATGTGGCAAACGTGCTTCAATAGGTTCACCCGATACCATTTGTTTAAATAGGTTTGTATCATGTTTACCGTTTATTTCACTTGCATAGTTTACTAATTTATTAGCAATAGAAGCTCTATAATATCCATTACTGTCTGTTAAACTTTGTAATGAATAATTACTTGTATTTTCTTCTCCTAACAAGGCATTAACTATTTCAAAGAAAACTGATTTTCCGTTTGCTCCTGTACCATAAAGTATTAATGCTTTTTCTTCTTTAAGGGTTTTACTGCCGTTTTTTATGAATATATACCCTATATATTCGGCTAAAACTTTTTGGCAATCTACATCAGGTAATACTTTGTTTAAATAAGCTTCAAATGTAGGTGCTTTGGCTTCTGTATTGTATTCAAAAGGTAATTGATAGGTAAGAAAATCTAAAGGATCAAAAGGTCTTAACAGCTTTATTTTTGGAGTTATTTCAAACGTACCATTTTGCAGGTTAATAACCACTTTATTTACTTGAGAGGGTTTAATATCAAGTTGTGCTGCACTTAAAAATTGCTTGTATAATTTTTCTTTAAATGCAAAGTATTTTGAATCGAAAAGAGGTACACCCATTTTTTTGGCTGTACAACCCAAAAAACTTTGAAATATCTCTTTATCGAGTTTACTCCAATATGCCCCATTAAATAGATAAATAGAGTCATGTTTTTTACATAATCCCCAATTTTTTTCTTTAGCTACCTCCAAAATATTTTCGATAGATAATACAGTATAATGCTTACTCGTTAATCTAAAATTTTCGACTTTTTTAATGTTTGCTAATGCTTCAAAATCTAACGGTTTAAACTGTTCAAGTAATTGGCTTAATATTTCATCGTGCGCGGTTGTTGGTGGTTGAGTTAATTGATTAACGTGATTTAAAAATGTTTCGGGTTGTTGTAAATCATCAAAATTTGGGTTTAAATTAGTTTTCATACTGCCCTCCCTCCTTTCGATAAATATTAATTAGTAATACTAATGTTTCAGGGCTTACCCTAAACCTTTGCGATAGCTTTATTATAAGCTGATTAGGTATTAAATTTAAGTGCTTAACTACTAATAAAAAAGCATAAGAATTTGTATATTTACTTTGTCTTTTATACAAAAAATCATCGGGGGTATGTGGGGTATTATTCATTACAGCCCCCTTTCTTTTTTAGTAAGTAATTTGCTGCTTCAGCTTCTATTTCAGCATTACTTTTTTTGCGCCCTGTTTTTAAATACTCTAATAATTCGGTTTGGCTAAAATAAAGCCGTTTACCGCGTTTCATTACGGGCAACTCGCCTTTGCTTACCTTACTGTAAAGTGTAGGTACTTTAAGGCTTAAAAACGTTGCTGCCTGCTTAATGGTTAAAAGCTGCTCGGGTGGTGGTGTGGTTTGCACCTCGTTTTTTTGTAGTAAAAACTTTTTTAACTCGCTTACCTCTTTAGTAAGCACCGCTACCGCTTGGGGTAACTTCTCGAAAGATAAATCTAAACTCATATTTACACTATTTTTTGTATTAATAGTGCAATGTTATGTATGGGTTTTGTGGGTAAAAAGGTGGATTTTATGGGTTACTATTTTTATTTAGTTTTTATCGTGTAATAGCTTTATATATATCCTTTTCATCTTTAAAATATTTGAGTGTTTTTATTATATCAAAATATTTTGTTTTTTCTTTTAATACTCCATCACCTAACTCTCTAAGTATCTCTCCAAATGCCTTTGCTAGCCTAGTTTTACAACCTCTTTTTAATTCAATTATCTCAGTAGGTAACACATATTCTTTTTGCTCAAAATAAGCCACTAATAGACTTGTAAAGGTGTCATAGTTATGTTGGTTTTTAAATGAATATTGCCAACCCTTATCATCTATTTCTTCAATATGATTTTGTATAATTTCCAGTGTAGGGCTTACTTCTTTTTCTAAAGTTTTACTTTTAAACTCTTTCTCTTTTTCTATTGCTTTAAACAAATTGGGATGCTCTTTTACAAGTGTTTCAACTTTATCTACAATACCTGAGTAAAATCCTACTGTTTTAACTCTTTTTCTTGTCAATACCATAGCATCAAACTCCCTTACATATCTCCATCCTTTATTAGTTGTAACATCTGTAATTTCAGCTTCCGAATAATTATATGATATATTACTTAAATACTCATTGGCTTTATCGCCATATAGTACTGATGCTGATACTTTAAAATTTTTATCAAAATAATTTTGTCCCTCTAAATAGCCACTATTATACTCTTTTAAAAACACTTTAGTATTAATAATTTCTTTCTTTTGAGTTATTACATTTTGTACCTCGATATTAGAAATAGACAGTATATAGGCAAGGTTAACAGTATAAATTTTTAAAGGATATTTATTGTAATGAACCCTATCAAACTTATCTATGTCAATTCCTCTTTTAATATCCTTATAAACTTTATCATTAAAAGCACTTTCATCATGTAATGATGTAACAAGGTGTGGTTCATCGTAAACTTTTGAATCTACACTATATAATGAGTCTATATCACCTGTTTCAGGATAGCAAGCTGTTATATAATTTAAAATTGTAGCGCATCGTTGGGCTATATGAGCTATTTGATAATTTCTAAAACTATATGCTTTTACAAAATTCTTTTTCTGTTCTATATAATGATAAAATTCCCATTTATCAGGTTTTAAATAAATAGCATGAAATACTAAACTACTGGAATAATAACTTTTATTAGCCTCATCAATACACTCAAAACCATCTTTAAACTCCCTGTCTGGTAAATCTGTAAAATCTACATTCCATGTCTTGATTATATCATTACATTGCCTATTTATAGTCTTTAGAAGTAAAAAAATTTTAATATCAGTTTCTGTTAAATACTCCTGTAAACTCAAAAAATCTAAAAACTTACATTCATCTTCACATAAATAATAATTAATAGTAACCAAGCCATCTTTTAAATCACGTTGCAAACATTTTTCAACTTGCGATAACTGAAAATTTATTTGTGATAATATATTCATACCAAACTATTCAAATTTAACTTTTGGTAAGCTCTCAACAATATCTACTGTTTGTAGACTTACGTTTATAACACTCAATAATAAATCTAGGATATACTTTGGGCATTCATGTTCGCGTGCCCAGTCGTTAGGGTTGTTAGTAATACCGCTCTTTTTATCGGTTTTTACCTGGTAACGTTCCAATATCCAGTCAATAGCACTTTTACCGTTTACAACGTACTCATACGCCTTTTCAGGTATGTTTGTAATACGTATTCTGCTGTTGTATATAATAGTATCTGTTTGCCCTTTTTTAGGGTAGCGCATTTTTTGCACCTCATAGAAAGTATAGGCATCTGTGCGCTCTTGTACATCGGGCATTTGTACCGTAACCTCATCGGCAGGTGGTACAGTTTCATAATTTAAATGCAACTCGGCAAGGGCGCGCCCTGCATTGCTAAATTTCCAAAAGTCGCGCACATCGTCTACCAGTGGCAGGCGGGGCAACATTTTTTTAAGGTCGTTGGCAAAAGCCTCGCGGTACTCTTTAGAATGTAAAAAACCATATACATAATAAAATATATCTTCTTTGGTTATGCCTCCTTTTTTTACCCCATACTGCTGTACTGCTCGTTTTAAAATAAAATCGCTTATCGCATCGTGGCGGGTGTACTGGTTTTCGGTATCAGTATCAAATAATCCCTGTTGTTGTGTGGCGTTGTTTTCTTCATAGTAATATAAAGGAAAGCATTGGGTATTATATAAAGTTTTAAAGTCAATTAAAGAATTTGTTATTAATGTTGAAAAACCTTTTTCTTCACCTGAACCAATTACAGATATAACTCTATTTTCATCAGGTTTATTTAAAAATATCTTATCACTTAACCCTGTTCTTTCAATTAAACTTTTATTAAAATAAATTATATGCTTACAAAAAGGTCTATATATACTAATTTTTATATTTTCAGAATTAAACGACAAAGGATTTAATCTTTTCAATTCCTTTTTAAGATTAGCTGACCAGCTTATTTTAGTAGGGTTAGTATCTATAAATGAATCTATTTCAGTTTTCTCATTAGATATGTATTGTTCATACTTATTAAGTTGGCTATTATAAAAATCAATTAAAGACTTTATATTTTCTTTAATTTTATTTGACGAATAATTATAGACCCATCCATCCCTTGATGTAATAATCCCCATTGAGTTTACCTTAAAAAATGTTTGATTATTATCATCAAATTTTTTATTTGGTTCTAATGGAATATAACTATTAAAGCTATCATTACGTTGATTTATCCAGTCACCCTCTGCATTAGGTTGTAAGTTTTTAAAAGGCATTACTGTATTACCAAAACTTTTAAAATCGCGTACTATTTTTAGCTTTTCATCTGTTTTTAAATAATCGCCTATGTCGTGGTAGTGTATTGTAGCTTTATCGGTTTTTGCATCGGGGTTTTTAACCAATAAGGTAATACTAATGGGGGTGCGCGAACCGCTACCAAATATTTTACCACCCTCTTTACGGCTCAGCTCGCCACTGGTGCGCTGGTTACCACGCAGGTTAAATACATATATACTGCTGAATTCTTTTTCGATAGCCTTACGGAAACCATCAGTACTATTACCATCTAGCCATGCCCCGTTACTCACAAAGCATATTATACCGCCATTATCGTTATTCTCGTTAAGCCTGTCTGTACTCCAGCGGAACGCTTTTATATAGGCATCATATAATGATCTTTTTAAGCCTGCTGCTGATTGTTTGGCATAAGTTTCGGCAATACGACTATCTAGTTTTGGGTAGGCTTGATTTTGGGCGTTATCATTTGCCGATTTTTGCCCAATAGAATAAGGCGGGTTACCCACTATAATGCGTAGTGGTGCTTTTTGCTGTGCCTGTACCCGCTTGCTATTGTGCGGGAATGTATCGTTAAATAACTGCTCGGTATCTTTGGTTTCGCCAAGCTGAAAGGTATCAGTAAGGCAAATACCCTCAAAGGTTTGGTAGGGTACATCGGCTATATTATTAGCATTGGCTGCCATAATATCGTGGTAGGCACTTTCTATATTTACGGCTGCTATATAGTAGGCTAGTAATACTATTTCGTTGGCGTGTATTTCGTGTAAATATTTACGCTGGGCATCGGCTGCGGTTATAAGCCCGCTTTGCAGCAATCTCGTTATAAATGTACCTGTACCTGTAAAGGGGTCTAGTATGTGTATATTCTCATCGCTTATGCTGCGGTTAAATTCTTTTTTAAGTATATCGTTTACACTATGTATTACAAAATCGACTACCTCAACGGGGGTGTATACTATGCCCAGTTGCTCTACCATCTTAGGGAATGCGGTTTTAAAGAATTTATCATACAATTCTATAATAATACGTTGTTTACCCTCTGCATTGTCTATACCTGCTGCACGCATCCGTACACTTTCGTAAAACTTTTGCAGGGTTTCGGCATCCTTTTCTAGGTTTTGCCCCTCTAGTAAGTCAAGCATTCGTTGCATACTTATACTTATAGGGTTATTATCTACAAAGCTGTACCCTTCAAACAAGGCATCAAACACGGGTTTTGTAATAATGTGTTGCGATAGCATTTCTATTGCCTGCAATTTGGTAATAGAGGGGTTTATATTTTGGTGCAATCCGCTCAGGAATTTATCAAACTCTTTTTCGTGGCGGGCATCATCATTAATTAACTTGGTTATACGTTCGGTTTGTCGTTGTGCAATATCCGCTACTGATTTTGCCCATTGCTCCCAATACCTGCGGTCGCCCACTTTTTTTACCATTCGGGCAAATATTACATTTTGTAACTGCTCAAATTGTAAGCTTAATTGATGGGCAATATCTTTTGTGGTTGTATCATTATCAGCATTACCATCACGATATATTGAGTTTCCATCACTATCAAAACTAGCTTCGGGGCGACCTATTAATATTTGGCTAGGTCTGTTTTTATTAAGCTCTATTTTATTTACGGTAGCATTAAACCTATCATCATGTGCCCTTAGTGCGTTTAATACCGTCCATACCACTTTAAAATGTTCGTTATCATCCAATGCCTTACTAGCCTCTACATCGGCAGGTACAATAACAGGTATTATAATATATCCGTAATTTTTACCTTCTGCTCTTCGCATTACACGCCCTACACTTTGTACTACATCTACCTGCGAGTTACGCGCTGATAAAAACAGTACAGCATCTAACGATGGTACATCTACCCCCTCACTAAGGCATCGCACATTAGTAAGTATTCTACATTCATCATCATCAGGTTCATCTTTTAACCACGATAATAGTTCGTTACGCTCTGTAGCATCCATACTACCATCAATATGCTTTGATGTGGTATTTTGCATCCCCAGTTGTTTTTCTTCAGGTAAATCGGCTATATATGCCTCTGATGCGGTATTAAATGTAGCTGTAATTTTTTCTGATGCTTCAATACTTGGGCAAAAAGCTACGGCACGGCGCATTGGGTCGGGATCAGTTTCTTTAGTAACGCCCATTTCGCCCAGCATTTTTTTAGATAAGGCATTTATACAACCTATTAGCTTACTGGCATCATCACTATTTATTTTACTTTCTTTATCGGCTATCATTTTTTGTACTGCTGGCGGTACATCATTTTCATTTAAGGTAAGTATTAGTACTTTATAATCGGTAAGTAAATTTTTGCTTACTGCTTCGCCAAACCCTATACGATATATTTCATCGCCATATAATGTATCATCATCCATAGAGCATAATAATGCTTCTGCTTCTGCTGCCTTACTCTTAGTATTATCATCATATAAACGTGGGGTTGCCGTCATGTAAAGGCGTTTTTTTGCCTTTATAAAATCGTTATTATGCACTTTTGTAAAGGCACTTTCGTCCTCTCCTGCTAATGATACCCCCGTAGTACGGTGTGCCTCATCGCAAATAATTAAATCAAACTCGGCATATTGTGGTAATGTTTCAGTTAGTTGTTTTTGTGCTTTGGCAATAACGGCTATACTTTGATAAGTACTAAATACTACCGTCATACCTTCGTTAGCTGTATTTTGTAATGCTCTAAACTGGTGTAGTATTGTTTCTACATCTGTCGATGCTGGATATGCCAAATCGACTACCGATGAGGTATCTATGTCCTCTAATTTTTTACGGTTTTTAGTAATTGCGGGGTCACTACAAATACAAATAGCATTTATAGGGTTTACAGCATCGGCATACCACTCGTTAAGCGTTTGCCCTAATAATGCAATAGAGGGCACTAAAAATAATACCAGCCCTTTACTTTTGGTTTCGTTTTCGGCAATACGCAAAGCTGTAAAAGTTTTACCTGTACCACACGCCATTATAAGTTTACCTCTATCGTTATTTAAAAAATGCTGATGGGTATTTTGTAATGCTTCGGTTTGGTGTGGTCTTGCGGTTTTCTTGGGGTTGCGGGCTATCTCACCACTAATACCATTATCTAGCTTAGTCCAATCAATTGAGGCATCGGCTAAATCGTTTAAATTTACCCTTGTTACCTGCGGGTGCTGGTTTTTAATAGCTTCTTTTGCATTTGCTCCCCATTTATTTGTGGTAGAAATCCAAAGGCGATGCCCAAACTGTTGTGTTTGCCCTTCGTTATCATTAAATGTACGGCTCGATGTAGAAAGAAAACTATCTACAGCGGGCTTATCTATAGTACTACTTTCTTGATAACATTTACATTGAATAGCCCAATAATCACCCTCTATAGTTAAGGCTACTAAATCAATACCAGTATCGTTACCCCCTAAATCATGCCTATATGGAAACTCATCCCACAACCATACTTTAGTAAACTTATGAACATATTTAGGGTCAGTAATTAAATAGGCTTTCATTAACCTTTCAAAACGTTCTCCTTTATCTTTTTGTGAAAATGCTATTTCACGATATTTTTTTAATACGGTATTGAATGTATTTTGCATTCTATATAGTAATTATTAGTTGGTTTATAAGTCTAATTTTATTTTATCGGCAGCCGTTCTTTTGGCTTCATCTACAATTTTGGCATATACTTGAGTTGTTTTTAAGTCTTTATGCCCTAACATTTTACTCACGGTATATATATCTGTACCATTTTGCAATTGTAATGTAGCATACGTATGCCTAAAACAATGGAAAGTAATATTTTTTGTTATTCCTGCTGCTCCAATCCATTGAAATAGATGTTTATTGTGATATGCTGAATATTTTAACCCTTCAAATACTTTTGTATCAGGTTTGCCCTGTTCGCCCAGTAAGCTATATGCTTGTTCAGATATTGGTAATACCTCAACGCCCTTTGTTTTCTTTTGATTGAAATTAAGATTATACCCCTGCCCTGCTATATACTCCAGTTCGCCCCATGTCATTTTTTCAATATCAGAAAAACGTAAACCCGTAAGTGCTGAAAATAATGCAGCACGTTTTAATAAGTCGTTTTGGCAAGGTGTTTTTACTAATGCATTAAGTTCTTCTAACGTTAGATACTCACGGCGCGTTTCGGCTTCTTTAATAGGCTGTATTTTAGCATTAAGGTCGGTTTGTATATAACCATCTTTATGGGCTTGGCGTAATGCTGCTTTTACTTTATTAAAGTAAGATACCGCCGAGTTTTGCGATAATGTTGTTTTATTACTACGGTTGCTTTTTGTAGTTAACAGAAACTCTTTAAGGTTTTCAAGTAAACTTTCATTAAGATCAGCAAATTTTATATCGTTACCAGTAAACTTTTTAAGGTAATTAAGTGCAGCCCCCCAATTGTCGTTATTTGATCCATTACGTTTATCACCTAAGTTTTCAAAATATTCGATAAACGATTTTTCACCTTGTTTTTTGAGGTTTAATTTTTCTTTTTCGTATTCACTATAAATTTCAGGCTTATTTAAAAAGTTCTCACGTTGTTGCCTTATATTTTCGGCTAGCCTAAGCGTTTCTAAATTATGTTGCTTATCTAATGGACTTTTTGCTTTCTCCTGAATATACATTCCCAAAAACTCTCTGCGTGTAGGTTTGTTGGTTTTAGTATTTAAAATAGGTGGGTAAAAATCAAGGTATAGGCTTTTACGCCCTTTAGAGATGCTTTTTTGTCTTAATGTTACTTTTATTGCCATTGATCTTTTATACGTTTGTGAAAATAGTGAATTTTATGAAGCTAAAAAAGAAACTTTATTTTAAGTTAATAAATCATTTATCATCAATTTAGATACATATACATATCTACCTTTCTTCGTTTTAGGTACATTATTTCTTTTAATTACTTGTTGTAAAGTACCTTGAGATACATTGTATTTTTGCATCACTTCATTTATAGTATAAAAATCCGAAACTTTAAATTTATCAGTTTTAATAATATTCTTTAAAGGTCTTGGTTGTTCAAATACTTTTTTTAATTCTGATTTTTGTACCCTAGTCATTCTACTACCAAAATTTACTCCTTTAATAGTACCGTTATTAATTAAACGGTATGCTGTTCGGGTAGAACAGGTTAATAAAGTAGCAACATCCTTAACAGTTAATATCTCTTTAATATTTACTTCTTTATAGGGTATATTTTTAATTTTTAAAGTTTCAGTATTACTTACTTTTATTTTACCCTCTTTTACTCTTTGTTTATAATGTCTACTATTACACTTATGAGAACAATATTTTGTTGTGGTTGTTTTAGCTGTAAATTCATTTCTACAATATTGGCAAATGCGTTGTACTTTAATATTGGTACTCATAATAGTAATTAAGAAGTATTAAATAAACATAAGTACATTTAAGTGTAATTAAGTGCCATAATTTCGCCAAAAAAACACAAAAATTTGTACCTCATATCAAAGGTACAAATAAGGTACAGAATAATTACACAAAAACACATAATATCACAAAACAACAATTAACCACAATAAAGCAAAAAAGCCTTAATATATAAGGCTTTAAGTGTTTTTCTATAAGTTTTATATTCCGTTGTTTTGCAATGGTTACTTTCCAATACAGAAATTAGCAAATATATTTCCTAACAACTCATCGTTAGTTACTTGTCCTGTAATCTCTCCAAAGTGATATAAGGCTTCACGTATATCTATAGCCATTAAATCGGCAGAGATACCCGATTGTAACCCAAACTGTACTTTTTGTATTTCTTCTAATGCTTTTAGTAACGAGTCGTAATGTCTAGAGTTAGTAACTATAGTCTCGTTATTGCGTAAAGCTCCTGTGTTTACAAATGATAGTAATTGCGATTTAAGCTCCTCTACTCCTCTATTTTGTTTTGCTGATAGTAAGTGAATGTTTTCAATTTCTCCTATCATAGCTTTTTGCTGTGCATCATCTAGTTTATCTGACTTATTAGCTAAAATAATCAGTGGTTTTAACGGGAACTGATCTTTTATTTTAGCTATTTCAACCTTTA
This sequence comes from Flavobacterium sp. MedPE-SWcel, assembly GCA_001874325.1. Lineage (GTDB taxonomy): Bacteria > Bacteroidota > Bacteroidia > Flavobacteriales > Flavobacteriaceae > Flavobacterium. The sequence continues at coordinate 67,461 of MPCW01000013.1, read as the reverse complement.
AGCGCGATAATTGTTCAGCATCATTTACTATTTGATAGCTATCTACCAAATAAATAACAACCTGAGCCTGAGTTATCTTTTCAAAAGTTTTCTTGATACCTATGCTCTCTACAACATCTTCTGTTTCGCGAATACCTGCTGTATCTATAAACCTAAACCCTATACCGTCTATTACAAGTTCATCCTCAATAGTATCACGAGTAGTACCTGCAATATCCGATACTATAGCACGCTCTTCGTTTAATAAAGCGTTTAATAATGTCGATTTACCTACGTTAGGCTCTCCTACAATAGCTACAGGTATACCGTTTTTAATAACATTACCTACAGCAAATGAGTCAAGAAGTCTTTTTAAAACAAATTCTATTCTATTTAGTAAATCATGAAATTGCGTACGATCGGCAAATTCAACATCTTCCTCTGCAAAATCAAGTTCAAGTTCTATTAACGAAGCAAAGTTTAAAAGCTCTTCACGAAGTTTTGCAATCTCATTAGAGAATCCTCCTCGCATTTGCTGCATCGCTACTTGATGCGAAGCCTCATTATCGCTCGATATTAAATCGGCAACTGCTTCTGCTTGCGAAAGATCTAATTTACCATTAAGAAAAGCTCTTAATGTAAATTCTCCTGCATTAGCCATTCTACACCCTGAGCGTAACATTAACTGAATAATTTGTTGCTGTATATATACAGATCCGTGACATGAGATCTCTACAACATTCTCTCCTGTATATGAGTTAGGTCCTTTAAATACTGATAGTAGTACCTGATCGAATACTTTATCGTTTTCAACGATATTTCCTAAATGTATTGTGTGCGATTTAACCGCAGTAATATCTTTGCCTGAAACAGATTGAAACATCTTTGCTGATATAGTAATTGCATCGGAACCAGAAAGACGCAATACTGCTATTGCTCCTGCGCCCGATGGTGTAGCTAAAGCCACTATAGTATCCTGTAAAATCATTAACTATTTTTTTACAAAGATAAGGTATATATTCAATGTTTTATTTAGAGATATTATCTCTTTAAATAAGCGCTATATTTAGAGGTTTAACTCCCTTAAAAGTATATTATGATTCTGTTAATTTGTAATAAAAAAGCGTCAAACTATTAGCTTTATTTCGTAACTTTAATAAAAAGCCAAAAGCTATGAAACGTGTATTATTTCCTACCGATTTTTCTGAAGCTGCGAACATTGCATTTACTTATGCTTTAAAGTTTGCCGATACTCTTAATGCTGAATTAACTATACTGCATGTATATAATCTACCAATAGTAGAAACTCCTGTATTGCCAGAATCTACAAAAGAAATTTTTGATATTGTAGCAGCAAATCAATCAGAGAGTTTTGAGAGAGAGTTAAAAAAACTAGAGCAACTTGCTGCAAAACGAAAATTAGACCATATAAAACTGCATGATATTCTTTTACATGGTGACTTAATCTATAATATAAACAAGGTATGTCATGAAAAAGATATCGACCTTATAGTAATGGGGACAACAGGTGCTAGTGGTATTAAAGAAACTTTTTTAGGTTCTAATACAGCAACGGTTATTAGTAATGCAAAAGTACCTGTATTAGGGATTCCTACAGCTGCCGAATTTCATCATCAAATAAAAAATGTAGTGTTTACAACACAATACAAAGATGAGGATAATCTGGCTTTACAACGCCTATTAGATATTACAAATAAAATAGGTTCTAGTGTTTACTGCCTTCATATAAAAAATGATAACGATCCTGATGATATAGATGAAAAGATAAATGAATGGAAAATGCGCTATAATAACGAGAAAGTTAGCTTTTTCTCTATAACTGGTAATAATACCGAAGAAACAATTCTTGACTTTGTAGAAAATCAGCATATCGATATGTTAGCTATGTTAAAGCATAAGCGAAGTTTTTTTGAAAATCTATTTCATCGTAGCCTTACAAAAAAGATGGCATACCATAGTAAAGTACCAATAATGGTATTTCACTAATTAACAAATAATTAAGTTAGTAGTTAATTATTTATTCTTAAATTTAAGAATCGAAAACATGCTTCTACACATATAAGATGTTTCAAAAACCAGTTGATTTATTGACTGGTTTTTGTTATTTAGAGTCTTTCATGTTACATTTCTAAATCATTGTAATAATCTTTATCTTCGCGTTCTATCCTATTATCTAAATGAACAACCTACTTGAAACTTCTATAGAATATCTTAAAGGTGTAGGGCCAGCTCGTGGCGAACTACTCCGAAAAGAATTAGGTATTCATAAATATGGAGATCTTCTTAACTTATTTCCTAACCGTTATATAGACCGTACACGCTACTATCGTATTAACGAATTACAAAATAACGGTGCCGAAATTCAGGTAGTAGGTAAAGTAATTAACCTTAAAACGGTAGAACAAAAACGAGGCAAACGACTTGTAGCTACTTTTGTAGATAATACAGGACAAATGGAACTTGTATGGTTTCAGGGGCAAAAATGGATACGCGAAAATATCAAAATCAATGTTCCTTATGTTGTTTTTGGTAAATGTACTTCGTTTAACGGGCAGTTTAATATGGCACATCCAGAAATGGAATCGTTAGACGATCATAAAAAAAGCTTACGTAGTGCCATGCAGCCTATATATCCTAGTACCGAAAAACTAACGCAACGTGGTGTTACAAATAAGGTTGTAAATAAAATAATGCAACAGCTATTTGTAGAAACACAAGCATTGTTTAGTGAAACATTACCCTCTGCCCTTTTAGAAGAATTAAAACTTATACCTAAAAATGCAGCATTATTTAATATTCATTTCCCTAAAAGTAATGATCTATTAACTAAAGCGCAATTTCGATTAAAGTTTGAAGAACTGTTTTTTATACAATTACAACTCATAACTAAAAACCTTATAAGTAAACAAAAGATAAAAGGACATTCGTTTACTACTGTAGGTGGTCATTTTAACGATTTCTATCAAAACCATCTCCCTTTTGAGCTTACTAATGCTCAAAAACGAGTATTAAAAGAGATTAGGAATAGTATGGGGCAACCAGCCCAAATGAATCGCTTATTACAAGGTGATGTGGGTTCTGGTAAAACAATAGTGGCCTTTATGAGTATGCTACTAGCCTTAGATAACGGATTTCAAGCCTGTTTAATGGCTCCTACCGAGATATTAGCTAATCAGCACTATGCAGGTTTAAACGAGCTTGCAGAACCGATGGGAATCAGTATTAAAATATTAACAGGTTCTACAAAAACTGCCGAGCGAAAAATAATACATGAAGCCTTGCTAGATGGTAGCTTGAATATAATAATTGGTACACATGCTTTATTAGAAGATAAAGTACAATTCAACAATTTAGGACTTGCTATTATAGACGAACAGCACCGCTTTGGTGTAGAACAACGTAGTAAACTATGGCGTAAAAATGAGATTCCACCACATATACTGGTAATGACAGCTACACCAATACCCCGTACGCTTGCTATGAGCTTGTATGGCGATCTTGATATATCAGTAATAGATGAACTGCCACCAGGACGTAAACCTATTAAAACAGTACATCGTTATGATAGTAATCGTTTAAAAGTATGGGCTTTTCTTAAAGAAGAAATTGCTAAAGGCAGACAAGTTTATATTGTATATCCTTTAATTGAGGAGAGCGATAAAATGGACTATAAAGACCTTATGGATGGTTATGAGAGTATCTCTCGCGATTTCCCATTACCGCAATATAGTGTGAGTATTGTTCATGGGCGTATGAAACCTAGTGAAAAAGATAGCGAAATGGAACGTTTTGCAGCGGGTAAAACCAATATTATGGTTGCTACTACTGTAATAGAGGTAGGTGTAAATGTACCCAATGCTAGTGTTATGGTTATAGAAAGTGCCGAACGTTTTGGGCTATCGCAATTACACCAGTTACGTGGGCGTGTAGGACGTGGTGCCGAACAGAGCTATTGCATTATGATGACAAATCATAAACTAAGTAATGATAGTAAAACTCGAATGGAAACCATGGTACGTACTAATGATGGTTTTGAAATTGCCGAAGTAGACCTTAAACTACGAGGTCCTGGTGATATTATGGGTAAGCAACAAAGCGGAATACTTAACCTACAAATAGCTGACTTAGTAAAAGATAGAGATATACTTGCTCTTGCACGAGAAAAAGCTATGAGATTGCTTAAAGAAGACGCTGCAATGGCAAAACCAGAACATGCCGCATTACGTCGTGCATTTATAGCAATAAATAAAAAAAGAACTATCTGGAATTATATTTCATAAAATCTTAAAAGGTGTACTTTCATATTTATATCTTTTAAAATCTTCTCTTATATTTGACTTTCAAAATTAAACACAACATTAATAAACCTTATGATATCTTATAATCCAAAAGAATGGTTTTCCTTTATTTTTCGAATTCATAAAGCTGATACTGTTCGTAAGCTTTTTCCTTTAATGATAGGTATAGCTGCTTACTCAGGATTAGTTGCTTACCTTGAAATGGAATATTGGATGTTATCAGACGAAAGTCATGTGCGTAATGTAACTGTTATGCATACTATGTTAGGTTTTGTTATATCATTATTACTTGTATTTCGTACTAATACAGCTTATGACCGCTGGTGGGAAGGACGAAAAATATGGGGAGCATTAGTAAATAATAGCCGTAATCTCGCGCTTAAAATAGCCGTAATGATTGATGATAAAGAGGATAAAGCCATCATGCGACAGTTAATTCCTGCTTATGCAAACGTGTTAAGCTCTCACTTAAAAAATCAAGATATTAAACATGAGCTTTTTGAGGATGCTATATTAGCTCCAGATCATTATAATCATAAGCCTAATCAAATAGCTAAAACTATTATGGCTAAGGTAAATGAGCTATATAAAGATGGTAAAATTACCGGAGATCAGTTAATTGTACTAAATGCCGAAGTACAATCACTTACTGATATTTGTGGAGCTTGCGAACGTATTAAAAATACTCCTATACCCTATTCTTATAGTGCTTTTATAAAAAAATTCATCTTCTTTTATGTAATGACATTGCCGTTTGGTTATGTTTTCCAATTAGGCTATTATGTTATACCCGTAGTTGTTTTTATATTTTATGTATTGGCCAGTTTAGAGCTTATTGCAGAGGAAATAGAAGATCCTTTTGGTACTGACCCTAATGATTTACCATTAGATCAAATTGCTAGTAACATTAAAAAGAATGTTGAAGAGCTTATATATTAAACTAACACTTTAGTATGGAAGAATACAATTTATCTGTAAGGGAGTTAGAAGAAAAAGATGTTCCTCTTTTAGCTGATTATTGGTTTACTGCTACCGCGGAACACCTTAATACCATGGGAGCTGATATTAATAAACTACCTAACAGAAGTGATTTTGAAATAGCTGTAAAACAACAGATAGAGCTTCCTTATACCGAGAAAAAATCATACGCATTACTCTGGGAGCTTAACGGCAATGCTATAGGTCATTGTAATGTAAACCCTCTTGTATATGGTAATGATGCATATATGCACCTTCATCTTTGGAATACCACTAGTCGTCATAAAGGTTTAGGTACGGCTTTAGTAAAAATGTCTATACCTTACTTTTCTAACAATTTAAAGCTTGAAAAGTTATACAGTCAGCCATATGCAAAAAATGATGCTCCAAATAGAACATTAGAAAAAGTTGGCTTTATTTTTGTAAAAGAATATATAACCATACCAGGAACTCTTAATTTTGAACAACCTGTAAAGTTGTGGGAATTGAATTTTAAAAAATAGTAAAACACAAAAAACGTTATATCGTTAATACATAAATCACGAATTTTTTCGTTATTTTGTTTATTATTCGACAATATTATATGAAAAAAATATTTCTTTTTATATTCATGATTTTTACAACCATAAACGTTGAAGCCCAGTTAGATAGTAACACGGGTAGTATATCTGTGCCTAAAGGTAACACTACCTCTACTGATACTCCATCATTAAGTACTACAAGCCCTTTCACTGTTACTTCTCCTAGACCTACGGTTACAAATCCGTATCAAGTTGGTGCTAATAACAATGATAACTTTAGTATGTATAAAAAAGATGAGTTTGTAAATCGTAGTAGCGAATATGCAGATCGTGTAGAGATAAAACGTAAGGGAGAATCGAATAAACCATATCGTGGTAATCAGTTTTTTGGGGAGCACAGGAGTAATTCTGAATTTCTTGAAATTATGGCACGAGATTTTGGATATGAAGATGGAGACAGAATAAAAGTAATGATTAATGATCGTGTTGTAATATCTGAAATAGTATTAACAAACAGTTTTAAAGGTATACAGGTAACGTTACAACCTGGTTTCAATAAAATTGATTTTGTAGCATTAAATCAAGGGACATCAGGACCTAATACGGCAGAATTTCGTGTATATGGTGATAATGAAGAATTAATATCCTCTAATCAATGGAATCTTGCTACTGGTTTTAAAGCAACTGTAATTGTTATAAAAGAATAGTAAATAGTAATTTACATTTTAAAGCATAAAAAAAGCCTACTTATTTGAGTAGGCTTTTTTTATATAGAATCTATTTTTTAACCATCATTCATAGATAGTAAAAAGTCTTCGTTATTTCTTGTTTTCTTAAATCGATCATTAATAAAGTCCATTGCTTCTACTGGATTCATATCGGCTAGATACTTTCTCATTATCCACATACGTTGTACAGTACTTTCGTCTAACAATAAATCATCTCTTCTTGTACTTGATGATGTAAGGTCAATAGCAGGGAAAATACGTCTGTTAGCAATTTTTCTATCTAACTGTAATTCCATATTACCAGTACCTTTAAACTCTTCAAAGATAACTTCATCCATTTTAGAACCAGTATCTGTAAGAGCCGTAGCTATTATACTTAAAGACCCTCCTCCTTCAATATTACGAGCAGCACCAAAGAAGCGTTTTGGTTTTTGTAATGCATTAGCATCTACACCACCACTTAATACTTTACCAGATGCAGGTTGTACTGTATTATAGGCTCTTGCAAGACGTGTAATAGAATCTAGCAATATAACTACATCATGACCACACTCTACAAGTCGTTTCGCTTTTTCTAGTACTATATTAGCTACTTTCACATGGCGATCAGCAGGTTCATCAAAAGTAGAAGCAATTACCTCTCCTCTCACACTACGTTGCATATCTGTAACCTCTTCAGGACGTTCATCAATAAGTAATACTAAAAGATATACTTCTGGATGATTTGCCGCTATAGAGTTAGCAATGTCCTTAAGTAGCATTGTTTTACCTGTTTTCGGCTGTGCTACTATCATACCACGCTGTCCTTTACCTATCGGTGAGAACAAATCAATAATACGAGTAGATATAGTGCTTTGTCTATCAGCTAAATTGAATTTTTCCTCAGGAAATAATGGTGTTAAGTGTTCAAAAGAAACTCTATCACGCACTACTTGAGGGTCATGACCGTTAATTTTTAATACTCTTACTAAAGGAAAATATTTTTCTCCTTCTTTTGGAGGTCGTACAACTCCTTTAACTGTATCACCAGTTTTAAGCCCGAAAAGACGTATTTGTGAATTTGATAAATAAATATCATCTGGTGAAGCTAAATAATTATAATCTGAAGAGCGAAGGAAACCATACCCATCAGGCATCATTTCTAATACTCCTTCACTTTCTATAATTCCATCAAACTCATAGTCGGGCTCTCTATAATTTTGTTTTCTCGATTGTTGACCACCACCTTGATTTGATTGATTCTTTTTATAACTAGGGTGATTAGGGTTATTAGCATTTGCTCTCTCAATTTGAGCTAAACGTTCTTCTTCACTAATCTTTGACTTTTTATTATCAGCAAGTTCTTTCTGATTACTATCCTTTTGTATTGGCTTTCGTCTACTATCTTTTTGAATAGGTTCTTTAGCCTTTACATTACTTTCAGGTTGAGTATTTTCGGTATCTATATCTTCCGTTTTAACAGGAGGAATATCTGCTTTCTCATCGTCTTTTTTAGGAGCTATTTTTTTTCTAATAACAACCTTTTTTTCTTTTTCTTCCTCTACTGTTTCATTTGTAGATGCTAGGCCTTCTTTTTCTATAGGGGGCTCTATAGTTTTTGCTGCCTTTGCTACTTTTTTCTTTATAACAGAATCTGCCTTTTCAGATTTTACTATTCTTGTTCTTTTAGTTTTATCTGCCGAAGCATCAGGAGTTGCTTTATCATCTGCCGTACCCTCAAAAAGAGGCTTTACTACAGCAGGGTCTGCAGCCTGTTGATCTAAGATTTGGTAAATTAAGTCATCTTTTTTTAAACCTCTATATTTACTAATCTTAGCCTTTTTGGCAATTTCCTGAAGCTCGGTAAGCTTCATTCCTTTTAATTCAGAAATATCAAACATTTATAATCTTGGGTTAAATTTTTAGGATTTTTTCTTCAAAATGTGGAGAGTGATCTTTTTTTGGAGATATAACACTTCGTAGAATGAAGTAGTTACGTATAAGTACTGCAATAATACAAAATATATTTATAGAAGCAATAGTATTTTTTAAAAAGAAATCATATTTTTGTGGGGCAAACAACAAAGAATGTTACAAAGAATACAAACAATATATCTTATACTTGCTTTTATTGCAACAGGAGTACTTCCATTTGTTTTCCCTTTATGGACAACAGGAAATGGTACAGACTATTTCTTTATGAATAACATTGCTTTTACAGCATTGTTTGGAGGTAGTACAACTTTATCAGCAGTAGGTATATTAATGTACAAGAATAGAAAAAATCAGTTTGTTGCAGGCAGACTGAACATAATATTAAATTTAATTTTATTAGGATTATTTGTATATCAACTACTAACTTTATCCGGAGAAACAGTGCCCGAAAAGGTCATTTCTGAGAAGGGTATTGGGATGCTTCTTCCTATCATTTCTATCGTTTTTATTAGTCTTGCTAACAAGGCTATCAAGAAGGATGAAGATCTCGTAAAATCAGTAGACAGACTACGATAAACCTTTTAACTTAGTTTATTAGTGCGAAAAAAAGCCAGACTTTACGTCTGGCTTTTTTATTTTAATAATATATTCTGATCTTTTTATACAAGTTGTTTTAAAGCCTTACGATATAAATTCTCATACATTGGCATTATATTATGAATATCAAATTCTTGTGCTACTTTTAAAGCATTCGATTTAAACTCATACAGTACATTATCATCTTCAAGAATAGAGATTGCTTTTTCAGCCATATATTCTACATCTCCTACATTCCCTAAATAACCTGAATAGCCTTCTTTATTTACTTCTGGTAATCCTCCACTATTAGTAGATATTACAGGAACACCACAAGCCATTGCCTCTAGTGCTACAAGACCAAAACTTTCTGTTTCTGAAGGGAGTAAGAATAAATCGGTGAAACATAATATTTTATCAATTTCATTACTATTACCAAAAAAGATTACTTTATCACTAATACCTAATTCGTTGCATAACGCTTCTGCTGCTTCTTTTTCAGGCCCATCGCCTACCATCATTAACTTAGCAGGTATTTTTTTCTGTATTCCATAAAATATTTTAATAACATCAGGAATACGTTTTACTTTTCTAAAGTTACTTATGTGGGTTACTATTTTTTGTGTTTCAGTAGCCATCATAGAACGATGACATTCTGTAGTGTCATCTGTCCTTTTCTTATCTAGTTCTATAAAGTTAGGTATTACCTCAATATCTTTCTTTATATCAAAAAGGCTATAAGTATCATCTTTTAAATCTTGAGATACTGATGTTACAATATCAGAATTATTAATACTAAAACTTACCGCAGGCTTATAAGTAGGGTGATTTCCTACCAAAGTTATATCTGTACCGTGCAATGTAGTTACCATAGGTATATCTATACCTTGTTCTTTTAGCATTTGTTTAGCCATGTAGCCTGCATAAGCATGCGGAATGGCATAATGAACATGTAATAACTCTATTTTATGTAGCTTAACCATATCAACTAATTTACTAGATAAAGCAAGCTCATAGGGTTGATAATGAAATAATGGATATTCTGGTACGTGTACCTCGTGATAGAATATATTTGGGTTTAACAATGCCAAACGTACTGGTTGACTATATGTTATAAAATGTATTTCGTGACCTCTACGTGCCAACTCTAAACCTAATTCGGTAGCTACAACACCACTACCTCCAAAAGTAGGGTAACATACAATTGCAATTTTCATAAGCTATAAAATATGGTGGCGAATTTAAATAAAAAAGAACCAGTCTAAACCTGTTTTCACACGAAATTAACGTAGTGTATTATTTACTTTTTATTTGTGCTTCGTAAATATCAATCCATTGTTCAGCTGTCATTTTAGATAGTAACTCTGCTATTAAATCATACGGAATAGCTTCTATCTTTTTAAAACGAATACAACTTTTACCCATATCTAGCTTATATTTACAATGCTTAGGGTATTCTGTTACGAACCAATCATATAATTCTTTATTGGCATATATACCCATGTGATATAATGCTATAAAGTTTTTTTGCGAAGCTATATTTAAAAAAGGTAAAGGTGTCTCTGGTTTACAATGGTATCCATCAGGATATAATGAATGTGGTACTACATAACCTAACATTCCGTAACCCATCTCCTCTTTAAAACCTTTAGGTAAATTATCTAAAATAATATTACGCAGCTTTTCCATTGCTGGTTTTCTATCCTCTGGTAACCCAGCTAAATATTCTGATGGTGTAGTAGCTTTAGATTGCATTTTAATATAATTTTATCGTTAATCTTAAATATTACATTTTTATTTCATTCATAACAGGCAATTCATTTAAAATAGATTCCTGAATAACCTTTTGTATGTCTTCTCTAATATTTTCTCTAGACAGCCTATTCTCTCTTGCCTCAGGATATGTCCTATTAGATAAAAAAACATATACAATTTCTGTTTCAGGATCTGCCCAAGCCATAGTACCTGTAAACCCTGTGTGCCCGAAACTATCGCCTGCTACACAACCACATGTAGGTCCTGATTTTTGTATTTGAGGTTTATCAAACCCCAACCCTCTCCTATTACCTTTACTACAAGCATAGCAGTTATTAAAGGTATCAAAAGTTTCTTTAGAAAAATAATGTTCCCCTCCATAGTCACCTTTATTTAAATACACTTGCATAATTTTAGTAACATCTAACGCATTAGAAAATATACCTGCATGTCCTGCAACACCATCTTGCATGGCTGCTGCCATATCATGTACATACCCTTGTATTACTTGATAGCGAAAGTAATTATCAATCTCTGTAGGTGGAATATTAGTTGCATCAAACTTACGTAAAGGATTATAAGTGGTTAATGATGCACCTAATGGTTTATAAAATGTTTCATCACTTAATACATCAAGTGTTTTACCTGTTTTCTCTTCAATATATTTTTTTAAAATAATAAAAGTGAAATCACTATACTTATATCTTTTTCTGCGCAATAGCTTACTTTCTGCAATACGGGCAATTATAGTATCTGAATAATCTTTTCTGATATATAAGTCTTTAGCTACCTTATAAGGAAAATCAGCACTATACTGTTTTCTATAATACAATGTATCAGGATGATTAAGGCTATCTAATGTTTTTTTATAAAAAGGCAACCAAGGTTTAAAACGTGCCTGATGCAATAGCATATCTTTTAATGTGATATTTTTTTTATCTGTGTTAGAGAATTCTGACAACATATCACCCAACTTACTGTTAAGTCCTATACTATCTTTATCATAAAGTTGCATTACGTTAGGCAGTGTAGATAGTATTTTGGTAAGTGAAGCTACATCATAGATATCAGTGTTTCTTACTTCTCTTTTTTTTTCATAGGTATGATACCCAAATGATTTTTGATAAAACACTTTACCTCTACGAGCTACAACAACCTGAATTCCAGGTGTCATCTTCCCGTCAATTGCTTTCTTTGCAATTGAGTCTATATTAGCAAGCATACTAGCGTCCATACCTACATTAGTAGGTGTTGTAAAACCAAGTCGTTTTAAATTTTCAGTATTTATACCATCATTTACTTCAAAATGCTCTCCTATAGAAACTGGTATTTTCCCTTTAGCTCCTAATGCTCCAAAAACAACCTCGGCAGCTACTGTCTGAGCTATTGTATTATTTTGATAAGCTAATACAAGTCCTTCTATAGCGCTAAAATCTTTAATAGACATTAATGAATAAGGCTTAGCAAATACTGTAAGTATCACCTTATTTTGTTTTGCTATAGCATTTAGCCATAATAAATCTTTTTTACTAAAATTATGGTTTTTCCAAGCACCATCTGCTTTATGATACCCAATAACTACTTTAGTATATCCTTTTAATGATTTTAAAACACTCGTTAAATTACTCCCTTTTACCTCAGTAACATTAGTATACTTTTGTAACATTTCTAAATATCCGGTACCACTATCGTTACCTAACTTAACATAAGCAATTTTCTCCTGTCCCAAATGTTTTATAGGTACAAGTTCTTTTTCATTTTTAAGTACAGTAACTGCATTCTCATACAGTTTATAGTTTAAATCTTCATATTTTTGAGCATTTAAATCTTCATGAAGATTCTCTAACACAACAGGTTTATAATTAGTAAGTCCTGCTCTGTACTTGTATGCTAATATTTTTTTTACAGAATAAGCTAAACGTTCTTTTGATAATTTACCACTATCATAAGCCTTTTTAAACTTCTGTATCGCTCTAGGTACGTTTTCAGAAAACAGTAATACATCATTACCCGCAAGAAATGCCTCAAGGTCTATCTCTCCAGGTTGCATAAAATTACTCGCCCCTTTCATGTTTAATGCATCTGTAAAAATTAAGCCTTTAAAGCCCATTTCATTCTGTACTATATTAGTTACTACATTATATGATAAAGATGTAGGCTTGTTATGTTTAGGCTCTATACTAGGTACATTAAGGTGTGCTACCATAATACTAGCAAGCCCTTCGTTGAACAACTTCCTATATGGGTAAAACTCCATTTCTTCGAGACGTTCCTTACTAAAAGATAGATATGGTAGTGAATGATGCGAATCAGAAGCTGTATCGCCATGCCCAGGGAAGTGTTTACCTGTTGCATATACCCCTTCTCGCTGTAAGCCCTTCATTAAAGCTAATGCATGATTTGTAACATTATCTTTATCCTCCCCAAAAGAACGATTACCAATAATTGGGTTTAGTGGATTTGTATTGATGTCTAATACTGGCGCAAAATTGAAATGAATACCCATTCTTTTGGACTGCATTCCCATTTGCTCTCCTAATCGTTCTATTAACCCTAGGTTTTGTATTGCACCTAGTGTCATATTCCAAGGATAGCGATAAGTAGAGTCTAATCGCATACTTAACCCCCACTCTGCATCTATACCAATAAAAAGAGGAATATCAGCCTCATCTTGATATCTATTAGTTAGTTTAGCTTGCCTAACAGGGCCTCCCTGAAAAAATATAAGCCCTCCTATTTTATATTCTTCAACTAACTTATCTATACTTTTAGCATGTGCTTCGTTCTTATTAGAGTAAGCTGCAACCATAAATAGTTGTCCCACTCTTTCCTTAAAAGACAATTTATTATACAAACTATCTACCCACTGTTTTTCTTTTGGTGTTTTATAATCATCAAAGACTTTAACCTCTTGTGAAAAAGATAGTTGAAAGCATAAAAGAAAAAGTAGTGTAAATATTCGCATAAAGTATATATCTTTTATAAACAATAAATCATCATTATTGCTAAGCCGTAATGATGATTTTAATTTTTTGAATGGGAGAATTGACTTATCGAAAGAAACGACTATGCCAGCTCTCTCCTGCAGGAACTTCCCAAAAATCTTGCCATTCACCTACTGTATTTACAAGGTTATTAAATACAATGGTATTAGCAGAAACGGCTCTGTTTTTAGCCATTTTCTTAAAATCTATAAGCGACTTATGTGCTATATGTTCGCCAAGTTTAAATGTTACATTCATTTTATCCAAAAGCACTACATCATATTCTTTTTCTAGCTCTTGTATAAAGTGTACAGATGCATCTATAGAGCAACCTGTAGCAGACTGATTTTCTTGATTAACCGCAAGAATAATAAAACGGCTGTATTTTACTACAAAAGAGGCTTCAAGCCCTGTGCCGTGTGCTGCCCAATTTTCTGTAAACGTTTTTAACGCTTCTTCTAATTTAGTTATTTCTTCATCCGAAAACTTTCTATTTGATTGGTATATCCAAACCCTAGAATTTTCGGGTAATGTTTCAAAAGGAACGTACATAAGTTATTTTTTATAAATCCTGCGCATTGGCTATTAATTCAGCCACATCCATCACTTCTACATCTGCTTCGCGATCTTTAGCCTTAACACCATCTGTTAACATTGTATTACAAAATGGGCATCCAGCAGCAATAATTTCTGGCTTAGTTTCTAGTGCTTCTTCTGTTCTCTCAACATTAACGTCTTTATCTCCTGCTTCTGGTTCTTTAAACATCTGTGCTCCACCAGCTCCACAACAAAGTCCGTTTTTACGAGAACGTTTCATTTCTACAAGCTCAGCATCAAGTTTTTGAATTAAATCTCTTGGTGCTTCATATACATTGTTAGCACGACCTAGGTAACAAGGATCATGGAAAGTAATTTTTTTTCCTTTAAACTGTCCACCTTCTATAGCAAGTCTACCATCATCTAATAATGATTTTAAAAATTCAGTATGGTGTACAACTTCATACTTACCGCCTAAACCAGGGTATTCATTTTTTATAGTATTAAAACAGTGTGGGCAAGCCGTTACTATTTTTTTAACTTCATATCCGTCAAGCACCTGAATATTCATCATAGCTTGCATCTGGAATAAAAATTCATTTCCAGCTCTTTTAGCAGGATCTCCAGTACAACCTTCCTCAGTACCTAATACCGCAAACGGTACATTAGCACGATTTAGTATTCTTACAAATGCTTTTGTTATCTTTTTGGCTCTATCATCAAAACTACCAGAACAACCTACCCAAAATAATACTTCTGGTTCTTGTCCTTGCGCCATCATCTCAGCCATTGTGGGAACTTTCAATTCTTCCATTTTAATCTATATGTTTACCATCAAACTAGATGGAGACTTTCTTTTTTATTTAAAATATAATGCTACAATAAGTAAAAAACGTATCGTTATTTACTGCTCATCTTTCCAGTTTAACCTATCCATTTGGTTATACTGCCATGGTGCACCATTGTTCTCTATATTCGTCATCATTCCGTTAAGCTCTGTAGGAGCAGCACTTTGTTCCATTACTAGATATTTTCTCATATCCATAATAATAGAAAGTGGGTCGATGTTTATAGGACAAGCTTCTACACACCCGTTACAAGAGGTACAAGCCCATAATTCTTCAGGTGATATATAATCGTTTAATAAAGATTTACCATCATCTACAAACGTACCTTTATTTTTATCAATGTTTTTACCTACCTCTTCAAGTCTGTCACGAGTATCCATCATAATCTTTCGTGGTGAAAGCTTCTTACCTGTAAGGTTTGCAGGACATGATGATGTACAACGTCCACACTCAGTACAAGTATAAGAATTCATAAGCTGAACCCAATTTAAATCTTGTACATCACTAGCACCAAACTTTTCTGGTACAGCTCCTTCTTCTTCAGGTGGTGCTGCGGCAAATGGATCAGCGTTAGGATCCATCATCATCTGAACTTCTTTAGTTACAGCATCAGAATTTTCAAACTGTCCTTTTGGTTTAAGATTAGCATAATATGTATTAGGGAATGCTAATAATATATGTAAATGCTTAGAGAAATAAAGGTAGTTCATAAATATCAAAATACCAATGATGTGTAACCACCAAGTAGCTCTTTCTATTATAATAACAGTACCTTCTGCCATACCGTTAAATAAAGGTGATATGAAACTTGATATTGGGAATGCTCCTGCTTCTACGTAATGATGCGCTCCTACACCCTGAAGGTGGTAATCTGCTGCATTCATTGTTAAAAACAATAACATTAATGTAATTTCAAAATACAATATGTTATTTCCGTCGTTCTTAGGCCATCCTTTAAGGTCATTATGTGCAAAACGCCATAATTTTATAACGTTTCTTCTTGTCCAGAAAACAGAAATAGCAACGATTACTGAAAAAGCTAAAATTTCGAAGAAACCTATAAGGAAACTATAAGCTCCGCCCATAAATGAAAAAAGCCTATGTGTACCAAATATACCGTCTATTATAATTTCTAATAGTTCGATATTAATAATAACAAATCCTACATATACAATGATATGTAAAAAGCCTGAAACTGGTCTTCTAACCATTTTTGATTGCCCTAAAGCAATCATAGCCATATTATTCCAACGTTCTTTTGGGTTATCAGTGCGGTCTACATCCTTACCTAGCTTAATGTTACGCATTAGTTTTTTTACATTCATTGTAAAATAACCAAAGCCTACTACAAGGATTAAAACAAATAAAATATTATCTATATAACTCATATATAAGGGTAACTAAACAGTATTATCTTGCAAATTTATTATTCTCTTTCCACATATTGTGTACTTTTCTTGCCAAAAACAGAAAAATGTATGTATCTCTTAGGATTATTCTTAATATCTGCCAATAATTCTTTTAATTCTTTAGAAGCTCCATTAAGGTTATCATACATCTCTTCATCCTTAAGTAACTTACCCATTGTACCTTTACCTTCTTGTACATCATTTAATATAGCATCTACATTAGCTAGTGTACTTTCTAGGTTTTTTACTGTTTGTGCCAAGTTAACTGAGCTAATAGAATCTGTTATTTTAGCAATATTAGCTGTTGTAGCACTCATGTTTGTAAGTGTACTATCAATGTTTTGTTCATTTCTAGCAATCATTCCGTTAAGAGATCGAGTTGCTTTATTAAACTCATTCATTGTACTACTTAAACTAGCAATAGAGTTACGCAGGTTTACTTGTGTTTGTTTATCAAACACTCCATTAAGATTATTTAAAAGACTATCTGCAGATACTACAGTAGCTTCTACTTTTGATTGTAATGGTGCCAGTTTTTTGCTTACTTCATCAACCATTCCTGGTTCTTCATTACCTTCAAGGTGATCTCCACTCTCTGCTAATACAGTATTATTAAAATCTGGTTTTATTGCAATTTGCTTACCTCCTACAAAACCTGGTTTATGTAAAACGGCTTTACTTGTTTTAGAAATAGCTATTCCTTCACTATTAATTTGCATCTCTACTCGCATATGTCCTTTTTCTATAGGAGTTATAGAAACGACTTTACCTATTGCAAGTCCATTGATTGTTACCGGTGCCGAAGACGAAAGATCTTCTACGTTTTCATAAACTACATATA
Organism: Flavobacterium sp. MedPE-SWcel; assembly: GCA_001874325.1. Lineage (GTDB taxonomy): Bacteria > Bacteroidota > Bacteroidia > Flavobacteriales > Flavobacteriaceae > Flavobacterium. Next base: position 50,072 of record MPCW01000013.1, on the reverse strand, counting down.
ATGTCTTATATGAGTTAAATAAGTCTTTTCCCTTTAAAAAGCTATACCCCCAAATAAACACTAATATGGAGCCTATTACTAGTATTGCTGTTTTAACTTCTCTTGATACTTTCAAAATCTAATTATTTTTTGACAAATGTAGAACAATAAAATTATTATTAATACGAATATTACTTTAAAGCTTCCTTAATAGAGATCTTTTTTCCGTTACGAAAAGGTACTACAAATGCTAGCGTAAATCCTGCTTCTCTTGCTTTCTTTTTAAGTTCTTTTGCTTTCTCATAGCTTTCAGTCTCCCCATAATAATATTTTATCAATCTAGTATTCTTTATTTTAGATATTGGAGACAGACCACTAAAGTTATAGGCTACAGGTTTTAAATCTTTACTACTAGCTGCTATTTGTATTTTAAATATTGTCTTATTTGCTGCTGTTTCTTTTATTTCCTCTTTAACAACTTTAACAGGTTCAGGTATTACCTCAGGTTCTTTTTCTTCTACTACAGGTACTTCCTCTGTTACAACCTGTCTATGAAATTCTTTTTTATAATCTAATATTGCATTAGCAATAGATTGTGCCATTTTATCTTGCCCTGCGTTAGAGTTAAGAAATGTACCTTCATTTTTATTAGATAGAAACCCTAACTCAATAAGCATTCTAGGCATATATATATTTCGTAATACTAAGAACCCTGCTTGTTTTACCCCTCTATTTTTTCGTTTTACTACTCTAGTAAAACCTTTTTGTATTTTACTAGCTAGTTCTATACTATGGTCTAGGTATTCTTCTTGCATTATTTGTATACCTATCATTGATTCAGGCTTTTTAGGGTCATATCCTTTATACTTCACCTCATAATCGTCTTCTAAGTACATTACTGAATTTTCTTTTTTTGCAACTTCAAGGTTTGATGCATTACGCGAAAGCCCCATAACATATGTTTCTGTACCATAAGCTGCTTGAGCTTTTGCACCATTACAGTGAATAGAAACAAATATGTTAGCATCAGCATTATTTGCTATATTAGCTCTTTCATTAAGTTCTATAAAAACATCTGTTTTTCGTGTATATACAACTTCTACATCAGGATTTTTCTCTAAAAGCTTCCCCACTTTAAGTACCACTTTAAGTGCTATTTTCTTTTCTCTAAAACCATGATACATTGTACCAGGGTCTTTACCTCCATGTCCTGCATCGAGTACAACTCTAAATTTAGAGTTTACTTGACTAAAAGACGCAAAGCAAAATATAAGAGAAAATAAGAAAGTAAGTTTTAAATTGAGGTTCCCTTTCATTGTAGTATCTGTTATTATACCTTCTAAGTGTTAAATTGTAATTAGTGATAAATTTTGGCAAAAATATTGTAAGTTTGACACTCCAAAAAACGAGCCACATTTTTACAAAAATAGCATTAAAACCATTGCGCACAAACTTATTTCATATCGTTTTATTAGCATTTTTCCTAACAATAGGAACTTTGCAAGTATCAGCACAAGATACACCGGTAAAATCGATAGCCGTTCCTGCCAAAAAAGATAATGATACCCTTAATAAAGCGAAAAACATACCAGCCGAAACAACGGTAATAGATACTGATACCATTAAAAATAAATCAGCACTAGATGCCATTATTAAAAGGGTTGCCGAAGACTATGAAGAAATAGATCAAGAGGTTAAACGTCTTACCCTTTATAATAAAGCAGAGTTGTACTATAAGGATATAGAGCTTAAAGCTGGTATAATTACAATGGATTATGAAAAGAATGAAATACACGCTGGTCGTATAAAGGATTCTTTAGGTAATTATACACAGATGCCTTATTTTAAACAAGGGCAAAATGTGGTAGAGGCTGACTCAATACATTTTAATACTGTTACTAAAAAAGCTCGTATCTGGAATTCTAAATCAGATCAAGGTGAATTTAGAGTAAAAGGAGAAGTTACTAAAAAAGAAAACGATTCAGTTTATTATATTAAAAATGCACGTTTTACGACTTCTAAAAATATAGATGATCCTGAATATTATTTTGTTGCAAAAAAAATAAAATTAGTTCCAGGTAAAAAAGTAGTTGTAGGTTTTACTAATATGGTTATTGCTGATGTACCTACACCATTAATGATTCCATTTGCTTTTTTCCCAATGACAGATAAAGCCGAATCGGGTCTTATTGTTCCTACATTTGGAGATAACAATACACAGGGGTACTTTTTACAAAATGGAGGATATTACTTTGCTCTAAGTGATTATTATGATCTAGCTGTATTGGGTGATTATTATACTAATGGTAGTTATGGACTTCGATTTGAATCTAAGTATGCTAAAAGATATAAATATAACGGTAATATAAATCTTCGTTTTGAGAACAATGTACAAAGTGAAAAAGGCTTCCCTGATTATGTACGTTCTAAACAATACAATATACAATGGTCTCACCGTCAAGATGCTAAGGCAAATCCTAACTCACGATTCTCAGCTAGTGTAAACTTAGGTTCTAGTCAATACTATCGTCAATCACAAAACCTTGGTAACGTTGGTGCAGGACTTAACAATACATTACAATCATCTGTATCCTATTCAAAAACATTTCAAACAGTACCTCAAGTTAATTTATCATTGAGTGCTACTCATAATCAGAATACTAATACTGAAGTAATAAATATGACTTTACCTACACTACAAGCTAGTGTAGATAGAATATTTCCTTTTGCTGCTGATGATGCCCCTAAAAAAGGAATTATAAAAAATATCAACTTACAATATAATTTGCGTGGTGAGAATAGAATACAAACTACAGATTCACTATTCTTTAAACCACAAATGTTTCGTGATGCAAAATCAGGAATGCAACACACAATACCATTAAGTACTAATTTTAAAGTGTTTAAGCACTTTAGTGTTACTGCAGGTACTAATTTTCAGGAAACATGGGTTATGAATACCATAAATCGTCAATACAATAATAACACAAACGAAGTAGAAACTATAGACAAAAAAGGGTTTGATGCTTATCGTACTTATAACTTTTCTTCAAGTATAGGTACTACAGTATATGGTACTTTTAATTTTGGAGAAGATAAAAAAATACAGGCTATACGCCACGTTATTCGTCCTTCTATATCATATACCTATACTCCTAGTTTTGAACGTTATTATGATACTTACCAAATAGATGCTACTGGTACTGCTTATGAAGATTATACTCGTTTTGAGGGAGGTATTTTTGGAGCACCTGGTAAAAACTACTCTAACAATATAGGAATCTCAATAAACAATACTTTTGAAGCTAAAGTTAGGAACGATGAAGAAGAGGATGGTGAGCCTAAAAAGATAATGTTATTAAACAACCTTAATTTTAGTACAAGTTACAATATGGCTGCCGATTCACTTGCGTGGTCTCCATTAAGAGTAACTGCTGGTACTAATATACTTAAGAAAAAAATGAACATTAACTTTGGTACTACTCTAGATCCTTATGCCATTAATAACTCAGGACAACGAATAGATACTTATAATATTAATAATGGCGGAAGTCTTTTTAGAATGACTAGTGCAAATATGACTGTTAACTATTCTTTCTCTAATAAAGAGGGATCTGGTAATGGTAAAAATGATAGTCAAACAGCTCGTAATGGTGGTCGTCAGGATGATCTTTTTGGTACTGCAACTGATATGAGTGACAGACGTACTAGTATGTTTGAAGAGGATGATGAAGATGACAAGAAAAGTGATAAAACAAGTGGAGGTTTCTTTAATGCTAAAATTCCGTGGGATTTACGTCTTGCCTACTCATTAACTTATTCTAACAACAACAGACAACGTGAAATTACTGGTAATTCTATAATGGTGTCTGGTAATATTGATATGACTGAGCGTTGGAAAATGGGCTTTTCTTCGGGTTATGACTTTGTACAAAAAGGAGTCACATTTACTCAATTACGTTTTGAAAGAGATCTACTTAGTTGGCGCATGGACTTTAACTGGGTACCTTTTGGTGACAATACATATTGGGGCTTTTTCATAGGTATTAAATCATCTGTGCTTAGCGATATTAAATATGAAAAACGACAAGTACCCGATCGAATATTAGGCAACTAAATTTTATAAAACATTATTTACTTTTTGATATGAAAAAAATAATTTTCACAGATAAAGCACCTGCTCCTATAGGCCCTTACAGTCAAGCTATACTTACAGGTAATACACTTTATACTTCTGGACAAATTGCATTACACCCAAAGACTGGTGAGCTTATAACTAGTGATATTGAAACTGAAACAAAACAAGTTATGGAAAACATGAAGGCTGTACTTGATGCTGCTGAAATGGATTTTAATAACGTGATAAAGGCAACTATTTTTATTAGTAACATGGGAGATTTTGCTAAAATAAATAGTGTATATAGCGCTTATTTTAACGAAGAAACCGCTCCTGCAAGAGAAACGGTTCAAGTAGCTTGTTTACCTAAAAATGTAAATGTAGAAATCTCTATGATTGCGGTATTATAACATTGTTATAGCTTGTAATAATAGTTCTGCTGTTGCAGGATTAGTTGCTAATGGCACATTGTGCACATCACATACACGGATAAGCATATTAATATCTGCATCATGTGGATGATTTGCCATTGCATCTTTAAAAAACAACACCATATTGGTTTTGCCTTCAGCAACGCGAGCGGCTATTTGAGCATCGCCACCTAGTGGTCCTGAAAGCATTTTATTCACTTTAAAACCAGCTTTTTCGGCCTTTCCTCCTGTAGTACCTGTTGCTATAAGTGTAATATCTTCTTTAAGAAAAATGTTTTTATTTTTACCTAAAAACTGAACCATTTTGGTTTTCATACCATCATGTGCTATAATAGCAATTTCCATATAATACTATTAGTTTAACTTGTGATATTCTATAAGTCCATCTATAGGACGTCGTAATACATTACCTAACTTTAAATTATTTTTGCTCAATATTTCAGCTAATTCAGCCTTTAAATAAAAGGCTATAGACCCTACAAAATGTACTGATACTTCATGAGCATTATCATATTGTGTAATATAATTATCTACAAATACTTCCATAGCACCTGATATAATCTCTTTTATAAAAGCATCATCTTTATTTTGTATTAAAAACTTTGCAAAAGTCGCTAAATAAGCATTTGGATTTGACTCTTTATATAAGTTATTCTTTATAACGTCAGGATCAATATTATATTCCTTTTCAAATTTAGCAGCAAGATCTTTAGGCATTTTATTAAAATAATATGCTCTTATTAAATCTCTACCAAATCGATTTCCACTACAATCATCCATAGCTACATAGCCTAATGATTGCACTTTTTGATGTAAAATCGTTCCATCAAAATAACTACAATTAGATCCTGTACCTAATATACAAATTATTGCTTTCTCATTTGTAGGATTAGTAGCATAAGCAGCGGCATATGTATCTTCCTTTACAGTAATCTTAGCATTAGGAAAAAACTCCTGAAATATAGCCGTCATAAATACTTTCATCCTATCAGTACCACAACCTGCACCATAAAAGTATAAATCTGATACATCATTACGATTGTTATAAATATCAAATCGTTCTTTAAGGCGTTCTATTGCTTCTTCTCTACTTATAACCTCTGGACTAAGGCCCTGAGTTTGAGTTGTAAAAAGTCTATCTCCATTTTCATCTAGTGCAATCCAATCAGCTTTTGTTGCACCACCATCTACTAATAATTTCATAATCAATTATAGTTCGTTTCTAGTTTGTTTAGTTAAATACCTATACCGTTAACCTTTCATTAAATTTTATAGTATACAAAAAAAATATCCCACCTTTTTATAAAGGCGGGATATATTAAATATATTATAACGATGCAACGTGTACTGAAAGGTCTATTAATTTACTTGAATAACCATACTCGTTATCATACCAAGAAATTATCTTAAAAAATGTTGAATTAAGTCCAAGACCTGCTTTTGCATCTATAATACTTGTTCTTGCATCGGAAACGAAATCTTGAGAAACTACGTCATCAGTAGTAAAACCAAGAACACCTTTCATTGAAGTTTCAGACGTGTTTTTAAGCACACTCATTATTTCTTCATATGTAGTTTCTTTTTTTACTTTAACTGTTAAATCAACTACAGATACATCTACTGTAGGTACACGCATAGCCATACCTGTAAGTTTACCATTAAGTTCTGGTATCACTTTACCTACAGCTTTTGCTGCTCCTGTACTAGCAGGAATAATGTTTACTGATGCGGCTCTTCCTGCTCTAAAATCTTTTTTAGAAGGTCCATCTACTGTTAACTGTGTAGCTGTGGTGGCATGTATTGTAGTCATAAGCGCTTCTTCTATACCAAAGTTATCATTAATTACTTTAGCAAGTGGTGCAAGACAATTAGTAGTACATGAGGCATTAGATACTATAGTATCATTTGCAGTAACTTTATCGTGGTTAACACCCATTACAAACATTGGTGCATCGGCAGATGGTGCTGATATTACTACTTTTTTAGCTCCACCGTTTATATGTAATTGTGCTTTTTCTAGTGTAGTAAAAATACCTGTACAATCGGCAACTATACTTGCGCCTACTTCATCCCATTTTAGTAATTCAGGATTTTTTTCGGCAGTTACTCTTATATGCTTATCGTTTACATAAAGATCTCCGTCTTTAACTTCAACATTGCCCGAAAAACGTCCATGTACTGAATCATACTTTAATAAGTAAGCCAAGTGATCTACATTAAGTAAATCATTAATAGCTACTATTTCTACATTATCTCTATTTATAGCTTCACGAAAAACGATACGACCAATTCTTCCGAAACCGTTTATTCCTAATTTAACTTTTGTCATTCCTGTAGTTTTAGTTTTTATTGTAATTATTTATATAGATACGATATCAGAAACCCTTATAAGCTCCTCATCTATTTGTGATTTTCCTTTTACTGCTTGTTCTAATGGTGTTAATACAATTTCATCTTTTAAAAGACCAACCATATAGTTTGATTTACCTTCTAACAATGTTTCTACTGCCTTAACTCCAAGTCTACTTGCTAAGACTCTATCAAAACATGAAGGTGTCCCTCCGCGTTGCATATGACCTAATATAGATACTCGAACTTCGTACTCTGGCATATTCTCATCAACATAATCTTTCAATTCAAAAACATTTTTTCCAATTTTATCACCTTCAGCAATAACTACAATACTTGATGATTTACCCGAAGCCTTACTTTTTCTTAAAGAATCTAAAAGTCTATCTAGTCCCATATCTTCTTCAGGTATAAGTATCTCCTCTGCTCCTGCTCCAATACCTGTATTAAGAGCTATATGCCCCGCATCACGCCCCATAACCTCTACAAAAAAAAGTCTGTTATGTGAACTTGCTGTATCTCTAATTTTATCTATAACCTCTACAACAGTATTAAGTGCAGTGTCATACCCTAGTGTAAAGCTAGTACCATATATGTCATTATCTATAGTACCAGGAATACCAATTACTGGAAAATTATATTCTGTATTAAAAACAAGCCCTCCAGTAAAGCTACCATTACCTCCTATTATTACAAGAGCGTCTACATTGTTTTTAATTAAATTATCATAGGCTTTTTTTCTACCTTCCGTAGTCATAAAATCTTTAGATCGCGCTGATTTTAATATAGTACCACCTTTATTTATAATATTATTTACAACTCTAGCTCCCATAGGTTTAAAGTCATCTTCTATCATACCTTGAAAGCCTCTATAAATCCCTATAGACTCTATATTATGAAAAGCACAAGCACGAACTACTGATCTAATAGCTGCGTTCATTCCTGGTGAATCTCCACCAGAAGTAAGTACCCCTATTTTCTTCAATTTCTTAGTCATATTTTAATATTTAATTGTAAAATTAGCAATTTAACACGGTAATTTTAGTCAAAAACACAATTCAATAATAATATGACAAAAATTCAAACGTTTTCGTTAATAAGTTTTTTCAGTTTTCACTTACGGACATAAAAAAAGCAGCTCTTTTATAGTAAAGAAGCTGCTTTTTATTTAAAAATATCTTAGAAATAAAAACTAATCTGTTTCTGGTATTTGTTCTGGTTTCGGTTCATCAGTATTCGATTTCTTCTTTTTCTTATTTCTATTATTAGAAAAATTAATATATTCTTGTGAAAAATCACTCGAATCTGGAATTTCTTCCCCTTTTCTATTATTCTCTAGTTTAGCTTCTTCTTTTTTACCAAACATTTTTCTCCAAAGCTCACTCATTGTATTAAAGTTAACTTCATAAGTAAGACCTATACCCTGAGTATAGCCAATTCCTTCTCCTATAAAATTAATATCATTTTCACGATTGAATGCCCTAGCTTTAAAAGTATTTTCTTTATTTAATCGAAACTGAGCTTCTATATTACCTACTATACTAGATTGATTAACTCCACCAACAGGAACCCCTACTTGTCCATTAATTGTTATTCTATCATTAATTTGAGAAGATAACGTTACTCCTAATTGTGAATTAGTTTCTACATAAGGGTTTCGTTCTCCTTGCACATAATTTACACCTACTTTTACTTTACTATCTTCATCTGTAAATAAGTCATTTACAAGACTACTTGCTGTTTCGAATAATGGAGCATAAGCCATTGAATTAGCACTTGTAGGACTTAAGAATGCTCTTTGATATAATAATGATAATGCTTGTTTTTGTCGTGTATCAGCATCATTTAAACGATAATCTAAATCTGATTTTACAACAGAACTTGCATTAGGAAAATTAATCTGGAATTCATGTTCAGGCTGCATCAAGTTACCATTAAGCTGTATGGCAACTTCTACATCTATATTGCGATTAAACGATGCATTTTCTAAAAGTATTGAAGGGTTTGCCTTAAGCTCATATACCGCTTCAAGGTTAAGTCTAGCACGAGTAGGGTCTCCATCCCAATTAATATAACCTCCTGGTCTAGCTGTAAGTTTTTTATCAAAAAGTCCAGCATACTTAAAGTTATAAACCCCTTCAACTACCTGAAAATCCCCCCACATATTAAATTTACCTAAGGTGTTAATTTCTAAAAGCATAGTACCATTTCCTTTTGCGGCTATACTATGACCTGTATTTTTATCTATTATTATTTCGATATTAGCTTCTGGGGTTACGTCAAGATCAAACTTCATTTCTAATCCCTTATACGTTTTAGCCTTTATTGCTCCTGTCTTTTTATTTAAATTTGCTTTTTCACTAGGGCTTAAAAAATCTATATAAGGGTTACTACCTGCTACTCCTGTATTATTTATAGGTATTTTAACATCAGTACCTTCTGCTGATGTAGCATCTACATTGACTAATAAAGCAGAAGTAGGCCCTTTTATACTAGCATTTCCTTTTATAAAAGCTGTACCATAAAAAAGTGCATCATCAGAATCTTCAGTATCTAATACTAATAAGCGATCAGATGTCATTTGAAGGTCGAGTCCCCAATTCTTGAACATATCATGGGTTGCTTTCCCCTCAAGGTATCCACTTGTTCCGTGTTCTGTATCTGTAAGTTTTGGTTTTCTAAAAAATATCTCTTTTTCAGTAAGATCCAATACTGAGTTTTCTTCGAAATTATAATCAGTATTAAGATATCCTAATCTTAGCCCTGCATCATTAAGGTAAAGGCGTGCATCTATTTCAGGACTACTAATATTTCCTACTATAGCCGCCCTTCCACTCGCCGTACCTCTAATGTCTGGGAAAACTTTATTTAAAAATATTTCAAGAAAACTTATATCAAACTTTGTAAAGATAGCATCTAATGAAAGTTGTGGTTGTCTATTTACAATATCTATAGTACCAGATGTATATAGTTTTTCTTCGTCTTCCTTAAATATTGTAGAAGTAAGGTTAAATTTTCGAAGATTCTTACCCCCATATATTTGCAAATCTAAATCACCTAGCTCATACTCATTCATTCTCAAGGTACTTATAGTAAGTATAGAGCTTGGCTGATATTCGCTTCGTTTTTGCTTTAAGTTTACATCACCATTAATAACACCTCCAAATTCAAGGTTATCAAGTGAAGGAGTTACTTTTTCTAATGCTACATCATTAAACGATAGTTTAAGATCTTTATATGTAGAATCGCGCATTACCCCCATAAGGTCTACTCTTTGGTCATTATGCGTCATGCTTATTTTATCAATCGTAAAATCAGTAAGTTTTTTATTAAAATGTACTTTATTACTCTTATTTTCATCTTCATTAATGTACCATAAATAATCTTTAAAGTTTATTTCTGATTTTTTAAATCCTACAACTGATTTATTTCCTTCTTCGATAGTATGATACATGTTAAGCTTAAAGGAATCTTTAGCTTTTTTACCTCCTTTAAATTCAGAACGTAAATAAAGAGTATCATTTTGTGTTACGTTAACTAGGTTGAAGTCAGATATTTTATAATTCTTGCTACGTAAGCTATCCATTGCTATATAAGTGTTATACAGCGGGTTTTTATTATTTACATCTATCGCTACATTATCAAAATAATTTTCCTTTATAGCAATATTAGGAGAATCGAAGTTTAACATAAAGTCTCCTTTGTCAGCATTAATTCTACCTCTTAATTTAGTGTTTTGAGCCACAGAAACATCAGGCAATACTACACCTACAATTTGATTGTAAATAGTGAAGTTAAAATCTAAAAACTGATTAGGTTTAACTTTATATGGTGAATAGTTTGTATAAAGACTACCTAATGCATTTTCTACAAGTTTAGGCAACTGATTAATATCAAACTTACCTCTTACTCTTCCTTCAACAATATCTTTAGAGTTAAGGGCAATTGTTCTCACTCTATCTTCATCAAAAGATGATTTTAGTGTAAAATCTTCAAAATAGTAACTATCACGACTATTTTGATATGATAACCTTGATATTTCTAATGCTCCTTCAAGGTTATTTATATGATTTCCTTCTGCTTTAAAGAAAAGATCTCCTTTAAAAATAGACAGTGTATCTTTTCTCATCAATTTAAGCTCAACAAGATTAGCATAATCTACATGAGCTTTAAAATCATATTTATTCTCTTTGTTGCTTACATCTACTAACCCATCAAACGACATTAATAAATTAGAATCATTACTGTTTATAGCACCCTCATAGTAAGGCCATTTCATTCTACCGTCAACAGTAATTTTAGAATAATTATATTTATTAAATACTAATCCCTTAATATCTCCTTTTAAGGAAGTATCTAACGATTCTTTTGTAAACCCTTTACCGTCTACAGTTAAGTAAGCTGTTGTATTACCTATTTTTTCATTATCTATTAATGCACCTACATTAAACCCTTTTAAATCTACTACACCTTCATAGTCAGCAATATCAGGTTTACTAAAATCTTCTATAAATAAACTAGTTTCAACCTCACCTAATGCAGATATAATATATACATCGGCTACAAGGTTCTTTTTAGTTAGCATTACATCTCCTACAAGGTCTACCCCTCCTAACCTTTCTAGTTGATAAGGTAAACTCTTACCTAGAACTCTAGGCATCATTTTAGTTAAAACATTATAGTTAGTAGTAATTCTATCAAAATTACCATTCATATAAAAACCTGATGTTTTTTTACCAAATAAACTTCTAAAGTTTATTTCTCCAATTATTTCCCCCTGATCAGAATCAACTAGTTTAAAATTATTCAGTATAATATTATTAAGAGGTCCTGTTAGTTTAGATGATAAATAAAATTCCCTGTCTTTATCAAACTCATTATAAAAGTAATTAATCTCGTTAGACGCTATAGTTGCTTTATATATATCAAAATCAAATTGTACTTTATTTACAAAATCTCTCATATCTTCGATAGTGTAATCTAGCTTTACATTACCTTTCATAGACGACTCTGCTGTTTGTAACTCAAAATCAGAAAGCGACATCCCTGTTTTTGTATAGATATAATCTCCCGTAAGATTTTTAACTAAAAGCCCTCTGTAATCTAACATTGTAAGCTGCTTAATACTTGCACCTACATCAGATCCTTTAATAAAAAACCCCTCTAGTTCTCCATTAAGATCTTTAAAATCGAGTACTTTATGTGTTTCTACATTTTGATTTGTTAATCTATATCTACCATTGTTTACATACAATTCTCCTGCTCGCAACCTAAAAGAACCATCTCCTGGTTTACCATTATCAAACGATTTTACAAAAACATCTAGACTACTTGTAGTTTCGCCTTTATATGTTTTCATATGAAAATTAAGTGCTTCGGCACGAATAGTACCAAACTGTAAACTGTTTTGAGTAATTTTTTTGAAACTTAAAACATTTGTTTCTATACCATCTGCCGAAATAAGTGTATCATTATGATGATCCATAATTAATACGCCTTTTAACTCTACGTTACCAGAGAAAGATATAGCTACTTTATCTATTTGTACATGAGTACCAAAGTCCTCATTAAACTTATTTGCAGCATAGTGTGCTATTTTTGTTTGTACAAAAGGTAGTGATAAACCAATGGTTAGCAACAACAAAAGCAGTAGTATTGCTACCACTGTTCGAATAAGTATTTTTTTATATTTTTTGATACTGCTAATTGTTTTAAATTTGTCGGATGGCAGCTTAGGCAATTATTAAACAAATGTAAGGCAATTTTGTTATTTGTTAATATTGATAAGCCTACTTTTTGCATACCAAATACCATGCCTGATTATGACAGAGAAACCAATTTACATTTTATCAATAGAAAGTTCTTGCGACGATACTGCTGCTGCGGTACTAGAAAACGCCAAAGTACGCTCTAATGTTGTTGCACAACAAGCAATTCACGAACAATATGGTGGTGTAGTACCAGAGCTTGCCTCGCGTGCACACCAGCAAAATATTGTACCCGTAATAGATGTTGCTTTAAAAAAAGCTGGTATAGAGCGTTCTCAACTCGATGCTATTGCATTTACACAAGGTCCTGGTTTAATGGGATCGTTACTTGTAGGGAGTTCTTTTGCTAAGTCTATGGCAATGGCTTTAGAGATTCCGCTTATAGCTGTAAACCACATGCAAGCACATATATTGGCTCATTTTATAGATGAAGAAGGTTTTGATAAGCCCGAATTTCCATTTTTAGCAATGACTATAAGTGGAGGGCACACTCAAATAGTAAAAGTAAACAGCTATTTTGATATGGAAGTTATCGGAGAAACTACCGATGATGCTGTAGGAGAAGCTTTTGATAAAAGTGCAAAAATACTAGGACTTCCTTACCCTGGAGGTCCATTAATAGATAAACATGCTAAACTGGGTAACCCTAAGGCTTTTCCATTTACTAAGCCTAGAGTACCAGAGTTAAACTTTAGCTTTAGCGGGCTGAAAACGCAAATACTATATTTTGTGCAGAAAAATGTAGCACAAAATCCTGATTTTGTAAAAGAAAATCTTGATGATATTTGCGCCTCTATACAACATACCATTATTAATATATTAATGGATAAACTAAAGTTAGCTGTAAAACAAACTGGTATTAAACAAATAGCCATTGGTGGTGGTGTATCAGCTAATAGCGGTATTCGCAACACTTTAATGGAAGGTGAACAAAAATATGGGTGGAAATGTTTTGTACCAAAATTTGAATATACTACCGATAATGCTGCAATGATAGGTATAGTAGGCTATCATAAATATTTAGAACAAATGTTTGACGATGCTGCTGTAGTATCTAAACCTCGTATAGCTTTATAAATTATGCAATTATTTTACAACGCCGATATAACTAATAACCAGACTACTTTTACTTTTGATAGAGAAGAAAGTCGACACATTGTAAAAGTATTACGAAAAAAAGAAGGTGATACTATATTACTGACCAATGGTAAAGGAAGTGTGTTTACTGCCAAAGTAACTTTTGCCGCTGATAAAAAATGTATTGTAGATATTGTAAGTGAAGAAACCTCAGAACCACTGCCCTACTACTTACACCTTGCTGTAGCTCCTACAAAAATGAACGATCGTTATGAGTGGTTTTTAGAAAAAGCTACCGAGATAGGTATTAGCGAAATTACTCCGCTTATTTGCGACCATAGCGAACGTACCTCTTTTAAAGCAGAGCGTTTTGAGAAAATTTTACAAAGCGCTATGAAACAATCGTTACAATACCATTTACCAAAGTTAAACGAACCTACTTCTTTTAAAGATTTTGTAAATGTAGAACATGAAGGACAATTGTTTATAGCACATTGCGAGGAAACTGATAAAAAACTATTGAAAACAGAAATACAGCCAAAACAAAAAATTACAGTTCTTATTGGTCCTGAAGGAGATTTCTCTATAAAAGAAATAGCACTTGCGCTACAACAACAATACACACCTGTATCGTTAGGAAATACACGATTACGTACTGAAACTGCTGCTATTGTAGCATCGCATAGCGTAGCGTTTGTTAATGAATAATACTATATTACTTAGTATTAAATTTATCTGACCCGTGTCCTACATGTAAATTTAAAGGCTCTTCACATTTGTGTAATGTATTTCCATTTGTATCCTTTATAAGCTCGAAATACAAATTATTATCCTTATCTATAACTCTCTTCTTATAAACAACCTTACCATTCTTTGATCTTTCATAACCTTCCTGATAATGCAGCCTTTCCTTCTTTTTTGATGGCAATAAATTATTTTTTTTCTTTAAGTCAATAAAATCAAATACTTCGCCTAAATTATCATTGAAATTTATATTAATAATTTCAACATCTCGTTTTTTTATATTTTTAAATTCCATACTAACATCTAATATATTAATAAATTCACAAAGAACAATCGTTAATTATTATTTCATCATATAATAATGTAACTATTTATCTGTCATCTCAAAGTATAAAACGATCTTACACAAATAATATTTTCTCTATATTTACATTCATAATTTAACTCTGTAAATGAAAAAATTACTATATATATTATTGCTTGCTCCTGTTATGCTTATGGCTCAGGAAATAGCAGTTCTAAAATATTCTGGTGGTGGTGACTGGTATGGTAACCCTACTGCATTACCCAATTTAGCTAAGTTTTGTAATCAAAATATTAATACTAAGCTAAACTCCAAAACGGCAACTGTAGAAGTGGGCAGCCCTGATTTGTTCTCCTACCCTTTTGTACATATGACAGGGCATGGTAATGTAGTTTTTAGTGATAACGATGTTACAAACCTTCGCAATTACCTTACATCAGGTGGTTTTTTACATATAGACGATAACTATGGTATGGATAAATATGTAAGGAAAGAGATATTAAAAGTATTTCCAGACAAAGAGTTGGTATTAGTGCCTACAAGCCACGAAATATTTAAAGGTCCTTATACTTTTCCGCAAGGAATGCCTAAAATACATGAGCACGATAATAAACCACCACAAGCATGGGGAATATTTGTAGAGGGCAGACTTGTATTACTTTACACTCTAGAAAGTGATATTGGTGATGGATGGGAAGATCCTGAGGTGCACAACGATCCTCGCGACGTACGTGAAAAAGCTCTAAAAATGGGCGCTAATATTGTTAACTATGCTTTTAAAAATTAATGTCACAACAACTTAATCATAGTGAAACTAGTTTTGCTAAACGTACATTTCCTATAACATTAATATGCGATAACATTAGTTACCAACCCAATATTGGTTCTATTTTTCGCATTTGTGAAGCTTTTGGGGTGCAAAACATCATTTTTGTAGGTGAAGATATTGCGCTTACACCGCGTAAAATAAATCGTACCTCTAGAAGTACACATTTAAGAGTTCCTCATAAAGTAATAGAAAGCACCAACGAAGTGCTTGAGTATTTACAACAAAATGATTTTGAAATAATAGCACTCGAAATTACCGATACAAGTAAATCGTTACAAGAATTAGCTTTAAATAACGAAAAGCCAATTGCTTTAATAGCAGGTAGCGAAGTAAATGGTATCTCTAAAGAACTACTACAAATAGCACATCAAACAACACATATTACTATGTATGGTGAAAATAGTAGTATGAATGTTGTAAATGCTGTATCTGTAGCATTATACGATATTACAAGTAAAATTTCGTAACCTTGTACTTTACAAAGTAGGTTAAACTCTATTGATACATTCGATATACTAAAAACTACATCATGATTACATCTAAAACTATAGCAAACGGTATATTAAGAGCCTTAGGTATTACTATGGCTGCTTATGTATTACTAATGTTTGTACAGAAAATACAATCAGTAATTATATACCTTTTAATAGCATTAATACTTAGTATGATTGCTGGACCTATTATAACTTTCTTAAAAGAAAAACTCAAGTTTGGGCACGTAGTAGCCGTTGCTACTACACTTTTTATATTTGTGTGCCTTATAGCTGGTTTTGCAATGCTTTTTGTACCATTAATTATCTCGCAAAGTGAAAACTTATCACTGTTAGATACTGCTAAACTAGAGCAAAACATGACTAACCTTATAGCACAGGTTAATACTTATCTTACTGATTATGATATTGACATTGATAAATTAATAAAAGAGGCTAATATTACATCTAAACTTAATTTTAACTTTATTCCTGATTTTTTAAATTCATTTGTAGGCATACTTAGTGGGTTTGGTATTGGCTTTGCCTCAGTAATGTTTATTACCTTCTTCTTTTTAAAAGATCAAAAAGCAATGGATAGTGGTTTTAGACAACTACTACCTGATGCTCATGAGGATAAAATATTAAACTCAATACATAAAATACAACACTTACTAAGTAGATACTTTATAGGTCTTATTTTACAAATGACAATTTTGTTTATACTATACCTTATAGTGTTACTTATATTTGATGTGCAAAATGCTGTTATTATTGCTTTTATAACCGCACTACTTAACATTATACCCTATGTAGGTCCTCTTATTGCAACAATATTAGTTATTGTGCTTACTATGCTAGGTTTGATGGCTCCAGAGACACAAGGCGAAATGTTATCTACCACATTATATGTTGTAATAGGTTATAGTATAGCACAGGTTATAGACAACAACGTGAGTTCTCCTCTTATTTTCTCTAAAAGTGTTAACTCTCAACCATTAGAAATTTTTCTAGTTACATTAATTAGTGGTTTTACATTTGGTATACTAGGTATGATTATCGCTGTACCATCATACACTATTATTAAGGTTATTGCGAAAGAGTTTTTCCCTACTAACCCTCTTGTAAAAGTATTAACAAAAGACTTATAAAGTTTGAATACGAAGTTATTAGATCCTAAAGTACAACAGTATATAAAGGAACAAGAAGGTAAATCGGTTACTCAACTTGCGTTAAAAAAAAATCCTTTTCCTGATATAGAGTGGATAGCTATATTAAACCAAATTGCAGCACGCGAAAAGGCTAAAGGGAAATTACCCACATGGTTTACTACTGAGAATATTATATATCCTACGAAATTATCAATAGAACAAACTTCTTCTGAAACGGCTGCACAATACAAAGCAAAGCTAGTTTCTGGAGAAAACCTTATAGACCTTACTGGTGGTTTTGGAATTGATGATTATTATTTTTCTAAGCAGGTTAATAATGTAACACATTGCGAACTAAATAATAAGCTATCTACTATTACTTCTCATAATTTTAAAGTATTAAAAGCTGATAATACTGAATGTATTGCTGGAGATAGTACAGAAACACTAAAATCCTTAAACAAACAATGGGAATGGATATATATAGATCCTTCTCGTAGAAGTGATGTAAAAGGAAAAGTATTTCTGCTTAAAGACTGTTTACCTAATGTACCTGAATTACTTGACTTTTATTTTAGTCACAGTAATAACATTATGATAAAAACAGCTCCCCTACTTGATATTTCAGCAGGATTAAGTGAGTTACACTCCGTTAAAGCTATACACATTGTAGCTGTAAACAATGAAGTGAAGGAGCTTTTATGGATACTTGAAAAGGATTTTAAAGAAAATCCAATGATAGAGGCTCTTTCGATAACTAAAGACATTACAACCTCTTTTAGTACAGAATGGAATACCAATGCTGAAATTAACTATGCATTGCCTAAAAAGTACTTGTATGAGCCTAATAGCGCTGTTATGAAGTCAGGAGCTTTTAATGCTGTAGGTTCTCGTTTTAATCTTGATAAGTTACATAGACATTCACAACTATATACATCAGACAATTTAGTTGATTTTCCTGGTAGACGATTTATTATTGATACAATAATACCCTATCAAAAAAATGAAATAAAAAAATATGTACAAGGAGGTAAAATGAATGTTACCGTTAGAAACTTCCCAATAGCTGTAACTGAGATACAAAAAAAATGGAAGATTAAAGATGGTGGCGATATATTTGCCTTTTTTACAACAAATATTCAAAATAATAAAATAGTACTACTGTGTACTAAAATATAAAACAATGAAAAGAATATACATACTACTTATTCTAGCAATAAGTACACTTACCAATGCACAAACAAACTGTGATTATAGTTTTGAAAACAAAGAGAATGGTAATGATATAAAAACTACTAAAGACTATATGATGTATGAAAAAGTATTTGGAGGTAGTTCTCAGTTTATCTTTTTCTCTCTTACCAATGATAATGGTACTCCCCTATTAAATTTTCAATTATTAGCTAAAAGTAAAGAGTTCCCTCAATTATACTGTTTAAGTGAAGCTTCTAAAATATACTTACAACTTACCAATGGTAAAGTAATAACGCTTATTAATGCTTTAGATGATCAATGCGGAAAACTTGTATATGATGATATCAATAAAAACAATATTAGAATACTATCAAGTAGTTTCCTTTTTACAAAAGGTTCTTTAGAAGAAATTGAAAAATCACCTATTACTTTTATCAGGGTTAAGTACACTACCGATACGGTAGATTATCCAATACGCAGTGAACTAAACAGTGAAACAATGAAAAAACAATATTTTCCTGAAAGGTATTTTATAGATTACCTAAAGTGTATAAAATAATTTCATTTTTTTTAGCCCGTACTTCACTGACTACTAATTACTTTAAATTAACATTGCTGAAAAATTAAAATAACCTTTAAAAATAGTTGCAAACAAACGAAAAAATGTCTTATATTTGCACCCGCAGAAAGGGTAATACCTGATGCATTAGGAGAGGTGCCGGAGTGGTAACGGAGCAGATTGCTAATCTGTCGACGGGTAACCGTCGCCAGGGTTCGAGTCCCTGTCTCTCCGCTTTTTTCGGGGTGTAGCGTAGCCCGGTCATCGCGCCTCGTTTGGGACGAGGAGGTCGCAGGTTCGAATCCTGCCACCCCGACGAAAAAAGATTAAATCCTTAATTGATTTAAGGTCGCGTAGCTCAGCTGGATAGAGCACCTGCCTTCTAAGCAGGCGGTCCCAGGTTCGAATCCTGGCGCGATCACACTTAAAAGCCCTGATTTTCAGGGCTTTTTTGCGTTTATGATGTTTTTGTAAACGATAGTTTTATATATTTACTTGTCTTTTTTAAACACTTTTACACTCTATCTGCACTTGTATTGCACTTGCACTTGATAGTAAAAGTATTAATTGCACTTGAAATATGACTATAAATATAAAGCTCTTAACTACTGAGCCATTAAACAAAAATGGCTATTCTCTTATTTTCATATTATCACATAAAGGTAAACGCAAAAAATATAAAATTTGTAATTGCCTACCTGAGCACTGGATAGCATCTGAAGAGCTATTATCGAGCCGCCACCCTGATTATGATATACTAGCACCTAAAATACAAGTATGGAAAGCTAAGGCTAAAAAAATACTATTATCGCGCCCTGATGATATTAATGAGGTATATGAGAATTTATTCAATGAAAAAAAAGCTGTTGATTTAGGTACATTTAATGATATGGGTATGGCTGTAGTATCTGAACTAGAAGCCTCAGCTAACTCTTATGAAAAGCGTAAAGATTATATTAATGCTAATAAAGCACGTGGTAATGCGCGAGTATATGAGCGCGCTTTAATTGAATTTGATGTATTTGCACCTGGTATAAAGTTTAGTGGTATTACTTTTAAGTTATTAATGCAGTTTCGTGATGCGCGATTGCAAAAAGGTAATAGCAAATCGACTGTATCGTTATATTTACGCACGCTAAGAGCTTTATACAATAAGTTTATAAAGATCCATGAGTTTGAAGCTAGCAACCCGTTTGAAGGAGTTATGAAGGGGCTTACTGTTAAAAGTTATGCAGCACGTAAAAAAAATATGAGTGCTGAAATGATTAAAAAGATAGAAGTTATAGAGCACGACTACCCTACTCTATACCGTTTTACTGATTTTTGGTTATTACAGTATTACTTTGCTGGTGCTGATTATATGGATATATACTACCTTAAAAATGAACAATTGCGTAATGGTCGTGTATATTTTAATCGTAATAAAGGTAATAGCGGTGTTGCTATAGACTTGAAAGTACACCCAAAGGCTCAAACTATTATTGATAAGTATAAACAAGATGGTGAATACGTATTCCCTTGGCGTAAAGATGTAGATGGTTATAAAACACACCGCCGTAAAGCGTATGATGCTTTAAAAAAGGCACAAATAAAGCACGGTATTGAATTAAGCGGAGCTGGTGGTATTTGGGGTCACAAAGTAGCACGCCACACTTTTGCTAGTATTGCAAAAACAATGGGTATTGATGAAGATTTACTTCGTGAGTTACAAGGGCACGAACGTGATGAAATAGATAATTATTACAAAGATAGATACCCTGAAGCAATGCGTGATGAAGCGTTATATAGGGTTATTGCATAAATTCATTAGCTTTTTTACTAACTTTTATAAAGCTGTTTTGTAAAAACTGTTTATAATCATCTTTTATTTCAATATCAATGTTACCTTCAGTAGTTACTACTCTAATTTTTGATATGGTTTTATTGCATAATTTCATGAATTCATTTTTTGTATAATCATAACCAAACGAATCCATACTTTTACCTGCTAAAAATCTACAACCTAGAAGTGTTGATTTGCATACCTTAGGCACTAACTGTGCACATTCTAAAGTACTATCATCATCAAAATAAAATATTGTTTTACCACTTAATTGGTCTAAACAAACCTTTAATTGTTTTGTGTCAAAAACAATATCCACACTATAAAAACCCTCTAGGTCCACGGGTTTTTGGAATACGGGTAATACAAATAGAACTCTATCTTTCCCTACGGATTTGTCTAAATCGAGTTTTCCATCAACTAAAAGTTCGGTAGTGATTATTATTTCATTAGTTTTATCTGTTTCAGTTTTTAACTCTTGACTTTGTAAGATTAATGTATGTGCAAATAGAAATAGTAAAAATATTTTTTTCATTATAGTGAAATTATGTAATAGAATAATGCTAAGTAATTTGGTTATAGTAAACTTTAAATTCCGCTGAAGCAATGCGTGATGAAGCTTTGTATAAAGTTATTGTTTAAGCTCCTCTCCTTTGTCATGAACTTTTTTAAAACAATTTTTTAGATATTCTTTATAGTCTTCATCAATTTCAATATCGATATTTCCGTCTGTAGTTGCAATTCTGATCTTTTTTATACTAAGATGACTTAATAATAAAAAATGACTACTTGTAAATGCATAACTTACTACTTTCATACTTGGTGCAGCAATATACCTAGCTCCAATAAGACCACTATCACAATCCGTACGACTTATTTGTAGACATTCTAATGTGGTATCATTTTCTAATAAAAATGTTATTTTACCTTTATATTCACTTAGGCAGGTAATTTTAGATGCTTCGGAAACAAGTAAAATATCTATAAAAAAATAACCTTCTTTGTTTTTAGGTTTATAGTATAAAGCATTTAAACTAAAGAATCTATTTTTACCTGCTGATTGTTTCAAGTCAAATTTTCCATTCTTAAAAAATTCAGAAGTAACGGTTGTTGATTTTTCGAATTCGTCAAATTCGATTTTTATCTCTTGACTATTAACAAGAATTGGTATAAATAATAGAACAAACAGTAATTTTTTCATATTTAGTAATCTTTTAGTGCTCAAATATAAAAATTACTCAGGGGTTATATGGCTGTAATCTATATTATGTTGCTCTAGTACTTTCTTTAATTGCATAATGGTTTTTATATACTCACGCTCACGCTTTAAAAAATCCATATTATCCTGTTGTAGCTCTATTATCTTATTACTTAGGGCTAAATATTTCTCTAATTCAGTTGTGGTAGTCTGTTTTGGTTCAGTTTTTATAATTCCACTTTCTATATTAGAAATATAGTTCCATATTTTTAAAAGCGTTGTTCTTCTTGGGTTTACGGTTTCATTTTTAAGAATATTTGCAGCTTGATTTTTTGATACTCCTGTGTTTTTGGATATATCATAACCTGTTATTCCATTTAAATTACAATATTCTACAATTTTATCATGCAGTTCCTTGTCTGTAATATTCTGTATATCAATCATTTGAAACATTTTTAAATTAAAAAGGTATAAAAAGTAATACTTTTTGTAACTTTTTAGATATATTTGTAACTATAAAACACCCTGTACAAGGTGTTAGTGACAAATATAACTAAATGTAACTATGACAGTATTAACAAGAACAGAAAAAAAAACAAAAAAAAGGATGGATAATGTACAAGAGGCATTAAACCTTTTAGATGTTTTTTTTGATAAAGGTTTTTCTACTCTACCAGCTATATCAACCTTGATTAGATCTTATTATCCTGATGTTACAAAAGAGAGAATTACAAACTTTTGGCACTTTCGTAATGTATCAGATGATATGATTGCAAAAGTCAGCTCTGTGTTAGATCAACTTAATAAAGAATAGTATGCAGCCTAACCTTATAGATATAGATGTATTTATGGATAAGCTAAAAGCTGAAGGGTTAGTTATTGTAAAAGCTGAACAACTTGCAGCTACAAATGCTTTAAAAATTAATGAGTTACGCCGTAGGTATACTAAAAAAACACACCTAACATTTAAGCAAATATTAGAGATAGATGTATTGCCTATAAAATCAAAATCGGGTTTACAACGCTGGATTGATGAAGGAGTTATAAAATCTGATGAGATATATAAAACGACTAGCGGAGTGCGCAAAATAGCAACCTCTTTTTTAGTACGAAACGATTATTTGTGAAACTATGGGTAAAAAGAGAAACATATCGCCTGAGTTGCAAAAACAAAATGCAAAAGCTTTACGGATAAACTTAAAATATATGGCTGAAGTAAAAGCTCGCAATGGTGAGCCGCTTAATGCTCGTATAGGTAAAGAAATCAAGTTTAAAAAATGTGATAATAAACGTGTTTGTAACGAGCGTGGTCATGGTAGTATTACCTGGTGTGGCGACTGTAGTAAAATAATATAACGTTCCCCCTTCCCTTAGCTGCTATTTATGTAGCTACGTTCAAAACGAGTTAAGGGAGCTATTTTTTTGATAAAACATCTAATTCCAAACAACTAAATACATGAAAAACAAAATTGATATTAATATGATAGATAGTGAATTATTTATGCCGCTAGTAGTAGTAATGGCAATTTATATGCTTTTGATACTGGTAGTTGTAATATGGTTTGTAAAAGTAGTGGTTCGTAATGAACTAGCTATTAAAAAAGCCACTGTGGTGCACGACTGTAATAAGTTTTTAGTGTGTGATGAAAAGCACCCTGATTTTCCTTTTAAATGCCAAGTGTGTGCAGAAAGATATTAAACTTAAAACTATTAAATAATTATGGAAAAACAAATTGCAAAAGATTGTTCGGATGCCGAACGATTAGAAATTTTAGAAGCTAGTGCTTTTAAAGTCGAAAAAAATTACAGTTACACCCGTGAGTTAGAACAAGGTGAATTGCAGGATAGGCAAACAACTCTTAGTCAAAACATGATAAAAATTGATGTGGCTAAACAGGAATTGAAAGAGGCTCGCGATAAGTATAAAGCTGATGCTAAACCTTTAGAAAATGAAAACAATGCGGTATTGCAAGAAATACGCACCCGTAGTGAAGAAGTAGTAGATACTGTGTACTTGCTGAAAGATGAAGAACATGAACGTATGGGCGTGTATAGTAAAGAAGGTGCTTTGCTTTTAGAACGTGCGCTACTCCCTAACGAAAGGCAGTACAGTATTATAGATAATTCAGTTAGAAAACTTGCTAATTCTTAATTAATATAAAAAAATGGAAAATCAGAATGTAAAAGTTACAGTAGAAGAAGGTGTTAAAGAGCTTGTTATTCGTGAAGGTAAAGCTAATGATGTTCATGTACCTAGTGCTGTTATAGTACAGGGTGCTACTATAGGTTCAGTAGCCGAATATTTAGGTAAAGAAGGTATTGATCCTGATGAAATAAAGAACTCGAAGGTTCAGTACTCTTATGAAGGTCTTTATTTGGATTTATTTTATGCCGCGCGCCGTGAAAATTATGATACCGTTAATGGAGTGCTAAAGTTACACCCTGAGTTATTGAACTGGCAAATTAATAAAGGTCGTGTGTATGAGCATAAAGAATTAGCTGATTTTATAAATATGAATCGCCATTATTTTGATGATAAAGGTTTGGCTTTAAAGCTCGTAGCTGCACTTAGAAATATAAAGGTAAAAGCTCAAAAAGCCCTTGAAGCGGCCGATGATAAAAGAGGTAGTGCGCGCGTACTGGTTTCGCAAGAAGTTATTGAAAGTAATATACCTGCTGAGTTTTATTTAAACCTACCAGTATTCGTAGGGCAAGATCCTGAGCGTATAAAAATAGAAATTGAAGTAGATGCTGATACTTATGGTTGTGCGCTTATATCGCCTGAATTGAAAGAGTTTATTGATGTGCAAGCTAAAGAGATTATAGGTGCTCAGTTAGATAAAATAGCTGAGTTATACCCTCAGCTTAAAATATTTCAATTATAGAATAAAACGGCTACTATACAACGCTCATTGTGTGGTAGCCTTTTTATAAACAACTAAAACTTCAAAATAAATAATATATGGCTGCTCCTGGTTATTACGCGCTTATTCCTGCCTCTGTTCGTTACGATAATGAGTTAAAACCTAATGCAAAATTGCTTTATGGTGAGATAACAGCTTTGTGCAATGCTGAGGGTTATTGTTGGGCTGATAATGACTATTTCGCGCAGTTGTATGATGTGAATATTAAAACAATTTCACGATGGATTTCTCAGCTTCGTGATCGGGATTATATTGAAGTAGAAATCTTACATAATAGTGGTAATAAACGTAGAATTACTATTGACAAAAAAGTCACTACCTCGTGCCGAAAAGATCACGACCTAGTGACAGAAAGAGCACTAGCTAGTGACGAAAAGAGCACTCCTATTAAGGAGAATACTACATATAATAATACAATTAATAGAGAAGGCGAACCGCTCGAATTTTTAGAGAAAACCTACCCTTCGGTTTTTGAGCGATTAATGATGAAATATAAAAGCCGTTTAGGTAATGATTTTAAGTTAGTGTGTGATGATTATAATGCGAAGGTTAAAAAAGAAAATTTAGATTTTAAAAGCAACGTACTTGAAGGACGTTTTGAACAATTAGCAAACAACTGGATAAGAAACAAACCTCAGTTTGCTGCAAATAATACTGCTCCTGAAACGGTTGCACCATATCATTCTAAAAAAATAATATAATCATGCAGCAGGGTAAACAAAACTTTGAAGGTGCTAATGCTAAAGAAGCTAGTAAAGTAATCGCTTTGCAGCAAGGCAAGCTACCACCACAAGCTATAGATGTTGAAGAGGCTATACTGGGAGCAATGCTTATAGATGCCAAGGGTGTGCAAGATGCTTTGATCGTAATTAAAAACGCTGATGTGTTTTATAAAGATGGTCATCAATTGATTTTTCAGGCAATACAAACATTGCATTTTAAAAATGAGCCTATCGATTTGCTAACTGTTAGTGCCCAATTAAAAGGGAATGGTACGCTCGAAATGGCAGGTGGTGATTATTATTTAATACAGCTCACTCAAAAAATATCGAGTAGTGCGCATATTGAATATCACGCTCGAATAGTACAGCAAATGTGGGTGCGCAGGCAAATAATAAAAGATTATACTGCTTTTGTCGAGAAAGCATATAGTGATGAAGTAGATGTATTTGATTTGCTTGGTACAGCATCGCAACAACTTGACAAAGTAAATGAATCGATTGATACTGGTGCTAAAGAAAAGTATATGCCTGATGTGCTTACAGCTATTAAGCAACGCGTTGAAATGTTATCGCACCAGCAAAGTAATAATCAGCTTAGTGGTGTGTTTACAGGTTCAAAAAAAATAGATGGTCAAACAGGTGGCTGGCAGGATAGTGATTTAATTATTATTGCAGCACGTCCTGGTATGGGTAAAACTTCTTACGTGTTGAAGTGTATGTTAGAGAATATTAAAAATAATATTCCTGTAGGTTTTATTAGCTGCGAAATGAGTACGCAGCAACTGGTAACACGCATGGTGGCTTGCAATAGTCACTTTCATTTAAATCAGTTGTTTAAACATGGGTTTTCTAAACAAAAATACTTTGAACAGTATATTAATTTAGAAAATGAAATGAAGTCCTACCCTGCTTACTTTGATGATACAAGTACTGATTTACTTGATGTTATAGCTAAGGCTAGATTGTGGCGCCGTAAAAACAAAATACAACTTCTTATTATAGATTATTTACAACTGATGAGCTTTACAGGACTAGGTAAAACAGGTAATCGAGAGCAAGAAATATCTACTATAACCCGATCATTAAAGAAGTTAGCAAAAGAGTTGAATATACCTATACTCCTACTCTCTCAACTATCACGTGCAGTTGAAACACGTGGAGGTAGTAAACGTCCGATGCTCTCAGATTTAAGAGAATCGGGAGCAATTGAGCAAGATGCTGATATGGTTAACTTTCTTTATCGCCCTGGATATTACAATATTGAACCTGATGAAGATTTGGTATTGATGAATGCTAACACTGAATTTATTATAGCTAAGTATCGTAATGGTAGTATAGATAAGATAGGCTTGTATTTCGATGAGAATAAAACAAAGTTCATGGATCCTGATGAGTATGCAGAAACACGTGAGGCTGATGCTAAGATGTTGAATGAAGGTAATACAAAGGAAGATATTAAACCTGCTACGGCTAATGAAGCCTTTGGTCCTACTCCTGATGATAACGATACACCCTTTTGATTATGGCTAATAAACCTAAAAGAATAAATAGACCGTGGTTACCTGAGCGTAAACCTTTTGAAAGGCAACGACACGCAAGCGACTTTGATTATAACGGGCGCAAGTGGCGTAATGTTAGAAGGTCAAAACTAGATAAAGATCCGTTGTGTGAGTACTGTGCTAAGGTTGATAAAGTTACGCAAGCTACGGTGGTAGATCACGAACCTAGAGCAAAAGTATTAATAGCTCGCGGCGATGATCCATACGATGAAAAATATTTGTTTTCGTCTTGTAAAACGTGTCATAATTCTAAGTCCGGACGTGAACGGCATTTATAAGGGGTATGGGGTAAAATCTCGTTGTATAGCGAGTGGCGTACATCGCTGTTTAATCAAATTTTTACTCGCGGTTGTTTTTGGTAAGGGGGGGTATGATTTTAAATTATAATATTTTGATTATGAAAAATAATGTTTTAAAACTTGAACACAAAGGTGAACCAACCAACAAACTAGAAGAGTTACCTGGTAACCTACCTAAACATTTGAGCCGTGAAGAAAAAACAGCGTATAAAAAAGTAGCTGATTTTTTAATGAAAGAAAAACGGATCACCGCTACCAACCTACACACCTTAGAGATTTTCGCAGTTAACTATGTGCAATGGTCATGGGCTTGTACTGAGATTAATAAACTTAATAAAGTTGAACCTGGTACAGGCTACATACAAAAATACAGCAGCGGAGCGAAAAACATTACTGCCGAAATGGTACTACGTGACCGTGCTGCAAAAGAGATGAAAGAATGTAGTGCATTGTTTGGACTGGACCCGAAAAGCGAAAAAGCACTTACCACTAAGATAGAAACTGGACAACTTGATTTGTGGGAAAAAGAAATGAGTAAAAAGCACGGTTAATCAATCAATTATGACTATAACTGAAGAAATGAAAAATAGTGTTCCGTTTCAGTATGCTTATGGTGTGCGTGAAGGGCGTATTATTACTGGTAAGCGTATAAAACAGGCTGTAGATCGTTTTTTTAGATGGATTGATGAAGCTGAAGCAAAAGGGTATTACCTGGACCACATGGCGGGTATGCACATTGTTTCTTTTTTTCCTACTTGGTTAAATCATACTAAGGGTAAGTTGCAAGGTAAACCGTTTCATTTATTACCATTTCAGCAATTCACAATGTATAATGTTTTTGCATGGAAAAAGATGCAGCAACCTGGTGTTATAGACCCTATAAATGATAAACGCCGTATAAAAACGGTATATGATAAGCGTGCTAAAAAGAATGGTAAAACGGCTGAAATGGCAGGGCTTGCAATATATGTAATGGGCTTCGATTCAGAAATGGAAGCCGAAGTATATGTAGGAGCTACAAAAGAGAAACAAGCACGTTTATGCTGGCAGCAAGCAAAGCAATTTATTACAAGTCATGTGGCAAATTCTGCCTTGCGTAAAATTGGGTTTTATGCACAACAAACTACAGTAAATTTTAGACGTACTGAGTCGTCAATGATAGCACTTGATGGTAAAAGTGAACGCCAAGATGGTATTAATGCACACTTGGCTATTATAGATGAATATCATGCTCATGTAGATGATACTTTAAAAGAAAATTTAGAAAGTAGTATGGTTATGCGTTCGCAGCCTATAGTGTGGCATATTACTACTGCTGGTACAAATGTACAAAGCCCTTGCAAACGTTATGAAGATAGTGTTATAGAGGTGCTTGAAGGACGTGTAGAGTTAGATCACCTTTTTGTGATGATACATGATTTAGACGAGGGTGACGACTGGGAATCTCAAGATAATTGGTTTAAAGCTAATCCTATTTTGGGGCAAGGTTTAGAGGTAGAAAGTTTGCAAGTAGAATATGAAAATGCAAAAGCTCAGCCAAGTAAGATACCCAACTTTAAGACAAAGCACCTTAATATGTGGGTAGATGCACCTACAGTATGGATACCTAATGAGATATGGCAGGAAAATAAACACAATTTATCACCTGATGAAATAGTAGCCAAGTTTCAAGAGTTTGGCGGTTATGGTGGGCTTGATCTCTCTACAAATAGAGATATTACAGCACTTGTATTAATTTCTAATCCTGACGAATTTAATAACCGATATATAGTACCCTTTTTATTTTGCCCTTTTGATACTATCAATATGCGTAGTAAAGAAGATCGTGTGCCATACAGGGCTTGGGCTGATGCTGGATATATTATTGCTACTCCTGGTAATGTGGTTGATTATGCTGAAGTAGAAGAAAAAATAATGTTGGTGTATGAAAAATATAATATTGAGCGCATAGAGTGTGATAAGTGGAATGCACAGGCTACAATGCAGCGCTTAGAAGAAGTAGGTGTTAATGTATCTGAATTTAGCCAAGCGATAACAGTATTATCTGCTCCTACAAAAGAGTTTGAACGCTTGGTATATAAAAGTGTTTTAAAGCATTGTGGTAATCCTGTAATGGCTTGGATGTTGGCAGGTTGTCAAACCCGTGTAGATAATAATGAAAATATAAGAATTGATAAAGGACGAAGTAATACTAATGGTCGCCGTATAGATGGTATAGCTGCTGCTATTAATGCTATAGGTGGTTCTATGAGTGGTGCAGATGAGCCTAGTGGTAGTGTATATGATAACCCTGATGTTGATTTTTATTGCTAACATATCTAATACTTAATTAGACTATTGTTAAACAATAATTTACAATGTTGATTTTTTGTAGGCGAATAATTTATATAATGACAAACGCGTTAAATTTTATACTAATGTATTAATAGTCAAAATATTAATACAATGTTTTTTAACTAAAAAATTATGAATGATACTGCCACCTCTGTTAATGATTTAAAAGTAGAACTTGATACTGCCTTACAAAAAGTAGAAGCCGCTAACGCACAATATGAAAAGAAGTGTATTGAAAATGAAATGATGCGCAAAATGGCTACTATAGGTGGGTTTTATCAAGTATATATTGATGAGATTAAAACGCAAAAACATAAATATAATGTAGATGCTTTTAATAAAATAAACGATACATATTGTGATCTATTTGGTGAGTATCGTTATAGCTCACATGATAGTTTCATAAAATCGATAAGGCGGTATTTTAAAAAGAAATAAACAACACTATGAAACCTATACTTACTATAGTAATTACATTTTTAATTGCTTTTGCAACTTCGCTACTTTTTGAAATTCCTTTTATTAACGATCACCCTGTACGCTATACTCTAGTAGTGATATTAGTATTTTGTGAATTGATAATAGGCTTATTAGTATTAAAAGAGGTGGTAAGATCTATTAAAAAAGAAAAAGAGTAAACAAACCGAAAAATGTTCCGTTCTACTCCCCTACTTGCGGAGTAATTTTACCTAGTAATTTATTAACTAAATGCGAGGTATGAGTATAATAGGGCGATCGTTAAACAATGCATTTACAACACGGGGCGCAGCTTTGGGTACATCTAAGTTAGGGGGTAGTTTTTTCCCTTTCTTAAATGCTATGGGTACTACTCCTGTAAAACCTGTAAATGAAAAACGAGCGCTTACATTATCAGCTGTTTATAATGCTGTAGATATTATATCTGATAGCCTTGCGGTCGTACCTTTTAAGGTATATGAAAAAACAGATGAAGGTCGTATAAGGTTAATTAATCACCCTGTAGATTGGTTGTTAACTCAAGAGCCTGATGGTGAAAATGGTTATTTAAATGCATTCGAATTTAAAAAACTAATAGGTACATCATTAAAATTACGTGGTAATTGTTTGTTTGAAATTATTACTGCTAATAGTGGTGATATGACTATAAAATACATCGACTGGTGTGATGTGCAAGATATACGCTGTTCTACTGATGGTGTAATAACTTATCATATAAAAAAGGGTACAATATTATTAGCTTCTGAGGTGCTACATTTTAAAGGGCTTTCACTTGATGGTATTGTAGGGCTTTCAGTACTTACTTATGCTGCTCTTACCTTAAATATCGGTATTGAGCAACAACACTTTAGCTATACCAATGTAGATAACAAAGGAGTTTCTCGCGGTGTTATTGAAAGTGAAAAAGTATTAACAGATTCTAAAACCAAAATAGTAGCTGGTTATCGTAATGCTATGGCTGAAAAATCGCCTTCACGTGTTGTAGTACTCGATGAAGGAATGAAATACAAGTCTATTAGTGTAACGCCACAAGAAGCGCAATTAATAGAAAGTGGTCGCTTTAATATTGAAGATGTCGCACGATGGTTTAACGTGCCATTATACAAACTAAAATCATTAACACAAAGCACAAATAATAACGTAGAGCAAATGTCACTTGATTTTGTTTCGGACACTATGCAGCCTATTGTTACCTCTATTGAAGAAGAAATAAACCGCAAAATGTTAACGCGCTCAGAACGTAAAACAGGTAGGTATATAGTGGGTAATATGAATGTGCTAGTACGTACTGATATGAAAACTAAAAAAGAGTTTTATACCGGTATGGTAAACAGTGGTATTTATGCTGCTAATGAAATACGTGCAAAAGAAGATTTAAATAGTTTACCGGGTGGCGATGAGCTTCGTTTTCCAGTTAACACCCAAACGCAAGAAGAAATTGATAAAAAGCTAGAAGAAAATGGAAAATAATAAAGACTATATAAAAGGTATTGAAGGTGCTGAGCGCCGTTATGCTGTGGCAGGTATGAAGGTTGAAAAACGTGCTGAAGGTGATGTAGAAAGCTTTGTTGTTGAGGGGTATGCGGCGGTATTTAATGAAGTGGCTGAAATAGTACCCTGGATGCATGAAGAAATATTAACTGGTGCTTTTGATGATGTATTGAATGATGATGTACGCTGTTTATTTAATCACGATCCTAACTACATTTTAGCACGTAGTGGTGGTGCTACTCCTACCCTTTCTTTTGGTGTAGATGCTAAAGGCTTGTGGTATCGTTATGAATCGCCTGATAGACAATATGCACACGATTTAATGGATGCTATTAATGAAGGTGATGTTTCGCAAAGCTCATTTGCTTTTATAGCAAAAGAAACTAACTGGGTAGAACGTGAAGGTGAAGCAGATTTAAGACAAATAGTAAAAGTAGGCAAGTTATACGACGTTTCACCAGTTACTTATCCTGCTTATAGTGATACTACAGTGGCAAAAAGAAGTCACAATGTATTTATAGAAGAACGAAAAGAAAAAGGGATCTCATTAACGGAGGCTACTTTAATTATTAATCAAAATTTATAAACAGAAATGAAAAAATCTGCTGAACTAATTAAAAAAAGAGCTGAGTTAATTGCGGCTCAAAGAAAACTACATGATGATGCTACTGCTGATTCACGCGCTGAACTAAATGAAACTGAAACTGCTTCATTTAGAAGTTTGCAACAAGAAATTGAGGATTTAGCACCTCAAATTAAAGATGCTGAAGATTTTGAAGAAAATCAAAGGCTTGCGGGTACAGCTCCTGAGAGTCGCTCACGATTAAAAAATGATGGTAAAACACCTGAGCAACGCGAGCAAGATACCATGAAAGAAAGATATTCTTTGCATAAGGCTATACGTTCGCAAATGAATGGTGGTACTGGGCTTGATGGTGTAGAAAAAGAGTTTCATGAAGAGGCATTAAAGCGTGCTGCTGGTTTAGGTATTACAGTTGGTGGTGTTGCTATACCTATGTTTGATAAACGTGCAGATGGACAAACAGTAACACAAGATGGTGGTAATCATGGTGCTGAGTTAGTGGCTACTGAAACCCGTAATCCTATTGAATTTTTAAGACCTAAACCAGTACTTGCAACCCTAGGGGCTACATATTTAACTGGTTTAACTGGTGATCTTAAATTCCCTGTTAACGAAGGTGGTATTGCTGCTTCTTGGGAAGGTGAAGTTGATACAGTAAGTAATACAAAAAACACTTATGGTAGTAAAAAAATGTCACCTAAACGACTGGCTGCTTCGGTATTAATTTCATTGCAAAACATCATGCAATCAGGTATTGATTTAGAAATGTATACTGTAAATGAAATTAATTCTATTGTTGCTAATGCAATCGATGCTGCGGGAATTAATGGTAGTGGACTATCGGGTGTACCTGAAGGAATATTAAACACTACTGGTATTAATGTCATTGAAGCAGGAGCAAATGGTGCTTTACCTAACTGGAAACAGATTGTTGATATGGAAACAAAAGTTTCTATTGAAAATGCAAATGCTGCGCGTATGAGTTATTTAATTAATCCTGGAACAAAAGGTAGATTAAAAACTACAAAACACGAGGCTGGTGATTTAGGGTATTTAATGGCTACTGATAATACTGTTAACGGTTATGGTGTAGGGGTTAGTACTCTAGTTCCTAATAATCTTTCAAAAGGTTCAGGTACTAATTTAAGTGCAGGTATTTATGGTGATTTTAGCCAATTATATATTGGTCAATGGGGTTTTGCTGATCTCTCAGTGGATAACATTTCTAAAAAGAAAGACGGATATATCGAGATTACAGTCAATTCATTTATTGATTTGATGGTGCGCCAGGCGAAAGCTTTCTCTGTAGTTAAAGATTGGATAACTGTTTAATTTTTAATTATGGCTGATACAAAAAAAGAAATACAATTTACCTGCTCCCCTACTGGTATTTATGGGTTAGCGTATAGTACAGGTGATGTAGTGAAAATTGAAAAAGGTTTAGCAGATGAAATTTTAGCAAATGGGCACGCTATTGTGCCTGGTGCTAAAAAACCTGAAGAAAAAGTTATAAAACCTGCGGATTATAATAAATGCTACAAAGTACTTTTAGCAGCTTGTGAGCTTGCGGGTATTGTTGTACCTGATAAGACTAAAGTAGCTGAGATTGATAAGCTGATCGATACCGCTAAAAAAGAGGTAAAAGATATTCAGGTAGAAGAAGAAAATGCTACTCCTGAATCAGAAAAACCTGAAGAAGAAACTAAATAAAAAAACACCTGTTATGATTAAAGTTTATGATTTTGAGCCTAGTGATAGTGTTGTAGTTTCTTTAGATGAAGCTAAAAAACACTTAAATATTGAGGCTGATTTTGAAGATGATGATGCTTATATCGAATCAGCTATACAGGCTGCTCAAGATGATGCTGTAAATTATTTAAACAGATCATTAACAGGTGTTTTAAGTTTAGAACTTAATGATTTTAATGCTGTAGAGTTACAAGCCTTGCGAGATGCTGTTGTAGATTCTATACAGTATTTACCCGAAGGTAGTAATGAGTATGTTGATTTACCTACTGAAAATTACACTTTTAGAAGGCGGTTTATAGGTGATATAAATGATCTAGCTTTTAAAAGTGTTACAGGTATTCAATTACCTGAACTGGCTGAAGGTGATGCTGTTGTAAAAGTGGTAATTAACACTTCATGTCCTAAAGCGGTGAAACAGGGTATTTATCTACGTATCGCTGATTTTTATGAGCGCCGTGAAGATCGTAATGGTATTACTACTAATACGGCAGCATTGAGCTTGTGGCGAAGTTATAAAACACAATGGTAATATGGCTGATAATAAAAAACCATATATAGCAAAATTAGATACAAAAGTACGGGTATATAGACTAGATAAACAGCAAGATGCTACTGGTGCTACTGTAGATGATAGGGTTTTAGTTTGTGATACCTATGCTGCTCTTGGTGCTAATACGGGTGGCTTAGATCTTGAAGAAAAAGTTACCCAACTTGTTAATGCTTCGTATGTTATTCGTAAGCGTAATGGTATTGTTGGTGTAGTAAATTTAGAGCTTGAAGATACTGAAACGGATAAAGTGTATAAGGTGCATTATGTGCGTAAAATAGGGCGTTCACATTTGGAGCTAATATGTGTAGATTATGACTAAGTCGTTAATTGAAATTGAAGGATTTGATGAGTTACAGCGCAAAATAAAGCTTTTAGCTGATGATAAAAGTAAAAGACGCGAAGCAATAAGTGTATTGCGTAAAGTAGCAGGATCTACAGTAAAAGTAGCACGAAATGAAGCACCAGTATCTAAAAAAGCACACGTAGCACGTAAAAAGAAAGTATCACCTGGTAATCTTAAAAAATCTATAGGGGTTATCGTAGGGCGTAAAGGTGATGCAAAAATTAATCCTACTGTATATGTAGGTCCACGTACAAAGGGTAAAAACTTTGGTTTTTATGGTCATTTTGTAGAGTATGGTCATAACATATATAAGGCGGGTTTTCGCCGTAAACGATC
The DNA here is from genome assembly GCA_001874325.1 of Flavobacterium sp. MedPE-SWcel. Lineage (GTDB taxonomy): Bacteria > Bacteroidota > Bacteroidia > Flavobacteriales > Flavobacteriaceae > Flavobacterium. The sequence goes on along the minus strand of MPCW01000013.1, from coordinate 14,713 downwards.
GAGTAGTAAACGTGCAAAAGCGCATAATACTACAGGTAGTAAAAGTAAGACTAAAGCCAACCCGTTTATGGGGCGTGCTTATAATAGAACAAAAGGACGTGTTACTGCTGATGCTGAAAAAAGTGTAGCACGTTTTATTCAAAAAAGAATAGATAAACTAAGCCGATGAGCACAGAAAAGGAAATAGCAATTTTATTAAAAGATACATTGCAAGCTGATGCAGAATTTACAGCTGTAATGGATGATAAGGTTTTTCCGCTTTATGGCTCTCAGGGTGTTAGTTATCCTTTTGTAGTGTACCGTATTAACGATGCTGAGCCAATAAGTAAAGATGGTGGTGAAAGTTATGGTGTAGATATTATGCTTTGTTTCGATGAGTCGAAATATAGCGCTTGTTTGGATTTTAAGAATGTTGTAAGAGGTATTTTATCCTCTACTCCTTTTAGCTTTGAGCGTAGCGAAGTAGCTGTTGATGAAGAAACTGAAAGTATTGTTTGTACAATGGAATATAGTATTATTAATTTTTAAAAAATAGAAATAATGGCTTTTATACAAGGAAAGAAATTGCGTTTAAGTTTTGGTGGTAAAAAATTATGGCATGCTACAGAGTGTTCATTATCGATAACTACCGATTTTGAAGAATTGGCTAGTAAAGATACTGATGGTAAGAATCAATTACCAGGTGATTATAGCTGGACGTTGAGTACCTCTAATTTAGTAGCTGATCTACCTGATGGTGATACTACTCATGTTAATGCTGATGATTTAATCGATCTTCAATTAAATGATACAATTGTAACTGTAGAATTTACTACAGGCGTAACAGATGATACCGTTTATAGTGGTAGTGCTTATGTATCGCAAAGTGATATTACTGCAACTAATGGCGCTGTATCAAGTGGTAGCTTTTCATTTAATGGTGATGGAAAATTAACAAAAGATGTTGTGTCTGCTTAATAAATAAAAGCCCTGCTGTGGTAGGGCTTTTTTAAATAGAAAAACAAAACATAAAAATGGAAAACATTTTAAAAATAACAATAGATAATAAAGAATATACGCTTAAATTCTCATTTAGCTTTTTGCGTAAACTTGGTGATATGTGGGGTTGTAAAGGTCCTGTAGAAGTACAAAAAAAGTTTAGTGAGAATACTGCTTTATTTGTGCAACAAACACAAAATATAGACCCTGATAATATACCTGATGATGCTACAATAGATGTGCCTTTTAGGTTTGTAGAAATGTTTACTGATGTAATGCAGGCAGCAGCAGCTACTAACGATAAAGAACAGTGTTTAGATGTAGATGAAGCTGCCGCCTGGATGTTTAATAATTTACCTGAAGTACAAAAAATTATAACCTTATTTGTGCAAGCAATGCCAGTTGTTAAAGAAACACCACCCGATGCGGGAAAGAAGATAGCAGCGACAACATAACAAAAGAAATTAAGCTTCTAACTTGGGATGAACTAGAAGAAATTGCATTAGGTGAATGTGGGTTAGATTTCAATTACTTCTACAGTCTTACACCTCGAATATTTTTAAATATTGTAACAGGTAAACGTAAAGCAATTGAAGTACAAAATGATTTCTTTTCGTTTAATGTACGTAAGCTAGCTTACTATATAACTCGTCCTTATTTAAAAAATGCTAATACAGTAAAAGAAACAGATATGTGGTCGTTTCCTTGGGAGCAACCGGATGAGTTAACCGCTAAAGAAGCTGAAGCAATGCAAAAGGAAGTTGAAGCTGCAAAAGAAATGTGGGCTAAATATGATGCTCTAAAGAACAAAAAAAGTTAAGTTGTTTCTCTATATTTATTTATGTTTTTTGTTTGATACAGCCCTTCGGGGCTGTATTTTTTTTATAACAAACCGCACAATGTTCCGCTCTACTCCTCTACTCCTGTTTTATTTTTATGGTATAAAATCAAGGGTAAAAAATGGGGAGTTTAGCAACTATAAATATTAAGTTTAAGTTAGGGCTTAAAGAGCTTAGTACACAAATGCAAAGCGCTGAGCGTGACTTAAAAAAAATAGGTACAGCTATGCAAGGTGTGGGTGCTGGGTTAAGTACTTATGTTACTGCTCCCCTCGTGGCTTTGGGTGCAAAATCAGTACAATCATTTGATGACCAAGCGCAAGCCATTGCGCAAGTAGAAGCTGGTTTAAGATCTACAGGTGGTGCAGCTGGTTATACTTCAGATCAGTTACAAAAAATAGATGCTGCTTTGCAAGATAATACACTCTTTGGTGATGAAGAGATATTAAAAGATGTAACAGCACAACTATTAACTTTTACTAATATAGCTAATACCCAATTTGAACGTACACAGCAAGTAGCACTTGATTTAGCGAGCCGTTTAGGTGGTGATTTAAAAAGTGCCTCTATACAGTTAGGTAAAGCACTTAATGACCCTGTAGCCAACCTTTCGGCATTAAGTCGTTCGGGAATTCAGTTTTCAAAAGCACAAAAAGCTGTTATTAACCAACTGGTTAAAACTAATCGTCTAGCTGATGCTCAGGATATTATTCTTACTGAGTTAGAGAAACAATACGGTGGATCAGCAAAAGCAGCTGCTAAAGCTGGTGCAGGTGGCTTAAAACAGCTTGGTAATACTATTAGTGATATTACCGAAGATTTTGGTGCTATTATTTATAAAGGGATCGAGCCTTTTATAAATAAAGCTAAAGAATTAGCAAAGTATATAAAGGGGCTTGATGATGGTACAAAACGTTTTATTGTTACTGTTGGTGGTGTAGCTTCGGCTATAGGTCCTGTATTATTTGGTGTAGGTGGTTTAATTAAATTATTTCCTGTTGTAGTAACAGGGTTTACTGGTATTACAGGAGCTGTAAAAGCGCTTAATACTGTAATGTTATCTAATCCTTATGCTGCGGTGGCAGTAGCTTTAGGTGCTGTTGCTATCTATGCGTTGAGTGCTTCAAATAATGTTATTAAGTTAACAGCAGCGCAAAAAGAAAATAACGAGCGTTTAAAGCTTTCTAATGATTTAAACACTAAGGCTAATAAATTAATATCATCACAAAAAGCTAAAGTTAATCAGCTTTTAAGTGTTGCTAAAAACCTAAAAGTAGACTATAAAGAGCGTGTTGCTGCTGTAAAAGAATTAAACCAGCTTGCGCCTAAATACTTGGGTAATTTAACGTTAGAAAAAATTAATACTGATGAAGCACGTGAGGCTGTAAAAAAGTATAACGCAGTACTATTAAAAGGGGCTTTAGCAAAGGCTGCACAGGAAAAACTAACTGAGGTTTTTAAAGCGCAAATTGATGCTGAGTTTAAAGCAAATGAAGCAGCTGAAGCGCGCCGAAAGTTTGAAGAAAAAAATCTTACGCAAACTGAAACGCAATTAAAAACAAATGCTGTATTACAGGAGCAAGTTAAAAAACTTGATGGTTTAGAAGAAAAGGCTGCTAAAAAAAGAGTTGCTGCCGAAAAACGTAAAGTTGATTTTTTAACAACTGTATTTGAAGAAAATAAAAAATACCTGGACTTACTAAACGGTGTTAGTACTGCTGAAAATAAAGGTATTGATGAAGGAATAAAAAAAGGTACAATTGCTTATTTCGAAGAACAAATTTCAGGGCTTGAAAAGCTTAAAAAACAATTTGAAACAACGCCCGAAGGAGTGCGTGTACTTGAAAACCGTATCGATATACTTCGCTCTAAAATAGATGCCTTAAATGATGTTAGGGTTAAAGTTACTACTGTAGAAGAACGTTTAGGTGGTGATACTCCTGAGCTTGATAGTGTGGGTAGTGTTGAGTACTACAATAACGAAATTGCTAATCTGCAAAAATTACAAAATCAAGTTGCTACTACCTCAGAAGTGTATCATGGTTTAGGGCGTGCTATTGCTGAATTTGAATTAGAGCGCGATATAAAATTTGATTTTCCTACTGAAAAATTAGCTGAAGCTGATGAAGGTGTACGTGTATTTGGGCAAAACTATAAAGAGCAGATGGATGCTATGAATACAAAGTCTAAAGAAATGCAAGAAACAGCAACTTTAGTAGCTAATGGTTTTGCTAATGCTTTTGAGGGTATGTCTGATCGTTTTGTAGATAGTCTTGGTGCTGCAAACGATGGTTTACAAGGTTTCTTTAAAATGCTGGCGGGTACAATCATTAAAATTATATCGGCAATGCTTGCGCAATCTTTAGCGCAATCTATTGCAGGTGCTACGGCTGCTGGTGCGGCTACTGGTCCTGCTTCAATCTTTACTACTCCTGCTTTTATAGCTCAGGCAATGAGTGGGGTTTTTGCAGCTTTTGCAGCACTACCAAAATTTGAAAACGGTGGTGTAATTGGTGGTACGTCATACATAGGTGATAGATTAATGATACGTGCTAATAGTGGTGAGTTAGTTTTAAATCAAAGGCAGCAACGTAATTTATTAGCACAAACAAACCCTGCTGTGAGTGCTGCCGATGTTGCCGTACAATTAATGGGTGGTTTCGAAGTTGAAGGCTCAAAATTAAAGCTTGTTTTAGATCGTACTAATAACATTCAAAACCGTAATAGATAATGAATGTAACGAGCTTTAATATAAAAATAATAGATACACACGAAAACGATCGTGTACTGTTAGAAGAACGTACCGAAAAAGGTGCGCCAGTACTGTTTTATAACGGTGGTGATGATAAATACCAAACATTATTAACTTCAGAATTAAAGTTTAACTTCTCGGTGCCTGATGTGGCTGATGGCAAGTTTTTTCATTTATATACCGGTAGCGATACCAGGTACAAAGTAACATTGAGCGATCAAGATGATGCTTTGTTATGGGCTGGGCACTTAATGCCTGACCAGTATGGTGAACCATACCAAAACGGTCACTTATTTGTAAATATGGTAGCTACTTGTGGTACTGGTAGACTTAAAGGTAAAACATTGCCTTACGAGTATTATAATAAAGAAAGTGGTGTTATACAATTAATAGCGGAGTGTTTAAAACTTACTGGTTTAAGCCAAGTAATAAACTTTGCTCCTGCTATACTACCTGCGGCAGTTAATTATCGATGGGATGAAATATATGTAGATGGTACAGTGTACCGTGAGGAAGAAGGACCACGTGGTGCATTTGGTGTTTTAAAAGCATTACCCAAACGTAAAAGCGCTTATGAAATTTTAGAGCTTTTAGTAAAAAGCATAGGTTGTACTGTATTTACTTGGCAAGGCGAATGGTTTGTAACTGGTATAAACCGTAAACATGAAACCTATGGCGAATTTGTACGCTATACCGTAGATGGTGTGTATGTAGATAATAGAAATATAGCACGCCCTAGTCACGATTTGTTTTTTCAAGAACCTCCTTATATCTCTGTAGTATCACCTTGGAAAGAAGTAAATGCAACCTGGGCAATAGATGAAAATGGTGATTTATTACCTGAATATATAATAGAAGAAGATCCTGATAAATGGCACATAGGTACAGGTAATGCTATACTAGATGCCGGTACACATGGTGTTGCTACTGAAGCACCAATAAAACACTGGCAAAAAAACGGTAGTATTAGTGCAGGAGTTGGCTCACGTGAGGGTAAATATTTACTTGACTTTACAAACGGACTCGATTTAATAGTACTGCAAAGTCCTATAGGTCCTTATAATTTAAAGCTTGCTAAAAGTTATGGTATTGGTGCAGCTGCTACGGGCGAAACCGCAGCGGGTACATTAACTAATTTTATAAACCTCCAAAACCCTCATTACTTAAAAACCTCTGATGAGTATATCGATCGTTATTTAACCTTTAAAGTAGCCTTGTTTGCAAACGGTGGTAGTCAAGAACTTATTGATGGTGAGAGTTTGCAAGATGTTTTTAGGTGTGATATGGTAGTAAATGATACCATGATGGTATCAAACCGCCCGCAAGCATTAGGTGCTGCTAATTTTAAATACGAAATGGATTATCGCGCGGGATCTAGTGAGATTATAGAAGAAAACCCGTTAGATTATAATATTGTAAATGTTACACCTGAGCAAACAACGGGAAAACTAGAAAAAGAAAACATAGAGTTACCACATAACGGTTTCTTTAACCTTAAATTTTTCGCTCCTGTTTTTCCTGATCCTGAAAACGCAGAATTTTATGGTTATACGTTTACGGTGTTAGAGGCTGAATATACGGCGCAAGATGAATGGTATGATTCTTTTGTGCGCGATATTGATTTTACTACAGTATATGCCCTCTCCTACTTTCATGGTGATAGTATACAGGACTTATCACAAAAACAATTTCGTTTTCGTAGATACATCCCTTTTGATGGTTTAGATAACGATGTTACTGTACTAACAAGCGAAGTGCAAGTTGGTGCATTTACAATATATAAACTTTATATATCATACCAAGATGCGCAAGTAATATTGCAAAATACAGCTTTATTAATGGTGCAGTACTTAGGTGAGAATTATTATATAAACGATTTATATAGTGGTGATCCTAGTGTATTGTGGGGCGTGTACCAAGCTGCTAATGGTACATGGTTTATTAGTATGATAAAAGTCGATCATGCTAGTGATGTTTTTGATAACATCGACAACTTCGAAATACTATTTATTAATACGGGACAAGGTTTACCAGGGCAATACGGATGGATTACTGAAAATAATGAATGGCGTGAAAGCTGGAAACGTTACGGTATTGATGAAGTTGAGCGCCACGGGGTTTGCATGGCAAAAATGTATCACGATGTGCAGCCTGAGCCTTTAGTAAAAATAGAAGGCAATGCTTATGGTATTGTTACTCCTATGGAATTTTTACGCTTTAACTGGCGCGAAATGCGAGATTTTATACCATTACGCTTAGCTATAAATTTTACTACAGGTCACACCCAAATTACTGCTTTAGAAGCTAAAATAGAAAACATTACTGATTATGTCAATAGATAACACAATACACATACTCTATTGTAGAGTACAGCAATGGAATTTATCCGAAAACTTATCAGCTCGGGTGTATGTAGAGGCTAGTTATGTAACAGAAGATTATGTAGAATAATGGAAAGAAATATAGGTAAAATAACATTATACGAGCGACTTGATAAAGGTAAGCTACAAACATGGTTAGCAACGGGTGATATTTTGTTACTTGATGTAGAGCGCCGTTATGTGTTGGCAGATTTGCCTGATACATTACCTGCTGTGCTACCTACTCAGTTTACCGATCCTGATTATATGGATGCTTTATTTAATGCTATTGATGCTGCTGCTTTTGTACATGAGCAAGGCTGTTATGTTTTTAAAGTAGCTTATGATTCAGGTGTAAAAGAGTTTGATTTAAGAAGCTCTTATGTACGAAATGATATTGATAGTACTACTGGTGATGCTGTACCTAATGGTATAGTTATAAAGGCTGTGTTTAATACGCCTTCGTTTCCTGAAAATATAAAAACAGTGATTTCATTGCCTTATGGTCAACCTATAAGTAATGAAGATGTTACTGCATTGCGTGCTGTGGGCTTATTACTCAATAATGGTAGTACAGGTAGCCAATTTAGTTTTAAGCAAACTACAGTACCCTATACTGTTAAGTTTTACCAACCCAATGATAGCGCGGTAAACTATGTTATTGATTTTGATTTAACGGATAAAGTAATAGAAAAGTAATTCATGTATGAGTGATTTAGTATATAGAGCTGAAAAAGGGTCACCACTTACAAGTGCTGAGGCTGATAATAATATTGCTGTTTTAAATGGTAGAATAGTTGATTTAGCTGCTACTGTTGATAATTACAGTAATAACAAAGGTTTGTATATTCAGTTTGGTGAGCTTGTTGGTACGGGTGAAATTACCAGGCAAGAAGTTGCAACTGCAATTAATGCTTTACCGTGGATTCTTGTTATTGGAAAAATAGTTACTCCGGTAACGTTTGAATTTACACGAAATGGTAAAAAATATTTATTTGATTTTCTTTCAGGTAAAGGCTGGTGGGGAAGTGTTTTTTCTGATGGTACAGATATCAGTGCTTTGTCTGTGGTTTTAAAATCAATATTAAATACTACTGAAGCCGATATAGATAATAACCCTGCGGCTAGTCTAACTACTTTAGGTAATATACCTGATGGTGATTATTTGACAATAGTTAATAGTGAACAACGTGATTTTAGCGACTCAGGCACTCAAAATGAAAACGGTGCGGTTAAGACTTATTATTTTAGTTATGTAACTGAGTCAGTATTATACTTTGTGCAATTTGTGGGTGATCCTGGTATTTATGATGGTGATTTAGAAGCTACTGATTTTGTAGCTAGTACAAACAGTAATGTTATTGCTGATTTAGATTTACAAAACAAAGTAGACAAGCCCTCTCCACTCCCATCAACTGGAGAAATAGTAGTAGTTGGTGTTGATGACCAAGGTAATAGTACTTCTATACCTACAAAAGAACTTTTTATTATAGATGAAACTACAACCCCATACAACTCTATAGATGCATTAATAAACATAGGTGGTTATAGCGCTGCAAATGGCTTTGTTAAAGGAACACAAATTGTGTGTAAAGAACTTCCTTCACCTAAAATATATCTTAAAACAGGAGACAACGATACTGACTGGACTACATTACAATTATCTAATATCCCCCTTGAATAATGGTACTGCAAACAACATATAACACGATAGGTACTGTTGGTGGTTTTGCTCCCATTATTTTACCTGATGGAGAAATAATTTTAAAATTAAACACTAGAGGTACGTGCTTCCCTGCGCGTGCCGATGGTTACTCAACACGTTCATGTTTTTTTCAAATACGATCATTTAATAATGTAGATAACAAAGTATTAATTGACTATTCAGATGGCACAGGGTGGCACGAATATAATCTAGTGCAGAATGGTAGCAGAACAGAAAGAATATTTCGAGTAAATGATTCTGATGATCCTGCGACTATCACCCCTAATTCTGCTGATATATATGTAAGACCTAATGATGGAAACGGTGGTGAAGAGTTTGGAATACACTTTTATCAAGACTTACAAGACTCTGCAAAAATTGACACCGTAGATCATTACTACGAGCAAGAGCGCGAAATATATATCAAGTTTGAAACCCCTAGCAAAATACAAGCTATATCTTTCCAGAATGTAGTGTTATTGGGTATATTCCCATCGTTAGCACGATTACGAAACTTAGTGATTTTAGAGCTTGAATTTCTACCAAATCTTTCTGCATTTGAAAATGAAGCTGTAAATACACTTTTAAAAATAGTTTCATTATCGTTTATAGGTTCTACAGCTACTACCGTTCCAATATGGATAAAGAATAGCCCTATTACTTATTTAAATCTCTCTAGTTACATAACGCTTTCAGATGCTAATCATTTTAATACAGAGATTATACAGCCATTTAAAACAACGTTAAATATACTATCGTTAAACAAGTGTAATCTTAATTATCAATTACCTGAAAGTTTCGGTGAAATTGTTAATCTAAATACATTTTCATGTAAGTCCATGCCTGCAAGCGAAAATTTCAAGTTTCCTACTGATCTTTCAAGCTTAACCAGTTTTAAGAGTTTGAATATTAGTGACTCTAATAATTTTCCATTTTCAGAAGTAAAAAGGTACATACAAGAAGTGCCATCTACAGGAAAATATTTAAATATTAGAACTTTTGGTTCAACGTTAACCGCTGTAGATCTAATATTAGATACAGATGATCTATCTGTTACTACTTTCGATGCTTCTTACGGACGATGGAATGATGGAATACCTCCAAGTTGTATTAATCAAATGAAAGTACTAGAAACGCTTGTAATTTATGGTAGTTACAACTACTCAGTATATAGTGGGCGTTTCAACTTGATTTCATGGGGTGATTTCAGCGATGCAACAGCTTTAAGAGAAATTAATTTCAGATGGCAGCAAAAGATGGATTTAACATGGCCTTCGTGGCTCGTAAACCTTACAAGTCTTAAAACTTTCGATTGCCATGCTAGTTTTGAAACGCTACAAAAGATGAATGATCTAGTAGATAGTATCTATGCTTTTGTTACTGCTAATGCTGCTATTACAGCAGGTAATACTGCTTTTAGGACTATGAATATACTAACCTATAGATCAGCTTCTCCTGCTAATTCTTTTCGACCAAGTGGAATATATCAAGAGCCTACAGAATATATACAAGGAAGCGCAAACGGAACACCAACAACTTCACTAGAAAAGGTGTGGGTTTTAACACACCAGTATGAACATATATGGACTTTAAAACCGGAACAATAAAATGGATACTTATTTAATACGATACGACGATCAAGAGATCACGTCAATAATGAAAATTTCAAAAGATATAGATCTAGTTGGTATGCACAATAAACATATCGTAACTGATCTTACTGATGCTATTGTAACATTCATGCTACGAAAATATGATGTGCAAATATTGATCAACGAATTTGAAAAACCTGAAGAAGAATTTTAACCTTGAAAATAAAACTATGAAACATTTACTCAAACTAAAAAACTGGCTTTTACTGTTTGTTTTAATGAGCTTTTACTGGCTGCATAAAGGCGGTATACTTATAAAATTGTGGAGTACTGTTAAGCTTGCTATTGTTGCTGTTATTCCCACGTTTGTAATAATAAATATTACAGGCTGGACTATTTCTAACCGTGACTATGTAGCAGGAGTTCTTATTTGTATAGCTGTAGATCATATTGTAGGAAGTATATATCATGCTTTCAGGGTCAAAGATTTTACCTTCAAGAAAAATGCTATAGGCTTACTTACAAAACTATCCTTATGTGTAGTGGCTGCTATACTTTTTGAGGTTATATACCTGGTTGTTAAAGAGGCTTCATTAATTTATGACTACTTAAAGATGGTAACACGGCTTATTGTTGTGCTATATCCCGCAGGTTCTGCTTTTATGAATATTAGCGCTTTAACAAATGGTCGCTTCCCTCCTCTTGGCTGGATCTCAAAACTAAATGCTTTTAATAAAGATTTAGACTTAAATAATTTTAGAGATAAACAGCCCGATACACAAGAAAACATAATAGAATAAAATTTAAATTCTAAAACTATGAAAGGACAAAAAATAATTGATGTTGCATTTAAAGAAGTAGGTACAACTGAAAGCCCTAAAAACAGTAACCAAACTAAATATGGTAAATGGTTTGGTTTTAATGGTGTAGCCTGGTGCGCTATATTTTGTTCGTGGGTGTATGCCCATGCAGGGCTAAAGTTACCTAAAATAGGTTTCTACAAAGGTTTTGCTGGTTGCCAAACAGCAGTAGCTCATTTTAAAAAAACAGGTGAAGTTACTAAAAAACCACAAGTAGGTGATTTAGTTTTTTTTGATTGGAATAAAGATGGTCGATACGATCATGTGGGTATTTTTAATGGTTGGAAAAGTAAAGCGCAAGGGCTGTTTTATACAATTGAAGGGAATACTTCGGTATCTAATCAAAGTAATGGTGGCGCGGTTATGAATCGCGTAAGAAGTATTAACGTGGCTCTGTTTGTACACCCGAAAATACTAGACTAATGAAATATATACCCTCACTATTATTGTTATTTATTCTACTTGGTTGCAAAACGCGCCAAGTAGAAAAACATAGCAAAAAAGAACGTATTGATACTATTGAGCAGTACCTTACTACTGCTCAAGAAAAGGATTTATCTACAACAAAAGTAGACGAGCAAACTGAAAAGCGAGTACATAACCAGTCTATAACCTTTATTGATGCTGAAAGCTTCACCCTCACTCCTGTAGATAGTACTGAACCTATTAGTATAATAGCTCCTAATGGTACTGTAACCACGGTGCAGAATGCAATAATAAAAGGTACTAGAATTAAACAAGTTGCTTCCAGCTCTTCTAATGCTAGTGAGTTAAAAAATATATCTAAAAAGCAACAAAATAACATTGCTAAAAATTCAAGTAATTCAGGTGGTAAAACAACAAAAACTCACATCATAACTGACTCAAAAAATGTAACTGCTAAATCTTCAATTTTAGACTACTGGTGGTTGTATATCATTCTTTTTATTGTAGGTAGATATTTTTATAAAAGAATGAAAAAAAAGTAATATTATTCTAAATGAAAACCACCTTACTAAATTGTTGTGAAAAATTAGCAAGGTGGTCGAATATATCTAGTTAACGTACTAGTAGCTAAATTAAACGTATTTCAACAACTCTCTTACCAGTTTAAAAACTGTTGTTGTTGATTGTTCGCTAGCAGGGTTTAAATGGTCATGTTGATTATAATTTCTTTCTGCTCTTTTTATTGCTAAATCAACTCTTCTGTTATTTGTTTTTGTATCAATACCAACTAATAAATTGAAAAAGTCTTCTTCAATTAATTTACTTCTTTTCCCATCATAAACTACAGTGGATGGTAATGATTCAAGCAAACCATTTATTACATCATCGTAATCACTACGAAGCATACCTGCTCCTTGATGGTCATTAAAATGAAGTATCAACCAATATTCAAAAGCTTGATTAGAATAAGCAGTGTTGAAGTCTAAACCTTCTGACATTAATATTGCATTGTTGAAATCAGTATCATTAAAATCATCTTTATCAAATACACACCAAACTTGATCATAATCCTTTATCTTAGCTAATTGCTCAGTTCGTTTTACTAATGAAACAGTATTATAACCCTCACCTATTGCTTTTACAGTTGCAGATGAAAGTTTAAATTGTTTAAAATATGAAGGCTCAGTATTTTTTCCTTCACATACAATTAATATTGTAGGCTTCTCTTCTAAAGTAGCTTCTTTCCTTTCAATATTCTGCTTGCCTCTTCTCTGTTCTTTCAGTAAATCTCTATGTGCTTTTATTTTAGCAATATCTTTTTCTCTTTTACTTTTCATCTTCATGAGGCGATAGAATATAATCTAAGTTATCAAATAAGCCTAAAAAAGGAATTGCTCCATACCTTCCATCAATATAATGCTCTTCAAATGGGTCTTTTTTATTCACATCTTTTGATTTAAAATCTGCTAGAGAAAATAATTTAGCTTCTCCAAACTTATTCTTCTCAGTAAACCAAATTTGATCACGTCTAAACAATCCTGAATTTAAAAGATTGGTGTTATGAGTATTAAAAATTAATTGAGCATTATTTGGGTTAAACTCTTTAGAATTAAACAGCGATACTATTTTGCATACTAAATTAGGGTGTAGCTTAGAATCTAACTCATCAACTACAAGAATATATCCATTTTTGAGAACATCTAAAATAGGCCCTGTCAATGCGAAAAACTTTCTTGTTCCTGACGATTCGTCATCTTCAAGTGAAAACTGTACACCATCTATGGAGTTTCCTTCTTCATCATGCTTATCATGTGCCGTTAAAACCCCTGAAAAAAATTCTGCTTTTTCTTCTTCAACTTCACGAAGAATTTTATTCTTTATTTCTTCTGGAAGATCTTTTGGTAATTTATCTAAATCTAGTCTTTTTGGTTGAATATCCTTGATGCCCAAATCCGCAGCCTTTAGTAAATTTAGAATTTTTATTTTTTCAACTAGATCATCGGCCTTGCTTACAGTAAAACCTTTATATCCAGACTCATCAAGACCCGAAAGATTTATTAACCCTTTAAACCATTCAAGAACTTCGATTGAAGTCACATCGTTGAACTGCGCTGCCACTGAAATTAAAAGAGCATTCTCTCTTAGCAACTCTTCTTTTACGATCCTTTTCCCTTTAGAAAAATTTCTTTCGTGTAATTCAACTCCTGTATCGTCTCTATAAAACAACTCAACTTCTTTTATCTTTCGTTTTTGATACAGCCATTCCGAAATAACCTCACTTCTGGTTACTTCAAACCCATATCTGTATTGTACATCTCGGTGAATAAAGGTTATTTCAAATTCTGATGGTTCATTTTCAGTTAGGCTATTTAGTCTAAAAGGATCAACATCAATTTCATCTCCCTTTTGCCCTTCTTTAGAACTATTTCTAATATATCGCTTCATAAACCTAAAAGCTTCAAACAACTTACTTTTTCCACTTGCATTAGCTCCAAATACTACAGCACTTTTTAGCAATCTAAATCCAAATCTTTCATTGTAGTATATGTTTTCATCTTCACGGGTCTCTTTATCGTAATTAGATGCAATAAAACTCAAAGTAGCTTTCTCTTTGAATGTTTTATAATTTTTGATTGAAAACTGTAAAATCATTTCCGTATCCTTTTTCTTAGTAAGTATTTTTATTTCTTGCAAAGATATTAATTTTCTTTGGCAATTGTAAAATACATTAGTTTTTGAAAGTAAAATCACAGGAAACAACATTTATTTTACATTGAATAGTCGAGTAAATTAAATTATGATACAATTTTAAAATAAAAAACATTGGTGAAATTGGATCATAAAAAATGTTCATAATGGGTGAAAAATTATTCTTTTATTCATTGTAGTTTTCTTTATTTCAGAATTTTAAATTAATAATATCATCAAACTTAATCGTACTAACATGGAGAAAAATTTTGCTGCTTCATCTTCCATACTCTACCTAAACTTTTACCACCAAAACAAATAACTTTAGTGCCAGATGAAGTATTGATTTTATCAATCACTTTCATTAAAGCTTCATGTTTTGGGTTCTCTTCATTAATAATGATTCAACTGTATGCTAATAGCAAACGGTCTTATTGGTTTATTGTTTTTTACAAAAAATTAACATAAAATTGATCTTTATAATCAGATATGTAATAATTTAAAAAATATTAT
>MPCW01000012.1 GCA_001874325.1 Flavobacterium sp. MedPE-SWcel | reverse complement strand
AAAAAGCGACCTAAATTAGGTCGCTTTTTTTATGATTATAGTAAAAAATAAAAAAAAATCAGTTTTGGCATTGTTGTTGTTAAATAGATTTCAGATTTTTATTAAGTAAATACATCTTAAAAATGTTAAACATTAATATATAATAATTTAAAATCAAATCAATCATCAATCATGAAACGAATTTTTACACTTGCAGCTATTGCTGCTACAACGCTTACTTTTGCACAAAACGGTGCACAGGACAAAACTAATGTAGAACCTGGTCATGTACTCTCCGCTAACTTAACAGCTTCAAACCCTGGACAGTTTGGAATTTCTTATGAAAGAGAAGGTAAAAGCTTTTTTTACAAAGACAGTAATAAAAGCTCTTCAACTTTAAACCTTTCCCTAGGCGCAATGCTCTATGAGGTTGGAAATTATGAATTTATTGGTGGAGGTTATATTGTAGAAGTTGGAAATAGAACATACTACGGAAAACAAGGAGAACAATTTAAAGGTTTTTACTCTGCTAATTCATTATCTTATGGTTCTATCGAGTTTGACGATACTGATGCTGGTGCAAAAATTGACGGTACATACAGCTACTTTTCTTTCTTTAGTCCTGAAATAGGTTACAAAATAAGATTAGGTAATTTTGTAATTGACCCATTCATTGGTGCTCAATGGAAAATAGAGATTAAAGGTAAAGGAGATATCGATAATCATAACGTAGATGAGTGGGCATTTAGAGGTGGACTTAAAATAGGTTACAAATTCTAAATCAAAAATGTTATAAATAAAAGCCTCATAAATAAACTATTTATGAGGCTTTTATTTACGTACAATTCTTTAATTTATTTTATAAGATTAAAGAAAATAAAAAAGCTTCAGTTTTCACTGAAGCTTTTTTTGTGTGGGCAATGAGGGATTCGAACCCCCGACCCCCTCGGTGTAAACGAGGTGCTCTGAACCAACTGAGCTAATTGCCCTTATTTGCTGTAACTCTCAAGCGTTAACTTGTTTGTTGTTGCGAGTGCAAATATACAGCATATATCGGGTTTTACAAGCGTTTTTGTAAAATATTTTATATTTTTTTTACATCTTTAAAAAGTACCTTGTTGTCATAATTCACCATCTCTACTTCAATAGACTCACCTTTAGTACTTTCACCTTCTATCACATAAATAGTCCCCCCTTTATACTTTTCTTTACTACGAGAAAAATCTACATCACCACCTTCAGTACAAGCCTTAATATCATCCATAGTTATCCATTTCTCATCAAGTTTTTGTTGTGCTTCTGGAGAAATAACCATTGCTTTACTTCTAATGTTTTTTAATACACGACAGTTAGGTAAATAACAAAAGTCTGCTTTTTTATTATTCAAAAAGAATATTAAAAACATTACCCCTATCATGGCTCCAAATAAATAATATGCTAAACGATGTTTAAATTTCATTACTTCTTTTTTATATAAAATACAGCAAAGCTATATCCTGTTCTTTAAATTATACTTTTCTTCTTTTTCTTTCTGCCCCTATCAAGTTTAACTCTCTATTAGTTTGTCCAGCTACAGATGTGTTTTCTTCTGCTCTTCTTATCAAATATGGCATAACATCTTTAACAGGCCCAAACGGAAGGTATTTTGCCACATTATAGCTACTTTCAGCAAGGTTAAAACTAATATTATCACTCATACCATATAACTGTCCAAACCAAACTCTTTCGTCGTTCTTAGCAATATTATTATCTGCCATTATTCGCATTAGCTTATATGAGCTCTCTTCATTATGCGTACCTGCAAAAATAGCCATCTGATCTATATTTGATGCCATATAAGCTATAGCTTCGTCATAATTAATATCTGTAGCCTCTTTAGAAACACATATAGGCGAAGTATATCCTTTTTCCTCAGCACGCTTATTTTCTTTCTCCATATAAGCACCTCGAACTACCTTCATCCCAATATAAAACCCTTCTTCCTTGGCTTGATCATGTAACTTTTTAAGATAATCTAATCTATCCCAACGATACATCTGTAAAGTATTAAATACAACAACCTTCTCTTTATTATATTTTTGCATCATTTTAGTTACTAAATCATCTGCAGCATCTTGCATCCAGCTTTCCTCTGCATCAATAAGTAATGCAACATCATACTCATGAGCTAGTTTACACACTTTCTCAAAACGCTCTACTACTCTATCCCATTCAGATATCTCTTCTTCATTAAGAGCTTTATTTTCTCCTAATTTCTCATAAAGCTCAAAACGCCCAAACCCAGTAGGTTTAAATACTGCAAACGGAATAGCTTTCTTTTCTTTTGCAAAAACAATCGTTTTAAGCGTTTTCTCTAATGCTTTTTCAAACTCCAATTCATCTTCTTTTGCCTCTACAGAGTAATCAAGTACTGATGACACACCTCCTTCAGCATACATTCTTTCTACTACCGATAAGCAATCCTCCTCTGTAGTACCACCGCAAAAATGATCGAATACTGTAGCTCTTATAAGCCCTTCTACAGGTAAGTTAGCCTTTAAGGCAAAGCTTGTTACAGCTGTACCAATTCTAACCAATGGTTGCGAAGCTATCATCTTAAAAAGAAAATAAGCTCTATCCAGTTCTGTATCACTTTTTAAAGAAAAAGCTGTCTGAGTATTATCGAAGGTTTTTTCCATGAGTCTAAAAAAATTTGTGCAAATATAAATACTGTTCAAGAATTAATAATATAAAATACTTTATTTTGCCAAATATTTAAATTCATTAAAAATGGAAGCTATACATGCATCGGGATATAATGTGTATTTTAATGACGATTGTTATACTTGGTTATATAAAAATGTAAGACCTGAGATTTACTCTAAACTATTTATTATAGTTGACTCTAATACTTCAACACATTGTTTATCAATGTTTTTACAGCAATTAGAAACTGAAGTTATTATTGAGGTTATTGAACTAGAGCCTGGAGAAGAAAATAAAAATATAGAAACTTGTGTACAAGTATGGCAAACACTTGCCGAACTAGAAGCAGATAGAAAAAGTCTTATTATTAACCTTGGTGGTGGTGTTATTACCGATTTAGGTGGTTTTATAGCCTCTACTTTTAAACGAGGTATTGATTTTATAAATATACCTACTACTCTACTCGCAATGGTAGATGCCTCTATAGGAGGAAAAACAGGTGTTGATTTAGGCTCATTAAAAAATCAAATTGGAGTAATAAACACTCCCGTTACTGTTTTAATAGATAGCGCTTATTTATCTACATTACCTGCACGAGAAATTCGATCTGGTTTTGCAGAAATGTTGAAGCATGGACTAATATCCGATACATCATACTGGAAATCAGTTGTAGATATAACTAACTTAATTAATGATGATTTAGACACTTCAATTAAACAATCAGTTCACATAAAAAACAACATTATAATTGAAGACCCTACTGAGAAAAACATTCGAAAAAAATTAAATTTCGGGCACACCTTAGGACATGCTATAGAATCTTATTTTCTTGAAAATCAAGAAAAAGAAACACTACTACATGGTGAAGCTATAGCTATCGGGATGATATTAGAATCTCATATATCTATGGAGCAAGGTTTACTCTCTGAAACAGAATATGGTACTATAAAAAATGTATTAAATACTGTTTTTGAAAAAGTAACATTTACCAAACAAGATATAGAAGCAATACTTAAAATTACTGTGCACGATAAAAAGAATGAATTTGGTACCATTAACTTTGTGCTACTTAAAAGTATAGGAGACTGTATTATCAATCAAAAAGCATCAAACACACTGATATACAATGCTTTTAATGATTATATCAACTAATTCGATTAAGACTAATGTTTTAAAACGCATAATTTATTTTCTACATTTGTCAAAATAAAAAGATTAAATACCCCTATTACTGCAAAATTGTATAAAAAACAACAAGCGGTATATTTCAAAATAAGGGCTTAAAGAAGGTTGTTTCTTCAAAAACACGTCTTGAATCCCCATATTTATAGTAAATGAATACAAAATACCACGACTTAATAAATCAAACTTTTGATTTTCCTCAAGAAGAATTTTCTTTAAATAAAGATGATCTACAGTTTCATAATATTGATTTAATGAAACTTGTAGAGCAATATGGTACCCCTTTAAAATTCACCTACTTACCACAAATTTCTGCTAATATTAATAGAGCAAAAAATTGGTTTAAAGTAGCTATGGATAAAAACAACTATAAGGGCGAATATCATTATTGTTACTGCACTAAAAGTTCTCATTTTGAATATGTTATGAATGAAGCTTTTAAAAACGATGTACATATAGAAACATCTGCTGCTTATGATATTAATATTGTAGAGAATCTTTTAGAATCTGGAAAAATAAACAAAAATACCTATGTTGTTTGCAATGGCTTTAAAAGAGACCAATACATCACTAACATTGCTAGACTAATCAATAATGGTCATGAAAACACAATACCCGTTATTGATAATTATGAAGAATTAAATCTTTTACAGGAAGAAATAGACGGAAAATTTAAAATAGGAATACGTATTGCTGCTGAAGAGGAACCTAAATTTGAATTTTACACTTCTAGACTTGGTATTGGGTACCGTAACATTGTACCTTTTTACAGAAAACAAATACACGAAAACAAGAATGTAGAGCTAAAAATGCTGCATTTCTTTATCAATACTGGTATTAGGGATACAGCCTATTACTGGAATGAACTTTTAAAATGTTTAAAAGTATACATAAACCTTAAAAAAGAGTGCCCTACTCTAGATAGCCTTAATATAGGTGGTGGATTCCCTATAAAAAACTCACTTGCTTTTGAATATGACTATCAATATATGATTGACGAAATAATCAATCAAATAAAAATAGCTTGTGATGATGCAAAAGTAGATGTTCCTCACATTTTTACTGAGTTCGGGTCATTTACCGTAGGTGAGAGCGGTGGTGCTATATACCAAGTACTTTATCAAAAACAGCAAAATGATAGAGAAAAATGGAATATGATTGATTCGTCTTTCATTACTACACTTCCTGATACTTGGGCTATAAACAAACGATTTATAATGTTAGCTATTAATCGTTGGAACGATTCATACGAAAGGGTACTATTAGGTGGTTTAACTTGTGATAGCGATGATTATTACAATTCTGAACAAAACCTGAATGCTATATACTTACCTAATTACAAAAAAGAGAAACCACTATACATAGGTTTCTTCAACACAGGTGCATATCAAGAAACTATAGGTGGATATGGTGGGTTACAACACTGCCTTATTCCTCAACCAAAACATATATTAATAGACCGTGATAAAAACGGAATGTTGAGTACAGAAGTATTTTCTGAACAACAAAAAGCCGAAGATGTATTAAAAATACTAGGTTATAATAAAAAATAAGCTTGAATCTAAATAACAATACGATGAGTAAAGGACCTATTAGCCAGTTTATAGAAAAACACTACCTACACTTTAATGCTGCTGCACTGGTAGATGCCGCCAAAGGCTATGAAAAACAGCTTAAAAATGGGGCTAAAATGATGGTAACCCTTGCTGGCGCAATGAGTACAGCTGAACTTGGGAAAAGTTTTGCTGAAATGATTCGAAAAGACAAAGTTCAAATTATTTCATGTACAGGAGCTAATTTAGAAGAAGATATAATGAACCTTGTAGCGCACTCACATTACAAAAGAGTACCTAATTATAGAGATTTAACTCCTAAAGAAGAGTGGGATTTATTAGAAAAAGGTTTAAACCGTGTTACTGACACTTGTATACCGGAAGAAGAAGCATTTCGTCGTTTACAAAAACACATTCATAAAATATGGAAAGATGCAGAAGATAAAGGTGAACGCTATTTACCTCACGAATTCATGTACAAAATGCTATTATCGGGTGTTTTAGAAGAATACTACGAGATAGACTTGAAAGATAGCTGGATGTATGCTGCTGCCGAAAAGAACTTACCTATAATAGTCCCTGGGTGGGAAGATAGCACTATGGGTAATATATTCACATCATATGTTATAAAAGGAGAGCTTAAAGCCTCTACAGTGAAATCTGGGATAGAATATATGGCCTTTCTTGCCGACTGGTATGCTAAAAATAGTAATAACGGTGTAGGTTTCTTTCAAATAGGCGGTGGTATAGCAGGAGATTTCCCTATATGTGTAGTACCAATGCTATATCAAGACATGGAAATGACTGATATTCCTTTCTGGAGCTATTTTTGTCAAATATCCGACTCTACAACGAGTTATGGCTCTTATTCTGGTGCAGTACCTAACGAAAAAATTACATGGGGAAAACTGGACATTGACACCCCTAAATTCATAATAGAATCTGATGCAACAATTGTTGCTCCATTAATATTCGCTTATTTACTAGATCAATAAGCTATAATTAGCTCTAAAAAGTAAAAAAGCGCCCTAATTAGGGCGCTTTTTTACTTTTTAATTACAAATATCGCTCTTGAAAAACATTTATATGATGTTTTTCGTGCCCTACTATCAAAAAACCTAATGCACGTGCCGATACTGCATAACCCGAAGCCATACCTTTTTTAAGTAAATCATCTTCATTTAATGATTTAAAGAATAATATCGTCGCATGGCGTAATGCCGACATCTCTGTTAATAGCGATTGTATTGTTCTATCGTTAGCTTTAGCCGTAACAACATAATCATCCTGCTCATACCCTGGAAGATCAGTAGTGTCGCCACGTGAAATTCGCATTGCACGGTAATTAAAAACTCTTTCAGCATCAATAAGGTGCTGTATAATATCTTTTATAGTCCATTTCCCTTCTGCATAACGATAATCATGCTTACCCATAGGGATTTCTTGTACGAACTTAATAAATTCATGCAAACTCACCTCTAACCATTCTGTTAACGACCAAGTATCGTCTACATACTGTATATATGCATTAAAATATGTATTATACTCATCTTTACTTAATTGGCTTACTTTCATAATTTTAAATAATGTGTTAGTACTTAAAAGCGATCTTTCTTTCTTCAAATTAATTAAAACACCCTCATGTTATATAACATGAGGGTGTTAAAATTGTAATAAATACTTATTACATATCTTTAAAGATAGTGTGCATCAAACGTTTCTTATCGTTAATACTTTCTTCTAGCGATATCATTGTTTCAGTTCTATACACCCCATCAATATCATCAATCATGAAAATGACCTCTTTGGCATGTTTAGTGTCTTTTGCTCTAATTTTACAGAAAACATTAAATTTACCTGTAGTAACGTGAGCAACAGTAACAAATGGTATTTCGTTAATTCTCTCTAATACAAACTTAGTTTGTGATGTATTATGAAGAAACACTCCTACATAAGCAATGAAAGAGTATCCTAATTTTTCATAGTCTAGAGTTAATGATGATCCCATTATAATACCAGCATCTTCCATCTTTTTAACCCTAACATGCACTGTTCCTGCCGAAATCAACAGTCTTTTTGCGATATCCGTAAACGGAACTCTCGTGTTGTCAATCAGCATATCTAATATTTGGTGATCAACTTCATCCAAACGAAATTTACTCATAAATGTTTGTGTTTTATTGTGTAATAATATTTAGCTTAATAACATAAATCAAAATCAATACTTAAAGAAGCTTACACCTCTACTCCATTAACAAACTTTCTATTAGGTTCTATTACAAAAGTAGCTTCTGTATCAGTTTTAGGGAATTTTAAACCGTTTTTACCTACAAAAAATTGTCCTTCACAATCGTATTCTATGTGACCCTGAATGAGTTCCGAATTATTTATTTCTTTGATAAATGCATCAAATACTACAAAATCCTCAAACAAGACTTCTTTATATTGAGATGCAAAAATCGCTCTTTTTTCTTTATTTTCATAATTAATGTTGACATTTCTATACACGATGTCATAAAATATGGCCTTATTCTGAGGAATATTGAAATATTCGTCGTTTTTGTTAACAACTAAAACGTTTTCGTTAATCGCATTAAATCCTGATAATAATGCAAAAAACACAAATTCTCTAGTTCTTTCTCGTTCATAGTCATCTTTATAGTGCCCTGCTTCAAACAATATTGTAGGCACACCTAAGGCTTGAAAGCTATCTCCTACACAATTTATATTAAACGAATCATCAAAACGCCCTACCTGATTAGGTATATACCTCTGTAATGATTTATTCATTGCAACAATAAGATTTATTGCTGTTTGACGACAACTATTTATCGTTCTATCATCATTATAAGCTGGCGCTAGAAAAGAAAGTGTAGCTGGTTTAACCCCATTTACAGTTTCTAAACCAAATATAGTACGCTGATCGTGCATATTATAACAGAAATCAGGCTGAAATTCATCAAAAGCTTGACGTAATAACTTGCTTTCTGGCTGTGATAAATTTACAGCATCTCTATTAAGATCTACCTTATTAGCGTTTTCGCGTGTGTATAACGCAGCTCCATCAGGATTTAGTATAGGTAGTATATAAAATGTAAAATTATTTTTTACCTGTCTTGTATCTGCCGCATCACTTTTTAGCCAATTAAGCATATCAAATAGCGCTTTAGTAGTTGTAGATTCATTACCGTGCATTTGTGACCACATTAAAATTTTGGTTTTACCGCTTCCTACCTTAATACTATAGATAGATTTATCCATAACCGAACGACCTAAAACATCTATTTCAAAAATAGACTCTAAGTCATTTAATATAGGTTCTATATGTTTATTAGTAATGTACCGATGCTCTAACCTTTGTTCTTTACTAGTTCTATATATTGACTCTAAATTCATGTTATATGTATTAGTTTACAAAAGTAAACAACATATTATTTACAATTGTAAACTTATTTTTACTGTAATTTTGTTACACCTGTAAACCCTCATCATTACTTATTTAAGCTTTTAATCATCCTTAGATTTAACCCTCATATTTAAAACATAAATATACTTATATCAGAGATATAGTGTATTCTAAGTAAAGTACTACTTTATGTAAGAACATCCTGTTTACAAGTTTATTTGTTATATACAAACCTATTGTTTACATTTGTAATACAAATATAATTTACAATGGTAAACATCGAAGATTTCATAAAACGTCTTGAAACAATACTTGACTATTACAGTCTTTCAGCATCTGTATTTGCCGATAAATTAGGTGTACAACGTTCTAGCCTGTCACATTTGTTATCTGGCAGGAACAAACCTAGTCTTGATTTTGTTTTAAAAATAACTGACAATTTTCCTGAAGTAGATCTCTATTGGTTACTAAATGGGCAAGGTAATTTTCCGAAACAAGAGGCTGTAATAAATGATGTTCCTACCCCTCCTACTACATTACCTAAAAAAGAAAGTGTTGTTGATCATGACCTTTTTTCTTCTGATGAGAAAAAAGAGAAAGAAACTCAAAAAAATGAAATTGAAGAAAATAGAATAATTTCTAACCTTGGAGATAATACGATAGAGCGAATCGTTATATTTTATAAAAATGGTACTTTCAAGAATTATACCTCACAATAATAAAAACCCCGAAAATATTTTTATAAAATACTTTCGGGGTTTATTACCAATAAAACAAACATTATAGCTTTTATAGTTAAATCATAAAAACCATTTTAAAATACATTTATTTTACTAATCTAGTTAAATAGAATCACTATATAAAGTTACGATACTAATTTATATAATAGTGTTAAATTATTCTTAATAAAAATTACGCATTGTAACTATACTCTTTTTCGTAACCAATTACTCCTTTAAAGTGTTTTTCTAAATTTTTAAAATCTATTTCCTTATTTCCTGTCAAATTATAAGGTTCGGCTAATTTTACTTCTTTTTTACCATAATCAAAAGCTACAGCAATAACAGGTACATTTGCTTTTTGTGCAATATAGTAAAACCCTGTTTTCCATTCAGTCACTTTTTTCCTTGTACCCTCTGGCGCTATTGCTAAACGAAAAACTTCTTTCTCATCAAAAATAGCAGCTATTGCATCTACTTTGTTTTCGTTTTTTTGTCTATCTAATGGTGCCCCCCCCATCCATCTAAAATAAGCTCCAAAAGGGAATTTGAATAATTCTTTTTTTGCTACAAAATTCATTTGTAATCCTATAATACCACGTGTTAACACTCCTACTATAAAATCTATCCAGCTAGTGTGTGGTACTACTATAATTATACATTTCTTTACATCAGGGTTCATTGTTCCTTTTATGCGCCACCCCATCATATTAAAGAATAAAAATTGATATATTTTTTTCATAATTGTTTAAAAGCTAAGGTGTAAAAATAACATATATTTACGATTAGAAAACATTTGTCGATGCTGAAGAGAATATTGAGTTACTTTATACCTTTTACAATACATCAAAAAAAATCAAAAATAAGTAAGAATCTAGAAGTTACATGGAATAATGGAGAACTAGTATTAGACTCAAAAAACACAAACTATTCTTATGGTAGCTTGCAAAGAGTATTACGTAAAGGCCTTAATTACATAGGTTATAATAGAGTCAAGAATTTTAACAATATACTAGTACTAGGTGTAGCTGGTGGTAGTGTAATAAAAACCTTGGCTGATGAAATACATTTTGAAGGCAAAATTACTGGTGTGGAAATTGACCCACAAATAATTAATATTGCTAATGAGTATTTTGAATTAAAAAGTATTAAAAACCTAAATATTGTTATTGATGATGCTTTTGAATTTGTTTTAAAAACAAAAGAAAAGTACGACCTTATTATTATCGATATTTTTCAAGATACTGTAATGCCTAATTTCTTATTCGAAGAGTTCTTTATAAATAGAGTCAATCATTTATTAAATGTAAATGGTTTTATATTATTTAATACCATGACCTTAACTAAAGAGGATAAAGAACGAAACTTATATTATCGTACACGTTTTGATGAAAATTATTCTGTAAGAACATATCCCAAAATAGAAGATCATAACGAATTGTTTACTATTAAGAAATTAAAATAATTATGTCTTTTTCTAAATATAAAAATGAAATAGAAGAAAATGGTTTTGCCGTTATTCCTGAAGTTTTCACTAAAGCTGAAATTAATACTATAGCTTCTTATATCGATGAAGCTGATACTAATAATGATACTTTTCGAAAATCAGCAGGGTTATTTGCTATAAGACAATTTTTAAGGGAAGTACCTAAAACACAACAAAAAATATTTAATAGTAGATTTCAGAATATCGTTGAAACTTTATTTGGTGAAGGATATTTTTCAATAAAATCTATCTATTTTGATAAACCCGAAAAATCAAATTGGTTTGTAGCATTGCATCAAGACTTATCAATATCTGTTGACAAAAAGGTAGAATTAGATGGTTTTAGTTCATGGACTATAAAACAAAAACAATTTGCTGTACAACCTCCATTGCCTATACTAGAAAATATTTATACCATTCGTATTCATCTTGACGATACTGATGAAAATAATGGTGCTTTAAAGGTTATACCAAAATCGCATAGTAAAGGAATTTATCGTCCTGAAACTATAGATTGGGAAACCGAGAAAGTAACAACTTGTAATGTAAATGCTGGTGGAGTTATGATTATGAAACCATTGTTATTACATAGCTCTGAAAGGACTACTAATAATAAAAAACGTAGAGTTATACATATAGAATTAGCGAATAAACAATTGCCTCCTGAAATAGAGTGGGCTGAAAAATTAAGTTTGAAGAACTAATAAAATACTTATATTACTTTTTCCCTATTTTAATAAAAGGTTTCTCTACAAAGTAATAAGTTACTATTGAAGTAGTTGTTATTGCTATAAAACAAATAATACAGCTAAAAATACCTTTATCTAAATAATAAAAAACGACAGGTATTATGGCTACTTGCATAAGGTAAAGCGAATAACTTATACGTCCTCCAAATAATAACATCTTAGGATAAGTATAACTTTTAAAAATATAAAGTAATGAGAAAATAGTATATGCTGAAACTATAGCTGTAACTACCGAAGTAAAACTTCTATCTCCTAAAAGAATATCCGTTCTACCTTGTAAATTAGTATATGATACTAGAAGTACAACAGAAATAGCAGTAATTATAGTTAATATAAGTTTTTGTAATGCTATTTCCCCTCTCATAAATCGGAAATAAACAGTGCCTGTAAACATCATAGCTATATATAGAACAAGACTCCACCCTGAAATGTAAAAATCAAACAGGACTACTGGTATAAAATTCAACAGAATTACTCCTATTAAGCTTACAAATGCTAACAATAATGTTTTGTTTAGCACTTTTATTAAGTAAAAAAAGCTAGTAATAATATAGAATGCCATCTCTACATTTAATGTCCAGTAAATAAGCTCAATTAATGGTTGCCCCATAAACTTAGCTAACATTGTAAGATTAGTTAATATCGACATTGTACTAGGCATGATGCCTTCTAGAAAATCAAATTTTACTAGTACAATATGTAATATGATACTAAGAATGTAAAGAGGGAAAAGTCTAAATATTCTACTCTTCCAAAAAGATTGTAATGAGTTGTGTCTTTCAAGCGATACGGGTACGACAAAACCGCTTATTAAAAAAAATAGTGAAACTCCAAAAACTCCAAACTGAAAATAATTTGTTGTAAAGTGAGAAAAACTAGAGTATGTACTTTCAAATACATGTTGAATAATAACAGTAAACGCGGCTATAAAACGTAAGAAGTCTAAAAAATCTAATCGTTTACTTATATTACTCATTTTTAAAAATTTAAAAAACTAGCTTAATCCCTTCTATAACCATACCTGTACCAATTATTGCTAAAATTAATCCCATTAATTTACCTACTACAGCTATTAAATTAGCTCCTACTTTTTCTACAATTAAATCACTTAATGAAAAAGCTAAATAGGTCATAAAAATCATTAATCCAAAAACAGCTATAACTATACCCATATGAGTAAAATCGGAATTTGTAACATTATTCATAGCTGTTACAATTGTACCTGGTCCTGCAAGAATAGGTATTGCTAAAGGTGATATAGCAATACTATTTTTATCATCAGAAACATTGTTATTATGTACTTTAGATTTTTGAGAAATCAACATTTCAAAACCTACATAAAATATAAGTATTCCTCCTGTTATTTTAAAAGCAGGAATTGTTATCCCGAATAACTCAAAAATATATTTTCCTGCTATAATAAAACTAACCACTATTACAAAAGCAGTTATCGATGCTGTTTTAGCTATCTTTTTCTTAGTTGCTTTATCTTCACCTTCAACCAAACCCAAAAAAATAGGGGTATTGGCTATAGGGTTCATTATAGCAAAGAAGCTCATAAATACGGTTAGTGCATAAGTATATAGACTCTCCATTTGTTGTTTATTTAATAAGCATTTTTCTTGCCTTCTCTAAATCTTCAGGAGTATCAATACCAATACCGGCATGACTGGTTTCTACCATTTTTATTTTCTTGCTATATTCTAGGTAACGTAATTGCTCCAGTTTCTCAGAAGCCTCTAAAGATTGCATTGGTAAATTGTAAAAATCAAGCAAAGCATGTTTTCTAAAAGCATAGATACCAATGTGCTTAAAATATCTCACTCCTGCTTCTGTATCTCTTGGATAAGGAATTACAGAACGTGAAAAATATAATGCAAAGTTTTTCTGATCTACTACAACTTTCACATTATTAGGATTTTCAACTTCCTCTTTATCTGTAATATGCATCATTAAAGAAGCCAAATCAACCTCACGAGCGGTATCATTTTTAAATACTTCTAATACTTCTTCTAATGGTTCTTTATTTATAAAAGGTTCATCTCCTTGCACATTTACAACAATATCAACATCCATGTGTTCTACTGCTTCAGCTATACGGTCGCTACCACTTTCGTGTTCTTTTACACTCATTATAGCTTTACCACCATTGCTTATTATCTCATCAAAAATAATATCAGAATCAGTTACTACAAAAACATCATCAAATAAGCATGTATTTACAGCAGCCTCATAAGTACGGTTAATTACAGTTTTACCTCCTAAATCTTGCATTAATTTAGCAGGGAAACGAGTACTAGCATATCGTGCAGGTATAACGGCTATTATCTTCATATTTATTGTTGTGTTTTACTATTCTTCAAAATTTTCATCCTTAAACCCTATCAGGTATAATTTACTTTGCGCTCTAGTGGCTGCGGTATATAACCATCTTATATAATCACGATTAATACCATCAGGTAAGTAAGGTTGTTCTATAAACACTGTATTCCACTGTCCTCCTTGCGATTTATGACACGTCATGGCATAAGAAAACTTTACTTGCAGGGCATTAAAGTGCGGGTTGTTTTTTGTCTTTAAAAACTTTTTATATTTCGTTTCTCCTTCATAATCCTTTTGTACTTCTTCATACAATCGGTTTGACTCTTCGTAGGTTAACGATGCCGACTCGCTACTTATGGTATCTAATAATAATACCGTTTCAAAAGGTATTTGGTCAGGATAATCTACCATTCTTATTTTTACTCGGGCAAACTTAAAGCCGTACAGCTCTTCAATTCTAAAAATTTCAAGAACTTCTATAATATCACCATTGGCAATAAAACCAGCTTCGGATTTTTCGTTAAGCCAAAAATAATTATTTTTTACTACCATCAAGAAATCTCCCGATGATAGTTCGCTCTCGCGACCTAATATTTTAAAGCGTATTTGCTGATTATATTGGTTAGCACGCTTGTTAGACCGTACTATAAAAGCAGTATCTTCTATACTATAATTACTATAAGCTTGATTAATAGCATCTTCAATATCATACCCATCTACAAGGCGAGTGATATCTTTAAACCCTCTTAGTTTAAACTGAAAAGTATCTACAAAAGATGATTTTAATATTTCGCGTAACTCGGTAGCATTGTATAATATACCCGAGTTATTTTCTTGTCGCATTACCTCGTCTAGTTCTATTTGCTGTACATCTTTTAGATAATGCATTCCTAGTGTATCAATATCTAAGGCAGGACTCATATCAGAGTTTACGGGTGGTAACTGTGCAGTATCACCTATCAATATCATTTTACAATTTTGTCCAACATATACATACTGCATTAAATCGTCTAATAACGACCCATTCTCATACATTTTAGATTCCGAAGCTGTATCGGATATCATAGAAGCCTCATCTACTAAAAAAATGGTGTTTTTAAACTTATTAGGCTGCATGGTAAACCCTACTGTACCACCACTCCCCTTTTTAGGGAAATAAATACGTTTGTGTATGGTAAAAGCTGGTTTTTGCGAATAGCCCGATATTACTTTTGCTGCCCTACCTGTAGGGGCTAGTAATACATATTTTTTATTAGCATCGCGCAAATGGTTTACAATAGTAGAAATTACTGTTGTTTTTCCTGTTCCTGCATAACCTTTTAGCACAAAAAGCTCGTCATCGTTAGTATTAGTAACAAAAGTGGCTATCTTTTCGAGAAAAATATCTTGTTTTAATGTAGGCTCAAACGGAAAATTTTGACGCAGTAATTTATAAAATAAACCTGAATTCATGCAGTAGGATAAATTGTCGTGTATTAAAAAATCAAAGATAACATGATTTTAAAGAGTATCTCTGCTTCTACCAAAAAAGATGTAAATTTGTACCTATAACCACACTTGTTAATGAATACTACCATTACTACAAAAAATTATAAAAAACTCGTACTACAAATTGGTCTAGGCGGTATGTCTTTTTGTATTATTAATACAATAGACAATACGCTGTCAGAAATAAGTAGTAGTACTTTCTCTAAATTTCAGCCTATTGAGGATGAATTATGGAAACTTTTTGTAGAACATCCTGAGTTAAAAATGGAGTATGATGATATAGTGGTACTGCACGACAATAGCCTTAATACTTTTGTACCTCACGCTTTGTTTGACGAAAAGTTTTTGGGTAGTTATTTACAGTACAACACTAAAGTTTTTGATACTGACTTTTTTACTTATGATATTTTAGGTAATTATGACATTAACAATGTACACGTACCACAAGTAAATATAAACAACTACTTGATAGATCGTTTTGGAATGTTTGACTATAAAAATGCAAATAGTTTACTGGTTGCTAGGTTGTTAGATTCATCTAAAAATATAGACGAAAAACAAGTTTTTGTACACATGCAAAAAACTCATTTTGAGATTGTTGTGGTACAAAATCAAAAATTACTACTGTACAACTCTTTTGAATATAATATTTCTGAAGACTTTTTGTACTATTTACTGTTTACTATGGAGCAACTATTACTTAACCCCGAAACGGTAAAGGTTGTATTACTAGGAGAAATAAATAAAACTAATCCGTGTTACACGCTTGCTTATACCTACATTCGTAATATTTCGTTTTTAGATACCGAAGCATTACAAGAAAAATATAAGATTAACAGCATTGATGCAACACAACATTACATACTACTTAACGCATGAGAATAATATCTGGTAAATATAAAGGGAGACGACTAACTGCGCCAAAAAACCTACCTGTACGCCCCACAACCGATATGAGCAAAGAGGCTTTGTTTAATATACTAAACAATCATTTTAATTTTGAAGGGCTTAAGGTGCTAGATCTTTTTTCGGGTACTGGTAATCTTAGTTATGAGTTTGCTTCTCGTGGTGTAGATAATATTACGGCTGTAGATGGTGATTTTGGCTGTGTTAAATACATTAAAAAGACTACCGAAGAGCTTGATTTTAATATTTCTGCTATAAAGAGTGATGTATATAAATTTTTAGAGCGTAACAAATCTACTTATGATATTATTGTTGCCGATCCTCCTTATGATTTTACCGAAAAACAATTTGAAGATGTAGCTGTTCTTGCTTTCAAGAATAACTTATTGAACGAGGAAGGCATGATGATTATAGAACATTCTAAACATACCTCGTTAGAACATGTAGAAAACTGGTCGTTTAGTAAAAAATATGGTGGTTCTATTTTTTCTTTTTTTGAATTAGAATAATCTAAAATTAGTATATTTATGCATTCCAACTATTTATACTAAAATGAAAGAAGATTTCAACTCCGAATTCTCGAAACATATATCAAAATTTTCTACATCTCCTTTTTTATTTATAGGCTCTGGTTTTTCTAGAAGATATCTTGGATTGCCAACATGGGAGAGTTTATTAATACAACAATGTAAAAAACTAGGATTACCTAAACCCTATAATTATTACAAATCAAATGCTAATTCTGATTTGCCTAAAATTGCTTCAATAATAGGTAATGATTTCAACGGAATTTGGTGGAGTAACGACAAGTTTTCAGAGAGTAGAACTAAATTTGAAGATAAAGCTGAAACAAAATATTCACCTCTAAAATATGAAATATCGCTATCAATTGATTCTGGAACTGAATTAACAGATAATGAAGTAAATAAAGAAGAACTTAATCTATTAAAAAAAATTAATATTGATGGGATTATAACTACAAACTGGGATGTTTTTTTAGAAAATATTTTTCCTGATTTTAATAAATTTATAGGACAGGAAGAATTAATTTTTTCAGACTTATATTCAATTGGAGAAATTTATAAAATTCATGGATGTGTATCAAAACCCAATTCATTAGTTCTAACTGATGAGGATTATAATGGATTTGAAGATCGTAATCAATATTTAGCAGCTAAATTATTAACTACTTTCATTGAAAATCCTGTAATTTTTATTGGATATAGCTTAGATGATAAAAATATTCAATTGATTTTAAAATCAATAATAAAATGTCTTACTAAAGATAAAATTGAAAAACTAAAAGATCGATTAATATTCTGTCAATGGGATCCTAAAGTTACAAAAACCTCAATCATAGATAGTACCATTCTAATTTCTGGTACCGTTTTACCCATAAAATTAATTACATTAAATAGTTATGTTGACGTTTATACTGTTTTAGCTGATAATAAAAGGAAATTACCTATTAGAGTTCTTCGTCAAATGAAAGGTATGGTATATGATTTCGTTAAATCAAATTCATCCAAATCTAAAATATACGTTGCTGATAACCTTGATAATATTGAAAAGTTACATAATGCTGAATTTGTCTATGGAGTAGGTCTTAAAGATAAATTTGCCAAAGTAGGAATTAAAGGCCTTGAATTAATTGATGTCTTATCCGATTCAATAGAGGATCGTGAATGGGAGCCTTTACAAATTTCTAAATTATGTCTACCTGTATTAAAAGGAAAGTACATCCCATATTTCAAACATTTATATTTAGCAGGTTTACTAAATAAAGATGGTAAACTTGACAAAAACATAGATGTAGATGAATTTTCACCTGCTTTTATCGAAAGAGTAAACAATGTTAGTATTAATAGCTTTTATCCTGTTAAAAATTATATTAAAAAAAGAGGTGAAGTAAATAGTACCTATTCTACATTTAAGGAGTTAATCAAAAGTTTAAATAGTAATCACCTTCACATAATAATGTACACACCTTTACTACAGAACGATAAAATTAACTTAGAAGATCTAAATTCCTATTTAGTCGAAAACAAAGATCTATTAAAGGATAGTAAATTAGGGACACATTTTAGGAAGTTAATTTGCCTATATGACTTTCTGAAATACAAAAATAAAGCAGGTCTATAAGCCGGATTCTGTATTTCTAGTAAAAGAAATCCTTATCATTTATCTAGGCATAACATTACTATTATGCTCCATCTGTCTACCCTCCAGCATTGGGCGAGCAGCCCTTAATTGCTGGTATACTTGACATTGCACCGCATAGAGTTTACCTGGTTTCACTACAGCATTACCTGTACATTCTTTCTGCTGCACTTGTCCTCCCGCGCTAAAGCGTGGTGACGGGCGTTACCCGCTATGCTGCCCTATGGTGTCCGGACTTTCCTCTTCGTTAAAAACAAAGCGATAAGGCGACCTGCGGCGCAAAGGTACTCTTTTTTAAGTCCAAAGTAAAAAGTCTTAAAGCTTAAAGTAACTGAATACTTTGGTCGTAACTGCGACTAAAAACTAACGTCTTTATTAACTAACTGATTGTTAATACAAATCAAAATTCGTTAATAAGTTTTACATATTTAGAAACCTAAAAATATTGCCATTGCACTGGCAATTACTATATTTGTTACTCACTAAATTCTATGGAACAGTTTATTGTATCAGCTCGCAAATACCGTCCGCAAACATTTAAAGATGTTGTGGGGCAGCAGGCTATTACCAATACTTTGCTAAACGCTATAGAAAACAACCACTTAGCACAGGCTTTACTGTTTACAGGACCTCGTGGAGTGGGAAAAACTACTTGTGCGCGTATTCTTGCCCGAAAGATTAATCAGGAAGGCTATGATGACCCTAACGAAGATTTTACCTTCAATGTATTTGAGCTGGATGCAGCCTCAAATAACTCGGTAGATGATATTCGTAATCTTATCGATCAAGTACGTATACCGCCACAAACAGGTAAGTATAAAGTATATATTATAGATGAGGTACACATGTTATCTCAAGCGGCTTTTAACGCTTTCCTAAAAACACTAGAAGAGCCACCAAAGCATGCTATATTTATACTAGCCACTACCGAGAAGCACAAAATAATACCTACTATATTATCGCGTTGCCAAATATTCGATTTTAAACGAATTACGGTAAAAGATGCTAAAGAACATCTTGCTGAAGTAGCAACAAGTCAAGGCATTACCTTTGAGGATGATGCACTACATATTATAGCCCAAAAAGCAGATGGTGCCATGCGTGACGCACTCTCTATATTTGATAGAGTAGTGAGTTATTGCGGTACTAACCTAACGAGACAGGCTGTTACCGAAAACTTAAATGTACTTGACTATGAGTACTACGTTAAAGTAACTGACTTGATATTAGAAAATAACATCCCGCAATTGTTACTTTCTTTTAATGATATACTAGCTAAAGGTTTCGATGCACATCATTTTGTAGCGGGGCTTGCCTCTCACTTCCGTGATTTGTTAGTTTGTAAAAACCCCTCAACACTAGTCTTACTAGAAGCTGGAGAGGCTGCACAACAACTGTATAACAAACAAGCACAAAACGCAAGTCAAGAATTTTTACTAGAAGGTATTGATATTGCTAACGATTGTGACTTGAAATACAAAAACAGTCAAAACCAACGACTACTGGTCGAACTTTGTCTTATGCAGCTTGCCTCTATCACTTTTGATGGAGAAAAAAAAAAGTTGACCAATTTATAATTCCTCCTGATTATTTTAAAGAGGGAGCTACGACACAGGCAACTGCACCTGCTAATCAGCAACCTACTACAAATAATAATACACCTACACCTG
This sequence comes from Flavobacterium sp. MedPE-SWcel, assembly GCA_001874325.1. Classification (GTDB taxonomy): domain Bacteria; phylum Bacteroidota; class Bacteroidia; order Flavobacteriales; family Flavobacteriaceae; genus Flavobacterium. The sequence goes on along the minus strand of MPCW01000012.1, from coordinate 88,382 downwards.
AAAAGGCTGTAAATAACACACCTCCTGCGCAACCAGTAGCTAAAGCTCCTACAATTGCAAAACCTCCTGTAACACTTAAACAAGAAGGTAATAATGAGCGAAAAGTATCGGCATTTTCATTATCTAGTATTAAAAAGAAACGAGAACTAGCCGAAAGCCAAAAAGCAGGACAGAAAAATAAAGACCAATTACCTACAGAGTCTTTTACTGAAACAGATATGCTATTGATGTGGAATAAATTTGCACAACGTCTTAGCGATACTGGTCAGAAAATAATGTCTACGTACATGCAAATTAATGATCCTGTAGTAGCAAAAGATGGCTTTACCATAGAGTTAGAGTTACCAAATGAAGGCTCAAAAGTAGATTTTGATAATGGTAAAATAGAGTTATTAGGCTATATGCGTGGTAAGTTACACAACCACGATATTGTTATAAATACTCATGTAAACGAAAAGGTTAGTAAAAAACACGCTTTTACTCCCGATGAAAAATATGAGAAGCTAAAGGCCATTAACCCCGCTGTAGAAGTACTTCGCAAAACATTCGATTTAGATATATAATAAGTAGAATAATTATTATTCTAAAAATGCCGTACAAAAGAAATAATATAGTAAAAATTGTTACTTACATTCAGGAATCTGAATACTCTAATGATCTTATTAATAGAGAAATTAACTGTAGTCACATCCCAATAACCATATTGCGTACAATATTTAACAATGTTGGGGATGATTACGAAATGTTTTTACCTTATGAAATCAACCTTGAAAAATCAATAACATTAAACTCATTTATGAATCCTCCAATAATGTTTGATTTTTCAAAATACGAATATGCACTCCAACGCTATGGAGATTATGAAGCTATCTAATTTAACATCAATCGTATTATTTTCCTTTGTCCCGCTGCAATAATTGTTTTATTATCAGCAAAACGTAAGGTATGTAAAGAAGTATCATCGTGTATCTTTTTCCAAGTATTACCTCTATCATAAGAATAATAAACTCCCGAAGGTCCTACAGTAACTAATTCATCACCGTCGCTATTAGGTACAAATTGTACACATGAGGCATATCCAAAACCTGTATTCTCCCCTACTAACGTCCAGTTTTTACCACCATCAGTAGTAATCATTTTATTACCTGAGTTTTTATCTAAGTACTCATAATCCCCCCCTACAGCAAAACCAATAGAATCGTTATAAAAATCAGCAGAGAAAATTCCTGCCATTTCAGTTCCTTGTACTATTGGGGTGTTATACACTTCCCATGTTTTTCCTTTATCGGCAGAATAATATAATCTTGATTTTTTACCTCCAGATACCATCCAAGTATCATTTCCTTTTACAATCAAATTAGTATTACTCGCTGCAAAAGCTGCCTCTCCTTCGGCTACTTTTGGTAAAACATCACATGATACTTTTGTCCATGTAGCACCTCCATCACTTGTAGTTATTACAGATAGGCAACTATCTGTAGGGTCTCCCATTGCAATACCATCATTGTTATTATAAAACTGCATACTATCGTAAAATACATTTTCTCCTACCTCGGTATATACAGTATCTATTGCAGTACCATCTTTTGCAATTTTATAAAGTGTAGCTGGCGAACCCGCATTTAATATAAATATATTAGAATCTGTTTTAGCTATTGCTCTAAATTCAGGACGAATAGAATCTTTAGTTACAACACCATTAAATGTTTTATCATTATCAAGTGATACCCATCCATATTTAGCCCCGCTACCAGAATACCAAGCCTTATTACCATCTATAGTTAATGCTCTAATACTTATTTTATCTTGTAATAATGTATCAACAGTAACTGTAGTAAAAGAAGCTTTAATCTCTTTTTTTTCTTCCTTACAAGAAATTAAAAGCATTAATAGTAATAGGAAAGATATTTGTTTCATGATTCAATCTATTTTAACGCTAATATAATATATATAAAAGAAATCTGACCAGTTACAACTTATAAGCTATAACTGGTCAGACAAAATCGGGGGCAATATTTTTACTTACTACTTAGTAATTAATTCTCTACTTGTCGCTTTCCTCCATCAAACATATAAATCCATACCATTCTAGATTTCCTAAAGTTAAATGTACTTAATAAAAAAGCAGACAATCCTACTATAGCTATAGTTGCTATATAATCTTTTATAAAAAGACGTGATAGTAAGAAAATAGGTGCTATTTCGAGTATGGTAAGACCATAACTAACATACATCGCTCCATAAAAATAACCTGGTTCTTTTTCAAATTTATGAGAACATACTGAGCATTCAATATTCATTTTTGGCATCCTAAACAATAAAGGATTTCCTTTTTTCTTAAATACATGTCCTTCTCCGCATATCGGACATTTCTCTGTCATTATATCTACAATCTTTGACATACCTAAAAATTTTCTACAAAACTACAAAGAGTACCACTATTAACACAATAGCTTATATACTCTAAAATTTGTACTTTTAGGACATAATTAAACACTATGAAAAAAGTAGCTGTACTTAATATAGATCAATTTGTAAAACAAAATGATATAGAGGGGTTCTATGCTAACACACTAGAAGATCATTTGATTACTAGCCATAAAGATATAGATCAGCCCCACTCTCATAATTTTTATGTTGCTATACTATTTACACATGGTAGTGGTATACACGAAGTAGATTTTACAGTATATAATGTAGTACCAGGTAGTTTATTTTTCTTAAACCCTGGGCAAACACATCATTGGGAGCTATCTAATGACACTGCTGGTTATGTATTTTTACATACTCATGATTTTTATGATTTACAATACACTCAAAATACTATAAATCAGTTCCCATTTTTTTATAGTATGCATAATATACCCTGCTTATACCTAAAAGGTAATATTCAAACAGTTATTACAAACTTATTTAATCAAGTATATGACGAAAATAATATTGACGAATCATTAAAAAAACAAAAAATACTAAGCCTGATTAACTTAGTATATATAGAGAGTACTCGTATATATATAAAGCAAAACCCAGTAGATAGTAAAAACAAGAATACATATTATCTTAAATTTAGACAATTAGAGCAACTAATAGAAGCTAACTTTATAACAGAGAAATCACCTTCGGCATATGCCGAAATGCTAAACATGAGTCCTAAACACTTAAATCGTATAACTCAGGCTATAACGAGTAAAACTGCTACCGATGTTATACTAGAACGGGTGCTACTTGAGGCTAAAAAAGAACTCGTATTACAACAAAAGCATTTTAATGAAATTGCATACTCCTTAGGTTATGAAGATTATGCCTATTTTTCGAGATTATTTAAAAAGAAAACAAACGAAACACCCTCGGCTTTTTTAAAGCGATATGGTAAAGCCTAAATAATGCTTTATCTCGTAAAATTCAATACCTTTGCACCTCAATTTTTTACAATGAGATTACACAGAAATTTAGTTTTTACGGTTATAGATTCACTTGGCTTTATTTTTAATGATGGAGAGTATGCCGATAAAGTAGTAGCGCGTGCGCTAAAAAAAGACAAACGTTGGGGAAGTTCTGACAGAAAATTTGTTGCCGAGACTATATATGAAATAGTAAGATGGAAACGTCTTTATACTGAAATAGCTGAAGTTAAAGAACCTTATGATCGTGATAACCTATGGCGTGTTTTTGCTGTATGGGCTGTAATGCGTGGTTATAACCTACCAGACTGGAAATATTTTGAAGAAACCCCTGTTAGACGTATTAAAGGTCGTTTTGATGAGCTTACTAGGATAAGAAAATACAGAGAGTCTATTCCTGACTGGATGGATGAAATGTGTCTAAAAGAACTTGGAGAAGAGAAATGGGAAGAGGAACTTAGCGCACAAAATAAACAAGCCAAAGTTATACTTAGAGTAAATACTCTAAAAACAACAAGAGAGAAACTAAGAGCCATACTTATGGACTTAGAGATTGATACTGAAATGCCTAAAAACTATCCTGACGCTCTTGTTTTAAAGGAGCGTTCTAATGTTTTTATGACAGATGCATTTAAAGAAGGATTATTTGAAGTACAAGATGCTTCATCGCAGATGGTAGCACGTTTTCTTGATGTAAAACCTGGTATGCGCGTAGTAGATACTTGTGCGGGTGCGGGTGGAAAAACGCTACACATGGCATCACTTATGGAAAATAAAGGTCAGCTTATAGCTATGGATCTTTATGAAAGTAAGTTAAAGCAATTAAAAATTCGTGCTAAAAGAGATGGTGCTTTTAATATAGAATACCGTATTATAGAAAATACGAAAATTATAAAAAGGCTTCACGAAAAAGCCGATCGTGTACTTATTGATGCTCCTTGTAGTGGTTTAGGTGTTCTAAAGCGTAACCCTGACAGTAAATGGAAACTTCAACCAGAGTTTATTGATAACATAAGAAAAGTACAAGCTGAAATACTTGAAAGTTATTCTAAAATAGTAAAACCAGGAGGTAAACTAGTATATGCTACCTGTTCGATACTACCGTCTGAAAATCAAGAGCAAGTAGAGCGTTTTCTTACTACAGATATAGGACAACAATTTACTTTTATAAAAGATAGTAAGATTTTAGCTTCTGAATCTGGTTTTGATGGTTTTTACATGGCTTTACTAGAGCGAAAAAAATAACATTCACACATATTTGTGTTAAATCTGAACGTAATTTAACACAAATGTGTTACATTTGAGGCCCTAATTTTTTGAAATGAACAAACTTTACACACTATCATTCTTATTGTTATCTGTCTTTGCACTTGCACAAGATGGAGCTCCTGCTGCCCCTTATTATAATGGTTTTAATTTTGACCAAGATGGTACAGCATTAAAAACAGCATTAACTAATAAGATAACATCAACACACACTAATGCCCTAAGTTATCAAGAAGCTGAAAATGCATTAATGATAATTGATCTTGATCCTGAAGATACTTCTAATAACAATTTACTTTTAGTATATGGTTTTAGTAACTCTATGTGTCCTTCGTCAACTGGTAATGATAAAGACCATAGAAGGAGAAATAAAAACTCTGATGATAATGGTACTAATGACCCTTGTCTTTGGAATAGAGAGCATACTTACCCTAGAGCGCTTGGTAATCCAAATTTAGGTACTAGCGGGCCTGGTGCCGATGTACACCATTTAAGAGCTTGTGATAAAAAACGTAATGCCGATAGAAATAATGACAAGTATTTTGATGGTACAGGAAACTCTTTCGAAAGCGGACAATTTTGGTATCCTGGTGATGAATGGAAAGGTGATGTTGCTCGTATGATGATGTACATGTATCTTCGTTACGGTTCTCAATGTTTACCTACAAATGTAGGGGTTGGAAATCCTGTAGCTTCTGATTCTAATATGATTGATTTATTTTTAGAATGGAATGCAGAAGACCCTGTATCTGAATATGAAGATAGAAGAAATACTTATTTAGGGAACAGTAGCAATGCTTTTGCACAAGGTAACCGTAACCCGTTTATAGACAACCCTTATCTTGCTACAAAAATATGGGGAGGCCCAATGGCACAAGATAGATGGAATCTTGCTAGTTTAGACGAGGCTTTCTCTGCTCAACTATCAGTATATCCTAACCCTGCTACAGATAACACAATAAATATTTACTCCGAAACTACACTTGAAGATATAGAACTTATCAACCTAAATGGTCAGATAATACAAACTATAAAAAAGCCTACTGCTAATAACAATACTTATAGTCTAGATAATTTACCACAAGGATTTTATATTCTTAAAATGACTTCTGGAAATCAATCAGCTATAAAGAAAGTTATAGTAAATTAGAAAAAGAAGAATACTCTATAAATAGGCTGTCTAAAGTTTTAGACAGCCTATTTTATTTTAAAAAACAAAGCAATGCATCGTCATTTTTTAATCTATAAGCCTTATGGTTATTTAAGTCAATTTGTTTATGACCTTAAACGAAAGAAAAAATTACTTGGTGAGTTACACGACTTTCCTGAAGGTACTATGGCTATAGGTAGACTTGACGAAGACTCTGAAGGGTTACTATTATTAACTACAGATGGCATGACAAGCTACAATGTACGTAGCAAGAAAGTAGAGAAAGAATATTATGCACAAGTAGATGGTGCTATAACTCCCGAAGCTGTAGAACAACTTCAAAAAGGTGTAGAAATTGGTTTTGATGGTAAAAAGTATACTACCCTACCTTGCAAAGCAAATGCTATAACTGAAACTCCTGATTTTCCTACAAGAGCTAAAAAAATAAGAGATGAACGCCATGGCCCAACCTCTTGGGTATCTATAACCGTAACCGAAGGCAAATTTAGACAAGTACGTAAAATGACTGCTGCTGTAGGGTTCCCTACATTACGATTGGTTAGAGTACGTGTAGGTAATGTTCATGTAAACAATATGCAAGCTGGTGAGGTAAAAGAAGTTGAAACGTTTTCAATATAAACGTATTACAATATTATTGCTCCGCTAAAAAACGATATATTTTTTCTTGAGATCGTATTCCTTCATTACTTTCTTCTTCTAACTGTATGGCAATCATGTCTTTTATTTGCTGTTTAATAACGGTATCATAAATAGGGAAACAAACTTCTATACGCCTGTATATATTTCTACTCATCCAATCAGCAGATCCCATGAATATATTCTCGTTACCATTATTATTAAAAATAAATATTCTGCCGTGTTCTAAATATCTATTTACAATTCTCTTTACAGTAATATTTTCACTCAGTCCCGCAACACCAGGAATTAAACAACATATACCTCTTACTATAAGCTGTATCTTTACCCCTGTACACGAAGCCTCATATAACTTATCAATAAGTACACGCTCTTCTAGGTTATTCAGTTTTATAGTTATACTAGCATATAACCCCTTCTTACTTAATGCTATTTCATTATCTATATACGCTTTAAAAGTATCCAGCAAGTTAAACTGAGCTACTAAAAGGTGATTATATTCATAATTATCTGCTTTAGTAGGTTTTTGCTCTTTACGAAGAAATAAGAAAGTATCTTCTACCTCTTTTAGCATTTCTTGATGTGAAGTCAATAAAATATGATCGGTATAAAAGCGTGCAGTACTTTCGTTAAGATTACCTGTAGCCAATAAACCTAAATAGTCTAACTTATAGCTTTTATTAAACTTAATTAATGCTACTTTGGCATGTACTTTTAGCGAAGGAACACTATAAACTATGTGTACCCCAACATCGCTCATTTTCTTTGCCCATTTTATATTGTTTGATTCATCGAACCGAGCCTTAAGCTCTACAACAACTGTTACTTTTTTACCATTACAAGCCGCACTTATTAAAGCATTGGCTATTTTAGAATCACTAGCAACTCTATATAAAGTAACATAAATTTCTTCTACATCTTTATGTATAGCTGCTTCATTAAAAAATCGTAAAATAGTACCATATGAATGATATGGTGTGTGTATCATAGCGTCTGTAGTAGCAATATGATCTAATAGCAGATTAGGTTGAAGCCTATATGGTATCGCAGGCCATTTATCATATTCTAACGATTTTTTAGATATAGGTAGCGAAGCAAAGTCTTTTAAATTATGATAACAACTTCCTGCTACAACATTGGCACTTTTTAATTTTAAAACATCTATCAGCACATTCAAGTACTGTTCTGGCATTTTAGAATCGTATAAAAAACGGGTAGCTAATCCATAATCACGTTTAGCGATTTTTTCTTCCATTAATGCTGCCAAATCTTCATGATATTCATCATCAAACTCAAGAGCAGCATCTCTAGTAATTTTAAAGCTATAAGCCCCCTCTATAGTACTATCTGGAAAAATGCATTCTAAATGATACTTTATAATATCATCTAAAAAAGTGATATACTGCTTATTCCCTACCGAAACTGTATGGAAGCGAGATACCTTTTTTGAAGGAATATTAACTATATATTGTTCTGCTACATCTTGGTTATTTATAACAGATACTAGAAAATATAGCTTATTATTTTCTGTAAAAAAATCTGTTTTACCATCTAGCAAAACAGGTTTTAAAAAAGCTAATATTGTTGTAAAAAAATAATCAGTAGTTTTTTGTTTAACCTCATCAGGAAAAAGTATATCATACAATAAATGTATATCTTCTTTTTCTAGTTTAGGAAAAATTTTCTCTTTTAAAATTGAACCAAATAACTGTTGCTGCGTATATACTTGACTATTTATTTTTGCTAGCCTTTCTTTATACTTATTAAGTTTTTTCTTCTCTTTTTTTGATATCTTTTTTAATACCGTTAAGGCAGGTACTCTAACTCTATAAAACTCATCAAGGTTAGACGAATATATCGATAAAAACTTTAATCGCTCAAAAAGTGGCACACCTTCATCTGCAGCTTCAAGTAAAACACGCTCATTAAAAGTAAGCCAACTTAAATCTCTATTATTATAATTCGTTTCTATCTCTGGTTTTATAGTGTCTTCTTGCATACTTATTATTTTTCTAAAAATATTAACTTCAGAACATTAACAAGTTAATAATTAATTATCTTATAGTAAAATAGTTAAGCAGGCACTATAGTAAAACCTACTTTTTTGACGGCATTCATTATCTCTTCTTCTGTAACTTTTTCAGTTGCTACAGTAAGTATTTTATCAGGATTATCTGTATCTACTGTCCATTTATCAGCACCTACAACTTCATTTAATGATGGAGTAACTTTAGCTACACAATTACCACAATTCATACTTGTTTTAAACTTCAATTCCTTATTCATTTTTATATTTAGTTTTAATTATATTTTTCTTGATTTTAGTAATAAACTATTACTAACTACACTCACACTACTTAATGCCATAGCTGCACCTGCTAACATCGGGTTTAATAAAAACCCATTTATAGGATATAAAATACCTGCCGCAATAGGTATACCAATTACATTATAAATAAATGCCCAAAATAAGTTTTGGCGAATAGTAGCTACTGTAAGTTTAGAAAGTTGTATTGCTTGTGGTATTTTTAATAAATCATTTGATATTATAGTCATTTTAGCCACATCTATAGCAATATCACTACCTTTCCCCATAGCAATACTTACATCTGCTTGTGCGAGAGCACTACTATCGTTAATACCATCACCTACCATCGCTACAATTTCACCTTTAGCTTGTAACTTTTTCACAAAATCAAATTTACCCTGTGGTAAAATATTAGCCTTATAATTATCTATACCAACTTGTAACGCTACAGCTTTAGCTGTTTGCTCATTATCACCAGTAAGCATATATACCGATATACTTTTATTTTTTAATTGTTTAATCGCTTTTAAAGAAGTTTCTTTAATAGTATCAGCTATAGCTATTGCACATAGTACCTGTATATCATTAGAAAATAAAACTACGGTATTTGCTTCTTCTTGTTTCTCCTTTACCCAGTCTTTTATAGGCTTTGATAAACTTATATTATTTTCTTCAATAAGGGTTTTACTACCAATATTATAAACAGCATTATTATATATTGCCTGTATTCCCCTTCCTTCTTTATTTTCTATCGTTACATCATTAAAAAATGTTGCCTTATCTTTAAAATAGTTTGTTATTGCCTCTGCTAAAGGATGATCAGAAGATTTTTCTATACTGAATAATATATTCTTATATTCTTCTGTTTCTTCAGTAAACCATTGTACATCGGTAACATTAGGCTCTCCTTTGGTTATAGTACCTGTTTTATCTAAAATAACACTTGTTACTTTTTTTGCTAATTCTAAACTCTGCGCATCTTTTATTAATATTCCATTTTGAGCTCCCTTGCCTACTCCAACCATTATAGCCGTGGGTGTAGCAAGACCTAATGCACAGGGGCAAGCAATAACTAATACCGTAATCATAGCTAATAAACCTTGTGTAAAACTATTCTCTCCCCCTAATGTAATCCAGGTTATAAAAGTTATAATAGCAATACTAATAACTACAGGAACAAAAATACCTGCAATTTTATCTACAAGTTTTTGTACTGGAGCTTTACTTCCTTGTGCATCCTGCACCATTTTTATTATATGAGCTAATAAGGTTTCATTACCTACCTTCTCTGCTTTAAACTGAAAGCTTCCTTTTTGATTTATAGTCCCTGCGAACACCTTACTACCCACTTTCTTTTCTAAAGCAATAGGTTCTCCACTTATCATACTTTCATCGACAAAAGAGCTTCCTGAAATTATAATACCATCTACTGCTATTTTTTCTCCTGATTTTACTAAAAGGATATCTCCTTTCTGTATATTATTTATTGATACTTCCTTTTGAGTTCCTTCCTCTGATATAATTGTTACTGTCTTTGGCTGTAATCCTATCAAGCTTTTAATAGCAGAAGACGTATTATTTTTTGCTTTTTCTTCTAATAGTTTACCTAATAGTATAAATGCTATCACTACACCTGACGCTTCAAAATATACATGAGATTCTAATCCCTTACTATGCCAATATTGTGCAAATAATGTATTAAAAACACTAAACAAATAAGCTGTACCAGTACTTACTGCTACAAGAGTATCCATATTAGCTAGTTTATTTTTAGCTTGCTTGTACGCTCCTTCAAAAAATTGCCTCCCGAAATACAGTACTATGGGGGTAGCCAATGCCCACATGACATAATTAGCCCAAGACATTGCCATAAGCGCAGGTGTCATCCCTATAACTACTAATGGGATTGCTAAACCAATAGCCCAAAATGTTCTGCTTTTTAATTCTTTATATTGCTTTACTTGTAATTTTTCGAGTGTTTCTGCTACAGTAGCATCATCTTCATCAATAAGTAAATCAAAACCTACTGACTGTAATGCTGCTTTTAGTGTATGTGAGTCTGTAACAGTAGGTGCAAACTCTATAGTACCATTACCACTAGCATAATTTACTGATGCAGTAACTACACCTGATTGTGCTTGTAATATATTTTGACTAGATGCAGCGCACGAAGCACAACTCATACCTGTTATAGGGTATGATTTTTTTATTGTAGTTACATCTGTTTTTTTATTCTCCACTATATAATCAATATTTACTACAAAGTTCAGTAATAAATATTATAAAGGTTTACAGTATTAAGGAAAGTGTTTATATATTCTTGGTAATATCATCTAATGACTTTCGTAACCCCTCACCCTTTTGTTTAAATACCGTAGGGGTTAAACCTGTTGTCTTTTTAAACTGTGTAGAAAGATGTGCTGTACTACTATAGCCTAACATAGTAGCTATTTCACTAAGTGTTTTCTCTTTATACAGTAACAGCTCTTTTACTTTCTCTATTTTTTGCAGAATTATAAATTGCTCTAGCGTAACTCCTTCTTCAACAGAAAATAGTTTACTTAAACTAGAGTAATCTTTATGTAATTCTTTACTCAATAAATCAGAGAAAATAATAGTATTATTGTCTAAGTGATGTATCTGATTTATTACAATCGATTTTATCTTATCTACTAATTGTTGCTTAGTATCATTTAATAGTTCAAAACCTCGGTCCTTTAGTTTGTCTCCAATATTAGATAATTCATTGGTCATCAACTCCTCTTCAATGACAGCTTCACCTAAGTTTACCTCTACAACTTTTAAACCTGCATCTTGCAGTAATTGCTGCACAGCAGTTATACACCTAGGGCAAACCATATTTTTTATAGCAATTTTCATATCAATGTAATAATAACAAAAATAAAGATTATTAAATAAGTTCTTTTTAATACGTTTGCAATAAAATAAATTCTATGAATATTATTACCTACTTAAAGTCTGTATTGTTTATGAAACGTTTTTTAGGGGTTACTCTTATCCTCTTTGGTATTTTTGCAATGCTGTATTTTGGTAATATTATAATGGGAGCTATCTTTTTAGTGTTAGGTATTAACTTTACTGCTAGCGAAGGCTCTCAAGTAAATATTACTAGTAAAACATATAGAAAAATATGGTCTATTTTTGGTATTCATATAGGTAAATGGATTCCTTGCCCTGAGCTTGAATACATCTCTGTTTTTCGTACTCACGAAAGTCAAACTGCAACTGTTGTTACAGCATCTGCAACTGTAAAAAGTGAAGTTATATTATTAAATGGTTTTTACGGAAATAAGCACATTACATTGTATAAAGCTACTGATAAAGCTGATGCTTTTAAAGTAGCAGAGCATTTTAAAGCTGTATTTAACATTGATATACTTGACGCTACAGGAGAAGAAAAAGTTTGGCTATAATTGCTTTACAACCTCTTTAGCTTCCTTTACACCTTCACCTTGCCTCTCTGGTCTTATAATCATTCGTAATGATTGATCTTTAGAAAAGTAAGCTATCATCCAGTTCCAAAAAGTAGCAAATCTATTACGGTAACTAATTAATGACATAAGGTGAATAAAAAGCCACATTAACCATGCAATAAGCCCTTTAAAGTGCATTTTAGGTTTAGGCATATCTACTACAGCTTTATTCTTACCTATAATAGCCATAGAGCCTTTATCGTTATAACTAAAGGGTTTTAAATCTTCCCCTTTAATCATTCGTTTCATATTTTTAGCTAATTGTTCTCCTTGCTGTATTGCTACTTGTGCAACTTGTGGGTGTCCTTCTGGAAAATTTTTATCGGCAGTTTGTATACTAGTATCTCCTATAGCATAAATATCATTAGTATTTTCTAACTTATTAAACTCATTTACTATCATACGCTTACCATGACCGTAACTCTCTTTAGGTATACCTTTAAAAACTCTTGCCGAAACTCCTGCCGCCCATATTAAGTTTTTAGAACTTATTGTCTCTCCATTAGATAAATAGACAACATCATCATTATAATCAGTAACACGGGTATTTAGTTTAACAACTACTCCCATTTTTGTAAGTGCATTATAAGTATCTTCTTGCGATTCTTTACTCATCGGGCTTAAAAGCTCACTACCTCCATTTACAAGGTAAATGTTGCTAACACTAGTAACAAGTTCAGGATATTCTTTACGCAATACACCATTTCTCATTTCGGCAAACATACCAGATACCTCTACCCCCGTAGGGCCTCCTCCTGCTACAACTATATTAAGATATTTTCTACGCTCTCTACTATTTTTACATATAGCCGCTTTTTCCATATGTTGAAGCAGCTCATTACGCATTTCTATAGCATCATTAAGCGTTTTCATTGGTATGGCATTTTCCATTACGTTTTCCATACCAAAATAATTTGTTTTCGCTCCAGTGGCAAAAACAAGCATATCATACCCTAGCTCTCCATTATTTAATACAATTTTCTTTGCTTCATGATTTACTGATAGTAACTCACCCAATCGAAACTGTATATTTTTTTTACCTCTAAATAGTTTTCTAAAAGGATAACTAATACTCGAAGGTTCTAAATAGGCCGTAGCTACCTGATATATTAATGGTGGAAAAAAATTATAGTTATTTTTATCTACTAATATTATATTAAAGTCTTTATTTCCCGCTAGTTCTTCTGCTAAGTTAACACCTGCAAAACCACCACCAACTACTACTATATTCATCAGATATAATTTTGATTTCTACTATTATTTAAGCAAAAATAATACCATCTAAAGTTAAGCATTTAGCTTATAATCAGCAATTATAAAAAGTAGCATTTTATTACTTTAAAATCTTTAAAACTGTACTATTAATTTTATGATAAATATGCAGTAGCTAATACATAATACTATTATGTAGCAATAAAAATTATAATATGTAGTGAAGAATTATAAGTACTATTAAAGATGAATTTCTTTATCTAAAATAAAATCTTCCATAAGATAACCATTACCTATGTCAATATCCTCTGTACCTGTTTTTACAAATCCTGTTTTATTATAAAAATGTAGTGCTGTATTAAAACGATTTACATTAAGAGTTATAGTATTATTGCCATTAGCATGGGCTTCTTTTTCTATAGCATTAAGTAATAATCTACCTATACCCTTACCTTGTGTTTGTGGTAAAACATATAACTTATGTATTTTGGTAGTCTCTGGTCTAGCACTAATCTCATAAGAGGCAAAGCCATAATATATCTCCGCATCATCTTTAATCAATATAAATTGATGACCTTTTTCATCTAATTGATTTTTTATAGAAGTAGGACTATACATCATTCCAAACATATATTCTAACTGTTCTGGTGATAATATATCTTTATATGTAAGCTCCCAAACCTGTTCTGCTAGCTCATTTATAAGGGTAACATCCTTTAACGATGCTTTAACAATTTCCATAATGTTGTTTTTTTAACTAAAACACCTATATTTATTGATGTTTTAAGAAAGCATAAAGATAATAAAAAACATTGGCACAGTAATTGGTTGTTATAAAACCGAATACCAATAATTTTATATTTGGAGGTGTTAAAAGAAGAAACCATGAAAACGAAAATTAAATATATAGTCTTACTTACATTTTTATTTATAAATGGCATCTTTGCACAAGATGTTACTACCGTAAGAGCAAATAGTTATGACATTAGTGATAACCTTGATTTAAAAGCAGTTGCTTCTATTTTTGGTGACTCTAATGATCTTGAAGATTTTGAGAGAAGATTAAATGATCCTAATGTACAGATATCTAATTTAGATCTTAATAATGATAATAGAGTAGATTACCTTAGGGTAATAGAAGTTACAGAGAGTAATACACACCTTATAATTCTTCAGGCTGTTTTAAACATAGATACTTTTCAAGATGTAGCCACTATTGAGGTAGAAAGAGATAGACATAACAATGTACAGGTACAAGTAGTAGGTGATGTATACATGTATGGACCTAATTATATATATGAACCTATATATGTTAGAAGACCTTTTATATTTGATGTATTTTGGGTAAGTAGTTACCGTAGCTACCACTCTCCGTGGTATTGGGGATATTATCCTACTTATTATAGTTACTGGAATCCGTACCCAATATATAGATATAGAAATAATGTAGATATACATATTAATAGTAGAAATAGATATAACTATGTAAATACTAGAAGAAGTAGCCGTGCCATAGTATTACACAACTCTAGAAGAGCCAATAGTTATGAAAGATTACACCCTAATAGAACATTTACCAGAAGAACAAGTGTTACCAATAGACATGCTCTAGTACAAAGCAGAACTACATATCGTTCAAATAGCAGAACCACTACAGCTAGAAATAATTCTAGAAACGCTACAATGATAAACACACGAGCTACTACACGTAGTAACTCAGTAAGAAATAACAACATTAATAGAAATAATGTAAGAACTAGCCGATCTAGAACAACAACTACACCCTCTAGATCTAGTACTCGAAATAACTCAGTAAGAAGTTCAAGGCAGTCTGTTAGGAATAGTTCTCCAAGTAGAGCTAGTAGAAGTACTACTACTCAACGTAGTCAATCTCAAAATAATGTAAGAAAATCTACAAGTACTCGAAGTAACAGTAATACAAGAGCCACAAGAAGTAATTCCTCCTCTAGGAATAATGCCCCATCTAGAAGAAGTTCGTCTTCAAGCTCTAGGAGCTCAAGAAATAAAATAAGTACTATCGTTCAATTAGAGAGCTTTCATACATTTTGTATAGATGCTCTCTTTATTATATTTATTTAAAGTATCTATAAAAGCCAAACTCTATGTTTATTTTGAGATGTCCGTATTAAATAATACATTTATGAAAATTAAATTTTCAATGAAAAAATTATTACTGTTACCACTATCGCTATTTATATTTTCTTGTAGTACTACACAGCATTCAAAAAATAGAGATTATGCTAAGGCTGATGTAACCAAATACATGAATACTATTACGGCTAATGATTTAAGAACACATTTATACATTGTAGCTTCAGATGAAATGGAAGGGCGTAATACAGGAGAGCCTGGACAAAAAAAAGCTGGAGAATATATTATAAATCAATACAAAAAGAACAACATACCTTTCCCTACTGGAGCTGATAACTTTTATCAAAAAGTACCTTCAGAGTTTATGGCAAGACCATTTAGCCCTAAATTAAATGACTCAGAAAACATTTGGGCATTTATAGAGGGAAGCGAAAAACCTGAAGAAATATTAGTAATATCTGCACACTACGATCATGTAGGTATGAAAAACGGAGAGGTATATAATGGTGCTGATGATGACGGATCCGGTACTGTAGCACTATTAGAAATTGCTCAGGCATTCATGGCTGCTAAAAAAGATGGGTATGGCCCTAAACGCTCTATACTATTTTTACATGTTACTGGTGAAGAGCATGGATTACATGGATCGCGATACTACTCAGAGAATCCACTTTTCCCTATGGATAATACTATTGCCGATCTTAATATTGACATGATTGGTCGTAGAGACTTTAACCATGAAGATAATGACAATTATATATATGTAATTGGTTCTGATAGACTAAGTACTGATTTACACAACATAAATGAAGCTGCTAACAAAAAATATACTAATCTAGAACTAGATTATACTTTTAATGATAGAAACGATCCTAATCAATTCTATTATAGATCAGACCACTATAACTTTGCTAGCAAAGGTGTACCAATTATATTTTATTTTAATGGTGTACATGCTGATTATCATAAAGCAACAGATACTCCTGATAAAATTGAATATGATTTGATGGCTAAAAGAACTCAATTAGCTTTTACAACAGCTTGGGAACTTGCAAATCGTGAGAATCGTCCTGTAGTAGACAGAGATGGAAAATAAAACACATATCCTTATAAAAATAAAAAACTCCAGTAGTACTACTGGAGTTTTTTATTTTTATATTATTCGATAAAACAATTTTATTTCGTAGTGTTCTTTTTAGAAAAAAATTCCCAATTAATAATAATTCCCGTTATACATATAATCATTAATATACCCAACAATGATATATAAATAACATCATTAAAATTATGTATATAAGAAACCTTATCTACAAAAAAATATAGTGAAATAAAAAAAACGAGAATAGATAATATTAGTGAAAATAATTTCATGACCTTTTACCTTATTAATAAATAATGAGTAGTTTTTTTCCTATAGCAAAAGGGAATTAAATTATTATTTAGATCAGTTTAACCTTATATATACTCTAACAAATGTAGAATATTTTTTAAGTAATTTCATATTTACCTAAAATATTTGTTAACTTTTTTATTTATCTAATAAAGTATCAATAGTAATTTTCATGGCAGCAATAGTTTCTTGCTGTGCTGCTATTGTTTTTAACAGCGCCTCTTTTTCTGCTTCATGTATAGGTGTTTGTGGCTCGTTAACCCTTGTTACTACATTATCGCTAGTATAGCCTTTGTGTTTTAAGTATAAATCTTCATTTATAAATACATCTAAAGTTAAATTGTATTCACTACAAATTTTTTGCATGACTTCTACCTTAGGATAAGAGATTCCTCTTACATAGGTACCTATAACACTTTTTTTAAGTCCAAACTTAGCACCGAATTCGTCTTGCGATAAAAAATTATTTTCACACAAATATTTGATGTTTAGCCCAATAAAATTTTTCATTCTCAGAATTAATAATACATTTGTAAAAAATAATCGTTAAACCAATTTAATTTCGCGACCTTGTCTTTATAAATATAAAGAAATTTATTGCAAATAATATAATCCATGACAGTAAGTGATTTATTAAAGGAAAGAAATAGACAAATTTTAGAACGTTATAACCAACTAAAACAACTAAAGATGAAAAGTAATGAAGCAAAAAAGATTATCAGTACTGAGTTCGATAACCTATCTCTATATACAATTGATCAGGTTATATATAACAAGAACTATTCTAATAGTCCATATCCTAAAGAATAAATATCTATAAGTTCCCCCCTATCTATATATACCCCGATAAGGCTCTGATTTCTTATCAGAGCTTTATTATTCATTTATAGAATACCTCTATCTTGTAATGATGAATTTTATTTACTTAAATTTGAGGATATTCTTATTCTTAAAAAGTGACTATAACAAGTAATAAAATTAGTTTTTTTGATAGTATTTCGCCTTTTGTAAAACTTAGTAGTGAAAGTAAGAATACACTCTTATCTCTTATGCTAAAACAAGAGTTACAAAAGGGGCACGTGTTAGTACCTACAGGTAATATATGTACACATGTTTATTATATAGAGAAAGGATTAGCTAGAACTTTTTATATAAAAGACAGTAAGGAAATAACTGAGAAATTTGCCCTTGAAAATTCATTTACTTGCTCTATAAATAGTTATGTCACCCAAAAAGCTGATGGCAAACAGATAGAGCTATTAGAACCTTCTACTGTTTGGTCTTTACCTTATAAAAAATTAGAAGAGTTGTATGACAAGTATCATGATATAGAAAGAATGGGTAGGCACTTAATAACAGTAGAACTAACACAAGTACACAAGCGCCTTAGTTCACTTCAATTTATGTCTGCACAAGAACGTTATAACGATTTAATAACGTATTCTCCCGAACTTTTACAACGTGTACCATTAGGTATTATATCTTCATATCTTGGTATTACTCAGGAAACATTGAGCAGAATTCGTACAAAGATTTAGTTTTTTGATAAATGTCAAAGGAAATGCCTTTTTAGAGGCACAAATTTGCATATATAAAACTACAACAAATGGAAATCAAATCTTTTTACAAAATCAGGTTTAGCGACTGCGACTCTTTCAAACATCTACACAATTCAGGCTATATAGATTATATGCTTAATGCCCGTGAAGATCATCTTAAGGAGTTTCATGATATTGATATGACTAATTTATATCAAAAAGGTTCAGGATGGATAGTAAACAAGCATGAAATTGTATACTTAAACCCAGCAATGTATAATGAGAATGTGTGTATAGAATCTAACTTAATAAAACTATCAGAAGATACATTATTAGTAGAAATGCTTATGTGGGATAATTATCAAAAGAAGTTAAAAGCAATACTTTGGACAAAATTTATACACATTAATATGTTAACAGGAAAACGAGATAAACACCCTGATTGGTTTATACAAATAGCTGAACCAATTGAGAATAAAAGTTTACAACAATTTAATTCGATAAACGATAGGTTATCTGTATTAATGAAAAGATAATAGTCTATAATATAAAGTATTAACAATTATAATACTATATCGTTATAGTAATAGCAATTTATTTACCTTTGCTCGCCGTAAATAAAGTATTTTTACAAAAAATTATGTTATTATTATGAATGAATGTATTTCTATTTTCGATATGCTCAAAATTGGTGTAGGACCATCGAGTTCTCACACCCTAGGACCTTGGCGCGGAGCTGAACGCTTATTAAATGAACTTCGTGAAGAAGGTCTCTTTGGTAAAGTAAATCGTATAAAAATAGATTTATATGGTTCATTATCACTTACAGGTAAAGGACATGCTACAGATTTAGCAATTATGTTAGGACTTAGTGGTGCTGATCCTGAATACATACCTGTAGAAGATATAGACGGTATTATAGAGAACATTAATACTAATAATCAACTTAAGTTAGGTAACGAAAAAAGTATTTCGTTTACTCCTAAGACGGATATTATTTTTAATAAAGAGTTTTTACCTTTTCATTCTAATGGATTTAGTTTTACAGCTTATACTGATAATTCTGAATATGTATCTACATTCTACTCTATAGGAGGTGGTTTTGTAACTAAGGAAGATAATAGTGCTGATGAGAAAGAAAAAGGTGACTTAAAATGTAACTTCCCCTTCCCTATTGATAAGGCTGATGATTTGTTACAATATGTACGGTCAGAAAACAAGAAGATTTCTGAAATCGTTTATGCTAACGAAAAGTCAATACGTAGTGAAGAAGAAATTCATAACGAATTAATGCGTGTATGGAATACCATGCTAGAGTGTATGCATATTGGATGTCATACCGAAGGTGTATTACCTGGAGGATTAAATGTACGTAGAAGGGCTTATGACATGCACCAAAAATTAATTGGTGACTTACCATATAACTCTCCGCAAGAATGGTTACAAGTAATACGTAAAACAGAAGTAAAATTTAGACAGATTTTAAAATGGGTTAGCTGTTTTGCATTATCTGTAAATGAGGTTAATGCAGCACTTGGTCGTGTGGTTACTGCTCCTACTAATGGTAGTGCAGGTGTAATACCATCAGTATTAATGTACTATATGGTAATAGAAAACCACAATGCTAACGAAGAGCATATAAAACAATTTTTACTCGTAGCAGGAGAAATTGGTAGTATATTTAAAAAAGGAGCTACTATATCTGCTGCCATGGGTGGCTGTCAAGCAGAAATAGGTGTGTCGTCGGCCATGGCTGCGGGTGCATTATGCGAAGTTATGGGTGGTACTCCAGAACAATGTTTGGTAGCTTCTGAAATCGCTATGGAGCATCATTTAGGGCTTACTTGCGATCCTGTTGCTGGTCTAGTACAAGTACCATGCATAGAGCGTAATACTATGGGAGCTATAAAAGCCATCAATGCTGCTGAATTAGCATTAGAAACAGACCCAAAAAATGTTAAAGTACCTCTTGATAAGGTTGTTAACACTATGTGGGAAACAGCTAAAGATATGGACAATAAATATAAAGAAACTTCTGAAGGTGGATTGGCTGTAGCGGTGAACCTACCTAATTGTTAATTTCTTTTATTACAAAAAAAACAAACATAGCCTAAACTATTTAAACAGTTTAGGCTATGTTTGTTTATCTACGTCGTGTATCAATAATATGTACAATTTTCCAAGTACCATTATCATTAAACAATGAAAATGAGTTTACACCTTTATGACTCAATTTATCATTAATATAAAATTCATAAGGAGTCCAGGCATGTGCCATAGTTCCATCAATTTGAATTTTATAACTTAATAACCGTTCTTCTATTTTCATATCCGAAGGTATTGATGCTATCGATTTATAAAAATCTTCAGCTGTTCCCTCAGTAAGTTTTCCCTTCTCCCCTCCTTCTGATATAGATTGTAACAGAATATCTTTTACGCAAACCGATTTAATTTTTAAAGTATCTGAAGTATGCATACCATCAAAAAAAGTAATAATTGCTTCTTTTACTTCACGCTCTTGAGCATTAATTGACAAAGAAATACTAAACACAAACAATAATATTATTTTTTTCATTTTATTGAATCTATTAAATGTTAGTCAATTAGTATCTAATCCACTATTTATGTTACAGTAATAACATAATAAAAGTATTTAGCAGTTTGATAATTGTTATTACAATTTAGTACTTTTACTGCCTTAAAATTTAAGTGTATGTCTACAGCCAAAAAAGATTATAAAAGAGTTACTACAAGGTCGCTTATCGAGATGAAAGCCAATGGCGAAAAAATATCGATGCTTACTGCTTATGATTATACTATGGCGAAAATAGTAGACACAGCAGGAATAGATGTTATCTTGGTAGGAGATTCTGCCTCAAATGTAATGGCAGGGCACGAAACTACATTACCTATAACGTTAGACCAGATGATATATCATGCATCATCTGTAGTAAGAGCAGCACAAAGATCTCTTATTGTAGTCGATCTTCCTTTTGGTAGTTACCAATCAGACCCTAAAGAAGCACTACGTTCTTCTATAAGAATAATGAAAGAAAGTGGCGGACACGCCGTGAAAATGGAAGGTGGTAGTGAAATTAAAGATTCTATGAAAAAAATACTAAATGCTGGTATACCAGTTATGGGGCATTTAGGGTTAACACCACAATCAATATATAAATTTGGTACTTATACTGTAAGAGCTAAAGAAGAAGCTGAAGCTGAAAAACTTATAGAAGATGCAAGGATGCTTGAAAAAGTAGGTTGTTTTGCAATAGTACTCGAAAAAATACCTGCTGAATTAGCTAAAAAAGTTGCCGATCGTATTTCTATTCCAGTAATTGGTATTGGTGCTGGTGGTGGTGTAGATGGCCAAGTACTTGTAATTCATGATATGTTAGGTATGAATAATGAGTTCAACCCTCGTTTCTTACGTAGATACATGGATTTGTTTGATGGTATGACAAAAGCTATTGGACAATATGTTACTGATGTAAAATCGGAGGACTTCCCTAACGAAAAAGAGCAATATTAATTTGAAAATTGTTTCTAATAAAAATAATCTTCAGGTTATCTATGAAGATAACCACATTATTGTTGTAAACAAGCGTGTAGGCGATATTGTACAAGGCGATAAAACTGGCGACAAACCACTTAGCGACATCGTTAAAGAATATATTAAAGATAAGTACAATAAACCCGGTGCTGTATATTTAGGTGTAGTACACAGGCTTGACAGACCCACTACAGGTATTGTTGTTTTTGCTCGTACATCAAAAGCACTTACAAGGCTTAACGAACTCTTTAAAAATCGCAAAACTCAAAAAACATATTGGGCAGCCGTTAAAAATAAACCCAATACAGAGAAAGCCACACTTGTTCATTACCTAGTGCGTAATGAAAAAAGAAATACATCAAAAGCACATAACAAAGAGGTTACCAATAGTAAAAAAGCAAGTCTTGATTTTACACTAATAAAATCGCTAAAAACATACCATATTCTTGAGATTAACTTACACACGGGGCGTCATCATCAAATTAGGGCACAACTATCAGCTATCGGTTCTCCAATAAAAGGAGATCTTAAATATGGCTTTGATAGAAGTAACCCTGATGGAGGGATTCACCTACATGCACGTAAACTTGCCTTTATACACCCAGTAGCAAAAACAGCGCTTATACTTACAGCCCCTGTACCTAAAGATCCTGTATGGTCGTCAATATAAATACCTAACAATAGGTATTTATCTATTTAATTATAAAAACGAAATTTGCTTTTAAATATAGTAAGCCTCTATATTTAATCGCTCTAAGTGTATTTTTTCTTAAATTTATAATATAAATACCTCAAAAACTATTCAACTAACATCTATCAAAAAAATATAATATGAGAAAGACTTTACTATTTGTTTTTTCTATTCTAGGTACTGTAGCATTCTCACAGGAACATTTTTCTGGAATAAATACATCGCGTAGAACTGGATTATTAAATGCTCGAAATAACCCTGCTGAACTAGCTAATATTAAAAAAAAGTATGAAGTTAATGTCTTTAACTTTAGTGCCAATATAGCTAATAACAAAATGTCGTTTAGTGATCTAATAGATAATAACGATAATTTTGAAGAAATGCTTTTTTCTGGTAGTGAACCACTAAACATGAGAGTTGATGTAGAGATATTGGGTCCTGCATTTGCTTTTAAAGTAAATAAATGGACTTTTGGTATAGCTACTGCTGCAAAAGTAAAAGCATCATTAGTCGATATTAATACTACATTAGGTAATGCATTAACTAATGGTGGTATAGACAACATCAACGAAGTATATGATGTACTAGCAAGCGAAAACCAAAGAGCTACAGGAACATCATGGGGAGAAATAGGATTTTCGGTTGCAAGAGAGTTATATGATAATGAGAAGCACCATTTTAATGGAGGGGTTACTCTTAAACTTCTTTTTCCTGGCACATATGCTAATATGGGAGCTAGTGAGTTTAGAGGTACTGTTCAAAACAACCTTGGTACTGTAACACTTACAGATGCTAGTGCACAAGTAAATCTTGCTTACTCGGGTTCTCTAGCTGGTGATTTTTCTGAAAGTGAAAACTTTACTGAATTTTTTGCTGGCGGACTTAATGGTTTTGCCACAGATCTTGGTATTAACTATCAATTAAAATCGGTTAACCCTAACCGATACTTACTTAATGCTGGTGTAGCAGTACGAAACATTGGTAGCATGACTTTTAAAAATGATAACAATGTAACTAGTTATTATAAGTTAGAAATTCCAGAAGGGCAGTTTTTAGGTTTAAATCAATTTGAAGATGCAAAAAGTATAGAAGATGTAGAAAACATTCTTGAAAATGAAACTGGTTTTTTCGAAAAAAGCGAAGAATCTAAAGACTTTAAAGTAAAACTACCTACAATATTTTCTGCCTATGCAGATTTAAATGTTTACAACAATTGGTATGCTACTGGTTATATACAACAAAGGACTAGTGATGATAATAATAACGATCAGGTTGTAGTACAAAACATTATTAGCATTACTCCTCGTTATTCTACAGACTATTTTGAAGTATATACTCCACTTGCAGATAATGAAATATCAGGATTTACTGCTGGTTTAGGGTTTAGAGTTGGTGGTTTTTTTATGGGATCTAGTTCGGCACTTTCGGTTGCTCTTGGCGATCCTAATCAAGCCGATTTTTATTTTGGTTTCCGTACACTCCTTTAAAAAAAACAATTAAGATATACTAAAAGCGTTACTGTAAATAGCAACGCTTTTTTTATGTCTAAAACACTAATGCAACATGGTTGCGTTTTTAAATTATTATATATATTTGCAACTAAATTGCATTAATAAAATATAATGATAGAAAAAAAATTACCTGTAACAGTTTTAAGCGGTTTTTTAGGCGCTGGTAAAACAACTTTGCTTAACCATATTTTACACAATAAAGAGGGATTAAAAGTTGCTGTTATTGTAAACGATATGAGTGAAGTAAACATCGATGCAAAATTAGTTGAAAAAGAAAATACACTTTCTCGAACTGAAGAGAAATTGGTAGAGATGAGTAATGGTTGTATATGCTGTACACTTCGAGAAGACTTAATGGTAGAGGTAGAAAAACTAGCAAAAGAAGGACGTTTTGATTATTTACTTATAGAAAGTACAGGTATTAGCGAACCTGTACCAGTAGCACAAACTTTTTCGTTTGTAGATGAAGAAAATGGTATTGATCTTTCAAAATTTAGTTATGTAGATACAATGGTTACAGTAGTAGACTGTTTCAACTTTTTAAACGATTTTAGTACTAACGAGCTATTACAAGATAGAGACTTAACTGATATAGAAGATGATCATCGTACTATTGTAAACTTACTTACCGATCAAGTAGAGTTTGCAAACATTATAATTCTTAATAAAGTTGATTTGGTTGATGAAGGTACCGCAGGCCTTTTAAAATCGGCTATACAAAAACTAAACCCTAGTGCAAAAATCATTCACTCTACCTTTAGTAAAGTAAATCCTAAAGAAATACTTAACACTAAGCTTTTTGACTTCGAAGAAGCACAAAATTCTGCTGGTTGGCAAAAAGAATTACAAGCTGAAAGCCATACTCCCGAAACAGAAGAGTATGGTATTAGTTCATTTGTATTTCGAAGTCAAAAACCATTTCATCCTGAAAAATTTTGGGAATATCTTAATAGTAAATATCCAAGCGGAATTATAAGAGCAAAAGGCTTGTTTTGGTTAGCTTCACGCCCAGATAAAGCTTTAAATTTATCGCAAGCTGGAGGTTCTTTCCGTATGGAAGGAGCAGGAGTTTGGTGGTGTAGTATGCCTTATGCCGAAAGAATGCAATACTCGTCATTTATTGAAAATAGAGATATTATTGAAGAACGTTGGGATAAAGAATGGGGAGACCGTATAAATGAGTTAGTCTTTATTGGTCAGGATATTGATAAAGAAAAAATGTGTGCAGACCTTGAAAAATGCTTATTAAATAACGAACAAGATGTATTTGGTGAAAATATTAAATTTAACGATCCCTTCCCTATAAACATATAAGTAGTAATTATTATACATTTTGATTTTGATTGATGGTTACCTTTAAAACAGCCCTTAAAAACGGCTGTTTTTTTATTTATCTAATAAATATTTTGATTAAATATATTTTATAACTTTATTTTGTAAACTAATTAAAGAAGCTAGTTCATGAAATGGAAAGGTAGAAGACAAAGTAGTAATGTAGAAGATCGTCGCGGTATGTCGGGTGGAAAAATGATGAAAGGTGGCGGTATTATAGGTATTGTTATTGCCATTATATATATGTTTATGAGTGGTGAGGCTAATCCTGAAATGCTTAATAACATTAATCAGCAATTACAACAAAATGTTACCACTACAGAGCAAGCTGATACAGAACTTAGTGCACATGATATAGAAATGGGCGACTTTGTAAAAACCGTACTTGCTGATACTGAAGATGTATGGAATAAGGTTTTTAGAGAGCAAGGTATAACGTATGAAGAGCCTAAACTTGTACTTTTTCGCAACTCTGTACAAACGGCATGTGGTGGAGCATCGTCAGCATCTGGACCTTTCTATTGCCCTGCTGATAAAAAAGTATATATGGATTTAGCCTTTTTTGATGAACTTCAATCAAAATTTGGTGCAAAAGGTGGCGATTTTGCCATTGCATACGTTATCGCTCATGAGGTAGGACACCATGTGCAAACATTATTAGGCACATCTGGTGAAGTAAGAAAAATGCAAAGCCAAATGAGTAAAACAGAAGCTAATAAACTCTCTGTAGCATTAGAGCTTCAAGCAGATTTTTATGCTGGACTATGGGTTCATTATAACGAAGAAATGAACGGTGTACTTGAAGATGGAGATATTGAAGAAGCCTTAAGTGCAGCTTATGCAGTGGGTGATGATGCTATACAAAAAAGAATGCAAGGTCATGTTGTACCAGATTCTTTTACACATGGTACATCTGCACAACGTATGTATTGGTTTAAAAAAGGGTTACAATCTGGTAATATACAACAAGGAAATACTTTTGAAGAGCTATAAATAACACTTAAATAGTTCTATTATAAAAAAGCAGCTTACTAATAGTAAGCTGCTTTTTTTATGGCAGTAAATTTAGTTACTATTTTTAGTACTCATTATTTTCCACTGGTCATTTAAGTACTTTATCTTGTTAACCTCTTTAACGATTTCTGCTCGCTCCTCTTCATAATACTCAGGATCTTTACTACTATATTCATCTACCTCACCCGCTCGCTCTAATAAATTATCCATTACAGGTTGTAATTTATCTTTTACCACTTGCGGCATTCCGTTAAATAATTCTTCTAATTCCTTTTTAAACATTTTATTCCTTTAAAATTATATTTTATCCTAACCAACCTTCTCTATCAAGGCTACGATATTGTATTGCTTCTGATATATGATGTGAACCTATATGCTCTACCCCTTCTAAATCTGCAATAGTACGGCTTACCTTTAATATTCTATCATAAGCCCTTGCCGAAAGGTTTAGCTTTTCCATTGCCGTTTTTAATAATTGTAACGAAGTAGTATCGAGTACACAATATTCGCCCAACTGCTTTGTACTCATTTGCGCATTATAGTGTATATTTTCTAAATGTGCAAAACGTTCCGTTTGTATTTCTCTTGCTTTAGTTACTCGTTTACGAATATCTACACTACTTTCTGCTTTATGAGTATCACTCAATTTATCAAAAGGCACTGGTGTAACTTCGATATGAATATCTATTCTATCTAGCAAAGGTCCTGAAATTTTACTTAAATATCGCTGCATTTCATGTGGAGATGAGCTAACAGGTGCATCAGGATCGTTAAAATATCCGCTAGGACTAGGATTCATACTAGCTACTAACATAAAAGATGATGGGTAGGTTATTGTAAATCTTGCTCTGCTTATAGTAACTTCTCTATCCTCTAACGGTTGTCGCATTACCTCTAGTACTTCTCGTTTAAACTCTGGTAATTCATCTAGAAAAAGTACGCCATTATGTGCCATAGAAATTTCTCCAGCTTGCGGAAAACTACCACCTCCTACAAGGGCAACATTACTAATGGTGTGATGTGGACTTCTAAATGGTCGTTGATTCATTAACCCTACATTTTTTAGTTTACCAGCTACACTATGTATTTTTGTAGTTTCGAGTGCTTCGTGCAATGTCATTGGAGGTAATATACTAGGCAAACGTTTTGCAAGCATTGTTTTACCTGATCCTGGAGGTCCTATAAGTATAATATTATGACCTCCTGCTGCTGCAATTTCCATACAGCGTTTTATACTATCTTGTCCTTTTACATCGCTAAAATCAAACTCAGGAAAATCAAGCGTTTTATAAAACTCTTCTCGAGTATTTATAGTTGTAGGTTCTAGTGTACCATTGCCTTCAAAAAAATCAATAACCTCAGTTACATTTTCTATAGCATATACATCTAACCCTGCTACTATAGCGGCTTCTTTTACATTTTGTTTTGGCAGAAAGAAACCTTTAAAACCTTCTTGTTTTGCTTTTATAGCAATGGGTAAAACCCCTTTTATAGGCTGAAGGCTTCCATCGAGTGATAACTCACCCATGATTATATATTTACCCACTTCATCGGCTTTTATTTGCCCACTAGCAGCAAGTATGCCAATAGCAAGTGTAAGATCATAAGCTGATCCTTCTTTTCGCATATCGGCAGGTGCCATGTTTATGGTTATTTTTTTACCAGGAAGTTGATATCCGTTATTCTTTAAAGCAGCTGCAATACGGTAACTGCTTTCTTTAACTGCATTATCGGGTAATCCTACCAAATGATAGCCAATACCTTTATCGATATTAACCTCTACAGTAATCGTGGTAGCTTCTACTCCAAAAACGGCGCTACCAAAAACTTTTATAAGCATATAGTAATTTTTTAGTTAGCCGAAAAGTATAGAAATATATTTATATACTACTAAAAAGTAGGTTATGTATTACTTAATAAACAAAAAAATCATCCAAGAGATTTTTACTATAGCCTAATAATATCGTGATAGTTAGACTTATTTAAGTTCTTTAAACAAACAATATGTAGTATGTCCTTTAGGATAATCAGGTAATTCTCCAAAAACTTTGTAACCCAGTTTTTCATAGAAAGGACGAGCTTGAAAACTTAGTGTTTCAGTCCGCATATAGCTAAACCCTTTTTTTAAAGCATGTTTTTCGGTGGCTTCTATTAATTGCTTTCCTATACCTAGACCTCTTGTGTTTTCTGAAAGCCAAAGAAGTTCGATAATACAATAATTCCAAAAAGCACACGCCCTTATTCCTCCTACAACATTCCCATTTTCATCTTTTGCAAATACAGCAAACTTAGTGTCCGCTTCAAAAACTACATCATCTGGAATATACTGCTGATTATACGTTTGTATACCCTTACTTATAACTTTTAAATCTTCTTTTTCTGGGTTATCTGTTGTTTCAATTCTCACTTACATATCCTTTTTGAATTGTTATAAATATATGTCTTTATCTCAACAAATAAATTACCGCAAAACTTCAAGCAATAATATAGACTTTGTAAATAGGTATTAATAAAATGGTAATAACTCTTAATCTAAACTAAGTGTTACTTGTCCATCATCATCAAGTTCAGTACTTCCTTCTTTATCAGAGTCTGATTGTGGTGATAATGTATCTTCATCTTTTACCTCCATTTCTTCAGGTATCTCTTCTTCAGGAGCTTCGTAAGGCAACGGATCTAATAAATTTACTTGCCTTACTTTATCTGCTGTAATTTGATTACCTAAAGCCTTTATACCTTTAACGGCTATAAACTCTTCAAGGTTAGTAACAAGTGTATCTTTTTGTACTCCTTTTATCTTAGAGAAGATAATTTCAGAAACTGGTCGATAATCTGTAGATACTATTTCAAGTTGAGAGTTAGGATGTTCTGTTATAAACAACTCTTCTTTATTCTCATTTTCTACCACAAAACGCTTTACATAATAACGTTCCTTTTCACCATCATAATATATAGCAGATATAGGTTTTTTAGGAACCCACTTTTCTAAAACTACCATGTCTTCTTCAAAGTGTGTAGTAAGCTCTGGAATAATCGCTTTTACTTTACCTGACTGATTAATTATAAGTAATCTGTCATTAGCTCTAAACTCGCCTAAAAGCTCTCCTCTACCCTCTACGTTAAGACGCTGTACAGTATCATCAAACCAAATACGTCTTGGTTTAAGTGTAGAAATACCTTTTTCTTTTAATTCTATTCTTTTTATAGAATACTTTGAAACGGTATTTCCTCGTGATGCACGACCTTTAATACCTATTTCGGCAAAATCGATATCAAATTTAAGTTTTTTGATACTACCTACTTGGCGTAATAATATAGTTACTACCTCAGCCTCTCCATTAGGATTACCCGAAAAGTAGAGTACCTGAGATCCTTTTGTTTCTGAACCAAGGTTATATAGTCTATCACGGGTTGCTGCAGTAACATTAAAACGTTTTACATATGATGGTCCTGGTTTACCATCTCGATAAATCATGTTATAAGTAGTACGCTTATCGCTTTTATCAAAAATAGCTATGTAAATGATATCTTTACCCACAAAGGTTTTAACATCAACTTTTGTTACCATCATACTACCATCGCGTAAAAAGACAATAACATCGTCTATATCGCTACAATCGGCTACATATTCGTCTTTCTTCAATCCTGTACCAATAAAGCCTTCAGCTCTATTTACATACAGTTTGGTATTACGTAATACAACCTTAGTAGCTTCGATATTATCAAAACTCTTTAGTTCTGTTTTACGTTCTCTGCCCTTCCCATATTTCTTTTTAAGGTCTTGAAAGTAAGCAATTGCAAAATCAATAAGATGTTCTAAATCATGTTTTACTTGCTCTATATCTCCCTCAAGGGCTTCTATTTTTTCTTGAGCCTTATCAATATCAAACTTAGATATACGCTTAATACGTATCTCGGTAAGTCGAACAATATCTTCCTCAGTAACTGCACGTTTTAGGTGTTTTGTAAATGGCTTTAAACCTTCGTCTATAGCAGTAATTACACCTTCCCACGTTTCTTGTTCCTCTATAAGACGGTAAATTCTATTTTCTATAAAAATACGCTCTAATGACTGGAAGTGCCATTGCTCTTCTAGCTCATCAAGCTGAATTTCTAATTCTTTTTTTAATAAAGAAACTGTTCGGTCAGTAGATATTTTAAGCATATCTCTTACCCCAATAAACAGTGGTTTATTATCTTCAATAACACAACCTAGTGGCGCTATTGATGTTTCGCAAGCTGTAAAGGCATACAATGCATCAATAGATTTATCTGGCGATACTCCTGCTGGTAAATGTATTACTATCTCTACCTCAGCAGCAGTATTATCTTCTATCTTCTTTATTTTAATTTTACCCTTTTCGTTAGCCTTTAATATACTATCTATAAGTGTAGTAGTATTGGTACTAAAAGGTATTTGGGTAATTACAAGCGAATTCTTATCGAGCTGAGCTATCTTAGCACGCACACGTACACGACCACCACGCATACCTTCGTTATAATTTGAAACATCAGCAATACCTGCTGTTGGAAAATCAGGATATAAAGTAAATGGTTTGTTCTTCAGTATTTTAACCGAAGCGTCTATTAGTTCGTTAAAGTTATGTGGTAATACTTTTGTAGAAAGTCCTACTGCTATCCCCTCTGCTCCTTGTGCTAATAGTAATGGAAACTTTACAGGAAGATTTATAGGCTCATTACGTCTACCATCATAAGATGATTGCCAAGGTGTAATTTTTGGGCTATATAATACTTCTAGCCCAAATTTAGAAAGACGTGCTTCTATATAACGTGAAGCTGCTGCACTATCTCCCGTAAGGATATTACCCCAGTTACCTTGAGTATCTATCAATAAGTCTTTTTGTCCTATTTGTACCATTGCATCACCAATACTCGCATCTCCGTGTGGGTGATACTGCATGGTGTGCCCTACTACATTAGCAACCTTGTTGTAGCGACCATCGTCAAGTTCCTTTAGTGAGTGCATTATACGACGCTGCACAGGCTTAAACCCATCTTCTATAGCGGGTACAGCTCGTTCTAAAATAACATAAGAGGCATAATCTAGAAACCAATCCTTATACATACCGGTTACCTTAGTAATGGTATCCTGTTCTTCTATATGCTCTTGCTTATCGTAAAAATTTTCGCCTTCTAAAGGTTCTAAGTTATCTTCGCTCATTTATTACCCTTAAATTCTTATTTGAATTTATTTTTTAAAATTCTACTCCTCCACTACATCAAGCTCTACCTTCAAGTTGTTTATAATAAACTTCTGTCTGTCGGGTGTATTCTTACCCATATAAAACTCTAATAATGTTTGTATAGAAGTAGCATTATCTAACATTACAGGATCTAATCTTATGTCTTCTCCTATAAAGAATTTAAATTCATCGGGAGAAATCTCTCCAAGTCCTTTAAATCGTGTTATTTCTGGTTTGCCTTTTAGCTTTTCCATTGCAGCTTTTCGCTCCTCTTCGCTATAGCAATATATTGTTTCTTTCTTGTTTCGTACTCTAAATAAAGGTGTTTGTAAAATGTACAAATGCCCCTCTTTTATAAGCTCTGGAAAAAACTGTAAAAAGAATGTTATAAGTAACAAACGTATGTGCATACCATCAACATCGGCATCGGTGGCGATAACAATATTATTATAACGGAGGTTTTCCATATCCTCCTCAATATTTAGTGCTGCTTGTAGTAAGTTAAATTCTTCATTTTCATAAACAATTTTCTTACTCATACCATAAGAGTTCAATGGTTTACCACGAAGACTAAATACTGCTTGTGTATTTACATCTCTCGACTTGGTTATTGAACCCGAAGCTGAATCTCCCTCGGTGATAAACAATGTACTCTCTAAACTACGTGACTTTTTGGTATCGGTAAGATGTACACGACAATCTCGAAGTTTTTTATTGTGTAAGCTCGCTTTCTTTGCTCTATCACGAGCTATCTTACGAATACCTGATAATTCTTTACGCTCACG
Organism: Flavobacterium sp. MedPE-SWcel; assembly: GCA_001874325.1. Lineage (GTDB taxonomy): Bacteria > Bacteroidota > Bacteroidia > Flavobacteriales > Flavobacteriaceae > Flavobacterium. The sequence continues at coordinate 55,764 of MPCW01000012.1, read as the reverse complement.
TTCTGCTTGTAATATCTTCTTTAATAAAGCCTCTGCAACATCAGGGTTACGGTGTAAGAAGTTATCAAACCTTGTTTTTACAAAATCGTTTATAAAAGTACGTACCGTAGGTTGATCTGGTCCCATATCTGTAGAACCTAACTTTGTTTTAGTTTGCGATTCAAATACAGGTTCTTCTACCTTTACACTTATTGCACTTACTATCGACTTACGTATATCGGCAGCTTCAAAACTTTTACCGTAAAATTCTTTTACTGTTTTTACTATTGCCTCTCTAAAAGCTCCAAGGTGTGTACCACCTTGTGTTGTATTCTGTCCGTTTACAAAAGAATAGTACTCTTCACTATATTGTGTTCTACTATGTGTTATGGCAACCTCAATATCATCATCTTTTAAATGAATAATAGGGTATATTCTATCTTCTTCACTTATCGTTTCGCCAAGTAAATCTTTAAGTCCGTTTTCAGAATGGTATTTCTCACCATTAAAAATTATTGTTAATCCTGTATTTAGGTAACAATAATTTTTGAGCATTTTTATAATATACTCATTACGGAATTTATAGTTTTTAAATATTGCTTCGTCGGCAATAAAAGTAACCTTAGTACCTTTTCGTTTAGTAGTCTCAATCACCTCTTCTTCAAGAGTAATCTCACCAGCAGAAAACTCAGCCGCTTTTTGTTGATTATCTCTAACCGATTCTACACGGAAATAATTAGATAATGCATTTACTGCCTTTGTACCAACTCCATTTAATCCTACTGATTTTTTAAAAGCTTTAGAATCGTACTTACCACCTGTATTCATTTTAGATACTACATCGATAACTTTACCCAAAGGTATACCACGACCGTAATCGCGTACTGTAACTGTTTTATCTTTTACAGTAACCTCAATGGTTTTACCGCTCCCCATAACAAACTCATCAATAGAGTTATCGAGAACCTCTTTAAGTAGTATATAAATACCGTCATCAGGCGACGAACCATCACCAAGTTTACCGATATACATACCAGGACGCATACGAATATGCTCCTTCCAATCGAGTGAACGGATGTTATCTTCGGTGTACTGATTCTGCTCCAGCATAAAATTTAATGGATTTCTTGCAATATACTATTTCTACATAAAAAATAAAAGACCCATTAGAGAAACTTATTAAGAGTATACCCAATTAATTTCTTTATTTAATTTTGTATGATATCACCGATTCTCCATTAACATAAATCGTTAAAATATCTGATATTTTATTCACTAGCGATATTTTAAATTCTGCAATATTATTAGTAAAAGTAGACTCTAGCGGAGTAAACATTCTACTACTAGTAAAAACATAAGCAACCTTATCAGTAGGCTTTATGTTTCTTATCTTGAAAGATATATATTTTTGATTATTATCGAGTATACCGTTCTTAGGTGTTATTAACTGATAATTATTGCTATAATAGCCACCATAATAAAGCGGTAATACTGTAAAGTCTTGCTTAGTAGCGTTTAATAATAACCATTTTTCGTCTTCGGGGTAATGATTATTGAAAAAGTCTTTTGGTTTTGCAAAAAAGTAACTATCGTTAAACAAAAATTGAAACTTTCTAGTATTTCCCTCTACTGCTCCTGCTCCCCATGTAGCGTCTAGTAATTTCCAATCTCCGTTTATCTTTACAGCATTCCAAGCATGATCGTTGTAATCAGGGTATTTACCTATATGACTAGGATGCGATTTTGATGCTCCTGCTATAATAACAGCCTCTAACCCCACCTTCTCGGCAACTACAGCAAATAATGTAGAATACCCTTGACAAACACCTTTTCTTGAGCGTAAAGTTTTATTAGCTAAATCATTCTTTATTTTTTGCTTCTTAGCAAGTCGTTCTTCCTCTGTTCTATAAGAAAAACCTACTTGCCTTTGTACTGTACCTAAAATAGCTAGATCATAACGTATGTTACTAGCTATCCAAGTAAATATAGCGCGTGCTTTTTCATCCTCACGTGTAAAGTCTTTACTAATACGCTCAGCAAGTTTATCTACAGTAGTAAACGACTTAGGGTATGTTTTTACTTTTTCATCTACATAACTATAGTTTTGAGCTGTTACTACATTTGAAAGCAAACAAAGTAATATTGTAATTTTTAGAATAAAGCTTTTCATATCTGTTTATGACCAAAAATATTGCCAAAGTTATATTGAATATAAAAGAAGTTCTATGATAAAGAGTACTAGTAAAAAAAGAGGTAATAATGCTAGTATTAAAAGTAAAATATAGTACCTCTTAAAATTTTCTCTAATAGCTCTATATATATCCAAAGAACACGCAAAACTAAAAGCTAAGGAACACAATAATACCAAACATCCTAAAACAAATACAAAAGCCATGTAATTATTGTACTCCGTGTATCTAAATACTTCAGATACATAAACAATTACTTCTCCCAAAACTAGGAGAAATAGAGGTAAAACTGCCTTTAGCGTTATTCTATTTAATAATTTATTCATTATAATGACATAAAACTCCCTTATCATAAGGTGTCCAGAGTGCGGCTTTTTGATTAGCAGCTTTTAGAGCATTATTTGTCCATGTGTTGCAAGTATAAAACAAGCTGTACTTACCGTTTGCTTCATAAAAAGCATCATAGTCACCATAACTGTGATTTGCTATCCATTGTACTTTGTTACTAGCGTCATACACAAAGCTACTGGAAATGTATTGTACAAGCTTTTTATAATCCTCCTTACTAAGGCTTACTTTAATACACTCATCATCTTCTCGTACGGCATTATAAAACTTGGTATGCATAGCCGAAGTACCTAAATGAAAGGCGGCACAAAATGCGGTACTCGCTTTTAGATCGCTCCATTGAGGGGTATTAAGATAAAACCCTTTATCTCCCCAACCAAAAACGACATATCGTGCTAATGTATCATTAGCACGTGTATGAGTAAACAGAATATCTTTAGACCAATCTTTAGTACTATTTTTAATGGGTACTATTAATATCAGTATGCACCCCGTTAGAGTGTATGTAAATATTAACATCGTTACTTGCCGTAACATTACTATTTACAGTAATATTCGACAAGATATAAGCACTTGCTGCATATAGTACAACAAATGCTAATATCCCTATTATAATACGGATTGTATAACGTAGTAGTTTTTTAAGAATCCTTTTTAGCATAATCAAAGTCACGAATAATATCTTTTAACGCAGCATCTAACTCGTTATTGGATATTTTACCTGCCTCGACATCAAAATTATTATGGAATGATGGTAATGAGAAAACGGCTTTTATATTACCGCCATAGTGTGGCATTGTACTTTTTGCAGTCTCTAACACACTACTACCGCCACGACCACCTGGAGAAGTTGCCATTAACAACATTGGGGTATTATCAAAAACTTCTTTCTTTTGGCGCGATGCCCAGTCATATATATTTTTAAAGGCTGTAGAGTAGCTACCATTATGCTCGGCAAGCGAAAGTACTAAAACATCTGCCGATTCCATTTTATCTAAAAATGCACGAGCAATTGCGGGCTTACCTAATACTTGCTCTTTATCTAAACTAAAAAGTGGTAATTCGTAATCGTTTAAATCTAATACTTCTAACTGACTTTCTTGAAACAATCCCGCTGCATAGGTTGCTAAACGTTTGTTTATAGATTGTGTACTACTACTACCTGCAAAAGTTACTATTTTCATTTTTTGATGTGTTTAAAATGTTGTTTGATAAAGTTAAGCATAAAACAAACTAGTAAGGTGTTAAGAAAATGAGAAAATTGTATATTTGATTTACATTTATCCAACTAAATTATTATGAAAAAATATATACTGATTTTTATATTATTTACTGTTTATTTTTCAAATGCTCAAACCTGTCGAGGCGATTATCCAGTTTATTATTCAAAGGGACTAGTTTACATATATCAAAACATGAGTTCTGATTCTGCTATAAAAGGTGAAATCCCTAATGGAGAGAAAGTGAAAATTATATCTTCAAATTATGGGAATGTAACAGGCTTTTGGAAAGTCTGCTATAATGGTAAAAATGGTTATGCTAAAAAAAACAAACTATCTTATAAAAAAATTGAGAAGTCTAACACTCATACTTCTAAAAAAAACATTAGCAAATTAAACAACCAAGACGTAGGCTTTAATCCTTTTATTGGTAAAACAACTTCTGCTGTAAATTTCAGGAAAGGTCCCTCTTCAGAGTATGAAATAATAAAGCTATTTACAAAAAATTCAATAGTATTTGTTTATAGCAAAAATACTATCAATAATTATTACAAAATCATTGACGTTGAAACTAGTAGCATTGGCTGGGTGCATAAAAGTTATGTAAAATATTTTCAAAAAGCTGACATCAATGAAAATGGTGCTTTTACAAATACTGGATATTCATCAACTTATGAATCTGAAATAAAAATAAAAAACAAATCGTCATCAATAATAAAATTAATTATTGGCAATGAAACTTTTTCACTACAGCCTGAATCTACAAGAACTGTTAATATAAAACCAGGAGTCAAACATTATATCGCATCTGCTCCAGGTGTAATACCTGCTTCTGGAGAAGAACATTTTAAACCTAATAATGGTTATGAATGGGTATTTTGGATTGAAACCGAAAGATATTAAAGAACAAGAGACATTTTTTTAACTATCAGCTAGACGTTAAAATGAGAATATGTTATGGTTTCAGTATTTTGGTATTTCGAAGATGGGGAGTTCTTTTCTAAAAAATATAGTTTAATAGACAATATATTTAGACCGATTACTGATGATATAATGGGTATGTGAGCTTTTATAGAAATGAAATAAGAGAAGGATGAAATTATGTTTAAGCTGGAACTAAAATTAAAAAAGCCTATCGAAATTCGATAGGCTTTTTTACTATATCATTGTAAAAACACTTATTACACGTTAAAACGGAAGTGCATTACATCACCATCTTTCACGATGTATTCTTTACCTTCTACACGTAGTTTACCTGCTTCTTTTACTTTCGCTTCAGATCCGAAAGATTCGTAATCGTCATAAGCAATAACCTCAGCACGAATAAATCCTTTTTCAAAGTCAGTATGTATAACACCTGCTGCTTGTGGTGCAGTATCACCTACTTTTATTGTCCAAGCACGTACTTCTTTTTCACCTGCTGTAAAATACGTTTGTAAATCAAGTAATTTATAAGCCGAACGTATTAACGTTGACGCACCTGCCTCTTCAATACCTAAGTCTTCAAGGAACATTTGACGTTCTTCATACGTTTCAAGCTCTGTAATATCAGCCTCAGTTCCTACAGCAAGTACAATAACCTCTGCATTTTCATCTTTTACCAGCTCGCGTACTTTCTCTACATAATCGTTACCTGTAGCAGCAGCTTCTTCATCTACATTACATACATATAGCACAGGCTTAGTAGTAATTAGTTGGAAAGCTTCTAGTAACTCCTCTTCATCTTGGTTTTGTGGTGCTACTACTCTAGCCGATTTACCTTCTAGTAAAACATCTCTCAGTCTTATTAATAATGCTTCTTCGGCTTGTGCTTCTTTATTTCCTGTTTTTGCAGCTCTCTTTACCTTGTCAAGTCTTTTTTCTACTGTTTCAAGATCTTTTAGTTGCAACTCTATATCAATCGTTTCTTTATCACGAATAGGGTTTACATTACCATCTACGTGTACAATATTATCGTTATCAAAACAACGTAGCACGTGTATAATAGCGTTACACTCTCTAATGTTACCTAAAAACTGATTACCTAGTCCTTCTCCTTTACTAGCTCCTTTTACAAGTCCTGCAATATCTACAATCTCTACTGTAGCAGGCAATACACGCTCTGGAGTAACTAGTTCTTCTAGTTTTTCTAGTCGTGAATCGGGTACATTTACTACACCTACATTAGGCTCTATAGTACAAAAAGGAAAGTTTGCACTTTGTGCCTTAGCATTAGACAAACAATTAAAAAGGGTTGATTTACCTACGTTTGGTAATCCTACTATTCCTGCTTTCATTAGTAACGGTTTTTTAAGGCTGCAAATATAAGTTTTTGAAATGAAATAAACAGACTTACATAAATGAGCCTTAAAATAAAAAATCCAGAAGGTTAGCTTCTGGATTTTTTATTAAGTTTATACTGCTTTACATACTTTACTCATTATGTAAAAATGCCTGTCTATTTAATAGCACCTCTTCGCTTTCTACATATTCATCATCTGGCACACAACAGTCTACAGGGCATACTGCCGCACATTGTGGCTCTTCATGAAAACCTTTACACTCTGTACACTTACTTGGTACTATATAATATAAATCGTCTGATATTGGTGTTTGAGCAGCATCAGCATCTACTTCTTCTCCAGATGGTAGTACTAATTTTCCTTCTAATGCTGTTCCGTCTTTATATCTCCAATCGTCTGCTCCTTCGTATATTGCTGTATTTGGACATTCCGGCTCACAAGCCCCACAGTTGATACATTCATCTGTTATAATGATAGCCATAGCTTATATTTTGTATTAATAACGTAAATTTGTGCAAAATTACGTCCAAATCCATTCATAAACAAACATAATGACGTTAACAGAAACAAAAAAAGCGTTTATAGAACTTGGTAAATTTCTAAGCCAATTTTCTGAGAATAACACATTAAAAGATAACGCTGTACTACGTAACGATACTTTTTTTGACGATTTTATAACGCTTATAGAAAGATCGCAATCGCACAACGGATGGTTTACGCCAGAACAAGTCTATTTTGCTATACAGTCGTGGGTAAATGCGCTTACAGCAGAAAACCTTGATAAATGGTTAGAAAACTATACTATAGATTATAACAATCCTAAAACTGTTGGCTTAGTACTTGCTGGTAATATACCATTGGTAGGTTTTCACGATTTTTTATCGGTACTACTTACAGGTAATAATGTTTTAGTAAAAGTATCGTCAAACGATAAGTACTTACTACCGTTTCTTAGTAAATACCTTATTGCTGTTGCTCCACAATTAGATAATAAAATAACAATCACCGAAGGTAAACTCGAAAATTTTGATGCTGTAATCGCTACAGGTAGTAACAATACGGCTCGTTATTTTGAATATTACTTTAAAGATAAGCCCTCGATAATAAGAAAAAACAGAAATTCAGCAGCCATACTTACAGGTAACGAAAGTAAAGAAGAACTTGTAGGGCTAGGCGAAGATATTTTCCGTTATTTCGGGTTAGGGTGTCGTAATGTATCTAAACTTTTTGTACCAAAGGGTTATGACTTCAAAAACTTTTTTGAGGCAATGTACACTTATGGTGATGTAATTCATTATGAAAAATATGCTAATAATTACGATTATAATAAGGCTGTATTCTTAATGAGTAAATTTGAACTACTCGATAATGAGTTTATGACTATAAAAGAAGATACAAGCTACTCCTCTCCTATTTCATCTGTATTTTATGAGTATTATGATACTATTGATGCATTAAAAGAAAAACTAAATACAGAAGCAGAACAAATACAATGTGTAGTAAGTAACAATATAACTGATAGTAGTATCGCTTTTGGGCAAACACAACAGCCTGAATTATGGGACTATGCAGATAATGTAGATACTATTTCGTTTTTATTGAGTATATAAATACAGTAAACTCACTACTAAACAATGAAAAAACATAATTTTAGCTCAGGTCCTTCTATCCTACCGCAAGAAGTGTTTGAAAAAGCATCGCAAGCAATCATTAATTTTAATGATACAGGATTATCTGTGCTAGAAATATCACATCGTAGTGATGAATTTGTTGCTGTAATAGAAGAAGCACGTAGTCTTGCACTAGAATTATTAGATCTTGAAAACAAAGGGTATAAAGCACTATTTCTATCAGGTGGCGCTAGTATGGAGTTTTTAAGAGTGCCATATAACCTTTTAAAAAAGAATAGCAAAGCTGCCTACCTTGATACAGGTAAATGGGCAGCAGGCGCTATTAAGGAGGCTAAAGCTTTTGGAGATACCGTAATTGTAGCATCATCTAAAGATGATAACTATAATTATATGCCTAAAGATTATACTATCCCTACCGATGCTAGTTATTTTCATTGCACTAGTAACAACACTATATATGGTACACAAATGCAGGAGTTCCCTGAAACTATTGTGCCTATTGTATGTGATATGAGTTCGGATATTTTTTCGAGACAACTCGACTTTAGTAAATTTGATCTTATATATGCAGGGGCACAAAAAAATATAGGACCTGCTGGTACAACACTTGTAGTTATAAAAGAAGAGTTATTAGACAATAACCATAGTGATCGAATTATTCCAGGTATATTAGATTATTCGGCACATATATCTAAAGAGAGTATGTATAATACCCCACCTGTATTTGCTATATACACTACACTACTTACTTTACAATGGCTTAAAGCCAACGGAGGTATTACAGTGATGGAAGAGAGAAATAATACTAAAGCTGCTTTATTATATAATGAAATCGATAGAAATTCACTATTTATAGGTACTGCAAAAATAGAGGATCGTTCTAAAATGAATGTTACCTTTGTACTAAAGAATAAATTACACAAAGACTCGTTTGACTCTATGTGGAAAGCAGCAAATATAAACGGGTTAAACGGACATAGAACCGTAGGTGGTTATCGTGCAGCTATATACAACGCTATGCCTATAGAAAGTGTACAGATATTAGTAAATGTAATGCAGGAGTTTGAAAAAACTATAACCTCAAAATAAGATAAAAACAAAATAACAATATAGATTTTGCTTAACAGCAACTTTAAACTTTTAAATAAAATAGCATGAAAGTATTAGCTAACGATGGTATTTCGGAAAGTGGTATTAAAACTCTTGAAGAAAGCGGATTTGAAGTTATAACTACAAAAGTAGCACAGGAACAAGTAGCAAATTATATAAATAAAAATAATGTAACAGTACTATTAGTACGTGGAGCTACTAAAGTACGTAAAGATATTATAGATAATTGTCCTAGTCTTAAGATAATTGGTCGTGGTGGTTTAGGTATGGATAATATCGATGTAGCTTATGCTCGCGAAAAAGGTTTATCTGTTATTAATACTCCTGCAGCATTTTCTGACGCTGTAGCTGAGCTTGTTTTTGCTCACTTATTTACTGGTGTACGTTCTCTACATGATGCTAATAGATTAATGCCTTTAGAAGGTGAAACTAGCTTTACTGCACTTAGAAAAGCATATGCTGCTGGTAGCGAACTAAGAGGTAAAACACTAGGTATTATTGGTTTCGGTCGTGTTGGTCGCGCTGTAGCAAAAATAGCACTTGGACTAGGTATGCGTGTTGTTGCTTCGGGAGAAGAAGGTGGTACAGAAGATGTTAGAATTGATTTTTACAACGGTCAGTTTATAAATATAAAATTCAGTACAGCTTCTAACGAAACTATTTATAAAACTGCTGATTTTATATCAGTACACGTACCTGCACAAAAAGACTACCTGATTAGCGCTCCAGAGTTTAAAATGATGAAAGACGGTGTGGGTATTATTAATGCTGCACGTGGTGGTGTAATAGAAGAAGTTGCTTTAGTAGAGGCTTTAGACTCTGGTAAAGTTGCCTTTGCTGGTCTTGATGTTTTTGAAGAAGAGCCTAAACCAGCTATACAAGTATTAATGAACCCTAAAGTTTCACTTACTCCTCACATTGGGGCTACAACATTAGAAGCGCAGGAAAGAATAAATACTGAACTTGCTGAACAAGTAATCGGTATCATGAATCAGAATTAGGGTTTAATCTTAATATCTGAAACAAAAAAAGGGATGACTCATGAGTCATCCCTTTTTTTGTTTTGTATGTGATTTGATTGATGATAATATTTTTAATTACTCATTGTCTCTAAACTTTTTTTCAATAAAAAAGTAACTCAACAAACCAAGTCCCCCAAAGAAAGTAATCATTGCAATATAAAATACTCCTTCTTCTATAATCAGATGACTTTCAAGTAATCCTCCTATTATTAATCCTAATGCAATACCTATAAAAAGTAAGCCTATTTTTAATGCACGCCAACGCCCATTATTTTTAGAAACAAATAACTCCGAATTAATCCCCTTTTCCATCATCATAATTCGTTCTCTATGACGCGTAATCAAGAAGGTATATAGTATTCCAAATATTGCCGAAATAACGATAAGTGTTATTAAAAAATTACTAAACAGTTCATCCATAATTATATATTTTTAATAGTTATAATGATATGATGCACGAACAGACGATAAGGTTACAACATACCTTATATTTTTTTATATTATTATTTTTTCACTTTATCTGTAACCTTATATTATAAACTTGCATCTAATAGATATGGCAGATCATGATGACCTCTTTTATATTAATAAAGTTTGTAGTGGAGATACGGCTAGTTATACCGTATTAGTAGACCGATATAAAAATATGGCATATACATTAGCTTTAAAAATAATGAAGAATGAAGATGATGCCGAAGATTCCGCACAAGAGGCTTTTATTAAAGCATTTAAACAATTACATTCTTTTAAAAAGGAATCTAAATTCTCTACATGGCTATACACCATAGTGTATAGAACTGCTATATACAATATTAGAGGGAAAAAGAAAAATATAGAGCGTATTACAGAAACAAACAGTAAACACCACAATGAGTCTAGTATACTAGAGAATATTGAAAAAAAAGAACAACAACTACTTGTACATCAAGCCATAGATAGTTTACCAGAAACAGAAGCATTAATAGTAACTTTATTTTATATAAACGAGGCTACTATTGCAGAGATTGAGACTATAACAGGTTTATCTGAATCTAATATTAAGGTAAAACTTTTTAGAGCTCGAAAAAAACTAAAACAAAAGTTACAAGTAACTTTACAAGCAGAACTTAATTAGTAAAAAGTTATGGATAAAAAAGAGCAAATACTACAAAGGCTTATTAAAGAGCATAGTATAAAATCGCCCAAAGCTGATTTTACTAATAATGTCATGCAACAACTACAAGAAGAATGGATACATGATGATACCGTTTTACCTGTAAAACCTCTTAATAGCCCTTCGTCTGATTTTACATCAACAATTATGGGCAAAGTAGAAACTCTAGATAAAAGGGTACATAAACCAATAATTAATAAAAGTTTTATTGCTGTATACTTTGCAATAATTACAGTATTAGCAATTATAGGGATTTATATAAAGGATAGTAAAAACAACACTACAAAATTAATATATAACCTTAGTGAGTTTTATAACATAGCAGTAATAAACTTAAGAGAAAACGTAAATACACTAGCTCTATTATTAATACCAATATGTATACTATTATTTTTAGAATATATTTATAAAAAATACATTGTTACAAGAAAAATAGCGTTTTAAAAAATATCAATATCTCCTTTACCTTCTCTTATTACTTCCGGTTCATCACCTGATAAATCTATAATAGTAGATGCATTATTATCACCATATCCGCCGTCTATAACAGCATCAACTAAACCTTGCCATTTCTCGAATATCAATTCAGGGTCGGTAGAGTATTCTAACACCTCATCATCATCATGAATAGAGGTAGAAACAATAGGGTTACCTAATTGTTTTACAATTTCTAATGCTATAGTATTATCTGGCACACGAATACCTACTGTTTTTTTCTTTTTAAAGACTTTAGGCAAGTTATTATTTCCTGATAATATAAAAGTATAAGGTCCTGGTAGCGAACGTTTCAAAACTTTAAACGTGCTTGTACTTATCTGCTTGACATAGTCTGATATATTACTAAGATCATGACATATAAACGAAAAATTCGCTTTTTCTAATTTAATCCCCTTAATACGCGCAATACGTTCTAGAGCTTTAGTGTTAGTAATATCACACCCCAAACCGTATACTGTATCGGTAGGGTAAATAATTAAACCTCCATCACGCAATACTTTAACCGCTTTGGCTATTTCTTTTTCGTTAGGGTTTTCGGGATAAATTTTTATAAATTGTGCCATGATAAAATAAGGCTATAGTTTAGAAATACAAAGTTACGTCTTTTCAAAAAAACAAACACTTCTAAATACCTTTAAAACCAATTAAATAGATTACTACCTAATGAGCGAAACTACACATAAAATAAAAGTTCCTGAAAATGAAACCTTCGAAAGTATTATAGAACAAAAAGATAACGGGGGAAAATTTGTGTTTTATGAATATCTAATACCTCGCCCACTTATAGCTCCTGGACGTGGAGCATCTAAAATATACTTTGTTAAAGAGGGAGAGAAAACAAAATATCATGTTAAGTATAACACAATAACACTATTATGGGGTTGGTGGGGATTACCGTTTGGACCTGCATATATACCTAAGACTCTTAAAAATAATAAAACTGGTATTGATGTTACAGAAGATGTTTATAATAACATTACTAAAGAAGATTTTTTACAAGGGCAAGTAATTATAAAAAATGTAGCAACGGCTTTTATACCAATTGATAAGTCTTCTTTAAAAGAACTTACAAAGTGTTTTAAAAAATATGAAAAAAAGAAAACTCCATTTACCACTGCACCTATAACAGGTACATATATTGATACTAATAATCCTGCTATCACAATAGGGTTATCAGGAGATGATATGGTAAAAGTAGATGAGCTAAGAAAAGATATCTATAAATACTTCTTTGCTAATATTCAATTCAAATTTATGAATCTTGATGATGGTAGTGAGTTAAGTGATAAATTAAAAAAACAAGGGCGATCTATACAACTGTAGATAAATAAAGTACTAAAAATAAAAGAAATTATTTTACGACAATAATAGTGGAATAATATCAAAACCTTTAACTAGTTAAAGGTTTTGATATTATTTGTTTTACTCTACGACATCTAATTTTGCAAAACGTAATAATAGTTTTTTAATTCCTCCTACTTCAAACTTAATCTCTGCTTTTTTATCGCCTCCTACCCCTTCTAGATTCAGTACTTTACCTTTACCAAAGCGCTCATGCATTACTACATTACCAATGGTTAGGTTAGTATCGGGTGTATTATTACCTCTTGTAGTTGGTCGCGATACAGGTTTTAGTCTACGAATGTTCGCATCTGGTTTAGGATCATTATCAGTAACCCATTTAGGAGGCATACCACTAGTGGGTTTTACTTGTCTAAACTTCGATTTATCTGCATCTCCAAAAATATCAGTATCAATTCTCGGCTTGTATCTATAGTTTGTTTCAACTGGAGTAAGATATTCTAAGTACTCATCTGTAATCTCTTCTATAAAACGAGATGGTTCACTATCTACTAGTTTCCCCCAACGATAGCGTGATTGTGCATACGTTAAATATGCCTGATGTTCAGCACGAGTAAGTGCTACATAAAATAGTCTACGTTCTTCCTCTAGTTCACTACGAGTATTCATACTCATACCACTAGGAAAAAGGTCTTCTTCCATACCTACAACAAACACATACGGGAATTCTAATCCTTTTGCTAAGTGAATAGTCATCAAGGCTACCCTATCATCATCTCCAGTATCTTTATCAAGGTCTGTAGCTAATGCTACATCTTCTAAAAACTCAGATAATGCACCACGTGCCCCATCTACCTCTTTCTGCCCCTCAATAAAGTCACGAATACCATTTAGTAACTCCTCAATATTCTCTATACGAGCAATTCCCTCTGGTGTAGCGTCTTTTTTAAGCTCTTGTATTAAACCTGTTTTCTTAGTAATATGCTCTGCAAGATAAAAAGCATCTTGTGATTGATCTATTACCTGAAAGCTCTTTACCATCGTTACAAAATCTTGTAACTTATTTTTAGTACCCGAGTTGAACTTTAAATCTATTCGATCTAAATTCTCCATTACATCAAATACAGTACGACCGTAATGATTCGCTGCAATAGTAAGTTTTTCTAGTGTGGTACTCCCTATTCCCCTAGCTGGATAATTAATTACACGCATTAGCGCCTCTTCATCTTTTGGGTTTATTACCAAACGTAGGTAAGCTAATACATCTTTAATTTCTTTACGTTGATAAAACGATAGTCCCCCATATATTCTATACGGAATATCACGCTTTCTCAATGCATCCTCCATAGCACGCGATTGCGCATTGGTACGGTATAGTATCGCAAAATTTCCATTTTTAACCTGCTCACGCATTTTATGTTCAAAAATGGTACTGGCTACAAAACGTCCTTCCTCACCATCAGTAAGGCTACGGTGTACTTTTATTTTAGGACCATCATTATTTGCTGTCCAAACTACTTTATCTAGTTTTGTTTTATTCTTATCTATTATAGAGTTTGCCGCTTCCACAATATTTTTAGTAGAACGATAATTTTGCTCTAATCGATACATTTGTACATTATCGTAATCTTTCTGGAAATTCAGAATATTATTAATATTTGCACCTCTAAAGGCATATATACTCTGCGCATCATCTCCTACCACACAAATATTCTGAAAACGATCACTCAATGCACGTACTATTAAATACTGTGAGTGATTTGTATCTTGATACTCATCTACCAATATATATTTAAATCGCTCCTGATATTTCATTAATACCTCTGGAAAACGATTTAATAATTCGTTTGTACGTAAAAGAAGATCATCAAAATCCATTGCTCCTGCTTTAAAGCAACGTTCTACATATTGCTCATAAATTTCACCGAGACGTGGCTTTTTTGACATTGCATCAGCCTCCTGTAAATCAGGATCATTATAGTAAGCCTTAACTGTTACAAGACTATTTTTATAAGAAGAAATTCTACTAAGTACTTGTTTTGGTTTATAAACATCTCTATCTAATTGCATTTCTTTGATAATAGAGCTTATAAGCCTTACACTATCTTGAGAATCGTATATCGTAAAATTAGAAGGAAATCCTAGTTTATGCCCTTCAACTCGTAGTATTTTCGCAAATACAGAGTGAAATGTACCCATCCATAAATTCTTAGCTTCTGATGAACCCACAATATCAGCAATACGTGTTTTCATTTCACGTGCTGCCTTATTAGTAAAGGTAAGCGATAGAATATTGAATGCGTCTACACCCTGACTCATCAAGTAGGCTATACGTATAGTAAGTACACGGGTTTTACCCGATCCTGCACCTGCTATAACGATCATAGGACCATCTTTTTGAATTGTAGGAGCTTGTTGTGCCTCGTTTAACTGGCTTATATATTTTTGGATTTCCATAGTAATTGCAAAAAAACAAAAATAGCTATTTTAACCGAGAAACATATAGTGTTTTATGCTTGTAAATAAGAAAATAATCAACACATAGTGCAAATAGTACTCCAAGTAAATAAGCCAATAAATCGGTATATAAAAAGCCCGAACCTAAAACTAATTTACCTGGTAATGTTTGCCTTACCATATTAATCCAATCGGCTTGATATAATTGACTTAACTCTATTGTATAACATACAGTTAAGGCTAATAAACCTCTAAATATTATATTTTTCTTTACAAAAAGAAAAGAGATTATATAATACATCATAAACGCATATAGTGCATCTCCTAAGTATAAATTTACAACATCTGGAAACCATACTTTTTTTATACGCACAAAAAGCCCCGTCATAATGGTAAGCACTGTTATTACTGCAAAAATTAGTCTTGTTTTATTTTTCATTAGTCATAAAAATGATGCTCAAATATAATTGTTAATTATTTTTTGAACATCGCTATTTTCATTAAACTTTATTGCTATTTTAGCTTTTTACAATTTTTTATTTAAAAATTACGTTGCAAATTATATAATCTATTAAATATCAAATAAATGAATTCTGATAAGATCATCGAACTTTTATTTTCTATACTTCCTGCGCTTATAACTGGTATAGTTGCTTACTATTTTTTTAAAATGCATACTGCTAACGAAGAGGGGCGTCGTCGTTACTTGATACAAAAAGAAGGGCAAAAAGATATAATGCCATTACGATTACAAGCGTATGAAAGGTTAATACTATTTTCTGAACGTATAAACCCTGCTAAGCTATTAACTCGTATATCTCCTCAATCGTCAGACAATAAGGAGTACGAAAGACTTTTAATATCTGAAATAGAGCATGAATATGAACATAACTTAACGCAACAGATATATATTTCTGCCGAAAGTTGGGATATTATCACTACTGCAAAAAATGCTACAATACAATTAATCATACAATCTAACATGAAAAGTGAGATTGATAGTGCTGATAAGTTACGCGAGGTTATGCTAAAAGATCTTTTTGACCAACAAAGCCCTTGTAGTGTTGCTGTTGCTTATTTAAAAAATGAGGTCTCAGAAATGTGGTAATCATTCTTAATTTTAATATAAACTAAGGTCTCTAATCTAGGGATCCTAGTTTGTTTATGTTTGTATTTAAATCATTGTTCATGAAACAGCTTCTTTCTTTTTTTCTACTATTAAGTATAACAACTTCATTTGCTCAAAAACGATTTGAAAACAAAACTTTTGGTTTTACTATAGAAGAGCCTCTTGGCTGGATATGGGGTAATAATGATGATCTTGCTCGTAATTTAGAAAAGCTAGATATTGACGAAGAGAAGCTTGTAAAAATCATAAAAGAACACGAAGGTTCTGTACTATTACTATCACTATACAAGTATGACCCTCAAACCTATGAAGGTCTCGTTCCTGCTATACAGGTAAACGTACGTGAAAGAAATAATGAAGACTTTCATGAATTTAAATCAAACATTATTAGAAGTGCTCGAAGTTTTCATGGTTTATATGATGACTTTGAATTTATGGAAGAGCCTAAAGACATTAAAATATCACATATAAAAAGCATTTATTTTGTAACCAAATTTACAATGCGTGCAGAAAATGGTTTAACATATAGAGTGCGTAGTAGAATATATGTTATACCGTGGAAACATTACTATTTTCAAATAAATATGACTGATGATCTTATGGGTGAAGATTGTAGCCGTGAATTTTTACATCTTGTTAAATCTATAAAAATCAAGAGAAAATAAACTTACTCAGCTAATAATTGCTTTAATTTTCGTTGCTCTGCTTCTGGTAAACTAGGCATGATCCCTTCAAAAAAAGAACGATAACCTTCTTTTTTTAGTAAACCTCTAATACCATTTTTTGCAAACTTTACAAATTGCCATTTATGGTGCACCGTAGCATTCGCAAGATTACTCCATACTACAGGGTCTGGCTTATTTATATATAATAAATTAGCTAATGCATTTTGACGAACAACGCTTTCATAACGTGGTGAGGCATAAAATTGTAACTCTGCATATAAATTAGGCTTATCAGCTTCTCGATAATCTGGAGTAGCATAAGCTAACGTAAGCCACAATATTCTTAAGTTTTTATCATTAAAACCAACCCAATCATCTGAAAGATCAAGTAGTTCTGGTCGCTTATCTGGAAAACGACTATACAGCACGTTTAAAGCTATCTCTTTAGTTATATAAGACTTGTCCTTTAATAAGGTTTTATACTCTTCATAAAACTCTTCAGGAAAGTTAGTAACCGTTCGTGCTACAGCTTGCCTTAACTTAATATCGTTACTAGCCATAGCCATAGCTATCAAATCAGCTTTATCTTCAAAAGGTACATTAGCTATTTGTAATAAAACTTCTTCTTTAACAGGGTAATATATATCTGATTCTAGTATTTGTTTAAATATAGGAGCCTTCTCTTCAAAACGCTTGTTTTGTAACTCTCCTAGTTTAAAATACAATTGTATAAACTCATTTTTATTTAACAATGTTATAGCTTCTTGTACTTCAAAACTTCCTTTTTCTAACCAACGCTTTTTAAAATTTTCTGTATCATAATCTGATACTTTATTTATCTCATTTAAAAAATCAGCTGTAACTACATTTTTAAAGGCATATTTTTCGAGATAATTTTTAACTGCAATTCTAAATGGCTCATGTCCCACTCCTTCTCTTAACACATGTAACGCCCATGCCCCCTTTTGATAGAATGTTAACGAACTTGCTTTTTCATTTAATATAGGTGTAGTATCTGTTTTGGCAACACGTTGTAAACGCTCAGCCATTTGATATAACTCATAATTAAAATGATCTTCTCCATAAAGCTCTTTTTCGGCTAATAGAGCATAATATGTCGCGAAACCTTCTTGCAACCAATGATGTTTACCCGATTTTGCTGTAATCAAGTCGCCAAACCATTGATGTGCAAGCTCATGAGCATTTACATTACTATATGTTTTATCATTAAACCCTGTAGCATCTACCACAAAATCTTGCGCAAAAATAGTCGATGTAGTATTCTCCATACCTGCATACAAAAAATCTTGTACAGGTACTTGTCTATATACTCCCCACGGATAAGGTACTCCTATCTCTTTTTCAAAAAAATCAAATATTTGCTGACTATAACGATAAGTAGGTTCTACTTTATTACTATCGTCTGGACGGTAGTAAAACTCCAAACGTGTTTTTGATTTACTATAACGTACCTCTTTTTTAAATTTACCAATAGTAAGCATTACCAAATAACTACTCATTGGTTTATCCATACTATATCGAATCGTTTTATTTTGACTATCTCTAGTATCAATATTTACTTCAGTTCCGTTAGCCATTATAGCATAGTCCTTATCAAAAGTTACTTCTAAATTAAACACTACCTTTTCATTCATATCATCAAAACTCGGTAACCAATGACTTGTATATTTTCCTTGCCCTTGTGTCCAAATTTGTAACTCTTTTTCAAGTTCATTATCGGTTACACTAAACGATGTAGATGATTGAGAATTAAATTGTACAAAATACAATGCTTTTTTAGGTTTTGCACTGTAACTGAAGGTAACCGTATTACTCCCCTTTTTGTAGCCTTTATATAACTTTAAACTATTATCTGAACTTGCCCAGCCTGCTTTTTTACCATTAATAGTTACATCATCAAACTGCATATTACGAGCATCAATATAAATAGTATCCGTCTTTCTTTCTAGTACATCAAATGCATAAGTAACTTTACCCATTACTTTTTTTTGGGCTACGTCAAAACGTAAAGATGCATTACAGGTTTTAAAATCAACTTTATCTAATTGTTGTGAATAAGAAAAAGCGGCAATTAGGCAAAAAAGGTAAAGTAAGCGAAGCTTCATCAATGTCTATGTTTTTTACAAAAATAAGGAAGATCTAAAGAAATACATTTTTAATTTAAAAGTCTAAATCAAACCATATTATATAATAAGAAGTAAGGGGTGTATTATCCATAGAATAATTACACCCCTTTTTGCCTGTTCCCCAAAATCAGACATTTGATCGATTGCTACAATTAGTGGTTAAAATACGGAAAAACCATCTAGATGTTCACTACTTAACAATGAAACCGACCAATACTTTTATATCTTAAATTAAGAAATGTAAAATCTTACATCTCAAAATATTATTACCAAAATTTAATCTAATAAGAAAAGGTTATTCTTTCATTAATACACCTTGATTTCTTATTACTAACCATGACAAAACTATTCAATTATACTAGATAGTTCTAGCGTATTTTTACTGTTTTTTTATCCAGGTATATTTACCTGAAAAAGGTAAAACCCTGATAAATAAATAGAAACAGAAATTAAATTAATATAATGATTACTAATTTTCACTGTTTATATACTTTATAAATAATTTCAATAAAAATGATTATTTTACTATTAAGTTAAGGCTAGATATATATCATATAATACCTAATATTTTAGTACGTTTGTAGAATAAATTCCTTAAATTTAACATTTAACTATTAAAAATTATTTCATGGAGAAACCAAACAATACCATAGAGAAATCGACAACTGAAGCGACTAACACTATAAGCCTTCCAACTGCTGAAGCATGGGCCAAAAAATGGAGAAAAGAAGAAGGTAATTATAATAAGCACCATGAGCTTCATGCTTTTTTAATACCTAAAGACGATTTAACACAAGTGCTAGCACAAGGTGTAGATGCTGTTCGTGCTTATATTGGCGTTGATGAAAATAATGTAGAGAAACTTATGATTGTAGGTACAAAATATGATGCTGCAACAGATACTTATGTAGATATGTTACCAGAAAAATCTGCTGAAGGAGGTAATATCTACGATTTTACTAGACCTTGCCCTCCATCATGTGATTCTGGTAGTCCATTAAATTAAAAAACATTTCTTGAATGAATCCAGATATGCTAAGGGTTTTGTCTTATATAGGCTATGTTATCCTGTGTATAAACATTATAATTTATAGTATAGGCTTTGCTAAAAATAGCAAAGCCTATAAATTTTTTATGTGGTATCTATTAACAATAGGAATCATACAAGGTGTCATGGAGTTCTATGCACATAAAAGCTATAATAACCACTTTTTATCTAATTATTACTTACTATTTCGATTTGTACTATTAAGCTTCTTTTTTTATTATGCTATTAATCGTGTAAAGAGAAAAACAGGAGAACTAATTAAATACACATCATTAACTACCATTATTGCATTAATAGTTCAGTATAGTATATATCCTGAATTATATCATAATTTTAATTCCTTGGGCTTTTTAATAACATCATCTCTATTGGTTATATATGCCGTATTTTATCTGTATGAAATGCTTTCAAAAAAATTGCCATTTCACTATACAACAGTAGGTATATTATTGTACATGTTAAGTAGTACTGTAATTTTTGCTTCAGCAACACTAACTGTGTCTTTCAACGATGAAATCAATATGTACATCTGGAAATTGAATGCATTTTTGTTTATTGTTTACCAATTGTTAATTTTATGGGAATGGAAAGTGACGTTTTACCCAAAGCTAATGAAACAGGAACAATAATTATTTATGTTATTTTCCTAATGCTGTTTATGGGCAGCATTTTATTATTATTTTTTTATTTTTCGAAGAAAAAAATTGTACAAAAAGAACTAGAAAAAAAAGATTTAGAACTCCAATATCAAAAAGAGCTTTTACAAAATACTCTATTAGTACAAGAGGAAGAACGACAACGAATAGCTCGAGATTTACATGATGATATTAGCTCTAAACTTAATATTGTGTCTTTAAACAGTCACTTACTTACCACTCCTGATTTAAATAAGGATGAAGTAACCGAAATAACAGATAATATTATAAGTCTTGTGGGTAAAGCACTTGAAAATTCACGTAAAATAGCACATGATTTATTACCTCCTGTATTAGAGAAGTTTGGACTCGATGCTGGTTTAAAAGAGTTATGCTTTGAATATAATAGTAATAAAGTTGCTATAGTAGATTATGAAAATAAAGCTGATTTTGAACAGCTTGATTCTAGCAGGCAACTCCACGTGTTTAGAATTGTACAAGAATTAATAAATAACTCTGTGCGACATGGAAAAGCGTCTAAAATTTCAATTAATTTTCAAGGTAATAATACCTCAATACAATGTAAGTATAACGACAATGGTAGAGGGTTTAATATTGAAGATGTAAAAAACAAGAAAGGCCTTGGAATGAAAAACATAGAGACTAGAATCTTTTTCTTAAACGGAGATATTACAATCGACTCTGCTATAAATAAAGGAACTTATATAACCTTCAACTTTAATTGCTAATGGATACTTTAATAAAAATTGCGCTGGTAGATGATGAAGTTTTATTTAGAAAAGGTATTTCTTTCATATTACAAAGAGAAGAAAATATTGATGTTATTTTTGAAGCTTCTGATGGGGAAGAACTCATCAATAAACTAAAAGAGAATACTGAGCCTGATATTATTATAATGGATCTTAAAATGCCTAATATTAATGGTGTAGAGGCGACCAAAATTATCAAAAAATCACACCCTAATATTAAAATAATAGCTCTAACAAGTTATAATACAACTTCTTTTATAGCTAATATGATAGATGTGGGAGCTGTATCATATGTTATAAAAAACACCACTCCAAAAGATTTATTAACCACAATAAACGAAGTAAATACCGTAGGGTATTATTATAACGAATATGTAATGCAGGTAATACAAAACCATTTAATTGCTCCTGGTAAAAAAGTAAAAAGCAGGTTTGATCAAGAAAAATTAACCAAAAGAGAAGTTGAAGTTTTAAAACTAATATGTAAACAACATAGTGGTCAAGAAATAGCTGATAAACTATTTCTTAGTGTACGAACTGTAGAAGGACATAGAAATAATTTATTACGTAAAACAGAATGTAAAAATATGGTTGGCTTGATTATATACGCTATCCAAAATGATTTTGTATCGCTAGAAACTATAAATGATTAATTATAGAACTTTTACTACACGGTCGCTTTCTTAAAGCTTGTAAATTGAAAAACAGTAAATGCTAATGATGAAACTACAATACCAAAAAAGTTAGCATCAAGTTCTAAAGGTAACTCAACCTGTGTTAATATTAATACTAAAGTAGTTGTACCACCACTAATCATAGCTGCCATAGCAGCAATGGGCGATGGTTTTTTAAGTATTAACATTCCTAATACAGGTACTAATAACCCCGATACCATAAAAGCATAAGAATATAACATCAGCTCTAATACATTTTGCATATGGGTTGCCAATAATACCGCTATTGCCCCTATTATTAATGTTATTACTTGTGAATTCTTAATAGTATCAAACTTTTTCTTGCCTTTAAAAAAGCCTAAAATATCTGTAGAAAAGTTTCCTGATGCAGCCATTAAGCAACTATCTGCTGTAGACATTATAGCTGAAAAATAAGCTGAAAGCATTAACCCCATTAACCCTACTGGTAATATACTACGTAAAAACAATGGTAAACCAAGCTCAGAATCCATAGGTACACCAGGTGCATAACCTATATCGGTAAACATACCTTGCTCATACCCCACTCTTGCAAATAACCCTAATGCAATACCCATAAATGCCATTATAGGCCACTCAAAAAGCCCTGCAATACGCCAAGCTTTTTTAGCAGTAGCTTCATCTTTACAAGCATAAATACGCTGATAAAGTGTCATTCCTACAAACCATATAGGTACAATAGTAATTATCCAATTAAAAAACTGTACAGGTTTAATATTAGTAAGCGACATAAAACTATCGGGTAACGTGCTACTAATAGCTTCCCAACCACCAATGTAAGCATAGCCTAAAGGGATACCTATACATATAAGACCAACCATTAAGATGATCCATTGTATCGTGTCGGTATAAATTACTGCCTTAATACCACCTACAGCGGTATATATTATGGCAATTACTCCCATTATTAAAATGGCACTTAATATTGATACTGATGGAAAAGTAGCCGATGCTAATTTTGCGCCTGCTAATATTTGAGAACTCGTAAAACCAATATATCCTACTAAAGATATAATACCTGCTACAAGAGCCACCTTTTTATTATAATGAAATGCTAATGACTGTGGAAAAGTTAAAAACTGATGTTTTTTAGCTATTGGATATATTTTAGGAATTAAAAACACAGCACTTATCCATGCGCCTAATAACCCTGTAAAAAGCATCCAGCTCCCCGAAAGTCCCATCATAAAACCAAGGCCTCCAAGACCTATAGAAAAACCACCTCCAACATCGGTAGCTACTACAGATAAGCCTATATGCCCTGCTGACATATTTCTTCCTCCTACATAATAATCTTCTTTAGATTTATTTCGCTTCATGAAATAGAAACCTATTCCAAGCATTATCACTAAATAAACAACAAATATTATAAGATCTATATAATGGATATCCATAAATGGTTTTTCTGGTTATGTATATCGGCAAATATAGGTAAGTAATATGGCTACAACTATGTTTAGTTAATAGTATATTAATAATAAACCCATTACGATTTCTTTGTAATGGGTTTATTTAGCGGTATAACAACTTAAAACTTTAATTAAGAAAAGGGTCAGACCATTTTTCATCCGTATATACATTACTACCTGTAAGTGTTCTCAAAAACGCTGTTAGTGCTGCTATTTCTTGTTGTGACATATTAAGTTGCTGCCCATTTCCTCCTGGTCTTAACCTAGGGTCTAGATTGTTATTATTACCAGTATTTATCACATCATAATGATTAATCGCTGCTTCAACTGTCGCAAAACTTCCTGTATGCATTAAAGGCCCGTTCAGTGTACCATCTGCTTTTACCAAATCTCTCAATGAAGGGGCACGTGTATTCTCGACATCAATTCCTCCACCTCCTAGCACACCTATTACTCCATTATTACGAGAATCAGGATCTATATCAAATTCTGGTATTCTATGACAACCAGCACAACCTACTCCTCCTGCAACTCTAACTCCTCCTTGATTAAATGCTGGAGGAGCTAAAAATAAATTTTTACCTTGATTTTCTTGTGTGGTGAAATTAGCAAAATTTGGTTGGTCTGCTCCTGTTGCAGCACGCCCCACATCATATTTAGAATCGAATGATTGAATACTTCTTATAAACTGTGCTAAGGCTAACTGCATTTTGTTTTCTGTAATTTCATCAGTACCATAAACTAAAGTAAATAACTCTTGATAGTACCCTATATCGCTCAATTTTACAATTAAATCATCAAAGTTCAAATCTCCATTTTCTCCACTAAAACCCATTTCTCCATGATCGCGTATAGGCATTGTTGTTTGAGCTTCTAATGTTACTGCTCTTTCATCCCAAAAAAATTGAGTTTCATCTGCAAATCGAGTATTTATTAATCGCATAGAATGCCTTCCTGTAGTACCATTTACACCTGTACTACTTATTGCTAGATCTCCAAAAGCATGCTCTTGCATATGGCATGATGAACAAGAGATAGTATTATCAGAAGATAAATTTTTATCATAAAAAAGAACTCGACCTAGCGTAGCTCCTTTATCTGTAATAATATTACCACCTGAATTATCTTTAGTAATATAAGCTGGAACTACTTGATTAGCATAATTAGCAAGTGCTTCTGCATTTATATTTGCGCCAAAGGTTTCGTTAATACTTGCATATGGATCTACAATTTCTTGATATTCTGAAGTATCATCATCATTACTACATGAAAATAATAACACAAGGGGCAGCATTAAAAGGCTTTTATACATCTTCATAAATTATATGTGTTGATTTATAGTTTTTTATACTTTGATTTATTAATAACAAACCAAGTTTACTATTATGACTTCAATAACAGTAAAAGGTTTAATAAAATGTTAAAAAAATAAAATTAAATCACAAAACAACTTAAAACAAGAGATTTACAAATTTGTAACTTGCTCAAAATTATTTTTATGTCATCAAAATATATAATCGATACTGAAGTAAGTAATAAAACCTTTTTAGAAGATGAAATAATGTATCGAGATTTTGAACGCTGCACTTTTACAAATTGCGACTTATCTCAATGTAATTATCTGGGAACAAGTTTTATTGATTGTGATTTCATCAATTGTAATTTTACAGAAGCAAAAGTAAATTATGTATCCCTTAGAGGTGTACAATTTACAAGTTGTAACTTTACAGAGGTTAACTTCTCAATGTGTGACCCTCTATTGTTTCGTATCAGTTTTGACGATTGCATTCTAGATTATGCAAAACTATACACATTAAAACTTAAGGGCACAATATTTAATAATTGTAGCCTAATAGCAACTGATTTTATGAAAACAGATGTTACTGGAGCTGTTTTTAGTAATTGTAATATGCATCAAGCTGTACTTATTGATACTATTGCAAATAAAGCAGATTTTACAAGTAGCTATAACTTTACTATTGACCCTGAGCAGAATAAACTAAAGAAAGCTAAATTTTCGGTAGAAGGGTTGAAAGGATTATTGACCAAACATGATTTAATTGTAAAATAAACGTAAATAAATGATTCCTAAACAGATTAAATAGCTTACATTTGCGGCTCGTTACTAATCATGTTATGGGTTTTTAACGCTAAAGACTAGGGGGCTCCACCTCTAGTCTTTTCTTTTTTATATACCCTTTTTCTTATTTTTTATTTAGAAGCTAGCAATGTAGCTAACCCCTGCTGTCCATGCTCTAGTAAGTCCATCAGGTCTTTCATCTCTTATAACAAATGGTGTAGCTATAGATAATTGAATACTACTCCCTGATGAAAAGTTATATGATGATATAAGGTTACCATTAACTGTAACTCCATCAGAACCATCGATAGATTGATTATTTCCTAAAGCATCTTCATACGTATCCTCTCCTAAGTGATATATAACAAGTATATTAGGTTTAAATGTAAACTTGTTTTTAGTTATAGTATAAATACCTCGCAGTAATGCGTCTGGTTTTCTCTCAAAAAGATTGGTTGTTACAAAATCAGTCGATCCTGAACCTTCTCTTACAAACCTATTTTCATTTTCGTTAATTACTGGCACTTGTATAGCGGCACTAAAATCCCACTTTCTATAATTAGCACTTACTCCACCAAGAAAGTCGTATGTACCTAAACTACTCTGGTAATCCATTGGTAAAGGGTTACCATTTATATCAAGGTCAGCATTATTAAAAGGAATTTTAATTCCTGCTGTATAACTCCACTTAAGCATACTTTCTGTACTCTGCGGTCTGTAATTTGCCGTAAGAAAAGCATCTCCTATAGATCCTTTATCGCCAAAATCACCAGAAGCAAATGATGAAGTTATTTTTACTGAAGTAGCCCATTTGGCATTAAAATTTCGAGTATAGGAAACATAAGGAGCAATATAAGTTATATCGGCATCTCCTGCACCAAAAACAGTACCTACCTCTACTCTATTCTTTGTTACTTCTACCTCATCGTCATAATGACCGTCAATACTACAAACTCCTGCATCACTACATCCTTGTGCGTTTACTGCAGTTATCGAAAACACACTAATTAGGGCTACATACAAATACGATTTCATAAGCTGTAATTAATTTTAAATAATTAATAAGATACTAATTTACAACAACTAAGATAATTTTAAAATTAGCAACTCCTAATTTATAGTTAAAAGCTAATTCTTACAAAGTATAAAGCTAGATGTAAATTAGTTTCTTTTTCATAGCAATTTTTGTTCAATTTTTCTTTCAGTCAAATATAATTATCATGATAATTTATAAATGTCAGCTACCTGACATTTAGCATAACTTTAAGTAAAATTATACGACCTTAAAGCAAAAAGCCCCTCTTATAGAGGGGCTTTATATTTATATTGATTAGAATGGATATTAAAAGATAAAAATTGGTCTTTCACTCATCATTCCATTTACTGCATCTGCAACTTCTTCTATAATTGTCTCATCAGTATGGTTCATTATTACTTTATCCATAAGCCCAACTATAGTATCCATATCAGCTTCTACAAGCCCACGGGTAGTAATAGCGGGAGTACCTACACGAATACCAGATGTTACAAATGGTGACTTATCGTCAAACGGTACCATGTTTTTATTTACAGTAATTTCAGCTTTTACTAATGCGTTTTCAGCTTCTTTACCCGAGATATTTTTATTTCTAAGATCAATTAACATCATGTGATTATCAGTACCTCCAGAGATGATATCATAACCTCTCTTTACAAATGCTGCTGCCATAGCTTTAGCATTTTTTTGTACTTGCATCATGTAGTTAAAAAACTCGTCTTGTAATGCTTCTCCAAAAGCTACTGCCTTAGCTGCAATAATATGCTCTAGTGGTCCTCCTTGATTACCAGGGAAAACAGCACTATCAAATAAAGATGACATTTTTCTAACAACTCCTTTTGGTGTTTTTAATCCAAAAGGGTTTTCGAAATCTTTCCCCATTAATATCATACCACCTCTTGGCCCTCTAAGCGTTTTATGAGTAGTCGTTGTAATAACGTGACAGTGAGGTACAGGATCGTTCATTAATCCTTTTGCTATAAGTCCAGCAGGGTGTGAAATATCTGCCATTAATATAGCGCCAACACTATCAGCAATTTTTCTGAAACGTTCAAAGTCCATATCACGAGAATAAGCCGATGCGCCCGCAATTATAAGCTTTGGTTGCTCTTTTTCTGCTACCTCTTGGATTTTATCGTAGTTAAGTACACCTGTTTCTTTATCTACTGCATAAAATACAGGGTTGTATAGTTTACCTGAGAAATTTACAGGAGAACCGTGCGTTAAATGCCCACCATGCGAAAGATCAAAACCTAATATTTTATCTCCTGGTTTAAGACATGCAGCAAATACTGCTGTGTTTGCTTGTGAACCAGAGTGTGGTTGCACATTAGCATATTCTGCTCCAAAAAGTGCTTTTGCTCTATCTATTGCTATTTGTTCTACAACATCTACTACTTCACATCCACCATAATAACGCTTACCAGGGTACCCCTCAGCATATTTGTTGGTTAGTACAGATCCTGCAGCTTCCATAACTTGGTCGCTAACAAAATTTTCTGATGCAATTAATTCCAATCCGTGTATTTGTCTTTCCTGTTCTTCAAGTATCAGGTCGAAAATTTGTTCGTCTCGTTGCATTTTATAATTTTTCGTTAATTTGCTGTCAAAAATACAAAAAAAGGTTGGGTAAAACCATTCGGGAAAGTATATTTGATAAATCAATAAAACAATAAAAAAACACACATACAATATGCCACTAACAGCAAACGATCCGACTAGAAAGTCTTGGTTAGAAGTTCCAGAAAATAGTGACTTCCCTATACAAAATATTCCTTTTGGAGTATTTATTACTAAAGATGATGTAGTAACTATAGGAACCAGAATAGGTAATCATGCCATAGATCTTGGTGCATTACAACAATTAAATTACTTTGAGGGTATTGAACTTACTGATGATATGTTCATGCAAGATACTCTTAATGACTTTATATCTGATGGTAAGAAAACTTGGAGATTAGTACGTAACCGTATTGCTGAGCTTTTTGATGCTAAAAATGATAAACTAAGAGATAATGCAAAACATCGTGAAGTTGTAATATTTGACTTAGCTGATGTAGAAATGCAACTACCAGTACTTATTGGAGATTATACTGATTTTTACTCTAGTAGAGAGCACGCTACAAACGTCGGTAAAATGTTCCGTGATCCAGAAAATGCTTTATTACCAAACTGGCTTCACATTCCTGTAGGATACCACGGTAGATCTTCTACTATAGTACCATCTGGTATACCAGTACACAGACCAAACGGGCAAACTTTGCCTCCAGGAAATACAGCTCCTGTATTTGGACCTTCAAAATTGGTAGATTTTGAACTTGAAATGGGTTTTATTACTACTGATTCTAATATTATGGGAGAATCTATTCCTATAGACGAAGCAGAACAACACATCTTTGGTATGGTGTTATTTAACGACTGGAGTGCACGTGATATTCAGAAATGGGAATATGTGCCACTAGGGCCATTCCTTGCTAAAAACTTTGCATCATCTATGTCTCCTTGGATTGTTACTCTTGATGCACTAGAGCCTTTCCGTACAGATGGACCAGCACAAGAAGATCCTAAACCATTAGAATACCTACAACAAGAAGGTAAACATGCTTTTGATATTAAACTACAAGTTGCATTACAACCAGAAGGTGGAGAAGAAAATGTTATTTCTAACTCTAACTTTAAGTACATGTACTGGAGTATGTCACAACAATTAACACACCACACGGTAAACGGATGTCGTGTAAACAGTGGAGACCTTATGGGGAGTGGTACAATTTCAGGACCAACACCAGATAGTTTTGGTTCTATGCTAGAATTAAGCTGGGGTGGTAAAAACCCTATGACATTAAGTGATGGAACTGAGCGTAAATTTATAAATGACGGTGATACTGTTATTATGCGTGGACATTGCCAGAATGATGAAGTAAGAATTGGATTTGGAGAAGTGAGTAGTAAACTACTACCTCCTTTTATTAAAAAATAATAAGAATATCTGCATAAAAAAGCCTCTCAAAATTGAGAGGCTTTTTTTATTTATATGCTTTCTTTATTCTGTCAAGATCACGTTTTGTATCACGCTCTTTCATAGTTTCTCGTTTATCATAATTTTTCTTACCACGACAAAGCCCTATCTCTAATTTTGCTAATCCTTTATCATTTGTAAAAAGACGTAGTGGGATTATAGCAAGTCCTTTATTTTGTACACTTCTTAAAAGACTTTTTAATTCTTTTTTATTTAATAATAGTTTACGTTCCGTTTTAGGCGCATGACTAAAGTTTCTGCTATAAGCATATATTTCTATATTGGTATTTATAGCAAATAATTCGTGACCTTGAAATTCGCAAAAACTTTCGGCAATAGATGCCTTCCCCAAACGAATAGATTTTATTTCTGACCCTGCCAGTACTATTCCTGCGGTATATTTATCCAGAACTTCATATTCAAATCTGGCTTTTCTGTTTAGTATATTTACTGTTTTCTGCATAAGGAGTGCAAAGTTACACAAATTGTTTAAAGTCTCGACAGCTTACTACCTCCATAAATATTGATTTTAACTTGTATTAACTATTTTTGCGTTATGGAAAAAATTAAATCAAACGATCCACTACATGGTATCACGCTAAAAAAAATTGTTGAAGACTTAGTTAACTTTTATGGTTTTGATACTTTAGGTGAGTTAATAAATATTAAATGCTTTAATGATAACCCTAGTGTAAAATCTAGTCTTACCTTTTTACGTAAAACCGAATGGGCTCGCAAAAAAGTAGAAGAATTATATATTAGAACACTACCTAAATTATAAAATCTAGGCTTCTGGTTTACCTTTCCATTTTTTTATAGTTTGAGTAAAGAAATACATGAATATCACTACTAGTATAAGGTTACTATAAAATATTAAACTAACACTATCATTAAGCCACTCCAAAAATGGAAAATCATTAATAACTCTATATTCACTATCATAGCTACGATAAATACCTCTATAAATGGATCTAACTATAGTATATATAATTGGTATAAGCCATAGAGTCAACCAAAGAATTATATTTAATACTATAGCCGAATTATCTTTTGCTAACCCTTTATAAGTATTACTATAAAAATAGACAAGTAAACATATAATAATAATACTCCATGTAACAAAGAAGGTATCATCCCATGAAAATATTATACTTATAATACCTGTTATTATACCAATAATACCTGTTGCTACAATAGCAATAAGCCAACTTTTACCTGAGGTTATCCTAAATGAAAATATAGCCATAGATAAACAAAGTGAAAAATAAAGGTAAAAAAGTAAAGTTTCTATGTCAATATCAGGTCTAACATAAGCCGACGATATCTTTTTATAAGATTTTTTGATTTGAGATAACGGCACATAATGTTTTGGATAAACATGGTAAACGTCATCTATAAGTTTTATAGTATTAGAAATTGTATCAAATTGAGGCCCTTCATTTGAATTATTATCAATAACCTCTACTTCATACTCATAATCTGTGTAATTATTTATTTTATAAGAGTCGATTTTGCCTATAATAATATCTTCCTTAAATTTAGGGTAATTATAAACCAGACTAAGCCATTCATCTGCAGTAATATTACTTTTAAGATTATGTTCATTAGCTATTTTTATAAACTGCCCCATTACCCAACGTACCGAATCTTTTTGATTATTTACTAACCAATTTTTAACCCTAACTTCATTTAAAGAATCATGTTCATGATTTTGATAGGAAAAATCTGTTATCGATTTATTTAAAAGAGACTTTAATGGGTATTTTTTACCATTATATTCAAATGTATCGTAATTTACCCATTCTTCTTCTCCATTTACTTCTTCAAATGAACGCCCATTATCTTTATAACTTCCTTTAATAAAAAGTGAAGATATACTGATAACATCTATTCGTCTGGAAAACTCTTGTTCGTTAAAATAACTACGTGTTTTTAAGTCTTTAGCATAAAAATAAGAAGCACTAAAAGTACAGTTAAGCACACAAACTAATAAGATTAACATCCATTCCTTAAATAAGGATAGTTTATTTTGAGGGTAAAATGATTTATACGCATTATTACGAAAATAAAACACTAACCATAATACAATAGATAGCGTTGCTAATAGTATGGCGAAAAAAACTACTACAGGTGAATTATTATCATAATCCCAATCAGGAGTATTGGCAAAATCTACAGCACCGTTAACATAGCCTATAATAAAAAATATAATATGAAAAACTATTGCTGCTGCAACTGTTGGAACTATTTTAAGGTTCCATAAAAGCGGATGATTAAGCAATAGGTAATTTTGTGTTTTCTTGAACATTAGTAAAGATATTAAGACACAAAAAAGCGTCGTGTAGAGTTAGATATATTTCTGAAATAAACAATGTGAATATTGTGTGTAATAATTGTTTTCATAAAATCATTCACTGTTTTATCTCCCGAAAACGTAGCTATAAAAGTTCCGCCATTAAATTGTATCGATTGTAAACCTATACTTAATAACTTCTCATTAAGCATACTTTGTGTCCATTCACTTTCAAACTCTATGACTAATGGTTTACTCCCCTCTTCAATTATAGTTTCATCTGTTGTTGCAGCGTGTAAGTTTTTTTGCTGCCCATTTTTAAGAAATATTACCTGATCAGATGTTTTTTCTACCTCATACAGTTGTTGAGAACTTAGTATAATACCTATAGGTCTAAAAGGCGATTTAGCTATTGCTCTAAAATCCTCAAGCACTGTTTGTTGTGCTAATATATCTAGGTTTGCTAATGGTTCATCTATTAGTAAAACTTTAGGTTTTCTTAAAAGCATACGCGCTAACTCAAAACGCATTTTATAACCTGATGATAGATCTTTCCATTTATATTTTCTAAACTTTCTTAACCCTAGTCGTGCAATAGTAAGCTCTACTATAAAATTAATTTCTTGTGGCAAGTAACCGTAAGAAGAAGCTGTAAATACTAAATTTTCAAACATAGAACCACGCCAAGTATCTGTACGTTGGGGTATATACACTAATTTAGTACGCAAATCATAAAGATCATTATAAGGGAAATCATACTGAATAGAACCTGCTGTAGCATATAGCTCACCACTAAGGAGGCGTAATAAGGTAGTTTTACCATTACCGTTCTCTCCTACCAACCCAATAATATCACCTTCATAAAGCTTTATGTTTGCAGGCCCTAAAGCAAAAGAAGACGCTCCGTACCGTTTAACAATATCAATACCTTCTAGTATCTTTTTCTTTTTAGAAATAGGCTTATTTACAAGTACACTACATAGCTCTTTTAATAATTGAGATAATTTTTCTTTAAGCTCTAAAGATTCTGGATTATTATCTATCCAGTCAAGTAATTCCGTTGTCTTCTTATAAAATGTAATAGACTCTGTATCTAATGTAAAGTCAATAAGTCGTTTTATAACAAGGTTGTAATCATCAAATTTTAGTAAATCTTGTACTTCTAAAAATTGTTTTTCAAATTCGTTCATTAGTTGGTATAAAATATATAGACTTTCAATATTACCCTATTTTAATATCTCGATAGTAAGTGTTTTGGTAATTTCGCTTCCTTCTTCTAGCACTAGCATACCTTCTTTTTCAAAAAGGTTACCATTTGCCGATGGTGAATCAGCATAGCCTTGCCAAGGTTCTATACATAAAAAAGGAAAGTCAGGTTTTGTCCAGATACCTAAATGTGGAAAATCAGGAAATGTTACCCTTAAAAAAGGTTCGTCATTTTCTGCAATAGTAATATATGTCGAGTCTATTTCTTTACATACAAGAGCATCTTTTTTAAATAATGAATATTCTAATGGTAAAATACCCTCAGGAACAGAATATATAATCTTTCTGTCTGTTAATAATTCATTCTCTAGCGGATGAGTAATCAGTTCCTCATCTTTTTCAAACTCTAAGCTATAATCATTAAAATCGTTAGGTAACGCAAAAGCAGGATGTGCTCCTAAAGAAAATGGCATATCCCCATCACCCATATTAACTACAGTATAATCAATATACAAGTTATTGTCTTCTAACGTATATTGAACCTCTAATTCAAAATCAAAAGGGTATTTTTCTTTTGTTGAATCATCAGCTGTTAACAAAAAGATCACACTATCTTCAAACTGTTCTTTTATCTCAAACATCATATCTCTTGCAAAACCATGTCGCGATAAATTATATTTTTTATCATTATGGGTATAACTATTATCTTTTAATACTCCCACAATAGGAAAAAGTACTGGTGAATGCTTACCCCAATATTCAGGATTTGCTTCCCACATATATTCTTTTCCATTATCGTCTTTTAAAGATACAAGCTCAGCTCCTTTTGGATTTATAGATACTGATAATACGGTGTTTGATAGTGTTACGTTCAAAATTTTAGTTGTTTTGTCAAATATACTTTTTTCAAATAAATAGCTATAAATTTATAAAAAAACACCCTATCAATTAATAGGGCATTTTCTACAAGTGAAATTAATATTTTATTCTTAATTATTCATTATTTTATCTTGATTTCTAAAAACTAACTGACCATCGAAGCTATCTAGTAAAATAATACTATCAGTAGTTACTTTACCCGAAAGTATTTGTTTAGACAATTCGTTCATAACCTCTTTTTGTATTACACGTTTTACTGGTCGTGCTCCAAAATCAGGATCATAACCTTTTTTACCTAAATAATTAATTGCTTCAGGAGTAGCATCTAGTGTAATATTTTGTTGCGCTAATAACTTAGTAACTCCTTTTAATTGTAAGCCTACTATTTCTTTAATATTATCAACATTTAATGGTGTAAACATTACAATATCGTCAATACGGTTAATAAATTCAGGACGAACAGTTTGTTTTAGTAATCCTAGTACTTCTACTTTAGCAACCTCAACAGTTGATTCTACATCACCTTTCATGTTCTCAAACTTCTCTTGTATAATAGAACTCCCCATATTAGAAGTCATTATTATAATAGTATTCTTAAAATCAGCTAGTCTACCTTTATTATCAGTAAGTCTACCCTCATCTAATACTTGTAATAAAATATTAAAAGTATCTGGATGTGCTTTTTCTATTTCATCTAACAATATTACCGAATATGGTTTACGTCTAACAGCTTCAGTAAGTTGCCCTCCTTCATCATAACCTACATATCCTGGAGGTGCTCCTACTAATCTACTCACACTATGACGTTCCTGATATTCACTCATATCAATACGTGTCATAGCACTTTCATCATCAAAAAGATAGGTAGCTAACGCTTTTGCAAGCTCTGTTTTACCTACACCTGTAGTACCCAAAAACAAAAATGACCCTATTGGTTTATTTTGATCTTGTAACCCTGCTCGACTACGTCTTACAGCATCACTAACTGCTTCTATAGCTTCTTCCTGTCCTACTACTTGCTTGTGTAATTCATCTTCTAGTTTAAGCAACTTTTCACGATCACTTTGCAACATCTTAGTCACAGGTATCCCTGTCCACTTTGCAACAACCTCAGCAATGTCTTCAGAGGTTACTTCTTCCTTTATAAGTGT
Organism: Flavobacterium sp. MedPE-SWcel; assembly: GCA_001874325.1. Lineage (GTDB taxonomy): Bacteria > Bacteroidota > Bacteroidia > Flavobacteriales > Flavobacteriaceae > Flavobacterium. The sequence continues at coordinate 20,393 of MPCW01000012.1, read as the reverse complement.
TTGACTTGTTTGATTTTCTTGTAATTTTTGCTGCATTGCATCAAGTCTTTCTTGTGCTTCTTTTATTTTTCCATAACGTAGTTCAGCTACTTTCCCATAATTCCCTTCACGCTCTGCCTTTTCTGCTTCCGCTTTGTAATGTTCTATATCTGTTTTAGCTGCTTGTATATTATCTACAACATCTTTTTCGCTCTTCCATCGTGCATATATCTCATTACGTTCTTCTTTGAGGTTAGCTAACTCTAATCCTAAGGACTTAAGTTTTACCGAATCATTTTCGCGTTTAATGGCTTCTATTTCTATTTCAAGCTGCATTACTTTTCTATCTAATACATCTAATTCCTCTGGTTTAGAGTTAATTTCCATACGTATTTTAGAAGCAGCTTCATCCATTAGGTCAATAGCTTTATCTGGTAAAAAACGATTACTGATATATCGTTGCGAAAATTCTACTGCTGCAATGATAGCATCATCTTTTATACGTACTTGATGATGTGTTTCATACTTTTCTTTAATTCCACGTAGTATCGATATTGCACTCTCTGTATCAGGTTCATCAATTACTACCTTCTGGAAACGCCTTTCAAGAGCTTTATCCTTTTCAAAATATTTTTGGTACTCATCTAACGTTGTTGCTCCAATGGCACGAAGTTCTCCTCTTGCTAAAGCTGGTTTCAATATATTGGCTGCATCCATAGCTCCATCACCACCTCCTGCTCCTACAAGTGTGTGTATCTCATCTATAAAAAGTACTATATCACCTTCAGCAGAAGTCACTTCTTTAACTACCGACTTTAATCGCTCTTCAAACTCTCCTTTATATTTTGCACCTGCAATAAGTGCTCCCATATCTAAAGAATAAACTACCTTATCTTTAAGGTTCTCTGGTACATCTCCTTGAATAATACGATGCGCTAACCCCTCAGCAATAGCGGTTTTACCTACACCAGGCTCTCCTACTAACATTGGATTATTCTTTGTTCGTCGTGATAGTATTTGAAGTACACGACGAATTTCTTCATCACGTCCTATTACAGGGTCAAGTTTTCCGTCATTTGCAAGCTGATTAAGGTTTTTAGCATACTTATTAAGAGAGTTATATGTTTCCTCTGCACTTGCCGAGGTTACTCTTTCTCCTTTTCTTAACTCCTCAATAGCAAACTTTAATTCTTTCTCTTTAACACCTTGATCTTTTAATATCTGAGCGACTTTACTCCTACTATTAAAAACGGCTAATAATAAATGATCTATAGAAACAAACTCATCATTCATTTTACGAGCAATATTAGATGCTTCATTAAGTGTGTTACTAGCATCTCGTGATAATGACATTTCTGCCCCCTCAACTTTAGAAAAGCTTTGTAATGTACTATCTAATATTTGCTGAAAAAGATCTACGTTTACATTTAACTTTTTAAGTATAAAAGGAGTAACATTTTCATCTACTTCTAATAATGCTTTTACAATATGTTCATTTTCTATTTGTTGATGCCCATAACCTTGAGCTATTTGTTGTGCCCTTTGTATGGCTTCTTGTGATTTTATGGTAAAATTGGCAAAATTCATATCTTAATTATTTAAATTTGGATGATATATTTCAATAGTTATTCCAATAAGTAAAATCTGACTAGTTGACACCTAAAACTCAGAAAAAGAGATTTTTAACCGCCAACATGTCTTGAACAATTATACAATTATGAGTTTTTTAAATAAAATATTTGGTAGTAATGACAATAAGACTATCCCGACTACTACTTTAAAGTGGAACGAATTAACACAAATTCAACAATTAGACACTATAGTTAATGAATCTTCAGAAACACCTGTATTAATATTTAAGCACAGTACTAGATGTAGCATTAGTAGAATGGCATTAAGAAGTTTCGAGCAAGAGTATGAAATTGCAGAAGATGATTTAAAGCCTTATTACTTAAACCTTTTAGAATACAGAAACATTAGTAACGAAATTGCTTCACGTTTCGGTGTTATGCATCAATCACCACAAATATTACTTATAAAAAACGGTAAAGTATTACACTACGCCTCTCACAGCGACATTGATGCAAGAACGGTACAAAGCAAAATCTAAAAACTCTTAGTTTTTATCTTCAAGTAATGGCACAAAACGGAACTCACCAAACTCATGTTTTTCAAATTGAGTTTCCGTTTTTCTAATTAGCATCGTCATAACTTGTGAATCCCCATCTCCATTTACAGGTATTATCAACCTACCACCTATCTTTAATTGTGCCATTAATGGCTTAGGTATCAATGGTGCACCAGCCGTAACAATAATACTATCAAAAGGACCATAATTAGGTAACCCTTTGTAACCGTCACCAAATGAAAGGTGCTTAGGACGTATTCCTAATTTAGGTAATAATAAAGAAGTACTTTTAAACAGTTCTTTTTGACGCTCTATACTATATACCTTAGCCCCCATCATAAACAATACCGCTGTCTGGTAACCAGATCCTGTACCAACCTCTAATATTTTATGATCTCGCTCTACCTCTAGTAGTTGCGACTGAAATGCTACAGTATAAGGGTGAGATATAGTTTGTCCTGCACCTATAGGAAATGCTTTATCTTGATAGGCGTAATCTTCAAAACTTGAATTAAGAAAAAGATGTCTCGGTATTTTTCGTACAGCTTCTAGTACATTTTTATCTGTAATACCCTTTTGTTCTAAAACGTTTACAAGCTGATTTCTAAGACCTTGGTGTTTTCCTGTATCTCTCAAAGTAGTGAATTAATTTTTTCGTAAAAATAGAAAACTAAATCAAATAGTAAAGGTTAAAAATGATATTCAAAAATAGATTTATACACCTTTTAATACAGTCTACATTTTTAGAACCTCTTTTTGTATTTTAAACCTAAATAATCTTATTTTTGTTAAAAATATATTTCTTATGCTTAAAATCGGAGTATTGGGTGCAGGGCATCTTGGAAAGATACACTTGCGTTTACTCAATCAGTCGCAAAAATATGATTTAGTTGGTTTCTATGATCCAAATAGTGATAATGCGAGTAAAGTAGCTGACGAATTTGGTTATACTAAATTTGATAGTATTAGTGAACTTATAGCTGCTGTAGATGTAGTAGATATTGTAACTCCTACTCTTTCGCATCACGATTGTGCTAAAGAAGTTATACAGGCTGGAAAACACGTTTTTATAGAAAAGCCAATATCTAATACTGTAGAAGAAGCTGAAGAGATTATAGCCCTTGCAAAACAGCATAATGTAAAAGGACAAGTGGGACATGTAGAACGTTTTAACCCTGCTTTTATAGCAACTAAAAACATGATACAAAACCCTATGTTTATAGAAACACATCGTCTTGCTGAGTTTAACCCTCGTGGTACTGATGTACCTGTGGTACTAGACTTAATGATACACGATATTGATGCTATATTAAGTGTAGTAAAAAGTAAAGTAAAAAACATTAAAGCAAGTGGAGTATCTGTTATTAGCGATACTCCAGATATAGCCAATGCACGTATTGAGTTTGAAAATGGTTGTGTAGCTAACCTTACCTCTAGCCGTATATCATTAAAAAACATGCGTAAATCACGCTTCTTTCAAAAAGACGCTTACATCTCTGTTGATTTTCTAGATAAGATGTGTGAAGTTGTAAAAATGAAAGATGCGCCTGAAACTCCTGGAGATTTTGACATGATATTACAAAATGCAGAGGGTATTAAAAAACAAATCTATTTTGAAAACCCAGATGTAGAAGCTAACAACGCTATACTAGACGAGCTTGAAACTTTTGCCGATGCAATAAATAACAATACAACTCCTATTGTTACACTAGAAGATGGTACTGAAGCATTACGTATTGCTTACAAAATTATAGACTGTTTTAACGAATAAATATACATTTACAACGCTAACAAAAACAAACAGAAAAACTAAATAATAAAACACATGAAAAATATAGCAGTAATTGGTGCAGGTACTATGGGTAATGGTATAGCTCACACCTTTGCACAAAGCGGATTCACTGTAAAACTTATTGATATATCTGAAAAATCTCTAGATAAAGGTATGGCTACTATAGCTTCTAATCTGGATAGAATGGTCGCTAAAGGTAAAATAACAGAAGAAGATAAACTTAAAACTATTGGTAACATCATTACTTATACTGATGTTAAAGATGGTGTTGTTAATACTGACCTTGTTGTAGAAGCTGCTACTGAAAATGTAGACCTTAAGCTAAAAATATTTAAAGACCTTAATGATTTTTGTGACGAAAAAACCATTTTGGCAACTAATACATCATCTATATCTATTACGCAAATAGCTGCTGTAACAACTAGACAAGATAGAGTAATTGGTATGCACTTTATGAACCCTGTGCCTATCATGAAGTTAGTAGAAATTATTAGAGGTTATAACACATCTGATGAGGTTACTAAAACTATCATGGACTTATCTGAGCAATTAGGTAAAGTACCTGTAGAGGTTAACGATTACCCTGGTTTTGTGGCAAACCGTATTTTGATGCCGATGATAAACGAGGCTATCGAAACACTTTATAACGGTGTAGCAGGAGTATATGAAATTGATACTGTTATGAAATTAGGTATGGCTCACCCTATGGGACCATTACAACTTGCCGATTTTATTGGGCTTGATGTATGTTTATCTATACTAAACGTAATGCATGATGGATTTAAAAACCCTAAATATGCACCTTGCCCATTACTAGTAAATATGGTAAGAGCTGGTAAACTAGGTGTGAAATCTGGAGAAGGTTTCTACGACTACTCTGAAAGTAAAAAAGCAGAAAAAGTAGCTTATAAAAAATAAGCAACTATAACAATATAATACCCCTATAAACAAAAGGCAATAGTGGTTATAACACGCTATTGTCTTTTGTTTATTTTTCCCAAATGTGTAAAATAAACATAGTAACTTGGCAAAAATAGTTCCCTTTAAAGCTGTACGACCTGCCCGTGACAAGGTAAGCATTGTAACCTCTCGATCATATGACGAATATAGTCCAGCAGAGTTAGCCTCTCAATTAGATTATAATCCTTTTTCATTTTTACATGTACTTAACCCTGCTTATGTGAAATTGCAAAAAATTTCGACAGATACTCGGTTAAAAGCTGTTAACTTAAAATATGAAGAGTTTAAAGAATCGGAAGTTTTAAAGAAGGAAAAAAAACCAACTTTTTTTCTGTACGAAATACAAAGTAAAGGAAATAGTTATACAGGAATTATAGCGGGTACATCTATAGAAGATTATAGGAATAATGTAATTAAAAAACACGAAGATACTCTGTCTTATCGTGTAGATTACTTTAAAGAATATCTATGTAAAGTAGGTTTTAATACAGAACCTGTACTTATTACGTATCCTGAAAAAAAGGAACTAAAGGAATGGATTGCTAAAAAGAAAAAAGAGCATCCTTTATACCTATTTTCATCTCTAAATAAGGATAAACACACACTTTGGAGAATAAAGGATAGTGAAGAAATTGCTTGGATACAACAACAGTTTGAAGAAATAGACAGCCTTTATATTGCCGATGGTCACCATAGATCGGCCTCTGCTAATATGCTACATGAGCAACAAAGTGGAACAGGTAATGAAAACCTAAACTACTTTATGAGTTTTCTTATTGCTGAAACTGATTTAAAGATTTATGAATACAACCGTATCATAAGAGATCTTAACAAAGTAACCAAGAAGCAATTTATCAATGCTCTTAGTAAAGATTTTACTATAGAAAACAGACATCAAGAGTTATGGAAGCCTAAAAACAAATTTAGCTTTGGGATGTACTTAGATGGTGAGTTTTATGCCTTACACCTTAAAGAAACTAATTTCAGTTCAAGCTATGAGGCATTAGATGCAAAAATATTATACGACAAAGTATTACGCCCTATGCTTGGTATTATAGACCTACGTAATGATGAACGTATTGAATATATACCTGGTAGCAGACCCGTTACTGATATTAAGAAAATGGTAGATGAAGGTAAATTTGAAGTTGGCTTTATGCTTTACCCTCCTACTGTTAACGATATAAAAGAATTGGCAGATAATAATCAAATTATGCCTCCTAAAAGTACCTATATTGAACCTAAATTTAGAAGCGGTTTAGTGGTTTATGAAATTGGTTCTTAAAAATACATCTATGTCTATAAAAAGTAATCTTCTCAATATAAAATCGTCATTACCTGAAAATGTTACACTTGTAGCAGTTTCTAAAACTAAACCTGTAGCAGACCTAATGGAAGCTTATGAAGCTGGGCAACGTATTTTTGGTGAAAACAAAATACAGGAAATGACGGAGAAATGGGAACAAATGCCTAAAGATATAAAATGGCATATGATAGGGCATGTACAAACTAATAAGGTAAAGTATATGGCACCGTTTGTAAACCTTATACATGGTGTAGATAGTTTAAAATTGCTTAAAGAAATAAACAAGCAGGCTAAAAAACACGATAGAGTTATAAACTGTTTATTACAAATGCACATTGCCGAAGAAGAAACAAAATTCGGGATGGATGAAAATGAGCTTCAAGAACTTTTAAACTCTGATATTTTCACAACTTTAGAAAATATTAAAGTAATAGGAATCATGGGAATGGCTACTTTTACTGATAACAAAGAGCAAGTAAAAAAAGAGTTCACACAGCTTAAAACTATTTTTGAGAGTTTATCTACTAGAGCAATAACTGATAACTGCGAATTATCTACAATATCAATGGGTATGAGTGGCGACTATACATTGGCTATTTCCTGTGGTAGTACTATGGTTCGAATAGGTAGTAGTATTTTTGGTAGCAGATAAACGCTATTACAAAAACAGAAACTCCTAGTACTGCATATAATTGTTGCTTTATTCGTATATTTGGTATCAAACGTTTTAGAGCAGATAATAAAGTAAATTTTCCCTTTAGGGATTGATGATGTACGCAATACTTGATATAGAGACTACTGGAGGACAATATAATGAAGAAGGAATAACCGAGATTGCCATATATAAATATGATGGACATGAGGTAATAGACCAATTTATAAGCCTAGTTAACCCCGAAAAACCAATACAACCCTTTGTCGTAAAACTTACAGGTATTAATAATACCATGCTTCGTACTGCACCTAAATTTCATGAGGTAGCAAAACGTATAGTAGAAATTACCGAAGGTTGTATTATCGTGGCACACAATGCACAATTTGATTACAGAATATTAGGCACAGAATTTAGCAGACTTGGCTATAAATATGAGCGAGAATCTCTTTGTACAGTAGAACTCTCACAAAAATTAATGCCTGAACAAAAATCGCATAGTTTAGGAAAATTAGTACGTGCATTAGGTATACCAATGAGTGATAGACATAGAGCTTCTGGCGATGCGCTTGCAACTGTTCAGCTCTTTAAAATGCTATTAGCAAAAGATGTAGAAAAGGAAATTATAAAAGAACTTATAAAGTCTGACTCCAAAAAAGACATTTCTCCAAAGCTTTTTGATTTACTAGAAAATATACCTTCAATCACTGGAGTATATTACATTTATCGAAAAAACGGAAACCTGATATATATAGGTAAAAGTACTAATATAAAAAAAAGGCTGAATCAACACTTTACTGGTACTTCTCGAAAAGCCAAAAGGCTACAACGTGATGTATATACTGTGAACTACGAAGAAACAGGTAGCGAACTTATAGCTTTACTTAAAGAGTGTCAGGAAATTAAAATTAATAAGCCTTCGCAAAATAAAGCTTTAAAAAAGACAATTTTCCCTTATTCATTATATGCTAAGAAAAATGATAATGGATACATTTGCCTTAGTATAAAGAAAACAGATGGTCGTAGAAAAGAAGTTATATCATTTTCTGGAATGACCGAAGCTAAAAATGCTTTATCTAAAATTGTAAACAAGTACAAACTTTGTCAAAAACTTACTGATTTAGATACTACTGATAAAGTAAACTGTTTTGCTCATGAGCTAGATAACTGTAATGGTGCTTGTGTTAATAAAGAATCTACTAAAGATTATAACCAACGTGTTACCGAGTTTATCAATCACAATAGCTTTAATCATCAAAGCATGATAATTATTGATAAAGGTCGTACTATAGAAGAGCGCAGCGCTGTATTAATAGAAAAAGGAATATATAAGGGTTATGCATTCTTTAACCTTAACCATCAAGTAAATAATCCTGAAATATTAAAGAATATCTTAACACCAATGGATCATAACAGGGATGTGAAAAACATTATACAAGGTTATATCCGCAGGAAAAAAGGATTAAAAATAATACGGTTTTAAAAAGTTGTATTACTTTTGATTAAAGTAACACTTTAGTGGTATAAAAATGTCTGAAAACTTCAGAAAAAAACTTCACGAGATAATATATGAAGCTGATACTCCAGCAGGTAAACTGTTTGATGTAGTATTGCTAATAGTTATATTAATTAGTGTAATAACTGTTATGCTAGAAAGTGTATCTAGCATAGAAAAAGTGTATGGAGAGCAACTTAATGTTATTGAGTGGATTGTAACTATATTTTTTACTATTGAATATTTTTTAAGAATTATATCAGTAAAAAGAACAATCAATTATATTTTTAGCTTCTACGGAATTATAGATTTATTATCTACCCTACCAAAATACATAGATATACTTTTCCCTGGGCTTGGTTTTTTAATCTCAATACGTTCCTTACGTTTACTGCGAGTTTTCAGAATACTCAAATTAATGCATTTTGTAGGAGCATCAAACCAGTTACTAGCAGCATTAATTAAAAGCAGGGTAAAAATAGCCGTATTCTTGTTTAGTGTAATTATACTATGTGTAATTATGGGAACTTTGATGTACATAGTAGAGGGATCAGAAAATGGATTTACAAATATACCAGTAAGTATATATTGGACTATTGTTACCCTAACCACTGTTGGATTCGGAGATATTATACCTGTTACCCCATTAGGTCAGTTCATTTCATCAGTAATAATGATATTAGGGTATGGTATTATAGCAGTACCAACAGGTCTAGTAACAGCACAATTTATGAAAGAAAACGTTCAAGAAAGTACCCAAGTATGTAGAGTGTGTAATGCCGATTACCATAAAGATAGTGCTAAGTATTGCTATAAATGCGGTAATAATTTAGATTAATAATGAGTAGAACTATACAAAAAAAACACCTTATAACTGTTGTTGGTCCTACAGCCATAGGTAAAACAGCTATGGCAATAGAAATAGCTAAACATTTTAATTGCCCAATCATTTCGGCAGATAGTAGACAATTTTTCAAAGAAATGAGTATTGGTACTGCTGTACCCTCTAAAGAAGAATTAGAAGCTGCTAAACATTATTTTATTCAAAACATAAGCATCTTTGATGAGTACACTGTAGGCAATTTTGAACGCGATGCTATTGCATTACTTGATGAACTATACAAACAACATGATTTTGTAGTAATGGTAGGCGGGTCAGGGCTTTATATTGATGCCGTGCTAAAAGGTTTTGATGAATTTCCTGATGTAGATAGCACAGTAAGGGAAAAACTTATAAAAGACTATGAAACTCATGGCATAAGCTATTTACAAGAAGAATTAGCACGACTAGACCCAATACATTATAATAACGTAGCTAAAGAAAACCCCCAACGATTAATGCGTGCTCTTGAAGTTTGTATTAGCTCAGGTAAACCTTATTCTTCTTTTTTAAATATTAAAAAGAATAGTCGAAACTTTACTCCTATAACAATTGGTCTAAATGCTGAACGAGAAGTAATGTATAGCCGTATAAACCAACGTGTTGATATTATGGTAAAATCAGGACTTATTAAAGAAGCTGAAACTGTATACCCTCATAAAAAACGTAACGCTTTACAAACTGTTGGCTATAGAGAATTATTCAGTTATTTTGATGAAGAGTATTCTCTAAATTTTGCCATAGAAGAAATAAAAAAGAATACACGCCGTTTTGCTAAAAGACAAATGACTTGGTTTAAGCGTAATGATACTACTACATGGTTTGATTTTACCACCCCACCACAAACCATTATTAATTTTATAAAAGAAAAACTATAATGCCCCTATCCCCTAGTTTTACCTCTATCCATTCTCAAGAATGGGAAATCAACTTTTTACAATGCTACCCTAATGGTTACTTAAAACATACAGAACTATGTAACTTATTACAACTCACAGCAGGAAAACACTCCGAGCTTGGCGCAATGAGTTTTACCGACATGCAAAAACACGACCAAGCATGGGTATTAAGTAGAATGCGTGTAGAAATTGATGAATTACCTAAATGGAGAGATACTGTAGCCGTGAAAACATGGATAATGGACTTACATGGGTCTCGATCTGTAAGAGCATTAGAAATATGGCTCAATGGTAAAAAAATAGCAGGATCTATGACCTACTGGGCTGTTATCAATACCAAAACAGGAAGGCCAGAGGCACTTGCATTACCTCATGAACATTTTGAAAAATATCCTGATAAATCGCCTACTACAGCCTCATTTAATAAAATAGAACTTAATAGGGATAGTGAAATAACTAGTAATAAAAAAATAGTACTATCTGATTTAGATATTGTTTTTCATGCAAATAATGTAAAGTATTTAGAGTGGTGTTTAGACACTATAGATCATCATCCACTACTAAAACAGCAACTACAAAGTTTTGACATGAACTTTTTAAGAGAGTTAAAACTTGACGATGAAGTTACTTTACACAAAGGGCAACAAGACAAACAAGAATATATTACTGTAGTAAAAAACAACAAACCCTGTTTTGCCTTAGAGCTTAACTGGAAGTAAAAGAATATTGCTATAAAACAAAAAGGCACCTCTCTATATTAGAGAAGTGTCTTTTTTTCTAGATGTAGATTTTTCTTTTTTGGTTGCTCTATTCAGAGACTTTGTTTTTTATAACTAAACGGAAACCTTCTCCGTGAATGTTAAGTATTTCTACTTCTTCATCAGGTTTAAGGTACTTTCTAAGTTTAGCAATATATACGTCCATACTTCTTGATGTAAAGTAATTGTCATCTCTCCAAATTTTGGTAAGAGCAAGCTCTCTTGGCATCAAGTCGTTTTCATGAAGTGCTAACATTTTTAGCAGTTCATTTTCTTTTGGTGATAATTTTACTGGCTCATCGTTCTCAAAAGTTAAGAAACGTAGCTTTGAATTTAAATGGAATTTACCAATTTGAAATTCAAATTTAGTATTGTCTGTCTTTACTTCAGATGCTTTTCTTTGAATAATAGCTCTTATCTTCATAAGTAAAACTTCAGAATCAAAAGGCTTATTTAGGTAATCATCTGCACCTACTTTATAACCTTTTAATACATCCTCTTTCATAGACTTAGCAGTAAGGAACACGATAGGCACTTCTTTGTTCTTTTCGCGTATCTCTCTTGCTAATGTGTAACCGTCCTTATATGGCATCATAACATCTAGAATACAAAGATCGAAATTGTCTTTTTTAAACTTTTCAAATCCTTCCATTCCGTTTTTTGCCAACGTCACGTCAAAATCATTAATTGATAGATAATCTTTTAGTACGGCTCCAAAATTTGGATCATCTTCTACTAAAAGAATCTTTTTGTTTACTTCTTCCATATTTTTAATTTATTAGGGGCATTTTGATGGTAAAGGTACTACCTTTTCCTTTTTCACTTTCTACGTATATATTGCAATTGTGGTCGTCAATCACTCTTTTTACATAAGCAAGACCTAAACCATGACCTTTCACATTATGTAAATCTCCTGTATGTTCTCTATAAAACTTCTCAAATATTCTTTTTTGAGTGTTTTTAGACATACCTAGACCACTATCCTTAATTTTAATTAGTACAAAATCCTTTACATTTTCTGTACTTATCTCTATAACGGGTTCTTCGGGAGAATATTTTATAGCATTGTCTAAAATATTAACTAAAACATTTGTAAAGTGAACATCATTTAACAAAACTGTCGTTCCCTTAGCGTTAAAATTCCTAATTAAAGTACCATTTCTAGTTTCTATAATTAAATGAACATGCTCTATAGCTTCATCAATGACTTCATGAATATTAGCTTGATTTTTAGTAATATCAAGCTCTCTTTTATCAAGCCTAGAAATTTGTAATACATTTTCTACCTGCGAATGCATTCTTTTATTTTCATCTCTTATCATTTCGAGATAACGCTTAACTTTTTCTTCGTCACAAAGTATCTTAGGGCTCCTTATTGCATCTAACGCTAAGTTTATTGTTGCAATTGGAGTCTTGAACTCATGCGTCATATTATTAATAAAGTCAGTCTTAATCTCTGATATTTGCTTTTGCTTAATCAACTGATTAATAGCACTTAAATAAGCTATTATTATTATTAGTGTAAAAATAAGTGACAAGGATGTAATACCTAAAATTGAAGAAAATATAAATGTTTTCTTCTTAGGGAAACTCACTAATAGCCTGTAACCTGACTGTCCATCTATATCAGTATAAACAGGATACTGACAAGATGTTACATCTTTCCACTTTAAATTTTTAGATCTCAATTTGGTAGGTAAACCTCTATTATATATACCAAATTCAAAAGGAGTCTCTACTCCACTTCGAGAAAGTTCTGTTCTCAATATTTTCTCAAGCCAGTCTTTAGAAACCCTTATTTCTAGAGGGTTAAAATCTCTAAAATCTTTAATATAAAGATCAAATTGATAACGTTGCCATACCTCTATATCTCCATTTCTAGAAGGGTTATTCTCATTTAAATAAGAAGTACTTGACTTAGCATTATTAATATAATTACTACTTCCTCCTCTATTATCAAAAAACAAATTATAATCTACCCTATCTACATCTGTAGAATGGATAACATTTTCAGGTATTATATTTTTCTTATAATTATAGTAATATGGTAACATCTCTTGTCGAGACGGTATCATATCTGTACTATCCTTATAAGCAGCATAATATTTAAAAAATTTATGAGCATCGTTCTCCTGTAATCTTACAGCAGTTTTAGCTAATGCACGTTGTATCTGTAGCTTAAATTGTTCTTCATTATTTTTAATAGAAGAGTTAACCCAATACAGTTGTACTAAAATTATACCTATTAGTGATAAACTCATGAAAAACACGAGTAATCGAAATCTAGTCTTATTCATCGGTACAAAATTAGTATTTTAACATTTAAAGCCTAGAAACATTAACAAATATTAACAGCATAATAATGTATTACATATTATTTAGGTTAATATAAATTGTATTAGCTTGATTTTTAGCATCATCTAATTCTATATTATTTACAATAAAATCACTTAAATTTATTTTTTCGGCATCATCCCATTGATTAACCATTCTTTTAAGCACCTCGTTTTCAGAAACATTATCTCTAGTCATAACTCTTTGCACTCGCACATCTTTAGGAGCAGTAACTAATATTATTTTGTCACAATCTTTATAACTACCACTCTCAAACAAAATAGCAGCTTCTTTAATTACAAATGGAGCATTACTATTAGAAAGTAACCAGTTATGAAAATGTTTCTTTACTTCGGGATGGATTATATTATTAAGTTGTTTCAATTTTTCTGGATTATTAAAAACTATTGCTGCTAGTTTTTTTCTATCAGGTTTACCATCAATAAGTATTTCTTGCCCAAAAACATTTACTATTTCTGTAATAACCTCTGTAGTGTCTAGTATTTTTTTAGCTTCATCATCTGCAATATACACTGGCACACCTAATGATGAAAAATAATTAGCAATTGTAGTTTTACCACTACCAATCCCCCCAGTAAGTCCTATAATTTTTGTTTTCATTTTTTAAAAAATAATTCAGGAAAAGCTTCCTCTGGTTTTTTCATTAATAAATGAATCTTTATAAATGACTCTATATAGCCTGAACCATACCCATAAAATTGAATACAAGTAGCTACTATAGATAAAGCACCTATTTTAATACTTCTATTATTTTGGATATAAGATAGCATAAATAATAATTGTAAGTAGACCAAATAAAATTGAAAAGGAAAAGGAAAATCAACAAAAAGCATTATAATAGAACATAAAAAACCTATTATAAAAAGTGATGGAAATAAAAAGGTAATTTTTTTATATTCAGGATGCCATTTATCAAGAATTGGCCTTGCTTTACCAAACTTTTTAACTTGTTTATAAAATTTCTCCCAGTCTATTCTTCTTTTATGATATACATGGCAATCTGAGAAAAGGCTTGTTTTATACCCTAATTTCCAAAGTCGTATAGAAAGGTCAGGGTCTTCGCCTGGGTGTATATTACCAAATCCCCCAGATTCTTTGAATGCTTTACTAGAAATTCCCATATTAAAACTTCTAGGCTGAAATTTTTCAATTTTTTCTGATTTTCCTCTAATTCCTCCAGTTGTCAAAAAAGAGGTCATTGTAAAATTAATAGCTTTTTGTACATCGCTAAAACTGTCTAATGCAGCATCTGGACCACCAAAACAATCTACATAATTACTAGTTAGGTTCTTAGCAACATTTCTTAGATACTGCTCTGGAATAACACAATCAGAATCAAATATTATAAAATATTCTCCTTTAGCTTTTCTCATACCATAATTTCTTGAATCTCCTGGTCCAGAATTATCTTTAAAGTAATATGATATAAATAACTCATCCTTAAAAGAATCTACTACTGTATCACACTTCACTGAAGATCCATCCTCAACTATTACCACTTCAAAATCGCTTCTATACGATTGTTTAGCAAGACTCTCTAATAGTTCCTCTATCTCATAAGGCCTATTATATACAGGTATTATTAATGAAAAAAACATCTAATCATAATTTTCTACAAAGTTACTATTTAATAAAAAAGAAAAGCTACCATTACAGTAGCTTATATATAAAAAAGAACCGATGGCTTTCACCATCGGTTCAACTAATCAAAAATAATAATAATTACAACTATTGCTTTTTAACTACTTTGATTGTTTTTACCATAGTACCAGCAGTTACATTAACTACATAAGTACCGTCTGAAAGTACAGACATATCAAGCTTAGCTTCAGTTGTGTTAGGCTCTTTTGCCATAACCTGCTGTCCAAGCATGTTGTATACTGCTACAGAAGTAATCTCTGAAGAGTATGTTAATGTCAATACATCGTTAACTGGGTTAGGATAATAGTCGAATGAAGTTGTATCAAAACTACCATTTCCTAATAAACCTGTTACAGTAACTGCAAAACTTAATGGACTTGTACATCCATTTATTGTTTGTGTAGCATAATATGTTAATCCTTCTTCTACAGTTGTATCAGCTGTTAAAGGGTTATTACCATCTATAGCGTCTTGTGCTGTAGCATACCAAACAACATCTGTACCTGTTACATCAATATCTGCTATAACTGGTGCATCACCAGCATAAGCTACTATCTGCTCAGTTTCTCCTTGAGGTGCTGATGTATCACAAAGCACAGTAAGTATTCCGCTTACATAAGTAACACCATCCCAAGTATTACCTCCATCTGCGTTATAACCTCCATAGCTATATGGACCATCTTGAAGTTGAACTCTAGCTGCATAGTAATAAGTACCTGCTTCTAGCTCTGAACCTATTGAAGCTACAAACTCATCATTATCTCCTGATTGGATATTAAATGTAGTTGGTATCCAGTCTATCCATGTAGAAGGGTCAGTATCTTCTGTACTAATACCTATCCATGCTGCAACACCTGCACCAGGACCTGTACCTTCAGTTACACCTGTTTCATGAGCTTGTACATAAACCATTGCTGATTGTGCTATTGAAACTGTTACCTCTCCTGGGTATTGTAAGTTAACATAATCCATCGTAGGCTCGCTTACTGTTACAGTAACAGCAAATCTTTCTTGACTTTCACAACCATTCATTGTTTGTGAAGCATAGTACATAGTACCATCAACAAGTGCATCTGTACTAGAAAGCATTGTACCTTCTGTAGCTGCATCATACCATTGAATATCATCTCCTGTTGCCATTAAACCTGCAACTGTAGCTCCATTTTCAACTGTTTGTTCTGCATCTCCTGTAGGAGCAGCAGTTACGTTTATAGTTACTGTTACCGCTGTTCTTGTTAAACTTTCACAACCCATAGTTTGTGAAGCATAATATGTAGTACCATCTACTAATTCATCTGTATCAGCAAGCATTGCACCATCAGTAGCAGCGTCATACCATTGAACATTATCGCCTGTTGCCATTAAGTCTGCAATAGTACCTGCATCACAAACTGCTTGTTCTGCATCTGCTACAGGAGCTTCTGTACCACAAGTAACAGTTAATACTCCACTTACATAATCTGTACCATTCCAGAATGAACCGCCATCAGCACTATAACCACCGTAGCTATATGGTCCTTCTAAATATTGGAATCTTGATGCATAGTAATAAGTACCTGGCTCTAAACCATCACCTATTTCTGCCATAAATTCATCATTCTCTCCTACTTGCGTATTAAACGTCATAGGCACCCAAGTTGTCCATGTAGATGGATCAGTATCTTCAGTACTTACAGCAATCCAAGCACTAACTCCTATACCAGGACCTGCACCCGGTGTAACACCTGGTTCGAAACCTTGAGCATATGCTGTACCTGTTGTTCCTTCTACAATTTCTAATACTGGTGGCCACTGTAGGTTTACCCAATCCATTTCTGGAATTGTAACCATTACAGCAAGTCTATCTCCACTCTCACAACCATTCATTGTTTGTGTAGCATAGTACATTCCTGATGATAAATCCTCAGATGGATCTAAAGCTTCACCACCTGTTTCAACATTATACCACTGAATGTTATCTCCTACAGCTACTAAATCAGCAACTGTTGCCGCTGTTGAAAAGTTAGCTTCTGCATCTCCTGTTGGAGCTAGTGTAGTAGTAACGTTTAATACAGCTGTATCAGATGCTGGACATCCAAGATCTGTTGTTACAGTAGCTGTATAAGTTTCAGATGCAACTGGCATTGCATATACAACTTGCATACCGTTACCTGTATAAGGTATTGTAGCTTCTGCATCTTCATAAAGCCCTTCCATTGGTGACCATACATAATTTACAGCGTTAGTAGCACCTGTAATCATCACATTATAATCTTCCCACTCACCATAACCTGTATGACCACAAGCATCTGCATCACCAGGTACTGCATTATATCTACATCCTACACGCATTCTTGTAAGTCCATTAAATGCTGTTGCAGGAATAGTAGCTGTACCTGTAAATTCAGTAGTAGCTGAAGATCCTGAATCATAAACACTTTCATCTGTTGAAAATTCACCATCCATGTTATAATCTATCCATATACGGAAACCTTGTCCAAAGGTACCTCCTGCCTGTATAGAAACATCATATGTTTCTCCACCTACAACATCAACAGTCATATCATCATAATAAATATAATCTGATGCTGTATCTCCAGAGTCATTATTTACTAAATCTCCAAAAGTGAAATCACCAATATAATCTCCAGATGTACCTGTATTTCCTACTGTTGGTTCACAATAAGCAACTGGTATAATAGATTCTCCACCTTCTGCTGTAAGTTCAACTGGGAAACCATAACAAGCCTCAGTAACTTCTGGAGTAACTGTTACAGGATCTGGAACAGGGTTAACTGTAACCGTATAATCTACAAGTACTTCACAGCTTCCTGCAGATTGTGATGCTGTTAATGTATAAGTTGTTGTTTCTGTTGGCGAAAGTGTAAATCCATCAGCAGCATTTCCTGATACTCCTTCTGATGGAGACCATTCGTATGTGTCAAAATCAGCAGCACCTGCCGTGATTGTTATTAATGCCGTAGCATCACCCGAACAAATAGTAGACTCTGTAGCATCTATTGTAAATTCAGCTGGTGTTGTTACTTCAAAAGTTTCTGTAGTAGTAGCTGTACCACTTACAGTTGTTACTGCAACAACTCCCGAAATACCTGCTGCAACATTAGCTACAATTTCAGTATCTGTATTAGATGTAATTGTAATATCTTCTCCACCTACTGTTAGTGTAGCATTACCTAAACCTGTACCAGTTATAGTAATATCTCCATTAGCAGCACAGTATGATTCTGGCGTAAACTCAGTAACAACTGGTGCTGGTGGCATTACAACATTTATAGAATAATCTTCATAACTACCATAAGACCCAGTATAACATGGTGTACCACCACTATTATTATCAGTTCCACCAATTCTTACTCTATGAGAACCTATTATTGCAGCATCTGCAGGAACATCAAATGATCCTGATAAAATAGTTGGGTTATCACTTTCTGATAATCCTGTATATACTAATTCACCATCGTCGTCAAAGTCAGTATCATTATTCCAGTCAATCCAAATTTTTGTTCCATAAGTATAACCTGTAGCAAAAGTAATTGCAAAGTCTACTGTAGCTCCAGCAAATGCATCTGTAGATTGAGCACTATAGTTTGCATAGTTACCCGCTTCTCCATCTGTAGCATTACTTATAGTTCCCATATCTACATTTACAATACCATCATTATCCACACTACTAGGTGCAGGATCACAATAGCTTGTAGTAAATTCACCTGGACCTGCCCATGGACTAGCGTCTGTAGCAGAACAAACAGATCTTACCCATACATAGTATGTAGTATCTTGTGTAAGTCCTAATAAGTCAGCTGTAAGAACACCTGCCGCTACACTACCTGTTGCTGTAGTAGCCCCAGTTGGTTCAGTAGCATCTGTACTTACATAATATTCGTAACCATCAGCTGGTAAGTCTGTAGACTCGTCCCAAACTAAGTTTCCTGAAGTAAAAGAAGCTGTTGTAGCAACAACACCTGTTACAGGCTCACATGTAGGTGATAATACAACTGATATATCATCTACATATAATCTATTTTGGTTAGTATCTGAATATGCATTAAAACCTATATAATGAACTCCTGTAGTAGTAGGCGTAAAGTCTACAAATACTTCAGTAGATCCTGATAAACTAATATCATCATAATCAGCTAATATATCATTCATTGATGTAGCGACAGCACTTGTACCATATGCTACTTTTAACTTCTCTGTAGAAAAACTTGAATTGTTACCATATCTATAAGTTAATCTATAAGATGTACCCGCAGTTAGGTTAAGTCCCTGTGTATAAAACCATGCATTTGCAGGGTTACTAGAGTTGTACTGGTACATGAAAGCTACACCAGAAAAACCATAACCTGGGTTATTAACAGTTGTCCAGTTATTACCTGTACCTGCATTTTCTGTTGTAATACACTCTGCCATATCTGGAGCCGTAGCTGTTTCTGCATCTTGTGCATAAGGTATATCAGTAGCATCACATAATGTAGTAAATGAAATTGATGGTGACCATGCACTTTCCGATCCACCACATGCACTTCTAATCCATGCAGTATATGATGTGTTAGATGTAAGTCCTGGAATCATTGCAGATGTTTCTCCTGCAGCTACAGTACCTGACGGTGTTGTTCCTGCAGTAGGTTCAGTACCATCAGTGTTATAGTAATACTCATAACCACTAGATGCCGAAGCAGCAGCTGTAAATGATACAGTAGCTGAAGTAGTATCTATACCTGATAAAGCTAAATCTGTTGGTGCTAAACATGAAGCAAGTTGACCTTCAAGTTGAAGTCTTGCTAAAGTACTAGTAAGTGTTCCACTAGGAGGAGAAGCTGGATCAGCATTTACACCATCACTATAATGGTAAAGCCCTGTGTCTGAATCTCCTGAATAAGATCCAAAAGAAGCTGTACAAGAATAACCAGATACATTTTCATCTATTGCAATAATAAGATTACTTGTACCGTCATAATTAAAAGGAACTGTAAATGTAATTTCGAACCATTCACCTGCTACAGGTGTAATAGCTCCTGAATATACTTGTGTAAGGTTAGTTACATCCTCCCAATCTGTATTAGAAGTAAATTCAGATTTAGTAGTGTGACCTAAGTAAACAGTCCACTCATTCCAGTTAGCTAAATTAGTACCACCTGCGTTATAGTAATAACTAACTTTTGTAATATCTCCAGCTACACCACCACTAGCGGCATATTCTGAAGCTTTAATAATTTGCTGACTATAGTTATAGACATAGCAAGAATAAATAGGTACACGGTTTGCGCTAGTTGCAGTACCCGCCCCGATATTTACTGTACCCTGTGCAAAAACTGTCGAGAACGACATAAGGGTAAAAAGAATTAAGTAGCCCGAAAGCCATCGTCTCGAATCTTTCCCGAAATTCGAAACACTTTTCAAAGTAGTGTTTTTCATATTATAATAGTTATAAATTATTGTTAATAAAGTTATGAAAAATATACAAACTTCAACTATTTTAACATAATTTAAATATATTATAAATAATATTTTAATAAAAACATGTTTTTTTGTTACAAAACAACCC
>MPCW01000011.1 GCA_001874325.1 Flavobacterium sp. MedPE-SWcel | reverse complement strand
GGTGTAATAGTTACCTACTGCTAAAGCGGGTAGTTCATATCCGATATCGCTACATGCGAATTGATCGGCTGGAACTACAACTACTGGGGTTGGGGTAGCTATAATATCAAATGAAGTTAAATCATAACAAGCTACATCAGCATTATTAGAAATACGAACATGTAATGTTGTTGTTCCTACTGTCGCAAAATAATTTTCTGGTAATGCAAGCGCTACATTATTTTCTGCATCTGTAAGAGTTGCGTGATAACTCACAGTAAAGTTAGCTGGGTCTAATCCGTTTAAAACAGTCCCATCTTGCTCTGTCAAGTCAAATATTTCATCCCCTCCATTATCAGTATCACATGCTTGCATCGTAGTAGGTGTACCCGCCACTGGCGCTTCATATGTTGTTACTACAAAACTATCTTCATCAGTACAATTATTTGGCGTAGTACCACTTTCTGCATAAACAAAAATTGTTTGAGTAGTACTTATTACATCTCCTTCATTTAATAATGTTCCTGTTCCACCTGTTTCTGTATAATAATTACCAATTGCTAAAACTGGTAATGTATAACCTGTATCACTACATACAAATGGATCTGCAGGTACTGTTACTTCTGGTGTTGGCGTTACTGTTACCTCAAAAGAAGTAACTCCATAACAGTTTTCGTCAGTATTACTTGTTATACGAGCATGTATTGTACCTGTAGTTGCTAAATAAGCATCTGGCACTAAAATAGGATCATCATTATTTGTTGCATCATCAGCAGTAAGATAATAGGTAACTGTAAAAATTGCAGGATCTGCTCCTCCATAAATATCACCGTCTTGTACTGTTAAATCAATAATTTCATCTCCACTATTATCTACGTCACATACTTGTAAATCACCTGGTGTCCCTGGAGTTGGAGCAGGAGAAACTATTAGTTGGAATGAACGATAAGTAGAACAGTCTGTATTATAATCAACAATCCTTACGTAAATGGTTTCATCTCCGTCAGAAGGGTAAGCTTCTACTGTAGATTGTGGAAATATAGGCGCAATACCTTCGTCTGCATCAAATTCAGAATTATGGAATGATATTGGATAAAAATCAGGATCAAGTCCATTTAGTATCAAATCATTATTTTGTGTTAAATCAAATAAGTAAGGTCCATCACCCTCTGCACAAAGAAAAATATCTATTGGGTCTTCTATCGGTATAGGTTCTTGAACTATAACAGTTGCAGGAGTTTCTTCTACTACAGTAGAACCATCACATCTAAGATATGTAGCTCTTGCAACATAGGTTGTTGTTTCGTCTGGACATACATCTATTGTTGTTTCAGTACTGATAGGAGCACCATCTAAAAGCCACTCAAAAGTAACTATAGAAGCGCCATTAGGCGTAAACCTCCATGCCTCATTTTCTGCTTCCCACGCTCCTGTATTTCTTCCAGGAGGAGTAAGCGCTTGAGTACCCGCAGCGTTTTGAATACCTATAACCCCTACACCATTTTGCCATGCTGTACAAGGAACTCTTCTTTCAACATATACCTCTATAACATTAGTAGTTTCATAAATTACTATCTGAGATGTTTGTTCACCTATTGTAGCATTACCTTGACAAGCTCCACCAAACTGTGCAACTTCAGAAAAATTAACTACTAAGGTACGACATGGATAAGCCCCTAAAACTTGATAATTAATATTAGGGTCAGCAAAAGCGTTATTAACATTTGGGTTTATATCCTGATAAACACCATATATAGCATTTCGTATAGGAAAGCCTGTATTAGGTATTGTTTGATTAAAAGACCAAGGACAATTTGAGCCTTCACCTACGGTATTAAAACCAACAACACCATTAGATCCTACGTAAGCATTTGTGTAATTATTTCCATAAAAACAAAAATCGAAAGGAAGTGGTATCGCTCCTGACCATACATCATCAGTGTTTACTGAAACCTGTGTACCTCCTATAAATGAATAAGGCGGTGCATATGGCACAGAACTTACTTCATAAGATTCTGTCCCTCCAGTTTCGAAATAAGAAGCACTTAATGTAGTACAGTCTCCTGGATCACAAAGAGCCCCAATACTTGCTACAGTCACATCTGGACATCCAGGTGCCTGAGCCAATAAATTATTGCTTAAAAATAATAACAACAATAACAACAATCGATTTTTCATCTCCATTTTATTTTTGAAACGCGAAATTTACATAAAATTGACGCAATTAAAACATAAATACCCGTTTTTTTTAGAATTATAACAGTTAAATATGCTTTTCCCCTACCTCAAAATTAGATAAATTCGTCTTTTTATAAATAATCTTACATTTTTAATCAAAAAACCTCACATTATGCTCAATGTTACATAAATGTAAACCTCTATTTATAAAACGCATAAATTACATATTAAGTACATAAATTAAAATCAACTTTTATAGTTATCTTTGCAGATTAATTTTCAATTCTTAAAATAAAAGATATCATATTAATGAGCAATATGGACAATTATAAAGACGAAATTGGTGATAACCATATAGGCACAAGTGCTGAAACTCCATTGAGAGAAGATGCTTTTGAAATCACTGATGAACAAAAGATTAAATCCATTAAAAAAGATGTAGAAAGTATACTACATACTTTAGGAATGGATCTTACTGATGATAGCATTAAGGGTACTCCAAACCGTGTTGCCAAAATGTTTGTAAAAGAAATATTTGGTGGGCTAAATCCTGAACGAAAGCCAAATGCTTCTACCTTTGATAATAAGTATAAGTATGGAGAAATGTTAGTCGAGAAAAACATTACAGTATACTCTACTTGCGAGCATCACTTATTACCTATAGTTGGTAGAGCTCATGTAGCTTACATCTCTAACGGAACGGTAGTAGGTTTATCTAAAATGAATCGTATTGTAGATTATTTTGCAAAACGCCCACAGGTACAAGAACGACTTACTATACAAATTGTACAAGAACTTAAAAATGTACTTAATACTGAAGACGTGGCTTGCGTTATAGATGCAAAACATCTTTGCGTAAACTCTCGCGGTATACGTGATATTGAAAGTAGTACTGTTACCTCTGAATTTGGAGGACAATTTAAAGAAGAAAAAGTAAGAAGAGAATTTTTAGATTATATTAAACTCGATACACAGTTTTAATATATATTGCACTGTAAAAGGTCAAATTTATTTAATATGCATTTATACGAAAACCAATCGTTAAAGATTTACAACTCTTTAACTGGAGAGAAAGAAATATTTAAACCTATACACAAGGACAACATAGGAATGTATGTTTGTGGGCCTACTGTGTATAGTAATGTACACCTTGGTAATTGTCGTACATTTATGTCTTTCGATTTGGTATTTCGTTATTTTAAGCATTTAGGGTATAAAGTTCGCTATGTACGTAATATAACTGATGTTGGTCATATTGTAGATGATGCAGATGATGGTGAAGATAAAATCGCAAAAAAGGCTAGGATTGAAAAGCTTGAACCTATGGAAGTTGTGCAACAATACTCTGTAGATTTTCATCAAATAATGGAACTTTTCAATACGCTACCACCAAGTATCGAACCTACAGCTACAGGACATATTATTGAGCAAATAGCTACAATACAATCTATTATAGATAACGGTTTTGGTTATGAGTCTGAAGGCTCTGTATATTTTGATGTAGTTAAATTTAACGAAGACCACAACTATGGTAAGTTAAGTGGTCGAAACATTGAGGATATGATTGCAAATACACGCGATCTTTCAGGACAATCTGAAAAAAGAAATCCTCAAGATTTTGCCCTATGGAAAAAAGCTGAACCACAACACATTATGCGTTGGCCATCTCCTTGGGGAGACGGTTTCCCTGGATGGCATTTAGAATGTACCGCAATGAGCACCAAATACCTTGGTAATCAATTCGACATACATGGTGGCGGTATGGATTTGAAATTCCCACACCATGAATGTGAGATAGCGCAAAATGAAGCAAGTACAGGAAAATCACCTGTAAACTATTGGATGCATGCTAATATGCTTACCCTTAACGGCAAGAAAATGTCTAAGTCTACAGGTAACAATATATTACCTCGAGAAATATTTTCTGGAGATAATACTATTCTTAGTAAGTCTTTTTCACCTTCTGTTGCTCGCTTTTTTATTATGCAAGCGCACTATAGAAGTATTTTAGATTTTTCCAATGATGCAATTATTGCTGCTGAAAAAGGATTTAACCGATTAATGGAGTCTTTAGAGAACCTAAAGAATCTAAAAGCCAGCGATACATCATCATTAAACATTAATGAGTGGGGACAATCATGTTATGATGCTATGAATGATGACTTTAACAGCCCAATATTAATCGCTCAACTGTTTGAAGGAGTTCGTTATATCAATCTTATAAAAGACGGTAAAGAAACTATCACTACTACTGACTTAGAACTATTAAGCAACACATTAAATGCTTTTGTATTTGATGTATTAGGGCTTAAAAACGAAGCTACTAGCAACAATGAAACAAATGATAAATTAGGCGGTGTAGTTAGTATGCTTATCGGGATGAGAAATGAGGCTAGAGCAAATAAAAACTTTGCTTTATCTGATGAGATTAGGGACAAACTTAAAGAATTAGGTATAGAGCTTAAAGACTCAAAAGAAGGAACTACATTCTCTGTACTTTAATCTTAAACTCATGAAAGTAGGTAAATTAATCACACTACCCTTTATAGCACTAGTGCGGTTTTACCAGCAAGGAATTTCTCCTTTCTTACCTTCTGCTTGTCGATACTCCCCTACATGCTCTCAATACACCGTAGAAGCCTTGCAGTCTCATGGTCTTTTTAAAGGCGGATGGATGAGTTTAAAGCGAATTATAAGCTGTAATCCTTGGGGAGGACAAGGTTATGACCCTGTACCTAAAAAAAAATGCACACATAAACATTAAGATTTTTTTTATAGGTAGTACTAATCATTTATTTAAATTTACGACAAACTAATAAAAAACATAATGACACACGCTTTAAGCATTGTTTGGAATCCATCCGAAGGTATCGACCTTGGTTTTTTCATGATACGTTATTACAGCCTTATGTTTGTAGTAGCCTTTGGATTAGGATGGTTTTTAACTAAAAAGATATTTGATCGCGAAGGTGAACCCGTAGAAATGCTAGATAAAATATTTATCTACACACTAGTAGCTACACTTTTAGGTGCAAGGCTAGGTCATGTTTTCTTTTACGACTGGGATTATTTTAGCCAACATCTTGATGAAATATTACTTCCATTCAAATTCTCACCTAAATTTGAATTTACTGGTTTTGCAGGACTCGCAAGCCATGGTGCTGCCATAGGTGTTATTATTGCTATGGTTTACTACAGTAAAAAAATAATCAAGAAACCTTTACTGTGGGTACTCGACAGAATTGTAATAGCCGTAGCCAGTGGAGGAATTTTTGTTCGTTTTGGTAACTTTATGAATTCCGAAATCCTTGGAAAGGAAACCGACAAAAGCTTAGCTACTGCTGTAAAATTTATTCGCGGTGAAGATAATATGAATAAGTATGAAGCTATGAGAACCACTGGTGTGAAAAACTACAACCAGGCTTATGAGCTTATAGAAACAAATCCTAAATTCGCTGAAACACTTGCCTCAATACCTTACCGTCACCCAGCACAGTTGTATGAAGCAGCAGGCTATGTTATTGTATTTATTGTTTTATACTTTATGTACTGGAAAACAGATGCTCGAAAAAAACAAGGACTTATGTTTGGTGTGTTTTTAATACTATTATGGGCAGTTCGTTTTATGGTAGAATTTGTAAAACAAAGTCAAGGTGGTTTTGAAGGAAAAGACCCAATATTATTAACAGGGCAATGGCTTAGTATACCATTTATACTAGCAGGTTTTTACTTTGCTTTTACCGCAAAAGATAAAACTCAAGTTTCGTAAAAAACGATAAATACATAAATAAAAAAGCCACTCTAAATGAGTGGTTTTTTTATTTATAAGTAAGTATTTTATATTATTCTGTCAGTGTAAAATTGTACGTTATAGTACCTACTTGCTTATCTGCATCTCCTGCATCAAACTTAGCATTCATTGCTGCAGCTTTAGCTTGATCCTGTAGGCATTTTGCTGTATTTGTGGTACCTCTAGCCCCTGGAGTTGCCGATATTACTTTACCGCTCTTGTTTACGGTAATTTGAACAACAACTTTTCCTTGCTCATTACATGGATATTTAGGGTTGGGTAACGCTAATGCTTTACGTCCTGCAAGACTATAATTACCATTTCCTGAACCTCCTGTTCCTTTTCCTCCACCACCTTTTCCATAGCTTCCATTTAAGCTACCATCTAACTTACCTGCATCTCCTGCTTTATTACTATTACCTTGTCCATCTGTGGCTTTACCTTCTGATTTTGGACCATTAAGTATACTTGATAAAGCATCTGTAGTACTTTTAGATGGAGTTGGTTTAGGCTTTGGTTTCGGTTTTACAGGCTTTTCTTTTGGTTTCACCTCTTTTTTAGGCTCTTCCTTAGTCACTACAGGAGCATCAACCACATCTTGTGTAGCAACATTATCTACAACAGGTGTAGGATCAACAGGGGTTGCCTCTGCTGGTTGTGGTGATGACTGTAAAGGTTCTGTAGGCTGCACATCTCCCATTCCCATATCACTTGTACCAAAATTAATTGCAATTCCGTTTTCAGGCGGTGGATCCATATAGGTCATCCCTAAAAACAAGCACAAAAGGAGTAGCATTGCAAATATGGCTGCCGTAATTGCAAATGATTTTTTTTCTTCTTTTGTTTCTAAATATTTCATAACCTCTTATTTTGGGTCTACCGCGAGTACAATTTTGAACTGGTTTCTATAAGCAATATCCATTACAGCTACTGCATTCTCTATAGGCACCCCTTGCTCTACACGTAAAACTATAGCTTTACCTTCTGTATCCGAAAGCATTGCTGTTAATGTAGCCTCTAAATTATCAGCAGCTACAGGCTCTGTATCTATGAAGTACTCAAGGTCTTTAGTTATATTTACCGATACGTTTTGATTGTTTTCTGTTCTACCCTCTGCTTTAGGTAGATTTAAATCAAGCGCACTGGTAGTAACCATTGTAGAGGTAATCATAAAGAATATCAACAACAGGAACACAATATCCGTCATTGAAGACATATTAAACTCAGGGGTTACCCTATTTCTACTTCTAAACTGCATAATTACACTGGATCATTTAATAAATCTAGAAATTCTACCGCAGTAGCTTCCATCTGATTTACAATTTTATCGGTCTTTACTACAAGGTGATTATAAGCTATGTAGGCAAAAACTCCTACTATAAGCCCTACCACCGTAGTTGTCATTGCTGTATATATACCTCCAGCAAGAAGATCTATTTGTATTTGACCTCCACCCTTTTCTATCTCAAAGAAAACAAGAATCATACCTACTACAGTACCTAAGAAACCAATCATAGGTCCTGCTCCAGATATAGTTGCTAGTATACTTACATTTTTTTCAAGATTATATACTTCTAACTTACCTGCGTTTTCAATAGCTGTATTAATATCTTCTAATGGTTTACCTATACGAGAAATTCCCTTTTCTACAAGACGAGATACAGGAGTATTAGTATTTTGGCAAAGTAATTTTGCACTATCAAAACGTCTATTTGTAATATGATCACGAATTTGATTCATAAATCCATTATCTACTTTTGACGCTTCTTTAAGCGCCATAATTCTTTCTATATACAAGTAAATAGCTACAAATAAAAGTAAAGCAAGTACAACTACAATGATTTGACCTCCAATACCACCACTAGTCAACAAATCCCAAATAGATAATGTTTGTTCTACTGATTCTCCTCCTTCTAAAAGAGCTTCGTTAGCCACTGCCAAGCTATCGACATCTTGAATGTTTAACATAAAAAAATAAACTTTAGATTGATTTTAAATTTAACGCTAATATAGCTTAAAAATTGCTTTTATACACATATCATTACTTTACTACTATTATACAAAAAACCTGCTTAAAAATTTAAGCAGGTTTTTTGTATTTAAATAAGCTAATATTTCTTATTCAGCAGCAGCAGCTTCTACTTGCTCTTCTTTATTCTGCTCTTCAATTTTAGCAATATCTTTACTAGACATTGTGTCTACTAATATTGGTGTTGCAATAAATAATGATGAGTATGTACCTACAAAGATACCTACAAGCATTGCAAATATAAATCCTTGTATAGACTCTCCACCAAATATGAACATAATTAATAATACAAATAAAACTGTAAGTGATGTATTTATCGTTCTTGATATTGTAGTATTAACTGATTTGTTTACTACCTCTTTAAAAGTACCTGGTACTTTTCCTGCAATAAACTCTCTAATTCTATCAAATACAATAACGGTATCATTTAATGAATAACCAATAACGGTAAGTATCGCAGCAATAAAGTGCTGGTTCATTTCCATCTGGAATGGTGCATACTTATAGAATACTGAGTATATACCTAATACTATAATAACATCATGCGCTACTGCAGCAACTGCACCTAAACTATACTGCCATCTTCTAAAACTAATCATTAAGTAAAGGAATACCATAGCAAGAGATCCTGCAACAGCCCAGTATGAGTTAGTCTTAATATCATCAGCAATAGTAGGTCCTACTTTTGCAGCTTGCATTACACCTAATTTTTTACCTTCATAACTATTAATAAACTGGTCGTATGTAAGCTCTTCAGAATAATGTTTCTTAAGGTTATTATACAATATCTCGTTTACTTCTTTATCAGCCTCAATACCGTGCTCATCAACTTTATACTTAGTAGTAATTCTTAACTGAGAAGCTTCTCCAAATATTTTAGCATCTACTCCACCATCAAAAGCAGTAGAAAGATCCGTTTTAATATCCTCTATAGGAGCTTCTTTGTCAAATCTAACTTGGAAAGTACGCCCTCCAACAAAATCAATACCTTGATTTAATCCATTAGTAAATAGTGACACTAAACTTCCTGCTATAAGAATCGCAGAGATTGCATAAGCAATTTTTCTTTTTCCAAGGAAATCGAAATTAAAGTTTTTAAACCAGTTTTTAGATACAGATGTATCAAAAGTAAGACTAGCACCTTTACCCATATTTAATAGCATTCTTGTAATAAAGATTGCTGTAAATAATGATGTTACAATACCTATAAGTAATGTTGTAGCAAAACCTTTTACTGGACCTGAACCAAATATTAAAAGAACAAGACCTGTTAAGAATGTTGTTACGTTAGCGTCTGTAATTGCCGACATAGCTCCTTTCCAACTAAAGGCTATTTTTATAGCTTCGTCTATTGTTCTTCCAAATCGTAATTCTTCTTTCGCTCGCTCGTAGATAATAATATTAGCATCTACCGCAGTACCCATTGTAAGTACTATACCTGCAATACCTGGTAATGTAAGTACCGCACCTATACTTGCAAGGAATCCGAAAAGGAATAATAAGTTTACTATAAGAGCAATGTTAGCATATAAACCTGCTTTACCATAATAAAGCATCATCCATAATGATATAAGTAATAAACCTACTAAAGCAGATGTTATACCATTGTCAATAGCTTCTTGACCTAGAGATGGTCCTACTACTTCTGATTGAATAATATCAGCAGATGCAGGAAGCTTACCAGCTCTTAATATGTTTGCTAAATCTTTTGTTTCTGAAATATCAAATGCTCCTGAAATTTGAGATCTTCCTCCAGAAATCGCTCCAGTAGTAACTCCTGGTGCAGAATAAACAATACCATCAAGTACAATAGCAATATTTCCTTGCTCTGCAAATGCTTTCCCTGTCATTCTTTCCCATTGCTGAGCTCCTTTAGTATTCATCTGCATTTCTACAGATGGATCACCTAACTCTGTAAACGCAGCATTTGCGCCAGTAATAACATTTCCACTTAGTGGTGGTACGCCTGTTCTATTTCCTTTTAAAGCATAAAGCTCTAAAACACCTGAAGCTCTTTTAGTATCTT
The DNA here is from genome assembly GCA_001874325.1 of Flavobacterium sp. MedPE-SWcel. Taxonomy (GTDB): domain Bacteria; phylum Bacteroidota; class Bacteroidia; order Flavobacteriales; family Flavobacteriaceae; genus Flavobacterium. The sequence continues at coordinate 104,888 of MPCW01000011.1, read as the reverse complement.
CTTTACCCCAAGCAAATTTAATATAACGTTGTTCGCCTGTTAGTAATGAACGAATATCTGATCTTTTAAACCAAGAATTTACTTTTGCTGTATCTTTTATAGAAGCAAAACCAATTACAGCACCACCTTGAGGGTTAGGACTGAATTTTTCAAATAATGGATTATTTGCTTTTGCTATAGCTGAAGAATCAGTAGCTGTATCTGTAAGTAAAGAATCAATTGCTGATTTTGCAGTTTCTTCTTTAATCTCTACATCTTCCTTTTTCTCTGTAGTTTTTAGTGTTTCATTAGCTGCTAATAAAAAGCCTTGGATATCCTGAACTTTATAAGCTTCCCAAAACTCTAACTGTGCAGTACTTTGTAGTAATTTTTTAACACGGTCAATATCTTTAGCCCCTGGTAATTCAACTAATATTCTTCCTGATTCTCCCAGTCTTTGAATATTAGGCTGTACAACACCAAATTTATCGATACGCTCCGTTAATACTCTAAAAGCACTATCTATAGATTCACTAACTTTTCTTCTTATAACAGTTTTAACCTCTTCATTGGTCATTTTAATGTTAACATCACTATCCATTATTCTGTTAGTAAACAGTTCTGGAGAAGCTAGTTTCACACTACCGTTAGATTCGCTATCAAAAGCAATAAAAAATGCATCAAGATAATCTTGATTACCTTGTCTATCTTGAGTCGCCTTGTCTAACGCTTTATTTAAAACAGGATTAGTAGAATTATTTGCTAATCCTTTGATAATATCTTTTACTGATATTTCAAGAATAACATTAATACCTCCTTCAAGGTCAAGACCTTTGTTAATTTGTTTGTCTCTTACTTCATCAAAAGTATATCCGAAAATTGGATAAACTACTGAATCTTTCATCGAGTTAAGGTATTCTACCTCTTTTTGAGTATCGCCATCAGCGAATTCCTTCGCATCTTCTTTTATACCATTTGAAACAAATGTGAAAGAAAGCTGGTAAATACATACTATCGCAAATAGAATTGCGAAAAATTTAATGAGTCCCTTGTTCTGCATTAGTACTAAAAATTAATTATTCCCATTTTTTAAAACGAGCAAATATATCATTTACGAGAAGATTAAACAATATATTTCTTAAATATATATACAAAAAAGGCTACCAATATTGGTAGCCTTTAGTTTTTTAAGCTCAAATATTATGCTAATACTGAATCTAGAGCAGCGTTCATGTTACGAACTGCATCTGCACTCTTAGCAAACAATGCTTTTTCTTTATCATCAAGATTAACATCTACGATTTCTTTTATACCATCTTTACCGATAATACAAGGTACTCCCATACAGATATCTTCTTGCCCGTATTCTCCTTCAAGTAATACAGAACATGGAATCATTTTATTTTGATCGTTTAAGATACTATCTACAAGATAAGCTACAGATGCACCTGGAGCATACCAAGCTGAAGTACCTAATAAACCTGTAAGTGTAGCACCACCTACCATAGTATCAGCAGCTACCTTATCCATTTCTTCTTGAGATAAGAAGTTAGCAACAGGACTACCGTTATAAGATGCTATTCTAGTTAATGGTATCATAGTAGTATCTCCATGACCACCAATAACCATACCTTGCACATCATTAGATGGCTTATCTAATGCTTGAGATAGGTAATATTTGAAACGAGAGCTATCAAGCGCACCACCCATACCAATAATTCTGTTTTTTGGTAAACCTGTAGCTTTAAGCGTTAAGTAAGTCATAGTATCCATTGGATTAGACACTACTACTATAATAGCTTCTGGTGAATGCGTTAACACATTATCAGCTACCGATTTTACGATACCTGCATTTATACCAATAAGTTCCTCTCTAGTCATACCTGGCTTTCTTGGTATACCAGATGTTATTACAACTACATCACTTCCTGCAGTTTTTGTATAATCATTGGTACTTCCTGAAACTTTTGTGTCAAACCCTGTAGTGGTTGCACACTGCATGATATCCATAGCTTTACCTTCAGCAAAACCTTCTTTGATATCAAGTAAAACTACTTCACTTGCAATACCTCTGTACGATATTACATCGGCACAGGTAGCACCTACATTACCGGCTCCTACAATTGTAACTTTCATATTAAAATATGTTTTTGTGTTGGTTAAATTTTTAAAATAAATATTGTAAAGAAATATTTGTGTTTGCAAATTTACCAAAAGCAAGTATAGATTGTATAGAAAAACTATTAATTTTATATGAAACCGAAGCTTCTCCTATATAATTTACTCTTGTTTTGTATATTTCTCGCAAACGAGTATTAAGAACATCCTGCAAAGGCAGTATGTCTTCTATTCCACCTCGATCTCCTCCTACGGTATATTTTACATTACTGGTATTAACAATAAACCCACCCATCAATTCAAACTTACCAAGCTCTTTCGAACCATTAACTTGAAATTGCCAAGTATCTACTAATCCATTAATTGTACTTATACCTAATGTACCATAATCAGTTTCTACATCCAGAAAATCAAAAGAAACGTCTTCTTTAGAATAAGCAGCTAATACTGCAAAATGTATTTTTTTATTTTTAAGTCCTTCAAAATAACGGCTAATATTATGCTTCACACCAAAGCCGTATACTTGATAATTACTCTTCTTTAGTTTTATTTTTGGAGAATATTTTACGACAAGTTCTGTACCATACCATAAAGCTATTGAACCTTGCAAATAAGGATAAACAACACGCTCCATATCAATTCCTCTTGGAGTTTCAAGCCGTACTTCACTATCACCCAATTGCCCTGCCAAGTACACCTGTTTATCATCACCTAAAGCACTTGGCACAACAGCAGAACTCCCTTCCTCTAACTGAAAAAAGGTAAAATCACTATTATAAATAGTAAACTCTCGATCTCTTTTTGGAGTAAAGAATATATTTGTGTGAAGACCTATTGAAACATCCCAAAGCTCTCGTTCCTTAGGTGTAGTTATCCACCCAGAGGCTGATTGATATACCGCTGCATCAGTAGCAGGCGTTACGTATTTATCAGAAAAAAATAGGGCATCATTAATAAGATGCCCCATTTGTTCTATAATAACAGTATCATATTGCGCTACAGCTTTATTTGTTCCAAAAAAAACAAATAAGCTCGCAATTATAAATTTAGAAATCGACTTATGCATCAATATTTGCGTAAGCTGCATTCTTCTCTATAAATTCTCTTCTTGGCGGCACTTCATCCCCCATAAGCATAGAAAATATTCTATCTGCTTCTGCAAGACTATCTATGTTAACCTGACGTAATGTTCTAAACTCTGGATTCATTGTTGTATCCCAAAGTTGCTCTGCATTCATCTCTCCAAGACCTTTATAACGCTGAATGTTAGCACCACCACCAAGTCTTTCATTAATTAAGTCACGCTGATCATCCGTCCAAGCATATTCCTTTTTATTTCCTTTCTTAACAAGGTATAATGGTGGAGTAGCTATATATACATAACCATTCTCTATAAGTTCTTTCATGAAACGGAAGAAAAAAGTAAGTATTAACGTAGAAATGTGACTACCATCAACATCAGCATCACACATAATAACAACTTTATGGTAACGTAGTTTTTCAAGATTAAGCGCCTTACTATCGTCTGCAGTACCTACAGTAACACCAAGTGCTGTAAACATATTTCGAATCTCTTCGTTTTCGAATACTTTATGCTGCATTGCTTTTTCTACATTAAGAATTTTACCTCTTAATGGTAGTATTGCCTGAAAGTTTCTGTCACGACCTTGCTTTGCAGTACCACCCGCCGAATCTCCCTCAACAAGGAAAATTTCACATTTTGCAGGATCTTGCTCAGAACAATCTGATAGTTTACCTGGCAATCCACCACCACCCATTACGGTTTTACGCTGCACCATTTCACGTGCTTTCTTAGCAGCATGACGTGCTTGCGCAGCAAGAATAACCTTTTGCACTATCAGTTTAGCATCATTAGGGTTTTCTTCAAGATAGTTTTCTAACATTTCAGATACCGCACGACTTACTGGTGCCACTACCTCTCTGTTACCTAATTTTGTTTTAGTTTGCCCTTCAAATTGTGGTTCTGATACCTTAACCGATACAATTGCCGTAAGACCTTCACGGAAATCATCCCCTGATATTTCAAATTTTAATTTATCTAATAAACCTGAGCTATCAGCATATTTTTTAAGCGTATTGGTAAGCCCCCTCCTAAATCCTGAAAGGTGCGTACCTCCCTCATGTGTATTAATATTATTCACATAAGAGAATATATTTTCTGAGTAACTTGTATTGTATATAAGGGCAACCTCTACAGGAATATCTCCTTTATCGCTCTCCATACTAATAACATCAGCTACAATAGGCTCACGACTACGATCAAGAAACTTAACAAATTCTTTTAGCCCTTCATCTGAATGGAATGTCTCTGATAAAAACTCTCCCTTTTCATCTTTCTCTCTCTTATCAGTAAGCGTAACTGTTATTCCTTTATTAAGGAAAGATAGTTCGCGCATACGCGCTGCAAGTGTATCGTATGAAAAATCTGTTGTTTGAGCAAAAATAGAGTCATCAGGATAAAAAGTTTGTGTAGTACCTTTTTTATCTGTTGTTCCTATTTGCTTAACAGGGTATAATGATTTACCTCTTTCATATTCTTGCTCATATACTTTTCCGTCTCTATAAACTGTAGAACGCATATGGTTAGATAATGCATTTACTACCGAGACTCCTACTCCGTGTAGACCTCCAGAGACTTTATATGAATCTTTATCAAACTTACCACCTGCACCAATTTTAGTCATTACAACCTCAAGTGCCGATACTCCTTCTTTTTCATGTAAATCTACAGGAATACCACGACCGTTATCTTCAACCGTTACAGAGCCATCTTCGTTTATCGCAACACTAATAGTATCACAATAACCTCCCATTGCCTCATCAATAGAGTTATCTACAACCTCATATACTAAGTGGTGTAAACCACGTACACCAACATCTCCAATATACATAGAAGGACGCATTCTAACATGCTCCATTCCTTCAAGAGCCTGAATACTGGCTGCTGAATAATTACTCTTCTTTATTTCTTCATTTTCACTCATAAAAAACGGATATTATCGAAATTTTAAGTTTAACGAACAAATATAACAAAACACGAATGATAATGCTATTTTTAGAAGCGTTTTAGCAACCGAGTTATTAACAATATATTAATAAAAAAATTTATCTTATATCTTGTAAAAAAGCATCAATCACGTACATCTAAATATTCTGGAAGAAAAGCTCTCGCTTTTTTAAGCTTAATTTTATTAAGCTCTTGCTTTAATTTATCTTCTAAATTAGAATTATAATTCTTAAACAAATAATAAATTAAAAACCTATTATAATCATCAAGCATATCATCTTTTATCATTGCCAACATTTGATCTTCAACAATCAACTTATCTTGAGCTTCTGCCAAAGAACGCCCTATTCTTCTAATACTTCCGAAATAATGATTTTCTGAAGGACTATCTACTCTAAAAATAATTCCTAACAACAGATCAGTTACATTGATATCCAACACCTCCAACTCTTTAATATATGTTTTCCTCCCAGCCCAAGCATAATTACCATCACTTACACGCTCAAATCTATCGTTCATAATATCAAGATGTGCTCTTAAAAAAACTTCCCAATTAGCCGTTTCTCCTGCTAATTCTGCAATTCTCAAAGCATGTAATCTTGGACTATCATCCATACTACAACCTCCGACAACTATTCTATTTCGTTTTAAAAACAATTCATCCTCTTTAGAAGAATACCTCCCTACACATTTATCAAATTCATCATTAGAAACCTCTTTATCTCCAAGTGCAGATTCAAGAGCAACATCAAACAACTTTCTACATCTTTTATCATTTTGCATTAGTGAATCTATTTTTATTAACCGATTAGTCTCAAGCCTATTCATAGCTTCTAAATACAATTCATATCTTTTATTTTCAAGATTTGAATTTATCGTATCTTTATTAGACATTGTTTCTCCAGATACATCACTCTCATCTTCTAACAACTCATAATCTATTTTTTGTTTTTGAATTTTACCGTTCACATAGTTTATAAATTTATGTATCTTTCCCGACTCTTCTGCAAAATAACTTCTATCAGCACTTTTAAAATAAACCGTAGCTGTAGTATCTATAAGACACTCTGAATACTGTATTAACCTTGTATATTTCTCATTAACAACACCCTCTATAATAGGCTCATGAAAATAAATAGCAGTAATACTTTCTGGTGAATATTTACTAGACTTACTATAATTATAAATCCAGCCTCTCTTAACATTATTATACTTTTCAAATTCAGCCCCTTTAAAAGTAAGACTATAATCCCCCTCCTCATTAAGCACCTCAAAATATAGAACATCTTCATTATCATAGTCTTTGTATATGTGTCTCACTACAAGTGAATTTTCAACATAAAGGCTATCATATTTTCTCTCTATTTCAATAGGAGATAAACCGTTATCGATATCTATTTTTACTGAAGCAACCTCCTTTCCTCCAAAACTGATATAATCAATTTTACCTTGTGGTAAAGCATAATAAGTCTTGGCTTCACATACACTAAACTTTAGATTTAAAGAGTCTACGACATATTTCAACCCTTTAATTGCCTCATCTGAATAAATAAGCCCATTACCATCTTTTGCAAACTCATTACTTTGAGCAAAAGACAGAGTTGTCAATACAAGCATTAAAAGTGAATACAAAATTTTCATCTCAATTAATATTTGGGTTAGTATTTATTAAACGACTTTTTCAATAACATATTTCGATGTTCCAATATCAAAAGTATCGTCCACTTCCATTCCTCTTATTTTAACCCCCAATGGAGATTGAGGAGAAAGTGCAATTATAGTTTTACCATCAATTGTAATTTTTGGTAAAGCAAGACTAACAAACAAGTACATTTCATTAGCTTTTACTAAGCTACCTACTGCAATTTTGTTATGAACAGCATCAGGGTCAACTTTTTCAAGAAAAGATTTTTGTTTTACTATTTCACTCAATTTTGCATTTAGTTTTTCTTGTTCTAAATGCATCATAGATAATGCTGTTTCATGCTTATCTCCTGCCGAACCTTTAGCATCATTAGACGCATCCTCAGTAAGAGCTGCTATCATATCTCGAAAAGCATCTTCTTTATCTTGTACTTGTAGTTTATAGTAGCTAAGTACTTTCTGTTTTAATTCTTGCATAATTATTTAAATAAAAAAGACCCACAAGGAGCAATACACCTTGTAGGTCGATATTTTTAACCTCAAACCTTGATTTTAGAAATTGAATTTATACGATGCCCCCAGTAAAAACTGAAAACCTTGTACAGGATAACTTGTCCATCTTTCGTAATCTTGATTTGCAATATTATTCAACTTAAGAAAACCTGTAAGACGTTCGTTATACTTGTACCCTACATGAGCGTTAATATCAAAATAACTTTTAAGCGCCACTACTTGTACATTATCTACCACTGTAACATCTCCTGTAGAAACAAAATCTTTTCTCTCACCTACAAAAAACACATTTGCACCAGCAGACCATTTTTCAGTAATATCTACATCTACATTTCCAGCTATTTTCATTTCTGGTAAGTTCCACGCTTCCTGCTGATCTGTGCTATAACTATAATAAGTACCGTTTATTCCTCCCCTCACTTTTTTAGAAAAGTCCGCTTTTAACTCCCCAAAAAAGCTTATCGTTTTCAACTTATCATACACAACTCCAAACGAGTTTCCATACTCATACCCTTTATTTGTTTCTGAAGCAGGGTCAGACAAGTTATTACTTCTATAAAAAGCTCTGTTATCTTCACTCATATACGATCCTCGAACGTTATAAGCTACATTATTCGCTAGTTTTCCTTTTAAACCTACATAAGCATCATATTGCTGATCTGTAGGCGCTATAGCTAACGTTGGCGACACGAATGCATTTTGCGATACAAATTCCTCATAAGAGTTTTGTTTAAGAGTACCCTCAGCCCCTGTATAAGCCACCATAAGATCACCTACTACTTTATAAGACGCTTTTACTTGAGGGTATATAAAGAACTTATTATCACTTTCGTTATTTAGTTTTCCAATACTGTAAAATAACGCAGCGCCTAAGTTAACTGAAAAGTCGTCTTTTTGGAATAATATACTTGGTTGCGCTCCTAAATTGAAATAACTATATTCTAGTTTTTCAGTCCCTGCGTAACTATTATCAAAACTACCTCCAACATAATCAGTTATAACATCTAGTTTTATTTTCTGATCCACTACATCAACATCAAAAGAAGGTTTTAGTATAAACCTATTTTCTGCCGAACTAAAAGCATCCCAGAATCGCTTATATTGTAACGAAGCATCTGTAAAGAAGCCATCTTTTAAAGCAATATCACCACCTAACTTTAATGTATGATATGTTTGTTGCGGATCTATACTATTTACAACCTCATCTGTAAACGTTGTATAATCAACTGGTAAACCATACCAATTATATACTTGATTTTGATAACCTAAATCAGCACTCCAATTATACTGCTTTTGCTTATTTCCGTAAATAAGATCTATACCTGTATTATAATACTTATCGTCAAGCTTTACATCACTTATACCTCCTTGCGAAGATAAATGACGTAGCATACCGCCTACATACTCGTTACGGTTTAAATTTTCGGTAACAAATAATTCCGCATTAATAGTTCCATAATTACCCGCCCCTAAAGTTGCATAGTTATTAAACAACTTCTCACGCTTAGGACGTTCTACCCCCGCTGCTCTACCTTTAGATGGAGTAAAAGTTGATGCTACTGGAAAAGAAAAAATATTATATTCTATTTCTTCTTTTTGAGTATTCTCATCATCCTCTATAACAGGTGTTTCTTTTACCTTAAAAGCATCAGAAACAGTAGGTGTATATGGCTTCACCACATTCACCACTTCAGAACCTATATTCTCGTCTTCTTTTTGTGCAAAAGACGCCTGAAAAGTACCTAATGCAACAATTACGGCTATTTTATATTCAAATTTAATCTTCATAGTCTACAGTTAAATCGCTTAAATTAATCTTGGATAGATGAGTTTCGTTTTGCTTCTTCAGCTTTAATAGTATCTAATTCTTTCTGAGCTTCCTCTATCACATCAGGATAATCGGTAAAGTTTTTAATTATACTTTCCAATATATAAGTAGCTTGAAAACTATCGTTTAAACCATAGAAATTTTTAGCCATTACAACAAGTCCCTTAGCTCCAAAATATTTATACCCCGAATAATCTTTAGAAAGTGTTTGTATCGAAGCATTAGATTCTTCATACTTGCTCTCCTTGTTTTTAAAATAAGCATCATAATACAATGCTTCAGCAGCAAGTTCTCCTTTAGCAATACTTAATAACTTAGCATAAGCTACTTTCGCTTTTTCTTCGTCATTTGTTTTTATTGCCGAACGTGCTATTATAATTTGAGCATCACTTTTTACCCTATCTTCTGTTTTATCATTCGCCATTACTTTATCTGCATAAACCACTGCATTTGCATAGTCTTCCTGATCATAATGACTCTTCATAAGATTCGATTGTGCAAAAGTTACATTTTGCGGATATTCTGCCTCTACCTCTAATCGTTCTAATACAGGTATCGCTTTTGTATAATCGTTATTCTTAAGGTGAATTTGAGATAATCTTGCTAACGCTTGTTCAGTAAATTCATTACGTGACTTTGAGATTACAAACTCATAATGTGGTACTGAATTATTTTCCAACTCATCAGCAAAATAAGCCTGTGCTAAATAGAAATGTGCTTTTAATGATGATATTCCGTTAGGAAATTTAGCAATATAACCGTTTAACGACGATATAGCTTGCTTAATTTTGTTTTGCAAGTATTGCTTCTCAGCAGCTTCAAAAGCTGTATTATCAAGATCCGCATCACTAACATCTACAAAACTCAATGTTTTAACCCACGTTGCATACTCATCTGTTCTACCACTATCTACATAAATAAGTCTTGCTGTAGATACTGCTTCCATAGCCTCAGGTGTGTTAGGGAAATCGGCTACTACTTTTTTAAACTTATTTAATGCTTTATTATCATCCTGCGCATTGTAATATATAAGTGCTTGTCGCATTATTGCTTTAGAAACATACAAACTGTTTTTATGATTATTAACTAACTGATCATACGTTTGTAATGCCTTTGTTGTATTATTTTCTGTAACATATGTATTTCCTAACTCATACAGAGCATCATCTACATACTTAGATTCAGGGTGTTTACTAACAAATCTTTTAAGGTCTTCTATTTTCTTACCATTTCGTGCTACAAAACCATAACTAATTGCTTTTTGATATAATGCATAATCTGCATCAATACCGTTCATGCTTATAGCTTTATTATAAGCATCCATTGCTGGCCAATATTTAGCTGACACAAACTGACTATCTCCTAAGCGTAAATAAGCATCGTTTAACCTTATTTTATCATCTTTAGTTGCGTCTACATAAGTTTTAAAATACTGTGCGGCCTTCTCATATTCCTTTAATTTAAAATAAGTATAAGCTAGATTATAGTTTATATTCTTATTTTCTGGTGTAGATGCAGCTTCTGAAAATTGAGTAAATTGTTTAAAACTAATCAAAGCTTCGTTAAACTGATTTAACACATACTCTGTTTCTGCTTTCCAAAAAGTAGCACGCGCTGTAAATCGAGCATCACGTTGTTCTGTAATCGATTTTTTAAATAACGATAATGCTTCTTTATAATCACCATCAGTATACAGCTCCATACCTCTATAAAAAGCTACTTTTTGATAAGCAAGTCTGTTTTCTGGTGCTCTATTCTTTTCTAACAACGTTAATGCTTCTTTATAGTTCTTAGATGTTATATAAGAATTAATCAGCAATGTTTGCACCTCTTGTTTAAACGGTGTCTCAGGGTATTTCGTTAAAAAAGTATTTAACACTTCTGGCACACTCTGGTAAGGGTTACCTATTTCATAGCTTAATTTCGCATAATTTAAATAAGCATCCTCTTGTATCTTAGCATCAAAATTCATTTCTGATGCATTCTTAAAGGCATTTAATGCCTGCTGTTTTTTACCTGTTTTTAAATAACTTTCTCCTAAGTGGTAATACGCATTTTGAGCTACACTATCGTTACCCCCTATTATCTTATTAAATTCAGCAATAGCATTTTTATAATCGCCTTGTTTATAATAAGCATATCCTAATTGATAAAAATCGGTATTATTCCATTTTCCTTTTCTACCTCTATACTCTTTCAGGTAAGATATTGCTTTATCATATTGCTTTAAGTTGAAATAACTCTCTCCAATTATTTTATTAAGCTCTGATTTTTCTCTGGCACTTGATTTTGATAATTGTGGAATACCAAGATCTATAGCTTTTTGAAAATTACCTAACTTAAAATTCATATCAGCCTGAAAATATGACATTTTCTCTTTGTACTTATCCTGATCTTCTACTTGTCCAAAATAATCCTTGGCATCTTTATAGTTATCATTCTCATAAGCAATAAAACCAAGATAATATTTAGCTTGAGAACCATACTCTTTAGAATTGATTACTTTATTCAAATATTTATTAGCCTGTTTTTTATCTCCCGCATTAAAATAACTATATCCTTTCTGGAAGTTATAGCGCTCTCTGTCGCTATTACTCATACTACCTTCGTCTACCTTATCATACCACTTTAACCCTTGAGAATATTTACCCTGACCAAAGTAATAATTAGCCACTTCTATATAAGCCTCATTTTGTTTAGTACTGGTAGGGTAATCCTCTACGAAATCTTCCATGAGCATATCTGCCCCCATCTGATTAAGTCTTATAGCACAATTAGCTACATAATAAGCACAGTCAGCCTGCACCTCCATGTCTTTATTCTCTTTCTTAGTCTTTTCAAAAAGTATTTGTGCTGCTTGATATTGCTTCGCATTATAAAGATCTACTCCTTTATCAAAATCTTTTAATTCATGGGTATAAATAGTAGATTGCTGTGCCGAAACACTTAAAGCACACAGTGGTACCGCAACTAGTAATAGCCTTTTTAGTCTGCGCATATTTCTCATTTTATTAGAATAGCCAAATATATTAATTCTTATTTGTATTCAACGGATCTTTTCTGGGTTTTAGTATAGCATTAATAAATATTAGTAACAATACAATTCTTATACTCTATCCATTAAAATAAAATTTTGAATACAAGCGTTATCTTACTACTTTTACCCAAATAAATTATATTTAACTATGTCTCAACCTGTACTATCATTACAAGATGTTGTTGTTTATCAAGGCAATAATGCAGTACTTACTAATGTGAACTTAGAAGTAAACAACGGAGAGTTTATATACATTATTGGTAAAACTGGTACAGGAAAAAGTAGTTTTATGAAAACACTTTATGGAGATCTTTCTCTGCAAGAAGGTAAAGGTACTTTTGTAGACTATGATCTTGCCAAATTAAAAGACAAACATATACCTCATCTTCGTAGGAAAATAGGAATCGTTTTTCAAGACTTTAAACTTTTACCTGACAGAAATGTATACGACAATCTTCTTTTTGTGCTTAAAGCAACAGGATGGAGTGGCAAACGTGAAATGGAGTCGAAAATACACGAAGTATTAGACAAAGTAGGTATGAAAAATGCTGTACACAAAATGCCTCATCAAATATCTGGTGGTGAGCAGCAAAGAATAGCCATAGCACGTGCACTGCTAAATGATCCTGAACTTATACTTGCTGATGAACCTACGGGTAATTTAGATCCACAAACAAGTGTAGAGGTAATGCAGTTATTGAAAGAAATTAACAACAATGGTAAAACCATTATTATGGCAACACATGATTATGCCTTGTTAATGAAGTTTCCTGCAAAAACATTAAAATGTGATGGTGGTACTCTGTTTGAAGTTGTACAACGAACAGTGTAAATACATCTAAACAAATTATGCTTTCTATTCTTATACCTACATACAATTACAATGTTTTACCACTAGTAACACAATTACAAAAACAGGCTGAAAATTTAAGTATAGTATATGAAATAATCGTTTTTGACGATGCCTCTGCAGATCCAATACCACAACACGAAAATCAAAAAATAAACGACTTAATAAATAGTCGATACAAAATACTTCCTAAAAACATTGGTCGTAGCTCCATACGTAACCTTTTAGCCAAAAAAGCAGCATTTGATTGGTTACTTTTTTTAGACGCAGATACTTTACCTAAAAACGATAATTTATTATCTAACTATCTCCCACACCTTACAGGTCAAGAAAAAGTTATTTCTGGTGGTATCAGTTATCAAGAAAAAAGACCTGATGAAGACAAAATATTGCGGTGGATATATGGTAACGATCGTGAGGCATTAACTGCTGAAGATCGTAAAAAACAACCTTATCTTAGCCTCTTAACTCTAAATTTTGCTGTAAAAAAATCTGTTTTCACAAAAGTTCAATTCAACGAAACTATACCTAATTTAAGACATGAAGACACCTTGTTTTCTCATGATCTTAAAAAAGAAAACATTCCAATTGAGCATATAGAAAATAAAGTATATCATTTAGGCTTAGATACCAGTTTGATATTCATTCAAAAATCCGAAGAAGCTATTGTAGGTTTAAAATATTTAATCGACAATCAATTATTATCACACGACTATATAAGAATTTCAAAAATGCATTACAATTTCCAAAAATGGGGCTTAAAACCTCTTTTCGTTTTCTTTCATAAAATAACTCAACAAAAGTTCAAAAAGAACTTCTTAAGTTCAAAACCCTCACTATTCTTTTTCGATTTATATCGATTAGGTTACCTATGTTCTTTATGATTTTCAATAAGGCTTTTAAAGAGATCATCCCACCTCTTCATGATAGGCTCCAAAGTGAACTTTTTCACATTGACTTTTGAATTCCTTCCCATATTAACTCGAAGCTCTTCATTTTTTATTAATTCCTCTACCCTCGAAATAAATAAATCCATATTATCATCTGGTATCAAAAACCCGTCTTCAGCATCTGATATTATATTTTTAGGCCCCACTGGACAATCAAACGCAACACAAGGGACACCACAGGCCATAGCCTCTAACAACACCATTCCAAACCCTTCATAACGAGAAGTCATTAAGTAAATTGAAGCGTCAAGATAAACCGATTCAATATCTAAAACTGGCTCATAAAAATTCACTCCTTTAGTTAGACCACTTTCAATTGCTATTTTCTCAATATCATAGTCATTATTTTTATCTCCATAAATATCAAGTTGCCAATCAGGGTATTTAGACAAAACTTGCTTCCACACCTCAAAAAGCCTATCATATCCTTTTTCATAGGCATGACGTCCTATAGAGATTATTCTTTTATTCTTTAATTCTGATGATTTATCTATAACAAGCCATAAAGGATTTGGTATTACTTCTATATTATTACCCTTCCATTCAGCAGCACCTTCAGGAATAACAGTTATAAATTTATCATAACGTGCAGCGCAAAAATCCATATAAATAGATTTTACTCTATCTTTAATAGTGTTTAAAAAACTGGACTTTTCAAATTTTTCTTTTTTATATTTTGTAATATGTCGTTCATAAATTAACGGCTTTCTCTTTTTTATAATAAAAGGTAGTAGAAAACTTTTTAATCCATTATCACACATCACAACGATATCCGGATTAATCTCCATTATAGATTTATTAATGAGGCTACTATAAGATCTAAAATATCCTAAAATTGTCTCATTTACTGGTTTTATAAAATGAAGATTAATTTGCTCGTTAACTTTATAATAAATCGGTAAATCCACAGGGTTAGTTATCAATATATCTATATTATAACCATAATGAGTTATCAGGTAATCTGCTTTAAGTAAAAGTATTCTCTCTAGCCCCCCTGCACCACTAATATTAGTTATTATATAGAGTAATTTCATTTCTTAGATTCTAAAAACGTATTAAAATCTCTTATATAATCCTCTTCTTTAAAAACATCTGATGCTACAACTAAACATACTGCCCCTGAAGAAAAATTCTTAAGTTCTCTCCAAAGTCCTCTAGGAATAAGAAGTCCTTGATTTGGTCGATTCAACATAAACAATTCTTCATCTTCTCCATTATTAACCGTTACTTCAAAACTACCACTTAAAGCAATCAAAAACTCTTGTTGATCAATATGTGAATGTCCTCCTCGTTCCGCCCCACTAGGCACATCATAAAGATAATAAACTCGTTTTACATCATAAGGTAATATATTCCCTTCTATAACCGAAAGATTCCCTCTAGGATCTTCTATCTTAGGCAATGATATTATAGTAGCGTTATTTGTTTTAGTTTTCATGTAATTGTAAAAAATCTTTTCGTCCAGCAATTGCTCTATGTATTGCCTTCCAGATTTGGTTAATTCTAATTTTACCCTGTTTAGTTTCGAAAAATATTTTTAAAAGTACCCATAATAAATATTTCTTATTAAAAAGTGCTGTAAAAAGTGCCCCTTGTATATAGTATTTATCTTCAAGTGAGACCTTAGTATGGGTTGTTTCTTCTAAATGAGTCACTATCACTTTTGGCTCTATAACAACCTCTAATTCATTTTTATAAAGTTGATTAACAAGTATCGCTTCCTCTCCCATTCCAAATTTAGCGCCTAGTCCAAATTGTTCATTAAAACGAATATTATATTTGTCTATAATTGATTTATTAAGCACCATTTCTACCGACATAATATTTAAACGATCAATATGGTTTAATTTTTCTTTCCTACAATCAGGATATTTTTTATATAAGTCACCTAATTTATTCTCTACTCTAAAACTTATCAAAGCAGCATTAGGTATTGCATTATAAGTGTTTAATATATGGGTTTCGAAGTCCTTTTTAAAGATAATATCATCATCCGTTATAACGCACAATTTACTATTTGTATTATCTAAAGCAAGGTTTCTACTCTTAGAAAGCCCTTTTTCAAATACATTAATCACTTTTACAGACGAATGAGATGACTTTATTAAATTATCTGGAGTGGTTTGATTGATAACTACAATACTAAATTTTGTATAATGAGCAAAAGGAAACATTGGAATTAAAAAATCAATACTGTTCCTATTCATTGTAGCTACAAGTAGTGTTATATCCGATTTTTTAAATTCATTGCCTTGCAAAATGTTCATATATTTACACAAATATAAAAATTTACCTGCTTCCGAATGAAAATACTTTTAATTGGCGAATATAGTAGACTTCACAATTCACTAAAAGAGGGACTTATTACTCTTGGTCATGAAGTAACTATTATTGGATCTGGTGATGATTTCAAAAAATACAATGTAGATCATACTATATTTCCTAAATTCTTTAAAAGTACTTTTATAGGTAAAATCACAAAAAAAATATTTTATAGAATTACAAAGGTTAACTTAGAGATGACTGAACAAGGAATACGTTTCTATTTCTTGCTCTCAAAATTAAAAGGATATAACCATATACAGCTCATTAATTCTGATGCTTTAGAAACACATCCAAAATTTGAGATATCTCTATATAAAAAATTACTAAAACAAAATGAACAAATAAGTCTCTTAGTGTGTGGAGAT
This sequence comes from Flavobacterium sp. MedPE-SWcel, assembly GCA_001874325.1. Taxonomy (GTDB): domain Bacteria; phylum Bacteroidota; class Bacteroidia; order Flavobacteriales; family Flavobacteriaceae; genus Flavobacterium. The sequence goes on along the minus strand of MPCW01000011.1, from coordinate 88,251 downwards.
GAAACTCCTATAATAGATTACAATTTAACAAAATCACCTAAATACTCTGTATTATCACCTTATTTAGAAAATCAAAAACTGAAAAACTTATTTCAGTATTCGCTAAAGTATACACAAAATAATTACAGAAATTTGTTTGAATGGGTTAAAGCACAATCAAATGTATTAATAACCTCTGACCTTGATTACGAATTGCCTATGCAAAATATGGGGTATACTACTCGTTTTATACCAAACCCTATAAATACCGATAAAATAAAGTACAATCAACCTATAGTTCACGATAAAATTGTCATATTTTTAGGCATCAATAGGCTTAGTTACTTAAAAAAAGGAATACATTTTTTTGAAGAGGCTTTAAAAATTATTCAAAAGAAATACAACGATAAAGTTGAAATTATAACCACTGAGAATATACCATATAATGAGTATATAAAGCTTTATAATCGTGCCCATATATTATTAGATCAAGTATATGCCTATGATCAAGGTTATAATGCGCTTGAGGCTATGGCAAAAGGAAAAGTGGTTTTTACAGGTGCCGAAGAAGAGTTTAACACTCATTATAACTTAAAAAAACCTGTTGCTATTAATGCACTGCCTAATACTGATTCTATTGTAAAGGAACTTTCTTATTTAATTGAGAATCCTGAAAAAATTACAGAAATTAGTAAAAGAGCGCATCTTTTTATTGAAAAAGAGCATAATTATATTAAAATTGCAAAAGAATATCTTGATACTTGGAAAAAAAATACATGAAAAAACTTTCTATAATAATACCAGCTTATAATGAAGCTGCTACCATTCACCTTATCTTAAACAAAGTAAAAGAAGTTGTACTACTAAATGATCTTAATAAAGAAGTTATTTTAGTTAATGATTGTTCTACTGACACTACTGAGGAACAGATTTTAGCATATATTACTGCTAACCCTAAAATGAATATACAGTATTTAAAACATGATAAAAATCGAGGAAAGGGAGCAGCATTACATACTGGTATAAAAAATGCTTCTGGTGATATTCTTATTATACAAGATGCTGATCTTGAATATGACCCTGAGGAGTATAACATCTTACTAAAACCTATACTTAACGGCCATGCTGATGTAGTATATGGTTCTCGATTTATGGGAGGAAATGCACACCGTATTCTCTTCTTTTGGCACACCATAGGTAATCACTTTCTTACTTTCACATCAAACATGTTTAATAATTTAAACCTAACAGATATGGAAACCTGTTATAAAATGTTTAAACGTGAAATTATTCAAAATATACCTCTACATGAAAAAAGATTTGGTTTTGAACCTGAAGTTACTGCTAAAATAAGCCGAATAAAAAACATTCGTATTTATGAAGTAGGAATATCTTATTATGGACGTACTTATGCTGAAGGGAAAAAAATAAACTGGAAAGACGGTTTTCGCGCACTATATTGCATTATGAAATATAGTTTTTTAAAATTAAAATAAAAACACACTAAGTACTTTGGAAAAATATACCTCTAAAATTTTACTAATTGTAATTATACTAATCACATTAGCAAAACTTAGTCTTATAGGAGAAGGTTTTATGACTTTCCCTGATGAAGTACGTTATATTCCCTCTGGAAAAGTTCTCGAAAACATCGCACATCTTGACATTAAAGAAGCTGCCAAGAGCCTTAATGAAACTCAAGCTCGACCTGGGGAGACCCTTATAAAAACAATACCCTCAGCATTACAATATATAACTGCTGAAGTATTTGGAATGGAAACCTATGAGAGTAAAAACTCCTACCCATTATTTCTTTTTAATTTTTTAATATACTGTCTTATATTATTAAGCTTATATAAAATAGCTAAACTACTACTTAACAATACCATTCTTGCTTTATTCAGCATACTACTATACTGTTGTCTAGTCAATGGATATATTTATATTCGTCATACACTTCCTTATGATTGTAGTTTATTAATAATGAGCTATGTTTTATTACAAATATTAAAAATAACAAGAGACGATACTTTTAGCATAAAGAAGGCTTTAATATTAGGTTTTATAGCATTCTTTGGCTATGTAGTATACCCAGGGTATATACTATTATTCACACTAGTTTTTCTTATGTTTATGATAAATAAAGTAACTAAAGATAATTTCAAACAAAGGATTAAATATGGTGTATTTTATGGTATTGGTAGTGTACTTTGCCTTTTGTTTTTTGAAATTATTGCACGTATAGGTGGCACATCTTATATACAAGACTCTATTACACTATCAAAAACTATTACACAAGGTGACTTTAATGAAGGCTTTAGTTTTTTGTTTAAATATTTATATAATGTAGAATCTATAACTGGCATTATAATAATAATTGGTATAGTCATATTTATAGGGGGGTTATTTTATAAAATATTCAAATATGAGAAACTTACAGCCATTCATAAATTATTTATAATTACAGCTCTTCTATTCATTGCTTATGCTAGCGCTGGTTACTTTTTCCATAAAATGATTTGGTATGGTAGGCTACTTCATCAGTTTTTCTTTATACTTGCTCTCATTACAACATATTCTTTATGGTACTTATTACAAAACATTAAATACAAACAAATAATAGTTCTAACCATATCAAGCATAATCACACTTACTTTTATCTTTAATTTAATTGAATATAAAAGTTATGCTTACCCCCAAGATATAGCGTGGAATATTATTAAAGATAATCCAGGGTATGAACTTGAAGAAGTATGTGAATACCCCCTTCTTAAAAACATGCTCGAGTATGCACAGGAAAAAAACAACATAAGTATCAACAACCCTGATAAAAAAGTAATTATCGTTAATGCTTGTTACTACCACCCTTTTAATGACAAAAATTTATATCATAAATACACCCCTAACAACAATATGAGCTTATTACTAGAAAAGCCTTATTTCCATAATTATAATGGTTATCTTTTTGAGGGGTGTAATATTGAACAACGGGAAATGTATAAAGAGACAAACTTAACCATAAGAGTATATAAAAAATAAAACCTCCTTTACGATTTAATTAGTGAATAAGCATCTACACTATTAACCATTTATTTAATAATTCTTTTTCGTATTCCCAATCTCTAGATGTATTTTCTCTTAAAAGTTTAGCAGGAATTCCACCTATAAGTACGTTATTACCATACTCTGAATAATCTTTATTACATAAAGTATTAGAAGCTACAGTGCAATAATCAGGGGTAGTTGTTCCTAACATTATTGAGACCCTATTACCAATATAATTATAATCACCCAATCGAATAGAAGCTGTCATCGGGAACTTTTCTCCTGTTACAGTATCTATCATAGGATGAAAGTTTGTATCTATTATTTGTGATTCTGAACCTATACGTGCATAGTCTCCTAACGTAACTTTATGCGTACATATAACCTTCCCTCCTGTTGCCATAGATGCCATATGTCCAAATTGTGCTACAGCCCCTTCTTTCACAAATAAAAAATAATCTTTACCAAATTGAACATGACCTTTAAATAATAGTTTACCGCTTATAGCTATTTCAGCCGTACCTTTATGTACTGTCATTTTCTCATAAGGCTGGCCAAACCCAACCATCCCCCTTTTTATAGGTGCATCTATAACTACTTCTCCTCCTATATCTTGAAACTTTACTTTACCATAAAAAAAAACAGGAAGTTTTTTCGCAATAGAGAAAGGGAATTTCTTGAAATTAAAATAAAGAGTCTTGACCCAATTTATTTTCATGTAAAACCGAAGCTTATGATACTGTTTATAAAACCTTAAATATATTTTCTTAAGACTTTTCATCTACTTTTTCTTTTTAATATATTTTGCTAATAAACTTTTCACATCAATCCTCTTATCTATTTCATAATAAGAGTAAAAAATTGTTATCGAAAATATGACTATGAATGTTAAATATCTGTAAATTAAATTTTCTAAATCACATAACAAAAAACTCAATGAACATAATAAAAAACTAATAATAAAAATTTTAATGAGTACTCTCGAACATTGTACTCCATACCTCAAGCTGGTAACAATATAATTCCCTACCAGATGTAGAAAGTAGAATATACATAGCCCTATCCCTAGTCCTTTCATCTCTCCAAAGTAATACCCTCCTGCACATAATACAAAATAAATAGCATTATAAACAACTGCTGTTTTCACAAAAACAGCAGAATCAGCACGAGCTATAATCAAATATCCTAATGACCAAGATACTGCTTTAAAAAGCATTGCTGGCACAGCCCAAACAAGCATAGGCAAGACTAAAATAAAATCTTTTGAAAAAAGCAACTTTATAACCAAATCCTTAAAAAAAAGAAAACCAACAATTACCGGAACAATAATTAACATCGAAACAATAGCCTGTTGATTTACTGCCTCATTCTCTAGTTTAATATTTTTATTAAACCCTGCAAGTCTAGGGTAGTATTCAGTACTCATTGCTATAAAAATTACTCCAACATATGCATTTAACATTACAAGCCCTACACTAAACAAACCCACAGATTCAATATCCCCTAAATAACGTATATAAATTTGCATCAAATAATTTACAAGAACAGGTAAAAAAGAACCTAATGTTAATAGCCCTCCAAATACTATAATTTCTTTCCCTTCCTTTAAAACTCTAGTAGAAAAGTTCAATGATACTTTTATTTTCAATCTTCGAAAATAAAAGTAAGACACTAAGTAATTCAAAAATGAAGATATAATAATTGCAGGAACAATGGCATCCAAACCAAATAAATAAAACAAAGGTAAAGTAATAAATAAACCAATAACATTACCATATAAACCCGACTTTGCCAAAAATTTCAATTTCGTCACCCCTTGCATAATAGCTGACTGAGCCTCTGTTAGTTGTTTAAATAGAATTGTAACCCCTACAAGAGCAATGGCCATTGTCATATTATAATCTCCAAACGTAAAATAACTCAATTGTTTAGAAAAAAGAACTGATATTATACTTCCTAAAAAGCCAGTTATAATTGCAATCCAAAATATTATTGTAGATTCTTTAACAATACTCTTTTGATTTTTACTTGTATAAGCTTGGGATATTTTCTTTACTCCACTAGTTTCAATACTCAACCCTAATGCTCTTCTTACAATATCAACAGTAGAATTTAGCAACCCAAAAATACCATAACCTTCTGGCCCAATCAAAATAGCTAAGAATTTTGATCTTATTATCGAAATAATAACATTCACAATATGGACTGAACCAAATAATGACGTAGCTTTAAAAATTGCCTTATATGTTGTTCTATTTTCTGACATTATTAAAGATACCGTTTATTGTAAAGTATCATCTAAAAGATGAGGGTTAGTAGTATTTACTTCATAAAAATCTTGAATCATAGTTCTAGCCCCAAAGCTTTCTTTCCAGAAAAGAATACCTTCATTTAACTTTCTTCCCTGTTCTTCGGTAGAAGGTCCAAAATCAAAATACTTTTTATCTGAAAACAAGTTTATAAGATAATCATATAAATAATCAAGACTACCTAGAGTATTTTTATCTTCCTGTCCTGATATATATTGTGGATGCGCAACAGTATCTGTAATAAACATAGTAGTACCTGCTACAATTTTATTATTATGGTATACATTAAAATGTCTTATCTGCTCTGGAAACTTTTTATACAAATACTCCATTTCTAACGCTGTGTGTACAGGTTCTGAATCATGCTTCTTCTTTAAATTTGGAATTAAAATCTCTTCCCAGAATAATTTAAAGTTAGGTTCTTCTATTATTACAAGATCTTTCTTCTTACCTCTCTTTATAGCTTCCTTTCTCGACTTAGTTATTGGCAACATTACATCTCTATCAATTACTGATAACCCGTCTCTCCTACTCAACTTAGCATTAATAAGAAACATTACATACTCTTGCTCTTGAGATGGTAATTTATGATAAATAGATGGCACTGGCTTTAGGTGAAAAGTAACAATGTTATTATCATAAAAGTATTTTAATAACGAATTATATATTTTAATAACTCCGCTAAGCTTTATTTTATTACCATATACTAGTCCCCCATAAGTAAGGCCTTTATGTGAATATACAGTATCACCCTCTCTATTAGCAGGGAATATAGCCACTAATTTTTGCTCATCAAATATCATCAATGAATAATCCTCAAATCGATCTTTATGATATTCCATAAAATCTCTGTGGAAAAGAAATGTTCCATTCTTAGAACTCTCGACAAAATCGTTCCACATTTTATGATATAAGCTATCGTATTTTTCTATTCTATACATATAAATTACTGTCGATAAAAGCTCTTATTGATTTCGTAAAAGTATAAAATATTTAATCAGGTATAGAAGTTCTTAAATAAACAATCATACAAACCTTACATTGTTTTTATCTAAAATATTTAATTTCATTAAATATTTGTTAATTTTAAACAAAAAAAAGCTGACTTACGTGAAACAAAAACTAATCTATCTGATAGTATTACTTTTTACTATCCATTCTGCCCAATCGCAGGACATAGCACTGTACCAGCAATTTAACGGGAATTACGACTTTACCTTTGTAGGAAATACTCTTAACCCTGCAGAAAACAACCCAACTGCAGCCTGTGATATTTATACAAGCTCATCCGCTGATTTAAATTTAGATCCTGATGATACCGTCATAGCTGCATATTTATATTGGGCAGGATCAGGAACAGGTGATTTTGATATTATGCTTAATGACACACCTGTTACTGCAGAACGTGATTTTCCACTAAGTGCAGTAAATTCAGATGGATTAACTCGACACTATTTTAGTGCCTTTGCAGATGTAACTTCTCAAGTACAGACAATAGGTAATGGTACTTATACTGTTTCTGAACTTGACCTTACTACTTTTATTACAGATCCTTTATACTGTAATATAAAAACTAATTTTGGAGGGTGGGCTATAATTGTATTTTATGAAAACTCATCATTACCTCTTAACCAAATTAATCTCTATGATGGTTTACAATATGTCCCTACTGAGATAACTATTTCACTTCCTAGTTTAAATGTTATTGACAACGAAGGTGCTAAAATTGGTTTTGTTGCCTGGGAAGGAGATTTATCTTTATCTGCCAACGAAACCCTAAGTATCAACGGAACACCTCTTAGTAACGCTCTCAACCCTGTAGATAATGCTTTTAACGGTACTAATAGCGTTACTGGATCTACAACAATGTACAACATGGATCTTGACATTTATGATATACAAAGTAATATAGCTATTGGAGATGATACTGCTGAAATATCATTAGAATCAGCCCAAGACTTTGTAATGGTAAATGCAATTATTACAAAACTAAACAGTCAATTACCCGATGCAACAATCACTATAGATAATATTACAAAAGAATGTAACTCTTCTATAATAACACTTGATTATACCGTATACAACATAAACAGTACTGAAATATTACCCGCCGGTACTCCAATAGCATTTTATATTGAAGGTAATTTTGTATCAGGAGCGATGACAATGAATGATATACCTATTGGAGGTAGTGAAAGTGGCTCTATTATGATCACTTTACCTAGTGATACACCTGAAAATTATGAAATTTTGGTAGTAGTAGATGACGTAGGCGATGGAACAGGCGGTATAGTTACTGAAACCGATGAAACCAACAATAGTATAACTATTAACGAAACCCTATATATTTCACCTGTAATAGATGAAGTCTTAGAGGATATTACTGTTTGCGAAACAGATAATAACACTAATATTGGTGTTTTCGATTTTTCTGATTATATCGACTTAGTAAAAAACAACCCTACCGATATAGTAACTTTTTATACTTCTTTACAAAATGCTATTGATGGAGAAGGTAATATTAACAATCCCGAAAGTTATACTTCAGACGGTAGTAACCCACAAACCATATATGTACGTTTAGAGGATGAAAATGGCTGTTTTACAACAGCTCAATTTAACCTAATAGCTGTAGATTGTTTATTTCCTGATGGTACCGTTTATTTAGGAGATATCGGGAAATCTTGTAACTCTAGAGTAATTACAGTACAGTATACTATTAATAATTTTGATAGTTTTGATATACTACCTTCTGGAACACCTGTATCTATTTATGCTAACGGAGAATTTATAGACTATACCGAAACATTACTAGACATTGCTATAGGCAATAGCGAAGCTGGCACAATAACACTTACTATACCTGATAACATCTCTTTAAACTTTGAATTAACTTTTATAGTAGATGATTTAGGTGATGGAACAGGTGGCATAGTTACCGAAACCGATGAAACTAACAATAACACTAGCATCGAAATTATACTTTTAGTATCGCCTGAACTAGAAAATCCAGATGATGTTACATCATGTGATGAGGGATTTGGTATTGGTACTTTCGATTTTTCAGACTATGAAGACCTTTTAAAAGTTAATCCTGATGATGAAGTTAACTTCTACGCAACAAGTACTGATGCTAACCAAGGTAGTGACCCTATTTATAACACTACCATGTTTACCAGCACTAGCAATCCTCAAGAAATTTTTATTAGAGTAGATAACGGATCTTGCTATGGCATTACCTCGTTTCTATTATACACAAATAAATGTCCTCCTACTACTTACAATTATGTTACACCCAATAATGACGGGTATAACGACACCTTTTTTGTAGAGGGACTTCGTAATATATTCTACAATTTTAAAATGAGTATATACAACCGTTGGGGAAATCTTGTTTGGACAGGTAATCATAACAATAAAGACTGGGATGGTATTGCCGATGTACAAAAAATAGGCAGCCAAGGTAACACTGTACCTGTAGGTACTTATTATTTTGTATTAGAACTTAATGAACCTGGATACCCGAAACCTATTGTTGGGTGGGTATATGTAACCAAATAGAAAATAAATCACTTTCTTCTATCTAACGAAGGTAAAGACCATTTATAGTAAACCACTAATAATCGTGTAGCTATTATAATACCCGAAGTTAAAAGGTATAACATGTTTTCAGGTAAATTTAACTGTAGTAACCCGAAGAAAACTACACCTCCAATAATACATACGGTAGCATACACTTCTTTTCTAAAAATAACAGGGATCTCGTTGCACAATATATCACGTATTACACCTCCAAAAGAAGCTGTCATAGTACCTAAGGCTATACAGACAATAGGATGTAAATTGGCCCCTAATCCTTTTTCTAGCCCTATCAAAGTAAACACTCCAAGTCCTATCGTATCAAACAGAAAAAGTGATTTTCGTAATTTTTCTAATTTTTTTCTAAATAAAATTGCCAAGAAAAAACCAACTACGATAGTGTAGACATAATTAAGATCAAGCATCCACCCCACTGGTGTTCTACCAATTAGCATATCACGTAAAGTACCACCTCCTGCTGCTGTTACAAAAGCTATAACAAACACCCCGAAAGGATCCATTTTTTTATTCATTGCAGTAAGCACTCCCGATATTGCAAAAGCAAGTGTACCTAAAATATCAAGTAAATAAAACATTACATTTTTTGAGTATAATAGTTATAATCATTTAATACCGTTTCTATAAAAGCTGTAGCATTAGCTGATACTGATTTTATACCTGTTACAGTTTCTACCTTATCTTGCAGTTTTTGAATCATAGGCCAATCTGTAGCTTTTATACTAGTTTCATACGTCTCTTTAATAATCCTTACATCATTATCACTCAGTTTTATTACTAACGGATATATAGGTATATAGTTATTATCTAACTCTCGTAATATAGTATGGTTTATATTAACATTATTCTTTAAACTTATCACGGCAGTACCAGCAGCCATATCTCCTAATCGTTGTGTTTTTTTATTAACTAGCATAGCTACTAAACCTACAACATAAAATATTCCTGTAGTTTCTACTATTTTAAATATCCAACGAATAAGATAATCTCCAAAACCTGCTTGGTAACCATCTATTTTTATTACTTTTATTTTCATTATACGCTTACCCAGCGTTTGCCCTTCCATTAAACTTTCTAATGTTAAAGAGTAAAACATAATAGGCAGAAAAAATATAGCTTGGATTGTATTTTTAGACCATGGATCAAGGCTCGATAAAAAATCATCAAATCCTGTTATATCAAAAAGAACAACATAAATCACAATAATATAAGCTGTAAATATTAGTAAATCTAGCAGGTGCGCCAGTATACGTTCCCCTATAGATGCAGTATTAAAATTTATATTCACATTTTGTGTAGTAGTGATCGAAAGTTCTGACATATTTTATATTTTAGCTCTTAATTATGAGGGAAGTTGCTTTTATTAAACAAAATAAAGAAAAATGGCTTGAATTTGAGCAGGCTATTTTCGGAAAGTCAAAAAAAAATCCAGACGAACTAGCTAGCCTATACATACATTTGGTTAATGATTTATCATTTGCCCAAAGCTACTACCCTAAAAGCAAAACAGTTACCTACTTAAACCATCTTGCTTCAATTACTTATCAAAAAATTTATAAAACAAAACGAGAAGAAACAAATAGGTTAGTATATTTCTTTAAAACGGAAGCTCCGCTCATTGTTTACCAAAACAGGCGTTATGTACTTTATGCTTTTATATTATTTTTTCTCTTTGTTGGTATTGGTGTTATTTCTGCCGCTAACGATGATTCTTTTGTACGTTTAATATTAGGCGATCATTATGTAAACATGACGTTAGAGAATATAGAGAAAGGAAACCCTGTAGCTGTTTATAAAAGTGGAAGTAACTGGGGGAGCGCTTTTGCCATTACCCTAAACAATCTTAGGGTTGGTATTATGTCTTTTGTGTTAGGTATATTCGGTGGTTTTGGAACCGGTTATATTCTACTATCAAACTGTATTATGTTAGGTTCTTTTCAATATTTCTTTTACGAACAAGGCGTGTTTTGGGAAAGTGTACGAGGCATATGGATACATGGAGCTATGGAAATTTTTGCCATTGTTATAGAAGCTGCCGCAGGTTTTGTTTTAGGAGCTTCAATATTATTTCCTAAAACATATTCTCGTATAGCCTCTTTAAAAATGGGTTTTAAAAACGGAATAAAAATAGTACTAAGCACTATGCCATTTACCTTTGCTGCAGGAATGCTAGAAGGTTTTATTACGAGATATTCTCCCGATATGCCTAAAGCATTAAATATCTTTATTATCCTATTTACACTGGCTCTTATATCATGGTACTTTTTGATATATCCATTTGCTGTAAATAAAAAAATAAACAAAACGAATGTTCCAACTATATAAAAAGCGAAATTTTAACGCCCTTATAAACGATACTTTTATCTTTTTTAGGGCAATGGGTAAAAACTTCTTCGGGAATTATCTCAAAATAACAGGAGGTTTTCTAGTTATACTATTACTATTAACCTACCTGATAGGTAAAGTATTTTTTGAAAACATTTTTTTAAGTACAAATAGTGTTGAGCAACAAAATATGTTATCTAAATATTTCGATGATAACTTAGTTTACTTTATCACCATTGGTAGTATATGTGCTTTATTAATGATGCTAATTACTGCTATAACCTATGCCTTCCCTGTAGTGTACTTTAACATTATAAAAGATAATAAAAACATTACCCCTACCACAAAAGAATTAGTAAAAGGCTTAAAAGGTAGTGTTTGGAAAATTATAAAATTCATCTTTTGGTCATTAATAATATTTACGCCAATAATTGCTATTCTTGGTAGTATCTGTGTATTATTAATGATGATATTAGTAGGTATACCCTTAGCGGTTATTGTATTTGCCTTTATAAGCTGTTGGGCGTCTTTAGCTTTTTATGATTATTTAAGTAACGATGTTAGTTTTTTTAAAGCACTTGCGAATGGGTGGAAACTCGTTTTTGTAAACTTTTGGCCAAATGTAGGTACTACTGTAATATTTTGGGTTATGGTATATATTGTACATAGTATAGTAAGCATAATATTTTATATAATAAGTGGTCTTTTTACATTGATGGATATTGATCCTACCAATCATGCCGATACTATGTCATCATTTGGAATATTAATACTTATTGTATTTATAATATCTACTGCTTTGAGTTATTTACTTAGTAATATAATCGTAGTAAATCAAGGTATTATATACTATAGTAGTAAAGAGGAAATTGAAAATAATTCACTACGTTCGGATATTGATTTAATTGGAGAAAACATTGAATAAAATACTACTATATCTACTGTTGTTAGCAACACCGTTACTCTATGCTATCCCCGTACAAGATACTACTAGCGTTGAGGTAGTAAACACTATTACCCCAATAACAAATATTGACACTACGTATGTAGAGCGCAAATTTGAAGATAACTTTAAAAATCGTTATACGGATGAAGACTTTGTATATGAACCAAAAAATGAGGCGCAAAGTAGTTGGGATCGTTTTTGGGAAGCTATAGCTGAGTTTTTTAGTTCAAACCAACACGCTTCAAACGAATCATCTGGAGTTGGTATTGGGAAAATTATACTTTATATACTAGCTGGTGCTGTAGTAATATTTGCTGTATATATGATAGTTCGTGCTATAATAGACAAAGAAAGTAAATGGATATTTGGCAAATCGAAAAAAAGCATCAATAATATCCAAGATATTACAGAACAAAGCTTACATAAAATAGATTTTAAAAAACAAATAAGTAAAACTAAAAATTCTGAAGATTATAGAGCTGCTATACGTTACTATTACCTATGGTTGCTTCAAAGACTCTCTGATAGAGAAATTATAGATTGGCATCCAGACAAAACTAATTCTGATTATAGCTATGAAATAAAAGATTCTAATCTTAAAAAAGAATTTGACTATTTGTCTTATGTATACGACTACAGTTGGTATGGTGAATTTACCATTGAAAAAGTTGCTTTTGAAAAAGCGGAGAAGAGATTTAACCAAACCTTAAATACGCTATAAAGATGAACAAACAACTTACCCTTTATATCGTATTACTGATTATAGTTACTGGAATAATAATAGGTATTGACTCTTCAAAGCCCAAGCCTATTGACTGGACTCCTAGCTATGATATAAAAGAGAAATCCCCTTTAGGACTATTCATATTTAATGAAGAGGCAGAAAGATTGTTTAAAGGGCAAAAGATTGAAAAATTCAATATAACACCTTATGAATTTTTTGATGCTAAATTTGATTATGATGCTAAAAAATATAACGCTGATGGTACATTTATAGCGATTAGTAAAACTAATGAAATAGACCCTGAATCAATTGAAGAATTAATGTATTTTGCCGAACATGGTAATACTGTTTTTCTTAGTATGGAAAGATTCCCATACACATTACTCGATACATTAAAAATTGAACTTGAAAGTCACCATTACATACAAGACACATTATTATTGTCTATAAATAACAGTACAGTCTCTAAGCCTAAAAAGTACATTTTTAAAGAAGCTACTGGTCTTAATTACTTTAGCAGCATAGACACCCTAACTACAGCAGTATTAGGGCATCAATTCTTATTTGAAAAAGAATATACAAACTATATTAGTGTTCCCTTTGGCGATGGTAAGTTTTTACTACACACTCAACCCGTAGCTTTTAGTAATTTTTACCTACTTAAAGAAAATAATCATGAGTATGCTGAAAAAGCACTTGGCTATATTCCTGAAAAAACAATTTACTGGAATACAGGTAGCCTAAATAATGAACGAATATCAGGTTCACCATTACGATTTATACTCGATCAACCAGCACTAAATAGCGCCTTTTTACTAGCGCTACTTATAATAGTAATATTTATTATTTTTAATGCTAAACGTAAACAACGTATTATACCCGAAATTGCACCGCTAAAAAACACAACTGTAGATTTTACTAAAACTATAGGAAACCTCTACTATCAAGAAGGTAATCACCATACTATAATAGAAAAGAAGATTATTTACTTACTCGAAAAAATAAGAAGTGAATACCTTATCGACACTTACTCATTGGATGATATATTCATAGAAAAACTACATCTAAAAACAGGTAATACTGTTGAGGATATTCAAAAAACAGTACATTTAATAAAAAAACATAGGCATCAGTTTGAAAGTACTGAAGCTGACGTAATAGAGATTAACAAAGCAATTGAAAAATTAAAGTTATGACAGAGTTCGAGAATGAAAACCCAGACCATATAAACACCGAAGTTACTAGCACTGAAAACAATAGTCTAGAAAATGATAACATTAATTTTCAATCAAGACTTGATTTAGCAGAATTACAACAAAGTATTTCTCAAATCAAAGAAGAGATAAGTTCAGTTATTGTAGGGCAACATAAAATGGTAGATCAACTGTTAGTTGCTATACTTTCTAATGGTCACGTATTATTAGAAGGAGTACCTGGTGTAGCCAAAACTATTACAGCAAAGCTACTCTCTAAAACACTATCGTTAGATTTTAGTAGAATACAGTTCACACCAGACCTTATGCCTTCGGATATTTTAGGTACCTCAGTATTTGATATGTCTAAATCTACTTTCGACTTCAAAAAAGGACCTATATTCTCTAATTTCGTGCTTATTGATGAAATTAACCGCGCTCCTGCAAAAACACAAGCAGCCTTATTTGAGGTGATGGAAGAGCGACAAATAACGGTAGAAGGAAACTCTTACCAAATGGAAGCGCCATTTCTTACTATAGCTACTCAAAACCCTATAGAGCAAGAAGGTACTTACCGTTTACCTGAGGCACAACTTGACCGTTTTCTTTTTAAAATTACTATAGATTATCCTAATCTTGATGAGGAAATAATCATATTACAAAAAGAAAATGAGCTACAAGATAAAAACAAGTTACAAGACATTAAGCCTGTATTATCACAACAAGATATAGTTAAGTATCAAAAACTAGTAAAACAAATTGTTATTGAGCCGCATTTACTAGAGTATATAGCAAAAGTTGTTACTAATACACGTGAAAATGCATTCTTATACCTAGGAGCATCTCCACGTGCCTCTATAGCGATACTAAATGCCGCTAAAGGATATGCCGCACTAAGAGGTAGAGATTTTGTAACACCCGAAGATATTAAGGAATCTGCAATACCTGTACTACAGCATCGTGTTGTAGTAGCACCAGAACGTGAAATGGAAGGAATTACTAGCCCTGAAATAATCAAACAAATAATAGATACTGTAGAAATACCTCGTTAATGAAATTTTTAAAGAGTATATACCTCAACAATTTCTTTTTCTATGTGGTTTCGGGCATTATAGGCTTCTTTATTATTGCCTATTTTTTTCCAGCCATATATAATGCCGTATGGTTATTATTATACATTTTTATAGCATTTTCATTAATAGATATATTACTACTCTTTGCAACTAACCAAAAGTTTGAAGCCTCTAGAAGTATGCCTGACAAACTTTCTAATGGTGACGAAAATACTATATCTATTACAATGCAGAGCGGCTATTCATTTGCTACTAGCATAAAAGTTATAGATGAAATACCTGTACAATTTCAGGTTAGAGATTTTAATGTATCTCGAAAAATGAAAGCCAACAGTAAAATTGGTTTCGAATACAATCTTCGCCCTACAGAACGTGGTGAATATCACTTTGGCAGATTAAATATATATGCATCCTCTCCCCTACGTTTAATATCACGTAGATTTATTTTTAGCGAAGGACAAATGGTACCTAACTACCCTTCTTACATTCAGCTTCGAAAATATGATTTAATAGCTTTTTCAAATCAACTCTTTCAATATGGAGTTAAAAAAATAAGAAAGCTAGGACATACTATGGAGTTTGAGCAAATAAAAGAATATGTATCTGGTGATGATATTCGTACTATAAACTGGAAAGCTACAGCTAAAAAGAACCAGTTAATGGTTAACCAGTTTCAAGACGAACGCTCACAAAATGTATACATGGCTATAGATAAAGGTAGAGTTATGAAAATGCCTTTTAAAGGGCTTAGTCTTCTAGATTATGCCATTAACTCTACATTAGTATTAAGTAATGTAATACTAAAAAAGCAAGATAAAGCTGGTATGTTTGCTTTCTCTAAAAAAATAGAAAACCGAGTTCCTGCCGAAAGGCGTACCGCACAAATGCAAAAAATATTAGAGAATCTATACAATATTAAAACAGACTTTTTTGAAAGTGATTACGGTAGATTATATGCCGATATTAAAAAGAACATCACACAAAGAAGCCTTATATTACTCTATACAAATTTTGAAACACTAGATGGTCTAAACAGGCAGTTACCATACCTGAAAGGAATTGCTAAAAACCACCTACTGGTTGTTGTGTTTTTTGAAAACACAGAGCTAGAAGAGCTTATTGACAAAAACGCTGACAACATACAAGAAGTGTATGATAAAGTTATCGCTGAAAAGTTTGCTTTCGAAAAAAGACTTATTGTTAGTGAGTTAATGAAATATGGTATTTACTCAGTACTTACAAAGCCAGAAGACTTAACAATTGATAGTATCAATAAATATCTCGAAATTAAAGCAAGAGGAATTTTATAGTTTTACACTATAGGTTATTATTCTACAATAACTACCTAACTTTGCCTTTTCGAAATATTGAATTTAGCCTAGCATGAAACAAATAACAAGTACACAAAACCCCTATATAAAACAACTTGTACAACTACAAGATAAAGCAAGAGCCCGTAAACAATCAGGTACTTTTATTATAGAGGGGCAACGCGAAATCATGCTCGCTACAAAAGGAGGATACGAAATAGAAACTATACTTTTTGTTTCTGATTTTTTTACAGAAAACGAAGCGAGACAACTAGGTGGTCGTACTGCACAATATATCGAGATAGCGCGTGACGTATATCAAAAATTAGCCTATCGTGACACTACCGAAGGTATTATAGCCATTGCGATAACAAAAAACACAAATCTCGACAGTTTACAACTAAAAGACAATCCGCTTATACTTGTAGCCGAAGCTCCAGAAAAACCTGGAAACATAGGTGCACTACTCCGCACTGCCGATGCAGCAGGACTTGATGCTGTTATTATTGCGAATCCTAAAAGTGATATGTATAGTCCTAATATAATACGCTCTAGTGTAGGCTGTATATTCACAAATAACATTGCTACAGGAACTACTGGTGAAGTAATTGAATATTTAAACAACAACAATATCAACATCTACTGTGCTACATTACAAGATTCCACATCATACCATGAGCAAAATTACAACTCCCCTACAGCACTTGTTGTAGGTACAGAAGCTACAGGGTTAACACAAGAATGGCGCGATGCTGCAAAACAAAATATTATTATCCCAATGGGTGGAGCAATCGACTCGATGAATGTATCGGTAGCCGCAGCAATACTTATTTTTGAAGCAAAAAGACAACGAGGTTTTACTAACTAATTATAACCTTGACCAATACCAAAAAGGCGAGTATATACTCGCCTTTTTTTATTATTTCTGTATAATAATAAAGCTCTCTATTATTGCTAATCATAAATCTTTTTCTTAATTTTAAGATTATTGATACACCCCCATTTATGATAGCAATTGATATTGAACAAGAAAACAAAGCAATAGCAAAAGAATATAAAGAGTTACTCCGTATTAGTTACCAAACACTTAGTGTAGACGATAAAAAGCTAATAAGAACCGCTTTTGACGTAGCTGTTGATGCCCATAAAGATCAAAGAAGAAAATCGGGAGAAGCATACAT
Source organism: Flavobacterium sp. MedPE-SWcel (assembly GCA_001874325.1). GTDB lineage: Bacteria > Bacteroidota > Bacteroidia > Flavobacteriales > Flavobacteriaceae > Flavobacterium. The sequence goes on along the minus strand of MPCW01000011.1, from coordinate 70,569 downwards.
CTTCCACCCTATTGCTGTGGCTAAAATTGTAGCTTCAGAAATTGGGCTTGGCGCTACCTCTATAGCCTCTGCGCTACTCCATGATGTAGTAGAAGACACTGATATTACTGTTGAAGATATCGAAAGAATGTTCAACCCAAAGATTGCTAAAATTGTAGAGGGGTTAACTAAAATTGCAAAGGTAAAAACCGATCAAGAAATATCGATGCAAGCAGAAAATTTCAGGAAAATGTTACTTACCCTGAATGACGATGTACGTGTAATACTTATAAAAATAGCTGATAGACTCCATAATATGCAAACTATGGAGGCTATGGTAGATTATAAACAAGCTAAAATAGCGTCAGAAACATTATACATATATGCTCCTCTTGCTCATAGACTTGGACTGTACAACATAAAAAATCAACTTGAAGATCTTGGCTTAAAATATACTGAACCTGCTATATACAATAGCATTTTGAGTAAAATGAAGGAGAGCAAGGAAGAACAAGATGCTTACATAAAGTCAATATCAAAAGTACTTAAAACCTCACTAGACGATGAGGGGATAGAATATGAAATAAAAGGAAGACCAAAGTCGATATATTCTATTCGTCGTAAGATGTTTAATCAAGGTATCAGTTTTGAGGAGGTATATGACAAATTTGCACTTCGAATTATTTATAAGGCAGAGCAACCACAAGAAAAATTCTTGGCATGGAAAATATACTCCATTGTAACCGATCATTATAGACCTAGTCCTAGTAGACTTAGAGACTGGATATCATCGCCAAAATCTACAGGGTACGAGGCATTACACATTACTGTAATGGGGCCTAAAGGTAGATGGGTAGAGGTGCAAGTGCGTAGTGAACGTATGAATGAAGTTGCCGAGAAAGGATATGCTGCACACTATAAATACAAACAGGGGAACAGCGAAGAACACGGGCTAGAAACGTGGTTAAACCTACTTAAAGAAGCACTAGAAAACACATCGAGCAATGCTGTAGACTTTGTAGAAGACTTTAAACTTAATCTATACTCTAAGGAGATATATGTATTTACTCCAAAAGGAGAAATTAAGTCGTTACCTAAAGGGGCTACTTCGCTTGACTTTGCATTTAGTATACACTCAGAAGTTGGTGTACATACACGAGGAACTCGCGTTAATGGTAAACTAGTACCATTAAACCATGTATTGAGCAGTGGTGACCAAGTAGAGGTTATTACCTCTAACGGACAGAAACCAACACCTAACTGGCTAGAATATGTTACTACATCGCGTGCTAAAAATAAAATTAAAAATGTTCTTAACGAAAGTACTAAAAAAATAGCCGAAGAAGGGAAAGAGTTACTAACTCGAAAATTACGACATCTAAAAATAACGCTTAACGAAAACACTATAAACGAACTTGTTAATTACTTTAAACTAAAAACAAGTCTCGATTTATTTTATCGTGTGGGAGTAGGCACTATAGACAATCAGCAACTTAAAGACTTCGCAGCAATAAAAAGTAATACGCTGATGAACTTCTTTAAAAACAAAATTAAACGTACACCTAACTTACCACAAGAGCAATTACAAAAAGAAGAAATTAGTCGTAATTACGATCTTTTAGTATTTGGTAAAAACGAAGATAAACTAGACTACAAACTATCAAATTGTTGTAACCCAATAGCTGGAGACAATGTATTCGGCTTCATCACTATTAATGAAGGAATTAAGGTTCATAAAAAAGATTGCCCTAATGCCATCAGGTTACAATCTAACTATGCTTACCGTATTATTACAGCAAAATGGATCGATTCTTCTCAAGAAGAGTTCAAAGCCACATTAACAATTACAGGTATGGATATACTTGGACTTACTAATGAGCTAACTAAAGTAGTATCTAACAATATGCATGTAAACATACAAAGTATCTCACTTAGTGGAGATGCAGGGGTATTTAATGGTCAACTTACTGTAATAGTGCAAAACAACACCATTTTAAAGAAACTAATAGACAATATTAAGAAGATAGATGGGGTTGATAAAGTAACAAGAGTTTCGAATAATTGATAAAATGAATATATCGAAAAATACAGGAATAAGGATTTCTTTAGAAAAACCTCTTTTTGATATGATGAACCTTTTAGGAACCGTTTTAAAAGATAGTGGTAATAAAATATTAATTGAAATCAATGATAATCACAAACTAAAATTAAATAATAATTATATATATGGTAATAGATTTATTCTAATATCAGATAATAATGAAACAACCAGGTCACTTAGTCAGTATTACTCTTTATCTGTAGAAATTTACTTCATTGATGATAAAACAGGTGTAGAAATACTAGTAGGAAGAGGAAATGCCACAATAGATTAAGAAAGTTGAACTATATCATCTAAATCTTTAACTTCAAAAAAAATTAGATTATCTTTGCACTTTGACACCTATTAATATATGGATAACAATAAAAACCAGGAGATTGTAAAAAATGTCTTCACCAAATTCCTTGAAGATAATGGGCACAGGAAAACTCCTGAACGTTATGCTATACTTCAAGAAATATATGACAGCACTGAACATTTTGATATCGAGTCGCTGTACATAAAAATGAAGAATAAAAACTATCGTGTAAGCCGTGCTACACTATACAATACTATCGAGCTACTTTTAGGTTGTGGTTTAGTAAGAAAGCATCAGTTTGGTCAAAATCAAGCACACTATGAGAAATCATACTTTGACAAACAACACGATCATATTATAATGACCGATACAGGTGAAGTAATTGAGTTTTGTGATCCTAGGATACAAAGTATCAAAAAAACAATAGAAGAAATTTTTGATATCGAAGTTCACAATCACTCTTTATATCTTTACGGAAATAAAAAGAAAACAGTTACCGAAGGTGAAAACGAATAAGTAACCAATTACAATAACAGCAAACCATCCTTAAATTTTAAAGATTGGTTTTTGTTTTTAGAAAGAACAATAACTACATATAAACAAACAACTATACAAGAATGACAGTAGATTTGCTACTTGGACTACAGTGGGGTGACGAAGGGAAAGGAAAAATTGTTGATGTACTTACCTCTAAGTATGATATTATAGCCCGTTTTCAAGGAGGGCCAAATGCAGGACACACACTTGAATTTGATGGTATTAAGCACGTACTACGTACTATACCATCGGGTATTTTTCATAAAAAATCAATAAACATCATCGGTAACGGTGTTGTTATGGATCCTGTAGTTTTCCAAAAAGAAATAGAAGGACTAGAGAAATTTAATCTTGACATTAAGTCAAAATTACTTATTTCAAGAAAAGCACACCTTATACTACCTACTCACCGCTTACTTGATGCTGCATCAGAAGCATCTAAAGGGAAAGCCAAAATTGGTTCTACCCTAAAAGGTATTGGTCCAACTTATATGGATAAAACAGGTAGAAATGGTATCCGTGTTGGAGATATTGAATTAGCTGATTTCGAAGAACGTTATAGATCTTTAGCAGATAAGCATCAATCAATGATTGATTTTTATGATGTAGATTTACAATACAACCTTAAAGAACTAGAAGAAGAATTCTTTGCTGCTATAAAAGCGCTAAAAGAACTTACTTTTATTGATAGTGAAGCATACCTTAACAAAGCTATGAAAGACGGAAAGTCTATATTAGCTGAAGGTGCACAAGGTTCATTACTAGACATTGATTTTGGTACATATCCATTTGTAACATCCTCTACCACTACTGCGGCAGGAGCTTGTACAGGTCTTGGTATTGCTCCTAATAAAGTTAAAGAAGCATTTGGTATATTTAAAGCTTATACTACTCGTGTAGGTAGCGGACCTTTCCCTACTGAACTTTTTGATGAGACAGGTGCTACTATGGCTAAGGTTGGTAACGAGTTTGGTGCTGTTACTGGTCGTGCACGTCGTTGTGGTTGGTTAGATCTTGTAGCACTTAAATATGCTGTACAAGTAAATGGTGTAACACAACTATACATGATGAAGGGTGATGTACTTTCAGGGTTTGATACACTAAAAGTTTGTACTGCTTATAAGTATAATAGTGAGAAAATAGATCATTTACCTTACAACATCGAACCAGAGAATGTAACTCCTGTTTATGTTGAGAAAAAAGGTTGGTCGGCTGATCTTACTGGAATGACGTCATATGATGAATTGCCTGCTGAATTTAAAGAATATGTTGAGTTTATTGAAGCTGAACTTGAAATACCTATCAAAGTAATATCGGTAGGTCCAGACAGGACACAAACAATAACAAAATAATATAAAAAACGCCTCAGTATTCGAGGCGTTTTTTTATACAATTTATTTACTCCCTTATCGTTTTACATTCCTAAATAAAGAGTGTAAATTATTGTAATGTATTTTACGTAAATTTGCAGCAAATTCTGATACATTGAAAAAGATTATTCTCTATATATCGTTGTTATTGCTTGTTAGTATTTCTGCTACAGCACAAACACCAAAAAAAATAAAACTTATAGATACCGAGCATCTTGATGGTAACGAAAATGAGATACCTGGTGCAGTAGTATTTACTGGCGATGTACAGTTTGAACACAACGGAGCCAATATATGGTGTAACAAAGCCTATCTCTTTGAGAAAGAAAACTATGCTAAACTTTTTGGAGATGTACGTATAGTGCAAGGAGATACAATCCACTTAAACAGTACATATGCTGAGTATAATGGTAATAAAGACTTTGCCTTTGCTTCTGGTAATGTAGTCATGAAATCGCCAGATATGCAACTTACTACAGACACTATATATCTTGACAGAAAAAAGCAACAAGCTTATTATAATTCATACGGTACTATAGTAAGCGGAGATAATACCCTTACCAGTAAATCAGGTCGTTATTATATCGATCAAAAGAAAAATCAATTTCTAACTACTGTAACACTTACCAATCCTAAATATGTACTAGAATCTAATCATTTAGATTATTATACAAACTCTGGGCATGCTTATGCCTTTGGACCAACTACAATAACAAGCGAAGACAATTATATTTATACAGAGAAAGGGTTTTACGACACCAAGAAAAACGTTTCTCGATTACTTACCAACTCCTACATAAAATACGACACACAACTCATTGAAGGAGATAGCATTTACTATGATCGAAATATAGAGTTCTCCTCAATAACAAACAATGTAAAGGTTACAGACACTGTAAACAAATACAATGTAAAAGGGCATTATGCCGAGGTGTACAAACAAAAAGATTCCCTATTTATAACTAAACATGCTGTAGCCACAACACTAGTTGAAAAAGATTCCCTTTACACCCATGCCAAAAGAATAGTTATAACTGGTAAAGAAGGAGAAAGAGTTGTAAGAGGCTATAACAATGCTCGTTTTTATAAAACAGACATGAGTGGTAAATGTGACTCTATACACTCCAGCGAACTAAAAGGACTCACACAACTAATAGGTCGACCAGTAGTATGGAATGGAGACAGCCAAATGACTGGTGATGTTATACATATGACCTCTGATAGCAAAACAGAACAAATTGACTCGCTTAAGGTACTTAACAACGCTTTTATCATTCAAAAAGACACACTTGGCACAGGATATAATCAATTAAAAGGACGTGACTTATTCGGTAAATTTAGAGACAATAAACTATCTGAAGTTGACTTAATAAAGAACACCGAGAAAATATACTATATGTATAATGATGATGACGAACTCGTAGGGATTGATAAAGGTGTGAGTAGTAAAATAAAGATGAAGCTAAAGGATAATCAAATAAAGTCAGTTCGAGCTATCAAAAAAACTGAAAGTCAATCTTATCCCCCATCCGAATTACCTGAAAACGTAAGAAAACTTCGAGGCTTTATTTGGCGTGGTGACGAACAAATCAAAAACAAAGAAGATATCTTTCCTGAAGAAGAAAAAAAGCTTCATGAAGAAATACTAAAAAGTAGCAAAGCCTTAAAAGAAGTCGAAGATAAGCCAATGGAGATTATGCAGGAGACTCTAGATTATGATAAAAATAATCCGAAAGAAGAACCTACTAAGGAAAACGAAAGCACAACCGAATAAACTACTTTTTTTAATCAAACACCAAAATATACATGGTGTGAAGCTTTATAATAATGATCGACGACTTTTACAAATATCAAGCACAAACATCACCACACCCATTAGGCGTAGAAATATCGCATGCAAAAGGCAGTTATATATACGACACCAACAATAAAGCTCATCTTGATTTTGTAGCAGGAGTTTCGGCAGCAAGTCTTGGGCATCAACACCCAAGAGTAAATCAAGCCATAAAAGATCAGCTTGACAAATACTCGCATGTAATGGTATATGGTGAATATTCACAACATCCAGCAACCGAGTTTTGTAAATTACTAGCGCAACATCTTCCGTCACAACTCAACAAAACATATCTTACAAACTCAGGCACAGAGGCTACAGAAGGCGCTTTAAAGCTCGCTCGTAGAGTAACAGGTCGTAGTCAGTTTATTTCCTGTTTTAATGCCTATCATGGTAATACTATGGGGTCTATGAGTGTTATGGGGTTTGAAGAACGTAAACAAGTATTTCGTCCGTTGATTCCCGATGTTGATTTTATCACATTTAACAATGAAGATGATTTACAAAAAATAACTACCAAAACGGCTGGTATAATACTCGAAACCATACAAGGTGGTGCTGGTTTTATAGAGCCTAAAAATGACTTTTTAAAGAAAGTAAGACAACGTTGTAACGAAACTGGAACAGTAATGATACTGGACGAGATACAACCTGGTTTCGGTCGTACAGGTAAACTATTTGGTTTTGAAAATTATGATATAGTACCTGATGTAATTATAATGGGTAAAGGTATGGGGGGCGGTATGCCTGTGGGTGCCTTTACAGCATCAGCAAAAATGATAGACTTACTTAGTCACGACCCAAAATTAGGTCACATTACCACCTTCGGAGGGCACCCTGTTATTGCAGCAGCTTGTTTAGCAACACTACAAGAAATTACCGAAACTGCCATTATGGCACAGGCTTTAGAAAAAGAAAAACTATTCCGAAAACTATTAGCACACCCATTAATCGAAGAAATAAGAGGCCGAGGACTTATGCTCGCTATTATTACTAAAAGCGCTGCAATTGCTGACAGCGTGATACTTCGATGCAAAGAAAAAGGTTTAATACTATTCTGGCTCTTGTTTGAAGGAGCCGCTATAAGGGTAACTCCTCCTCTAACCATATCTGAAAAGGAAATAACCGAAGGATGTGGCATTATTATTGGAGTTATGAATGAGATACTTGATGAACAAAACAATAATTAACACTTTAAATTGTTAATTAAATTGTTCAAAAGAATATCAAATAAATTCTTTTAAGGTAAAACATTCAGTAACTTTAAAAAGGATAATTTTAAACAAAAGGAGTATGTATTTGAGCCACGAAGAAGAAGATCACAGTTTATCCTTATCAAAGTTCGAATCGATGTTGAAGACCAATAAAGTATTGTTCTTCGATTCCGAAGAGTTTGAAGATATCATTCTTCATTACCTTGATGCCGGAAAAATCAATTTAGCTAAGAAGGCCTTAAAGCTTGGTCTGGAGCAACACCCCAGATCAACAGGTTTAAGATTAGTACAAGTAGAACTTTTAGTTTTTGATGATAAGTTAGATATAGCAGAGCGATTATTAAATGACCTCTACGCTATAGAGCCTACTAATGAAGAAATTTATATACAAAAAGCAAATATTCATTCTAAACGCGACGAGCACGATAAAGCTGTAGAGTTTTTAAATGTAGCGTTAAAATATACAGATGATTATGCCGATGTTTATTCATTAATCGGTATGGAATACCTTTTTATGGATAATCTTGAAATGGCAAAAGAAACCTTTATAAAATGCCTTAATGAAGACACACAAGATCATTCGGCACTATATAATGTGGTATATTGCTTTGACTTTTTAGATCAAAATAATGAAGCTGTAAAATTCTTAAATGAGTTTATAGACAAAAAACCATATAGCGAAGTTGCTTGGCACCAATTAGGTAGGCAACATTACACTTTAAAACAATATAAAGAAGCATTACGTGCCTTTGACTATGCAACGCTTATAGACGATAGTTTTTTAGGAGCTTTTTTAGAAAAAGCAAAAACACTAGAAAAGCTTAGTCAATATAAAGAAGCAATCGCTTGCTATGGTATAACTATGGAGCTTGACGACCCTACCTCTTTCGCATTATTGCGTGTGGGTAAATGTTATGAACGCTTAGAAGAGTATGAAAAAGCTTTAGAATTTTACGAAAAAACAGTACATGAAGACCCTTTATTAGACAAAGCATGGATTGCTATAACTGATTTCTATATACGACGAAGAAATTTTGAAAAAGCATTATACCACGCTAATAAAGCGATAGGTATAGATAATGAAAATAAACTATACTGGAAACGCTATGCAGTTATCAATAAAGAGCTAAATAACCATGAAGAAGCCGAAGAAGGTTATCGAAAAGCTGTAGAGTTTGGAGATCATGAGCTAGATACTTGGTTATTTTGGGTAGATACATTACAACGCTTAGGAGAAGGAGAACCTGCTGTAAAAACATTATTACAAGCCACAGAGTATTACCCTGAAGAACATGAAATCGAATACCGTTTAGCGGGTTTATATTTCACAGCTAATGAAAATGAAAAAGGAACTTTTCACCTTAGCAACGGCTTAAGGCTTAATTATAAAAATCATACACTATTAGAAGAGTTTTTCCCAAATATTTGGAAATCAGAAATTGTACAGAACATTTTGATAAAAAACGGAACAAAATAATATTTTTTAACATTTAAATAACCCGATAAATAATAGATACACTATTTTTATCGGGTTTTTTATTATAATCTAATGAAGCTACTACAAATAGGACTATTACTACTCACAATAAACACTTTAGCGCAAAGCAGCTTAGAGAATCGCTTTGCAGTCCCTCAATCAGATGAATCAACAACGGTTAACTTAAATACTGTTTATAACTACGATGAGGTCGACATATACCCTTATTACCCTGACGGAATAAAAGAATTTTACAAACTCTTCAAACAAAAGCTATGGGTACCCTCAGGCATCAGAAAACGAGCAGGCTACATCAATATGTCTATCACTTTTGTTATAGAAAAAAACGGTTCCATTAGCAATATAAAGACTAGTGTTTTCTCTATGCAACCAGAAGATGTAAAATCACTAACGACAGAGATAATAAAAGCTATGAAAAAAATGCCCAAATGGATGCCTGGTAAAATTAAAGCACGTCCAGTTAGGGTTAAAATTGAAGTTCCTTACATTCTAAACGTAAAAGTCATTGAAAAAGAAAAAAAAGATTTTCGGACTGGTAGGCCGTAATATCAGTTATTCATTTTCGGCAGGATATTTCAGTAAAAAATTCAAAAAGAAAGGGCTGAAACATTACACCTACAAGAACTTTGATATTGATAGTATCGAAGAGCTTAGGGATGTTATTACTAACAACAAAGGTATAAAAGGCCTTAATGTCACTATTCCATATAAAGAAGAGGTAATACCATTACTTGACAGCCTTTCTAAAAATGCAAAAAAAATAGGAGCGGTAAATACTATTGTAATAGGAAAAAGAAAAATAAAAGGTTATAACACTGACCATTATGGATTTCGAAAAGCTCTAAAACCTCTTTTAAAAATCAACCATAAAAAAGCACTAATATTAGGCACCGGAGGCTCATCTAAAGCCGTGGCTTTTGCTTTAAAAAAATTAAAAATCGAATATGATTTTGTTTCTCGGGTAGGAACTGATACTGTTTATGGCTATACCGATATTGATGAAAATATTTTTCAAGAATATCAAATAATTATAAACACAACACCTCTAGGCACATTTCCCGACGTAGAACAACACCCCCCTATAGATTATAGTCTTTTCACTAAAAACCATATTGCCTTCGATTTAATATATAACCCCGAAGAAACTACTTTTCTTAAAAAGGCAAAAATGAATGGAGCTCAAGTAAAAAACGGGTATGAAATGCTAGTATATCAAGCAGAAAAATCATGGAAAATATGGAACCGAAAATAGCCTAAATAGAACCTTGATAACATTTCTTTTCTTTTAAATTAAAAAAATATCAAATCATACGGAAATCAATCTTTTCCTTTGAATTTTAAGTTCGCTTTACTATCTTTCGGCAATAAAGCAGTATAAACCTTAAGCATTTACACAATGTTAGAAGAAAAGAATGATAACCTGCAAAACGCAGATGGAAACACAATTACTGGAGCTGGAGACACCTTTGAAAATGGTTATTTACCTGGTAATGAAATAGCAGATAACAATGAGGAGTCTGATAATACAGATGATTTAAAAAACATTCATGAAACGGAAGGACAATTACCTTTTGCTCCAGAAGAAATAGTTGGCACAAACAATAGTGAAACTAAAGAAAGTGCCGCTGTAGATGCTATCGAGAAAAGTAATGCTGAAGAAGGAGAAGATAACTCTACTGCTGAAGACAATAATGATATTCCAGAACTAAATTACGAAGAGCTTTCTATGGAAGAGCTAACTGTAGCGCTGGAAAAACTAGCTTCAAATGAAAAAGTAATGCTAGTAAAGGATCATGTCGAAAATACTAAAAAAGAGTTTTACACTAAGTATAACGACCATATAGAACAAAAGAAGCAAGAACATAGCCAAAATAATGATGGCGAAATGTCTGGCTTCGAATACGACTTTCCTTTAAAAAGAAAGTTCGATGATATTTACTATCAATATCGAAACAAGAAAAACGATCACTTTAAAAAAGTACAAAACGACTTAAAAGGTAATCTTGAAAATAGACTTGTTATTATAGAGGAATTAAAAAACCTTGTTGATAGTGATGAGAATATGAAAGATGCTTTAAAGCATGTAGGTGAGCTACGTGATAAATGGAAACAAGCTGGACCTATACCCAGAGATAAGTATAACCATGTATGGAACAACTTTCATTTTCATATGGAGCGTTTTTATGATCATTTACACCTAGATAGAGAAGCTAGGGATATGGACTTTAAACATAACCTAGAACAAAAACAGCGAATTATTGCTCGTGTAGAAGAATTACTTAATGAACAAGATATCGTTAAAGCTTTTCGTGAATTACAATCTTTGCACAAAATGTGGAAAGAAGAGATTGGCCCTGTATCTCGCGAACACCGTGAAGATATATGGAATCGCTTTAGCGAGCTTACAAAACAACTTCATGACAAGCGCGAAGCACATAGTGCTAAGATAAGAGAAAAAGAAGTTGAGAATTTAGCGAACAAAAAAGAAATCATTGCCCAGATAGAAGCTATATCTAAAGAGCCTATTAGTAAGCATAGTATGTGGCAAGGACAAATACAAAAGATTGAAGCTTTACGTGAGGCATTTTTCAAAGCAGGAAAAGTCCCTATAGAAGTAAACGAAGATACTTGGGCTGCTTTTAAAGGAGCTGTAAGAAACTTTAACAATGTAAAGAACTCTTTCTACAAAGAGATCAAAAAAAGTCAACAAGAAAACCTTGATAAAAAACAAGCATTAGTAGCAAAAGCACAAGAGTTAAAAGACAGCGAAGACTTTGCTAACACTACTAATGTAATGAAGCAGATACAAGAAGACTGGAAGAAAGTTGGTCATGTACCAAGAAAGTATTCTGATTCATTATGGAAAGAATTTAAAGCTGCTTGCAATCACTACTTTGATAAGCTACACGCACACCGCAACGAAGCTAACAAAGAAGAAATAGAAGCCTTTGAAAAGAAAAAAGAATATCTAGAGTCTATCAAAGAGTTTGAGCTTACTGGTGACCATAAAACTGATCTTGATGCTATCAAAAAGCACATAGAGCACTGGAAATCTTTAGGACGTGTACCGCAAGCGAGAAGACATATTGAAGGTAAATTCAATAAGGTGCTTGATACATTTTTTGACAAACTAAGCCTTTCTAAAAAGGAAACGGATATGGTGAAGTTTGCTAATCGCTTAGAACAACTTGCCGAAAATGAGGATCACAGAAAAATGGAAAATGAGCAAATATTCATCATGCGCAAAATTGATGAAGTACAAAGCGAAATTCTACAGTTAGAAAACAACATTCAGTTTATATCTAATGCTAAATCTGACAATCCATTTATAAAGGAGGTCAATAAGAGTATTGATCGACATAAAGAAGATCTTAAAACTTGGAAAGAAAAACTAAGACAAATTAAAAACTTCAATAAAGGAAGTTAATAAAATAAAAAAGCCATCAAATTGATGGCTTTTTTATTTTTAATATTTTAGCATGATTTTTGCCACAAACAAAACATCTAATTAAAATACTATTTTCACTCATGAGGTTTTTCTTCGCTTCCATCCTACTCTTTCTTACTCTATCATTAACAGCTCAAGAAAAACGCTATTATCATAATGGTAACATTATGGAATCTGGTAATTATATAAATAATGAAAAAACGGGTGAATGGAAATATTATTATAACAACGGTAATCTAAAGGCTGAAGGAAAATATAAGAATAATCAAAAAGACGGACGCTGGAAAGAATACTACAAGAGCGGAAAATTATTCAAAGATGTAAAATTTAAAAACAAGAAAAATCGCTACATCAAGTATAAAGAATATTACGAAAATGGACAGCTTAAACTCACCCAAAAGTCTAAAGACAAAAAGTTATACGGTAAATTAATTTCTTATTTTCCTGATGGGCATATAGAAGAACGAGGCTATATGCGAGATGGAAAACGTATTGGAATTAATATTCGATACTACAAGAATCATAATCTAAACTGGAGTAGAACATATAACAGCGAAAGTGTTATTATACATTCTACAGAGTTTTATAGAGATGGACGAAAATTAAAAACTAATCACTACAATCCCAAAACTGGCAATGGTGAGTACACCATGTTTTATGAGGATGGTTCTATCATGAAATACTCTGAAATAATAAACAAAAAGCTCATATTAAAGCAGAAATTTTATAACAACGGTCAAGTTGAAAAGCTAGAAACACACACGCCTATCAGCAATAAGGATAACTATGTAATAACACAGTATGACAGAACTGGTGCTGTACAAAAGATAGACAGTATAGTCAATTCTAAACTCTACTCAACCGTTAGACACAGTAGTGACACCATAATCCATTACAGGTGGAAAAAGGGATTAAAAGATGGTCGTTATATTGCTCGTTATAAAAATGGAAACATTGCCGAAAAAGGTAACTATACACGTAGCGGTAAAATAGGGCTATGGAAAAGCTATTATAAAAATGGGGCCCTACAGTTTGAAGGGAATTTTGAGTATGATTCTATTCAGAAAAAAGGAGGTTATAGAAGTGGTAAGCATAAATATTATTATGAAAACGGGATAACTCGTAACATAGAATACTATAATATCGAAAGCTATCAATCTAAAGCCTTTAAAAATGAGAGACATCTAAAATCAGTAAAAACAAATACTTGGTATAGTTACCATCCTGATGGAACAATAGCACTGGAAATATCATACGTGAATAATCAAAAAAATGGACCATCTAAAGAATATCATCATGATGGGACTATTGCTCATACAGTAAATTACACAAACGATAAAAAAGTAGGACTAGAAGAGTTCTTTTTTGAAAACAGTAATACCAAACATACTATAACTCGAAGTAATGATGGTTATAAGCAGGGAAAAGAAACTTTTTACTATGAAAACGGAAATATAAAAAAAATCACTTATTATGACGAGGGTAATAAAGAAGGCTTATATAAAGAATACTATAATAACACAAAACTAAAAACGGAAGGTAACTTCGACTACTCAATTAAATCAGGAAAGTGGAACCATTATAAAGAAGACGGAAAACTTACACTTGAAGAACATTATGAGTATAATCAAAACAAGTATACCGGAACTTACTATTATGGTAACCAAAAAGTCGCGGCTAAAGTTACAGGAGATATTTTTAATAGCAATAACCGAGACTATACACTATATCCCAACAATAAAGCAGTAAACCTGCATGAAAGACTTAAAGTTAAAAAAGGAGACATCACAATTCAAAAATTTAAAATTAAAGAATTCGATAATGATCACTTTGGTTTAATTATAGAGTACACTAATAAAATGACTGGCACTAAAAGCTCAAGTATAAGTATTCCTTTTAAGTAATATTTACACTTTTTTGGCCTCATTCCAAAAAACATCCATCTCTGCCAATGTCATATCAGCTAATGGCTTACCCATATCACGAGCTTTACCCTCTAAGTATTGAAAACGCTTTATAAACTTCTTATTAGTACGTTCTAAGGCGTCTTCTGGATTAATATTTAAAAACCTAGCGTAGTTAATCATAGAAAATAATACATCCCCAAATTCGGCTTCAATTTTTTCTTGATCCCCCTGCTCTACCTCATCTTGAAATTCTTGTATTTCTTCTTCAACCTTATCCCATACTTGGTGTGGTTCATCCCAATCAAACCCCACTCCTTTTGCTTTATCTTGTATTCGGCTTGCTTTAACTAAAGCTGGTAAACTTTTAGGCACTCCTTCAAGCACTGATTTTTTACCTTCTTTAAGTTTCAACTTTTCCCAGTTTTGTTTTACCTCTTCCTCACTCTCTACTACTACATCTCCATAAATATGAGGGTGACGATGAATGAGTTTCTCACAAATTTCATTAGCTACATCTGCAATATCAAAATCACCTGTTTCGCTACCTATTTTTGAATAAAAAACGATGTGTAATAATATATCTCCTAATTCCTTTTTTACCTCCTGTAAATCGTTATCTAATATAGCATCACCAAGCTCATACGTTTCCTCTATAGTAAGATGACGAAGCGTTTGTAGCGTTTGTTTTTTATCCCAAGGGCATTTCTCCCTCAAGTCTTCCATTATATCAAGTAATCTATTAAAAGCGTCGAGTTGTTGTTGCCTTGTATTCATTTTGTTTTTTTGTAAAAATAAAAAATCCTGCCGCTTAAAAACAACGACAGGATAATTAATTATTTTGTGATATACTTTCTATTCTTCAGATTTTGCTTCTTCTGCCGCTGCTTCTTCAGCAACATCTTTAGAAACAAGACCTTTAGCTTGTAACATATTGTACCAGTTTAATATTTTCTTGATATCAGAAGCGTATACTCTATCTTCATCAAATTCTGGCATTACTTCACGAAAATAAGCTACTAGTTTAGCTGTATCTTCTTTATGTGAAATAGCTGCTCCATTATCTTCTTTTTCTGCAATAGCACGAAAAACTTCTGATAAACGAGTTTCTCCTCCATAAGTATAAACAGAGATCTCAGAAAGTAAACTTACATTACTTCTTAATCCTACTGTTATTTTTTTTCCATCTATTAAAGATTCTGCTACAAATCCTGTACGTGTTTGTATTTTTAAAGCATATAATCCTGGCTTGCCAGCAATGGCTAATATTTTATCTACAGTCATCATCTATTTTTTTATAAGGGTAACAAATATCTAATCTTTAGACATAAAAAGCAAAATTATCGCCCTCTTTTGGCAGCAAATTTCATTTTATAATCAGGTCTAGTTTTGCCATCCATTATGTTTTGAAGCTTCTTTTGTATCAAGCGTTTTTTAAGTGAAGATATCTTATCTGTAAACAACACACCTTCTACATGATCATACTCATGCTGTATCACTCTAGCTATCAAGCCATCATATACATCAGTATGCTTATTAAAGTCTTCATCATAATACTCTATAGTAATTTTTTCATGACGATATACATCCTCTCTCACCTCTGGTATACTAAGACAACCTTCGTTAAACCCCCACTCTTCTCCTTCTTCTTTTAACATTACAGGGTTTATAAATGTTTTAGTAAAACCTCCCAGTAGCTCCTGTTCCTCTTTACTAAGATCTTCATCTTCGCTAAAAGGCTTAGTATCTATAACAAATAATCTTACAGCCTTGCCTACTTGTGGTGCTGCTAAACCTACTCCATGAGCATTGTACATTGTTTCATACATATTAGCAACAAACTCTTTAAGCTCAGGGTAATCCTTGCTTATTTCATCTCCTTTTTTTCGAAGTACAGGGTCGCCATATCCAACTATTGGTAATATCATTTTTCTTTATTTTTTATAGCTACTAGCTAACAAACATTTATTAAAATATCGTGCGCAAAAATAGTAAATAAAATATAATTCATCTTTGCCATAGCTACTTAATACTAATACCTGTAAGAATAATACTTTATTAATAAATTGCCTTCTTTCATTTAGTACCTTTGCACAACAGGTAAAAGGGTATGATACAGAAAATAAAACAATTTATTGATAGTACTAACTTTACTAAGGCTGCTACAGTAACCTTTGCAGCAGTAGTGCCTGTAATTATTCTTTCACAGTTTGGACTATTTCAAGAGGGCTTTGCTGTAGCCATTGGGGCAGTGCTTGGTTATCCACCCGATATACCTAGTAATCCCTTACATCGTACTAAAGGACTATTAACAACAGCATTAATTGTTACGCTATGTACGTTAACAACTAATCTTTTATATAGCTATCCTTTTTTATTTTACCCTATTATTCTATTACTGATTTTTTTCCTTTCCATGATATCAGTATATGGACAAAGGGCAACAATGGTTTCCTTTTCAGGGCTACTTGCCCTAACTCTTGCCAGTGGTCATATTCATTATGGTTGGGAGATAGCCCTATATTGCGGGCTTATATTTGCAGGTGGGCTCTTCTATACAATAACGTCATTAACGTTTAACTACCTCAGTCCACATCGTTACACTGAACTACAAATAGCTGAATGCTTAAAACTTACAGGTAAGTACATGAAGCAACGAGGGCGCTTATGGAATATTAATGCTGATAAGGAAAAAATAACTAAAAAGCAGCTCTTTTTACAAGTAGAAATAAACACAAATCACGAAAGCCTTAGAGAAATATTATTACGTAAAGGTTCTAACTCTGGTAACTCTAACCAAAGTAGAAAAATGCTCTTGGTATTTATATCGCTTATGGAGGTACTAGAACTAGCCTTATCTACTTCTTTCGATCATGATAAACTAAAAAAGAGATTTAGTGAGCATACAGAGGTACTTACTACCTACCAAAGCTTAGCTTATAATCTTGCAAAAACTTTAAAAAAGGTATCGAAAAGCCTTGAAAACAAGAAAAAATATGTTTCGTCGCACAAGCTATTAAAAGACCTTGATAAGTTTAAAAAAGCTATAAAAAATTACGAAAAAGAGTTTGGTAAAAAAGCTGTAGCAGAGGATGTATACATGCTAACAAACATGCTACACTATGCAGAAAAGCAAATAGAAAAAATCACTATTATAGAGCGTGCTTTTACTAAAAAAACAAGCGCTAAAGACATGCAAGGGCGCGATAAAGATCTCGAAAAGTTTATTGCTCCAGAATATTATCCATTACATATATTAAAAGAAAACCTAAGTTTCTCCTCTACACTATTCAGGCTCTCTTTACGCCTTACTATTACTATAGGTATCGGGTTTATGATTGGTATAATATTTCCACTACAAAATGTATATTGGATACTATTAACCATAATAGTTATCATGCGCCCTGGTTATGGATTAACTAAACAACGTTCTTATCAGCGTATTGTGGGTACAGTACTAGGCTGTATTATCGCTTTTGGACTATTATTCGTTATCAGTAACACCATTGCCATTGCAACACTGGCAATAATATTTATGCTATTAGGTTTTACATTTACAGCTATTAACTACCGCATTGGAGCTACGTTTGTAACCATATTTGTGGTGTTTTTATACAGTATGCTAAACCCTGACATTAACGAAGTAATACAATATCGTGTTATAGATACTGCAATAGGTGCAGGATTAGCTTTTATTGCCAACTATTTCTTTTGGCCATCTTGGGAGTTTATACAACTACCTGTATTTGTAAAAAAATCAGTAGAGGCCAATAAAAAATATCTTGAAGAGATTATATTACTATATAACAAAAAACAAGATGTTTCTACATCATATCGATTAGCACGAAAAAATGCTTTTATCGAAGTTGGTAACCTAACAGCATCATACCAACGAATGATACAAGAACCAAAATCAAAACAAAAACAGCAACCACAATTATATAAGTTAGCTGTACTTAACCATACGCTACTTTCATCATTAGCATCCTTAGGTACTTACATACAATCACACCACACAACAAAAGCTTCGAAAGCATTTAATGTTGTAGTAGACGCTGTAATAAAAAACCTAAACTATACTATTGCATTATTAAACACAGAAGAAGCTGTTAAAGACATCTCTTTACCCGAAAAAGAAGAGCTTACTGCGCGATTTATTGAACTAAAAAGCATCAAAAAACAAGAGTTAAAAGAAAAACACATAAACGATAAAGAAACGTTTACTTTAAGAATGCAAGAGGCTCAACTTATTATAGAGCAGTTAGTATGGCTTAATAATCTTTCAGAGAAAATCGTGAAAGCAGCCAAACAATTAGAATTAAAAAAATAGTTGCTTTAAAAAGGACTCTTTTTAGATAAATAATCTTGCAATATAATAGTTGCAGCAATTTCATCAATCAAAGCTTTATTTTGACGTTGTTTCTTTTTCAACCCACTATCTATCATTGTCTGAAAAGCCATTTTACTAGTAAAACGTTCATCAACATGCTCTATAGGCATATCAGGAAATACAACTTTAAACTTTTCTACAAAAGCAGCTATTAATGGTGCACTTTGCGAAGGTTCATTATTCATTTGCTTTGGCTCCCCTATCAAAACACGCTCTACCTTTTCTTTTGTAAAATAATCTTTAAGCCACTCAATAATTTCACCTGATGCAATTGTAGTTAACCCCGATGCTATCATCTGCATTTCATCAGTTACTGCTATACCAGTACGTTTCATACCGTAGTCTATAGCTAATATCCTTCCTTTTTGATTACTACTCCCAAAAATATCATTTCCCATCAGTTAATTACTTTTTCATTTTTCCTATGCGCAAAAGTAACGGAAATGTTACCTTTTTATCGTTATTATTCCAACTTTCTTTCAACTCTTCTTTTATCAAATTTACAGGATTGCTTCCATTCTTTTTAATATAATGCTGTGTCGCTGACCACGAATCGATATAACCCAAAAGATGATCGAAAGACCAAGTAAACTCATCTACAAATTCATCTGTTTTTATCTCTTCAAACGGAAAAGGTATTGTTTCGTAATTCTCATCAACATACTTACGCTCTTCATCCCAATATGAACCAAGTATATTTTTATGTAAATGATTAATTAACTTATCACTGTCCAAATTAGTCGAAAATTGACCATATCCCATTACTACTAGAGTACCAGTAGGCTTTAATAAACGGGTAACTTCTTTATAAAAAATTTCAAAATCAAACCAATGTATAGCTTGTGCTACAGTAATAAGATCAAACTGATTATCATTAAACGAAGTGTTTTCAGCTCTCTCTTGTTTATAAACTATATTTTCTTTCTTTATAGCATTTTTAAGCTGCTCAGTACTTATATCTGTAGCAAAAACATCCTCAAAATAATCAGCTAATTTATTAGCTACCTGACCATTACCTGTAGCAACATCTAGTACGCTATGTTTAACTAATACTTTAGACACTATGTAGTCAATTATCCTATAAGAATAATCAGGTCTATATTTCGAATATTTTTTAGCTTGAATAGAGAAATTGTCTTTCATTATTAACATTTTTTTAATAAATTTAAATAATTCCTGCTTTATGTAAAGATAGAATAATAGATTTGTATTTTTCAGGATTTAATTAGGTCTCATAGTTTAGCTAGATTGCTATCTTTGTTCCTAAAAAAGAATTTTTGCTATGAATACTTTACAAACGATAATAGAGCAAGCTTGGGATGACAGGCAATTGCTTCAAGAAAATAAAACCACTACTGCTATACGCGAAGTCATTGAACTTTTAGACTCAGGAAAACTTAGAGTTGCAGAGCCCGTTGAAAATGGGTGGCAAGTAAACGAATGGGTAAAAAAAGCTGTAGTGATGTACTTCCCTATACAAAAAATGGAAACACTTGAGGCTGGTATTTTTGAATATCACGACAAAATGCCTCTGAAAACAAACTATGCCGAAAAAGGTATACGAGTTGTTCCTAATGCTGTAGCACGACATGGTGCTTATATATCATCGGGTGTTATACTAATGCCTAGCTATGTAAACATTGGTGCTTATGTAGATGAAGGAACTATGGTAGATACATGGGCTACTGTAGGAAGCTGTGCACAAATAGGTAAAAATGTACACCTTAGTGGTGGTGTAGGTATTGGAGGTGTTTTAGAACCTTTACAAGCTGCACCTGTTATTATAGAAGACGGAGCATTTATAGGTTCTCGCTGTATTGTAGTAGAAGGAGTAAAAATAGAAACCGAAGCCGTACTTGGTGCTAACGTTTGCCTTACAGCCTCTACAAAAATTATAGATGTTACTGGTGAGACCCCTGTAGAAATGAAAGGAATTGTTCCCGCCAGATCTGTCGTAATACCAGGTAGCTATACTAAAAAATTTGCTGCTGGAGAATATCAAGTTCCTTGTGCATTAATTATAGGAAAACGTAAACCTTCGACTAATTTAAAGACTTCGCTCAACGATGCCTTAAGGGAATATGACGTAGCGGTTTAAAAACTGATAATGAGCGGAAACCATATAAAAATATCTGCGCTTGCCATTATATATAATGAAGAGCACAACATAAGGGAGTATCTTGACAACATGTCGTTTGCAGACGAGATTGTTGTTGTAGACTCTTATAGTACTGACAGTACACCCAACATCATCAAACAGGAATATCCACACGTTAAATTTTACCAACGTGTATTTGATGATTTTTCTTCTCAGCGTAATTACACACTCAATTTAGCTACTAATGACTGGGTTACTTTTTTTGATGCGGATGAAAGAATAACACCAAAAGGTACTCAAGAAATTGTAAACACTGTAAATAGTAATCCTGAAGAAGTTTCACTCTGGGTAAAACGTGTGTTTTATTACGAAGGAAAACCGTTAGTTAACAATAACTTTAATGAAGACAGGACTGCTAGAATATTTAGACGATCTAAATGTCGTTACTCAGATAAGCTAGTACACGAAAAACTAACCATAGACGGAAGGAGTAGGGTGCTCAAGCATGCTATTGAACATTATTCTTTTATTAATAAAGAAGACTTTCTTCAAAAAAGGTTACAATACTCGAAGCTAAAAGCTAAAGAGTTTTATAACGAAGGAGTAACTACAAACATCTTTCACTTTACTGTAAGACCAGCATTCCGATTTTTTAAATATTATATCTTGAAATTCGGATTTGTTAACGGAAAACGTGGCTATGAAATTGCACGTATATTAGGGTATCATGTATACATGCGCTACGTATACCTTAGAGAAATGAATGCTGCCTGTAAAAAAATATTGGTCATACAACAAAAAATGATTGGAGATGTACTTGCAAGTAGTAGTATCTGTAATACATTAAAAGCTGAATATCCATCTTCACAAATAGATTATCTTGTTTATAATTTTACAACACCAGTTGTAGAAAACAACCCAAATATTGATAATATTATTCCTTTTGAAGATCGCTATAGAAAAAGCAAACCTGCGTTTTTTAAATTCTTAAACAAAATAAGAAAAACAAAATACGATACTGTAATCGATGCTTACGGAAAATGGGAAAGTGGTATTATAACCTCTTTTTCTGGTGCTAAAAAAAGAATAGGTTATAAAAAATGGTATACTTCTTTTTTCTATAATAATACTATTACCCCAGATAAAACCGTATCTGGATCAGCACTATATCATCGTATGCAACTTGCAGGAGCTGCTACTGGAAAAACTCACTCTGTAGTTTATCCAAAAATATATCTTACCGAGAATGAAGAAGAAAACGCTATAAAACAAATGAAGGAGAAGCTAAACATGCAACTCCCAGTAATAATGATTAGTGTTCTTGGTAGTGATAACATCAAAAGCCTTCCTGCAAAGGAAATGGCAAAAGTAATAGACTTAATTTGTGAAAACTGTAATGCTCAATTACTGTTTAACTACATACCATCACAAACAGAAGCAGCAAAAGAAATATATAACCTGTGTAGCCCTAAAACACAAAGTAGAATATTTTTTGATTTCTACTTTAAAGACTTAAGAGCACTTCTAGCAATATTAGGACAATGTAATGCACTAATTGGTAATGAAGGTGGTGCAGTAAATATGGCTAAGGCTCTTGGAGTACCTACTTTTACAATTTTCTCTCCATGGATAAATAAAAGCTCTTGGAATATGCTTACTGATGATGACCTGCATATGGCATTGCATCTAAAAGATTATTTCCCTGAAATATATGGAGACAATCACCCAAAAGAGTTTAAAGATCAATCACTCGAATTATATAACAAGATGACACTTAATTTATTTGAAGATGACTTAAAGTTATTTTTATCTCGTGTTATGAAACAGCTGGAAGATCAGGATCCTTTACTATCCCATAAGGAGTCCATTTAATTTTTTCTTCCTTAACTTGTTTACGTATAGCAAGATTAGCAGCTAAAGATTCAGGGGTTTTATAGCCCCTGCTATGGTCTAGATGTAAACAAATAGCTTTATGTCTTATTTGTTTCCCCATTACTCCATAATTTTCTAAACGCTCACCAAATTCACGATCAGGACCTCCATACTTCATGCGTTCATCATAACCATTTATAGCAATCATATCATCTTTAAATCCAGATGAATTACAATTATTAAACGAAGGGTTTGTAGTAGTAACAGTATCTAAAACAGAAGACAATACTGTTCCTGACGACAATTTAAGTTTTTGAGAAAACCCTAATTTGTCTTGTTTTTTCAACCAACTAACATCAAAACAGTTTTGTTTTTCTATATCTTCTTTGGTAATTACCTCACTAGTACTCATCGGTAACTTACAATAGCCTCCTGATAAGAATTTTCCCTTCTCTGCAAGTTTAGCATGTACAGCAACAAAATCAGCTCTTGGTATACAATCACCGTCCGTCATAATGATATACTCATTAGCAGCTTCAACAATTGCCACATTCAATATTTCTTGTCTACGATACCCTTTATCTTCATGCCATAAATGACGTAATGGTACAGGATAATTTGCAGTATAACTATCTATTAAATCTTTTGTAGTAGAACGTGACCCATCATCAGCAACAATAACTTCAAAATCTTTATAAGTTTGATTGCTATAGCCTATAAGTACTTTTTCTAACCATTTTTCTGCATTATAAGTACTTACTATTACTGATATTTTCATGTGTTACTGTGTTTTATATAATTACCGAAAAATCGGCTGACAAAGGTAATATTTTTATTTTTTTCGTAATCCCAATTTTGTCTTAATAGCGCGTTTTCTATGAAACCTATTTGCAAAGTATTGCGTATGCTTTATCATAAGTTTTAAAATCTCTTCATAAGTACAACCATATAGCTTAGCATACTCATCGCTCATTACTTCTACTAAGTGCACCTCAGGAGTAAGTTTCGCCATATTTATTACTCTTTGCTCTAAATTCATCTGAGTATGAAATTGCATACGGTTTAAATCTACCAAATAAAACTCATATTGCTTCTCTCCTACTTTTCTAACAAGTGTATTACCCGGTGTATGATCTAGAAATGCAATACCCTTTTCGTGTAGTTTATGTGTAAACTGAGTAAATTGACGCAGTATAATTTCGTGTTCTGGGTAATCTGGTATTTCTATAAGTTGTCTAAAAGTCAAATCAGCCTCTAGTTGCTCACTCATATAATAGCTATCTTTTAATGATAGTATACCTTTATTCTCGAAATAAGCAATTGGTTGCGGTGTTCCAATACCTTGTTGTAATAACATATTAGCAAACTCATAAGACCTCCTTGCTTTTGACTTCCTTACAAACCTATAAACTAACTTGTTAATTAAATTAGGCACCTTAAACGACTTTACATTTACAGTAAAATTATTTAATTCAAACAGTTTAATTTTATTCCGCTTACCATCTATAAATAAAGTACCCTGAGTGGTGAAATTTTCGATTATAGCTGTAATTTCTTCCGATTGATTCTGGAAATTCGGGTGTATCACTTTATTCATCTGCAACTGCAATTTTAAACAAAAGTAACCATTTGCATTTTAGACTTCAAATAATTACTTTATTTTTACCAAATAATCTATAACACACACCATGTTTAATCATTACCTCATTACACGTTTTAACCTAAAAAACCCAAAGTGGGATGTTACTAAAAACAACGAATCTCTACTTACGGACGAATGGCTAGAGCATAGGTTATGGCTATTCGAAAACTTTTGCTTTCCATCGGTAGTAGCACAAACTAATCGTGATTTCACATGGCTTATTTACTTTGATACTACCACATCAAATGCTTATAGACAGAAAATAGAAGCACTTGTAGCTGGACATGATAATATAAAGCTTTTTTATATTGATGGTATGCCCGCTTTTTATCCAGAGATAAAAAAGCTTATTAATGCAGAAACAAAAAATGTTCCTTATTTAATTACTTCACGTATTGATAATGATGATTGTATTCGTAACAGTTTTATAAACGAAGTACAAAATCAATTTAAACAACAAGATTACATAGCTATAGATGTCATAAAAGGATATTCTTTACAAATAAAGCCTGACATTATGCTAGGTAAAAAAGAACACATTTTTAACCCTTTTATAAGCCTTATAGAAAAAAATGATGATCCTAAAACAGTATGGTTTAACGATCACAATCATTGGAAAAAAGAAACTCGTATTACACAAGTAACTAACAAAAGGCTATGGATGTCTATTATACATGAAAAGAACAAAGTAAACGAGTTTGATGGTTATGGAAATATTAAATGGAATGATATTAATACTGATTTTATAGTCTCTCCTACAATGGCTGATAACATTAGTCAAAATATATTACCGCATAGCAAATGGGCTTGGGTTAGCTTTAAAAACGGACTTTATGTAAACTGGGTATTATTTAATAAAATGCTAAAAAAGACTCTTGGCATCTACAAGATAAAATCTTAATCTTCTATCATCATAAATAACAATAGTATTCTAAATATGTCTAAATTTCCTAGCTCAACTCTTGTAACGCCTACATATAACTGGCCTGAAGCACTAGAATTACTTTTATTAAGCTTGTTGAGACAAACTCGCCTACCTAATGAAATTATTATTGCTGATGACGGTTCTAAAGAAGACACTAAAAAAATAATAGATCGATATAAAGAAAAGTTCACTGTACCTTTAATACATGTTTGGCATGAAGATAAAGGAAACAGGAAACCTGCTATAATGAACAAAGCTATAGCACAAGCAAAAGGTGATTATATTATTGAGATTGATGGAGATATTATAATGGAAAAACATTTTGTAGAAGATCATCTACGATTTGCTGAAGAAGGAATGTATCTCTTTGGCTCTAGGGTAAATATTAAACAAGAAAAATTACCCGAGTTATTTAAAAAGCAACTTACTCATTTTAGTTTTTTATCTAATGGTATAAAAAAGAGAGGACGTACATTGCGTGTACCTTTCCTTATGGGATTTGCAAAGCCTACAGAGCTACGATCTAAAAAACTTAGAGGTTGTAATATGTCTTTTTGGCGAAAAGATTTTTTAGCAATAAATGGTTTTAATGAAAACCTTGTGGGTTGGGGTATCGATGACTCTGAAATGATACAGCGTCTCCATAATCTTGACATAAAAGGTAAAAGGTTAAAGTATAGCGGAATAGCATATCATATTTATCATAAAGAGCAATCAAAAAGCCATATTGATGTAAATAGAAAAATAGAGGAAGAAACTACACTAAAAAAATTAACTTATATAGAAAAAGGTGTAGATCAATATCTACAATAAATCTATTTACCTTATCCTTAAAAACACAATTATTTAAAGCAATAAATCTATGTATGATATAGCAGTAATTCTAATTAACTATAACTCTAGTAAATACACTATTAATTGTATAAAATCGGTTATAGAACATACTAGTACAGCTTTAAACTACCAAATTATAATTACTGATAATTGTTCACAAAAGGAAGATTACAATATATTAAAAAAAGAATGTGACACACTAAATTTAAAAAACCTCACACTCGTTAGAAACACTATCAATACTGGATTTGGAGGAGGAAACATGATAGGAATACAGCATTCTAATGCTAAATATTATGCTTTTTTAAACAATGACACCTTATTGAAAAACGATTGCTTATCTATACTTAAATCTGCAATTGAAAAAAATCCAGAAATTGGTATTGCAGGCGCGCAAGCCTACAATAGAGAGGATAACTTTATGGTATCACTAGATCATTATGCATCACCTGCTCGTGAAATATTCGGGCGTAGTTTCCTCGAAAAAATTAATACTAAAAGATACCCTAAGCGAAAACGAACATATAACGAACCTGTAAAGGTTAACTTTATACCAGGTAGCTTTATGTTTGTAAAAGCAGAGGATTTTAATAAAGTAGGAGGATTTGACACTAATATATTTTTGTATTATGAAGAAACCGATCTCTGTAAAAGATTAAATCACTATAACAAATATGCTTATTTAATTCCTGATGCAGAGTTTCTTCATTATCATGGTGCAAGTACAGAACGATCTATTACTATAAAAAAAGAACTTAAAATTTCATTGCTTTATATCATGCGTAAACATTATGGCTTAGCAGGCTATAGTGTCGTTTTATTCTACCTTATTATAAAATATTTTTTTAGCAGTATTGTAAAACCCAAAAATTGGAGTCTTTTTTTCCTTATCTTGAAAGGTGGCTCACTAACAGCATCACTTAAACAGCAACAAAAAATAAGTAGTGAATAACACTTAACATATTATGATTAAATTTCTCGACTTACAAAAAGTAAACCTCTTACACCAGCAAGAGATAGAAAATCAACTACTGAAAGTTTTTAGAAGTGGTTGGTATCTTTTTGGTACAGCCGTAAAGGAATTTGAACAAAACTTAGCTAATTATACTGGAGCAAAACATGCTATCGGAGTTGCCAATGGGCTCGATGCATTACGCCTTATATTTAAAGCCTATATTCAACTAGGTATTATGCAAAAAGGTGATGAAGTTATTGTGCCTGCTAATACTTATATAGCTTCTATACTTGCTATTACCGATAATGACTTAGCGCCTGTATTAGTAGAGCCTGACATTGATAACTACAATATCGATATTAATAAAATTGAAGAGAAAATTACAGCCAAAACAAAAGCCATAATGGTAGTGCATTTGTATGGTCAAACAATATTCTCTGATGAATTAAAACAACTTGCTACAAAATACAACTTACAAATAGTCGAAGACAATGCTCAATCTATAGGTGCCGAATACAATTGCGTAAAAACAGGTAACCTTGGCGATGCAGCAGGTTTTAGCTTTTACCCTGGTAAAAACTTAGGAGCATTAGGCGATGCTGGGGCTGTTACTACAAATAACGACAACCTTGCTCGTGCTATTAGAACTATTGCTAATTACGGATCTGAAGAAAAATATATTAATAAATATCAGGGGCTAAATTCTAGAATAGATGAAATACAAGCTGCTGTACTAAACGTTAAGCTTACTCATCTTGATAATGAGAATCAAAGGCGTAGAGAAATAGCTCAGTACTACAGTAATAATATTACTAACTCCACTATTATACTGCCCAAACATCCAGTAAATGAAAAAAGCCATGTATGGCATGTATATGTAATTCGTACAATACACAGGGAAAAATTACAGGAGTATTTGACCAAAAATGAGATACAAACACTAATACATTACCCTATACCTCCGCATAAGCAAGAAGCTTATAAAGAATGGAATAACTTAACTTTGCCAATAACGGAACAAATACATAACGAAGTACTGAGTTTACCTATAAGCCCCGTACTGACTGATAAAGAAGTAAAAACAATTGTTGAAGCAGTAAACAATTTTGAAATATGAGCACACAAGAAATAAACACCGAAGTACATAATGCATTTGAAGTAATTAAAAACGGTGGAATTATACTCTACCCTACCGATACTGTTTGGGGTATAGGTTGTGATGCTACAAATGCCGAAGCTGTAAAAAAAATATACGAATTAAAGCAACGAGAAGAAAGCAAGAGTATGATTGTGCTAATGAATGACGATCGTATGATGTATAAAGTATTTAAAGATTCTCCCGATGTAGCTTGGGAAATTATAGAAGTAAGCGATAAACCTACTACATTAATACTCGATAATCCACAAAATGTAGCACCTAACCTTATTGCTAAAGACAATACTTTAGGAGCACGCCTTGTAACAGAACCTTTTTGTTATAAACTGATGGAACGAATGAAAAAACCACTCGTTTCTACCTCAGCAAATATTAGCGGAATGCCTACACCAAATTCTTTTAAAGAAATTGACCATCATATTTTGGACGGCGTAGACTATATCGTAAATTTGCACCACAATAAAATTGCCGCAAAGCCATCTACTATAATCAAGATTGGTAATGATTTACAGGTAAAAGTGATAAGACCTTAATGAAAGATAATACCGCATACAAACAAGCATTAAATAACAATATATTTAATATAATCTCACAAGCCGCTAGTCAACTAAACATAAAAAGTTATGTTATTGGTGGTTATGTAAGAGATTTTCTATTACAACGAAACTTCAAAAAAGACATCGATATTGTTGCCGTAGGTAGCGGTATCGAGCTAGCACAAAAAGTAGCACAATTGCTACCTAATAAACCTAAAGTACAAGTCTTTAAAAACTATGGTACAGCAATGCTGCGCTATGAAAACGAACCTAACGATTTTATAGATATCGAATTTGTTGGTGCTCGTAAAGAATCATACCAATGGGAAAGTAGAAAACCTCTTGTAACAACAGGTACACTAGAAGATGACCAAAACCGTCGTGATTTTACTATAAACGCACTGGCTTTTTCTTTAAACGAAGATGATTTTGGTACACTTATAGATCCTTTTAACGGGGTAGAAGATTTAAAAAACAAAATTATTCGTACACCACTAGGTCCAGATATTACATACTCTGACGACCCGTTACGAATGATGCGTGCCATACGTTTTGCCGCTCAACTAGACTTTACTATCGAAGAAAAATCACTTGAAGCAATAACACGTAACAATGAACGTATAAGTATAATATCTGGCGAACGTATTGTAGACGAGTTAAACAAAATCCTGATGACTGCTGTGCCATCAATAGGGTTTCTTTTACTACATAAAACAAGATTATTACATATAATACTACCTGAACTTACCGCACTGCAAGGTGTAGAAGAGGTTGAAGGACAAAAACACAAAGATAATTTTTACCACACCCTAGAGGTTGTAGATAATATAGCACCTAATACTGATGATGTATGGCTACGATGGGCTGCATTATTACACGATATAGGTAAAGCCCCTACCAAAAGGTTTCATAAAAAAATAGGTTGGACATTTCACGGACATGAATTTGTAGGTGGAAAAATGGTTAAAAAACTATTTGGAAGGCTACACATGCCACTTAACCAAAAAATGAAATTTGTTTCTAAAATAGTAATGCTAAGTTCTCGCCCTATAGTGTTAGCACAAGATATTGTGACTGACTCAGCAGTACGTAGGCTTATATTTGATGCTGGCGAAGATGTAGAAGATTTAATGACCTTATGCGAAGCTGATATTACTACCAAGAACCCTAACAAGTTCAAGAAGTATCATAAAAATTTTGAAATTGTACGCAAGAAAATAGTTGAAGTAGAAGAGCGTGACCATGTCCGTAACTTTCAGCCTCCTATTACTGGCGAAGAAATAATGACAACCTTTAACCTACGACCGTGTAGAGAAATAGGAACACTAAAAGAGGCTATAAAAGAAGCCATACTGGAAGGTGAAATCCCTAACGAATACCAGCCCGCTCATGATTTTATGATGAAAAGAGCTGAAAAAATGGGGTTAAAAAAGCAAGAATAATACTGATATGAAACAAAATAAAGCCGTTATTACTTGGCTACTTACAGGATGTATTTTAGTATTTATAATGGTAGTAGTAGGTGGTATTACACGACTTACTAACTCTGGATTATCTATGACCGACTGGCACTTGGTAACCGATACTTTCCCGCCTTTAAGTGAAGAAAAGTGGGAAGATGCTTTTGAAGAATATAAAAAATATCCTGAGTATCAAAAAATCAATATTCATAACGATTTCACACTATCTGATTATAAATTTATTTATTTCTGGGAATGGTTCCATCGTTTCATCGGTAGAATAATTGGTATGGTATTTATTATACCATTTATTTACTTCGTTATTCGCAAAAAACTAGATAAAGCAACTATTAATAAATGTATTGTTTTACTATTTATGGGTGGTTTTCAAGGCTTTTTAGGCTGGTTTATGGTAAAAAGTGGACTTATAGATCACCCTGATGTTAGTCATTATAGGCTTGCGTTACACCTTACCTTTGCCTTTATCACCTTTGCTTATACCCTTTGGGTAGCACTCGATCTTATTTACCCTGAACGAAAAGCAGCAATTACTCCACTTAAAAAAATAGCACGTATAGCAATTGTTATACTAGTACTACAAATTATATACGGAGGTTTTGTTGCTGGATTAGGAGCTGGTTTTATACACAACCATTGGCCATTAATGAGTGACGGGCAATTGATACATGATAGTGTATTAATTGAAAAGAAATCGCTTTTATTAAACCTTACTGAGGGTAAAAGTGGTGTGCAACTAGTACACCGTACAATGGCTTATGTAGTAGTAGGACTAATACTATTTTTATATTTTAAGAGTAAAAAGTTCAGCCTTACACAACAACAAAAAACAGGATTAGATGCTTTAGTTATCATTGTATTTATACAATTTACTTTAGGAGTATTTACTTTATTATTACGTGTACCATTATGGTTAGGGTTAGCACATCAAGTAGTGGCTTTCTTTTTACTAACAGCTATGGTATATACACTACATAGATTAAGTAAATAATAGTATAAGGATGGCTATTGTAGTTAATTAACTACCTAGCCATTCTCTAAAACTATTTACACGCTCACGGCTTACTATAACCTCATCAGTAGTATAAGTAGGTAGTATAACTTTTAAACGAGAGTTTGTATAGACCACAATATCTTTAATCGCGTCTATACTCACTATATATTTACGACTTACTCTATAAAACTTTGCAGGGTCTAACTCTCCCTCTAATTGCTCTAGTGTATATTCTAAAAGGTAATCTCTATTATCTGTAGTGTGTATATATGTTCCTTTATTTTCGCTAAAAAAACACTCTGCATCACTCACATTTATCATTTTTAGGCGTTGCCCCATCTTTATAGTAAAACGCTTTTTATAACTCTTATCGAGAGGGTTTACTAACATACGTTTTATTTGCTCAAAATCTAATGACATATTTTGAGGCTGTACTCGATTTCCTTTATATTTATTAATCGCCACCTCAAGATCATCTTCATCTATTGGTTTTAATAAATAATCTATACTATTTAATTTAAAAGCACGAAGCGCATACTCATCATAAGCCGTTGTAAAAATAATAGCACTATTAATTTCTATCGTTTCAAAGATTTCAAAAGAAAGCCCGTCAGACAACTGTATATCTAAAAAAATAAGCTCTGGGTGTGGGTTATTATTAAACCATTCAAGAGACTCTTCAACCGAATGTAACATTACATCAGCTTGCACATCCATTTTTTGCAATTTTCGCTGCAACAGTCTTGCTGCTGGTTTTTCATCCTCTATAATAATAACATTCATCTTAATTACTTATTAGTATAATATATTTATTTACTTATTTCCATTCCTTACTCTTGCGCTCCTCCTGCTCCATCATTTCTTTTATTTTTCGCTCTTCCCAGTCACTACCTAAAAATACTTTAGTACCAAAAACTCCAATTGCGTGGAATAATACCCCGAATCCCCAGAAAAATACTGTAGATAAATTATTAAAAGTAAAAAGTGATTGTCCCTCATCAAGTTTTACCCACTTTAAAAATAGTAAAAAAGCGTTTACTAATATAAAAACCATAAGGTGTATAAAAAAACCTCTTATAGATCGTACTCTTTTTTTTGCACGTTGATATCTCAATTGTTCATTAAATGAATTTTCCATGTGTCAATACTTTTATTTATAATATTTTTTTTCTTCCTCCATTAAGCCCTTAAGCTTTTGTTCTTCCCAACTTTTACCTAAAAATAACGAAACTCCAAATACCTTAAAAAAATGAATAATAAATCCTACAGTCCACCCAAACGCAATACCAAATACTACATACTCCCTTATTCCCATTAAAATTAATAGTAATAAAATTATACTAATTACAGTATAAGCAACAAGATGTCTATAAAAATTTCTTAAAGCACGTACTCTCTTTTTTGCACGATTATGCTGTGCTTGTTTGCTTAGAATATTATTTATGCTTCCTTCTTTGTTGTTCGCTTTTTCAATTAACGCTATTACTTTTTGCTCTTCCCAATTACTATTCATAAATGGTATACCATGAAAAACAACTATACCGTATAATAACATTCCTATTCCCCATGAAAGTATAGAGTACCAAAACCAATGAACATCAGGAGTGTAAACAAGATTAATATATACCAATACCGCATTAGCAATAAAGTATATCAACAGATTGATATAAAAGCCCTTTATTGCTTTTACTCTTTTTTCTGCTTGTCTATAATCTTTGTTTTCACTGTTACTCATTATCATTATTTTCACGAGATATATTTACTTCTTGATCCATAATCTCTTTTATCTTACGCTCTTCCCAATCTCTTGTCAAAAACGGAAGTCTTTCATATGCCATCAATCCATGAATTGTTAATCCACATCCCCACCCTATAGCTGAATAAAAAAACCAATAATATTCAGGCGTGTACTTAAGGTTTATAAATATTAGCACTGGTATTACAATACAATAACACATCAGATTAATATAAAAACTCTTTATATCTTTTATCTTCTTTTCTGCTCTGGCATAAGCATCTAATCTTCTATTATCTCTCATAATACTTATCTCCATTTGTTATTTTTTTCCTTTTCCATTAACTCTCTTATTTTTCGCTCTTCCCAGTCATTACCCATAAATGGTAAATAATTAAATACACTCATACCGTGTACTAGTACCCCTATACCCCATCCCATTGCTGGGTAAAAGAACCATATATGGCTCGGAGATGTTAATAGGTTAAGTATTGCAAGTCCTATATTTACTATTACATAAGAGGTAAGGTGTCCATAAAAGCCTTTTATTTCCTCTACTCTTTTCTGGGCTTTATAGTAACTACTCTCTTTTTCGTCAAACATTGGTGTCTCCATAATTGTAACTTGTTTTGTTAAAATCGGTAATTTTACTGTAAAGTAATCTTCTGTTTGCTCTACAATTACTTCTCGTTTTGTTATTATGGCATAACGACTTATTATATTCTGAAGTCCCACACCTTTTCTTCCTTGTAGCACTTCTTTTTTTCTAAAATCATTTTGTACCACTAAGTAATCTCCCTCTTCAAATATTTTAATGTGCAGTGGCTTTTGCTGACTAACTATATTATGTTTTATAGTATTCTCTAACAATAACTGTAATGATAAAGGCACTACCTTCGTTTCTGTATCCAATGTCATTTGAGGCATTTCGAAAGAAATACTATTTTCAAAACGCATCTTTAAAAGATTCATATATGTTTTTGCAAAAGCAAGTTCTTCTTCTACACTTACTAATTCTTTATCTCTTTGCTCTAGCACATAACGATATACTTTAGAAAGTGATGTTGTAAAACGTTGTGCATTATCTGGGTTTTCTTCTATAAGCGAACTAAGTACATTAAGGCTATTAAAAAGAAAATGAGGATCTATCTGATTTTTTAAAGTTTCGAACTTTGCAGAAGCTGTCCCTGCAATAATCTTTTGTTGTTTTACTCTATTCTCTTGATATTTTTTATAGAAATAGAATACATGTATTAATAAAGTTATTATAGCTGTAATAATCATAGAGTTATAATAATTCTCTATTTTTTCGCCCTCTATAAAAACAGAGAATGACTCACCTTCTATTATAATGTCTTCAAATATTCGTAATAAAAATATCAAAACAATCGATACCGCAAAAGACGATACAAACCCTACTACAAGTCGTTTCCCAGACATTCTATCGCCTTTAAACAACTTATCCATCCCCATAAAAACAAAAGCATTAGCCATATAAAGCGTTAGGCTATATAACATTGTGTGTAAGAAGTTTGTAAACAATAAATAATTCCATGATATACTAACTCCAGAAGCTATTCTAATTATAGAAAATACTATAAAAATTATAACTCCTAAGCCTAATGCCTTTAAAACCTCTTTTAGTAACACTTTTGTCATTATCAGTTTTTATTTTTTGTTACACGTCTCTACTTGTTGTTTAGCTCTATCTAATCCCCAGTTTGGATGAAAAGCCGTCTCTGGCTTAAAGTTAGCAAAAAGTGTTATAGAACGCTCTATTTCTTGACACATAGGTGTTGTATCATTACCAAAATAAGTTGCACCACCTATCTCAAAATCAGCTTTAGAGAAAACTACTCTAGGGTTCTCTGGTGCAATGGCTAATGCCTTTGCATATAGCCCATTTACTGTACCTGATAGTTTCATACCGTTAGTCATTGGATCATAAACAATCCAAGCAGTATGTATCATCGCTTGCATTACTAGCAGCTCAGCATTGTCTGGGCTAATAAGCATTGCTTTATCTTGTGCCTCTTGTGCCTTAGCTAGTAGTGCTGGTACTTTCTCTTTATTCTTTGGTTGGAAAGCATCAACCGTATTAACTAAGGCAACATAATAAGATGGTAACCAATTATCTTTCTCAGCAGCTCCAATTCTTTCAAACAAAGCAGCAGCTTCTACACTGTTACCTTTCTCCCAAAGACCAAGAGCTTTTTGCATTCCTGCTTCATACTGCGACTGTGCTGTTATAGTACCGCACACAAATAAAATAAGTGTTGTAATTACTCGTATCATAATTTAAAGTTTTTAAGTGTTTGTTATTATTTGATAGTACAAAGATGTTAACTATCTCACTCCAAAAAAAATGTGTTTTACCGAATTGTATATTTTTGAGGATGAGTTGTTATTTAGGTTATATTTGAAATAAAAAATTACATGGACAATATCATAGTGCATACTGCCAAAACTGAAGACCCAAATATATTTACACAAAAAACAGTCAACAGTACAGAGCTAGAACAAGAGTTTAACAACTATGACTGGAATGGCTTTCTAGTTAAAGCTAACGAGGCTATTAAAAAAGATATTGGTTATGAACCTCCTGTAGAGTTTGAAAATAAATCTGACAAAAATAGTATTAGTTTTTTCCCAGCTGGCGAACCTGATGATTACAATTTTTTAGTTTTTTATACCAGACCAAAAAACATAAAGAAATGGTTTGGACTCAGTAGTAAGTTTGAAGAGCAATATACTACTCAGGTTACAACTTTTATGGAGATAGAAGAAGCTTTAGAATGCTTAAAAGCGTTTGAAACTAAAAATTATAAGTTTCTTGATAAAAGAATAAAAAACTAACCCTATAATGAAACATTTTTTAATATTATTTTCATTTTTCATGATTTTATCTTGTTCTAACAATAGCGAGGATAAAATTAATAAGGTTGAAGATGTTTTAGGAACTGGTTTGCCTTCAGATTGTAAGTTAGATTATAACTCAGAAGCAGGTATAGGCGAGTCATTATTAATAATTAATATTACGCTTGATAAAAATGAATTTGATGAATTATTAAAAAACATAGATACAACTAGCTTTGAAAAGTCAGGAGATAGTTTTTATAAAAACATAATAAAAGATGAAGATAACACAATTAATATTGTTTTGTTTAAAAATAAATCTATGATAAAATATTCCGAAAGAGAAATATAGAGAATGAGTCAAATAGTAATGGATAAAATGTATAATTTTAAGTTTGGACAGGTTTATCATCTAAAAACGGACAATGAATATCTTGCCGACGAATTAATCGTTAATAATGATATCTTTGATTCAAAAGAGACAATTATCATTAATTCTCTTTCTAAAAACGGTAAGGTTTATTTATTACCCACATACAGAGATAAAAATAAGAAACAGCTAAAAAAAGCAGGGTTACACCCCAAAACAGGAGCTTGTAAAATAGACTTTCTTAAATTTATTATAGATCAAGAAATTGATAATTATAAGTTTATAATTTTTGGATTTGCTGCGTTAAGTTTTGATGGTGTAGATTTCTTAAAAGAATATTTACACTCAAAAATAAAAGGAAAAGAGAAGATAGGTGTTTTAGTAGATTATCAACCAAACTGTACAAAACCTTGTTTAATAATAAAACCAAAAATACGCGATGTAGGGTCATCGTAATGACCCCTGAGGTACTATTGATAATAATACAAGCCAAGTGAAATTATATGATGTACCTAAAAAAGAATAATCTAATTATCAAAAAATGTTCAAAAAATTTATATATATGCATTATTCTGCAATGATGTATAAGGAGAGTAATAGTAAGCCAAAAGAATGGTTAAATAAAATGACATACATTCTAAATACGTACCTTTTCATTTTTTTATTATCAGTTGTTTATAACCTCATTGTTGCATTAAAACTTCATGAGGATAATACGAATATATTTTTCATAATAACCATCCCTTTCTACTTTGCTTTTTACCTAAATAAAAAAAACATGACAAAATTTATTTTAAAGTTTGATCCACCAAGATATTACGTAAAAACAAAACCAATAAAAGATTTAATTAATATATTTCTTGTTTTCTTATCAATACTTCTAAGTATATTCTTATTCATATTTTCATTTAAAATGCAAAATTATATTTAATTATAAAGCCTCGTTAATGAGAAAAATATATTTATATATACTATTAGTTTTTGCTATTTCGTGTAATGAAAAAAGTGGTCAAACTGATAACGAAATAAGTGAAAAGATCAATAGTTCAAATACTAATCAAATTGTTACAGGGTATTATTATATAGGAGAAGAGGAAAAAACAAAGTTTATTCCTAATATTTTTGAGAACCCTACAGATGCTAGAATTTCTCATTCAATGGAATATAAAGGAATTTCTGTGTATCAAAGTAAAATGATTGCTATGAAGAAAATTTCAGGTTTACCTGCTCCAAATAGTATTAATAGCACCCCTGATAGCTTAGTAATAAAATTTTATTATGACTGGGCTATTAAGAATAACTATATAAAAAAATAACCTTTTAGCTCTTGATGAGCTGAATAAAAAATACACGATGTAGGGTCATCGTAATGACCCCTGAGGGGTCATAGAAACCGAAAAACGCACAATCTTGAGGGTTGTGGCTTAAATATGGCTTAAAAATGTTTTCAATTTATTGATTATCAGTCGTTTAGCATTCCGAATTAAATCCTGTCGAGGTCATAGAAACCGAAAAACGCACAATCTTGAGAGTTGTGGCTTGAAAACGGCTTAAAAAACGCTTTCAATTTGTTAATTATCATCCGTTTAGAATTCCGAATTAAATCCTATCGAGGTTACAACTTTTATGAAGACAGAAGAGGCTCTAGAATGCTTAAAAGTATTTGAAACTAAAAATTATAAGTTTCTTGATGAAAAAATAAGAAGCTAATTTCTTACTATAAATTATCTAACTGGTTAGTTTTCTTATCATCGCTAATTGTCCAAAAGAAACCTACAAAAAAGAAACGATCGGCTGCTTGAGTAATAGCCTGTCTATCAAACTGACCGTTTACATTAGGTGTATTAGCATAATCATAACCAAATACATTATCATTACCTATAACGTTAGACATCGAGAAGTACAGTATTTTTTGCTGATTTAACAACCATGCCCAACTAAGACTAAGATTGTTATAAGTATTCGTTTTACCATTCATAAAAGCTGCTTCATTCGGGTTATCATAAGGTCTACCAGAGTTAAAACTATAGGTTACCCCCAGTTGCGACCTAAGCGAACTTATAAAGTACTTAGTAACTACAGATAAGCTATGCTCTGCTATATAAGATGGTGTTACTGAGTGTTCATAGTTCCTGTAATCACGTTCACTATCTATATAAGAGTAAGACACCCAATATTCCAAACTCTTAACTGTTTTGTTATCTCTCCAAAACAAATCTAACCCTTTGGCAAAACCATTACCGTTATTATTAAACTGCGAGTCAAATTGTGATATAGTAGTATCATACTTTACAAGATCAGCATAATCTTTATAATAAGCCTCTGCTCTAAACGTACGTTTATTGTGGTTATACATATAGTTAAAAATATAATGCGATGTTTTCTCATACTCAAAGTTTTTAAAATACTTTAAATAGTCCTGCTTTGGTGTTTGGTAAAAATCACCATAAGCAACAGAAAATTGCCCCTTCTTCCCAACTTTATATGCTAGGGCAGCTCTAGGCTCAAACGAAACCTCATCTAATATACTAGAGCGAGAACTTCTAATCCCTGCTTTTAGTGCTAAGTTTTTAGAGAAAAACACATCCGTTTCGGCATACAATGCTCCTATAGAGTTATAATATCCGCTATTATATGATAAACCCGCTGGTTCATTATAACCCTCATTAAAATCAGTAATAAAATAATCCGCCCCAAAAGTTAGTTTAAAACGATTTGTAATCTTCTTCTTCAACTTCAACTTTATGTGCGAACTATGCTCCCCGTTAGTAATATCGTTTTCATTAATACCAATATCATTATGACTATATCCGTAACTAAATCCTGTGTGTAAAACCCATTGATTCGATAATACTCCTTTGTATGAAGTATTAACATACAAGTTATCATTAGTGATACCTGTACGAATAGGATCTACATAATTAATATCTTTTTGATTAAGGCTAAAATCAGCATGGTCAAAAGCTATATAAGCCTTAAACAGACCGTTAGCAAACTTGTAACGATATACCGATTCTCCTGCTAACGATTGATATGGTTTATTCCACGTAACGTTTTGAGGTATCAAATCCTGATAAGGCTCTAAGTTTATATAAGCCATATTAAAACTTAACGAACTCTTTTCCCATTTTTGAGTATTACCTAAACCAAGCCCTACCGTCATTAACGATATATCGGTTTGTTCCTGAGTAGGCTCATCAATCGTATTTAATAATAATACACTCGATAATGCCTCACCATACTCTGCCGAGTACCCCCCTGTAGAAAACGTCATGCCTTTAAACAAGAAAGGCGAAAAACGACCACGTGTAGGCAAATTATTAGCACTAGCCCCATAAGGCTGTGCTACCCTAATACCATCTACAAAAGTTTGTGTTTCGTCCGATTCTCCACCACGCACAAACAGCCTACCGCTTTCGCCTACTGTTTGTGTACCTGGTAAAGTTTGTAACGCAGCAATAATATCGCCCGAGCTACCTGCTGTAGTAACAATATCTAAAGGCTTTAAAGCCGTAACCTTAGTGTTATCACCTGCCGAGAATGTACCTGCCGAAATAACTACCGCATCGAGTGTATTAACATCTTCGCGCATAGTAAATGTTTTCGGCTTGTACTCCTCTACTACTATTCGTTCTCTTACCTCTTCATAAGAAAGAAACGAAATAACAAGTAACCGAATTCCTGTAGCCGTGGTTGTAAATGAAAATGTACCATCTTCACCCGAAGTAGCACCATCATATGTACCATCAATATAAATATTAGCAGCCACTAAAGGTTTACCCTTTCCATCGGTTACTTTTCCGCTAATTGTTCCCTGAGCAAAAATTGCATTAAAAGCAAAAAGAATAAGAATAGTAAAAATTGATTTCATGATAACTGTTCGTTTTTTGATGGTACAAAGTTGCACCACTTTACACAACCATCATAAAAAAGAATACCGAGTTGTTAAATGATGTGGATGAACTGTTTTTAGAAATAAAAAAGCCTTCCGATTGGAAGGCTTTCTGTTTTATTCATAATAGGTAATATGATTCTCACTAAAAACATCACCATTAGAATCTACTCGTTGAGACTTGATTGGGTACCCGTCATCATCAAACTCATAAACCCTAGTCCCAAGTAATTCTCCACTACTATTTTTTCTTTCTATCAAATAATTAACCATTCTATCTGACACCCCTCCATTATGTAGAGAAGCATTAGCTTTATTACTACCAAACACATTTGTTTCCAAGGCTATAACTTGATTACTAATAACATTTGTAAAATTATACTCTCCTCTAACTTCATTAAACATATCATAAACACGCTCACCGCCTTGAGATATTACATATTCTCCAATACTCTCATCATAAACTGAAGAT
Organism: Flavobacterium sp. MedPE-SWcel; assembly: GCA_001874325.1. Taxonomy (GTDB): domain Bacteria; phylum Bacteroidota; class Bacteroidia; order Flavobacteriales; family Flavobacteriaceae; genus Flavobacterium. Next base: position 30,181 of record MPCW01000011.1, on the reverse strand, counting down.
TGAATCGATATAAGATTCCCATTTTCAACGATTGCTTCTCTAAAAGTAGGGTTTTCCGATGTATCTGAAATCTTATACACATAGCCCTCATTATCTAAATATTTTATTTCTTCTTCATATGTAGTATTACTATTATGAGTACCAAACACCGTTTTAGTTGTCGCAACAAAAATTTGATTATCTACTTCATAAGTAAAATCAGTATGTTCTATTGTCCCTGACAAACCTCCATTATTCTGAACATCCATATGCTTAGATGTTAATCTTCCTAAAACATCATACTCAAATGTAATTTCAACAATTGCTGTTGAGGATTCCCAATTCATTACTGTTAATTTATTATCTGTATCATAGGTATATAAAATGGTAATACTAGGATTTTCAACAGGACCTATGTATTCTTCTAAAGGAAGTCCATTTTCAAACTTTTTAAATGTAACATACTGCATAACCCCTTCCGAGTCAGGAGAGTAATTAGTTATATCTTTTATATGTTTTTCAACCACTGGATTCAATGTGTCTGGGTTGTCATTGTCTACAGATGTAGTATCATCCGAAGAACAAGAAATAAAAAAGAAGGCTGTTAAGGCTAATAATAATTTAGTTTTCATAATATTTATTTTGAGTCTGCAAAAATACCACTAAATTTCTTATACAAAAAAAATCTGTTCCTATTAGGAACAGATTTTTTATTTTAATAATCTCTCTATTTAAAATATTTACATATTTCTTCTATACTGTCCACCTACTTCAAATAATGCCGCAGTAATTTGTCCTAACGAACACACTTTTGAGGCCTCCATAAGCTGCTCAAATATATTTTCATTTTGTATAGCTTTTTCCTGTATCACTGCAAGTGTTTCTTTTACTCTATCAGCATGCGCACCGTGCAATGTTTCAAGTGTTTTTATCTGGAATTGTTTCTCTTCCTCTGTAGCACGTATTACCTCTGCAGGCACTACCGTAGGCGAACCTTTACTACTCAAGAAAGTATTAACCCCAATAATAGGGAACTCACCTGTGTGTTTCAATGTTTCGTAGTATAAACTCTCTTCTTGTATTTTACTACGTTGGTACATTGTCTCCATAGCACCAAGTACACCACCACGTTCTGTAATACGATCAAACTCTGCTAATACCGCTGCTTCTACAAGATCAGTAAGCTCTTCTATAATAAACGAACCTTGTATTGGGTTTTCGTTTTTAGCAAGACCTAACTCTTTGTTTATAATAAGCTGTATTGCCATTGCTCTACGCACACTCTCTTCTGTAGGTGTAGTAATCGCCTCATCATACGCATTTGTGTGTAACGAGTTACAGTTATCATAAATAGCATATAACGCCTGTAGCGTAGTACGGATGTCGTTAAAGTCAATTTCTTGTGCGTGTAACGAACGACCCGATGTTTGTATATGATACTTTAACATCTGTGCACGCTCATTTGCGCCATACTTGTTTTTAAGTGCCTTAGCCCATATTTTACGAGCCACACGACCAATAACTGCATACTCAGGGTCGATACCATTACTAAAAAAGAAAGACAGGTTAGGACCAAAGTCGTTAATGTCCATTCCTCTACTCAAGTAATACTCTACATAAGTAAACCCGTTAGCTAGTGTAAATGCTAACTGCGTTATTGGATTTGCCCCTGCCTCAGCAATGTGGTATCCTGATATAGAAACTGAATAGAAGTTTCTTACATTATTAGTAATAAAATACTCTTGTACATCCCCCATTAATCGAAGTGCAAACTCCGTAGAGAAAATACATGTATTTTGTGCCTGATCTTCTTTTAAAATATCAGCCTGTACAGTACCACGCACTTGGCTTAGGGTACGTACTTTTATTTCTGCATATACATCAGCAGGTAGTACCATATCACCAGTAACACCTAGTAACATTAGTCCTAATCCGTCATTACCTTCTGGTAAATCTCCATTATAACAAGGACGTTCAACACCTTTATCTGAATATATTTTTGTAATCTTCGCTTCAACTTCCTGCTCTAGCTCGTGTTCTTTAATATAAAGCTCACATTGCTGATCGATAGCAGCATTCATAAAGAAACCTAATAACATTGGTGCAGGACCATTAATAGTCATACTTACCGATGTCATAGCATGTGCTAAGTTAAAACCAGAGTATAGTTTTTTAGCATCGTCAAGACAACAAATAGAAACCCCTGCATTACCAATTTTACCGTAAATATCTGGACGGAAATCTGGATCATTACCATATAGTGTTACACTATCAAATGCTGTAGAAAGACGCTTTGCTGGCATTCCTAAACTCACATAGTGAAAACGCCTGTTAGTACGTTCTGGTCCTCCCTCTCCCGCAAACATACGTGTTGGATCTTCTCCCTCACGTTTAAACGGATATAACCCTGATGCAAAAGGGAATTCTCCCGGTACATTTTCTTGTAAACACCAACGTAATATATCACCCCAAGCTTGATACTTTGGTAAAGCAATTTTTGGTATTTGCGAGTGCGATAATGACTCGGTATGCGTTTGTATTTTTATTTCTTTATTTCTTACTTTAAAGGTATACACTGGGTTCTTGTACTTGTTTACTTTAGCTTCCCAGTTTAAAAGAATTTCCCAGTTGTACGGATCTAAATCCATTTTTACACGGTCGAACTCTTTTAGTAATAACGATGATAATTCTTGCTTACCATCTTGCCCTTCAGCTTCACTTAAAGCAATAGAAGCTTCGTCAATACCATGTTTTGCCATTACAGGTAGTTTCCCTGTAACCGATTCTATCGTTTTATAAATACCGTATAACTTCTGCGCCACTTCTTGTTGTGATGTAGCTATCTCATCATACTTACGGTTATTCTCTGCAATTTCACTCAGGTAACGTGTACGGCTTGGCGGAATCACAAATATTTTCTCACTCATTTCACGAGTAATCTCAAAAGTAGATTTTAAATCTGCCTCTGTTCGCTCTACCACCTTGTCCATTATCTTTTTGTAGAGCGTATTCATACCAGGATCGTTAAACTGCGATGCAATTGTTCCAAACACTGGTAAAGTTTCAGGGTCATCATGCCATAGGTTATGATTACGCTGATATTGTTTTTTAACATCACGAAGCGCATCTAGTGAGCCACGTTTGTCAAACTTATTAATTGCAACAAGGTCGGCAAAATCAAGCATGTCAATTTTCTCTAACTGTGTTGCCGCACCAAATTCTGGTGTCATTACATATAACGATACATCAGAATGTTCTAATATCTCAGTATCAGACTGACCAATACCTGATGTTTCTAGAATTATAATATCATATTTTGCAGCTTTAAGCACTTGTATTGCCTCTGCTACATATTTAGATAATGCTAAGTTACTTTGACGTGTAGCCAACGAACGCATATATACCCTTGGGTTATTTATAGCATTCATACGGATACGGTCACCTAGTAAAGCACCTCCTGTTTTACGTTTTGATGGATCGACAGATATAAGACCAATAGTCTTCTCTGGAAAATCAATCAAGAAACGACGTACAAGCTCATCTACTAATGATGATTTACCTGCACCACCTGTACCAGTTATACCTAGTACTGGTATTTTTGAAGTTTCATTTTTCTTATGGATAGCATCAAGTGTTTCCTTTGCTATTTCTGGGAAATTTTCAGCTGCCGAGATAACCCTTGCAATAGCTGTAGGAACTTTAGCTTCTAAATGATTTGCTTCTCCATTAAGGTTATCCCCTATTGGATAATCAGCACGTTGTACTAAATCGTTAATCATACCTTGAAGTCCTAGCTCACGACCATCATCTGGCGAATATATACGTGTAATACCATACTCGTGTAACTCTGCTATCTCTTCAGGTAAGATTACTCCACCTCCACCTCCAAATATTTTTATATGTTCTGCACCTTTTTCTTTTAAAAGGTCATACATATATTTAAAATATTCGTTGTGTCCTCCTTGATACGAAGTCATTGCTATAGCATTAGCATCTTCTTGTATAGCTGTATTTACTACTTCTTCTACACTACGGTCATGACCAAGGTGAATTACCTCTACACCAGTTGTCTGGATAATACGGCGCATAATATTTATCGCTGCATCGTGACCATCAAACAGTGAGGCTGCTGTTACTATTCTAACTTTATTTTTTGGAGTATACGGTTGTGCTTGTTCCATCGTTGAAATATCTTCAATATTAAGCCCGCAATTTACGGAATTATTAAAAATTTCAAAGCAGATTAAGGGTATAAAAATAGATATGATAAAAAACTAGCTATTCATAAAAATAAAAACCAACCAATTACACTACTAATTGATAGGTAACTGCATTTTTCATGAACAATACTTTTGCAGGATACGAGTAAACCTTATCCTCTACAGGATACCAATTACGACCATTTATAGCAATAATAAAAAGTCCATCATCATCCCCAAGAGCAGTAAACCTATCTCCTCTAGGTTGTCTATGAAAAACTGACACTCCAAATTTATCTATCAATTTATCTGCAAACTCTGCTACTTTTTTAGCTGCTAAACCAATTTCACTTATCGAAATATAAGAGTTAGTACTAAAAACTTCATCAGAAACAGCATTATTGTCATAACGTGTAATAAACTCTAGTATATTACCATTATTATCATAAAAGTAAAACGATTCAGCATTCCACTCTGAAAAATCAGCTATGGTCTCAGTTTCAGATATTGGTATTATGGCTGTTGTTTCTGCTATAAAATCATACGATTCCTTAAATCGATTGTTAGGCACATCTATAGCAAAATGATAAATAGCCTTTATTTCTTTTGACTTTCTAAAAATCAACCTTGTAAAACCTACTTTGTAAAAAAGCAATACTCCTTTCTCTTTTTGATAAGGTGTTAAACCTAAAACTCTTTTATAGAAAGATTCCGTTTCATTAATATCATCACTAAGCAATTCTATTTCAAGTATTTTCATATTCTTATGAATTTGAACGCTATAGCAATTTAATCTATTATAACGACATTTTTATTATTTATCATTACTTATTACAAAAGCATTAATGAAATTATACTGGAACAGTTTTTGGTATCTTTAGAATAAATTTAACACATCATGAAAAAAATCATATACTCTTTATTACTTGTTACTAGCATATCTACAACTGCTAATGCTCAATTTAAAGACCTACTTAATAAAGCTAAAAAAGAAGTAAATAAAGTTACTAATAGTGATAAATCATTAAGCAATACTGATATCGCGTCGGGGCTTAAAGAAGCCTTAAACAAAGGAGTCACTAAACAAGTAAAAAAACTAACTGCTACAGATGGGTTTTATAAAAATGAAGCCGTAAAAATACTACTACCTAAAGAGCTACAAAAAGTAGATAAAACATTACGAAAAATGGGAATGTCTAAACTAGCCGATGAAGGATTACTCGTTCTTAATCGTGCTGCCGAAGACGCTGTAAAAGAAGCTACTCCTATTTTTGTTGATGCCATAACAAACATGAGCTTTGATGATGCTAAAAACATACTTATGGGTAACAAAAATTCGGCTACTAAATATTTAGAAGGTACAACCACAAAACCATTATACGGTAAATTTAATCCTGTAGTTGCAAAATCATTAGACAAGGTGGGGGCTAACAAGGTGTGGGCAACCATTATTAAAAAATATAATGCAATACCACTTACAGGTAATATAAATCCTGACCTTACCGACTATGTTACCAACAAAGCACTAGAGGGTGTTTTCACGATGATAGCTGTAGAAGAGAAAGAAATACGATCAAATTTATCGTCAAGAACTTCCGATTTACTAAAAAAAGTATTTGCTTTACAGGATTAATCACCAAAAGCATTTATTTATGAAAAAAGTATTTGGAGCTATCCTTGCCATATCGTTTACATTATCAGGCTGTGCCGAACTACAACAAGTAGCGTCACAACTACCACAAACAGCAGGTACGTCGGGAATTCTTAGCAATGCTGATATAGCCTCAGGACTTAAAGCTGCGCTAGATAAAGGTATTAAGCAACAAGTTAGTAAGCTTACAAAAACAGATGGTTTTTATAAAAACGAAGCTGTAAAAATATTACTTCCTAGCGAACTACAACAAGTAGATAAAACATTACGAAAAATTGGACTTGGTAAACTTGCAGATGAAGGTCTTAAAGTAATGAACCGTGCTGCCGAAGATGCAGTAAAAGAAGCTACACCTATATTTGTATCAGCTATTAAAAACATGACATTTAATGATGCTAAGAATATATTAATGGGTGCTGATAACTCTGCAACAAATTATTTACAAACAACTACCTCATCACAGTTATATACTAAATTTAACCCTGTGATAAAATCATCTTTTAACAAAGTAGGCGCTGATAAAATATGGAGTAACATAATAGCTAAATATAACGCCGTACCATTTGTAGAGAAAGTAAACCCAGATCTTACTGATTATGTTACTAATAAAGCCCTAGAAGGTGTGTTTACTATGGTAGCAGTAGAAGAGAAAGAAATACGTACTAATGTTAACGAAAGAACATCTAGTTTACTTAAAAAAGTATTTGCTTTACAAGACTAAAAATTCATATTTATTTAAATATCAATAACATATAGATAACAACTACTTAACAAACAACTGTGAAAAAATCACTTATTTTGCATCGAAATAAAATACATTTCATATTTGGTTAGAGTTAGTTAGAAAAATGCCGATATCAATTGATATCGGCATTTTTGCTTTTATATAAACACATGTTTATTAATAAGTTAAAAAAACATCAAGACTATTAATTAGCACTTAGCATCAAAATAGCTATTATTTAATTTACTACTATCCTAACCGCTCTTGCAACTGTTTGAAATACGGAAATGCCTTTAGCATTCTGCTACCATACCACGAAAACATCTCGCCATCTACAAATACCGTTTTAGCATGATGTGTAAAACGTCCAACCTCAAAAGCATCCTCTTCTTTAAAAGGATAAGGCTCTGAAGACAAGAAAACCACATCAGGGTCACCTTGTATACGCATTTTTTGGATTATCACTTCAGGGTAACGCCCTCTATCTTCATAAATATTAGTAAAATTATTTAGCTTCAACATTTCATTAATAAAAGTATCACTCCCGGCAGCCATATAAGGATTCTTCCAAATAAAATAAGCCGCTTTTTGTTGTTCTCTATCTTTCATGAAGCTCTTAAAATCATCTAATGCAAAGCTTATCTTATTTACCCACTGTTGTGCCTGTGTGCGTACTCCAAATATTTTACCTAACTCAGTAATCATATCTAAGCTATCCTGAAGTGTAACAATATCACTTACCCATATTGGTGCAACACCTTTTAACGACTTTACTATCTCTTCAGTATTCTCTTCTTTATTAGCGATAATAATATCAGGTTGTAATGCTTTTATTTTATCAACATTTACTTTTTTTGTACCTCCAACTATAACCTTAGTAGATTTTATATGATACGGGTGTACACAGAACTTAGTAACCCCCATTATATTATCTTCAAGCCCTAAGTCAAAAAGCAATTCTGTTTGCGAAGGTACAAGCGAAATAATACGTTTAGGAACACTCGGTAATGTTATAGTATTACCAGTTTGGTCGGTATATGTTTTCATAAAGTAATGGAGATATTAATATTATCAAGGAGTATTATAGAAAAGCTATTTACTAAAGTAAAGCACTCATTTCTTGCTGAATTTTTAAAGCTTCTTCTCTTGCTTTCTCTGCAAAGTCTTTTTCGTTTGAAGCATAGATGATTCCTCTAGATGAATTTACTAAAAGCCCAACATTATCGTTCATACCATATTTGCAAACCTCTTGTAAGCTACCACCTTGAGCACCTACCCCAGGCACTAGTAAAAAATTATCAGGAACTATATTTCTAATTTCTTGAAAATACTCTGCTTTTGTTGCCCCAACTACATACATTAGGTTTTCGCTATTCTCCCAAGTTTGCGATGTTTTAAGTACTGTTTTATACAGTTCACCTTCATTAGTATTTTGCGTTTGGAAATCAAATGCACCTACATTAGAAGTTAAAGCTAATAAAATGGTAAACTTATTTTGTACTGCCAAGAAAGGCGACACACTGTCTTTACCCATATATGGTGCTACAGTAACAGAATCGAAATCTAAATCTTGTAAAAATGCCTTCGCATACATAGCCGAAGTATTGCCTATATCGCCACGCTTAGCATCAGCAATGGTAAACACATCAGGATAATTTTTATTCAAGTAATCTATCGTTTTTTCTAACGACTGCCACCCTTTTAACCCATGCGCTTCATAAAAAGCCGTATTGGGTTTATAAGATACCGCTAAATCGTGTGTAGCATCGATTATTGCTTTATTAAATTCAAAAATAGGATCTTCTGTATCTAATAAATGGGCTGGTATACGTTTCATGTCGGTATCAAGACCAATGCATAAAAACGATTTTTTTTGTTGTATTTGACTGTATAGTTCTTGCGTTGTCATACTATAAATGTAGTTACTTACGTTTTTACAAAAGTACAACATTATTATTCTTACGTAACAAAAAAACAACACTGCCAAAACATAAATTATAATTGTTTTTAAAAATTTTACTCGTAGATTCGCGCCGAATTACAATAATATATAATGAAACAAACATTCAAAAAAATTACACTTTGTACAATAGTTTTAGTACTTACACTATTTACAAGTTGCCAAAAAGACGATAGTATTACTACTGAAGATAATATTCAGCAAAAACAACTTCCAACATCTCGTATACTTACAGGTACAGATGCTAGGTTTGCTATTGAAATATTCAATAGCCAAATGACTAAAATAAACCTAAACAATAATGGTTTACAAATGAAAGGTGGTGATACTTTTACTATAGATGATACAGCAGTACTTGAAGTAAAAAGCCACAAAGGAAAAACAAATTATACATTTAGAGTAAATCATTCTCTTAGTGATGAACGTACTTTTTTTAATGTCGTTATTACAGAACAAGAAGGGCTTAAAAAAACTTCGTTAATAAGATATGAAATGGATGCTCAGTTTGCTCATAACTTTAATAGTCATAAAGTTGACTTTGCAGAAATGGACGGTCTAATTTTTGTTAATACGCTTCATGCAGATGATAATTTCCCTTGTAATGACTCTCCAGGTGGAGGTGTAGGAATACCTATTACTGGTGGAGCTGGAAGCGGAAGCTCTGGTGGTGGTGGAACCGACCCTAATGGTAACGGTAACCCTCATAATGAAAACATGCTATTACAAATGTATGCACAGCTAGAAATGAGTTTATCATACAGCGCAGGTAACGCCGATAGCAATGGAAATGGTGGAGGTAACGATAATGGAGGAGATGATGATAAGTGGCTTTTAATTAGTCGTTCTCCACGCTACCTTAGTGTACCTCCTGATGTTGAAAACGAAGGAAAACCTTGTGCAGAAGGTGAAGAAATAGGAATATTACTTCCTTTTCTTAATAGTCAAATTATAGTAAACCGAATTACCGATGAAAATTTAGAGGAGTGTTCTAAAGATGTTTTAAATAGCTTAAAACTTTTAAACCAATCTGGTATGGCGAATATGATTAACCAATTTGATGATTCCCCTTCCATTTATAATGTTGATATTAGAACTGAAGCATATCCTACCCCAAACGGGTCACCTGCACAAACTAGAGTAGATAATGAAAATCCTTATTCTTATATAATAAGAATACATCCTGAATATACTACTAGCACTAACAAACTGGGACTTGCTACACTAATTCTTCATGAAATGATACATGCGTATTTCTTAAGTCTTCTTGAAGACGCTAACACCTCCCCTCTTCCAGAAGATCGTTCTATTCAATTCGAGGCTTATGTTATCAAAAATTTTGGTGCTACTTCTCAAAACTCCCATCATGAAATAATGGCAACTAAATATGTCGATATATTATCAAGAGCCTTGCAAGAATATAATACAGGAATTGAGGTGCCTGAAAATACTGAACCTGATCAATTATACAAAGACCTTGCATGGGGAGGTTTACAAGACGCCCCTATATATAATACCACTAATGAACTTACAGAAGAAGATAGGGTTCGAATAAACAAAAGGTATGCTGCAGAACTTTTTAATATTACATTTGGCACAGAAGTTCCTGCTGGAGAAGCCTGTCCATAATAATTTATCTAAATGAAAAATTTAACTATTATATTATTTTTAATAACTCTTTGCTCATGTAATCATGCAGTAAAAAAACATTCAATATCTCAACATAATCAACCAATAGTAGATTATATTGAATCTTTTATTAACAAAGACTCTGTAATACTTGTACATGAAAGAAAACTAAGTATAGCCCGTGCTATCAAAACAATAAAAGTCGGACACTTATTTGATCCAAAAGAAAAAAGGTATAATAGAAGTTTTATCGAGTCTAATTATTATAAAGAACAAGCATGGAACGCCTTAAATCAAAAATATTATAACGATACTATTGTTGAAAATTGGGGTAATCGAGATTTTATATTCCCTTACAAAATAATAACACATAAACATGTGATGGATATATTTAATAATCCCGAATCTTATGATTATAAAAATAGAAAAAGAGTTTTTTCTTTTTCCAACACCCTATACTATAACAACAATCAATACGCAATGTTTTCTATTAATATTGCAGGAAACATTGTACTTTCAGAAAGTATTGAAGATGTATTAGTAATAATGAAAAAGAAAAAAGAAAAGTGGGTTGTTACTGATAAAGTATACAATGATCCATTTATCAATCCCTAGCTTAGACTAAACAAAAAATCCTGCTAATTAGCAGGATTTTTTTATGTTTTAGAAAACTTCACTTTCTTTTAATTTCTCTGTATTGTTTACTAACTGTAACTCATCTATAAGTTTTTGCACACTACCATTCATTACACCATCTAGATCATAAAGCGTAAGACCTATTCTATGATCAGTAACACGACCCTGTGGATAATTGTAAGTACGTATTTTTGCCGAACGGTCTCCACTACTCACCTGAGAGGTACGCTTAGCGGCATCTGCCTCTTGCTTTTTGGCAAGTTCCATCTCATAAAGTCGAGAACGTAATACTTGTAATGCTTTATCTTTATTTTTGTGCTGCGATTTCTGATCCTGACATTGTGCTACTAACCCTGTAGGAACGTGTGTTAAACGTACTGCTGATTTAGTTGTATTTACCGACTGTCCTCCAGGTCCTGACGAACAGAAGAAATCAACACGTACATCATTCATATCAATTTGTACATCAAACTCTTCTGCTTCTGGTAATACCATTACAGTAGCTGCCGATGTATGCACACGACCTTGTGTCTCTGTTTGTGGTACACGTTGTACACGGTGTACTCCAGCCTCAAACTTAAGTGTACCATATACATCCTCTCCAGTAACATCAAAAATAACCTCTTTAAAACCACCCGATGTTCCTTCATTAGTATCTACCACACTTGTTCTCCACCCCTTACTTTCACAAAACTTAGTGTACATTCTAAACAAATCTCCTGCAAAAATACTTGCCTCATCTCCACCAGCTCCTGCACGTATCTCTACCATTACATTCTTCTCGTCTTCAGGATCTTTAGGTATAAGCATAAACTTGATTTCCTCTTCAAGTTTAGGTAATCTTTCTTTCGCTTCTTCTAGCTGCATCTTTGCCATTTCTGTCATCTCTGCATCACTACCATCAGCTATAATTTCGTTAGACTCTTCGATGTTATTAGTCACTGTAACATACTCATCACGTTTCTCTACAAGCGCTTTTAAGTCCTTATATTCCTTATTTAGCTGCACATAACGTTTTTGATCAGATATAATATCTGGTTGTATTATAAGATCTGAAACCTCATCAAAACGTTGTTTTATATACTGTAATCTATCTAACATCTTTTATCTCTCCTTATATTTTTGCCGTGCAAAAGTACGCAAAAAATCCATACCAAATTATGCACAACAACTGTTCCTTTATTAACTACAATCATTACATTGTCCCGTAATCCAGCCTGTAATGTTTTCTTTTACATATCCATCTGGTAAATTTACAGTCACTTGCTCCTCTAAACACTCTACTTTTTGACATGTAAGGCAGCGAAAATGAAAATGACTATGATTATGTTGTTTCTCTTCACAGTTAACACATAACGCAAAATAATACTTTCCTTCATCAGAGAGTATTTTATGGGTAATACCGTCTTCACAAAAACTGTTTAGCACACGATATATCGTTACCCTATCCATTTTCTCGGTTACACGTGCCTCTATCATCTCTTGGCTCAATGCATGGCCCGAAGATTTTAATGCCTCTATTACTGCTTTTTTTGCTGGAGTACTTCGTCTATTCATTTTTAATGCAATTATGTTGCAATAACTTTATTTTATTTACTTTTGTTATAAAATATAACGCAATTTATTAAATAACTAAATATAAATGAGCATGAAAGACAACCATTTTGAAGTAATAATAATTGGCGGTAGTTATTCAGGGCTATCTGCTGCAATGGCTTTAGGTCGTGCTTCACGAAAAGTATTAATAATCGATAGTGGTAAACCTTGTAATAGACAAACACCACACTCTCATAATTTTATTACACATGATGGCGAAACACCTGCTGCAATTGCTCAAAAAGCAAAAGATCAAGTTTTAAAATATCCTACAGTACAATTTGTTAATGATAAAGCCATTGATGTTATCTCAACCGAGAATGGTTTTACAATCACTACTGAGAGTAATATAACCTACCAATCACAAAAAATATTATTCGCCACAGGAGTATATGACATTATGCCTGATATTGATGGATTTGCAGAGTCTTGGGGAATATCAGTAATACATTGTCCTTACTGCCACGGTTATGAGGTAAAAGGTCAAAAAACTGCAATACTTGCCAATGGTGATGTAGCTTATCATTATGCTATGCTATTACAACAATGGACAAAAAACTTGACTATTTTAACTAATGGAAAAGCCGATTTTAATGATGAGCAACTTGCTAAATTAGAAAGTAATGCCATACCAATTATAGAAAGTACAGTAACACAATTAATACACAAACAAGGGCAACTAGAATCTATTGAGTTTAATGATGAAATTACCCATGATTTCCCTGTTATTTATTCTCGTACAGCATTCAAACAACATTGTGATATCGCAGAAAAACTAAATCTACTTGATGAAAATGGTTATATTGCCATAGATGAAATGCAGAAAACAAATATAGAAGGTATTTATGCCTCTGGTGACTGCACAACTCCGTTAAGAACTGTAGCTGTTACAGTAGCATCGGGTACAAAAGCAGGTGCTGCAATAAATAACGATATGGCTGCTGAAGCATTCTAACTAAAATAAATTATGAAAACAAAAATTGCCATACTAGGGCTGCTATTTTGCATTCTTACATCTTGTGAAAACAATAAAGATTATCCTAATATAAAAAAAGCAAATTGGGTTATTGGTAATTGGACTAATACAAGTCCTCAAGGCAAACTAGTGGAAAGCTGGCAAAAAACAAATGATTCGGTTTATAACGGAGAAAGTTTCTTTATAAAAGAAAAAGACACCTTATTTGGTGAATATGTAAAGCTAATAGAAACAAATGGCAAATTAACTTATATTGTAACTGTATCAGGTCAAAATAATGATAAACCTGTACGGTTTGAAATGACATCTATAACCGATAGTCAAATCGTCTTTGAAAACCCTGAGCACGATTTCCCAAACAAAATAGTATACAATAATATAAGTAAAGATTCACTAGTTGCAGAAGTATCAGGAATGCGAAATGGAAAACCAGATTTGCAAAAATTTAAGATGGTACGTCAGTAATAGTTTTATATCTTGCCTATAAAAATAAACTTGTGGAAGTAATAACAGACGAAACTTTTAATAAAATAGATTATACCATTGATAAACTTGAAAGGGCAGAATATGACAACTGCTCTTTTACTAATTGTAATTTTACTGGAGTAGACATCAGTAATATTGCATTTACTGAGTGTGAGTTTATTGATTGCAACTTTAGCACTGTAAAAGCTATAAATACATCTTTTAGAGATATTACTTTTAGTAACTGTAAAATGCTAGGTTTTAGCTTTAATAATTGTGACGAATTTTTACTTTCTTTCTCTTTCAAAGAATGTAATTTAGAGCTTAGCTCTTTCTATCAATTAAAACTAAAAAAAATCTCTTTTATAAACTGTAGCCTGTGCGAAGCTGATTTTACAGAAGCTGACTTAACAGAATCGTCTTTCGACAATAGTAACCTAAAAAGAGCGATATTCCAGAATACTACACTTGAAAAAGCTGATTTTAGAACAGCACGAAATTATAGTATAGACCCAGAAATAAACCGCATTAAAAAAGCTAAATTCTCTTTACCTGCTGTTACGGGGTTACTCGATAAATATAACATCGAAATAAAATAAAAATAGCCATACCTCAATATATTCGGTATGGCTATTTTCTAATATAACTTGTTTTTCCTTTTAGTTCCTAGCAGGAATATTTTCTAATATCTCTAATACAAACTTCCAGTATTTTTGAGCAGAAGATATACTTGCTCTTTCATCAGGACTATGCGCTCCTTTTATAGTAGGTCCAAAAGAAATCATATCCATATCAGGGTAATGTGTACCTAATAAACCACACTCTAACCCTGCATGACAAGCAACAACAGCTGGTTTTTCACCATTTTGTTTCTCATATATTTCTTTAAGAACCTCAAGTATTGGCGACTCTACATTAGGAGTCCATCCTGGGTAACTACCAGAAAGTGTAACCTCACAACCAATAAGTTCAAAAGTAGAACGTAATGCATTTGCAAGATCAAACTTAGCCGTCTCTACAGATGAACGAGTAAGACACCCTATATGTATCTCACCATTTTTTACTATAACTCTAGCAATATTGTTAGATGTTTCTACTAAGTCTTCCATATCAGCACTCATTCTATATACACCATTATGAGCAGCATATAAAGCACGAGTTAAACCTTCTTGTATTCCGAGCTCCATAACCTTAGCAGGTAAATCAGTCTTTTCTATAACAACCTCTAAGTTAGGCTCCATAGTACTAAACTCATCTTTAATATCGTTTACTAACTGTACGATATCAAACTCAAAAGCCTCTTCAAAAATTTGAGAAATCACTACTCTCGTAGAACTCTCACGTGGAATAGCGTTACGAAGACTTCCACCATTAATTTCAGCAACTTGTAACCCAAAGTTTTCAAAACCATCAAATAATAAACGGTTCATTATTTTATTAGCATTACCAAGCCCTTTAGCGATATCCATACCTGAGTGCCCACCATTTAAACCTTTTACAGTAATAGTATACCCTACAGAATTTTCAGGAACATCTTCTTCAGTATAGTTACGCTTTGCAGTTACATCTACACCACCTGCACAACCTATATCAATTTCATCATCCTCTTCAGTATCAAGGTTTAAAAGTATCTCACCATCAAGCAAGCCTCCTTTTAACCCCATAGCTCCTGTCATTCCAGTTTCTTCATCTATAGTAAATAAAGCCTCTATAGCAGGATGTTTTATATCTGTACTTTCTAGTATTGCCATTATTGTAGCAACTCCTAATCCATTATCTGCCCCTAGTGTAGTTCCGTTAGCACGAACCCAGTCACCATCTACATACATTTCGATACCTTGTGTATCAAAATCAAAATCAGTATCAGCATTTTTTTGATGCACCATATCTAAATGCGATTGCATTACTATGGCTTTTCTGTCTTCCATACCAGAAGTAGCAGGCTTTTTTATAATTACATTACCTACTTCATCTTCATGCACACTAAGACCTAACTGTTGTCCGAAGTCTTTCATAAATGCTATTACACGCTCTTCTTTTTTAGAAGGACGAGGTACTGCGTTTAAGTCGGCAAATTTATTCCAAAGTGCTTTTGGCTCTAGATTTCTGATAGCTTCGTTCATTTGTATTGTTTTATTGTTTGTGATTCTATAACTTTTTAAAGCTATACTCCATTGAAGTACAACTAATACATTTTATATCTACTGATAATTATGCTGTACAAAAATAGTACTTATATTTACATTCACTATCGATTTAATGTATCAGATGAAGAAAAAGATTATACTATGCCTTTTACTACTATTACAAATTGTAATAGTAAATACACTATCCCTTTTTCCTGAATTTGTAGAACAATATTATAGTAATGGAATTTATCCTTATATGGTAAAAGTTTCAAGGATACTATTCGGATTATTTGGGTTCTCTATAGGCGATATTATCTACGGTATAGTAATCATACTTATTATTCGTTGGGTATGGAAAAAACGAAAAACATGGCGAAGGGAATATAAAAGTAACTTACTCACTATAGGTAGCTTTTTTTCTGTTTTTTATTTTCTATTTTATGCTTTATGGGCGGTAAACTACCATAGAGTACCATTGAATGAAAAAATGGGGTTTGAAAAAAAATACACACCCGAAGAGCTTATCTCTTTTACAAAAGAATTAATCAAAAAGACCAATAAATTACATCTACAAATAATCAACAACGATAGTTTAAAGATCGTGAATCCATATACCGTATCTAAAATTTACAATAAAGCTCCTAATGGCTATAAAAACTTATCGCAACAATATTCTTATTTTACTTTCAATAACGAGAGTCTTAAATCATCATTAATTAGTACGCCGTTATCTTATATGGGTTTTGGCGGATACCTAAACCCGTTTACTAACGAAGCTCAGGTAAATAGTAATTTACCAAAATATAATTTACCCACTACTTCATGTCACGAAATGTCACACCAATTAGGATATGCTTCTGAAAGTGAAGCAAATTTTATTGGTTATATGGCATCTATAAATAACGATGATATCTACTTTCAATACTCTGGTTATTCATTTGCTTTAAAATATTGCCTGCGCAATATTAAAAACTTTGATGAAGAAAAAATGGAAGAATTACTACTGCTTGTTAACAAAGGAATAGTACTTAATTACGAAGAAAGTAATCGTTTTAGAGACGAACATCGATCATTTATAGAAACTTTCTTTAAATATTTTTATGACAACTATTTAAAGCTAAACCACCAGAAAGACGGGCTAAAGACGTATAGCAAATTTGTAGGACTGCTAGTAAATTATTATAAAACTGAAGATTTATAATAATCATCTGTAACAATTTTATGTTTTAGTACACTTATTCGGTATGGATTCAGTAACGGAAAAATCTTTTGTGCAACAACTTCAGGAAAATCAAAACCTGATACATAAAATATGTAGGCTATACACCAACGGTGAAGATGCTCACAAGGACCTTTTTCAAGAAATAACCATACAACTATGGAAAGCATATCCGAAATTTAGAGGCGACTCAAAATTTACGACATGGGCTTATCGCGTAGGGCTTAATACAGCTATTACATTATATAGAAAGAAAAGCCGAACGATAAACACTATAGAATTTGACAACACATTACACAAAATAAATCAAGACGAATACAATTATGAAGAGGAAGAACATCTAAAACTATTATATCAAGCAGTGCATCAACTAAACGATATAGATAAAGCATTAGTGTTTATGTATCTAGAAGATAAAGATTACAGCGAAATAGCCGAAACCCTTGGTATTAGCGAAGTAAATGCAAGAGTGAAAATGAACAGGATAAAAGGGAAATTGAAAAAAATATTAAATCCGTAATAGGAAATATGGAAGAGTTAGATAAATTAAAAAACGACTGGAAGAAAAGTGCGGGAAACTATCCCAAGTTCTCCGAAAAAGAAATTTATGCAATGTTGCATAAACGATCTTCCTCTATAGTAAAATGGATATTAATTATTAGTGTCCTCGAGTTTGTGTTTTGGTTAGGACTTTCATTTTTAATGAAAGATAGCCCTAGTACAAAACGTGTTGAGGATTTAGATGTAGATTATATCTATATACCAATGTCAATAATAAGTTATGTTATAATAATTTACTTCTTTATACTTTTTTATCGTAACTATAAAAAGATTAACGCTACTGACAATGCAAAAACATTAATGTCGAATATACTGAAAACTAGAAAAGCAGTATCTAACTACATTTTTGTAAATATTACTTACATCATTATAAGTTCTTTAATAATGTTTGCACTTTTCTTTTGCTATGATGCTAACCTTATTGAAGCTTTACATCAGTCAGAAAAGCAAGGGAATACGGGAGAATTTTACCTTATTTATATTGGTAGTACATTAATATTTCTAAGCTTTTTCATATTCGTAATATGGTTATTCTATAGACTGATATACGGTATACTGCTTAAACGATTAAAAAACAATTACGAAGAGTTAAAGAAATTAGATTTTTAAACAAACCCAACTATGATAAAAGCTATTATCACTGCCTTCACACTGTTAGTAACAGCATTAGGCTTCTCACAAAAACTAGAAAACAGTCTACTTTGGAAAATTTCAGGAAACGGACTTAGCGAACCATCATACCTATATGGTACGATGCATATTACCTGCGATGCTACTCTTGATAAAAGTGTACACACAGCATTAGATGCTACAAAACAACTTTATCTAGAATTAGATATGGATGATCCTTCATTACAACAAAAAATGATGAAGACCATGATGATGGCAAATGGTCAAAAAATGAGTCTGCTTGCTAGTAAAGAAGACTTTGAAGCTGTTGATAAGCTTTTACTTGATAATTTAGGAATGTCTGCAAAAATGATAGATAACATGAAACCATCAATGGTAAACATGATGTTATTACCTAAAATGATTGATTGCCCAATGCAATCAATAGAAGGTGAGCTAATGAAAGTTACTACTGAACAAAATGAAGAAGTATACGGATTAGAAACTGTAGCTGCACAAATGAAAGCTCTAGATGCTATGCCATATGAGAAACAAATGATAGAGCTTGTAAAAACAGCCAAAAGTAATATGGTTGATGATAAAGAGAAGTTCAAAAAAATGATGGCTTTGTATGACAG
This sequence comes from Flavobacterium sp. MedPE-SWcel, assembly GCA_001874325.1. Classification (GTDB taxonomy): domain Bacteria; phylum Bacteroidota; class Bacteroidia; order Flavobacteriales; family Flavobacteriaceae; genus Flavobacterium. Next base: position 11,213 of record MPCW01000011.1, on the reverse strand, counting down.
TAGAGATTTAAATGCTCTTATGGAGTTCATGAAAGCTGAAGAAAATAAAATATCTGACGACAATAATGTAGCGCTATTAGACAATCGTAACAAAAGTTGGATTGCTAAAATAGAAGAAGCTGCTAAAGAAACACCAACTTTTTTTGGTGTAGGTGCTGCACACCTACCAGGAGAAAATGGAGTTATTAAACTACTTCAAAAACAAGGGTATAAAGTAGAAGCTGTAAAATAATTTTTACAGCTTTTGCTACTTTTTTACCTAAAAAATTTAACTTCGTGCAATTATTAATAATCCCAAAAGTATTATTATGAAATTGCACGTTTCTACATTATTATTACTCTGTTCATTTAGCTTATTTGCTCAAAACAAAACTGTAAAAGACAGTATAAGTGAAATGAATAGCGAACTAGATGAAGTAATAATAGGAAAAAAGAAAAAAACTGCTGTTGAGCGAAGAGCTGATAGAACTATTTTCGATTTTTCTGAACAAGCATATTTAAACTCAGGATCTTTACTCGAAGGACTTAAAAAACTTCCAGGACTAATTATTTCTGATGTGGCAGGAATGCTATATCAAGGAAAACAGTTAGAAGTATATATGGATGGACGCCCTTTAAACATCTATTCTAATGAACTTAACACCTACCTAGAAGGTTTACCCGCAAATGCTATTGAAAAAGTAGAAATTATAACAAACCCTGGTGCTGAGTTCCCTGCAACATCTGGTGGTGCTATTATCAATATAGTAACATCTAAAAAAGCCAAAAAGTATTTAAGTGCTACCTACTCTAATGGGTATAGTTATACTAATTATGATAAATCTAGACATCGATTTCATAATAGTATTACCTTAAGTGCCGCCAATAGATTATTTAGTTGGCAAGTACAAGGAGGGCAAAGCTATACCGAAAGTTACCGGAAAAGTAAATTCACTAGCACTGATGCAATACTTTCAGAAAACTACTCTGATAGAACAAATCGTTTTTATTATTTAAAAACAGGAGTAAAATTTGACTTTAAAAAAGATCGTTTATTAATCAACTACGATATCAATACAAATAATAATAGTACTGATGTAGACGCTAGCGGTTCAGGATTTACATCTAATGATAAAAGTAAATCAAAAAGCTACTATCATGATGTAATGCTTACTTATCAAAAACGTTTTGATGATCCTTTCAAAAAATTGAATTTTCGATTTAACTTTAATAATAACGATAACGACTTTAACTTAAACTCTAGAATTAATGAAAATGCTATTTTAGATAATAATAGTGATCAGAATTTTTATCAGTTTAAAACAGATTATTCACAACAAATAAACTTTTTAGATAACACTAAAGTTAGTGCTGGAATATTAGCTGACCGTTTAGACTTTGAAACAAAAAGTTTTGATGTAAAAAATCTAGAATACACCAGAACATCTTTAGCTGCTTATACTGAATTACAGGCAACTTATAAAAAATTTGAAGTTATTGTTGGAGGAAGGTTAGAATCATATGACATTGAAGGAAATACCGATATGGATAATTTAATTCCTTTCAACCAAACACGTTTTTTTCCAAATGCAACTGTTCAATATAAGCTAACACCACAAATTAATTTTAAAACAAACTATAACAAAAAGATAAGACTACCTAACACCTCTTCTCTTAACCCTAATAACACACGTTATCAAAATCCAAACGTAGGCTACTTTGGTAACCCAAACCTTGAACCTACTATTTATAATAACTATGAGGTAGAGGTAAATGCTTTTGAATACTTCTTTATCGGATACTCTATAACTAATGCTGATAATCAAATTGTAGATCGAGTAATTAGTACCGAAAATGGTGCTGCCAGTATTTCTGAAAACATACCTGATGTTACCATTCGTAACTTTAATTTTGGTATACCACTACCCTATATGCTCTTTACAAAAGGATTAGCAAAAACGTTACAGTTTGACTTTAACCCTGATGAAATTAATTTCTTATACGTGTATGTAGGCAACCAAATGCACGACATACAAAATGTCGATACAAAAAGCATTTGGAGCATGAATTTAATGTCTCAAATTCTTCTACCAAAAAAAGTGAAATTTGTAGCAAACTATAATACTACTAACACGGGAGGAAACCATTATTACTACAAATCAAGAAAACCGATAAACCATCGTTTAGACTTAACGTTTTCTAAGAAATTTTTATCTGACAATTTATCAATCTCGCTATATGTTAACGACATCTTTAATACCAATAAACAAGATTTTGGTATTGTAGATACTGATTTTATTTATACTAGTAACTTTGATTCTAGAAGAGCAGGTTTCTCATTAAGTTACAAAATACCCACTAAAAATAAGTTAGCAAAAGAAGAAGGCAATATCTTAAACGATGATATAAAACAAGGAGAAAACAGTATTGGAAACTAAAAAAGCGAGGCAAATGCCTCGCTTTTATTTTAAACTAAACATTTAAAAATTAAACTTAATTAATTTTTAACCACTTTAGTCGATTTTACATTACCATCGTTAGTTCTTACAGACAGTATATACATACCTTTAGTTACTGTACTAACGTCTATAGTATGTACTTTATCGTTAGCAGTCGGTACAGTTTGTAATATTAACTTACCATCTACAGAATAAAGGCTTATGTTAGTTACCAATACATCACTTACCGTTGCTATGGTTAACTCATCTTGAGCAGGATTAGGATATACTTTAAAACTATCAATTAAAGAATTATTAACCTCTTCAACTTTATCGTCTTGTGGCATAGCCCTACGAGCCTCAAAGAAATCCGAACAACCTTCTACATAGAATCGATCTACTGTACCTGCTTCTGCTGTAAAACCATCTTTAAGCACTACCTCTACACCAGCATGATATCTTGCCGATGCTGTATCACTAATAGTATTAGAAGCCGTTATACACGTAAAAGCTTGTTGATTATCAATAGAACTAGAACCTACATCTGTTGTAATGTTTGGACAATCTGGGCAATCAGAACAAGGCTGATCACAAATGTTATCAATATATACCGTAGTATATTTTGTATCTTCCTTTTGATTATCTGAAACTATAAACTGTAACTTAGCCTCTCCGCTCATATATTCAGAAGGTATATCTGCTACACTCAGCTCAGCACATTGCCAACCACTATATAAATAATTACCATCACTAGTCGCAATAAAATCAGGATCATTATGACTAATCGTAATACATAATTCATCATACTCATAACCTGTCGTCGTCGATGATGATGAATTAGCATATATCCTAGCAATAAAATATGGCCTTTGATCTCCAGTAGTTAAAAATGGATTTTCAGATACTATAAGATACTCAAAGCTGATAATATCTCCATTCACTGAACTCAAGTCAAAATAATAATCCATTCTCGTTATACTTAGATCTCCTATATCGTCATTTAGCTTAATTGCCTTATTACCTGATTTTACACGTGGCAACTGAGAGATAGGTTCTACAGCTGAGTTATCTACTAACTGAGCATAAGAATAAGTAGGACTAGTAGAACTCTGATTATTAATTACACTCCATTGTCCTGAATATGTTTGACAAGTAGACTGAAATTCACAACCAATATGTAAGCTTAGTTCTGAACTACCAAACTGTTCACAAAATTGAAATTGTGGACTTAAGTTATTTTCAAACCCTCCAAGCTCACAAATACCTCGTTGCCCAAAAGCAAAAGTACCTATAAGCGCTATTAATATTGTTATATTAAATCTCATAACTATTGCTTATTAAGTAATAGCTGAACTTGCGCTTTAAGAGCCTCCATTTCTTTTTCTTGCTCTATAAGGTGTAATGTAAGTTCTTCTATTTTTTCTTGTTGTAACTTTACCATATTACCTAGTGCTATTCCATCTTCCTCTACTTCTTCGGCACTTGGCATGTTAGGTAAATGACCATTATTTGCTATATAACCCTCTACTTCACTAAGAGGCATAAGCTCATAATCATTTGCAAATACATAATCTGGCCAAGACCAATCTCCTTGAAGTCTTACTCTAACTTCTTCTGCAAGCACACCACCTTTTACAAAAAACCTATAGTCTACATCAGTTATTAATGAGGTAGTATCTGGAAAATCTCCAAAAGCTCCACTTTCAAAACCAACACCTACTTTTTGAGCATTAAATTTTAACTCATTAGCACTAAAATCACCATAAATTAATGGATTATCAGTATCTGAATCAGCAATATAAAGTTTATTACTACCTGTTTCATCCTTTCCTGCCTGATAACCTATTAGTATATTTTTATTCCCTATAGCATTATGTCCAGACATATATCCCATAAACACATTGCTGTTACCTGTACTACGTCGACCTGCTCTATATCCTACAATAACATTATTACTACCTAAGTTAGTAACCACAGGGTCACCATTACCAGCCCCTGTATCATTCCCTAACAAAACATTATTACTCCCAACTGAGTTTTTACCTGCCCAAGATCCAAGAAATACATTACTACTACCCGTAGATGATTCTCCTGTACCATGTCCAAAAAAACTATTTGCACTACCATTATTATTAGTACCAGTTGAAGTACCCATAAAAACATTCGCACTAGCAGTATTATTATAACCTGATTGATAACCTACAAACACATTATATCCCTTTGTATTATAATAACCTGCATTGTTTCCTATAAAAATAGCACCTCCAGTATTATTTGGTTCCTCTAGTGTAACAATAGGGTTAAAACTATAACCTGCTTTATTTCCTATCGCAATAGTATAACTCCCCTCAGTATTAGAATATCCCGCTTTAAAACCACTAAAAACATTTTCAAGCCCTAATGTATTAGAAGCCCCTGCATCTTGTCCTAAAAATACATTCTCATCCAAATCTGCTGTATTACCTTGCATGTTTAAGGTAGTGTTTTGCGAAACTCCCATTGCAGTAACTAAAAGCCCTACCGCTAAAAAAAACTTTGTTTTCATAATTATTATGATTTATTAATTGGTTACTAAATCTTTAGTTTCTTAAAGATATGTAAGGTAATACGGTAAGATGTTAAGCAAATATGAATAGATTATTTTTTCGATTAAAGTCAGAAAAAACCGTCAAGTTACTCCATAAAAAAAGCGAGGCAAATGCCTCGCTTTTGATTTAATTTATATTTTAAATTAATAATCCCATTGTCGCTTTTTGTTCAATTCTTCTTGTGCTTCAAGAACTTCAGTAGGTATAACTTTTAAGAAAGATGGATGTTGCTCTATAGCATACTCTACTCTCTCTACAATAGACTCTATACTATCGTTATCATAATCAATATCCAAAGGTTCTTTTATAATAAACGACTGTAGTATTCCTTTCTTTTTCATTCGTATTCCCTTCTTATCAAAAGAACGACGGAAACCATCTATAACAATAGGTACTACTATAGGTTTATGTTGCTTTATAATATGTGCTGTACCCTTCCTGATAGGTTTAAAAGGCTTTGTAGTCCCTTGCGGAAAAGTAATTACCCAACCATCTTCAAGTGCTACTTTTATATTCTCGGTATCATTAGGGTTTACATTACGCTGTACCTCTTGCCCCTTAGCGCGCCAAGTACGCTCTACAGTAATAGCACCAGCATAAGATAATATTCTAGGTAGCAAACCTGATTTCATTGTCTCTTTTGCCGCTACATAATAAATATTAAGCTTAGGCGACCAAATATACCCTACATTCTTAATAGTGTCTTGACGTCCTTTTAAACTAGCATTAAACACATGGAACATAGCTACTACATCGGCAAAATATGTTTGATGGTTAGACACAAACAGTACGTTTCTATCTGGTAACGATTCTATGATTTCAGACCCCTCTATATTCAGTTCATTAAATCCTCTATAACGTCTATGAGTAAGGATCCCAAAATAGCGTATCAACCATTTTTTAAGGAAAAGTATATGTCCGAAAGGATTTCTTTTAAATAATCCCATTTTTTATATTAAATGTATATGCAAATTTACAAAAACCATGCCTTATAACACACTTTTTATGGTTTCTTTAAGCTCACTCATTATCATAGCAGTTGCTCCCCACACAAAGTGTTCCTGCACTTTAAAAGCGGGTACTTCTATACTCTTTGCATATGATGTAGTCATCTCAACATTTTCAATAATCGAATCGTCTAAAAACACATTTAATGGTAGTTCTATAATTTCTGCCACCTCCATAGGGTCAGGTTTAAAAATAGGTTCATCAACTACTATACCTAAATAAGGATATACCAAAAAATTACTTGGAGGTATATAAATTTCCGAATACGGCATAATAATATCTATCATTACTGGATTAACAGCTACTTCCTCAAATGTTTCTCTTAATGCTGTTGAGGCTAAATCTTTATCTTCAGGTTCTACTTTACCTCCAGGAAAAGAAATCTGTGCAGAATGTACCCCTGGATATGTATTCCTTTTAATCAATACAAGATTTGTTACTCCATCCTTAGGGTAAAAAAGCATCATTACTGCTGACTTTCTTGGATTTTTAGATGCGTAATATTCTGCCGACTGTACAACAGCTCTTTCTGCTGGTGCCATTTTAGCATGTGCAATAGCAGCAGGCAGCTGTACTTTTTGTATTTTTGGAAGATATTTTATAAACTCGGTAAACTGCATTGGTAATAAATTACTGATAAAGATACTTTAAAAATACCGTAACAAAAATAAACACATGTTTAGCAAAGCTGAATCGCAACAAATAAAAAAAGATTTCTGGACAAAATTTGCCAATAGTAACGAGCGCAAATGGATTTTATATGATACAAAAATTAAAGATGTATCATTTAAATTTTATATTGACAATAAAAAAGCAATGGTTCTTCTTGACATCGAACCAAAAGAAGATAAGAAGCGTAAAATTTATTTTGAAAAAATAGAGTCCCTTAAAAGCATACTATTAGACGATTTCTTACCCGATGCTATTTTAGAAAAAGACCATTACCTCGATAATGGAAAAGCTATAAGTAGAATATTTATAGAAAAAACAGGAATTAGCCTTCATAATAAAGCAACATGGGGAACCGTTTTTGATTTTTTCTATGAAAAAATGGATGCCTTCGAACGTTTCTTTTATGAATATGAAGATTACATTAAAGATCTTGAAATCAATACATAATAAAAAACTCCCTCTTACTAATAAAAGGGAGTTTTTTATTTTATAAAGTAAAGTTTTAATTATCTAATCATAGAGAAATGTCCTTTAAACTCTCTACCATCTTCTCTCTTTACAATAAACCAATAATCTGTAGAAGGTAGCTCTACACCCTGTAAAGTACCATCCCATCCATCACTCTCAGAATTTAAATATGTAATAATTTTACCATAACGATCATAAATAGTAACATTAAAGTTAGGCTCTGCAACTGCATATTTAATATACCATTTCTCATTAACACCATCTCCATTAGGAGTAAAGAATTTAGGATAATACATTAACACTACCTCTCTACTATCTTCCCCACATCCAAAAGTATCTCTAACATATACTTTATGCAGCCCTGCTTTTAACCCCTCAAACACATTACTATCTTGATAATTAATCCCGTCAATAGAATATTCATATATCCCATTTCCTTCTACATAAACAGTAATACTGTTATCATGCTCTGTCCAATCTGTAGTTTCTACTCGAATAATTTCAGGTTTTTCAGAGGCTATAACGTCCATCTCTGTAAAGCTTTCACACACCTCAGTACCATATTCCTTAGATACTATAACACTATATACGCCAGGTTCATCTATATAAATAACTCTAGTTGTTTCTCCTGTAGACCACAAATAGCTATCATACCCCTCACTAGCCATTAACTCTAAATCTATATCCTTACAAACAGTTCCTGTAGTAGTAATTTCTGGTTCTTGATAATTACCCACAAATAACTTAAACGATGTAATACTATGGCAAATGTTAATCTCATTATGTTCTAATCTTGCATATATTATTTGCCCATTACTTGTATTAGCATAATTGTCTGGTAAAGCATCAATATCATTCTCTGCATCCTCTTCAGTTAAATGATAAGTAATAGTATGCATTACACTAAATAAAGGTCCTAAAATCTGTTCATCTTGATCTCTCAGGTTAAAAACAGTATTTGTGATATTATCATCTACACAAACTAACATATCATTTGGCTGACTTGCAGTAGCAATAGACGGTAACTCTTGAAAATTAAACAATTGAGTAACTACATTTCCACAAGCATCTTCAATACTAAATAAATATACCGCAGGCTCTAATGCTGTAAATATATTGCTGTCTCCATTATCAACTATAAATTCAACCCCATCTTTTTTAAGAATCTTATATGTTATTTGATACCCCATAGCTTCTAAATATATGTCATCTGGTTCTCCCAAACATGCCATAGCATATGCACTACCTATAGAAAGTTCATCATTATAATTAAACTGTCCAAGCTCACTAATACATATTGTATTTTCAGAAATACCACTGCTAAAGGTTTCAAACTTTTTCAAAATCCTAAACGTACCATTATAGTTAAGATTGTTTTTAACACTATTATTCGTTAACCTTATACCTGAATTACTATTTGGTATATTACCCTCAGTATAAACAATTCCGGTTCTAGGATGTACCCAGTTCCCACTATCAGGATCAAATCTCTGTAACCAATAATTTCTACCTTCAGTACCATTACTAATATCTGTTACCTCTATAGAAAAAGAACTACAATTAGGTGTAAATACAAAATTATCTTCTAGACTAGGAGCATAACCTTCAATAGTCACCTCCATATAATGCATTATACCACAAATATCAGTTGCTTTAAATATGTAATTCCCCTCAGGGAGATCACCCATATAAAACTTACCAGCATCAATGTTAAAACTAACATCATAAGGAATAGATTGCCCCAAAGCAGAAGGTGCACTTGTAATTATTACCTCAGTTAATTTACCATTACCACTCCTTAATCTCACTGAACCAAAACTCTCTTCACAAGCTGGTAATGTAATGTCATTAAAATCTTTCTCTACAAAAGGAGGTACTTCAACTGATTGCTCATGTACAAACCCACAATCATCCGTAAACCGAATAACATAAGTACCTAGTGGCATGTTATTTAACTTTAAAATACCTGAACTACTGTAAATATTTGAACTAACATCTCTAGGTAATTCAAAATCATATGCATCAGGAGCTTCTAAAATTATTGCAATAGTTAAATCCGAATTTGGCACACTACCTCTTATTTTCCCAAATTCAGAAAAACATCCATTATTTCTCGCTGATAAAAGAGAACTGGGAACTACCAATTCAATCAAAATAGATTCAGTAAATTCTCTACCACACTCATCTAAAACTTTAATTACATAATTACCAAAAGGAACAGGGTTTTCTGGACTTCCAAACTCAACATGACCATTAGTAAAAGAACCATTAGCTTCAACATTAAAATCAGTAGGATTAAAACCATCAGGCGAACTCAAAAACTCTATTGTAAAAGAATTAAAGAATCTACCAACATCAACCAATAAATACTTATCTGCACATGGTGCATCACTAGTCACAAGGTTTAAAGTAATACTTGGGTCTACAATATTATTAGACTTCTCATATATCTCGTTACAATTATCAACAACCTTAAGATCGTATGAATATGAAACATCAATATATCTTGGTAATACTTCTGAAATTTCTAAATTAGTAGCTGGCCCATTAGTAATAGTTTGATTGATTACTGTTACCTCTCCACCAATATCCATCGTGTTTAAAGTATATTCAACAGATAAAGGATAACCAATCTCACCCGAAGAAGCAGATATCATATTACTCATAACTACAGAATCGCACTCAGTCATAGGCACATTCGAATAAAAAGGATCTGAGATATCAAGATCTGAGTTTATAATCGATAATGTATAGGTTGTAACCTTACCATTACCACAATCATCAAAAGCTCTTATATTATAAGTTCCTGATGATAATCCATTAAAAACATTAGATGTTTGAAGAGGCCGTAATACAGGACCTGAAATAATTTCGTAGGCAGAAGAAGTACCCGAGGTCACATTAACAATTATACTACCATCGTCAGCACAATTTTGAACTGTTGAAAAAACAGAAAAATTAAATGGTACAATATTCTCATTAACAGTAATAAACTCTTCCTTAAAATTAGATAAATCATTAAGAGCCTGTATAGCTACAACTTTATAGGAGCCAGATGATAAACCTACTAAGTAATTATCGACAGATATAGAGATTGGATTCTCAACATCTGGTAATAAATAAACTTTATAAATCACTTCAGAACCCGAAGTAAGTCCTGTAGCAACAAAATTTAAAGAACCATTACCCAAACAAGTTTCATCCGTTTTAGTTACTTGTAAATCAAAATCTGCCAATTGAGCCCTTGCCGTTACAGTAAAGCAAAATACTGCAACGAATAAAAATCTAACTAATTTCATAACATCCATATTTAATTTATATTGTTCTAGCATACTTAACGTTTACAGATAGCAAAACATAAAGTAAAATGGGGGCGAAAAATTTAAAAAAAATATTTTAAAACACTCATTTACAGCAACATAAAAACATCTCTTTATCGATTAAATTTACATTATTCAAAATATAATTAAGTAAAAAACACTTTAATTACTGATAATCAGACATTTAAGCAAAATAGAATGCAATATTTAAATTATGTAATAATCATTAAAAACGACGAATACATAAACTTATAATATAAATATACGTAAAATATTAAATATAATTCAATAAAAATTGACATATAACAAATTATTTACAAACAAGATAAAATAGCATTTGTTTATAAACTTTAAAAAAACATGTCATTAAAGTGAAACATTTTTATATAAGAATATACATCCAAATATATAAAAACCTTTAAAAGATTATTATTCAAAGTATTATCCAAGGACAGGATCTAAACATTAATAACACTATATAATTACAAGAATAACCATATATTTAATATTCTACTTAAAGTTGTTGATAAGATTATATATGGAGTATTATAATTTAGTTAATAGTAAAGGTATTATTAACAATTGTTTTATTTCAGGGTTTTCTATACAAAAAACCCCCTCTATCAATTGATAGAGGGGGGTTATAAAAAAAGGCGATGACATACTCTCCCACAAATTGCAGTACCATCTGCGCAAGCGGGCTTAACTTCTCTGTTCGGGATGGAAAGAGGTGAGCCCCG
>MPCW01000010.1 GCA_001874325.1 Flavobacterium sp. MedPE-SWcel | reverse complement strand
AATTGAAACACGTACGGTAGGAGCTGATGGTAAAGTGAGCTATGCGGTAGAGTGTGATAAAGCTTATGTGGTACAGGCTAGTGTAGATGGTTATGAGACAAACTCATTCCCTATTGCTAAAACTGATGGTGGAAAAGTTACGGTAATGGCGGACTTGAAACCTATCGAAGTTCCTGTTATTGTAAGACAGATTGTATTGAACCCTATCTTCTTTGAATATGATAAGAGTGCTATTACTGAGCAAGCAATTGTTGAGTTAGACAAAGTTGTTGCTGAGATGACTGAGGATACTGAAATGGTTGTTATGGTGAAAGCGCATACGGATAACCGTGGTGATGATAAGTACAACATGAGATTATCAAATCGTAGAGCTAAAGCTGCTGTGAAGTATATTATAGCTAAAGGTATCGAGAAAGACCGTATTTCTGGTGAAGGATTTGGTGAAAGCGAGCCTAAAGTAGATTGTGGTGATGACTGTACTGATGAGCAACATGCTGAAAACAGAAGAATTGATTTCTTTGTTGTAAAGAAGTAATGACAATGAAATAAAGCATTTTAGAATGCTTATTAGATAATAAAAAATCCCTGTACATTGTGCAGGGATTTTTTTATGATCCAATTTTTGAGTTCTAAAGAAAATCTAATAAATAGAAATTAATTATCACTCTGATACCACTCAGCAAAAGAGGTTTCTGTTTCTTGTAGTTTTAATGAATGTAGTTGTATAGTGTTAGGTAATCGGTTTTTAATTTTATCTGCAAAATCAATTACCATGTTTTCACTAGTAGGTTGGTAGTCTACCAATATTACATGATGATCACGATTTTTTAATTCGTGAGCTAATTCTATATGAGGTGTGTTTTGGTTTAAGACAGTGGCGTGATCGAATTGATCTACGATTTCTTCTTTCACTATTTTTTTTAGATCACTAAAATCGATTACCATACCATATTTCACATTATTTTTATCTGTAATAGGACTACCAATTACAGTAACAGAAAGTTTATAACTATGGCCATGAACATTTTTGCATTTCCCATCATAACCATAAAGTGCATGACCTGTTTCGAAAGTAAATTGCTTGGTAATTCTAATTTTACTCATAAATATATAGGGTGTTAAGGAGGCAAATTTACTAAATAAAATATATAGCTATCATTTATTGATGTTGTATTGTTTTTAAAGAGAACTAAAATTAGAAGTAAGCTAGTTTTTTAATTAATATAACTTTAAGTGTTTGTTTTGTTAGTATTTGTTTTTTTTTGTGAAATTTAATCGTGTTTTTTAGTTAAATAGTGTTAATATTTATATTTTTATAGAGTTGTGTTTAATTATTCATTAACTAAACTTTACTTCCTATGAAAAGAAAAATACTATTACTCTGTGGAGTTTTCTCACTGTTTTCGTTTCAATCAATAATTGCACAGGAATATGAACCTCTAGAGATTACATCAGGATTGAATGCTGATGTAATAGCAAATGGTCTTAATCCAGCTTCGGCTTCTACTACTGCAAGTGTTGATAATGCTGATTATGCTTTTATGAGTACAGATTTTCAGGCAACGGGTTCATCTACGCCACCATCATATGCATTACCATTAGATGGAGTTATAGAGTCTGGCCCTACAGCAGGACTGAGTTTTGAATTAGCCGATTATTCAAGTAATAATTCATTAAGAATACATGGTACTGCAGCGCCTGCTGTAACTACAGGAACTTTGGTTTTTGCAAATCAAATTGCTACAAGTAAAATATATATATTAACAACATCAGGTAGTGGTTCGGCTACAATGACTTCGGTTATTAACTTTACAGATGATACTTCACAAACCATAACAGGCTCTAATATTCCTGATTGGTTTTATAGTAATGCTTTGCCTATTGCGGCATCTGGTTTTGGTCGTGTACAAATACCTAATAATAATGTTGAGAATCCAGCAGGCAACCCAAGAATGTATCAACTTGCATTGGATATAGATGCTGCTAATCAAACAAAACAAATTGAGAGTATTCAATTTACCAAAACTTCTAGTGCAGAAGGGGTAATTAATGTATTTGCTGTTACTGCCGAAATTCTTCAGGTTTGTTCTGAACCAAGTGATTTATCAGTGACTTCTGAGACAACAAGTGCAACAGCTACTTGGTTAGCTCCAGAGGATCTGCCTGAGGGTGGATACGACTATTATTATAGTACTAGTGATGATGCTCCGACAGAAGCTACTGTACCATCAGGTAATGTAGATACAACTATGTTAGAATTAACAGATTTATCTGATGCTGAGATGTATTATTTATGGGTGCGTTCACATTGCAGCGATAGTAATACAAGTGCTTGGATTACTACTACTTTTACTACAAGTGAGCTTGAAGATACATATACTGAAGGAGATATTAATACATCATTTAATGTGATGCCAACAGTAACATCTACTACTGATTGTGCAGGAACAATGTCGGTAACAGTTCCAGATGGATATCAAATTGCTAGCATCTCCACAGCTTATACTATGACTACAGCTAATGATGGATTTAAATCGCAACAACGTTCATTATTAGTTTGTACAACAACAGCAACAACAGAGGAAGATGTTACAGCAGGTACTGGAGATGAAGCAGGTACACAAGAATATAATCGTACTGATTTAACCTTTGCTAATGGTGCTACAGGCGATGTTGATTTTGAATTAAGAGCTTGGAGAACTTTTGGAGGTACTGATTGTAACAGTATGTATAATAAGGTAGATAATAATAGTTGGACAATAACAGTAAACTATGAGTGTGTTACACCGCTTACACCACAAGCAGAGGATCAATCGTTTTGTTCAGAAGGTACTGTTGCAGACTTAGTAGCAGATACTGATTATGATAATGCTATACTAAAATGGTATGCAGATGAAGCAGGAGGTGAGCCACTTACAGAAGATACAGCTTTAGAAGAGGGTACTTATTATGTGTCACAATATAGATATACTTGCGAAAGTGAAAGACAGGCTGTAGAAGTAATATTTACAGCTAATATATTACCAACAGCAGAGGCAATGCAATCTATTTGTACAGGTGGTACTGTTACAGATTTAATGGCAGAAGCTACTATTGATGAAGCTACTATAGCTTGGTATACTACTGAAGATGGAGAAGAAGTATTGAATGGAGATATTGCCTTAGAAGAGGGTGCTTATTTTGTATCACAAACTGTAGGAGAATGTGAGAGTGAAAGAGTAGAGGTTACTGTAACATTAACTACAACAGCGATGCCTACAGCTATGAATGAGCAAACATACTGTGATGGGGCAACTATTGAAGAGCTTTCGGCTACAGCTTTAGACGATGCATCTTTAAATTGGTATGCTACGGGAGATAGTACTGATTCTCTAGAAGAAACAGAAGTGCTAGAAACAGGTTCTTATTTTGTATCGCAAACTCTAGAAGGTTGCGAAAGTGATAGAGTAGAAATTACAGTTACTATTAATGACACACCTGATACACCAGAGGGTAATGCAATACAAGGGTTTGATGATGGAGATACAGTTGCAACATTAACAATTATAACTAATGATGAAGCTATTATAAACTGGTATGTAATGAATAATGAATCGGAATTAGTTAGTATTGATGATACTGAGGTATTAGTTGATGGAGAAACGTATTATGTTTCTCAAACTATTGGCGATTGTGAAAGTGATACTCTTGCTATAACTGTAGATGTAGCATTAGCTACTGATTCTTTTGAGGCAGGGATACTAAAGGTGTTTCCTAATCCAGCTACAGATGTAATTAATATTACTAATGATAGTGTTATAGAGAGAATTGAAATTATTAATCTTTTAGGTCAGAGTGTATTAAATAAAGAAGTACATAATGATAATGCACAAGTTACTATATCTAACCTTGCTACGGGTGCTTATATATTAAGCCTACAGCTAGAGGGTGGAGTAACAAAAACGGTTAAGATTATCAGAAAATAGAATGTTTTGTTAAGTTTATTTAGGTTATATTTCAAAAAAAGGGCTTCGTTAATTCGAAACCCTTTTTTGTTTTTATATAATAATCTCTTTATTTTCTATAAGGAGCAAGTGCTTTCTTTGTAGCGTCAGATAATACTAATGTACCTGATATTTTAGCCCTTTCGGCAAGTAAAGTGTCCCATTCTTCAGTACCTTCCCATAACACCTTTTTCATGGCATTTAATGCTTCAGGATTATAGCCGGCTAGTTTTGTAGTTAGTATATCAATTTCCTTGTCAAGGTCATTTGCGTTTTCAAATACCTTAGCATATAGCCCTTTTTCCTTAGCCCAGTAAGCATTTTTCCATTCATCAGCAGCAATAGTCATTTCAGCTAATGCAGCATTACCCATTTTTCGTTCTACTGCTGGTGCAATTACAAAAGGCCCTATACCTATAGTAAATTCAGATAATTTTATAGCACTATGTTCAGTAGCAAGAGCATAGTCACAAGCTGCTGCAAGTCCTACACCACCACCTACGGCTTTACCATGTATACGCCCTACAATAAGTTTAGAACATTTACGCATAGCGTTAATAACATTAGCAAATCCAGAAAAGAATTTACCACCCTCTTCAAAGTTAGATACTTCAAGAAGTTCATTAAACGATGCACCTGCACAGAATGCTTTTTCACCTTCGCTTTTTAGTACAATAACATTTACGTCATTATTGTTACTTAACTTGTTTAATTCGTCAGTAAGACGCTGTAGTAATACTGATGGAAATGAGTTGCTAGCAGGGTGTCCAAACTCTATAGTGGCTATATTGTTTTGAATTGATGTATAAAGAGAACCGTCAAGTCTATTTGTAGTTGTCATGTGGTTGTAAAATTTTGAAGTAAAATTAAGGCAAATAGCGTAATAGTAAAATATTTTTTTGAACTTTGGTTTGATAATAGTTTTTAGAGATGAAACAAATTCGAGAGTATTTTGAGAAAACTTTTAAGTTGTCAGATGAAAGTTGGGAGTTTTTCTCATCAAAGCTCGAGAGGGTAGAGTTTTCTAAGAAAACACTATTATTAGAAGTAGGACAGGTTGAAAAACACCTTTCTTTCATGGAAAAAGGTATAGTTCGCTTTTATATCCCGAAAGAAGATAATGACCTAACATTCTCTTTTGTCTTTAACAGTAACTTTGTGAGTGCTTATGATTCTTTTCTAACACAATCACCTAGTTTATATAATATAGAAACCTTAACAGATACTGTTTTATGGCAACTAAGTTATAATGATTTACAGGAAGTATATAATCAAACAGATGCAGGGAATATATTAGGCAGACATGCTAGTGAGGAGCTGTTTTTGAAGAAATCAAAGAGAGAACTATCGTTACTTAATGATACTGCCGAAGAACGTTATTTGAATTTATTTACAGAACAACCAGATTTGATTAAGTACATTCCGCTTAAATATATCGCTTCATACATTGGTATAACCCCACAAGCATTAAGCAGAATACGTAAGCGAATTTCTTAACTTGGGTTCATTGATTCGACTTTAAAATTGAGCGACCTTTGTGAAAAATAAATCATAATGAAACCTTTAATTATATTAGTCGCTACTTTTTTAATAACGCTATTAATAATAAAATTATCTCGCGGAACTTATCAGTTTGCAGTATCAGGTAGGCTAGCAATGTCTGCAATGCTAATATTTACAGCAATAGGACATTTTGCATTTACAAAAGGTATGGCTATGATGATACCTGAATTTATACCTTATAAAGTTATAATGGTCTATTTTACAGGAATCATCGAAATCATCGCAGCAATAGGGTTGTTAATACCACAATTTCGAGTAATAACAGCGTGGTGTTTAATTTTATTCTTTGTTTTATTATTGCCTGTAAACATTCTTGGTGCTATAAAACACGTCGATTATCAAAATGCAACATATAATGGTAACGGGCTAAGTTATCTTTGGTTTAGAGTTCCGTTACAAGTATTGTTTGTACTATGGGTATATATAACAGCGATACGCTATTGATTTGTACAGACTGTGATTTTTGGTTTATATTTGCTCGTTTAAATTCAGTTACTTTTGAGTGTATGTTAATAGAGAGTAACAAAACAATGTACTAAATCATGTCATCAGAAAAAAAGCCACAAGAAAAAGCAAGATTACATTCTCGAAATAAAAACCGAGAACGATATGATTTAGAGGCATTAATAATAGCTATTCCAGAGTTAGGTAATCATGTAAAACCGAATAAATTTGGAGTAGATTCTGTTGATTTTTCAAACCCTGTTGCAGTAAAGTTTCTAAATAAAGCATTACTACATCATTATTACGGTATAACGTACTGGGAGTTTCCTGATGAAAATTTATGCCCACCAATACCAGGTAGAGCAGATTACATTCATTACATGGCTGATTTGTTAACTGAAACTAACTTTGGTAGAATGCTAGAAGGTAATAAAATTACTTGTTTGGATATTGGTATAGGGGCAAACTGTATTTATCCAATACTGGGTGTTACAGAATATAATTGGCAGTTTATAGGTGCTGATATAGATCCTAAATCTGTAAAATCAGCAAAAGATATAGTAGAAAAAAACACCTCGCTTAAGAATAAAATAGAATGTAGGCTGCAAAAAAATACCTCAGCTGTTTTTCATGGCATTATAGATAGTGATGAAAAAATAGACGTATCAATATGTAACCCGCCATTTCATGCTTCTGCCGAAGAAGCTCAAAAAGGTACACGAAGAAAAGTACAGAACTTATCAGGTGAAAAAGTAAAAACTCCCGAACTTAATTTTGCAGGAATTAGTAATGAGTTAATATGCGATGGTGGCGAATATAAATTTATAACCACTATGGTAAGAGAGAGTAAAAAGTTTGCTAAAAATTGTTTCTGGTTTTCAACCTTAGTGTCAAAGCAATCAAATTTAAAAGGAATTTATAAAACCCTAGATGCTATTGGGGCTATTACAGTAAAAACAATTCCTATGGGTACAGGTAATAAATCGACCCGTATTGTTGCTTGGACATTTCTTTCTAAGCAAGAACAAAAAGAATGGAAACTAACTAGGTGGAAAAGCTAGTAAGTCTAATTTATATCTTTTCAACTATTATTATTTACTCGCTTTTATACTATATCAATTAGCTTAGAAATCAAATTCTCATTCCTATTATTCAAATTCTCATTCAAACACCCTGTTTGTCATTCTTCTTCTTCTTGAATCGCTATCTTAAATATATTTGCTAGAACAAGCTGTATAATAGCAGTTTATGTTTTATCTTATAGGTATGAAAAAGCGAAACATAAAAATACTCGTAATAGTAATCGCAGTAACCATCGGTATAGTGTTGTTTTTTAACAACTATATCTATCAAGATGCGCGCGATATAGCTACTGAAAAAGCCGTTTATACTATATCAGCACAAGAATTAATTGCAGATTATGAGAATGATATGCAAGCTGCCGATGTTAAATATCTTAATAAAACTATAGTGGTAGAAGGTAAGATAACAAAGGTAGTAGACTCTTTAATTACAATAAATTCAACGATATTTTGTACCTTTAATAATGACAATCAATTGATTAGTGTTGATGAAGTGTTAAGTGTTAAAGGTAGATGTATAGGTTATGACGAACTTTTTGGAGAGGTAAAACTCGATCAGTGTAGTATTAAAGAATAAAAAATATATGAATAGATTTTTACTAGCAATAGCTCTTTTTTGTGGAATAACTGTTAACGCTCAGGATGATTTATTAAGTGAACTCGACTCAGAAGTAGTAGAAGAATCTTATAGTACACCTGCTTTTAAGGGATTACAGATAGTGACTTTACAAACCACAAAAATGCCTGCAAAAAAGGAGTTTTATTTTGTAGTGTCGCACCGCTTTGGGTCAGTTAAAGATGGTATATCGGAGTTTTTTGGGCTTGATATGGCTACAACAAAAATAGGAGGGGTGTATGGTATAGCCGATTGGCTTTCTGTAAGTGCATCAAGACATACTATGCTCAAGGTATATGAAACAGGGGTGAAATATAGAGTAGCAAGACAAAATGATAGCTTCCCTTTTGAAGTCGTGGGTTATAATACAGTAGATATAAATACTTTTTTAGAGAAAGAAGATTATCCTAAAATAGAGTTTAATGATAGACTTACTTATATAAGTCAGCTGTTAATTTCAAGAAAACTGTCTAATAAACTGTCATTAGAGTTAGTGCCATCTTTTATACATAAAAACTTATACGATCCTGCTATCGAAAATGAAGATCAATTCTCTATAGGTGCAGGTGGTAGAATGAAAATATCCAAACGATTATCAGTTAATGTAGAGTATGTGTATAACGTAGATAAGCCTGATTTTTATGTAAATCCATTATCAATAGGGTTAGATTTAGAAACAGGAGGGCATATTTTTCAGCTACTATTTGCTAACTCACAGTCGATGACAGAGGGTGGTTATATAACACAAGCAGCAGGAGACTGGGGTGATGGCGATTTTTTCTTTGGGTTTAATTTATATAGAGTGTTTTAAGATGAGAGAGATAAGAAATAGTATACTACTTTTTGCAGTAGTTATAGGTTTATATAGTTGTGAAAGTACTACTTATGATGATTTACAAGAAGATATGCCTATCGAGGGAGAAATAACATATGATGCACATATAAAAACGGTTATAGATAATAACTGTATCATTTGTCATTCACCAGGAGGAGTGTCGTCATTTAGACCATTAACAACCTATATGGAAGTTAAAGATGCAGTAGATAATACCAACTTGCTACAGCGTATAATAAAGCAAAATGGAGAGCCTGATTTGATGCCGCAAACGGGGCGTATGCCAATGAATAAAATAGATTTAATATTAGACTGGGCTGCTAATGGAGCACCTGAAAATTAAAATATAAAGCTATGAAAAAGAAGAATTTTATATTATTGTTAGTTGTTCTATTGCCAGCTCTTTTTTACGGTCAAAAGTATATTACCCGTACAGGATCACTAAAATTTGAAGCATCAGTTCCAGCATTTGAAGAAGTTGCAGCCGAAAACAAATCAGTATCTGCTGCATTAAATGCTTCTAATGGAGATATGGCAGTATTAGCCTTAATGAAAGGGTTTCGATTTAAAGTAGCCTTAATGGAGGAGCATTTTAATGAAAGTTATGCCGAAACGGACAAATACCCTAAAGCTACATTTAAAGGAAAGATAGTAGATCTTGATGTGACTAAACTTTCTGAAAAACCACAAAAACTCACTATTAAAGGCGAGTTAACACTGCACGGCAAGACGAAACAAATTACTGATGTTGCCAATGTTTCGATGTCAAAAGAAGGTGTAATAATAACAGGAGATTTTACGGTGAAACCTGCTGATTTTGATATTAAAATACCTAGAGTAGTACGAAAAAAAGTAGCAGATACCGTAAGCATATACTATAACCTATCATTATCTAAATAATACATTATGATGAAAAAAATTACTTTAATCATTTTATTTCTATCAACTATTTGCAATGCGCAAATGAAAGGAGAGAAAGATGTTTTTGATGTTGCACGACATGGTACAGTAACCGAAATGAAGCAACTACAGGCAGAAGATAAAGATTGTATTAATAAGATTAGTAAAATGGGGTTTTCACCATTAATACTAGCGTGTTATAGAGGTAATGTAGAGGTGGCTCAATACCTAGCAGAAAATGTTAAGGACATTAATTATAAAAGTCAGAGTGGTACTGCTTTAGCAGCAGTAGCTGTAAAGGGAGATGTAAAAATAGCTAAAATACTTTTAGAGAATAAAGCTGATCCTAATATAGCTGATAGAGCAGGGATAACTCCACTTGTATATGCAGTTCAGTTTGAAAACAAAGCCCTTGTGAAATTATTACTAAAATATAAAGCAGATAAAAAGCATAAAGATAAAGATGGAAAAACACCTTTAGACCATGCAGGCTTTACTAAAAATGAAGAAATCATTAATCTATTAAAAAAATAATTATGAAAAAACTACTCCTCCTTGCGGCCTTAATATTGTCAGCGACTGGTATACAGGCACAGACAAAAACTACGGGTACAGTAAACCTCCTTTCGGGTATGACAGCAGAAATAATGCTAAATGAAGGAACATCTACAGCAACCTTAACCTTTACAGGACCATCAGATAGATGGTTTGCATTACAGTTTGGAGACTTTTCAACTGGAGGAGGAATGGGTAACGGAGAAGATGTTGTTTACTATAACAATACTACATTAGTAGATGCTGTTCATAACGGTATTGGTTCTGCACCATCTACAGATGCAGTAAATGATTGGGCAATAACTTCAAATACAGTTTCGGGTGCTACAAGAACAATTGTAGCTACAAGAGCTTTTAATACAGGTAATACAGGTGACTATACTTTTGTATATAGTGATGCGACTATAGATTTTGCTTATTCTCGTTCATCGTCGGCATCATATGCTTTAGCATATCACGGGGCTTCAAACAGAGGTTACCAACTTAATAGAACATTTGAATGTGTAGCACCAGATGCACCAACAGCTACAGCACAATCGCTTTGTGCAGGATCTACTGTTGCTGATTTAACTGCTACAGGTACAGTACTTAACTGGTATACAGAATCTACAGGAGGTACAGCATTATCTGACGCTACAGGATTAATAACAGGTACATATCATGTTTCGCAAACAGTAGATGCTTGTGAGAGTGATAGAACTGCTGTTACAGTAACTATTAATACTACACCTTTACCTACAGTTACAGCTACACAAGATTTTTGTGGAAGTGCTACTGTTGCAGATTTAGATGCTACAGGTACAGCATTAAGTTGGTATGATGTTGCTACAGATGGTACAGCGCTTGCTACTGATGCAGCACTTGTATCGGGAAGTTATTATGTAGAGCAAACATTAGGAGGTTGTACAAGTACAGCAAGAGCTGAGGTTACAGTTAATATTATTACACTTGTTTTACCAACAGCTGATGACCAAACATTTTGTGGAGGAGCTACACTTGAAGATGTCGTAGCAGCAGGAACAGGAGGTAATACTTTAGCATGGTATGACGATGCTGCAGGAGGTACAGCATTGCCACTAACTACAATGTTAAATACAGGTAATTATTTTGTATCTCAATTAAGTGGAACTTGTGAAAGTGATAGAGAAGAGGTAATAATAACGGTTAACCTTACACCTATTGCACCTATGGGAGATGCTGTACAAGAATTTACAGATGGCGAGTTAATATCTGATCTTGATATAACAACAATAGGAGGAGCAACTATAACATGGTATATGATGAATGCGGGCATGGAGCTTGTAGAGGTTAATGTTGATACTGCTTTGATAGATGGAGGCGAATATTATGTAAGCCAAACAGTTGATGGTTGTGAGAGTCTAACTTTTATGGTTACAGCAAATGCGGCTTTAAGTATAGATACACTTACTAAAAATAATGTAGTAGTATATCCTAACCCAGCTACTGATGTATTTATTATCTCAGGAGAAACAGCTATTACTAAAGTAGTTGTGTTTAACTTACTAGGTCAAAATGTAATAAGTCAAGAAACAGATAGCGAAGAAGTTAATATAGATGTTTCAGCTTTAGGAACAGGAACTTATATTATTGATGTATATAATGCATCAGGTGCTAAAACATCACTTAAAGTTGTAAAGCAGTAACAAAACGAAATAATAATAGTTTTTAATTGGTGAAAAGAGGTCTTCATATATTGGAGACCTCTTTTTTTGTATGGTTATTGATTTAAAAGTACGCTCTAAGTTGTACACTACCAGTATGTATCGCTTTGCTAGTTTCACTTTTTCGTCCTTGGTAGTTTACATTTACATCTAGAAACTGTGTTAGGTTCTTTTGTATTAATAATCGCCAAGTAAGGTTTTTACCAGCCTGTAAACCTTCAAGCATTTGAAACGCAGCAGGACTTAACTGATCGCCTTTAAAGTTATTATCATAGTAAGAGAATTCTCCACTTGTAGTAAATTTATTTTCTGATGAATAGGTAAACGATGTACCTAATCGTTGTTGCAATAAAGATTCCATATTTCCAATTTTATTTTCTTTATTACGGTATTCGTAAAAAATATCCCAGCTCGCATTTCGTGAGAAAAGGTATGATATTTTAGGCCCAACAAAGTAAGTGTCTATCTCATAATTACGGTCACTATAGTTTTCAGAATATGTAGATGAGGCTATTGTTTGCCCAGTAAGACCAAAGAGCCATGTTTTTTGTAACAAATGGGCATACTGTGTTTGGTGTGAGCTATTGTTATTTTCTTGCGATCCGCTAGTAAGTAATGTTTTCGATCTATTTTTAGTATAAGTATAGGTCACAGAATGATTTTGTTTACCACGATTATAAAAAATACTATTACGAACACTAGAGGTAATACCTAATAAATCCTTTTTTCCAGAAGAGAAAGGATTAAGGTCAAAATTGCCTGATTCTCGCTTTATTTTTCGATCAATAAGGAAAGAAGATTGATTGTAAAAATAAGACAAGAATTTCTTAAACCCTGTGCTATTTTGCCATTTAATAGGGTTTAACGTAAGCGATTGCGAGAATTTGTTTTGATGGGTACGAATAAAGACCTGATTAGGTAAAAACACTCTTATATACTTGGCTTGATCGGGGAATGGGGCTACCTCAAACTCTTGCAACTCTTGTATACCATTCTCATTATAATCATTCCACATATATACACCTTGCCCAGGCTCTACCTCAAGGTAAGTAAACTCCTGTTGTGCTATAGTACCTGATGTGGTTTCGTAAGCAGTTGTAAGCTGTACTAGTCTATCCCAATAACTATCATTATATAATATACGAGAGTTAAGAGAAGGTTCATTTTTTATAGTAGGATCTTCAAATTCTAAGTTACGATAATTAGCAAAAACAGTAAGGTCACTTTTCTCGGTTTGTAGTAATCTAGATTTTAAATAGTACGATCTTGAGGTGTTCACTTTTTGTAATACCCCGTTTACTAAACTATCATTTATTCGATGTAAGTAACCAATCTCTACATATACTTTAGTACTATCACCACGACCTACAAATGTTCCAAACTCTGTAAATCGTTGTGTAAGACCAGAGAAAGCATTTGTTTCTTTAATCTTTTCTTGATTATCCTCTAATCGCACAGAACCACCTACCCAGTTTTTACCAAAATGATATTTTGCTCTTGTTTCATTACGAATAAAAGTAGAAGTAGAGTAATCACTATCACTATCTAATAAACTACTTTTTTGTTCTACTACTACTTTATCAAACTTAAACTGACCATTTACTACATGACGCGTTCCAGAGAACTTGTCCGAAAAATCAAGTTTTTCTATTTGATAGTCAAGTTGTCCTTTTTTGGGTAGCCTAAAAGTTGTTCCTGTTATTAGGTAGCTTTGGTTAGCATCGGTAGTTGTTATACCGCTTAAGTTCCAGTCACGATTAAACCCAATATTAAATAATCGCTCTATGGTACGAAAGTCTTTTTGTACAAAGTGATAATCTCCAAAAACATCAAGCTCCCAAGCCTTATTAGTATAAATACGTTGTTTTACATCAAGCCTTCCTGCAAAACCATTGTTGTTCCCGTCATCTATGGGAGAATAAAGGTTGAGGTCATTATTACTAATACCAGCTTCAAAATCAATATAAGTTTTCTCGTTAGGATTGTATGTTCCTAGCAAAGTTGCTATCTGTATTTTAGTAGGAGGGGTAAGACGAACTATAGGTTCGTAGTTACCTTGCAGCACACCATCTACTGGTGGATCGTATTCATAAATACGACCGATAGCATCAGTATTAGTAAGAGAATAATTACCTTGATTATCTCCTACAAGGCTAAAAGTAACATTATATAATTCGTCATCAGGATTGCTAGACTGTTCAAAAACTTCAAAACCGTTTATAATGGTTTTTCTATACAGTATCTTGTTTTCAGAGTAAGTGTCAACAAAAGCCGAAGGTGCTGTCATTAACGCATTGTCATCTCCTGCCTGTTTTAAAACCTCTACTTGTTCTTCAGATAAATTTTGTTGTAGTGGTTGGTTTTTCACATCATTTTCAGAATATACATATCCGCTAATACTCCAACTATCCCTTTCATGTGTAACACCACCATAGGTTACAAAACGAGTGTAACTACGTTCAGAGTATTGATACTCAACATTAATACGCATTTCAGATGTAATAGGAAATAGTGTAGTAAAGATGATTTCACCAGCGTTATAATCTATAATATAATCGTTTCCTTCTCCACGTTCTAACAATATACCATTTACAAAAACCCTTTCAGATCCTGATATAACAAGAATATATGGTTCTTGATTAGCGCCACGCAGTTTATAAGGCCCTTGGTTACCTTCTTCACCAATAAAGAAGCTACGAGCATATTGCCCTCGCACTAATGCAGCAGCGGTGTATATAGTGGTTTTAGCATCGGGTTTACCAAACGAAAAAGTAGTAGAGAGCCCTTGTACTTTTTTATTGAAGTTAAGAAAACTCGATTTTCTGTTTTCTAAAAATAAATCCCCTGCTCGAATGTTCCAGTTATTACTAAATAGTTCAATAAAAATCTGATCAAACTCATCAAGCTTTTGCGAATAGCCACTTTCTTGAAGCGGGATATTACTATCCTGTATAGAGGCACGCAAGCTAACGGTTTGCGATATCTTACCTGTTATTTGTAAATCTAGATTAGAGTTTACTACTGCGTTTTGGTTATTACCTATGGTAATACCTCGTGTGATACTACCCGATGTATTAAGTCCTTCAAAAGGTCTGAAAGTTTTTAAAGGATTATGATTTACTGTATAACGTTTGCCGTCTCCAGCATTGTTTGCAACTACACGTGACTTGTCGTAAATACTATATTTCTTGGTAAGATATTCAGGGTAGCTCAAATAGCGCATGGTAAGCGTATCGGGTGATTTAAACCCGTTCTTGAAAACAAGTGTGCTATTACGAAAATCTACATGATAATAGCTAGTGTCAATATCGTTACCTAGTTTATCTTGAAGTTTAAAAAACACCTTGTTGATACTTACACTATCTATCTGTATTGTATCTTGTTCGGTAGTAATTTTAAGTTTTTTATAAGGTGTAGTTATCTCCTGCCCATATAGTGCAGCAGCAAAGCATATAAACACCACTAAAAAAACATTTCTCAACATTGTAATTTAATAACTCTAAAAAAACAAAAGTAGTGTATTTAGGGATAATTACTTTGTTCTGTATTTGTTAAGAATACACTAATGATTGATGATAATTAAGAGTAGTGCTTTTTGTATGTTTGCTTTATAAAAAATACATTGTGAAAAAAGCAGAACTTATACTTGTTTCTATTGTCGTTATTGCGATAACATTAAAGTTATTTACAATACCAGGTGGCTCAATTTTAGGAATCCTTTCAATGGCATTGTTGTCGATGTTGTATTTGGCTGTAAGTTTTTTATTATTTAAAGCGAAAGGAACTTCACAAACACTACTTAGTGTCGCTACTGGGTTTACATTTTCTATTCTTACTATAGGTATACTTTTTACGTTAATGTTTTGGCCAGGAGCTTCAGTTATGATGTTGCTAGGTATAGTAAGTACATTTATTATTACAATAATATCCTTGATTAAAAATAGCTCGAACGAATCACCTTTTTATAAAGGTATTTTAACACGTGCTGCAATATTTTTTCTTTTAGGAGTTACTGTTTTTATGATTAAAGATAATTGGTACATTGAAAATCAATATGCAGATATTCCTGAATACATAGAGGCTTATAAAAAAGCACAAGCTGACCCTGATAATGAAGAACTTCGTAGAGAAGCTAATGCAATATTAGATAGTGTATATAGAGAGCAGTATGGGGATGAGCGTAGGTAGTGCTTATGTTTTCTCCTTAGTAACTATTTGCATTGTTTCTCGGCTTACTTGTTTTACAAGTACCTCTTTATTTTGTGCTACAGTATCTACAGACTTTGTTGTAAAATGACGAATGGTGTATAACGATACATTTTCATTATAAGTTACTTTAAACTTTTTAGCAAGTAATTTTTTTAGTTCAGTAAAGTTGTTGAATTTATCATCTATACATACCGAGAAACTAATTGCTGAATTCTGGATAAGGTGAACTTTCATCTTATATTCATGTAACAAGGCAAATATTTCACTAATGTTTTCTTCCATAATAAAAGAAAAATCAAGTGATGATAACGATATTAATAACTGATTTTTCTTTACAATATAACAGCTTGTGTGTGGCTCTAAACCGGCACCTTTATTCACACTAGTACCTGCGAGTAATGGATTGATGAACGACTTTACATATAGCGGTATTTCTTTGCGTTGTAATGGCTGTAGTGTTTTTGGGTGTATTACCGATGCTCCATAAAAAGCCAACTCTATTGCTTCACGATACGATAGTTTGTTTAATAGTTTAGTGTTGTCAAAATAACGAGGATCGGCATTTAACACTCCATCTACATCTTTCCATATCGTTACACTCTCGGCATTAAGGCAGTAAGCGAAAATAGCAGCGGAATAATCAGACCCTTCTCTGCCTAGTGTAGTAGTAAAGTTATTCTCGTCAGAACCCACAAAACCTTGTGTGATGTTTAATGTTTTCCGAGCTACATTTTTTGCAATGCGCTGTTGAGTTTCTTCCCAATTTACGGTTGCATCACGGTAGGTTGTGTCAGTTTTAATATAGTACCTTACATCTATCCACTGGTTTTGTATTCCTTTGTGGTTAAAGTATTGGCTTATTATAGTTGTCGATAACATTTCGCCTGTGCTTACTACTTGGTCATATATAAAGTTGTAATTAGGTGATTTGTTGTTTTTAAGAAAGTATTCTAAATCAGTAAACAATTTATTTACTACGGTAAAAACCTCATGAGCTTCGTTGTCAAATAAATCAAGTAGTATTTGATTGTGGTATTTCTTTATGTCTTGTACAGATGATTGTAATTCGGGAGACTTATCGATATAGTTTTTTATAACAATCTCTAACGCATTGGTCATTTTACCCATCGCCGATATTACAAGTAAAACATCAGTATGCCCCACTTGTTGTAATACATTATATACATTTTTAATGCTCTCAGCATCTTTTACTGATGCTCCTCCAAATTTAAATACTTTCATCAGTGTTATAAGTTAAGCGTAAATTGAGTAATTCCTTCTTCATCCATTTGCACCGTTAACCAGTCATTAAATACGGTTGCACCAGATCGTTTATAAAAATCAATAGCATGTTGGTTCCAGTCTAGTACTACCCATTCTACACGACGTACATTTTGTGATTTTGCAAATGCAATAACCTCTTTGTACAGAGCACCGCCTGCACCTGTGCCACGCATGCTTTCTTTTACAATTAAATCTTCTAAGTGTATGGTTTTACCTTTCCAAGTAGAGTAGCGATAATAAAACAAAGCCATACCTATTATTTCATCATTTTGCTCAGCAACAAATGTGTTAAATAAAGGGTTTGTTCCAAAGCCATCTTGTATAAGTTCATCAATAGTTACCACAACAGCATCTGGTTCTTTTTCAAAGTGAGCTAGTTCTTTAATAAGCTCTAGTACTGCGGGCATATCTTGTGGAGTTCCTTTACGTATTTTCATGGCATAAATTTCAGCAAAAATACATTCTATTTCCTTATTTGATAATAAATTATTTTCTTATCACAAAAATGTAGATATTTGTGCACAACTCAACTATAACGTTTTAGTAATGGAAGGACGCAACAAGACATTAGGCGAATTTATTATCGAAAATCAAGAAGAATTTAAATATTCTTCAGGTGAATTATCAAGACTGATTAACTCTATACGTCTTGCAGCAAAAGTGGTAAATTACAAGGTGAACAAGGCTGGACTTGTAGATATCGTAGGTGCTTTTGGTGAGCAGAATGTTCAAGGTGAGGATCAGCAAAAATTAGATGTATATGCTAACGAGGTTTTCATGCAAACTCTTATAAATAGAGAAATTGTGTGTGGTATCGCATCTGAGGAGAATGACGAATTTATTACCGTAAAAGGTAAAGATGGAGGGAATAACAATAAGTATGTAGTGCTTATGGATCCTTTAGACGGTTCTTCTAATATCGATGTAAATGTATCTGTTGGTACAATATTCTCTGTTTACCATAGAGTTACACCTGTAGGAACGCCTGTAACATCAGAAGATTTCTTGCAAAAAGGTGTAAACCAAGTAGCGGCAGGCTATGTTATATACGGTACATCTACTATGATTGTTTATACAACAGGGCATGGGGTTAATGGGTTTACATTAAACCCAGCAATTGGAACATTCTATCTGTCGCACCCTAATATGCAATTTCCTAAAGATGGTAATATATACTCTGTAAACGAAGGTAATTATGTACACTTCCCACAAGGAGTAAAAGACTACATAAAATATTGTCAATTAGAAGAGGAAGATAGACCATATACATCAAGATATATCGGAAGCTTAGTTTCAGATATTCATCGTAATATAATAAAAGGAGGTATTTACATTTATCCTACAAGCTCTAAGGCACCTAATGGTAAATTACGTTTACTGTATGAGTGTAACCCTATGGCGTTTATTGCAGAACAAGCAGGAGGTAAGGCTTCAGATGGCTTTGGTCGTATTATGGAGATAGCCCCTACTGAACTACATCAACGTGTGCCATTTTTCTGCGGAAGCTACAATATGGTAGAAAAAGCAGAAAAATTTATGGAAAAAGAAAAAGCATAGTTAACTACTATATATAATAAAAAAAGCCCTATTCAATTGAATAGGGCTTTTTTTATATTTTTCTTATTCTTTATCTGTTCATGTGTTCCATTTCGTACACAAAAGTTTCAAGGTCTACATTCATAACCTGTAAAGAAAGCGCTTTGTCGATAATTAAAGTTACATTACCAGGTGTAAAGCCTAATGCAAGGGCAAAACGGGTAAGTATTTCTTTTTGTTTAGGCCCTAGTATGTTGTCTGCATATACCATTTTAGAAAGGTCATACAAACGCTCTAACCTTCTAGCATAAAGGTAAGGAGGGTTTACTGGATACTTTGTTGGATTGTCCAAGATTTCTTGGTACTCATCTTTTGAGATCTCTAGTTGTTTAGCTAGTTTGTCAAGAAACGACTTTTCTTCGGTACTTATGTGTCCGTTTTCCATCGCAACTCTTACAATAGCAGAGAAATGTCCTTTGTTTCTCTCCTTGAAACCACTATCGAATAAATCTGAAATTGACATATTTTTTACATGTTGTTAAGTGACCGCAAATATAAATTATATATTTTCCGCTAAAAACAATTTTATAAGATTTTTAGCGTAATTATTTCTAATAAACAAAGACTTACTGTAAATGTAATAATTTTACAATGATTATATGTCCTGTTTTAGAATAAGAAAAAACAAGATTGTTAATTTTTAAGATATGTTTTTGTTGAATTGATTGTGTAACGGTTTAATTGTTACTTAGTTTCATGATTAGTAGTATTCTTTCTTAATATTATAATAAAATTTAACGAACTATGGTTTTAAGACGCTGAATCGTTTAACTTTGTTTCTTTAGTGTTTAAGAAATGGAAGACGAAAAACTAAATAAGTACGACAAGGCTTATTTAAGAATAGCAAGAGAATGGAGCCAACTATCGTATTGTAACCGTAAAAAAGTTGGTGCAATTATTGTTAAAGATAGAATGATAATATCTGATGGTTATAACGGCACACCATCGGGGTTTGAAAACTGCTGTGAAGATGATGAGAACCTAACTAAATGGTATGTTTTACACGCAGAGGCTAATGCTATTTTAAAAGTTGCCCGTTCAACACAATCGTGTGAAAATGCAACACTATATATCACGATGTCCCCATGTAAAGACTGTAGTAAACTCATTCATCAGTCAGGTATAAAGCGTGTGGTGTACAAAGATGGTTATAAAGATAATTCAGGTGTCGATTTTTTACAGCGTGCAGGTGTCGCAGTAGTGTGTATACCAGATTTAGATTCATAAAATGAAAATCAAAAAAATATACATACCATTACTTCTTGCAACCTTTATGGCTGTTGGATTGTTATTAGGGAGTTTTTTAAACTTTCCAGATGAGCAGCGCGGTATGCTATTGAGCTCTAAAAAGACAAAGCTGAATAAGCTTATGGATTTTATAGAGAGTGAGTATGTAGAAGATGTTGATGCTGACTCTATTGTAGATCTTACAGTAAATAGTATATTAGAAAAGCTAGATCCACATTCGGTATATATCGATAAAAACGAGATGGAAGCTGTTACCCAAAGCATGAAGGGTGATTTTGTAGGTATTGGAGTTAACTTCTATATGTATAAAGATTCTGTTGCGGTTATAAAGCCAATAGCAGGAGGACCGTCAGAAAAGGCAGGTATAAAATCGGGTGATCGCATTCTTTATGCAGATAACAGTCAGTTATTTGGTAGAGAATTACCTACGGATAGTTTATTTACGCAATTAAAAGGAGAAAGAGGATCTGAGTTAACATTGACGGTTTTTAGAAAAAGTGAAGACAGAGAATTTAAAGTAAATCTTGTACGTGACATTATACCTATAAAGAGTGTAGATGTTGGGGTTATGGCAGATGATGAGGTAGGTTATATAAAAATAAACCGTTTTGCTGAAACTACTTATGATGAATTTCGTGAAGCATTACTCTATATTAAAAAAGAGGGTGCTAAAACACTAATATTAGATTTACGTGATAACGGTGGAGGTTACCTTGAAAAAGCAGTAGATATTGCTGATGATTTATTAAAAGACGACTTGGTAATTGTAAAAACAAAGAATAAGAAAAACCGTGAGAATATAACATATGCGACCAATGATGGGATTTTCGAAGATGGTAAAGTATATGTATTAATTAATGAAAATAGTGCTTCGGCAAGTGAAATATTAGCAGGAGCTATACAAGATAACGATAGAGGTACTATTGTGGGTAGACGATCTTTTGGTAAAGGTCTAGTACAGCGTGAAATGCCTTTAGGTGATGGTAGCGCAGTAAGGCTTACAGTAGCACGTTATTATACGCCTTCGGGACGTTCTATACAACGAAGTTATGCTGATGGAGGAGATGCCTATTTTAATGATTTTCAGAAACGATATGAAAACGGGGAGCTTTATGCCGCGGATAGTATAAAAGTAGCTGATACATTAAAGTATAAAACTCTTAGAGGTAGAACAGTATATGGTGGGGGAGGTATTATACCAGATGTTTTTGTGCCAATGGAAGGGGAGCATGGTGATGAAGCTATCACTATGGTGATGAAATCGGGGCTTGTTAGTTACTTTGTGTTTGAGCAGCTTGATGTTGAAAGAAAGGTATTTGAAGGGTTTACCGCTCAAGAGATAAGTGATAAGATAACAACTGATGATAGTTACTATGTTGCCTTTGAAAAATATATTGCTAAAAGTGGTTTGATACTGCCTTTAAAGAAGCATAAGCAAAAAATAAAGTATTATTTAACAGCAGAGTTTACTAGGCAAATGTTAGATGAAAAAACATATTATCAAATTCTACTAAAAGAAGATAATATGGTGAAAACTGTGCTTAAACAGTAAGTATTTGTATTTTTGGATAAAACTATAGAGATGAAAACATTACTTAAATCGTTATTTG
This sequence comes from Flavobacterium sp. MedPE-SWcel, assembly GCA_001874325.1. Classification (GTDB taxonomy): domain Bacteria; phylum Bacteroidota; class Bacteroidia; order Flavobacteriales; family Flavobacteriaceae; genus Flavobacterium. The sequence continues at coordinate 96,071 of MPCW01000010.1, read as the reverse complement.
TTGTGCTGATGTTAGTTTGTGCTAGCACCACAGCTAATGCACAGAGAAAAGGAAAAATCCAGACGGCTATTTTAAAAACAGCTATTTCATGCAATCATTGTAAGGTTTGTGAAACATGTGGGGAACTTTTCGATAAAAAACTATTGAGAGAAAAAGGTGTACAGATGGTGACGCTAAATGAAGAGGAGATGACCATTAAAGTAACTTATAATAGTAGAAAAACGGATTTAGCGACTATAAAAACGGCTATTAGTAAGTTAGGGTATGATGCAGATGACATTAAAGCAGATCCAGACGCTTATGATAAGCTAGATGGTTGTTGTAAGATTTAATATAATCTGTTACTATTAATAATGAAATAAAGAAAGAGCCTCCTTGTAAATAGAGGCTTTTTTTAGTGTAAAATATATTTGATACCTATCCTGCTAATTATGTTAGAAGTTACTCCATTAAATAATTTATCTCAATATTTAGATCATTTACTAAAAGGACGTTTATGGCTTAAGGTAATTATAGGTTTAATTATAGGTGCTGGGTTAGGTGTTGTTATTAACCCATCTACAGGGTTTGTTTCAGAAAGTTTTAGTACCTCTTTAGCTAGTTGGTTAGATTTACCGGGGCAAGTTTTTATGCGATTGGTGCAAATGATTATGATTCCTCTAGTGTTTGCATCGATAATTTCGGGTATTATAAGTAATACATCAGAAAATCTTAAAACTTTTGGAGTAAGGTTATTATTGTATTTTGTTTTTACTACGGTTGTAGCTATTGTTATAGGTCTATTAGTTACACTTATAATGAAACCAGGGCAGTATATCTTTAAGTTAGGAGGTTTCCCTAGTAGTGGAGGAGAACAGATAGTTCAGGCTAACCAGAAGACCAATCTTGTAGAGAATATTCCAGAGAGAATATCAAGTTTAATACCTAATAACCCGTTAGAGTCTATTTTAACAGGTGAAATGCTTGGGGTGGTAATATTTACAATAATAATTGGAGTAGCAATAACACAGCTTAATCAAGTTACAGCAAAACCAATTATTCGTTTTATAGAGGCTATTCAAAAAATCTGTATGATTGTAGTTTCGTGGGCAATGATGCTTGTGCCTTATGCTGTATTTGGTTTAATGGCAGCTTTGCTATCTAGAATAGGAGTAGAAATATTTTTTGGTTTAGGTTACTATATGTTAGTGGTAATGTTGGGATTGTTTTTTTTAGTAGTGTTTTATTTATTGATGGTTTTTGTATTTACATTAAAAAACCCATTAAAATTTTTAAGAGCAATACGTGAACCTCAATTATTAGCATTTTCAACTGCGAGTTCAGCAGCAGTAATGCCACTATCAATGAAAACAGCTGATGAAAAACTAGAAGTTTCCTCAAATATAAGTGACTTTGTTGTGCCTATTGGTGCAACTATAAACATGGATGGTACAGCGCTATTTCAATGTGTAACAGCTATATTTATGTCGCAAGCTTATGGTATAGAACTTTCTTTGGTGAATATAGTGTTGATAACAGCTACAGTTGTAGCAGCATCTATAGGTACACCAGCTATTCCCGGTGGAGGTGTTATTATTTTAGCTTCAGTGCTTCAAGGTGCAGGAATTCCAGTTGATGGTTTAATAATTATTATAGGTATCGACCGTATTTTAGGAATGTTTAGAACGGCTGTAAATGTAACTGGCGATTTGACAGCCTGTGTTATATTCAATAGGTTCTATGGTGTAATTGAGAAATAAGCCCGTTTCTTGAAATATTTAGAAAGGTTGTTTATTCTTTAGGGATACGATCATGGTGCTGAGATGGGATGCCGTTATTCCATAAAGTAAGAATATCAGTAGCTACTGCTGCACCACTACCAGAAGCTATAGCAAGTTGACTACGCCAGCCTGCAAGAGTACCTGTTGCATATATGCCATCAGTAACAAGGTGGTCGTTGTTTTTTAACTCCACTCTGTTTTTTGTAGATAATGCTTTTCCGTGAGGTATAATGTATTGATTTAACCCTTCAATATCAAAAGTAGAAGCAGAGCCTATAGCGACTACTATTACTTTTGTTGTATAAGTGTTTTTGTTAGTTGTAACGGTAAAGTTTCCGGTAGTACCTTCTACTTTCATAACCTTTTCATTAGCTATTTGCGTTACATGTGGGTATACTTCTGTTAGATGAGCTAGACTTTCTGTCATTAACTCTTTACCTAGTTTGCCTTGAGGTATACCGTAAGCGTTATTAAACACAGCATTTTGTAACGCAGTATTTTTTTGATGCGTAATTATAGCTATTTTTTTGTCTTCGGCATATGGTTTAGGTTTTGCAGAGCCTAGTACAAGAGCGCATGATACTCCCGAAACTCCACCACCTATTATTAATGTATCAAGCATAAATTTATCGTCTTGTTTTTTCTTCAATACTTTTAGATGTCTTAAGTATTAGCAATATGCATACAGCACATAAAGATGCTATAATACCTATAAGTGCTATTAAACTATTTCCTTCTAGAATGTTGTTGAAATCTAAAATGGTAATATTAAAGATAATAAGTCCTAAAGCAAGAACGATAAGAGTATAAATAAAAAATTTCATTGAAAATCTACTTTAAATTGAAGCGTATTTAATTGATAAACAAATGCAAAAATAATAAATAGGATGTTATAGAAATAAGTCTTTAACATTGTTAGCGAATAATTTAACAGCGATAGCTAAAAGAATTACTCCAAATACTTTACGTATAACACCAAGACCGTTTGCGCCTAAGGCTTTTTCTATTTTACCAGATGATTTTAATACAGCATATACTACTATAATATTTACAATAATTGCTGCAATAATGTTTATTGTGGCAAACTCTGATTTTAGCGATAATATAGTTGTCATGGTACCAGCTCCTGCAATAAGCGGGAAGGCTATAGGTACTATAGATGCCGTACTAGGGTCATCATCTTTATATAAACGTATACCTAAGATCATTTCTAGTGCTAAGAAAAATAATACAAAAGAACCCGCTACAGCAAATGAGCTAGCATCAATACCTATTAGTTTAAGGATTTCTTCACCTACAAATAGAAAGGCAATCATAATAACCATAGCTACTATAGATGCTTTTTCCGATTGTATATGCCCTACTTTTGCGCGCAAGTCTACTATAATAGGTACACTACCTATTATATCTATAACAGCAAATAATACCATACTTACTGTAAAAATCTCTTTCCAGTCGAATGCCATACCTGATAAACTTAATGTGTTAAAGTGTGCAAAATTACCTTATATATTAAGCCCGAACAACTAAAAATAATTTATTTTTTTATAAGGGGTGCGTCGGGGTGATATTTTTATATGCTAAGTTTAGCTATCTTTGCAGAATGTTTCAAATGGGTAAAACAATTGTCTCTGAAGACATACTGGAAAAAGAGTTTGTGTGCAATCTTTCGGCATGCAAAGGAGCTTGTTGTGTAGATGGTGATGCAGGTGCGCCTCTTAGTGAAGAAGAGACGAAAATAATAGAAGCTGTGTATCCTAAAGTGAAACCTTTTTTAAGAGAAGAAGGTATTGCTGCTATAGAAGAGCAAGGGACTTGGTTGAAAGGTACAGATGGTGATTTAGAAACACCCCTTATAGATAATAAGGACTGTGCTTATGTTATTTTTGATGAGGATACTGCGCTTTGTGGTATTGAACAGGCTTATAATGAAGGTTTGATAGACTGGAAAAAACCTGTTTCATGTCATTTATACCCTATTAGAGTAAAAGATTTTACAGAGTTTGCTGCGGTAAATTATGACCGCTGGGATATATGTGACGATGCCTGTACTTTAGGTAAAGAGTTAAATGTACCCGTGTATAAATTTGTGAAAGAAGCGCTTGTAAGAAGGTTCGGTCAAGACTGGTATGATGAGCTAGAAAAAGTTGCTACTGATTTAAGAAACGAGACGCTTTAAAAACGTCGTGAACCCCTGTAATGATAACCTTTTTCAGGGTTTTTAATTATTTTTTATCGAAGATTTGTTTGTTTGCAAAGTCTTATTTTTCAAGTTGTTGTGATGTTATCTTAACGTTGTATTAATATTACAGCGTTGTTAAAAACTCATGCCGATTGTGAATAAGTTTGACTTTCATTTATTAATTCAAATGCCAATCTTTGTATATCCCTATTAGCGAAAAAATCAATTTCCTTAACACTATAAAAGTCAAAACAATATGTCTGCACTTGAGCCTATTTTACAGGAAAATAAAAACAGATTTGTAATATTCCCGATAAAACACCACGATATCTGGGACTGGTATAAAAAAATGGAGGCTAGTTTTTGGACTGCTGAAGAGATAGATTTGCACCAAGATCTAAATGATTGGAATAATAAATTAAGTGATGAAGAAAGATACTTCATCAAGCATATTCTTGCTTTTTTTGCAGCATCAGATGGTATTGTAAATGAGAACTTGGCAGAGAACTTTGTAAACGAAGTACAGTATGCTGAGGCTAAGTTTTTCTATGGTTTCCAAATTATGATGGAAAACATACATAGTGAAACATATTCTTTATTGATTGATACTTATGTGAAAGATGAAGCAGAGAAAGATGAGTTGTTTAATGCTCTAGAAGTATTTCCTGCTATTAAGAAAAAAGCAGACTGGGCATTAAAGTGGATAGAGTCTGACTCTTTTGCTGAAAGGCTTATTGCTTTTGCAGCCGTAGAAGGTATTTTCTTCTCAGGAGCATTTTGTTCTATATTTTGGCTTAAAAAGCGTGGTCTTATGCCAGGGCTTACATTCTCTAATGAGTTAATATCAAGAGATGAAGGTGTACACTGTGACTTTGCTGTACACTTACATAATCACCACTTGATAAATAAAGTGCCTACAGAAAGAATAAGAGAGATATTGATAGATGCTCTTAATATAGAGAGAGAATTTATAACAGAGTCGTTGCCAGCGAGTCTTATAGGTATGAATTCTACATTAATGACACAGTATTTAGAATTTGTAACAGATAGATTATTAGTAGAGCTAGGATGCGAAAGAGAATACAACTCGAGTAACCCATTTGACTTTATGGATATGATATCATTACAAGGGAAAACAAACTTCTTCGAAAAGAGAGTTTCTGAGTACCAAAAAGCAGGTGTTATTAATAAAGATGATGATGCGCAGAAAATTAGCTTTGACGCTGATTTTTAGGAAAACCTATTACCTAGAGAGTACTGAGGTGCTCATTTATTAACCTAAAAATATTGCCATATGTATGTAGTTAAAAGAGACGGACGAAGAGAGCCGGTAATGTTCGATAAAATAACCGATAGAGTAAGAAAGCTTTGCTATGAGCTTAACGATCTTGTAGACCCTGTAAAAGTGGCAATGCGAGTTATAGAAGGTTTATATGATGGTGTTACTACCTATGAGTTAGATAATTTGGCTGCAGAGATTGCTGCTGCCATGACGGTTACTCACCCAGATTATGCACAGTTAGCAGCGCGTATTGCTGTATCTAACTTACATAAAAATACAAAGAAGTCATTCTCAGATACAATGACTGATATGTATAATTATGTGAACCCAAGAACAGGAAAAGAAGCCCCATTATTATCTGATGAGGTGTACCAGTCTATAATGGCTAATGCTGATGTTCTTGATTCTAACATAATATATAATAGAGATTTTAACTACGATTATTTTGGGTTTAAAACGTTAGAACGTTCTTATTTACTTAAAATAAACGGAAAGATAGTAGAGCGACCACAGCATATGCTTATGCGTGTATCGGTAGGGATTCATTTAGATGATATAGATGCAGTTTTAGAAACATATAAGCTGATGTCTAAAAAATTCTTTACTCACGCTACGCCTACGTTGTTTAACTCTGGTACGCCAAAACCACAAATGTCATCATGTTTCTTACTTACCATGAAAGATGATAGTATAGATGGTATATATGATACACTTAAGAGTACAGCAAAAATATCACAATCAGCAGGAGGTATAGGTTTGTCTATTCATAATGTAAGAGCTACAGGTTCTTATATTAGAGGTACAAACGGTACATCAAATGGTATTGTACCAATGCTTCGTGTGTTTAATGATACAGCACGTTATGTAGATCAAGGTGGAGGAAAAAGAAAAGGTAGTTTTGCTATTTATATAGAGCCTTGGCATGCAGATGTTTTTGATTTTCTTGAATTAAGAAAGAATCATGGTAAGGAAGAAATGAGAGCAAGAGATTTATTCTTAGCCTTATGGATTCCTGATTTCTTTATGAAACGTGTAGAAGAAGATGGAGACTGGACGTTGATGTGTCCTAATGAGTGTCCTGGTCTTTGTGATGTTCATAGTGAAGAGTTCGAAAAAATGTACTTAGGCTATGAAGCTGCTAATAAAGGTAGAAAAACAGTTAAGGCACGTGAGCTATGGGAGAAAGTTCTAGAATCTCAAATTGAGACAGGACTTCCTTATATGCTTTATAAAGATGCTGCAAATAGAAAATCAAATCAGAAAAATTTAGGTACAATACGTTCATCTAACCTATGTACTGAAATTATGGAGTATACTTCTCCAGATGAGATTGCAGTATGTAATTTGGCTTCGATATCGTTACCAATGTTTGTGAAAGAAGGAGTGTTCGATCACCAATTCTTACATGATGTTACTAAACGTATTACACGTAACCTTAATAAGGTTATCGATAGAAATTACTACCCTATAGAAGAGGCGAGAAACTCTAATATGCGTCATCGCCCAGTAGGATTAGGAGTTCAAGGTCTTGCAGATGCACTTATATTAATGCGTCTTCCATTTACTAGTGAAGAAGCTAAAAAAGTAAATCAAGAAATTTTCGAAACAATTTACTTTGCATCGGTTACAGCAAGTATGGAAATGGCTAAAGAAGAAGGTGCTTATTCAAGTTTTGAAGGTTCGCCAATATCTCAAGGAGAATTCCAGTATAACCTTTGGGGACTTAAAGACGATGATTTAAGTGGTCGTTGGAACTGGTCATCATTACGAAAAGAGGTAATGGAGCATGGAGTAAGAAACTCACTGTTACTAGCGCCTATGCCAACAGCATCTACTTCGCAAATATTAGGTAATAATGAAGCTTTTGAGCCTTATACATCCAATATATATACAAGAAGAGTACTTTCGGGTGAATTTATTGTAGTAAACAAACATTTATTACATGATTTAGTTCGCCTAGGAATATGGGACGAGAGCTTGAAACAAGAAATTATGAGAGCTAACGGATCGATACAAGATATAGATATAATTCCTCAAGATATAAAAGACCTATACAAAACTGTGTGGGAAATGAGTATGAAGGATATTATAGATATGTCACGTCAGAGAGGTTACTTTATAGATCAATCACAATCACTTAACTTGTTTATGGAGAATGCTACCTTTGGTAAGCTAACATCAATGCATTTTTATGCATGGAAAAGCGGCTTAAAAACAGGTATGTACTATTTAAGAACTAAGAGTGCTGTTGATGCAATTAAGTTTACACTTAATAACGATAAAAAAGAAGAGCTAGTAACTGTAGCTGCTGGTGCAGAACCAGAAGCTATACCAGCGACAGAGTTTCAGGCAATGTTAGAGCGAGCTAAAAACTCAGATCCCGATGATTGCGAAATGTGTGGTTCTTAAACAAGAAAAAGAGACAAGGCTTCATTGTAATGGAGTCTTGTTTTAAATATAATTTTAAATTTTTGTAGAGGTATAGAAACAAAAAAAGGGATGCTGTAACATCCCTAACTTGGAAACTTAATATAAAGCTTGACCGGCGTATTTATTAAGTATATAAGACGATGAGGTTACCTCACCTACTTATTTGATAAGACAAAAGTATCAAATACGAGTCTTCTTTCCAAGTTAAATTGTTACAGTTGATGTTGCTTTTGCTTCATTGAGCTTTGAATAAGTAGTCTCTGTAGGCTTTTAGAAGCTGCAGAAAGTTATTAACAATTTAAATTATTAAAGAGTCATGAATTCAAAAAAGGATGATGATTGTGGATACATTTTTAGAAAATGTATAACGACAAGAAATGGTAGAAGAATTTGTAAAACAGATGGTACTTGCTTTAAAATACCTATAAAGAAAAGAGATTAATCTTTTATAACAGCCGCTATTAGCGGCTGTTATTTTATTACTTTTGAGGTTTAAATTTTATAAATGGAATATCAAGATAATACAGTATACATAGAAGATGAAATGCTTGCAACAAAAGGTAAGCGTTTTGCTAACTTGATTATAGATTTTATAGTACAGTTAATTATTGGGGTTTTGATAGGTGTATTTGCTGCAGTACTATATTATGCTTTTGAAATAGATGGTTTCCTTATATGGATATCTGGATTGAATTTTATACAAGAGCGGTTTTTAGGTGTTATGATAGCGATATTTTATTATGGTATTTTTGAGACCAATTCTTCTCGTAGCCTTGGCAAACTAATTACGGGTACTAAGGTGGTTATGTATGATGGCTCTAAGCCAGACTCCAAAGTGATTTTAATACGTTCACTATGTAGATTAATACCTTTTGAAGGTCTTTCATTTTTAGGTTCTACTGGAAGAGGGTGGCATGATAGTATTTCAAATACTTATGTAGTTGATACCAAAAAATATGATGAAGCAGTACGATTGAAAAACTCATTTGATGAGATAGGAAAAGAAGAAGTACTGTAAGTAACAAATAAATAAAAAAAAGAAATGTCAGAAGAAAAAAAGCCTATTTATGTAGGGGTAATAGAGAAGGATGAAAAGGGTAACTATTTTTGTGGACGCTATTTATTAGATTATAAAAAAGTAGCTACAAATTTTAACCTTGGGGATGAAATTAAGATAAAATCAGTTATTGAAAATCCAAGTGATATAAGCCAAGAACAGTATCCAGTAAAGTCGAAAGATTTTGCTTTAGCGAATAAAAAGAGATGGGTAAAAGAAGATTCTACTGAAGAACTTGAAGAAGGTTCATCAGAAAAACCTCAACAAGATCAAGAATAAAACCTATTAATAGGATGATGCTGTGTTTTGTATGAAGTTTTAATAGTAAAATAAGTAATTATGACAGATCAAGAAGCAAGAGATTATTTGTATTCTCTTTGGGAAAATGGAGAGGTGCCAGATAATTTCAACGAAGATCATTCTGATTATGAAAAGGCATTACTCTATACAAAAGATAAAGGTCGGTTTGATTACAATGAATTTTATAGCGACATGGTTATAATAAAATTTGGAATTTGGCAGGTTGAACCTGATGCTTTAGTGGGGAAAGTAGGTTATGATTATGTTATTGGAGATACACGATTTTGGGAAACTGAAGAGTATAATGGGGATCTAGTTTGGAGTTGGTTGATTCATTTAACTAAGAAAAGTTGGATCAATAAAGATAATGTGAAGGACCTGAATACTGCATTCTTTTTTTGTCAAGATTATTTTAGGTTAAATAAACCTGAAAGTTTGTCTTATGTTTCAACAGCTCAAACTTTAAATATTCAACAACAATTATTGGTGGTAAAGGATAAATTGTCTGAGAATGAAAGAATAGATAAATATAAGTCTAGAGATATCGAAGATATGATTAGATATAAAGAGATGTTGGACGGTATAAAATTTTTATAGAGTTATGATGCAATGGGAACAACTACTGTCGTTAAAACGACAAGGAGATACAAGTAAACGTTTACGTAAGGAGCAAGATGATACTCGTTTAGGGTTTGAGGTAGATTATGATCGTATTATATTCTCGTCAGCTTTTAGAAGCTTACAAGATAAAACACAGGTAATACCATTATCTAAAACTGATTTTGTACACACACGTTTAACACATAGTCTTGAAGTCTCTGTAGTTGGTCGCTCATTAGGTAGACTGGTCGGTAAAAAAATTATCGAAAAGCACCCTTACTTGCAAGATATACACGGTTTTCAAATGAACGATTTTGGTGCTATAGTAGCTGCTGCTGCTTTGGCACACGATATTGGTAATCCACCCTTTGGTCATTCAGGAGAAAAAGCTATAGGAGAGTATTTTAAAATAGGTAATGGTAAGCAATATAAAGAACAGCTTACAGATAAAGAATGGCAAGATTTAGTCGATTTTGAGGGTAATGCCAATGGATTTAACTTACTAGCTACATCGCGCCCAGGTATAGAGGGAGGGCTACGCTTATCATATGCTACATTAGGAGCTTTTATGAAGTACCCTAAAGAGTCCTTGCCTAAAAAACCTACCGCTGCTAACATTGCTGATAAAAAATATGGTTTCTTTCAGTGTGATAAAGCCTATTTTCAAGATGTAGCACAAGAGTTAGGCCTTGTTCCTAATAAAACAGGGAATGATATAGGTTACGAACGTCACCCGTTAGCTTACCTTGTAGAGGCTGCTGATGATATCTGTTATACTATTATAGATTTTGAAGACGGTATTAACCTAGGGGTTATATCAGAAGATTTTGCGTTAGAATACCTTATAAAACTGGTTAAAGACAACGTACAGGTTGAAAAATACAAAAGTCTTACTACAAAAGAAGATAGGGTTAGTTACCTGCGTGCTTTGGCTATTAGTAGTCTTATAAACGATGCTGTGACTGTTTTTCTAGAGAATGAAGAGGCTATATTAGCAGGTAAATATCCTTATGCTTTAACCGATCAGGGGAAGTATACAGCACAGATGCGTGATATTATAAATATCAGTATTGAAAATATTTACCAGAGTAGAGAGGTGGTAGAAAAAGAAGTTATAGGGTATCGTATAATTAATACATTGCTAGATACTTTTTGTACAGCCTACAATAATAAATATGAAGGCAAAGAGAGTAACTACGATAAGCTTGTTTTAAAACTATTACCAGAAAAGTTTATTACAGATAAGACAACGCTGTACGACAGATTACTTCATATATCGCATTTTGTTTCGACGTTGACAGATGGTAAAGCGTTATTGCTTTATAATACTATAACAGGAGTTAAGTAGTCTTTTAAAAGCTATAAGTAACTCCTAGACCAAGCATTTGTTTTAATTGTAGTTTAGGTCCTACTTGTACTGTTTCCCCATCTACTTCTTCGGTAGCTTTTATGTCATCGTCATATATAATATGTAAACCAATGTTGGCTTTTACATATTCATTTACGGTCATGTCAAGTTGTAGTTGCCAGTCAAGATCAATATTACCAAAGTTATTAATATAGTCAGTATAAAGACTAATACGATGATCGAGTATTATGTTTTTAAATATTTTACGTTTTATATTGTTGGTAACTAATATACCCATCTCTGTTCGTGATGTTTTTCCTCGACGTACTAAATTACCTTCCTCGTCATACACCGCAGGGTCTACTCCAAAAGCACCTTGATCGGCAAGTGTATGGTTTAATACTAAGGTAGTTTTATTAGTTAATGGAGAGAAGTAAGCATTTAATCCTAAATCTTTACGGATATATTCACTACCAATACCTAAGAATACATAAGCAGGAGAAAATGGCCCTGAAATTTCATCAGTAGTATTAGGGTAGGCATAACCATTTCTAAACTGAGTGTTTAAGTTAAATTTGGCACTATAATACCAATGCGATATTGTATCTGTTCTATAACCAAAGGTAGAAGTGAATTTTATTTGGTCATCAGTTTTCCTTATTTCTTGCCCTTCTTGGCTATTAAAACCATATCTAAGTAATAGCTCGTTATCCCAGTTTAGGTTTTCTTTATGGTAATTACGGTTAAAATCTCCTTTACCTAATACAGTAATAGAGTTATTACCTCCGACACTCCAATTGATAAATGCAATTTCAGAAATGTCAAGACCTACTTTGTTAGTTCTTGTCCAATAGTCAACAGTATCTTTAACGGTAGTGTCTATGTTTTGCGATTGTATGTTTTGTATAAATAAGAGTATTAATAGTACTGAAAAGCTGATCTTAAATTTCATTCAATATTTAATTTGTGACAGATGTGTTGCAAAAATCGTTATTTTCTGATAAGTAAAAAAGCCTCTTTTAAGCTTTTAACGTCAATTCCGCAGTATTGTTGTAGTTGTTTAGTAGTGCCATGCTGTATAAACTCATCGGGTATTCCTAAAATTTTAATAACTCCGTTATAGTTGTTAGTGGTAGCAAAAGCAGCAATACTACTACCAAAACCTCCTGTAGTAGTGCCATCCTCTATAGTTATAATAGTACTATATTTAGTAATTATATCGTGAAGTATTTTTTCATCAAGTGGTTTTATAAAACCAAAATGGTAATGAGAAAATTCAGATGTGTTTTCTATCTCGTCAAGCGCTTTAGTTGCATTATTACCAATAGTACCTGTAGTAAGTATGGTAACCTTTGTACCTTCTTTTAATTGTTTGGCTTTGCCTATTTCAATTTCTTTAAAAGGTAATTTCCAATTAATGTTTTCGCTTCTACCACGGGGGTAACGTATGGCTATAGGGTGAGGTAAACCGAGTTGAGCGGTATATAATATATTACGAAGTTGACTTTCGTTTAATGGTGCAAAAATGATGAGGTTAGGTATACAATTAAGGTATGCAATATCAAAAACACCATGATGTGTAGCGCCATCTTCACCTACTAACCCTGCGCGATCTAAACAAAAGATAATAGGTAGGTTTTGTAAAGCTACATCGTGTATTATTTGATCATAAGAGCGTTGTAAGAAAGTGGAGTAAACATTGCAGTAAACCGTCATACCTTGCGTAGCCATACCAGCCGCAAGAGTAACAGCGTGCTGTTCGGCAATACCCACATCAAAAGCCCTTTCAGGGAAAGCTTCCATCATAAACTTCATAGAACTACCCGATGGCATAGCAGGAGTAATACCTATAATTTTTTTATTTTTCTCGGCAAGTTCTACAAGTGTAAGTCCAAATACATCTTGATACTTAGGCGGTAAGTTTTCATTAGTTTTTGGTAATAGTTCTCCTGTTGTTTTGTCAAATTTACCAGGAGCATGATATTTTACCTGATCTTCCTCTGCTTGTCTTAGTCCTTTACCTTTAGTGGTTATAATGTGTAGAAATTTAGGACCTTTTATACTTTTTAACCGTTCTAATTCTTTTAATAAAGCATTTAAATCATGACCATCAACAGGGCCAGTATAGTCAAAATTCAACGATTTTATCATGTTATTTTCCCTTGGGTTACGCCCAGACTTAACCTCAGTAAGATAATTTTTAAGTGCACCTACACTAGGGTCTATACCTATGGCGTTATCGTTAAGTATAACAAGTAAGTTAGCATCAGTAACTCCAGCATGATTAAGCCCTTCGAAAGCCATACCTGATGCGATACTAGCATCGCCAATTACAGCAATATGACACTTTTCGGTATCACCTTGTAGCTTAGAAGCAATTGCCATACCTAGCGCTGCCGAGATAGAAGTGGAGGAATGCCCCACGCCAAAAGTGTCAAAAATACTTTCGCTACGTTTCGGGAATCCGCTTATACCACCCCATTGACGGTTAGTGTCAAATTTATCTTTACGTTCGGTAAGTATTTTATGCCCGTATGCCTGATGACCAACATCCCAAACTAATAAATCATCAGGAGTGTTAAATGTATAATGCAAAGCAATAGTAAGTTCTACAACACCAAGGCTTGCGCCAAGATGCCCCTCTTTAACCGAAACAATGTCGATAATAAAATCGCGTAGCTCTGTAGCTAGTTGTGGTAACTGTTCAGGTTTTAGTCTGCGTAAATCAGCAGGGCATTGTATGGTGTTGAGTAGCTTTTGCATGAATGCAAAGTTAAGAATTTGAAAAACGAATAAATACAGTTTTAATATCTGTTTATTCTACGAAAGATGATTCATGTAAATTTGGTTTGAGTATAGATAAACATTGCTCCATTACTTCTTTGTTGTCTATTATTACAATATTAAGTTTTTTTCTAGCCCTTGTCATAATTTGATATAACATTTTATTAGTAAGATAATATGGCTTGTCTATATAGTTTTTAGTGGATAATTCACCGGTGTTTTTATAATAAAAATGCGAGTCAATTACAGCGACTACATTATCAAATTCTTGACCGATAACTTGATGGGTATTGTCTTCCTCTGTAAGTGAAAATTTCTCATAAGGATGTGTATGTACGGTAGATGGTGTATAATTAATGACTTTCCAATTATTAAGCTTAAGTACTTTGATAAAATTTACTGCATCCTCAAGGTTTTCAAAATAGTTTATTTGGACATTTGAGATTTCAATTTTTGAAAGAAACTTAGCTTTGTTAAATAAACCAGTTGTGAAATGGGCAATTTCTCTATTTGTTCTTACCTTGTTAGTTAAATTAAATTTTTGATGTTCAGTTTTCTTAGTGAGATATTCATCAATATTGTTGTCTATTTCTTTTTTAGTAAGGCATTGAGTCATGTCGTATGAAAATATACATGTCCCATTATTTTCTCTAATTTGATTAATAATAGAATTTAATTGAGAGATACGAATTCTTTGTGCTTCATCTATAATTATTAGATCATAAATTGAACAGTCTTGATATTTTATAGATTTGATTGGAATTATTTTCCAACCTTGATTCCTAATTAGTTTGTTATGTCCTTCATTTAATCCTCCGCAATGAACAGTAAGAGTTTTTATATTTTGGTTGATACATTCTTTTGCGATATCGAAAATAAGTAGGGTTTTCCCTGTACCAGCTTTACCACATATAGACAAAAAAGAAGTACCATTCTTGTTTATTATGTTTAGTGCCTTTTTTTTGAAATCTTCTTGTTGTAGAGTTAGAAAGTATTCACTTTTAATAAACTTATTTGTAGAATTAAAGGGAGAAACTAAATAACTGGAGGGAGTGAATTTACTGTTAATATCTAGTGTTTTTTCCAGTTTTTGGTTTTTAAGTACTTTAATCAGTTCTGTGAATTTAACTTCAATTAAATTACTATTTGAGTCAACTTTATAAAACTTGTTTTCATCTGATAGAAATGTGAAATTGAATATTTTTTTATTTAAGAAGTCTAAATAGTATTTGTTTTTTGAAAGTTGTTTTTTTATCCTTTCTTCCCCTATGTTTTTGCTTTTCAGTTCAATATTTACATTGTAATTTTCACCAAATCTTAATAAATCAAATTCTTTACTAATTTGAGGTATAGTATAGCCTAAGAAATAGTTGTCATATAATGCTATGTTACAATCAATTGATTGTAATGTTTTAATTAGACACTCTATGTCCTTTAACTCTTGTTTTTTTGGGGTTATTTTTAAATATTCAATATATTTTTTATAAAGTGATTCGTCAAGATTTTTATATGCTTGTATTAATGATAATAGGTTGATTTCTTTCATTTAGTAGCTCTCTTAGTTTGGAAAGCTAAAAATAACACATATCGTGTATTTTAAATAATAAAAATGTACTGATATTCTCTAAAGTAGAATTTAGCTTGTTATTATGATAATCGTATTTTTGTTTCTATGGAAAATATTTTTACCGACGAGTATTTTATGCGAAAAGCACTACAGGAGGCTCAAGAGGCTTTTGATAAAGATGAGATACCTGTAGGGGCTGTGGTTGTAATAAATGATAAAGTTATAGCGCGTACTCATAATCTTACTGAGTTGTTACACGATGTTACTGCTCATGCCGAGATGCAAGCAATAACTTCAGCAGCAAACTTTTTAGGCGGTAAGTATTTAACAGGTTGCACGCTTTATGTAACCTTAGAGCCTTGCCAAATGTGTGCAGGAGCTTTATACTGGAGTCAAATTGCTAAAGTTGTTTTTGGTGCTACAGATGACCAAAGAGGATATAGGGCTATGGGAACTAAACTACATCCAAAAACAGAAGTAGTACATGGGGTAATGGCTGAAGAGTGTAGCCGCTTGATGAAAGACTTTTTTGCTAGAAAAAGAAAAAATTAAAGCAGTAACAATCAGTGTGGTTGTCTAAAAATAAGTTTAAATTTGATACAATATTTCAATAACGTTGTTTGTTGTATTTATAATCCATAAAACATAGTTTATTAACTAGTTAAACCATCTAAAATTATGAAAAGCATAAAACTACTACTCTTTCTTGTAGTATCAGTACTTGTTGTATCCTGTTCTAAAAAATCAGGAGAAGAGTTTGACTCTGATTCTTCTTTATATAGAGAGTATATCACGAGTTATACTTCAGGTATAATTTCTACAAAGGCAGATATTCAAGTAGGTTTAGCTTTTACTAAAAACGAGTGGAAGATTAACGAAGAACTTGATGAGGACTATTTTAGTATCTCTCCTAGTGTAGATGGTAAAGTATTGTTATTAGATAGCAATACAATAGCTTTTCGCCCTGATGAAAAGTTAGAACAAAATAAAGAGTACCGTGTTACGCTACACCTATCTGAAATGATGGATGTTGATAATGAGTTAGCTGATTTCGATTTTAGAGTAAAAACTTTAGAGCAAGATTTTAGAGTTAACACACTCGATTTACAATCTTATGATAAAGACTGGCAGTACCTTAATGGTATGCTAAAAACTAGTGACTTTATAGATGGTGCTACGGCAAAAAAGTTAATAAACGCAAATCAAGAGGGAAGACAACTACCTATTCGTTTTGATGCTAGTACAGAAGAGGCTACAGAGTTCTTTTTTATAATAGATAGCATTCAACGAAAAATAGATGATAGTAAGATAGAAGTAAACTGGAATGGAGAGGCTATAGATGTAGATAAATTAGATGCTAAAACTTTTGAAGTACCAGGAAAGAGTAATTTTAAGGTTATAAATATGAGTGTTGGTGCTGATGATAATCAGTCACTATTTATTAATTTTTCGGCACCATTAGTTAAATCTCAAAACTTTTCAGGTTTAGTAGCGGTAGAAAACGCTAGTGGTTTAAAATATACAGTAGAAGGGAATTTACTAAAAGTATATTTCAAGAAACCACTTACAGGGAATAGATTAGTAGAGGTTTTTCAGGGTATAGAAAGTGTAGATGGTTATAAGACAAAGAAACCACACTCAGAAAAAGTTTTGTTTGAACAAACGAAACCCGAAATTCAGTTTTTAAAAAACGGTACTATATTACCTGCGTCAAGTAATTTAAAACTTAATTTTAAAGCAACTAATCTTAAAGCGGTAGATGTAAAAGTATATCGTATTTATGAAAATAATGTATTACAGTTTTTACAAGATAACAGAATAAACGGAGCGTATAATCTTAGAAAAGTAGCACTACCTATTGCTAAAAAGAAGATTACACTTAACGATGATAAACTGGCTAATTATAGTAAGTGGAATACTTACGCTTTAGATTTAGCGACACTAATACAACCAGAACAAGGTGCTATATATCGTGTAGAGCTATCAATAAAAAAATCATATTCATTATATCGTTGCCCAGATAGTGATGTTGAAGAAGAAGAGCAGGAAGATGACGATGCTGAGTTTTATTCGAATTTTGATAACGAATACTACGATTATTACGACTATGATTACAACTGGAGCGAACGTGATGACCCTTGTAAACAATCGTACTATTATAACAAGAAGATATCTACTAATGTTTTAGCTAGTGACTTAGGTGTTATTGCTAAAGGAGGAGAAAACAATACTTATTTCTTTTCAGTAAGTAGTATTACAACCACAGAACCTATTAGCGGAGCTGAGGTAGAAGTATATAATTTTCAACAGCAAAAAGTAGCATCAGTAACAACAGATAGCGAGGGTACAGCAACAGTATCGGTTGATAAAAAAGCATTCTTTGCAATTGTAAAAAAAGGGAATAATACAACCTATGTAAAAATGGCTGATGGTAATTCGTTATCAGTAAGTAATTTTGAGGTTGACGGTACGCGTTTACAAAAAGGATTAAAAGGGTATGTGTATGGAGAGCGTGGCGTATGGCGCCCTGGAGATACGTTATTTATAGGTTTTATATTAAATGATAAAGCAGCAAAATTACCTCCTTCGCACCCTATAAAGTTAAAATTGAGCGATCCTAATGGTAAGTTGGTATACCAAGCAGTAAAAACATATAATGACAAGAATCATTATAAGTTTATAGTACCTACTAATGCTAATGCGCCTACGGGTAACTGGCAAGCTGCAGTTGCAGTTGGTGGAGCTAAGTTTTATAAACATATAAAAATAGAGACTATAAAGCCTAACCGATTAAAGATTAAAAACGGATTTAACGGAGAGGTGCTTTCAGCTAATGAAGCGAATACTGCAAACCTAGAAGTAAAGTGGTTGCATGGTGCAGTAGCGAAAGATTTGAAGGTAGAGATGCAGGCGAAGTTCTTTAATCAAAAAACTACCTTTAAAGGGTATAGCAATTATATTTTTGACGATCCTACACAGAAGTTTAAGACAGAAGAAGTCAATATTTATTCGGGTAAAGTAGATAGTAATGGAGAGGCAACGATAACGTTGCAACCATTATTAAAATCGAGTGCGCCTGGAATGCTTAAAACAGCAATTATAACTAAAGCTTATGAAAGAGGTGGCGATTTTAGTACAGATGTTATTACAGCGTCCTATTCGCCATATCGAACTTATGTGGGAGTAAAAGCACCTGATCCAAATAAATATGGAATGCTCGAAACGGGTAAAGTAAATCGCTTTAATGTGGTAGCTGTTTCTGAGAAAGGTAGAGCAAGAGCTAATAGAAAAGTAAGAGTAAAAGTATATAAAGTATCATGGCGCTGGTGGTGGGATGCTACCCATAACAATACGTCATTTTATAATAGAGCACTTTCTAAAACACCATATTATTCAGAGACAGTAACTACAGATTCTAAAGGTAAGGCTTCGATTGCCATGAAGGTAGATGAAAATGACTGGGGACGTTACTTAGTATATGTAACTGATGTAGAAGGTGGACATTCGGCAGGAGAAACTGTTTTAATCGATTGGCCTTATTGGTCGGGGCGTACTAAGAATAATGGTGGAGAAGAAGCTGCAATGTTAGTATTTACTACTGATAAAGAAAAATATGCAGTTGGCGAAAAGGCAACAATATCATTTCCTTCTAGTGAGGGAGGAAGAGCGTTAATATCTCTAGAAAGCGGATCTGAAGTAGTAGAAACGCATTGGACAACTACTGTAAAAGGAGAAACTCAAATAGAGATCCCGATAACAGAAAAAATGGCACCTAATGTATATGTTAATATTACACTATTACAACCTCATGCAACTACCGAGAATGATTCGCCTATACGAATGTATGGTATATTGCCTATAGAGGTAGTTGATAAAAACACAATACTAGAGCCAGAAATAAAGATGCCAGATGTTTTAAGACCAGAACAGAAAGCAACTATAAAAATTAGTGAAAAATCAGGTAAAGCAATGACGTATACTATTGCTGTAGTAGATGATGGTTTGCTTGATCTTACTCGATTTAAAACACCTAATGCTTGGGACGGCTTCTATGCCAAAGAAGCACTTGGTGTAAAAACATGGGATATTTATGATGATGTTATAGGCGCTTATGGCGGTAAGGTAAATCAAGTATTTAGTATTGGAGGAGATGAAGATCTTGGTGGTGGTAAAGCTAAAAAAGCGAATCGTTTTAAACCAGTAGTTATTTACTTAGGGCCTTATACACTTAAAGAAGGTAAGACACAAAAGCATGAAATAACATTGCCTAAATATATAGGCTCTGTACGTACTATGGTGGTAGCTGCTAATGCCGAAGATGAGGCTTATGGTAAAGCAGAGAAAACAACGCCTGTACGCAGCCCGTTAATGCTGTTAGCATCGTTACCACGAAAAATAACACCAACAGAGAAAGTAAGGCTTCCAGTTACACTTTTTGCAATGGAAAAGAAAGTGAAAAATGTAACTTTAAAAGTAAAAACAAGTAAAGGATTAAAGGTTATAGGTAGTGCATCGCAAAAAGTATCATTTGCACAACCCGATGAAAAAATAGCTTATTTTGATCTTGAAGTAGGTAATACAACAGGTATAGCTAAAGTTACAGTTATAGCAACATCAGGTAGAGAAAAAGCGAGTTATGATGTAGAAATAGATGTTGTTAACCCTAACCCTGTAACGAATAATTTTAAAGAGTTAGTGTTAGAGGCAGGAGCTTCGGGGACGTTAGATTGGGCAGCTTTTGGTGTAGCAGGGAGTAATAAGGCAAGGTTAGAAGTCTCGTCTTTCCCTCCTATAGATCTTAATCGTAGAATTGATTATTTAGTACGATACCCACACGGATGTTTAGAGCAAACTACTTCAAGTGCATTCCCACAATTATACCTTGCAGATATTGCAGACATTAGTAATGAGAGAAAACAAAGCATACAACGTAATGTATCGGCAGCTATAGAGCGACTAGCAAGTTTTCAAATTGGTAATGGAGGGTTTGCTTATTGGTCAGGAGGTACACACCCTAATGATTGGGGATCTAGTTATGTTGGGCACTTCTTTATCGAGGCAGAGAAAAAAGGATATACTTTACCACTTAATGCTAAAAGTAAATGGTTAGAATATCAAAAGAGAACTGCTAGACAATGGCGTTATAATAGTTACTATAATAATGCGTTTGCACAAGCTTACCGTTTATATACATTAGCATTAGCAGGGTCGCCAGATCTCTCATCAATGAATAGGCTTAGAGAAACACAAGGTATCTCTAACGAATCAAAATTACGATTAGCAGCAGCCTATGCTTTAGCAGGACAAAAGAGTGCAGGAATAGCATTATTAAATCAGAGTAATCTTGATGCAGGTAGTAACAGGTATTACTATTACGGTTCGCCAGAGCGTAATAGAGCAATGGCACTCGAAACATTAATGTTGTTAGATAAGAAAAGTGAAGCCTTCCGTATTGCAAATCAATTATCAGAAAAAATGTCATCTAATAGATGGATGAGTACGCAAACAACAGCATACTGTCTTTATTCAATGGCTAAATTTGCTAAAATGAATGGAGCCGGGGGTGTTAATATTGTATATACTTCAAAAGGAAAAAAGAAAACTATAGAATCACATAAATCGTTTGCGGATAGAGTACTAAAAGTATCAGGTAATAACTCGGTTACAGTACAAAATAATAATGACGGAATACTTTATGCAAGAGTTGTTTATAGTGGTATTTTACCTGTAGGTGAAGAACAAACAGAACAACGTGGATTGAGTACTACAATTGTATTTAAGGATAGAGCAGGTAACGCTATAAATCCTTCGTCGTTAGAGCAAGGTACAGAGTTTGTTGCTGAGGTGAGAGTAAGTAATTTAAAAGGAGAAAATGTAGAGAATGTGGCACTTACTCAAATTATACCATCAGGATGGGAAATTGTTAATACTCGTTTTACAGATTTTGGTAGTTTTGGTAATAATATAGCCGATCATATCGATATAAGAGATGATAGAACAAATTTCTACTTTCCATTAAAATCTAACGAAACCAAAACATTCAGGATATTACTTAATGCATCATATCTAGGTAGTTACTATTTACCAGGAGTACAGTGCGAAGCAATGTACGATAACTCATTTTTAGCACGTACCAAAGGACAATGGGTAGAAGTGGTGAAATAAGAATAGAGCGATCACTTAGCAGTGATAGTGTTGTTTTGACAGATATAACCAAAAAGTCAAAAGCATACTGGGGGTATTCTAGTGAGTTACTTGATCAGTGGTCGGAGCTATTAACAGTTACAGCGGCTTATATAGAGGATAAGAATGTTTTTAAGCTTGTCCTTGATGATAAAATTATAGGATACTATTCTTACTGTAATGATGATGAAACTACTGTAAGACTCGACAATTTATTTGTACTACCAGCTTTTATAGGTAAAGGGTTTGGTAAAGTTTTAATGGATGATTTTTTAAAACGTGCAAAAACCGAAAATATACTGAAAATTATACTTGATTCTGAACCTGGTGCTGAAAAGTTTTATAAGAAGTTTGGATTTGTAACCATTGGTCAACAAGAAACAACTGTTAAAAATAGATTTTTACCAACAATGGAATTAAAGACGATTGTATTATAATGTTGGGGCGTTGGCTTCGAAATATCTGGCAGTATATAAAACGAAATAAGGTAAAATCGATCACTTTGGTTGTGCTACTTGTTTGGTATTATTTCTGTTTGCCAAAACAACTTTTTGATGCTCCTTATGCTACAGTTATAGAGAGTCAAGAAGGAGAGTTGTTAGGGGCTCGTATTGCAAAGGATGGGCAATGGCGCTTTCCTGCACAAGATAGTGTACCTTATAAGTTTCAGCAATGTATTGTTCATTTCGAAGATCAATATTTTTATAAACACCCTGGTTTTAATCCAGCCTCTATAGTAAATGCAATACAGCAAAACTATAAGGCAGGTAAAGTAGTGCGAGGTGGTAGTACGTTAACGCAACAGGTTATTCGTTTATCTCGAAAAGGTAAAAAGCGCAGCTATTTTGAGAAATTTGTAGAACTTATACTTGCTACTCGTTTAGAGTTTCGAGAAAGTAAAGAGAATATTTTAGGTTTATATGCTGCTCATGCTCCTTATGGTGGTAATGTTGTAGGGTTAGATATGGCGTCTTGGCGATATTTTGGGGTGCAATCACATCAGCTATCTTGGGCAGAAACAGCTACTCTTGCCGTATTGCCTAATGCACCTGCATTAATTTACCCAGGTAGAAATCAAGATGAATTACGCAACAAACGTAATCGTTTGTTGAAGAAGTTATATACTGAAAAGGTAATTGATAAAACTACTTATGAACTCTCCATTCAAGAAGAGTTACCTCAAAAACCATTTGATTTACCACAGACAGCACCTCACCTTTTGCAGCAAATAGCAAAAACGAAAGAGGGGAATAGGATAAAAACCACGATTGAGAACACACTACAACAGCAGGTAAACCAAATTGCTAAACGTTATTATAACGAATATCGCCAAACAGAGATACACAATTTAGCGATACTAGTAGTAGATGTGCAAACGCATAATATAATGGCATATGTGGGTAATTCTCCCACGAATGTGTTACACCAAAAAGATGTAGATATAATAACTGCACCGCGAAGTACAGGTAGTGTGCTAAAACCTTTATTATTCGCTTCTATGCTCGATGCAGGAGAGTTATTACCTAATACTTTAATTGCCGATGTGCCCACACAAATATCAGGTTATAGCCCTAAGAATTATGATATGACTTATGATGGGGCTGTACCAGCGCAAAAAGCTTTATCACGATCGCTAAATGTACCAGCAGTATTAATGTTGCAAGACTTTGGAGTAAATCGTTTTTATGAACAGTTGCAGCATTTTAAATTACGTGATATTAAGCAACATCCAAATCATTACGGTTTATCACTTATTCTAGGAGGAGCAGAGTCGAACTTATGGGATTTATGCCGAACTTATTCAGGACTTACATCTACTTTAAATCATTTTACAACTCACGATGCTAAATACCGAATGAATGAGTTTGTAGAGTTAAACTGGGATAGTAAGATTAGTCGTGATTTTGGTAAAACAACATTTAATAAACCTCAAGTTGGGGCAGGAGCAATATGGTTAACATATAATGCAATGAAGGAAGTAAACCGCCCTGAAGGCGATGAAGCATGGCGTTTTTATGATTCATCATTAGAAATTGCATGGAAAACAGGTACAAGTTTTGGTGGTCGAGATGCTTGGGCTATTGGTACAAGCCCACGTTATGTAGTAGGAGTGTGGGTAGGTAACGCTTCGGGTGAGGGTAGACCATCGCTTACAGGTGTAGGTAGTGCTGCTCCTGTTTTGTTTGATGTGTTTAATTTATTGCCTAAACAACCTTGGTTTGCGCCGCCTTATAATGATTTAGAAGAAGCTGAGGTGTGTAAACAAAGCGGTCATCTTGCAGGACAATATTGCGATGCTGAGAAACAGTGGATACCTATTAGTGGAAAAAACACAACTGTATGCCCTTATCATACATTGGTTAATTTAGATATTACAGAACAATATCGAGTAAATAGTAATTGTGAGCGTGTAGATAATATGATAACCAAACCTTGGTTTGTGTTACCTCCTGTAATGGAATGGTATTATAAAAAACAGCATATAGACTATAAAGTATTACCGCCCTTTAGAGGAGACTGTGATGATACCAGTATTACAGCAATGGATTTTATATATCCAAAGAACAATAGTAAAATATACCTGACTAAAGATTTTGAAGGTAAACTACAGCCATTTGTATTAAAAGCAGTTCACTCTAATGCTAAGGCAAAGCTGTTTTGGTATATGGATGATGTTTACCTTGGTATGACGCAAACATTTCATGACATGCCAGCACAAGCCGATACAGGAGAGCATTATATTACAATTACCGATGAAAATGGTAATGAAATGAGCCGAAAAATAACGATTGTTTCAGAGTAGGTTATTCTGCTACTACAGTAGGCTTAGCAAAAGCTTTTTTATTGAAAACGATTAATATACCAACACCTATAGAAATAGCAGCATCAGCAACATTAAAAATAGCATTAAAGAAAGAGAACTGTTTTCCGCCCCAAATAGGTAACCAAGAAGGTAATTCTCCTCTCCATATTGGGAAATAAAACATATCAACTACTTTCCCGTATAAAACCTTACCATAAGGTTGATTTGAAAATAATGTAGCTACTTGATTATCGCTACTGTCGAAAATAATACCATAAAAAACAGAGTCAAGTATATTACCAAAAGCACCTGCTAGTATAAGTGCAATAGGCACTATAAGGTAACTAGAGTGTTTTTTCTTGACAGAGTCATATAGCCACCAACCGATACCTATTACGGCTAATATGCGGAATAAAGTAAGTAGTAATTTACCATATACTCCAGGTATTTCTGCTCCCCAAGCCATACCGTCATTCTCTATAAAATGTATTCTAAACCAGTCTTGGTTTAAAACGGTAAACCATTCATCAAGCTCCATGTGTGTTTTTACATAGATTTTAGATATCTGATCTATCAGTAATACAATTATAACAATGATATAGGCTTTCTTTAGCGACATTTATGAGAATTTTATCGACAAAAATAAGAGAAATAATTAAATAATCCTGATTTATTATAAGAAGTCCGAAGACACTAGGATATGATGATATTATTCATCAATCCTATTGCTTCGGACTTCGTGCCATTAGGCATAAATTCACTTAGTGAATCGGTAGTTTTATATTATCGTTGAAGGTTCTTAGCCTCTATACTCATAGTAGCGTGTGGAACAAGCTTTAGTCTTTCTTTTCCTATAAGTTTACCAGTAACTTTACAAATACCGTATGTTTTATTTTCAATACGAATAACAGCATTTTTTAGGTCACGGATGAATTTTTCTTGGCGGATGGCTAATTGAGAGTTTGCTTCTTTACTCATTGTTTCACTACCTTCTTCAAAAGCTTTGAACGTTGGCGACGTATCGTCAGTACCATTATTTAAATCGTTCATATAAGCACTTCGGATTAAATCCAAATCTGCTTGGGCTTTCTCTATTTTTTTCGTGATTAGTTCTTTAAACTCTGCAAGGTCAGCATCAGAATATCTTAATTGCTCATCTACCATATTTCACTTATTTTGAAATTAATACTAAGGTTTTAATGTCATCAAATTCTATTTCAGTTCCGTTTTCAACTTCATTCTTAAACATTAATGACTCTGTAAGTGTTTCTGATTTTATGTAATCCTCATTTGCAATTACAGCATTTTCTAATGCTTCATTTGCTTGTAGGTGTACTTTTATTTTATCAGTTACTTCAAAACCAGAATCTTTTCTTAAATTCTGTATTCTGTTTACTAACTCACGAGCAATACCTTCTTTTTTTAGTTGGTCGGTAATAGTTATATCTAGTGCTACGGTTATTCCGTTAGCATTAGCTACAAGCAAACCTTCAATGTCTTGAGACGAAATCTCCACATCTTCAGATGTTAAGATAATACTTTTTCCTGATATTTCAATGCTTATTTCCCCTGTTTTGTCGATTGAATTGATCTGATCCTGTGAGAAATTTTGTATCTCTTTGGAAATCAGACCCATGTCTTTTCCGAATCGAGGTCCTAATGCTTTGAAATTAGGTTTTATTTTCTTAACTAATACTCCTGAAGCATCGTCTAACGGTTCTACTTCTTTTACATTAACCTCTGCTTTAATAAGTTCTGAAACGGCTTCTATCTCTGATTTTTGTTTATCATCTAATACCGGAATCATTACTTTTTGCAATGGTTGACGTACTTTTATCATTTCCTTTTTTCGAAGGGATAACACAAGTGATGACACTGTTTGTGCTTTTTCCATTCTACTTTCTAACGGCTTATCAACAAAGCTTTTGTTATATTTTGGGAACTCGGCCAAATGTACACTGTCTAATTTCTCTGACTGTGAAGCCTGTGTTAAATCTTTATAAAGTCTATCCATAAAGAAAGGAGCGATAGGTGAACCAAGTTTAGCAACAGTTACTAGGCACGTATATAGTGTTTGGTAAGCTGCAATTTTATCTTGAGCATATTCACCTTTCCAAAAACGTCTTCTACAAAGTCTAACATACCAGTTACTTAAGTTTTCTTGTAAGAAATCAGAGATTGCTCTGGCAGCTTTGGTTGGCTCGTAGTCAGCATAATAACTGTCTACATTTTTTATCAGAGTATTAAGTTCACTTAATATCCATCTATCTATCTCAGGTCTTTCTTTAAGTGGTATTTCAGGTTCAGCATAAGTAAACCCATCGATATTAGCATATAACGCAAAGAAAGAGTAGGTATTATATAATGTACCAAAGAATTTTCTTCTTACTTCGGCTACACCATCTATATCAAATTTCAAGTTATCCCATGGGTTAGCATTGGCTATCATGTACCATCGGGTAGCATCAGGACCATATTCTGCAAGTGTAGTAAACGGGTCTACAGCGTTACCAAGTCGCTTACTCATTTTTTGTCCGCTCTTGTCTAGTACTAGACCGTTACTTACTACATTTTTATAAGCTACTTTGTCAAATACTAAAGTTGCTATAGCGTGTAGTGTATAGAACCAACCACGAGTTTGATCTACTCCCTCAGCAATAAAATCAGCAGGGAAAGACTCGTTATTGTCTATTAATTCTTTATTTTCAAAAGGGTAGTGCCATTGTGCATATGGCATAGAACCACTATCAAACCAAACATCAATTAAGTCAGCCTCACGTTGCATTGGTTTGCCACTAGCCGAAATTAATGTTATTCTGTCTACTACATTTTTGTGTAGGTCTACTAAATCGTAATTATCCTCACTCATGTTGCCTGCCTCAAACCCTTTAAACGGATTCTCAGTCATTACACCTGCAGCAATAGATTTTTCTATTTCATTGTATAGCTCTTCTACAGAGCCTACCATCATTTCTTCGGTCTTGTCTTCAGTTCTCCATATTGGTAATGGAATACCCCAATAACGAGAGCGAGATAAGTTCCAGTCATTTGCATTTTTAAGCCAGTTTCCAAAACGTCCTTCACCAGTTGCTTTCGGTTTCCAGTTAATGGTTTCGTTAAGGTCAAACATTTTTTCCTTAACATCAGTTACTTTTACAAACCAGCTATCTAGCGGGTAGTATAGTAATGGTTCATCAGTTCTCCAACTATGTGGGTAACTGTGTACATATTTCTCTACTTTAAAGGCTTTGTTTTCCTCTTTTAGTCGAATAGCTATTTCTACATCTACTGATTTATCTGGAGCTTGGTCTTTATCGTAATATTCATTCTTTACATATTTACCAGTAAGGTCGCCCATACCTTCTATAAAGCGCCCTTGCATGTCTACTAGTGGTACTGGGTTACCGTTAGTATCTAGTACAAGCATTGGTGGTACTTCTGGTGTAGCCTCTTTAGCTACTTTAGCATCATCTGCACCAAAAGTAGGAGCAGTATGTACTATACCTGTACCATCCTCTGTAGTTACAAAATCTCCTGATATTACACGGAATGCATCTTCAGGATTTTGGTATGGTAATGTATATGGTAATAATTGTTCATAACGTACACCTACAAGGTCAGTACCTTTAGCTTCGGCTAGAACAGTATATGGTGTTTTCTTATCTGATGAGCTATAATTCTCAAAATCAGCATCTTCGGTACTTTCAAAATATTTACCTGAGAATTGTTTTCCTATAAGGCTTTTAGCAACTACTACATTGATAGCTTCGAAAGTATATTGGTTAAATGTTTTTATTAAAACATAATCAATTTTTGGCCCTACAGTAAGTGCTGTGTTACTTGGTAATGTCCAAGGTGTGGTAGTCCACGCCATTAAGTCAATAGTTCCAAAACCTTTAAAAGCTTCAGGTAAAGTGTCGGCAATAGTTTTAAACTGTGCTACTATGGTAGTATCGGTTACATCACGATAAGCACCTGGTTGGTTTACCTCATGCGAGCTTAAACCTGTACCTGCTTTTGGCGAATATGGTTGTATTGTGTAACCTTTGTATATAAGTCCTTTGTCGTATATCTGTTTTAGTAACCACCATACCGATTCCATGTATTTAGGTTTATAAGTAATATACGGATCTTCCATATCTACCCAATATCCCATTTTTTCGGTAAGGTCATTCCATACGTCTGTATAGCGCATTACTGTGCGCTTACAAGCTTCGTTATACTCTTCTACAGATATTTTTGTGCCAATATCTTCTTTAGTAATACCAAGTTCTTTTTCGGTACCAAGTTCTACAGGTAGTCCATGAGTGTCCCATCCTGCTTTACGTTTTACCTGATGTCCTTTTTGAGTTTGGTAACGGCAAAAAATATCTTTAATAGCACGTGCCATAACGTGGTGTATCCCAGGTAATCCATTGGCACTAGGAGGTCCCTCATAAAACACATATTGTGGTTTACCCTCACGTGTAGTTACACTTTTCTCAAAAACATTTTCTTTCTTCCAGAATTCCAGTACTTCATTAGCTACCGTAGGTAGGTCAAGTCCTTTATATTCAGTAAACTTATTGCTCATTGTAGTCCTTATAATAAATCAATTTGCGAAAGTAATGATTTTTTTTATGCGATAGTAGTTATTACTTTAGATAGAGCATATTTAAAGGTTTAGTAAAAGTGATTTAGATGTTGTTTAGATGCAAAAAGCCCACTTTGAATTATTCAAAGTGGGCTTTTTTGTATAAAACGTAATTTGTTTCTTTTCTTATACTGTTTGATCGTCTACAGTAGCATCAGGAGCATTTTTCTTAACTGATTCGATACCATTATCACGAGATGCTACGCTTTCGTACATTTCACTATTACCTATTATTTGACCATTGGTAGCTTTTAGGTTAAAGTATGGTTTACCATTTGATGATTCTTTACGGTCGAATTTAGAATCATCTTGAGAATTACGTCTTACAGACTCAATTCCATTTTCGCAACTAGCCTTAGCTTTATAACCTTCACTTGCAAGGATAACTTGTCCGTTACCAGCCTTTAGGTTAAACTGAAATTCGTCATTTTTTCTTTTAGTAATTACAAACTTGCCCATAATCGGATTTTTAAATGTTAATGATAGCTAATATAATAATTTATCTTGGGATATGTGATGCTCTTAATATAGATTTAAATCTCTTTTTTTTGCTTCTTCTTCAAGAAGAATTCTTTTTTGTTTGATAGATCTTCTTGCTTTATTGTATTGTGAATTTTCTTCGTCAATTATAAGTTCTTTAATTAGATGTTTAATTTCGATATCTGTTAGTTCGACAGGAAGGCGAAAATATAGGTTGTCATCGAGTTGATTAGTTTCGACTGTCTGGTTTTCCAATTCATTTATTCGTTTTTTTGGTATTTCGGTAATTATATTATCTACGGGTTCGTGGAGAGTGCTATTTAGTTTTTGCTGATTAATAATTTTTAGGTAATTGTTGATAATTCTTTTTTCTACAAAGATTTTACCTGCTCCTATCGAATGACGATCACTCATGCTTTTCTTTGCACCAGATATCCAGTATTCATCGCCTGTTTCAATATCAAAATAATTAGCAAAAACTCCATTACCATTTAATGACTGAAAAGCTTTACCGTTAAAGTATATAGTTTTTCCCGATTTTGAGAATGTAATGAGCCCTATCCATGCGGGGCCATTGTCACTAAATCCTGTTTTTAGTTCTATATATTTTATTTGAGGTTTCATTTTATAAAGATGTTAAGAGATAAACATAATATTAATGGATGATATATAAAACAAAAAAACCGCACTAACATCTTGTTAGTGCGGTTTTTGTTATTCTGTTGCGATAGCATTTCCTTTGCTATCATAAAAGTGGTATTCTAAATACGTGTAAGCGTCACGAGGTATTATTTTTACCCATTTTTTATGTTCAAAAAACCATTTCGAACGTATGGATGGGAAACCTTTAGTAAGGTATGCAGCTACAAAAGGATGCGCGTTAAGCACTATCTTATTGTCGCTCTTAATAATTCTTTCAAGGTCAGCCTTAATTCTATCAATCACTAGAATAGGAGCTTCTATTTCTCCATTTCCATTGTTTGGGTCTTCCTCCCGTGTCTTGATATTTACTTCAGGTCTTACTCTTTGTCGAGTAATTTGAACAAGTCCAAATTTACTCGGAGGCAGGATCTTGTGTTTGGCTTTATCGTCGCTCATTTCTTCTCTTAAAAAGTCATAGAGCTTCTTCCTGTTGTCTGGATTAGACATGTCTATAAAGTCAATTACAATAATACCTCCCATGTCTCTTAATCGTAGCTGTCTTGCTGTTTCGGCAGCAGCTATAAGGTTAACTTCAAGGGCTGTATCTTCTTGGCTTAATGCCTTATTAGAGCGGTTACCACTATTTACGTCTATAACGTGTAGGGCTTCTGTATGCTCTATAATAAGGTAAGCGCCTTTGCTCATAGAAACAGTTTTACCAAAAGAGGTCTTTATTTGCCTTTCGATATTATATTTTTCGAAAAGTGGTAGTTCTCTGCTTTGATATAGTTTTACGATATTCGCTTTTTCAGGTGCTATCTCCTGCAGATAGTCCTTAGTTTGGTAGAAGAGATCTTCATCGTCTACATAAATACCAGTGAAGGTATCATTAAATACATCACGTAATATAGAGGAAGCTTTATTTACTTCGCCCAATACTTTACTAGGGTGATGCGCGCCAGGGATGCGTTTGCATAAATCTGTCCATTTTTCCAGCAAGTTTTGCAGGTCTCTGTCCAGTTCAGCTACTTTTTTATCCTCAGCAACTGTTCGTACAATAACTCCAAACCCTTTGGGTCTGATAGATTGTACTAATCGCTTTAAGCGATCTTTTTCTTCCTTAGATTCTATTTTTTGTGAAATCGAAATCCTGTCAGAGAATGGTACAAGTACTACATATCGTCCTGCCATCGAAAGCTCAGAGCTTATTCGAGGTCCTTTAGTTGATATTGGTTCTTTTACCACCTGAACAAGAATAGATTGGTTAGCGCTTAGCGCATCAGTAATTACACCATTCTTGTCAATTTCTTTTTCAAACGAAAAATTTTTCAGGGAGAAATCTTTTGTTTTACCTGCGCTTACAAGTTTTGTGAATTTCATTAAAGAGGGAAGGTTAGGGCCTAAATCATGATAATGTAAGAAGGCATCTTTTTCAAAGCCTACGTTTACAAAAGCAGCATTAAGTCCAGCAACAGGTTTTCTGATTTTGGCAAGAAAAATATCGCCTACAGAGAACTTATTGGTGTCTTCCCTTTCTTTATGTAATTCAATTAGTTTTCCATCTTTTAATAAGGCAAAATCTACGGCTTCAGAATCAGATCGAATGATTAATTCTTTATTCACACTGTACATTTTTATCCATACTAGTTGTCGATAGTTAGTTGTTATTACTAAAGTAGTAGCAATCAACGATCAACTAGAGTATAGATGGATTAAACAATAGTTTACAGGTATTTTAAATACCCAGAGTTTCTTTAAATAGGTTGAGTTTTTTAAAGAAAGCATTGGGGTGCCTCTTTTTACTCTTGTTGTTTAAAAAAACAATTTCAATGAACTTTTTACTAAAAAAAGAAAAAGTAGTATTAAACTACTTTTTCTTCTTGTGACGGTTAGCTCTCGCTCTTTTTTTACGTTTGTGAGTAGCTACCTTATGTCTTTTTCTTTTTTTCCCACTTGGCATAGTGTCTAAGGGTTTTAAGTTAATAAATAAATTTTGTTGTTACTTTACTTCAGTATTAGTTTTTACACCATCTACAAATATTTTCGCAGGTTTAAATGCTGGAATGTTATGAGCAGGTATTTTTATTGTCGTGTTTTTAGAAATGTTTCTACCTGTCTTTTCAGCACGGGTTTTAATAATGAAACTTCCAAAACCTCTCAAATAAACGTTATCACCGGTTTCCAAAGAGTTTTTTACTTCTTCCATAAAAGACTCAACTGTTGCTTGTACATCTCCTTTTTCTAAACCTAGCTTTTCAGAGATTTTTGCTACGATGTCTGCTTTCGTCATTTTCTTTCTTAATTTATATTTGTATGTATTTTTTTCGAGTGTGCAAATATAGGAATTAAATAGACAATAATTAAACCTTAATGCATTAAAATTTAATAACATAAACTTTTAAATTTGCTAACTAACTATCAATGATGAATTTTTCTAAAAGTCTAATAAAGTGGTATTTACAGAATAAGCGCGATTTGCCTTGGCGAAAAAGTGCTGATCCTTATCCTGTATGGTTATCTGAAATCATGCTGCAACAAACACGTGTAGCACAAGGAATGCCTTATTTTTTAAAGTTTATAGATGCTTTTCCTACAGTTAATGATCTTGCAAATGCAACAGAGGAGCATGTACTTAAGTTATGGCAGGGTTTGGGGTACTATTCAAGAGCTCGTAATTTGCATGCAACAGCTAAATATGTGGCCTATGATCTTAATGGAGAATTTCCAGGTGATTATAAAGGTTTATTAAAATTAAAAGGAGTGGGAGATTATACCGCTGCTGCTATAGCCTCTATTTGTTATGGAGAAGAAGTGCCTGTGGTAGATGGTAATGTATATCGTGTATTGTCTAGATTTTTTGGTGTAACTACAGATATTTCATCGTCTCTAGCTAAGAAAGAATTTAGAGAGCTAGCTGCGCAATACTTGCCTTCGGGTAAAGCATCAGAATTTAATCAAGCAATGATGGAGTTTGGAGCATTGCAATGCGTGCCTAAAAGCCCAAATTGTACTGATTGTATATTTACTGCTGATTGTGTTGCTTATCAAACAGGAAAGGTGGGCGATTTACCTGTTAAACTTAAAAAGACTAAAATAACTAATAGATATTTTGATTATTTGGTTGTTAAGGATGCTAGAGGAAGAAGTATTGTAAATAAACGATCGGAAAAAGGGATTTGGTTTAACCTATATGAATTCCCGTTGTTAGAGACAAAAAAGCTTGTTGTAGTAGATGAAATGATTAATTTAATAAAAGAATTTCCGGAGTTTAGTTTTGTGCCTAGTAATGTTGAGTTGCTTAATGATGTAGTGGTACATAAACTGTCGCATCAACATTTACATATTCGTTTTTGGGAAGTGATCACAGATAAACTTGTGAAGGAGACTATAAGTCGTGAAGATATAAAGCAATATCCGTTTCCTATTGTAATTCATAATTTTATAGAGAAGCATTGGGATTAATATCAAAATTTACTATTTTTGAGTTAATACTAAACTTCGGATATGAGCGGAACATTGAATAAAGTAATGCTTATAGGGCATTTAGGTGACGACATAAAAATGCACTATTTTGACGGGGGTAATTGTGTAGGGCGTTTTCCTTTGGCAACAAATGAAACGTATGTAAACAAACAAACAAATGAAAAGATAACCTCTACTGAATGGCATAATATAGTGGTGCGTAATAAAGCTGCTGAAGTATGTGAAAAGTATTTAAGTAAGGGGGATAAAATTTATGTAGAAGGACGTATAAAGTCAAGACAATGGCAGGGAGAAGATGGTGTTGCAAGATATACTACAGAAATACAAGCTACCGACTTTACATTCTTAACAACTAAAAAAGAATTAGACCCTACAAAGCAACAACAGTCATCACAAAATAATGAACCTACAAAAGGTTCTAGTCAAAATACAAGTGTGCCGGCACCAGATGACGACTTACCATTTTAACTATTAAATAAAAACTTATAACATTGGATCCTGACCCCTCGAGTATATTGTATGATTATAACCTTATAATAGGTTGTGTAGGGATGGTTTTCCTTTTATTATGTTCTGCCTTTATATCAGGGGCAGAGGTTGCTGTTTTTTTGTTATCAACAGAAGATATTACAGCAATAAATGATAAAAACCCCAAGAGAGGAAAGTTTTTAATTTCATTATTAGAAAAACCTAAAAAACTTCTGGCGACTATTGTAGTTGCTAATACTTTTATAAATATAGCTGTCATTATACTTTTCTTTAGGTTTGCAGATAGCTTATTTCACCCAATAGTATCTGATTATCTTCGGTTTGTGGTAGAGGTTGTAGTTATGACGTTTATATTGCTCTTGTTTGGTGAAGTAATACCAAAGGTATATGCTACCCGTAATAGTAGAGTTTTCTCTTTAAGAGTTGCTTATCCGCTTTTTATACTTAATAAATTACTTTACCCTATAAGTGTGCCTATGCGTGAGGTAATGCTAGTATTGTATAAAAAGTTTAATGTACAACGTTCTAGTATATCAGTCGATCAACTTTCTCAAGCCTTAGAACTTACTGATTATGGCGATGCTACTGCTGAAGAACAGAAAATATTAGAGGGTATAGTAACCTTTGGGAATACTGATGTGCGCCAAGTTATGAGCCCACGTATTGATATTTTTGCGTTAGATATAGAAGAAACTTTTGCGGATATTTTCCCTAAAATAGTAGAGAGTGGTTTTTCGCGTATTCCGATATTTAAAGAAAATATAGATCATATAGAGGGAGTTTTGTTTGTAAAAGACTTGTTGCCTTATATTGACAAGACTGAATTTGAATGGCAGTCTTTAATAAGAGATGCTTTTTTTGTGCCAGAAAGTAAGAAGCTAGACGATTTGCTTAAAGAATTTCAAAGTATGAAAAATCATCTTGCTATAGTGGTTGATGAATATGGAGGTACGTCGGGACTAATTTCATTAGAGGATATATTAGAAGAAATAGTAGGAGATATTAGTGATGAATTTGATGATGAAGATATTGTTTACACTCAGATAGATGAGAAAAATTTTCTGTTTGATGGTAAGATAAACCTTAAGGATTTTTATCGTATTACAGATGTAAATGAAGAAAATTTCGAAGAATCTAAAGGGGAGGCAGAGACATTAGCAGGCTTTATTCTCGAAATATCAGGTAACTTTCCTAAAAAAGGACAGAAAATTACTTTTAATGACAATATCTTTACAATCGAATCGGTTGATAAGAGAAGAATAAAACAAATAAAGGTTACGCTAGAATAATGAAAAGTAGAAGAAAAATAATAAGAGTAGCAGTTTTTACAATTATAAGTACATTTTTGGTGTCTTGTGGAGATGAAACTGTACCTAAACCTCAAGCTTATTTGCGTTTAGATTACCCTATAGAAGATAATCATGTTATGTATGATGGTACATGTCCTTTTACTTTTGAGTTTAACTCTCAGTCGATAATGAAGAGCAAGGGTAATTGTAATTTTACATTAGAGTACCCTAAGATGAAAGGAACAATACATCTTACATATAAGCCAGTTTCTGATAATATAGAGGTGTTATTGCGAGATGCTCAAAAGTTAACCTATGAGCATGTGATTAAGGCTAATACAATAAAAGAGTTGCCTTTTAGTAATGGGCTAGAAAATGTTCACGGAATGTTTTATCAAGTAGGAGGTAACGCTGCTACTAATGCTCAGTTTTATGTTACTGATAGTACAAATCATTTCCTTACAGGGTCTATATATTTTCATACTAAACCAAATTATGACTCTATAATGCCAGCAGTTAGCTACATTAAGGAGGATATGCAAAATATAATGGAAACTATTAAGTGGAAAAAGTAAATAAGATATAAAAAAAGCAGCCAATTGGCTGCTTTTTTTATATCAAATAGTGAGAGGTGTATTAAGCTTTTTTTGCTTTTTTATCTCCACATGCTTTTTTACTAGAACAGCATTTCTTGCTAGAACAACCTTTTGCAGTCTTTGCTGTTTTAGGCGTTTTTGCTGTTTTACTTTTCTTTTTCTTTTTTTCTTGCTCTTGGTCAGCTTTAAAAAGTTCAGCTTTATCACCAGAGTTTGTTATTTCAGAAACAGTATAAATACCATCAGCAACATTTTCAACAGTACCTACAATTGTTTCAGGAGTTTGTTTTGCAGCATCAAAAGAAATAGTAGCAGTTTTGTTTTCAAAATCTACTTCAGCATTTTCTACACCATCAAGACCAGCAAGTTTGTTTTCTATAACACCAGCACAACCTACTGCACAAGTCATACCGTCTATTTTAAAAGTAGTAGTTTCTAGGTTAGCAGCTACTTCAGGAGTCGCCTCTGTAGTTTCTTCCGTTGTTGCCTCAACAGCAGGAGTAGTTTCTGTTTCTCCTTCTTTAGCAGCGTCTTTACAGCTTACAGAAAGTAATGCTACAAGAGCAAAAAAGGAAAGTTTTTTAACTAGATTGATCATAATATTGTAATTATTTTAATTATACGTTTTTGTTTGTATCGTAGATACAAATTTATAAAAAAACGTTTGTTATCTGATTTTATTGTTGGAATTTTGGCGCAAAAATATTTTATGCAATCTAAACATCTAAAATGGTATCTTCTTATCATACTATCTCTTACATGGGGAAGTTCATTTATTCTTATTAAACGTGGGCTTTTAGGATTAACTCCTTTTCAGTTAGGATCACTTCGTATAATTTTTTGTGCATTGTTCCTGTTAATTGTAGGTTTTAATAGTTTAAAGAATGTGCCAAGAGGTAAATGGAAGTATTTAGCACTTACAGCATTATTTGGTACGTTTTTACCTGTATACCTTTTCTCGATTGCACAAACAGAAATACATAGCTCTATTACTGCAATATTAAATTCATTAACACCAATAGGTACTTTAGTTATAGGTGCTGCTGTGTTTGGGTTGCAGTTTCAAAAGCGTCAATTGTTTGGGGTGATTATAGGGCTTTTAGGTTGTGGACTATTAGTTTTTAAAGGAGCTATAGATAATCCAAATCAGAATTATTATTATACATTATATGTAGTGGTTGCAGCATTTTGTTATTCGTTTAATATAAACCTTGTAAAGAAGTATCTTTCAGATGTAAGCCCTTTAAGTATTTCTACTGGTAATTTTGCGGTAATGATTTTACCAGCTATAGCTATACTTTTCTCTTCAGGTTTCGGAGAGGTTATGACTCAGCCAGAAACGCAAAATGCAATGCTATATGTAGCTATATTAGGAATAGTAGGTACAGGTATAGCTAATATTATCTTCTTTAAATTGATTCATATTTCATCGCCTATATTTACTTCTTCGGTTACTTATATGATACCTGTTGTAGCATTCTGTTGGGGCTTGTTTGATAATGAGTCATTATCAATGTTACAGGTTTTAGGAGCGTTTATCATTTTACTAGGAGTTTACTTCTCATCCAGAAAATAATATTTTCGTACGGTTAAATAATTAAGAAGCATATATAAAAAGAAAAGGCTGCCCAATGGGCAGCCTTTTGTGATATAACTAGATCTGTAATTTCTTATTTGAAATCAGCAGCGCTAACACCTTCGTTAATTTTTACTTCATTAACAGTAAGGTCTATTTCAATACCTACATTCATAGTTACTTTGTGTGGTACTTTAATACCTTTCACCGCTTTGTAGTCACCATAGTAAGTAGTTTGAGTCATTTTCTGTCCCATTTGCTCTTGCTCTTTAGCTTCAGCAATTTTTAAACCAGACTTAACATCGTAGAAATAAGTAGTTGTACCGTTTTTAACAGCATAAGCGTCATTTCCGTTTACAGCTTCAATACCTGTAAGAGTTATTTCTTTATTACTCATAAGTCCTAACTCTTCAAATGGTACAGCAGCAGCTCTTAATTCAGCAAGTTCTTCAGCAGGAACATCTACTTTCTGACCTTGTTGTACCATGTATCCACCTTTATCGTTAACTACTTGCTTCATCATAGACATACCCATAGCAGTCATTTCAACAAACTGCATGTTGTCAGATGATACTTTCATAGTAAGTTCAAGTGGTGTACCTTGTACAGTTCCAGTAGATTTTGTGTAAAGTGTTTTAACACCTTTTACAGCTTTTTCTCCACCAATTGCAGCAATGTATCCGTCTAAAACTGTTTGAGCAGTTACACCTTCTGGAAGAGGCTTGTTAACTACTGGTTTTTCAGTTTTGTTACCCCATTTGTCAAAATAGAATATTGGCATTTTAGAACTTTCAAGCCCTGGTAATACGTCAGCAGCTTTACCTACAACTACAATTCTAGCTTTATCAGCAAGGAAGAATTTGTTAGCTGCATTTTTAATATCCTGAGCAGTTACTGCATTAATGTTTTTAATGTAGTTCTCGTAGAAATCAGCAGGTAATTTATTTGTCTCTGTAGATAATGCATAACGAGCTACTGTAGATGGTTTTTCCATCTGCATTACAAAGTTACCAATGTATTTAGCTTTTGCATTTTTAAGATCTTCAGCAGATACAAGATCATTTCTCATTCTTCTAACCTCATTTTGTATTTCTGCAATAGCACTGTCAGTAACAGTATTTCTTACAGAAGTAGTAGCTCTAAAAGAAGATATGTATTTACCTGACCCTATAGAAGAGTATGCTCCGTATGTCCAAGCATGAGCTTCACGAAGGTTAAGGAATAATCTACCTTCACCACCACCACCAAGGATTTGGTTAGCAAGGATTGAAGCGAAATATTCTTTATCAGTCATTTTAAGATCTACCAAGTTTATTACAGCAATCTCACTCTGTACAGCATTTGGCATGTCTACAAAGTTAATTTGAGTGTATTGTACATCTCTTGGGTTACTGTATCCAACGCTTGGTGCAGTGTTAGCAGTCCAGTTTCCGAAAAGTTTTTTAACTTGTTTCTTAACCTGTCTTGTTTTAACATCACCTACAATGATAAGGTAAGCGTTACCAGGAACAAAGTATGTGTTATAGTTGTCTTTTACATCAGCAAGAGTAACATTGTTTAATGTTTCTTCGCTAAGGTATTCTCCTCTTGGGTGGCTTTTACCATAAACAAGAGCACTTCTTACTCTTGACGCTACAGAAGAAACGTTTTTCTCTTCAGACTTAAGTCCTTCTAAGATTTGATCCTTTTGTTTGTCAAATTCTTCTTGTGTGAATTTTGGATTTAAAGCTCCATCAGCCATAAGCTCCATCATTCTCTTAGAGTACTTAGATAAACCACTTGCAGAAGCTCCTTCAGCCCAGAAGTTAATGTTTGCTCCTAAAAAGTCAACCTCTTCATTAAAGTCTTCTTTAGAAATGCTTGTAGTACCACTACCCATAAGGGCACTTGTCATATCAGCAACTCCCTTTTTGCTTCCTTCAGCATAAGGTGCGTTGTCCATAGTAAGCGTAAAAGATACTCTAGGTAGTTTGTGGTTTTCTACCACAAGTACTTTCAATCCGTTTTTAAGCGTAAATGTTTCTGGCTTACCTACGTTTACAGTAGGGGCTGGCCCAGCTTTGGGCATTGGTCTGTCTTGTGCCTGCATAGTAATAGATAAAAACAAGCCGGCTAATATATATATAACTTTTTTCATGATATTTTACTGCTTAGTTTTGTGCTTTGTCTTTAGCTGGTACATAATCAAGTATTAACCTTTGGTTAGGGTTAAGATACTTTTTAGCAACTTCTCTTATTTCTTCTCTAGTAATAGAACGGTAAATGTCTATTTCAGTATTAATAAGGTTTACATCACCATAAAGCATGTAGTAAGTAGCAAGATTACTTGCAACACCTTCTACACTAGCATTACTATTTACATACTGGCTTTCGTAGATGTTTTGTAGTTTTTCAAACTCTTTTGTAGAGATAAGCTCTTTTTGTAACTTAACGATTTCTTCGTCAGCTTCTTTTGTAAGTTCTTCAGCAGTGTGTCCCTGCATTGGTATACCATATACAATGTACATACCATAGTCTTCTTGACTATAGTTAAATGCACCTATTTGTAATGCCATTTTTTGCTCATCTACAATTTTCTTGTACATTCTTGAGCTTTTACCATTACTAAGTATTGTAGAGATCATGTCTAATACTCTAGCATCTCTAGTTTTCATAGAAGGGGTTCTGTATGCAGAAACAACCATTGGAAGTTGTACATTAGGATCTTCGTATGTTGCATGAAGAGTCTCAGTAATAGGATCTTCTTTAAATGTTTTACGAGTAACAGGTGCTCCTTTTGGTATTGGTGCAAAGTACTTGTCTACCCATTCTTTTGTTTGCTTAACATCAAGATCTCCTGCTATAACAAGAACTGCGTTGTTAGGAACATAGTATTTCTTGTTAAAAGCTTGAAACTCCTCTAATGTCGCAGCATCAAGGTGATCCATAGAACCGATAGTTGCCCAACGGTATGGGTGCTTTGTAAACATGTTTCTTTTTACTTCTGCAATAAGACTACCATAAGGTTGGTTGTCTACACGAAGTCTTTTTTCTTCTTTTACAACCTCATTTTGTGTGTCAACACCAATTTGGTTGATTACTGGGTGCATAAGTCTTTCTGACTCCATCCAGATAGCAAGCTCAAGATTATTAGAAGGGAAAACTTCATAATAATACGTTCTGTCATCAGACGTGTTGGCGTTATTGTTACCACCGTTAGCAGTAACTATTTTAAACCACTCTCCACGTTCGATGTTCTCAGTACCTTCAAATAAAAGGTGTTCAAAGAAGTGTGCAAATCCTGTTCTTTCAGGATTTTCGTCCTTAGAACCTACATGATACATTACCGAAGTAATAATAACTGGTGCTGTTTTGTCCTGGTGTAGGATAACATGCATCCCATTGTCCAAATCATATTCCTCAAATGCTACTTCTTGGGCTGATGCTACTCCGCCAAGCATGAGAAGAGAACCCAAAGCCATTAAAGATTTTTTCATAAAAATTAATAATTATTTTGATTTTAATAATTGGTGTGCAATTTCGGGATTTTGTTACAATAAATCTAAAGTTTTTTTTAGGAATGTGGTTCTCAAAGGGTTGTAAAGCAATTTTTGAGGTAAAAAAATACACAAAGTTGTTGATTACTTGGCGAATAGTTGTATATTTGCAGCCTTAAAATTTAATTAAAACATATTGTTATGTACGCAATCGTAGAGATAGCAGGGCAACAATTTAAAGTTAGCAAAGACCAAAAAGTTTACGTTCACCGTTTAGAAGGTAAAGAAGGAGATGCAATTATATTTGCAAAAGTTCTTTTACTTGATAATGAAGGAAACGTTACTATAGGCGCCCCAGCTATAGAAGGAGCTTCAGTAGAAGCCAAAGTGCTTCAGCACTTAAAAGGAGATAAAGTAATCGTTTTCAAAAAGAAAAGAAGAAAAGGTTACAGAGTTAAAAACGGACATCGTCAGGCTTTAACGCAAATCTCAATTTCTAATATTACTGCTCCTGGAGCAAAATAAATGATTAAAAGCGGTTGAACTGCTTAACAATATTAACAATTTAAAACTAAAACATCATGGCTCACAAGAAAGGTGTCGGTAGTTCTAAGAATGGTAGAGAATCAGAATCGAAACGTTTAGGTGTTAAGATTTATGGTGGTCAAGCTGCTATTGCAGGTAACATCATTGTTAGACAAAGAGGTTCTAAACACAATCCTGGAGAAAACGTTTACATGGGTAAAGATCATACTTTACATGCAAAAGTTGACGGTGTTGTGAAATTCCAGAAGAAAAGAGACGATAAGTCTTTTGTTTCTGTAGTTCCATTTGAAGCTTAAGACAAAGAAAAAAAGTATATAAAAAACCCGTTTCTGTATAGAAGCGGGTTTTTTGTGTTTATCGATTAGTGCTTATTTTTTTCAAGAATTGTTCTCTGCTTATTTCTTTAGCACCTAAACTTTCTAAGTGGTCATTATGTACTTGGCAGTCTAAAAGTCTATAGTTTTCATATTGTAGTTTCTTTGCTAAAGCTATAAAAGCTAGTTTGCTAGCATTAGATACTTTAGAGAACATGCTTTCTCCGCAAAAGACATTGCCAAGATCTACACCATACAGGCCACCTACTAAATTATCATCTTGCCAAATTTCTACTGATTTTGCGTAGCCTAGCTCATGTAGGCTTATGTAGGCTTCTTTCATTTCTTCGGTTATCCAAGTACCTGATTCTCCATCACGTTTTATACTGCGACAATTGCTTATCACTTCATCAAAAGCAGTATTAAAAGTTACTTTAAAAATATTACGATTAATAATATTTCGCATGCTTTTAGATATTTTTAAATCATCAAAAAACAATACCATGCGTTCTGGAGGACTCCACCATAAAATAGGCTCATCATCTTCAAACCATGGAAAAATACCGCTTCTATAAGCTAACAGGAGTCTGTCAGGTGATAAATCACCACCAATAGCGACAATACCTTCGGGTGAGGCTTCAGATACAGGAGGAAAATAAAGTTCTTGTGGGAGAAAATGCATTTAGATTGAAAAGGAGTTATTATGAGTGCAAATTTATGATAGAATTAATTGTTTAGAAAATGATATTTAAAGTATAATCCAAATAAGTAATTTTGGATTGCCTTTTGTGGAGGTGTTATTATCCAAATATTTAATCTAATTAATTACTAATCAAATGAGAATAATTAAAGTTTATGGTTTTATTTCGTTAATAGCCTTTTGGTTGTTATTATCATGTAGTGCAAAGCAAAATAACTCGAATGCTTCCCAAGTTGGTGCTGATATGATCCCTTTTAAAGGTGGACCGACTGAGGCTGCTAAAAGGCAAATAGGGACTTATGATGCTAAGGGTAATTTGAAAATTACAGCCAATCTTTCGAAGTTGAAAATGATTTTTGAAAACCGTTTAAAAGAGAATGGTTATAAAACTACCGTAGCTAAAGTTGAAATAAAGGAGGGGATTATCGAAGGGACTTCGGAGAAGTATTTTTATTTAATAGGTGTAAGTGAAGGTGGTGGAGTTAAGATAGTAACTAGGTTGTTTGCTTCTTCAAATGGAGTGGGAGATTTAGTTGCGGATATGTCACCGTCAAATATGTTTAAAAAAACATGTGTTTGTGTAAGTACTTGTAAAGAAGGTTGTAATCCTGATCTTTATCTAGCAAAAGATGGGTTTGTGCATTGGAAGTGTACCCCTTGTAGTAATACTAAAGATTGCCGAAAAACAGTTACAGATAGTCTTTAAATTTGTAATATATAATAAATAAAACCCCGAAGTTTGAGCTTCGGGGTTTGTTATTTTAAGACTTTACTTTTTTAGAAAGGTAAATCGTCGTGATCTTCTTCTTTAAAGTTTTTTGCTGGCTCAAAAGAATCTTGGGGAGTTGCTGGTGTTGGCGGTGCTGCCTGATAACCACCTCCTGCAGGAGCTTCTGGTTGCATTTTCTCTATTCTCCAACCCTGTATAGAGTTAAAGTATTTTGTTTCACCTTGTGGGTTAACCCATTCTCTACCTCTAAGGTTTATAGAAATCTTTACAGGCTCGCCTACACCATAATTGTTAAGTAAATCACACTTATCTTGTGTGAATTCTACCATTATGTGTTGTGGGTACTGCTCATCGGTAGTAACTACCATTTCTCTTTTTCTAAACCCGTTACTACCAAATGTTTTGGTTTCATCGATAACCTTAATTCTTCCTGAAACTTCCATAATTACTCTTGTTATTTTCTGCCAAAGGCAGCTATCATTAAAATATTAAAAATTCTTCTCTGCTAAAAGCACTTTCCATGCTTTTAGTACATCACCATTATCTAGATGTTGTTTTGCGCTGTCATATTTCTTATCAGTGTCGTCACTACTAAGTATAGCTTTTATTTCGAAATCTTCGTTTATAAACTGCTCGATTTCATCTTTATTTGGTAATACTTCTACATTACCTAGTTTGCCTAAATCGTTACCATTAAAAACACCACATTCTTTAATAAAATCAGGAATGTTATCTACTCCAATTCCTAGTGTTGTAAGTGGTTTTTCAACTTCAAAAAGTCCTTGATTAGCACGGCTGTACCAGTTACCACCCATACGTGATACTAAATCAATTTTTTTCTGATCTACAGCGCCATTTTCATCAAGTATAGCTTCGTCTACATGTAGTTTTACTACTTCGCAAAGTATTAAATTTCCAGCACCACCTTCAGCTCCCATTGCTATAATATCGTTTACCTTACACTCAAACTGTACGGGAGATTCTTTTACACGAAATGGCTTAACCACATCGCTAGGCTCCATAGTTAATCCTGCTTTTTCAAACTCATTAAC
Organism: Flavobacterium sp. MedPE-SWcel; assembly: GCA_001874325.1. Taxonomy (GTDB): domain Bacteria; phylum Bacteroidota; class Bacteroidia; order Flavobacteriales; family Flavobacteriaceae; genus Flavobacterium. Next base: position 51,769 of record MPCW01000010.1, on the reverse strand, counting down.
ACCATCGGCATACTCTGTGCTAGATAATGATGTTTGTTGTACTATATCATAGTTAACTACGTTTATAACTACCTCACGGTTAAGTTCAGCGTTTATAAGCGTATGTTTTATCGTGTTGTTACGTACTCTACGTGCAGGAGAGAATACTAATATAGGCGGGTTAGCACTAAAAACATTAAAAAAACTAAACGGCGAAAGATTCGGAACGTTGTTTTTGTCTAATGTACTAGCAAACGCTATTGGTCTAGGTCCTATTGCTCCTTGCAGGTAGCCCTGTAGTTTTGCAGTAGGTATTTCTTTAGGATCAATACTAAGCATGTTGGAGTTGTTTTTTACAAAGATACTTTTTCTGATAGTACTATAAAATGCATGTTAATAACTATTATTAAAATTGGGTTGACTATATTGTAAATGCTAGTGTTTAGTTATCTTTAAACCTCAAAATATAATTTATGCAGATTACTGATAAAAGAAGTATTACTCGAGTGATACTTATTTTAGCTTCATTTCTTATTGTGGTAGCTATACTGTGGAATACCTATAATTTTTTTCAAATTTTTAAAGAAGATGAGAGAAGTAAAGTGGAATTGTGGGCAGGAGCTCAGATAGCATTGAATAATGCGAATGAAAATACTGATGTAGAACTTCCTTTTAAAATAATAAGTAGTAATACATCTATCCCTATTATTCTTACCAATAGTCGTGATAGTATAATGAAAATGGCAAACTTACCCGTAGAGGTTGAAGCTGACACTTTGCGAAGGCGTATTTTTTTAAATAGTTTAAAGAAACAAAACAATCCTATCCAGATGGGACTTGCTGATAATAATTTTCAATACTTGTATTATGGTAACTCACCGTTACTTAATAAACTGAAGTATTATCCTATTGCCTTAGTGCTTATTATTGTGTTGTTTGGTGCTGTGGTTTATATTTTTTTTAGAGCTACAAAAATGAGCGCTCAAAACAGGCTTTGGGCTGGTATGGCAAAAGAAACAGCACATCAAATAGGTACTCCGTTATCATCATTGTTAGGTTGGATAGAAATAATGAAAGTTGATAATGTTGATGAGACAACGGTTACAGAGGTAGAGAAAGATGTTGATAGATTACAAACTATAGCTGAACGTTTCTCTAAAGTAGGGTCTGAACCTGAACTTGAAGAGTTAGATATTGTACAGGAAACGACAAAATCTTTTGAGTATTTAAAATCGAGAGCATCTAAACAAGTAGTGTTTAGTTTTAATGCGCCTGATTATCCTGTACCTGTTATGCTTAATCCTGAGCTGCATAGTTGGACAATAGAAAATTTAGTAAAAAATGCTATTGATGCTATGAAGGGTAAGGGTAAGCTTGATATTATAATAGAGGATACTGAGAAATATTTAAAAATTAAGGTTTGCGATTCTGGTAAAGGAATTGCAAAAGGACAATATAGAAAAGTATTCGAACCCGGCTTTACTACCAAGAAAAGAGGGTGGGGGCTTGGCTTGTCTTTAACCAAGCGTATTGTGCAAGAATATCATAAAGGAAGAATAAAAGTACTTACATCAGAAGTAGGGAAAGGTACTACTATGCAAGCGAGTTTTCCTAAAAAATAAAAAAGCCGAAGAGTATTTATTACTCTTCGGCTTTTTTAAATCTTTAAACTTAATGTTTAAAGATTACTATTTATATTTTTTGCTAATGCTTCAAACTCTTCTTTTTCAAGTTTTACTTTATTAATAAAGCGCATTTCGTCCATTTCGTTTAGAGGTATCAGGTGTACATGTACGTGTGGTACTTCTAGTCCTACAACAGACATACCTACACGTTTACAAGGTACTGTTTTTTCTATGGCATGAGCTACTTTGTATGAAAACTGCATAAGGTCGAGATATAGCTTCTCGTCCATATCAAAAATCTTATTGATTTCTTTTTTAGGAATACACAGTGTATGTCCTTTCGCATTTGGGTTTACATCTAAAAAAGCTAAGAAATTATCATCTTCGGCAATTTTATAAGCAGGTATCTCACCGTTTACAATTTTTGTAAATATAGAGCTCATAGCATGGAGGTTTTATATAATTATTAATCTCTTGAGATTTCTAAAACATCAAACTTTAAAGTTCCATTAGGTACTTTAATTTCGGCAACTTCACCTACAGATTTTCCTAAAAGACCCTTACCTATAGGAGATGTAACTGATATTTTACCTGTTTTTAAATCAGCTTCACTTTCTGCAACAAGAGTATAAGTCATTTCCATACCATTAGTCTGGTTCTTGATCTTTACAGTAGATAAAACTAATGCTTTACTAACATCAAGTTGAGATTCATCGATAAGTCTTGCGTTAGCAAGTATTTCTTCTGTTTTAGAAATTTTCATTTCTAATAATCCTTGAGCTTCTTTGGCAGCATCATATTCAGCATTCTCAGATAAATCACCTTTATCTCTTGCGTCAGCTATATCTTGAGAAGCTTTTGGTCTTTCTATACTTTTTAATTGGTCTAGTTCTTCTCTTAGTTTTTTTAATCCTTCTGCTGTGTAGTAAGATACTTTACTCATAACTTCATTGTTTATATAAATAGAAAAAATCCCATGTCATGACGGGATTTCTTCTTACAAAGATAATATTTTTTTGATACGTCTGTTTTAAATAGGTGCCATAGCACTTGTCAAAGTTAATTAATTTAAATTTGTATCATAATTATTAAGTGTAAATTTATGAAGCTCATGAGGTATGTTTTTTTAGTTTTATTGTTCCCAATTTTATTTGGGTGCAGTAGCAATTCTATTAATAACAACAATAGATATTTACCCAACTACAATTTTTCTATAGATATTAATATGGAACTACCATTATATACAAACTTGCAGTTTACAGGAAATCCTGTATTTATAGATCAAGCAGGTATAGGTATTAATGGTGTTTTTGTTATGAATACAGGTGGGGGCTATGTTGCTTATGAGGCTTCTTGTCCTAATCAAGAACTTGACTCGTGTTCAGCAATGAGTCTTGATGGTATTATGGCAGTATGTCCTTGTGATGATGTAGAGTATAGTCTTTTTGGGGGGCAAGCAGCAGGGGTAGAGTACCCTTTAAAACAGTATAGAGTACAAGTAATAGGTAATGGTGTAATTAGAGTTTTTAACTAATTATGCCCATTATAAGATTGGTTACTGAAATTAAAGCGCCTAAAAATATTGTTTTTGATCTTTCAAGAAGTATAGATCTTCATGTAGTATCAACGGCACAAACAAATGAAGAAGCCATTGCAGGAAGGACCTCGGGTTTGATAGGTGATGGTGAAAGTGTAACTTGGAGAGCGAAGCATTTTGGGGTAACACAATTGCTGACGTCTAGAATAACAGTGTTTGAAAAACCAGATTATTTTGTAGATGAAATGGTATCGGGTACATTTAAATCATTTAAGCACGAGCACATTTTTAATGAAGAAAATGATGTAACAATAATGACTGATATATTCGACTATAAAAGTCCTTATGGGGTGCTTGGTAGAATAGCAGATAGTTTATTCTTGAAAAGCTATATGAGTAATTTATTAGTTAAACGAAATAGGGTTGTTAAAGAATTTGCAGAAGATGTTGATAAATATGAAAAAGTCCTGTCACTATAAAGCGACAGGACTTTTTATATAAAAGAGTGAGAACACTCTATTATTTAGAATTTAAGTGTAGCTCCTACTAAAAAGTTAATACCAGCTTGTGGGTAATAGTAAGGATCTCCATACATGTAACCGTTAGACTCATATTCAGCATCAAAAATGTTGTTAACTAGTCCGCTAAGCACAATACCTTTAAATATAGATTTTGTTTTTAACTCATATGTTACATTTAGGTCGTTTACAAAATAACTGTCTAATTTTGCGTTGCTAGACTCTAAGTTGTCCATAAACTGCTCTCCTACAAATTTTGATAAAAATGCAACTTGGAAGTTTTCTGCAGGAATAAAAATTAATTGATTTCCAGCTATAACACTTGGTGAGAAAGCAATCTCAGTATTACCAAGGTTTTCTAAACCAGTATCACCTTCGTTATAAAAATCTTTGTTTTTGTTGTCGCTCAGTGCAATATTTGGTCTAACTACAAACTTGTCAGAAAGGAATAATGTAGCCTCTGCCTCTAGTCCTAGTCTGTAACTATCTCCACTATTAGTAGATATAGGTGCTCCTACGTCGTTTAAAGCCCCTGTTAATACTAACTGGTCTTTATATTGCATGTAGTAAGCATTTATATTAAGAGAGTTTCTACCCGCTTTATATCTCCAACCTAATTCGAAGTCGTTAAGTTGTTCTGATTTGTTACTACCGTTTTCATAATCTGCACGACGAGGCTCTTTGTTAGCACGTGCATAAGATAGGTAAATACTATTGTTGTTATTTACTCTATAAGTAAGACCTGCTTTTGGGTTAAAAAAGTTAAGGTTGTCATCTACAGGTATACCATCTGCTTTATATTCTACCTTACGGTATTGTAAATCTCCAAATAAGCTAAACTTTTCAGTTAACTGGTAGTTTGCTTTTGCAAATACATTAAAGTCTGTTTTTTGAGAGCTGTCATCATAGTATTTGTCACCTGGTTGTACACCATTTGAGTTTCTAGCCCATATAATGTTACCAAAGTGATCACCTTCATACTTGTTCCATGCACCACCTAAAACAACATTTAAACCATTGTTTTTGTAGTTAGTAGAGAATGTAGTGCCATAAAAATCATTATCTAACCACTTACGTGTAATTAAATCAGTAGTACCATTATCAATGTCTGTAGCTCCTATACCAGGGTAATCTGCTGCTGAAGCTTCATCTCTGTAGCTTTCATAATAACCTTTACCTATTGTGTAATGAAATGCTAAGTTAGTATTCCAGTTTTCGTTTAATTTTTCATTCCAGTGTAACTGGTAGTGATCTTGTTGGTAATTATCTGTTTCATCATCATAGTGACGTATGTTACCATCAATATCAGTATATATTCCAGAAGAGTTAAACTGTCTGTTACTTTCTAATGTAGCACGGTCAATACCATTCCAAGCTTGGTATGTACGCTCTTTACCTCCAAAAACTAATGCTTTTATTAAGGTTGTTTCACCTACATACGTTCCTTGTAAAAAGTATGATTTAAGATCAGATGAAGCGCGATCAATATAACCGTCAGAAGCAATGTTAGATAACCTACCTGCTATCTCGAAGCGATCGTTCATTAGTCCAGTACTAAATTTTACAGTATGCTTTCTAGAATTAAAGCTACCAAAAGAGTTTGATATCTCTCCGTTAGACTTTTTACTATAAGCATCAGTAAGTAAGTTAAGGCTCGCTCCAAACGCACCTGCACCGTTAGTAGATGTACCTACACCACGTTGTAGTTGTATGTTTTCTACAGATGAAGCAAAATCTGGCATATTTACCCAGAAAGTACCATGCGACTCAGCGTCGTTATATGGTATACCGTTTAGTGTAACGTTTACACGACTAGCATCAGCACCACGAACTCGTATTCCGCTGTAACCAATTCCGTTACCAGCATCAGAGGTTGTTACAACCGATGGAAGGTAGTTAAGTAAAAAAGGTATGTCTTGCCCTAAGTTACGAGGAGCAATTTCTTCTTTACTAATGTTACTAAACGTTACAGGTGTTTGTGTTGTTACACGTACGGCTTGTACTAAAACCTCGTCAAGTTTGTACTCAGATACTTTTGTACTATCCTGTTCAGGAGTAGGTGGAGTAGGAGTAACGGGAGGAGTTTGTGCATTAGCTGTCATGGCAAAAAGACCAAGAGCTAGAGGTAAAAGATTTTTCTTTTTCCTGTTAAGAGTAATGAATAAAGTTTTCATTCGTAAAATGTGTTTACGAATAAAAGGGGCAATTATTCCTTTTTAGTTAATTAAATATTAATATACTTCTATAGGCTACATAATGGCGTGCACTCCGTCATATAGTCTATAATTTCCCTTGGCAGCATTACCCGCCCAGGTTCTTTGGGTATGATCTCAGCCCGTTGTTTAGGGCACCCCTTTGAGACGGCGCAAAAGTAATAAAAACTTTTCTCTTGATTGATTAGATTGTTGTATTTTTTAACAATGATAATATAATTGAGTTTATTAGTTTGTTTGCTAAGTGAATGGTTTAATAATCAGGTCGTTTACGAAGCTGTTTCTTTTCAGAAATGTTTTTTTTATTTTTTAAACGCTTTTTAATAACCGATTTTGGTATCCGTGTAGGCTTTCTTGTTTTAGGTACTATAAGCGCACTGTCTATTATTAAAAAGAAACGCTTTATAACAATGTCTTTATTTCTAATTTGACTACGATCTTCGTCACATTGTAATATTAAAATGTCGTCGTTAGTAAGACGAGAGGCGAGATTAGTTTTTACTAATAATTTTTCGTCATTAGTAAGTGCTTGCGATTCTGCTACGTTAAAACTAAGTATTACTTTACTAGCAACTTTGTTTACATTTTGTCCACCAGCTCCACTACTGCGTACAGCCTTAAAGTTAAGTTCGTGTGCTATTAATGCTTTATTCATTATAAGATTTTAGATAATACATTTCAGATATTAGATATTCGAATTAATCTATTATCTAAAATCTTACACCTGAAATTATTATAGCGACTGATGCGCTGGTTTTAATAAGTCGTTTACTGTTTTTACAGGACTAAATGTTTCTAGTGGTACTTCGGCAAATACTGTTATCCAGCCTGCCATAGCACCATTCCATAATCCTGGTAATTCATAAGATTGTACATCTTTTCCTAAACGATTTTTAGTTACTATAAAGCCAGTATCGGCATCTACATAATCGTTAAGGTTGAAATATTCTCCTTTATAAGTTTTTAATCCACATACTAAATCTACAGGGTTAAAGTGTGTAGATTGCGATAAGATTAGCTTTTGGTTAGCATTACTCATGTCTATCTGAGAACTTTCTACTATTTGTAATGAAAGTCTTCCTTTCTCTTCCTCAACCCAAAAAGGCCCACCTCCAGGTTCACCTTCGTTTTTAACCATACCACATACTCTTATAGGGCGGTTTAGAAGTTGCTGTGCATACTCAATTCTGTTTTCATGTGTGAATTTAGAAACATCCTCAGGTATGTGTTGTGATAATTGACCCTTAGCAAAAGTGAATATTTCATTAACTTCCTCTTCAGTAAGGTTCCCTTCATCAATACGCTCTAGGTAGATGAATATTTGCTCTTGTAGCTCTATTAGTCCTCCTGCTAAGGCTTTTTTGTATAGCGATATTGTTTTACTATTGTTGTGACTAACGTTGTCTATGTTTTTTACAAATACAATATCAGCTTCTAGATTGTTAAGGTTTTCTATAAGAGCACCATGTCCTCCTGGTCTAAATAAAATAGACTCTCCATTTTCTCTAAAAGGAATATTGTCCATATCTACAGCTATGGTGTCGGTTTTTTTGTGCTGATAAGAAAAGCTAAAGTCAATTGCTGTTCCAGATTCTTCTTCAACAGCACTTTTAGACCTTTGTATAGCATCTAAAAAACCATCAAGGTGTTCTTCAGATATTGTAAAGTGTACGTTGGTTTTGTTTTGTGATGCTGTATAGTCAACACTTTCTTTTAAATGTTCACAAACAGGGGTCGAAACAAACCCTTCTTGTTGATGAAATGGAAGTATACCTTTTGGCTTGTTAGCAAAGTCGAACCTTTTGTCTTGCAACATTGTTTTTATAAAGTTGTAAGTTCGGGTGCTTTTGCTCCATTCGTTGTAATAAGGATCTTCTTTTACAACATCCATTATTTCTTTAAAAAAGGCAAACTTGTCTAGCCCAACTAAAAAAGTGTTTAGCGCTGTTTGTTCTTTTCTATTTATATATGCATTTATAGTGTCTTCTTCGGGATTAAACCCTATCATAAATTCATTTAAGAATTTAAACATTCTAGAAGCAGCACCAGATGCGGGTACAAACTTTGTTAATTTAAAGTTATCCTTTTTACTTTCAAAGTATGAAGCATATTCTTCTGCTGACTTTGTAGGTAGTTGAAATATACCATCGTTTATAATGGCAGGTTTCTTTAAGACGATCTTATTGATTCCATTTTTAAACGTGGCAAGTTGATTTTCTATCTTCTCTATACTAATATCTCGATTATATATATCTATATAATCTTTAATAGTTAGGTTAAGTTTAATGGCTTTTTCAAGGTCATTAATAACTTTTACGGCTTGCTCTGTTAGAGTTTCTCTATCGCTTAATATTACAATATAGTTTGCTTTATTTTTGTTTAAAGTGGCAATAAGTTTTTTGATAGAATCACTGTCATCACCTTCTTTAATAGCAAGAATTGTTAGTTTGTTATTATCAAACTTATTTTTTTTATCTAGAGCATCTTCAAAGTCAAAACTCTTGAAAGTGTAATCTTGTACATTGTTAGTGATTGCTTGTCCGTTAAGAGCTTCTGTAATCAGCGTTGCAGTGCTGTTCAATTGAGAATAAACAGTAATAGCTACGTTAATGTCTTGTTTTGTAATGTTTTTTTCCATGAGAAATAACCTATAATAGCAACAATAGTTAGAAAAATGTAAAATATGCTGGTAACTGTTGCTCCCTTATAGAATATAAGAGGTACTGCTATTATATCGGCAATTATTAAGAAAATCCAATTTTCAATTTTCCGTTTTGCCAAAAGCCACATACCTACAAAGCAGAGTCCCGTTGTAAAAGTATCTATATAAGCCCACCAGTACGTAAACTTATTGTTATAAATAAATACTGTTGCTACAAATATAACAGAAACTATAAAAATCTGTATGCATTTGGTGACGTCTTTTGCTGTCATTTGATTTATTTCTAGAAGTTTGTCACTTTGTTTATCTTTTTTACTCCATAATAACCATCCATAAATACTCATAATAAAGTAATAGATATTAATGATTACATCTCCATATAGATCCCATTGAAGAAACATATAGGTGAAAATAATAGTACTTATAATTCCTGTTGGGTAAACAAGGATACTATTACGAGCGGAATAGATAACACTTAAAGCTCCAAATACTGAAGCTATTGCTTCAAGCCAAATGTTTAATGTGCTGTAGTTTTTATATTGACTAAAAAGAAATTCCGAAATTTCATTCATTATAGGTGGGCTTTGTCATTAGTTTCTTCAAAACTGTAAACTAATGTGAAGTTTTCAATTTCTTCGAAGGAGAAAATATAATTTGAATTCATGTTATTAAAGGTAACAGTCGCTTTACCGTTATTATTGTCTATAATAAAACTGTGGACATCAATATGGTTTTTAAAGCTAATACCTGGTAGTGATATCATTTTAAATAACGCTTCTTTAACACCCCATATAACAGTAAGGCTACGTATATAATCTTTTAATTTGTTAGGTTCAAGATAATCAAGTTCTGTTTTGCAAAACTTATTAGCAATGATAGTTATTTTTTTGCGCTGCATTTCCATATCAATCCCTACATTTTCATCACTAATGATAATAGCCGAAAAGTTGTGAGAATGTGTTATTGAAATGTATTTATCGTCTTTTAGATGAGGTTTGCCATCATCGGTATAATAAAGATCAAAGTCGGTATAACCAGCTTCTTGGAGTAGCATTCGAACACTTAAAAAACCTTTACGATGCTGTTCGCTTTTCATTCCTTCTAAGCGAGCCAAGCATATATCTTTTAAACTAACTTGCTTAAAAAGATCGTCGTGACTCTCAGTAATTTTCCATACTAAGAGCTGAGTGTTACCATTTATAATGGTAGATTTATGTAATGGCATGGAGGTAATTGTGTGTGTTGTAGTTCATTTTATTGTGTTTCAAATGCTTAAGGTTCACGCTAAAGCCTAAATTATTCTTAAAGCTATGTGGTTATGCAGGAAATCGCTAAATTTGCATAAAATTTCGCTAATACAAATATAACAATATTCATGAGTACTAAAACAGTGCCATACGTGGCTTATAAAGTAAAAGACATCGCCCTTGCAGACTGGGGTAGAAAAGAGATTACACTTGCTGAAGCTGAAATGCCAGGATTAATGGCGCTTCGTGAAGAGTATAAGGATGAGCAACCTCTTAAAGGAGCTCGTATTGCAGGGTGTTTACACATGACAATACAAACTGCTGTGCTTATAGAAACACTTGTAGCTTTAGGTGCTGATGTAACTTGGAGCTCTTGTAATATATTCTCTACACAAGATCATGCTGCTGCTGCTATTGCTGCTGCTGGTATACCAGTATATGCATGGAAAGGACTTAACGAAGAAGAGTTTGACTGGTGTATAGAGCAAACACTTTTCTTTGGAGAAGACCGTCAACCATTAAATATGATTCTTGATGATGGTGGAGACCTTACAAATATGGTATTCGATCGTTACCCAGAATTAGCTAAAGATATTAAAGGACTTTCTGAAGAAACTACTACGGGAGTTCACCGTCTTTACGAAAGAATGAAAAATGGTACTCTTGTAATGCCAGCTATAAACGTTAACGATTCAGTTACAAAGTCGAAGTTCGATAACAAATATGGTTGTAAAGAAAGTGCTGTTGATGCAGTGCGTCGTGCTACAGACCTTATGCTTGCTGGTAAAAGAGTAGTAGTTTGTGGTTATGGAGATGTAGGTAAAGGTACTGCTGCTTCTTTTAGAGGTGCAGGTTCTATCGTTACTGTTACTGAAATCGACCCAATTTGTGCATTACAAGCTGCAATGGACGGTTTTGAAGTAAAAAGATTAGAAACAGTTATTGGTAATGCTGATATCGTGATAACTACTACAGGTAATAAAGATATCGTAATGGGGCGTCATTTCGAAGCGCTTAAAGATAAAGCCTTAGTGTGTAACATTGGTCACTTCGATAATGAAATCGATATGGCTTGGTTAAATGATAATCATGGTTCTACTAAAGTAGAAATTAAACCACAGGTAGATAAATATACTATTAACGGTAAAGATATTATTATTCTTGCGGAAGGTCGTTTAGTAAACCTTGGTTGTGCTACAGGTCACCCAAGTTTTGTAATGAGTAATTCATTTACAAACCAAACGCTAGCGCAAATAGAGCTTTGGAAAAATAGTGATAACTATAAGAACGAAGTGTATATGTTGCCAAAACACCTTGATGAAAAAGTTGCTGCACTACACCTTTCTAAATTAGGAGTAGAGTTAGAAACACTTAGAGAAGATCAGGCATCTTATATTGGTGTTGATGTAAAAGGACCATTTAAGCCAGAGTATTACAGGTATTAATCACGTTGTCAGTACATGACGTAAAGATGACGGTGGCTTGACGTAACAACTTATAATGACTGAGGTATACTTTTGCTGAGAACAATAAATTTTATTTAAAATGGGAACAAGTGATTTAGCAAAAAGACTGAAGGAATTAAGAGGGCTTAGAGGAATGTCTCAAGAATATTTAGCTGAGGAATCTAAGGTGAGTTTAAGGACTATTCAGAGGATTGAAAATGAAGAGTCATCTCCAACAGGAGAAACGATTAAAAGAATAGCATTGGCGTTAGATGTTGAATTAAATGAATTAATGGGATCTGGTTCTCTTGATGAAACAAGTGATTTGAAAGGGACGATTATTTTTCTAAAAAAACAACTTGCTAAAACTGATGTGAAATCAGAAGTAAAAATCTTTGAAAGTTTTATTAAGCTTTTGAATAACTTGAAAGAAAAAGATTTAACACCAGAGCAGGTTGATGGAATTGAGAGCTATATTCAGTATTTAGAGCTTGACAAAATACCATCATTTAGTAATGAGATGTTCAAGCAAAAATTAAATAAATTTAGGAAGTATTTAAAAACTAAATTAAGGTTTGTGCCGAATAGATACTATACTGAGATAGGTGTTAGTTTTACAATTGCTTTTGTAACTGGAATTGTAGTGACAAACGGAGTAGGTGTAGAAATAATTTTACTAGGGCTTACTATTGTTGCTTTATGTGTATTTCAAGATTTCAGGATCAAGAAGCAAGGACGCTCGCTAAGTTTTTAAACTGTTACGAAAAGTGATATAAATACCCTTTAAAGTATAAAAAAATAAAAGCTCTGCATTTGCAGGGCTTTTATTTTTTGTGATAACAAAAGATGTTGTTTTTTGTTGAATGTCTATTTTCGAGTATGGCAATCTAGTATATGATCGTTAACCATGCCAGTAGCTTGCATGTGTGCATATATAACTGTAGAACCTACAAATTTAAAACCTCTCTTTTTCATGTCTTTGCTTATTTTATCAGAAAGTGGAGTAGTGGCAGGAACTTCACTTAGAGATTTAAATTTATTGTCTATAGGTTTTCCGTCAGTAAATGCCCAAAAGTAGTTAGAGAAGCTGCCAAACTCTTCTTGTATCTTTATGTATAGTTGAGCATTGCTTACTGCTGAATTCACTTTTAGTTTGTTGCGAATAATGCCGGTGTCTTGTAATAACTCATCTATTTTATCTTGACTATATAATGCGATTTTTTTATAATCGAAATTATCAAAAGCCTTCCTGAAGTTTTCACGTTTACGCAATATAGTTATCCAGCTAAGTCCAGCTTGAAAAGTTTCAAGTAATAAGAATTCAAATAATGTTGCGTCATCACGCACAGGTTTACCCCATTCTTCATCGTGATACTTTTCATAAAGTGAATCACCTTCACACCATTTACAACGTATTTTATTATCCATTTTTTATATTTTGAAAACTAATTGTGTAGTATAAAGAAAAGAAAAACCCCTGAATTCTAAAAGAATCAGGGGTTTTTTATAATGTTTGCTTTTAGGTTTTAATTACCCAAGTGCAACTCTTTTAAATCCTGTGATAGTTAAACCAGAGTCTATAGTTTTTACATAACCACTAACGCTAACTTTATTATCTTTGATATATGCTTGGTTAACAAGAGTGTTGTCTTTAAAGAAACGACCTAGTTTACCTTTAGCAATATTATCAAGCATAGCTTCTGGCTTACCTTCTTCACGAAGTTGATCCTTAGCAATCTCGATTTCTTTTTCAATAGTTGCAGCGTCAACACCATCCTCGTTAAGAGCAAGTGGAGCCATTGCAGCAGCTTGCATAGCAACGTTTCTTGCAGCTTCTCCAGCACCTTCTACATTAGCAGAAAGAGATACTAAAGTAGCAATTTTGTTACCTGCGTGTATGTAAGAGTTGATGAAAGAACCTTCAAGTCTTTCGAAAGAACCTATTTCTATTTTCTCACCAATAACACCAGTTTGCTCGATAAGTTTTTCGCTTACTGTAACACCGTTAAAGTTTGCAGCAAGAAAATCTTCTTTAGAGTTGTGGTTTAATGATAAGTTTGCAAGATCTGTAGCTAATTTTACGAAAGTATCGTTTTTAGCAACAAAGTCAGTCTCACAGTTTAGAGAGATAACAGTACCAGATGTATTGTCACTGTTTACAACAGCAATTACAGCACCTTCAGTAGATTCTCTGTCAGCTCTATTTGCAGCTACTTTTTGCCCTTTTTTACGAAGGTTTTCAATAGCTTTATCAAAATCACCTTCAGCCTCTACTAGAGCTTTTTTACAGTCCATCATACCGGCACCTGTAGCTTTTCTTAATTTATTTACGTCTGCAGCAGTAATATTTGCCATTTTGAAAAGGGTTTATTTGTTTAATAATTAAAGTCGTTATACTAATAATGGCTACAAAAGTAAACATATATCAGTACAACGACTTTATTGTAATGTTATTTTTACTCTTTAGTAGCTTCTGCTTTAGTAGCAGCAGGAGCTTCTGCTTTAGCTTGATTCTGTTGGTCTTCTTTTTCAGATTTTCTTTCTGTAAGACCTTCAGTAACAGCACCTGTTACTAGAGATAAAATTTTGTCAATTGATTTAGAAGCATCATCATTTGATGGGATAACGTAATCTACCTGACGTGGGTCAGAGTTAGTATCTACCATCGCAAAAACCGGAATGTTTAATTTCTGAGCTTCTTTTACTGCAATGTGTTCAGCCTTGATGTCTACAACGAATAACGCAGCAGGAAGCCTTGTCATATCAGATATAGAACCAAGATTTTTTTCAAGCTTTGCACGAAGACGATCTACCTGTAGTCTTTCTTTTTTCGAAAGAGTCATGAATGTTCCGTCTTTCTTCATTTTATCGATAGCAGTCATTTTCTTGATCGCTTTACGAATAGTAACGAAGTTTGTTAACATACCACCTGGCCATCTTTCAGTGATGTAAGGCATGTTAGCGGCAGCTGCTTTTTCAGCAACAATATCTTTTGCTTGCTTTTTTGTAGCAACAAATAATATTTTTCTACCTGATGCAGCTATTTTTTTAAGAGCTTCATTAGCTTCTTCTATTTTAGCTGCTGTTTTATATAGGTTGATAATGTGTATACCATTACGCTCCATATAAACGTAAGGAGCCATATTTGGATCCCATTTTCTGGTCATGTGTCCAAAGTGTACACCTGCTTCCAGTAAGTCTTTAACTTCTACTTTATTTGCCATTTTTGTAATAGTTTACGTTCTGTTGAGTAAGCAATGATCAGGTGGCGATGTCCGGCCCTGTTCATTTAGATGCTAAACTAACCCTTCGCCTCGGCGAGGGAACAACATGTTTTTTAATTCAATAATAAAAAATGAACCATACCAAGCGATGCTTGATAATGGAGTATTAACGTTTCGAGAATTGGAATTTCTTACGAGCTTTCTTCTGACCGAATTTCTTACGCTCAACCATTCTAGGATCTCTAGTTAATAAACCTTCTGGTTTTAAGATTGTTCTATTTTCTGCATCTACTTCGCACATAGCTCTTGCAATTGCCATTCTTACAGCTTCTGCTTGACCAGTCGATCCTCCTCCGTATACGTTGATTTTTACATCAAAGTTCTCAGCGTTCTCAGTAAGCGTTAATGCTTGCTTTACTTTGTACTGTAGAGTAGGTGTTGGAAAATAAGTTTCAAATTCTTTTTTGTTTACCGTGATTTTACCAGTACCTTCAGAAAGATAAATACGGGCAACAGCGGTTTTTCTTCTACCAATTTTGTGGATAGTAGCCATTACTTTAAGTCGTTTAAGTTAACGGTTTTAGGCTTCTGTGCTTCATTCTTGTGCTCAGGTCCTACGTATACATTCAAATTACGGAATAGCTCAGCACCAAGTTTGTTCTTAGGTAGCATTCCTTTTACAGCTCTTTCTACTAAAAGTGCAGGATTTTTTTCCTTTACAACTTTTGCAGTTAAAGTTCTTTGACCTCCAGGGTATCCAGTGTGGCGAATGTAAGTTTTCTCCTCTAGCTTGTTACCTGTTAGGTTGATTTTTTCTGCGTTGATAACGATTACGTTATCTCCACAGTCCACGTGCGGTGTGAAATTTGGTTTGTATTTACCTCTTAAAAGCATTGCAACTTTTGAAGCAAAACGGCCCAAATTGTGACCTTCAGCGTCAACAACGATCCATTCTTTCTGAACGGTAGCTTTGTTAGCTGAAACTGTCTTGTAGCTTAATGTGTTCACAATAAATAATTTTAATTAAACATTCCGTCCCCAATAAAGGGGATGCAAAAGTACAATTATTTATCAGAAATTCAAATAGGGGTGTGAATTATTATTTTGAATGTAATTTTTTGAGATTGAGTATGTTGTAAGTCCGGCAAATATAAAGAATTTTTTCCGCGTTTAAGATTGGATTTATGGGTTCTTAAATACATAAATAATAGTTCTTTGTATTATATAAAGAACAAAAGGTCTCCTTTAATGGAAGACCTTTTGAAACTTAACATAAATAAAACTAACTCAACTAACTTCTATTTTTTTATTAATTTGATAGTGTTTACTTGATTACTATCATTAGTTACTCTTACAAAATACATGCCATTATTTAATTCGTCAATATTAAGCGGAGTATTTTCAATAGTATTATTAAATACTTTTACTAATTGCCCAGTTAATGAATATACTTCTACCTTTTGAGTAGGTATATTTATACTAAAGCTATTTGTAGTTGGATTAGGGTAAAGTGTTATTGCTTGAGCAGTAAGTGTTTCTGATTTAAGTAGTGCTGGCTTGTTACCAAATATTTTAAACTCACCTGGTTCAAGAGATATAGTTGTAGTACTACCACTTATAACTGCATCGTCATTCATTAAATCATACCAGTCATCAGTATTAGGGAAAAAAGTATCAACTGTTTGTACTGTAGTATTAAAATTGGCTAATACGATTACACTCTTAAGTTCATCAGCTCCAAGAGCATCATTCCAAATATCAATTCGAGGTGTAAGATCACCAGAATCGATAGTAAATGTATTAGTATGGAATACTGGGTTGCTTAAACGTAGCTTTATAATATCTGACCAAGTATTATATATTCCCATTCTATCTGCATCAGTAGTATATCCTAGTTCAAATGGTATTGGTTTAGGGTTAGTACGGCAACCATCATTTATGGTTCCATCCTCACAGTAGTTTATACTATATTCATACCCTAGTTCACCAAACTGCCACAGCATTTTAGGCCCAGGTACAGTAAATACTACAGCCCCTATAGTTTTCATTCTTTCAAGTGCTGTTGCAGCATCAGTTACATCATAATCTCCAGAATTTGCACCGTAAGCAAGATTTTTAAACATAAGCCTTTCTTCATCATGACTCTCGGCATACCCTACAAGTCTTGGTTGATCGAAACCTCTATTTTCAAAATCCATACTATTAAAATTGCTGTTAGAGTTATACCCCATTGAATTTTGATTATATGGCTCTGTGAATTTACCCCATAGCATAATTCCTTTCCCTTCATCAGCACGATAGTTAGCCCATTCTATTTCTTCACTAGCTGACCCTCCAACACCTAAGTGCTCAAATATTACATAGAAATCAGGATCTATAGCCCATTGATAGTCCGAATATTGCTTCATAATAGCTACTCTATCTGCTTGATAGCCATTTGTACAACCTTGATCGCTACCAGTACAGTTTTGAGTAAACCCTTTAGTAAGGTCCCAACGGAACCCATCAATTTTGAATTCATTCATCCAGTGTTCAATAGTTCGCTCTACATAGTATTGTGTTAGGTCAGACTGATGATTTAAATCAGTACCTACACTATAAGAGTGTGTTGCGTTAATGTTACAGTAAGGGTTTTCTGAAGTTGTATTACCAAATCCATTACCGTCAGGGTCATTCATCCACATACGTGCAAGTGGAGAACGTCCGTATACATGATTAAGTGCAAGGTCTAGTATTACAGCAATACCATTTTCATGGCAAAGGTCTATAAATTGTTTCATAGATTCTTCAGTACCATATGCTTTATCTAAAGCCATATGGTAAGCGGTATTGTAACCCCATGAAACGTTACCTTCAAACTCCATAACAGGCATAAGCTCGATAGCATTTACATGAAGGTTTCTAAAATAATCTATTTGATTGATAAGAGATGTCCATGTTTTTTCTTGGTTAAAATCTCTTATTAAGAGTTCATATACAATAAGATCTTCTTTCTCAGGCCTGTCAAAATTGGTTACTTGCCAGTTATAGGCAGTTTGCCCAGTTTGTAGTACCGATACTTCAAAAGATTGTCCTGCAGGATAAGCAGGTAGATCAGGATAAGTACTAGCCTCTATATATTGATCGTCAAAAGGAGATAATACAAGAGTAGAAAAAGGATCGGCAGTTTTAACCATTGCTGGTGAATTTGTAACAGGAGTTTCTTCAACCACCCAGTATTGAAAAGTATTTATAGTACCCGATGTAAGTCCTGTAATTTCTAGCCAGAATTTACCAGTAGCTCCATCTTTTTTCATCGCATATGCTGATGTTGGTTGCCAGTTGTTAAAATTACCAGCTACATATACAAAATCTTTATTAGGAGCATTTAATACCAATGTTGCTCTTGTAGCATCAGCATCGTCATAGTTTATACCGTCTCTTATCCCAGCAGGCATTGATTGCGTAACAGTGTTAGGGTTAACTATAGCAGTGAATGTTTTTGTTATAGTGTTAGCACCCTGAACAACTTCTAATTCGTAATTCTGATTCGCAACGATATTAGTATGGTTATATGAAAAACTAGAAGTAGCGTTACTACTAGTTATAGTAGCTCCATTTGATTTTAGCGTATAATCAGCATTACCGCCTGTGTTATTAGCAGTAATATTTAAAGAACCACCAGATGCTAATAATGTTGTGCTATCTTCTTCTGGAGATGTAAGGCTAACTTGAAAAGCTCCTACATTTACAAATAAATCGGCCGATTGTGGCGCTCCTGAAGCTGCTCTAAATACAAAAGACATTTCAGTAATAGTACTTGTTGTAGCTACTCCAAAGTAATCGTAAAGGTCTGGTGTTATGTCAAGGCTATATGTAGTTCCTGAAACTAAAGTTAATGCAGGTTGATTGGTATTATTACCCCAGTCTCCAATAACATTTTGCCATTGTTCACCGTCTACAGTAACACCCATATGGGCATATATTGTGCCGTCATAGCTAGCTAAAGGAGTGCCTGCCTTATCAAAAAAGACTGTAACACTACCCGTAGCAATTGTAGGGGAAGGAGTGGTAGTGACTTGAGCAAATCCCGCTAAGCTTAAAAGTAAAAATAGAATAGTAAATTTTTTCATAGTAATTATATAGAAAGGGCTAGCGTAAAAGCTAGCCCTTATTAATTAATAGTTTTATATACCTGTTACTGTAACGCTACCGTCAAAGTCGATTATTAATTCAATCGTTGCTTCTCCATCAGGTACAGATATATCTCCAGCATTAGTGTTATAAGCAGAAGGATCATCTGCTCCTATTTGAAATGCCCACTCATCACTAGCAATAAAATCTCCAGTGTTTTTAGATCTTAACTTCATGTTATCAGCAGTAAGTGTCTCTGTAATACTGTATTTGTTGTCAGCAAAGTTATATGTCATTGCAGTTTCACCATCCCAGCCTCCTGGAGTTGCAGCACCAATAATACCCCAGTCCATTTTAATAAACTTGTATTCTAGATTATCGATATCTACCCACACATAATATAAGCCATCACCATCAGTTTCGGCAACTTTAATATCACCACTACCACCATCATTATGAATGTTACCATCTTGAGCTCCGTCTATGGTACCATAGTTTCCATTATCCCAAGTACCTTGCTCTCCAATAAACTTGAAACCTTGACCAGCTCCAACTTTTACATAAGCTTCAAACACCATTGTTGTACCATCACCAATGTAACGCATTGGCATAGCTGTAACATTGTCCCATTCGCTAAGTCCATAGTTTCCTTGAGGAGCTCCTACTAAGAATAGTTCAGGGTCTTCAGGAGTAATAACTACATCTCCTGCTTGAAAAATAACAGTAAGGTTTAGAATACTAGAAACCATTGGTAAATCTTCGTTGTTACCAAGAGTTGCTGTAACTCTTACTTCGATATTAGCATCTTCTGTATCAAGAAGGCCTAGCCCTGGAGCATTAGGATCATCGATAGCATTAGTTAGTTTAGCTCTAAGATCTAAACCAGTAAGTGTTGAAACACGGCTTGTAGTAATTGGTAATGCAATTGGTGTAGCAAATCCTGTTCCTGCTGCTGCCATTTCTACCATATAATCGATTTCTGTATCTACGCTATAAGCAGCATGATCCCAAACTAGCGTAAGTGCTACTGTAGCATCAGTACTAGGGTTAAGTATTATGTTAACTCCATCTTCGGGAGTAATAAGTACAGGGTTTGTAGATTCATTGACAATAATTTTATTATCATCAGTACTACATGACATTATTGATAAAAACAATAATGATAATATTGAGAGATTAAATATTTTTTTCATTTTTAGAATATTAAAATTAGTAACCTGTGTTTTGTGTTAAGTTAAGGTTTGCTTCAAGAGCTGTTTGTGGAATAGGGAATAGCTTGTAAGTTGCTGGTATTGCAGCACCATTTACATTATTTCCTTTCCATGGCCATAGGTAACTACCACCAGTAAATCTTCCAAAGCGAATAAGGTCACTTCTTCTATGTCCTTCAAGGTTAAGTTCTCTTGCTCTTTCGTCAATAATAAAATCAAGTGTAAGTTCGCTAGATGTTATAGCAGT
The DNA here is from genome assembly GCA_001874325.1 of Flavobacterium sp. MedPE-SWcel. Classification (GTDB taxonomy): domain Bacteria; phylum Bacteroidota; class Bacteroidia; order Flavobacteriales; family Flavobacteriaceae; genus Flavobacterium. The sequence continues at coordinate 31,748 of MPCW01000010.1, read as the reverse complement.
TGCATTTGATCTTGTTCTTATAGCATTTACATAATCTAAAGCATCTGCTTGAGAACCTCCACCACCTCTTAATGCGCATTCTGCATACATTAGATAAGCATCTGAAAGTCTAAATAGAGGGAAGTCTGTAGGAGAGAAAGATGTAGCTATAGATGTTCCTGAAAAGGATGTGTTTCTAAATTTGATAGAAGGATAGCCATCTTCCCATTTTTTATAGTCTTCCATTTCATAATTATGTCCTTCTGTCCAAAATAAACTAGCTCTATCGTCTGTAGATGTTTCTAGGTCACCAAATAACGAATACCATGCTTTTGTAGCTCTATGACCTGTCCATCCATCAACAGATCCAAAATCATTAATGTTCATAGTTTCTGTACTTAATGAACCATTAACGATGTAAGTAGTATTACCATAACTCTGGCTAACAACAGGGTCTGCTATTAATGGAAATATAATTTCTGTAGAAGTATCATTATCTGAAGAAAAGTTACTTACAAAGTTGTTAGAAAGTGTGTAACCACCTTCGTTTATAACTAAGCTAGCATAAGTAAGAGCATCATTATAACGCCCCGTACCAGTATATACCTCAGCATTTAAATATAGTTTTGCTAATAACATACGCACTACAGATTTGTTTGCTCTTCCGTAGCTATTTGTTAGAGGCATTCCTTCTTCTATAGCAAGTAGTTCACTTTCTACATATTCAAATAACTCAGTTCTACTAGACTCAGGTAATGGCTCAGTGCTACCATAGTTACTTTCATTTACTATAACACCTTTACCAAAACAGTCTATCATATAATAATATGCTAATGCTCGTATAAAACGAAGTTCGCTAACTATTTGTTCTTCATTAGCTACATCAACATTATCTAATGCAAGAATAATGTTTGTAGTTTGTGGTACGATATAATATACTCTATCATATAGGTATGTGAAAAACTTATTATTAGGGTCCCAACTAGATGTTGTAGTTAGTTGGTCAAGACCATCATCACCCCAACGATTTTTCATGCCATCAGCAGTAAAGTCTTGTAGGTTTATAATACTTCTAAGGAAAGCAGTTTCTCCTGGGTCAGGTCCGCTAATGTCAGAACTACCAGGTCCAGATGGTCCTGAAAGTGCAAAAGTGCCGTACATTTTAGATAATAGTCCTTCTACTGCACCAGGGTCTCTTGCTAAAAGATTTTCTAGTGATAATTCTACTTTAGGCTCTGTGTCAAGCTCACTACTGCAAGAGCAAAAGAGAAGTACTAATGTACTTATTCCTAAAATAATCTTTTTATTAATATTTTTCATATTCAATTATTTTTTATTAAAAGTCAAGATTTACACCAAAGTTGTAAAGTCTTGGTCGCGGATAAATATTACTATCTATAGCGTTAAAGTTTTCAGGGTCTTGCCCTGAGTATTTAGTTATGATGAATGCATTATTAACACCTCCATAAACACGTAAAGAAGCAGATTTAAAAATGTTATTGAATCTATACCCTAAAGTTATATTATCACATCTTAAAAAAGCAGCACTTTCAAGATAATAATCAGAAAGTGGTATGTTTCCGTTTATTGTTTGAAATCTTGGATCTGCAGCACCATCATAAAAATCTAAAACATTACTAAGACTATTTGTATTATTAGGTAAAGGTCTATCTGTCCATCCACCTGCTAATTTTATAGCATTATAAACTTGTCCATCAAGTTGCCCGTGGAAACTAGCAGATAAATCGAAGTTTTTATAATTGAAATTTGTAGCAAAACCAAATGTCCAGTTAGGGCGTAAAGCTTTATAATATCTATCATCATTACTAATAACACCATCGCCATTACGATCTCTATAACTATCGACTATTGGTCTTCCTTCATTATCATATAATTGTTCAAATACCCATGCAGAGTATGGTTGAGACCCTACGCTATGACGAGCAAGGTTTACCCCTGTCCCAGTAGGAAGAGTAGATTCGTTAGCGCTTATAGAAGTTACATTTTTAAGATCTGTAACTTCACCAAAGTTGTAACTAAGGTTACCTGATAAGTCCCATGAGAAATTATCTGTAGTTATAGGTCTAAGACGAAGATCTATCTCGATACCTTTGTTTTCTAAAGAACCAACGTTTTGTGTAATCGCATTTGTAAGGTACTGCCCAGGTGGTACAGCAGATTTTACTAATAAGTCATCAGTAACTCTTCGGTAAACATCTATGCTACCTGAAAGTAATTCTCTTTTAAAGAAAGAAAAATCTACACCTACATTATATGTTGTAGTTATCTCCCATTTTAATTGATCATTAAAAGGGTTTGCGCTATAAGTACTAACGCCTGGTAGATATTGACTGTTAGCATCACCAGCACTAAATATAGGGGAAGAAGGATAATAACCGGCAACACCAGTAATGTCCTGTTGTCCCGTTTGTCCATAACCTACACGAAGTTTAAGGTTGTTTATGAATTTAACATCTCTAAGGAAATCTTCATCAGTAACTCTCCAAGCTACAGCAGCAGCAGGGAAATAACCCCAACGGTCGTCTTCTCTAAAAAGTGATGACCCATCAGCTCTTAATGTAAAAGTAAATAAGTATTTGTCGTATAAATCTACATTAGCACGACCAAAATATGATTCAAGTACTGTTTTATTATAATATCTATTATTAGGGTTTTCTTCATTTATTTTTTCCTCTCTTAAACCAGTAAGAGTACTGTATTGGTATTCAGTTTTATACCCATCATTAACAAAGCTTTGAAAAGCATGTCCTACTTGTGCGTCAATTCGTGTTATTGGACCAGTAAGGCTTTTGTTGTATGCTAAATAAGCATCCATTGTTTTGTTGGTAATGTTTTGTGTTTCTCTGAAATTTACACCAGGGTTAAATACCCATGAATCATTTTCGTTATCAACTTGATAACTTGCAAATGCATATTCACCATATCTTTCGGTAATTTTTGCACGAGAAGCTTCTATACCAAGGTTTACAACAGCTCTTAAATCAGGTAAGAAATGCATTTTGTAATCAAATTTCACATTACCAAGTAATTTGTTTACCTGTTCTGGACGTCGTCTTTCATTTAATAAATTTACAGGATTGTATTGTCCATCAAAATCTCTAGGGTCATCTGCCGTAGTGTTTTGGTAATAACCACCAAAGTTGTTAGTGTCAGCAGTTGTATATACTGGTTTTGTAGGATCCATATTAAAAGCTCCTCCTAATGCTCCTCCTTCATCAACAGTATTTTTATCTACCCAAAAGCCTTTTGCGTTAACATCTACTTTAAGATGATCATCTATAAAAGAAGGGGTTATTTTTACTGAGGCACTATAACGCTCATAATCATTTGTTTTAACTACACCTTCATTCTTTGTGTAACCAATAGATAGTCGAGAGGGAACTTTACCAAATAAGTTTGCACGAGCACTAAAATTATGGTTAGTGAAAATTGAAGTTCTTAATATTTCATCTTGCCATTTTGTGTTATAAAGAATTCTTCCTTCTACTTCTTCTGTAGCAGGATTGTCTACAGCATCTGTTGTAGGATCATCTATACCAAGATATCTTGTAAAGTCAGGGTGATACTCTTGTATGAACCTTGTGAAAGTAGTACCATCCATAACATTGATAAGATCAGTAGCTTTACCAAAAGAGATGTTAGCGTTGTAGTTAAATTGTGGTACTCCAGAAGTTCCTTTTTTAGTAGTAATAATAATTACACCATTAGAAGCTCTAGATCCATAAATAGCTGTTGCAGATGCATCTTTTAATACGGTAAAAGATTCGATGTCACTAGGGTTAACTAATGATAAAGGGTTGCTTACTCCAGCAGGGTTAACAAAATCTAGAGGTATACCGTCTATTACTATAAGCGGATTGTTTTGTGCACTTAAAGAACTACCACCACGAATTCTAATGTTTGGTGCAGCATCAGGTTGACCACCTGTGCTAGTAATTCTTACACCTGGTGCTTTACCAGTAAGTAATTGGTCTGCAGTAGTAATTGCACCTTTATTAAAATCTTTTGCATTTACTGTAGTAACAGATCCTGTAGCATCTTTTTTTCTAGCAGTACCATACCCAATAACTACCACTTCTTCAAGTTGTGTAGCATCTTCAAGTAATACCACATCTAGAGTGCTTTGACCTGTATATTCTATTGTTTGATTTGCGAATCCTATAAAACTGAACACTATTTGGTCACCTGCCTTTACATCAGTAAGAGTATAATTACCATCTATATCCGTAGTTGTACCACGATTAGTGCCTTCTATTATAATATTTACACTGGGTATAGGTTGCCCAGTAGTAGTATCACTCACGACACCAGTTAAAGTGCTTTGAGCAAGTACACTTAAGGGTAGCATGAGTAATAAAAGTAAAAACTTTTTATACATTGTTTTCATACAAGTTGTTTAGGTTAATTTTTGCTTTTAATATGCTTATAAATTCACTTCGAATGTTAAAATTATGTAAATTCATTAAACAAAAAAACGTTTTTACAACTACTTATCACCGAAAACGTTTTCGTGTTGAAAACTTTTCGAATTATTTATGATTTAGATGTAATAATTGCCATAATTGAAAATTAAGACTATCTTTATTTGTAAAATAATAGCTCCCAACATTTATAATGAAAAGAAAAGTAACGCTTAAACAAATTGCAAGAGAACTAGATGTATCAATATCAACAGTTTCTAAATCACTTAGGAATAGTACTGAAATAAGTGAAGATACTCGACAAAAAGTACAAGCTTTTGCCAAACTATATAATTATAGACCTAATAATATAGCACTTAGTCTTAAGAATAAGAAAACCAAAACTATAGGTATTATAATACCAGAAATTGTACATCATTTTTTTGCAACCGTTATTAGCGGTATGGAACAAGTGGCTAATGAAAATGGATATAATGTTATAGTGTGCCTTTCTGACGAATCCTTTGATAAAGAGGTTATTAATATGGATATGTTAGCTAATGGTAGTATAGATGGCTTTATTATGTCATTATCTAAAGAGACACAGTTAAAGAAAGATTTTCACCATATAGAAGAGGTAATAAACCAAGGTATGCCAGTGGTAATGTTTGATCGTGTTACTAATGAGGTGCTTTGTGATAAAGTAATAATAGATGATCAACTTGCAGCTTATAAGGCAATTGATTTTTTTATAGAGCAGAAGTTTGAAAACATAGGGCTTGTTACCACTGTAGACTATGTTAGTGTAGGTAAGTTAAGGACTGATGGCTATATTAAAGCGCTTACAGAGCATGGTATAGAGGTTCATGATGATATGATTGTTAGGATAGAAGATATAGAAAACTGTGCTTCTAAAATAGAAAAGCTGATTAAGGATAAAAAACCTGATGCTATTTTTGCAGTAAATGAGCTTTTTGCTGTTACCTCGATCAAACTTATTAATAAGATGGGGCTTAGAGTACCTGAAGATATATCCGTAATAGGTTTTACCGACGGGATTATATCGCGATTTTCTACACCAAGTATCTCTACAATAAGTCAAAACGGATTGAAAATGGGAGGTAGAGCAGCTAAAATGCTTATAGAAAGGCTTGAAATGGAGGAAGAAAATGAACAATATACTACTGAATTAATAGAGACAGAATTAATACTTAGAGAATCTACGCTAACGTTGTAGTAGGTGCTAACTGTTTTGTTTTTAGTGTTTTAAAAAAATGAATCTAGCTGTATGGCTGGATTTTTTTTATGCTAAAAAAACGTTTCAGAACAAATAAATTATATATTTGTCATTATTATCAAAGCTTATAACTTCACTTCAAACAATAAGTCTTTGATAAGCCATAACACGCTTATCGTATTATAAATCATTAAATTACGATAATGGAAAAGCGTAAATTAGGTTTCTGGGAAATCTGGAACATGAGTTTCGGTTTCTTAGGGATACAAATGGGTTTTGCACTGCAAAATGCCAATGCTAGCCGTATACTCCAGAAATTCGGTGCAGATGTACATGAACTTTCATGGTTTTGGATTATAGCCCCATTAATGGGTTTAATAGTACAACCTCTAATAGGTTATTATAGCGATAAAACTTGGGGGAAATATGGTCGTAGAAAACCGTTTTTTCTTGTAGGTGCTTTACTAGCGTCAGTGGGCTTAATATTAATGCCGCAAGCAGATATATTTGTTGCTTTCCTTCCTGCGCTATGGGTAGGGGCGGGGATGCTTATGATTATGGATGCATCCTTTAATATTGCGATGGAACCTTTTAGAGCCTTAGTGGCTGATAATTTACGTGCTGATCAACGTACATTAGGTTTTAGTGTACAAACAGCATTAATTGGTTTTGGTGCAGTAGTAGGCTCTGGATTACCGTATGTACTAACTAATTGGTTAGGTATATCTAACACAGCACCAGAGGGAGCAGTTCCGCCAAACCTTATTTGGTCTTTTGGCATAGGAGCAGTTGTATTAGTTACAACTATATTGGTTACGATTTTTACTACAAAAGAGTATTCGCCAGAAGAGTTAGATAGCTTTGAATCAGAGGGAGAGTTAGATGTTAAACCATTAGAAGAAGCTAAACTATCAGATATTTTTACTGATTTTAAAAAAATGCCACAAACTATGCGTCAGCTTAGTTGGGTACAGTTTTTCTCGTGGTTTGGTTTGTTTGGTATGTGGGTTTTCTCAACTCCTGCAATAGCACATCATATTTATCATTTACCTATAAACGATGCTTCGAGTCAAGCATATGATGATGCTGGAGACTGGGTAGGTATCTTGTTTGGGGTATACAATTTAGTCTCGGCTATTTTTGCATTTGCACTTCCTTATATTGCTTTTAAAATAGGCAGAAAATTAACACACTCAGTTTCACTTTTAGTAGGAGGGTTTAGTCTTGTCTCGCTTTATTTTATGCCAAACCAATATTGGGCAATTCTTCCAATGATAGGAGTAGGGATTGCTTGGGCTAGTATATTAGCTATGCCTTATGCTATACTAGCAGGCTCTATTGCTCCTCGAAAGATGGGAGTGTATATGGGTATATTTAATTTCTTTATCGTAATTCCACAGATTATTAATGCATTTATTGGAGGACCTATTGTAAAATATCTTTACAATGGTCAGGCAATTTATGCCATAGTTATTAGCGGAGTCAGCTTTATAATAGCTGCAATTCTAGTAGTAAAAGTTAAAGATGTAGACGACATTAAATCCAAGTCAGAAATTCTATAATAAAAAAATGAAAAAGAAAGCATTTATATTCGACCTAGATGGTGTTATAGTAGATACTGCTAAGTATCACTTTTTGGCGTGGCAAAAAATAGCAGCACAATTAGGAATTGATTTTACGCACGAGCATAACGAACAATTAAAAGGAGTAAGCCGTGTACGCTCTTTAGATATTATACTTGCCTTAGGTAATGTACAATTATCTCAAGAAGAAAAGAATAACTGGTTACAACAAAAAAATGAAGATTACCTAACGTATATCGATAAGATGGATGAAAGCGAGATACTTGATGGGGTAATGCCAGTATTAAATTATTTAAAAGAAAATAAACAACCGATAGCATTAGGCTCAGCAAGTAAAAATGCACGACCAATACTCGAAAAAGTAAGTCTACTACATTATTTTGATGCTATTGTAGATGGTAATGATGTTACAAATGCTAAGCCTGACCCTGAAGTTTTTGTACAAGCAGCAGAAAAATTAAACATGCCCTCAGTAGAGGCTATAGTGTTTGAAGATTCTGTAGCAGGAGTGCAAGCAGCTAATGTAGCTAGTATGATAAGCATAGGTATTGGTGATGCAACTACACTACAGGAGGCAGATTATAATTATAATGATTTTACAGAAATGGATACTAATTTTTTACAAACCTTAGTAAATAAATAATAATGAACCAGAATTATATAGTACCAAATAGTTGGTCAATAATAGAAGAAGGATTTGATGCCGAAAAGGTGAAATCCTCTGAGAGTTTGTTCAGTATAGGTAACGGTGCCATGGGGCAACGTGCTAATTTTGAAGAGAGTTACTCTGGTGCTACTTTTCAAGGAAGCTATATTGCAGGTATTTATTATCCTGATAAAACCAAAGTGGGCTGGTGGAAAAATGGTTATCCAGAATATTTTGCAAAGGTTTTAAATGCACCTAACTGGATAGGTATTGGTATTACCATAAATGGAGAAAACCTAGACTTAAATACTTGTAAGGAAGTTAAAAACTTTAGACGAGAACTTAACATGAAAGAAGGGTGGTACAACCGTTCTTTTGAGGCAGTATTACAAAACGGTTTAGTTATAGCTGTAAATGCAACTAGATTTTTATCACTTGTAGATGATGAGCTAGGAGTAATAAAATATGAAATAACACCACTTAATGGTACTGCTAAAATTATATTTAACCCTTATATAGATGCAGGTGTTACTAATGAAGATACTAACTGGGAAGAAAAATTTTGGGAACCAGTAGATGTTCAGTATAGGGATAATGCGGCTTATGTTACTGCTAGAACATATAAAACACATTTTGATGTAGCGACTTATATGTATAACAGTATATTCTTAGCAGGTAAAGATTTAAAATTAACACCAACAGAAGTAAAGGCAACTAAAGATAAGATGCGATTTACTTATGTTGTAGAAGCAGAACAAGGTCAAAAAGCTTCTATTGTTAAGTTTGGAGGATATACAGTATCATTAAATCATGATGCAGATGAACTTGTTAAGGCTGCCAAAAATGTTATTGCTACAGCACAAGCAAAACGTTATGATGTATTGTTAGAAGAACAAAAACAAGCCTGGGCTAAAATTTGGGAAATGGCAGACATCACCATTGATGGAGATGTAAAAGCACAACAAGGTATTCGTTTTAATATTTTTCAATTAAACCAAACCTATTTAGGTAAGGATGCAAGACTTAATATAGGGCCAAAAGGTTTTACAGGAGAAAAATATGGAGGTAGTACCTATTGGGATACTGAGGCATACTGTATACCATTTTATATGGCAACAAAAGATCAACAAGTAGCCCGTAATTTACTAACATATCGTTATGAACATTTAGAGAAAGCCATAGAAAATGCCGAGAAATTAGGCTTTACTAATGGAGCAGCACTTTACCCTATGGTAACAATGAATGGAGAAGAGTGCCATAATGAATGGGAAATTACTTTTGAAGAAATTCACCGTAATGGAGCAATAGCATTTGCGATATTTAATTATTACCGTTTTACTGGTGATTATACTTACATTCCTGAAAAAGGACTCGAAGTACTTATTGGTATAGCGCGTTTTTGGCAACAAAGATCAACATTGTCTTCAGATAATAATAAGTATATGATATTAGGGGTAACAGGCCCTAATGAGTATGAAAATAACGTAAACAATAACTTTTATACTAACTATATAGCAAAATGGTGTATTGATTATACTATGACGCAAATAGCAAAAGTAAAAAGTGATTACACGAATGATTATAGCCGTATTATGGCTAAAGTCAATTTAAATGATGTTGAACTAGAGCAATGGAAAAATGTTGCAGACAATATGTATTTTCCATATTCAGAGAAACATGATGTGTATTTACAGCAAGATAATTTCTTAGATAAAGAGTTAGTGCCTGTAAGCAAGCTAGATCGTAGTCAACGCCCAATAAACCAGAAATGGAGTTGGGATAGAATATTACGTTCACCTTATATTAAGCAAGCAGATGTTTTACAAGGTATCTATTTCTTCGAAGATCATTTCACTAGAGAACAATTAGAAAAACACTTTGATTTTTATGAACCATTAACGGTACATGAATCATCGCTTTCACCATGCGTACACTCTATACAAGCAGCAGCACTAGGTAGGATGGAGCAGGCTTATACTTTTTATTTAAGAACATCGCGATTAGATCTGGATGATTATAATAAAGAGGTAGAAGAAGGACTACATATTACCAGTATGGCAGGTACTTGGATGAGTATTGTAGAAGGTTTTGGAGGTATGCGTGTTAAAAATGATACACTTCATTTTGAACCAAGAATCCCAGAACAATGGGAAGGTTATTCGTTTAAAATTAATTTTAGAAATCAAATATTGAAAGTCGCAGTAAACTCTAACGAAACAGAGTTTGAACTTGAAGGCGATAAAGAACTTACAGTTATTGTAAATGGTAAAGAAGTTAGGGTACAACCTAACGGGGTAGTGATAGTTTAGTTTTTTAACCTACAAGGTCTTAATGATCTTGTAGGTTTTTTTTAATACCGCAAGGTTTTTATGATGTTTAGAAAATAATAAAGCATGAAAAAATTACTTTACATATTTCTCTTTTTTAGTACTATGGTTTTTGCACAGATAGAGCGTGTAGAACCGCCTTTTTGGTGGAGTGGCATGCATAATCCAGAACTACAAATTATGTTCTACGGAGAGAATATAGCACGATACACTCCAGCGGTATCAGATAATATTATTATAAATAATGTGGTAAAAACAGAGAACCCTAATTATGTTTTTGTAACCATAGACACTGAAAATATTCCTGCCTCTGATTTTGTTTTCACATTTAAAAACAGAAATAAGGTAGCATTTACGCATAATTATTCTCTAAAAAAACGACGCGAAAATTCAGCATTGCGAGAAGGTTTTAATTCTTCAGACTTGGTATATCTTATAATGCCAGATCGTTTTGCAAATGGTAACTCAAACAACGATAGTAGTAAAGAAGTAGCAGAGAGAGGAAATAGAAAATTAGATACAGGTCGTCATGGTGGTGATATAGCAGGTGTTATAGAGCATTTAGATTATTTAGAAGAACTAGGTGTTACTGCACTTTGGAGTACACCACTTTGTGAAGATAATGATGCAAAAACATCTTACCATGGCTATGCTCAATCAGATGTATATCGTATAGATCCACGTTATGGAACTAATGAGGAGTACTTAGCATTATCAACAGCGCTTAAAAAACGTAACATGAAATTGATAATGGACTATGTTACGAACCATTGGGGTGCAGAACATTGGATGTATAAAGATTTACCAGCTTATGATTGGGTACATCAATTTCCAGGTTACTCTCAGAGTAATTACCGTATGACCACTCAGTTTGATCCAAACGCTTCAGCAATAGATACTAAAAACTGTATGGATGGTTGGTTTGTAAGTACTATGCCTGATTTAAACCAAAGTAACCCATTGGTACTTAATTACCTTACTCAAAATGCTATTTGGTGGATAGAGTATGCTGATTTGGATGGTTTTAGAGTAGACACTTATTCTTATAACGATAAAGAGGGTATTGCTAAATGGACAAAAGCCATTACAGATGAGTACCCTTATTTTAATATAGTAGGAGAAGTATGGATGCACGATCAATCACAAGTAGCTTATTGGCAAAAAGACAGCAAAATAGCAGCTATACAGAGCTACAATAGCTACTTGCCAAGCGTTATGGATTTCACGCTGCATGATGTCATCGGTGGAGTGTTTAATGAAGATAAGGATACTTGGAATCAAGGAATAATAAAAGTGTACGATAATTTTGTGAATGACTTTTTATACCCTGATATAGATAATATTATGGTTTTTGCAGAAAATCATGATACAGCCCGTTTTAACGAAATCTATAAAAATGATTTTGAGAAATATAAAATGGCAATGACACTTATAGCTACCATTAGAGGTATACCACAAATATACTATGGTACAGAAATAGGTATGGCGGGTGATAAGGCTACAGGAGGAGATGCAGACATTCGTCGTGATTTTCCTGGAGGGTGGAAAGGTGATAGTAATAATGCTTTTACTAAAAAAGGGCGTACAGCTAAACAACAAAAATGGTTTGAATTTTCGAGTAAGTTATTTAATTGGAGAAAAAGTGCTGAGGTAATTCATACAGGTAAAACAAAGCATTATTTGCCACAAGAAAATGTATATATATACTTCAGGTATAACGATACTGACGCAGTAATGGTTGTTATTAACAACAGTACTGAGGCTAAAACATTTAGTACAGCTCGCTTTGCTGAAAGTATACAGGGTTACACCAAAGGTAAAAGTGCACTAGGAGAAGAAACAATCAATCTAACTAAAAATATTAGTATAAGTCCGAAATCGACCTTAATACTAGAACTACAATGATTATGAAGTACATCTATAGTATAATATTCTTATTTCTAGTTACGGCAGTTACTGCCCAAAACACTTCACGTAAGTTACAGAAAGCTCAAAGTTTTGACGATCATCTAGAGTTAGTAATGAACGATGGGAAATATATTATTACACCTTATTCAGAAAATATTGTAGAAACATCTTTCATCCCTACAAGAGAGAAAGAAAACAAAGAGTCACATGCTGTAGTAATGCATCCACGTGATGTAAAGGCTAAGTATAAAGGCAAGAAAGGTAAAATAACATATAGTACTAAAGGAATTGAAGTAGTTATTCAAGAGTCACCTTTTACTATAAGTTACTATTATAAAAATAAATTATTGCTTTCAGAAAAAGAGGGTTATGTAAAAAAAGATAGTACCGAAGCAATACGCTTTAATATTGATAAAACAGAAGCTTTATATGGTGGAGGTGCCCGTGCATTAGGTATGAACCGAAGAGGTAATCGTTTACAACTATACAATAGGGCGCATTATGGTTATGGGGGTAGATCGGAATTAATGAATTTTACCATGCCATTAGTAATGTCATCAAAAATATATGCAGTGCATTTTGATAATGCACCTATTGGATGGTTAGATCTTGATAGTAAAAAAGACAATACATTAGAATATGAAACCATTAGTGGGCGTAAAACCTATCAAGTAATAGCAGCTGATAATTGGTATAGTCTTACTGAGAGTTATACTGAGTTAACAGGTAGACAGCCTATGCCTGCACGTTGGACACTAGGAAATTTTGCAAGTAGATTTGGTTACCATTCAGAGAAAGAGGTAAGAGATGTAGTAAATAAATTCAGAGAAGAAAAAATTCCTTTAGATGCTGTAGTACTCGATCTGTATTGGTTTGGTAAGGATATGAAAGGTACAATGGGGAATCTTACTTTTTTAAGAGATAGTTTCCCTACACCAGAAGGTATGATTGCGAGTTTAGCTAGGAGAAATGTAAAAACAGTATTAATTACAGAGCCTTTTGTACTTACAACAAGTAACCGTTGGCAAGAAGCTGTAGATAATAAAGTATTAGCTACTGATGAAAATGGTAAACCATATACTTATGATTTTTATTTTGGTAATACAGGTATAATAGATGTTTGGAAACCAAATGCTAAAAAATGGTTTTGGAATATATATAAAGATTACATCAATAGAGGTGTTGCAGGCTGGTGGGGAGATTTGGGTGAACCAGAAGTGCATCCATCTTATGTACAACATGCTATAGGAAGTGCTGATGAGGTACATAATATTTATGGTCACGATTGGGCAAAGTTAGTACAAGAAGGCTATAAGCAAGATTTTCCAAATCAACGACCGTTTATATTAATGCGTGCAGGTTATTCGGGATCGCAGCGTTATGGAATGATTCCTTGGAGTGGCGATGTTGGTAGAAGTTGGGGAGGTTTACAATCGCAACCCGAAATTGCATTACAAATGGGAATGCAAGGAATAGGATATATGCACTCTGATTTAGGAGGGTTTGCAGGTGATAATATAGATGATGAATTATATGTACGTTGGTTACAATATGGTGTTTTTCAACCAATATTTAGACCCCATGCACAAGAGTCTGTTCCAGCTGAGCCGATCTTTAGAAAACCAGCAATAAAGACATTAGCAAAAAAAGCGATAGAGCTACGTTACAAAATGTTGCCTTATAACTACACATTAGCATTCTTGAATAGCGAAAAAGGTTATCCGTTAATGCGACCGTTGTTTTTTGAAGAACCTGAAAATGAAACCTTACATACATTATCAGATGAATACTTATGGGGTGATGCCATTTTAGTAGCACCTGTTTTGAAACAAGGTATAAAAGAAAGAGATGTTTATTTTCCTAAAGGTAATAATTGGTACAGTAGCGATAATAAAGTTTATGAGGGAGGAACAATCCATACTATAACTATAAAAGAAGAAGCAATACCTTATTTCTATAAAGGAGGTTCTTTTGTGATGAAAGCAGCTAATGCTATGCAATCTACAGAAGACTACACCGCTAAAAAGTTAGAAGTACATTATTATGTAGATAGAAAAGCAAAAAAGAGTAGTGGTTTATTATACGAAGATGATGGAGTGACTGCTGATGCTTATGGTAAAGGGATGTATGAAATCTTAACATTTAAAGCAAAAGTAAGAAGAGGAGAAATTGCCATTGATGTACTATCTGAAGTAGGAAGAAAGTATAAAAAAGTAGAGCGAGAGCTTACTTTTTATATTCATGATGGAGATAAAGTAAATACTATACCAGTTACTATTAAAAGTGGTGGGATTGAATATGTTGATTATAAAATTTTAAAATGAAAAAAATAATTATACCTGCGCTTGCAGCATTATTAGCATTTGGTTGTTCTTCTAAAAAAGAAGAGCAGGAACATAATATGCCTTTTATTTGGGAAGGAGCTAATGTTTATTTTATGCTTACCGATAGGTTTAATAACGGAGATGAGAGTAATGACCTTGTTCTTAATAGAACAAAAGAAACAGCTAAGCTACGCGGCTTTGAAGGTGGAGATATAAGAGGAATTATTCAAAAAATAGACGAAGGCTATTTTGATGAGTTAGGAATTAACGCCATTTGGTTTACACCTGTTGTAGAACAAATACACGATGCAACTAATGAGGGAACTGGGAATACTTATGGTTTTCATGGTTATTGGGCAAAAGACTGGACAAAGCTCGACCCTAATTTTGGCGCAGAGGAAGATTTATCTGAGTTGGTAGAAAAAGCACATGCTCACGGTATACGTGTAATGCTAGATGGGGTTATAAATCATACAGGACCTGTAACAGATATTGATGAGGTATGGCCATCAAATTGGGTACGTACAGAGCCACAATGTGAGTATGATAATTATGAAAATACAACAACTTGTACATTGGTGAAAAATTTACCTGATGTAATGACAGAAAGTAATGAACCAGTTGAGTTACCTAGTATGTTGGTGGAAAAATGGAGATCAGAAGGGCGTTATGAACAGGAGGTGAAAGAATTGGATGCTTTTTTTGAACGTACAGGTTATCCGCGTGCGCCTAAATACTATATAATAAAATGGCTTACGGACTATATTACAGATTATGGTATAGATGCGTATCGTGCTGATACTGTAAAACATCTAGGAGCAGAAGTATGGGCTACATTCAGTAAAGAATGTGATTATGCTTTTACAGAATGGAAAAAAGCTAATCCAAATAAAGTACTAGATAATAATACCTTTTTTACAGTAGGAGAGGTGTATAACTATGGTATATCAGGAGGGCAGTATTTCGATTTTGGGGATAAAAAAGTGAATTATTACAAGAATGGTTTTGATGCATTGATAAATTTTCAAATGAAATGGGATATAGCACAAAAATCGAAAGAAGAAGTGTTTAAGAGCTATTCTAATACACTTAATAATGAGCTTGGAGGTAATACTGTACTTAACTATATCTCTTCGCATGATGATGGAAGTCCATTTGATGCAAAAAGAGAAAAGACATACAAATCAGCAGAAATGCTACTATTAACACCTGGTATATCACAAGTGTACTATGGAGATGAAACAGGACGTTCTTTAGATATTCCAGATACAGAAGGAGATGCTACGTTACGCTCTTTTATGAACTGGGAAGATATAAATAAACCTGAAACAAAGACACTTTTAGCACATTGGCAAAAGTTAGGACGGTTCCGAAAAAATCATCCATCTGTGGGAGCAGGTGAACATATTATGGTAAGTGAATCGCCTTATGTGTTTAAACGAACCTTCACAAAAGGAGATTATAATGATTCGGTTTTAGTTGGGTTGGATTTACTAAAGGGAAATAAAACAATAAGCGTAGGAGATGTCTTTGTAGATGGTACAAAAGTACGTGATGCTTATTCGGGTACAGAAGGAATAGTAGAGAATAATAATATCACTTTTGATACACCATATACTATATTATTAATAGAAAAAATAGATTAATTACTAAAAGTAATACGAATGAAAAAAACAATTTTACTAGGAATTATACTTGCAGCTTTCGCGAGTTGTAAGGATGACAAAAAAGAAGAAACTGCTGTAATAACTACTACTGAAATAGCGGGTATTGCACCTATGAGCGATGCTGTTATGGAGAGCAGTGTTATATATGAGGCTAATATACGCCAGTATTCACCTGAAGGAACTTTTGCAGCTTTCACTAAAGATATTCCACAGTTAAAAAAACTAGGGGTAAAGGTGTTATGGGTAATGCCTATTTATCCTGTTTCTATGAAGAATAGAAAAGCAACAGGGGAGCTTTCTGTCGAAGATATTAAAGATCCTAAAGAACGTGAAAAGTATTTGGGTAGTTATTATGCTATTTCTGATTATACTGCAATTAATCCTGATATGGGTACGCTTGAAGATTTTCAAGAATTAGTAAAAACAGCTCATGATAATGATATATATGTAATACTTGATTGGGTAGCAAACCATACAGGTTGGGATCATGAATGGATAACAGAACATCCTGAATATTATTATAAAAATGCTGATGGAGAAGTTACAGACCCATTAAATCCAGAAACAGGAGAGAGTCATGGATGGACAGATGTAGCACATCTTGATTATACTAGTAAGGAGCTATACGAACCTATGACAAAAGAAATGTTGTATTGGGTTAAAGAACAAAATATAGATGGGTTCCGTTGTGATGTAGCCGATAATGTACCTACAGCATTTTGGGAGTATGCTATTCCAAAACTTAGAGATGTAAAACCAATATTTATGCTAGCAGAATCAGAGAAGGATTACCTCTTAAAAGATAATCTTTTTGATATGGGATATGGTTGGGAAGCGCATCACATAATGAATGATATAGCTAAAGGTAACAAGTCGGTTAGAGATTGGGATAACTATATAACCAAAAAAGATTCAGTTTTTGAGGCTGATGATATCTTAATGTATTTTACTTCTAACCATGATGAAAATTCATGGAATGGTACTGAGTATGAAAGGATGGGTGATGCAGCAGAAACTTTTGCAGCACTAACATATATGATTGAGGGTATGCCACTTATTTATTCAGGACAAGAGTATGATTTTGATCGTAGATTGAAGTTTTTTGAGAAAGATTCGATCACTAAAGAGAAAAAGAAGATGTATGCTGTATATGAAAAGTTTGCATTGTTAAAAAATAATAATACAGCGCTTAATGGTGGTAAAGATGCTGCAAGTTATACCCGTATAGCAACATCTGACGATACTAATATTTATGCTATCTCAAGAGAAAAAGATGAGAGTAAAGTGTGGTATATCGCAAACCTTTCTGACTCGGGAAGAACTATTACACTTCCGATAGAGGGAGAGTTTACAAACTACATGACAGGAGAAAAAATAACTCTTGCAAAAAATCAAATGCATGAGCTTAAAGCATGGCAATATTATATACTTACAAAATAAAGATTAATTCCTATGTTTTTTATTAGGGCAGTTTTTTAATTTTTTGAATTCTATTTTATTAATTTAAATTTTTTAGCATGATGAAAAGATTACTTTTTTTAGTAACCGTACTTATTGCAGGTACGTTTACATCGTTTGCTCAATTTGACAATATTGGGCTATTAGGAGGTTCTACCGTTACAGGTTGGGACTCAGATACTGATATGATAACTACAGATGGTGTTATTTATACGCTGAATGACGTAGTAATTACTGTGCCAGACTCAGACCCAGGAGTTAAATTTAGAAAAGATGATGCTTGGACAGAGAACTGGGGTGGTGGTGCTTTTCCATCGGGAACAGCTACTTCAGGGGGAGGAAATATTCCTGCTGTTAATGGTACTTATAATGTAACATTTAACTTAACTACACTAGAGTATAATTTTGAAAATGTAGTAGGTTTTGATGAGGTTACTATTTCTTTTGGAGCAATGACAGAAACAATGTCTACTGTAGATGGTGTTAATTATAGCGCTGATAATATAACACTAGAAGTAGGAAATGTTTCTTTTATGGTAAATGATGATGCTACTGGCTGGGGTAGTACAGACTTCCCATCAGGGACAGCAGTAGAAGGGACAGAAATTCCAGTTTTGGCAAATAGTTATAATGTTTCTTTCAATTTAACAACCAAAGTATATAGCTTTGATTATGTAATTATAAGCATGATTGGTAACGGTGTTGTAGATTGGGATACTGATACTGAAATGGCTACTACCGATGGTATTAATTACACTTATATGCTTACATCTGCAGGAGGTGAAGGTAAGTTTAGATTAAATAATGCATGGAACCCAGGTTGGGGTAGTGCAGATTTTCCTTCAGGGACAGCTTCTACAGAAGGAGATGCTCCAAACATTCCTATTGCAGCAGGTGAGTATAATGTAAGTTTTAACAGGCTTACGGGTGAGTATAATTTTGCTACTACAGCAGGTATAGCAGATGTTACAAATGCTAATGTTATGGTTTACCCTAATCCATCAATTACAGTATGGAACTTTAATGCAGTAAACTTAACAATAGATAATATAGAAGTTATAGACCTTACAGGTAAAGTTATTTATACTAATACTTACAAAGCATCTGAAGCAACTATTAATGTTGATGAATTTGCTACAGGTGTTTACTTTGCAAAAATTTATGCAGGAGCTGTTGTAAAAACTGTAAAAGTGATAAAGAAATAAGTAAAACAATTATTATTATTATTATTATTGCTTATAAAAGCACAAACCGTAATGGTTTGTGCTTTCTTGTTTTTAAGAAGTATCTTTACCAAAACTTTTTATTATGAAATTTATGCTTAAAATAGGGCATCGTGGAGCAAAAGGACATGTAGCCGAAAATACTATTGCTTCTTTCAAGAAAGCTTTAGAATTAGGTATTACCGCTGTTGAGTTTGATGTACATGTGTGTGCAACAGGGGAGCTGATTGTTTTTCATGATTTTACAGTAGATAGGACTACAAACGGTAGTGGTGAAGTGCACGAAATGTCGCTTACAGAGCTAAGGAAACTCACTGTAGAAGGAGAACATAAAATAGCAACTCTGCATGAAGTGTTAGCGTTATTACAAGGTAAATGTTTTGTGAATATAGAAATGAAAGGTAGGTATACTGCAAAGCCTTTAGCTTTATTTTTAGAGCAGTATATAAAAGAAAATAAATATAGTTATAACGATTTTATAGTGTCTAGCTTTCAGTATAATGAGTTAAAACAAATGAGTGAGCTAAACCCTAATGTAGCTCTTGGAGTTCTTACTCAAGCTAGTGTAGCACAAGCATGGGACTGGGCGGTAGAATTTTCTGCAAAAGCCATTCATGCTCATTACTCATTGTTGACAGAAACGAATGTAGAACGAGCGCGTGAAGCAGGTTTTAAAATTCATACTTGGACAGTAAATGAGCCAGAAGATATAGCACGTATTAAATCATACCATGTAGATGGTATAATATCAGATTATCCCGAACGATTATGAGTAAGAGCTTTGATGTAATAATAGCAGGAGGTGGTGCAGCAGGTTTTTTTACAGCCATTAATATAGCTGAGGCTAATCCTGATATAAAAGTAGCGATACTAGAAAGAGGTAAAGAGGTACTTAGTAAAGTGCGTATTTCAGGCGGAGGTCGCTGTAACGTTACTCATGCGTGTTTTATACCAAATGATTTAGTTAGGTATTATCCGCGTGGAGAAAAAGAACTTAGAGGGCCTTTTAATCGTTTTTGCTCAGGTGATACCATTGAATGGTTTGAAAACCATGGAGTAGAGCTAAAAATAGAAGAAGATGGGAGAATGTTCCCCACTACAGACAATTCAGAAACTATTATAAACTGCTTTTTAGATGCTACAAAAAAGTTAGGAATACAAGTTATAACAGGACAAAGTATACAGTCTATTTATAAAACTGAGAAGTGTTGGAAAGTAGAAACACAAAGTGAAAATTATCAATGTGATAAACTCGTTATGACAACAGGTAGTAACCCTAAAATGTGGCAAATGTTACAAGATATAGGGCATGCTATTGTACCACCAGTACCGTCGTTGTTTACTTTTAATATAAAAGATAGTAGAATTAAAAACCTAATGGGACTTTCAGCATTAGCTTCAGTAAAGGTGAAAGGGAGTAAACTAGAAGCTTCTGGTCCTTTATTAATAACGCATTGGGGTATGAGTGGGCCGGGTATATTGCGTCTTTCAGCATGGGGGGCACGAGAGCTATTTGCGAAAAGCTATCAATTTACATTACAAGTTAACTGGTTAAATGATCTTACATTTGAAGAGTGTCTTGACGCTTTGAAAAAATTAAAGCATGAACAAGCTAAAAAACAAATATGTAAAAAATCTCCATTCGAATTTCCTAATCGACTTTGGGAAAGTCTTGTTGTAGCTTCAGGAATTGATATAGATACTCGTTGGGCAGATTTGACAGGAAATCAATTACAGTCATTAGCTGAACAATTAGTTAATGGAGAATTTTCTGTAAACGGAAAGAGTACTTTTAAAGAAGAGTTTGTTACTGCAGGAGGGATAGAGTTAAAAGAAATTAACTTCAAAACTATGCAGAGTAAGTTGGTTGAGAATCTTTATTTCGCAGGAGAAATAATGAATATTGATGCAATAACAGGAGGGTTTAACTTTCAGAACGCATGGACGAGTGGATATATAGCTGCTGGGTCTATTGTGGGTAAATAATAAAATTTTGACGCAACTATTTTAAGATTAAAGCATCTATTGTATAAATCTAAAAGTTACGTTATGAAAAATTTATTTTTATTATTAAGTCTATCTTTGTTTTTAGGGTCATGTTCTGACGATGATTCTAGTGTTACTCCGCCAAATGAAACAGAGAATAAGGTATTACTACTTAAAGTAGACATGCAAACAAATGCTTTTGAAGGGGGTAAAGAACTTACTTTTCCTGAGTTTACTGATTTTACAATCGAAACGAGTTATATCGAACCAGGAGATTTTGGAGATATTGAACTTAAGTATCAAGAAGCTGACGCTCCTATTTTCGCAGGAACGATTGTTTGGGCAGGGTTAGGTGAAATGACATATCCTGAAATACTTAACACAACCACTTCGTTTACTACAATAGACACACCAGTTCAGGCACCAACCGAGGAAAATTTTGAACTAGTGCAGTATAGCGATTATAGTGTTTATCCTGAATTGATAAACTATAATGCTATTTGGGGAGCTATTGATGACTTACAGTTGGTAAAAGAGTATAGAGATGAAAATCCTAATGCAAAAGTTAATTTACTTTTATACACACCAAGTGTAGGTGTAGGTAACCCAGCAGAGTGGGATTGGTTTATCATATTAAAGAATTAATATATTCATTTATTATGTCGTAATTGTTTTATAAGCCCCTTTATGGGGCTTTTTAATTTAACCACCATATAGCTGCATTAAGGAGTATTGCAAATGATACCCAAAGTATATATGGTATAAATAGGTAACCTGCTATTTTGTTGATTTTACTAAATAGACTAAAGGTTTTATACATCATAACCCATAGTATTAAAATCTCTATGAGGGCAAGTAATGGGTTATGTAGCCCGAAAAACAAGTAAGACCATAATGCGTTTAAAGCAAGTTGTATAGCGAAGAAAAGAAGTGCTTTTTTAATAACTTCTTTTTTAGTGTCAATTTCAGACCATATTAATCCTGCGGCAATTCCCATGAGTATATATAGTAAAGTCCATACAGGAGCAAATAACCAGTTGGGTGGGTTGAATATTGGTTTTTGTATTGTAATATACCAAGTTGCAACACTATCTCGCGTCACTAAGCTTGATAGGTAGCCCACAGCAAGACATATAATTACAAGGATAATTATTTTAACTGTTTTTGACATGATTGCTTTTTTATCAAAAATACTAAACTAAATACTTATATATCTGCAAAAAACTATCTTTGCAAAAAGTTTTATATATGCTATCTGAAAAAGATTTTATAGCTAAAAGTTATGCTCACGAAGTTGATAAAGGAAGTTTTGAATGGAGCGCGCCAAGTAATATTGCATTAGTGAAATATTGGGGCAAGAAAGAAAATCAAATTCCTGCAAATCCATCTATCAGTTTTACACTTAATAATTGTAAGACGATTACAAAGCTTATTTTTGAGAAGAAGAATGATAATAGTAATTTTTCATTTGATTTACTTTTTGAAGGAAAGCCTAAAGAAAGTTTTAGACCCAAAATTGAAAAGTTTTTTGAGAGAATAGTAGCCTATATTCCATTTCTTAAAGAATATCATTTTACTATAGATACTCAAAATACATTTCCACATAGCTCGGGTATAGCATCATCAGCCTCAGGTATGGCAGCATTAGCTATGAACTTAATGAGTTTAGAGCGTTTGCTTAATCCTGAAATGACAGATGAGTATTTTTTTCAGAAAGCTTCGTTTCTTGCTCGTTTAGGTAGTGGTAGTGCTTGTAGAAGTGTGAAAGGTAATGTAGTTGTTTGGGGAGAAAATAAAGCTATAGAAGGAAGTTCTAATCTTTTTGGGGTGCCATTTACAGATGAGGTACATGATGTTTTTAAAGATTATCAAGATACTATTTTATTAATAGATAAAGGGGAGAAACAAGTATCGAGTACTGTTGGACATAACCTTATGCATGGTCACCCATATGCAGAAAAGCGTTTTGAGCAAGCACATGATAATTTGTCTAAAATAAAAGAAGCTTTAGGTAATGGAGATACAGCGTCTTTTATTAAAATAGTAGAAAGTGAGGCATTAACGCTACACGCTATGATGATGACATCGATGCCTTATTTTATATTAATGAAGCCAAATACATTAGAGGTGATTAATAAAATATGGCAATTTAGGCAAGAAACAAATGTACCAGTTTGTTTCACGCTTGATGCAGGGGCAAATGTACATGTGTTATATCCTAAAAATAATAGTGCTGAGGTTTTGGAGTTTATTAAGAATGAATTAGTTGCATTCTGTCAAAACAGTCAGTACATTTGTGACGAAATAGGTAAAGGGGCAATACAGGCTTAATTGTTTTAGTATTTGCTTATTATTGATTATCTTTAATAAAAATTATCTTGCGATGAAAGGACCTTTGTTTTACTCAAAAATACTACTCTTTGGAGAGTACGGAATTATTAAGGATTCTAAAGGATTGTCTATACCGTATAATTTTTACAACGGTGCATTAAAGAGAGATGAAAATACATCAGGTGATGCTAAAGAGTCAAATAAAAACCTAAAAGGGTTTGTTGCTTATCTTGAAGATTTACAAGAAGAACAGCCTGAATTAGTCGCTTTTGATTTTGATGCTCTTAAACAACATGTTGAAGAAGGAATGTATTTTGACTCTACAATTCCGCAAGGATATGGTGTGGGTAGTAGTGGTGCACTTGTTGCGGCTATATACGATCGTTATGCAAGTGATAAGATTACTGTTTTAGAAAATCTTACTCATGATAAACTTTTACAGTTGAAAGTGATTTTTTCTGAAATGGAATCATTCTTTCATGGTAAAAGTTCAGGATTAGATCCATTAAATAGTTATTTAAGTATACCAATACTTATTAACTCTAAAGATAATATCGAGGCTACAGGAATACCTACACAAACTACCGATGGTAAAGGTGCTGTATTTTTACTAGATTCTGGTATAGTAGGCGAGACTGCTCCTATGGTTTCTATTTTTATGGAAAGCTTAAAAGAGCAAGGTTTTAGAGATATGCTTAAAAAGCAATTTATAAAACATACTGATGCCTGTGTGGAAGACTTTTTACATGGCGATTTTAAATCATTGTTTTCAAATACTAAAAAACTGTCTAAGGTTGTGCTTAATAACTTTAAGCCAATGATACCAGAACAGTTTCACGGTTTATGGCAAAAAGGTATTGATACTAACGATTATTATCTGAAACTTTGTGGTTCTGGTGGAGGAGGATACATACTTGGCTTTACCGAAGATATTGAAAAAGCAAAGGAATCATTAAAAGATCATAAACTAGAGGTAGTTTATCAGTTTTAATAATTCTTAATTTTTTTTATGGTATCAAGGAAAACAAGGTTAGTTCTGATGAAAATACTCAGTTTGTTTTCTGTGGTACGCGGTTATAATATCTTAATAATTGTTTTAGCACAATATCTTTCGGCAATATTTATATTGGATAAAGAAAGTAGAGCATTGGATGTTTTACTTGATGTGAATTTATTTCTCATTGTTTTAGCTTCATCACTTACTATTGCTTCGGGTTATATTATTAATAATTTCTACGATGCTAAAAAGGATCTTATTAATAGGCCTAAAAAATCAATGCTTGATAGATTAGTTAGTCAACAAACAAAATTACATGTGTATTTTGCACTTAACATGTTGGTTGTGTTGCTTGCTTTTCTAGTATCATGGCGAGCCTTATTGTTTTTCTCGGCTTATATTTTCTTGATATGGTTCTATTCACATAAACTAAAAAAATATCCTGTAGTAGGTAATCTTACAGCGGCTTTTCTTGCAGTACTTCCTTTTTTTGGGATTTTAATGTATTTCAAAAACTTTTACGAAGTTATTTTTGCTCATGCAGCCTTTTTGTATTTGTTAATCCTTATTAGAGAGTTGATTAAAGATCTTGAAAACATAAAAGGAGATTTAGCGAATAGTTATCGTACTATACCTGTGATGTTTGGAGAAAAAGTGTCGAAGCAAATAATTGCGTTGCTTACTTTTTTTACTATAATTCCTGTTTACCTTCTAATAGATGTGTATAGTGTTGGTTATATGGATGTATACTTTTATGCAGGTATGGTGGTAATCGTTTATTTTTTAATACAATTGTGGAGGGCTGAGACCCAAAAGCAGTATTTGCAATTACATAATATACTTAAATTACTCATTGTTACAGGAGTATTTTGCATTGCACTTATAGAGCCTTCGGTATTAGTACACGGAAGGAAACTATTATCGGTAATTTAATACTATCTTTGCAGAAATAATATTAGCAGATGAATAATAATAATAGCAGAGGAAATGCCTCTAATAGAGGAGGTAATGATAGAAAGAAGCCAGCAGGAAGATCTACAGGGTCTGGGGGAGATACACGTAAGCCATCGGGGAATAAGTCAGAAGGTTTTTCGAAAAAAACACAGGGTAATGATAAGCCATTTCGAGGGAAGAAGTCTTTCGTGAAAAGGAATGATGCGCCTAAAGCGGTAAAGAAGCCTATTAATCCTGATGAGATGAGGCTTAATAAGTATATAGCTAACTCAGGTGTGTGCTCGAGAAGAGATGCTGATATTTATATAGAGTCAGGTAATGTAAGGGTGAACGGTAAGGTTGTTACTGAGATGGGACATAAGGTTAGATTGACTGATAAGGTTGATTTTGACGGAACTGTTATATCGCCAGAGAAAAAAGAATATATACTATTAAATAAGCCAAAAAACTTTACGACATCGGGAGATGACGAAAGAGATATGCGTAATGTAATGGAGCTTGTGCGTAATGCTACTAAGGCAAAGTTACAGCCTGTGGGTAGAATGGATAAAAACACAACAGGATTGTTGATATTTACAAATGATCCGGATATGCTTCGTAAGTTTTCATTACCTAATCAAACATCTTTTAAAATATACCAGGTTTCATTAAGTAAGAATCTTAAGTTTGAAGATCTTGAAAAGATGAATAATAATGCAGTAACACTTGATGGGCATAGGCTTTTTATAGATGAAGTAAGTTACATTGATAATGAAGCTAAAACAGAAGTGGGTATAAAATTACGAACTCAAAATATAGGAGTAATTAGATCTATATTCGAAAGTTTTAAATATGATGTGTTAAAAGTAGATCGTGTTTCTTATGCAGGATTAACAAAGAAGAATTTACCTCGAGGTAATTGGCGTTTACTAACAGAGCAAGAAATAATTAACTTGAATAATGTATAAATAAAAAATCCCGCTTAATTTAAGCGGGATTTTTTATTTATACAAAGAAAGTGTTTTTAAGCGTTAAGCGCTTCTACTTGAATGTCGTTGTCGTTAAGCATATCTTTTAGCATGTTTTCTATTCCACTCTTTAGCGTGAATGTAGAAGATGGGCATCCACTACAAGCACCTTGTAGTATTACTTTTACGCGTTTTTCCTTTTCGTCATAAGAGTCAAAAGAAATATTACCACCATCACTAGCTACTGCAGGTTTTACATATTCTTCAAGAATATTAATAATACGCTGCGATGTAACATCTAGGGAGTCAAAATAAGTATCGTCTTGCTTTTCAGCCTCTGGTGTTTGTTGTATTAACGATTCGTCTATTGTAGTATTACCCTCTTCAATATATTTTTTGATAAATGAACGTATTTCGGCTGTTATAGCATCCCATTCAGTTACATCATATTTAGTCACAGAAATATAATTATCATCAATAAATACTTCTTTTACAAAAGGGAACTTAAATAATTCTCTTGCTAACGGAGATGCAGCTGTCTCATCTATGCTTTTAAATTCAGCAGGTATTTTAGTAAGTCGTTTGTTATATACAAATTTTAATACACCAGGGTTAGGAGTACTCTCTACATATATAGTAACAGGAAGTTTCTTTTTTGTTTCGGTATCTTCTATAACTATAATACCTCCGTCATTTACAAACTCTTCTATTTGTGTTGCAACATCTTCTTGAACATCTGTCCATTCTACAATTGAATATTTCTCTATACCAATAAAGTTTCCTGAAATATATACTGATTTTACAAATGGTAAATAGAACAGTTGTTTAGCTAAAGGAGAATTTGTTGCCTCGTCAATGTTTTTATATTCAAAGTTACCACCCTTTGCTATAAAGTTGCTAAACTCAAATTTAAGTATAGCAGGGTTTTGGGTGGGCCTTATATTTATTTTTTCCATGATTTTACATTTTGTACAAAATTAAGATAAAAAAAATCTAATATCGAGGTAGGGAGATTAGATATTCAACTGTTATTAAGGTAATAATTTTATTAAATTTAAAAAACAGCAAAGAATTTGTGATTTTTTTAAAATTTAGGTTTAAACTGTTGCTGAATATTTATATTTGGTCTCTTATTCTAAAAAAACCCTTTTTTAAGGGAGTTTTATGTATATGTTAAATATTTGTATATTAAAAATTTGCTATATGAAAAAATTAATACTCACTTTATTATTGGTCTTGGGAGCAATAGGGTTGCATGCGCAGTCTGATATTGTTGTTTTCAATACTAATCCGGATTATGAATATGATGCGGGTCAGACCCTTACATTCTCTGTAATGGTAACCAATAATGGGCCAGATCCTGCTCAAGGCGTAAATGTTAGTTACCCTATACCAGATGGTTTAGTTATAACGCCAGGTATAGAAAGATTTACTTGGACGGGTAACGGTACTGCCGGAACTAACATTGCTTTAAATAATACTATTGCTTCGTTAGGTGTTAATGAAACGGTTACTTACATAATTGAAATAAAAATACCAGGGTCGTATAATGAAACACTTCCTGAAGTTGAGGTTTCATACCTTACGCAATCGGATATTGAGGTAGAGTATACAGATGGTCAAGAAACATATACACCAGGAGATCCTATTACTTATACAGTATCTGTTGTAAACAATGGGCCAGAAGTTACACCTGTTATTTATGTGTCTAATGTTATACCTGCAGGTATAACATCTTTTTCTTGGACAGGTAATGGTGCTTCAGGAACTGATGTAGATCTTTCTGATGAAATAACGAATTTACCTATAGGAGAAGTTGTTGATTATACTATAACACTTGATGTGCCTGTGTCTTTTACAGGTCCATTAGATAATCAGTTATCTGTTACAGGTAACTTTGTTGATTTAACACCATCTTGTATGTCATGTACAGATACTAACCTCTCTTCTGTAGGGGCTGATATCGTTGTGGTAAATACAAATGGTCAAACTATTTATACTGCTGGTACAACAGTGGTATATACTGTTACTGTAACTAATGCTGGTACTGATGATGCAGAAAATGTAGTTGTAGAGTTTACACCTTCATCGGGAATTACATCTTTAACATGGACAGGTGATAATGCTTCAGCTGGAGATATAACTGATTTAATAGATGATACAGTTGGTACTTTAGCTGCAGGCGATACAGTAACTTATACTGTTACCGCAGATGTGCCTGCTACATTTACAGGTAATCTTATACTATCTACTATTGTAGAAACAGATACAGAAGATATTGACCCATCATGTGATGACTGTGTAGATACTGATTACGAAACAGCTTCAGCAGATATTGTTGTTGTTAATACAGATAATCAAGATGTATACGTTGCAGGTACAACGTCAACATATACTGTTACAGTTACTAATAACGGACCTACAGAGGCTCAGAACGTAGTTGTGCAAAATGTTATACCTACAGGTATAACATCTTTTTCTTGGACAGGTAGTAATACATCGTCTGGTACAGATGTAGACTTAGATGATACAATAGCAACTCTTGCTGTAGGAGAAACGGTTACTTACACTATAAACTTAGATGTTCCTGCTACTTATACTGATGCTTTAGTTAGTGAGGTAACAGTTACATCAGATACACCTGATCCAGACGCAACATGTAATGATTGTGTAGATATAGATTATAGTGCTACTACAGATGCGGATCTTTTAATTACAAAAACATTAAACTCTGGAGCTACTTATACTGCTGGGTTAGATGCAATATATACGATAACAGTTACTAACCAAGGACCTGGTGTTGCTACGAATATAGCCGTGCAAGACTTAGTGCCTGCAGGACTTACTGCTGCTGATGCTACTTGGTATAGTAGTAATAATACAAATGGTACAGGTGATCTTAATGATGTTATTGCATCAATGTTACCAAACACTACAGTAACATATCAATTTACAATACCAGTACCAAGTGATTTTGATCAAACTACAGATATAGTAAATGAGGTAACTGTAACGAGTGATACAACAGACCCAACACCTGACTGTCCTGACTGTATACATACAGCTACACCAAACCCTCAAGCTAACCTTGTAACGTTTAAAACAAACAATCAAGACACTTATATAGCAGGTACAAATACAGTATATACAATTACTGTTACAAACCCTGGTCCTAGTGATGCTTATAATGTTGTGGTGTATGACCCTATGCCATTTGATATTGATATATTAAACTGGCAAGGAGAAGGTACAAGTGGAGAGGGGAATATGCTTACTTCAGTGCCTGTTCTTGCAGCAGGAGAAACACTAGAGTATTTTGTTACTGTTGTAATTCCAGACGATTACAATGTATTTGTAGGTCCTTTACAAAATATAGTAACAGTATCAAGTGATACTCCAGATCCTGAGCCAGATTGTGATACTTGTACAGATATTGATACCCCTGCAGTAGATTTTGTTACTGTAGATAAGTATGCTTATACAGTTGAAGAGTTAGTCGAAGATGTTCTTATTGAAGCGGAATGTGTGAACGTATCTAATATTAACTGGTCAGCGGGACCACTTAATGGTAACTTTGGTATAGGATATTTCGAAGGGAATAATTCTAACTTTCCAATAGAGGATGGTATTGTTATACGTTGTGGTACTGCAGAGCTTTGTGAAGGTCAGTACAATACGCCACCAAATGTGACTTCATCTGTAGCGTCAGGTAATGGAGATGCAGATCTTTTAGCGGTAAGTCAAGCTAATGGTAATACAGGTTCAATCAATGATGTGAGTTATATAGAGTTTGATTTTGTACCACTTACTGATACGATGAGTTTTGATTTCTTGTTCGCTTCTAATGAATATGGAACATTCCAGTGTGGTTTTAGTGACGTGTTTGCATTTTTACTTACTGATGAAACAGATGGTACGGTAACAAATGTTAACCTTGCTGTTATACCAGGTACTACTACTCCAGTGTCAGTAACAAATATTAGAAACTCATTGTATAATGCAAGTTGTGCTTCTGCAAATGTTGATTTTTTTGGTCAGTTTAATCAAGGTGACCCTGCCAATTCGTCAATAAATATGAGGGGACAAACAGTTGTAATGACTGCGTCATCAGATGTAATTGCAGGAAATACATATAAAATAAAACTAGCGATAGGTGATTATAACGATACTGCTTTTGATTCTGCAGTATTTCTTGCGGCAGGAAGTTTTGATATCGGGCAGCCAGAATTACCAAGTGATTTAACACTTGTTTCTGGAACTGCACTTTGTGAAGGTGAAGAGTTTGTTTTAAGTGTTGATTCAGAGAACCCTAATTTTGTATACGAATGGGAACATGATGGAGAGCCTTTTCTTGATGAAGATGATAATCCTGCAACAGGTACTTCTATAACGGTTACTGAGGCAGGTACTTATACTGTTTTGGCTTCGTTCGTGTCTGATCCAGACTGTCAACTTAGAGATGAGATTATAGTGGAGGTTATTCCTGAGTTTGCACATAATGAACCAGCAGATTTATATTTCTTTAATAATGGAGTAGATCCAGCATCATTTGATCTTACAAGTAATGATGATGTGATTCTTAACGGGATACCTGATGCAGATTTCTTTTATATGAGCTATTTTGATGTCTTTGACGGTATAAGCTCAGGAGATGCAATTCCTATATTCCCACCAACAACATATCCTGGTACAGATGCGCAAACTATGTATGCTGGTATCTATAATGATGCAAGTACATGTGTTACAATAGCATCATTTGACTTATATGTTCTTAATCAGCCAGAAGATATGACTTTGTGTGTTGATGCACCGCATGATGCACAAATTACAATTGATTTAGTAACACCTAATACAGATATATTAGGAGCTTCATTATCAACTGCAAGTCATACCGTTACTTACCATGAAACACTTATTGGAGCGCAAGATGGTAGTGAAGTTATTGCTGATCCAGCTAACTATGCAGCAATACCAACAGATTTTGCAGGTAATATTCAAACAATATATGTTAAGGTACAAGATAATAATGACCCTGATTCATTTGCTATAACACCATTTGATATTATAGTTACTTTCAAGGCAGAATTGATAGATTTTGACCCTGTTGTAATTTGTGAATTAGATGATGCAGATGATATTGCAACATTTGATCTTACAACACAAGTAGATGCTATTACTAATGCATCTCCAGTTGATATGTTAATAACAATGCATGCTACATTAGCAGCTGCAGAAGCAAATGAAGATCCGCTTACATATCCTATTTATGAGACTGATGAAACAGAAAATCAGACAGTTTTCTTTAGAGTGTTAGAAAATGGCGCTCTTGATGAAACATGTATAACATATATTCCGTTAGAACTTATAGTAAGTCCAGCGCCAACAGCTATAGCACCAGCAGATGTACAAATTTGTGATGCTGATAATAGTGGCTCTGAAGCGTTTGATTTAACAACATTAGATGGAACTATTCTTGGAGGGCTTAACCCAGCTAATTACACAGTTACATACCACCCAACTCTTGATGCAGCAGAAAATAATACGGATGCAGTATTAATACCAGATAATTATATGGTAGTAGTGGGTACAACAACACTACATGTTCGTTTGACTAATGTGTTTGACGATGTGTGTTATGGATTAACAAGCTTTGATATAACGGCTACCCCAACCCCAGTAGTTGTAGTTCCAGCCGATCAATTCGCATGTAGCGATATCGGATATGAACTACCCGCTTTAGCAGTAGGTAACTATTACACC
>MPCW01000001.1 GCA_001874325.1 Flavobacterium sp. MedPE-SWcel | reverse complement strand
AGATGACTACTGGTTTACAGTAACCTTTAGAGAAGCTGTAGAAGGGCAAGTAGAACCAATTACTAGAGAATTTAAAGCACACTTCGCGATGAAGAGATAAACTCTCTAAGCTTTTAAATATAAAATGCTGCCGGTAACGGCAGCATTTTTTGAATATTATTATTATTAAATTACCAATCTAACGCAAAAATTTATATATTTGACCGCTATGTATAAAATATGAACAATAAAGATTACCTACTTGAAGTTATGATATTGTAAAAGGATGTAGGTGATGTCAAAATTGTTTTTAGGTTATCATGGTTGAAGTATAAAACAAGCGCATTTTTCATTAAACGATAAGGTCAACATGAATTTTAAAAAGTTTTATTTAATATTTGGATTGTTAGTAGCACAGCTATCTTTTGCTCAAGAAGGTATAGCGGTTTATTCCGATTACTTATCGGATAACTATTATTTGTTACACCCTTCAATGGCAGGGGCGGCAAACTGTGCTAAAGTAAGGCTTACGGCACGTCAGCAGTGGTTTGGTCAAGATGATGCACCTCAGTTACAAACGTTAAGTTTTAATGGTAGTGTAGGGCCGCAATCAGGTATAGGTTTAATAGCCTTTAATGATAAAAATGGATATCATTCTCAAACAGGTGCTAAGTTTACTTATGCACACCACATAAAGTTTTCAAGAAGTGATTATGATTTAAATCAGTTATCTTTTGGTATGAGTGCTGGATTAGTACAAAGTAGATTAGATGAAACTGAGTTTGGACCTACTTTTGATCCTATTGTTGATGGAGGGATGAAACAAAAAGATTCTTATTTTAATATTGATATTGGTGCTTCTTACCATTATTTAGATTTTTATACTCACTTTACAGTTAAAAACGCTATTGCTAGTAAAAGAGATTTATATACAGATATTGAAAGTGATAATCTTAAAAAATATATTTTTAGTTTAGGATATGTTTTTGGTTTTCAAGATGCACTACAATGGGAACCTTCTATAATGTTCCAAGCTGTTGATGAAACAAAAGAAAAAACAATAGATGTTAACCTTAAAGTATATAAAGAATTAGATTTCGGTAGACTTTGGGGAGGTTTATCATACAGAAGAAGTTTAGATGGAGCTCAGTTTGTAGATAATAATGGTGGTGCTGTAGATCAGAAGTTGCAGTACATCACTCCAATAATAGGTGTTAATTATAAAAACTTTATGTTTGCCTATACATACTCTTACTTAACAGGAGATGTTAAGTTTGATAACAGTGGTTTTCACCAAATAACATTAGGAATTAACCTATTCTGTGGTAGAGAAAAATATGACTGTAATTGTCCTGCAGTTAATTAATTATAAAGTAATATTATTAGTTCTATGTCCCGATATAATGTATTTTATATCGGGACATTTTTTATAGATTGAATTATGGTTATAAAAGAAGTTAATGGTAAATACCCACAAATACCCGAAGATTGTTTTGTGGCTGAAAATGCTACTGTAGTTGGGGATGTGGTTTTAGGTAAAGAATGCAGTGTTTGGTTTAATGCTGTATTGAGAGGAGATGTAAATTCAATTCATGTAGGTGATAAAGTAAATATACAGGATGGTGCTGTTATACATTGTACATATAAAAAACATCCAACAGTTATAGGTAATAATGTTTCTATTGGTCACAATGCTATTGTACATGGTTGTGAGGTTAAAGACAATGTGTTGATAGGAATGGGGGCTATTGTTATGGATAATTGTGTTATAGAAAGTAACTCTATAATTGCTGCTGGGGCAGTAATTACTCAAAATACAATAGTAGAGTCTGGAACTATTTATGCAGGTGTGCCGGCAAAGAAAGTTAAAGATATTGATGCGTCTGATTTTGCAGGAGAGATAGAGCGTATTTCAGGGAACTATGTAATGTATTCTTCGTGGTTTAAATAAAGTTAGTCATAATGCTAAAAGTCTTTATTTACTATTTTATGTTCTGTGCCTAATATTTTCTCCAATACATTAATATTTGTATTAGTGTAAAAGGTATGTTTGCCTTTTTGTAGACTTTTATTTATTAGGCTGTTTATTTCTAATATGTTTTTTGTTTGTTTAGCTACAGCTTCTCCGGAGTCTATTATTTTAAGGCTCTTAGGGAGTCTTTTTTTGATTTGTGGTACTAAGTAAGGGTAGTGGCTACAACCGAGTACTAAACAGTCTATATTGGCTTTTAACATAGGGGTTAGATAGGTTTTTAATAAGCTATCTATTTCTACTGATCCTAGTTTTCCATCTTCAATTAGTTGTACTAGTCCATTTCCTACTTGTTCTATGATGGTAAGGTTACTATAACTAGATACTGTCTTATGAAATAGTACGCTATTGAGTGTGCCTTTGGTAGCAAGAACTCCTATTGTATTGGTTTTGGTTTGAAGTGCAGCAGGTCTAATAGCAGGTTCTATACCTATAAAGGGAACATCATAACGTTCTCTTAGTTCTTTTATAGCGTTTGTTGTAGCGGTGTTACAAGCAACTACTATTAGCTTGCAGTTTTGATTCAGTAAAAATTCAGTGTTTTTAATACTGAGTTCGATTATCTCATCTTTGTTTTTTTGCCCATAGGGAGCATGTTTGCTGTCAGCAAGATATATAGTGTCTTCATTTGGTAAGAGACTATTTATTTCTTTCCAGATAGATGTGCCTCCTATGCCTGAATCGAATAATCCGATGGGATTTTTGCTGTCATTCATAAAACAAAAGTAACAAAAAACGACTCTTATAAAGAGTCGTTTTTTGTATGAATTTAAATATTTTTTTTAGAAACCTAATTCTTTCTTAACATCTGCAAGAAGGTTTGGTCCATCAGCTACTAATACACCACTTCCTACCGTAGAGTCTAGTACATACTTGTAACCTTTAGCAGTTGCTACTTTTTGTATAGCTGCTTTAGCTTTTTCAAGAATAGGTTTTAATATCTCTTCTTGTTTTTTCTGCATGTCTTCAGAAGCTGTTTTTTGGTACTCTTGTATTCTAGCTCCCATTTGCTGAACTTCCTTCGTACGCGTTTCGTTTATAGCATCGCTTACTGTTGCAGCCTCTTGGTCATATTTTTTAATCTTATTTTGGTACTCTTCTACCATTGTTCTGTACTCATTATCGAATGTTTTACCGTAGTTTTCAAGCTGTGTGTTTGCAGCTTTCATTTCTGGCATAGCACTCATAAGTTCAGTTACGTTGATATGTGCTACTTTATCTTGTGCCGAAACAGTCTGGCTCATTCCAACAAAAAGTAATGTAGCGATTAATAAAGATTTCAATTGTTTCATCATTTCAGGTGTTTGTATTAATTTATTGTTTTATTATTCGTTTGGTGTGTCTTCTACCTCTTCTGTTTCTTCTTCTTTTTTCTTTTTAGCTTCTTCTCTAGCTTTTTTTGCGGCAGCTCTTTCGGCCAGTATTTTATCTCTTCTTTCTTGAGCAGCTTTTTTTCTTTCCGCTAATTTTTTCTCTCTAGCTTCTTTTGCAGCTTCTCTTTTAGCTGCATTTTTTTCTTGAGGAGTAGGGGCAGGATCGTCATTTGAGTCGACAGCTTCTTCAGGTGTTTTCCCTTTGTTTTTAGCAGCATTTCGTTTTGCTTCCTTTTCTTTTAACATAGCCTCACGCTTTTCCTGATATTCTTTTCGCTTAGCTTCTTTTGCAGCTTTACGTTCATCAAGTATACGTTGTCTAGCTTCTTTTCGATCGTCTTGTTTTTTCTTTCGAGCTTGATATTCTGGATCAGACTCTAACTCTTCTTTAGCTTCAAGAGCATCTAATTCTTTTACCTCTTTACTACTAAGTTGCTTTTGTTTTGAAGCTCGAGTTAATCTACGTACGATAAGATCACTGATATCGTGCCTTTTCTTAGCAAATAGTATTGTTAAGTCAGACGATTTATCAAAAACAAAGTCATACTTTCTAGTTTCAGACAAGTCTTGTATTATCGTGAAAACTTGATCTTGTATTGGTTTTACTAAAACTGATTTTTGACTAATAAGATCTCCAGTAGGACCAAATCTCTTTTGTTGATAGTCAATCATTTCTTTTTCTTGGAAAGCAATTTCTTCTTCACGCTCTTCAATAAGCTCTTTGGTAAGTAGTGCTTTTTCAGCTTTAAGGCTACTCTTTAGTTTATTGATCTCGTTTCTTTTGGTCTCAATTTCTTTTGTCCATTTTTGAGCTTTCTGTTCCAGTTGGTTTTTGGCCTCAGCATAGTCTGGTACTTTGTTCAGAATATACTCCATATCAATGTAGGCTACTTTTAAACCTCTTTGGGCTGTTGCTGTTAATGCTGCAAAAGCTGTAAATAATACTAAAAATATTTTTTTCATAACCAGTAACAATTACGTATTAGAAAATATCGTGCCAATTTTTTTAAAACTGTTGTCCAATAATAAAGTGCGTTTCCCACCCATTCTTTTGTGTTGTTCCAGGTATAGGGTCAAATCCATGACCAAAGTCAATACCTAATAAACCAAAGGCTGGCATAAACACCCTAAGTCCGAAACCTGCCGAACGCTTAAGCGCGAACGGATTATACTCTGCAAACTTATCATATGATGCACCTGCTTCTGCAAATGTAAGAACATATATCGAAGCTTGTGGTTTTAATGTTATAGGGTAGCGTAATTCTAACGAGAATTTATTGTAAACAGTACCACCACTATTAGAAGATAACGCCTGATTAGGGTAACCTCTTAATTGTATAACTTCTCTACCATCAAGTGCATAATTAGCAAGTCCATCTCCTCCTAAGAAGAATCTTTCAAACGGTACAAGTCCTCTTTCAGAATTATAAGCTCCCATGAAACCAAATTCACCTAAAGAACGAAGTACTAATTTATCATATAATCTAGTATACCAATCAGCTTTGAATTTAACTTTGTAGTACTCTAACCAGTTAAATTTCTTTTGGTCGACTTTCTCAGGATCAGCAGCTGCATCTTGATAGTTAGCTACTGGGTAGCCATCAGAATCAAGATAAGCTCCTTCTGGTACTTGTATAGTAGTTCCGTTTGGTCCTTCTACTTGATATGGTCCTCCATTGTTTTTTGATTTGTATGCTTCTTGATTCTCTAAATCTCCATAGTCTATACCGTTGAAGAAAGAATATGGTAATGTAGTTCTAAAGCTCACACTAACTAATGACCCGTACATTGGATATATAAGACTGTTACCTCTATTATCTCTACTTACTTCTAGTGTATAAGCTAAGTTTCGTGAAGCACCATCACCAAAGGTGAATAATCCTGTTCTATAATTATTTAGGTTATAGTATTGGAAAGTTAGTGAGTTTGATAATGTTACTCTATCACTAATACCACCAATTCTTTTAGCAAGCCCCATAGTAATAGACGAAATTGTAAAACTTTGTGATCTGTTTACATCTCTAGTCTGGAAATTATAAAGAAACTGCTTACTGTGTGATACAGATGTAAAGAACTGTATTGGCTTTTTACCACCTAACCATGGCTCTGTGAAAGAGAAGCTATATGTTTGGAAGTAAGTACTTCCTTGTGCTCTAAGTGATAATTTCTGTCCATCACCCATAGGTATCGGATCGTAAGCGTCCTTGTTAAATAAGTTTCTTATCGAGAAATTGTTAAAAGATAGTCCTAGCGTACCGATGAAACCACCACCACCATAACCACCTTGTAGTTCTATTTGGCTAGATCCTTTTTCGGTAACATTCCACTCTACATCTACAGTACCACTAGCAGGGTCTGGATTCTTAACATCAGGTCGTATTGTCTCAGGATCAAAGAATCCTAAAGTTCCAAGACCTCTAATTGTATTTACAACCTCTTCCTTATTCCATTTCTGGCCTGGTCTTGTAGTTAATTCACGATATATAACACGGTCGTTTGTTTTGTTGTTACCTACAACTGTAATGTTATTGAAGTAAGCAATAGGTCCTTCGGTAATTCTAATTTCAAAATCTATAGTGTCATTTGCAGTCTTAACCTCCACAGCATTAATGCTAGAGAAAAGATATCCGTTATTTTGGTATAAATTAGTTATATCTTGACCATCAGGCTTAGTTTCATCAGCAATTCTCTTTTGTAATAGTACACCATTGTATACGTCACCTCTTTCAATTCCTAATACTCTATTTAGTTGTTGGTTAGTATATACTGAGTTTCCTAAGAATTTAATGTCTCCAAAGTAGTATTTATTACCTTCTTCTACATTTATGTCTATCGCAACTCTATTATTATCAGGGTTGTATGCTACTGTGTCAGATGTAATACGAGCATCACGATATCCTTTTTCTTTATACTTCTCTATTACATTTGCAAGATCTTCTTTATACCTTTCTTCGGTGAATTTAGAAGGGCTAAATATTCTTAAAGGATTAGGGAATCCTCTCTTTTTAGTTTTTCGTAAAGCTTTTCTAATCTTACGATCGGATAGTTTTTCATTCCCATGAATATTAATATCAGATATTCTTACCTTTTTACCTCTATCAATATTTACTACCATTTTTACCCTGTTGGTACTATCAGGTATAACATTTACAGCTACTTTAGTGTTATAGTAACCATCTTTTTTATACTTGTTCTCGATGTAGTTTTTTGTAGTTGTAACAAGGTTCTCGTTAACAATTTTTCCTTTTGTAAGTTGGGTATCCTTTATTATCGTTTCGCGTTTTCCTTTTCTTACTCCCTGTATTTTTACATCACTAAGTTTAGGTAGTTCGTTTATACTTAACTCTAAGTATAAGCTATCGCCTACAATTTTATTAGCATAAAAATTAACATCACTAAAAAGACCTAGTTTCCAAAGTTTTTTAATAGCGTTACTAATTTCTTCACCAGGAACATGTATAGTTTGTCCTTTTTCTAGTCCTGTAAAAGTTAATACGGTTTGTTCGTTATAGCTTATTTTACCAGAAACGGTAATGTCAGCAAGTATATATTCTTTACCTGCTTCAAGACCGTTAGTTTGTTGTGCAAAAGCAATGTTGCTTGTTGCTAATAATAAAAAGCCAAAAAGTAATTGTATGCCTCTTAAAAACATTGGCTTATTTAATTTGTTCACTGGTTTTTCCAAATCTGCGTTCTCTTTTTTGATAACTGATAATTGCTTCATGTAAATCTTTTTCCCTAAAATCGGGCCATAAAATGTCTGTAAAATAAAATTCAGCATAAGCTATTTGCCAAAGAAGGAAATTACTTATGCGTTGCTCACCACTAGTTCTTATAACAAGATCTACGTCTGGGAGGTCGTTTGTGTACAAGTGTTCGTTTATGGTAGATTCACTGATGTCTGATATTTCGAGGTTATTATTTTTTACTTTTTTACTTATTGTTTTTACAGCAGAGATAATTTCTTCTCTAGAACCATAGCTTAACGCTAATGTAAGCGTCATTCTATCGTTGTTTTGAGTAGCCTCTATAACACTGTTAAGTTGTTTTCTAACTGATTCTGGAAGTTGATTAGTATTACCAATCGTAGAAAGTTTGATTTTATTTTCTTGAAGAGTAGAAAGTTCTTTTTTAAGAGAGCTTACTAAAAGTTTCATTAATGTCTCTACTTCAATTTTAGGTCTGTTCCAGTTTTCTGTAGAGAAAGCATATAATGTCAAGTTTTTAATACCTAATTTGGCACAAGATTCTACTGTTTGTCGAACAGCTTTAGTCCCGCTTTCATGTCCAAAAACACGAAGCATTCCTTTTTGCTTTGCCCAACGACCATTACCATCCATTATTATGGCAAGGTGCTTAGGTAGATTATCTTTATTTATTGTAGTGGAATTATTCATGGTTAGTTAGGGCAGTAGCATGGTTTGTTACCAAAGGTATAGGTTAGTGTAAAGCCAGTAAATACATACCAGTCATTGCTCTCTAAGTTACCAAAGCGAAACTGTTCATAAACAGCATCAGATGGGTTGCTTCCGTCTAAGTTGTCTGTAAATGTATATCGTGCACCCACTTCAAATCCTATTATAAAATTTTCAATAACATTAGTTTTAAGTCCTACTGTCATAGGTATGGCAAGCCCTCCCTTAGAATCTTGGGTGTGAACTGTACCATTGTTTATATATTTCTCGTCATACCAAAAATAACTTAGACCACTATATACATAAGGTGTGATTTTTAAATCAGGTTCATGTAGGTTAAAATCGAAAAAGTTAAATTCAAGCCCTAAAGATAATTCTTTTATGGTATTCTCAAACTCATACCCACGTTGTTTTCTACTAGGTATATCAGAATTCGCATCATTAGCTGTTATTTTTCCGTAAGTGTATGACGCTCTCCAAGAGTGTCTAGGGCTACGGTTCCACTTGTATAGCAAACCTAATGATAGTTTATCAGGAGCTATATAGTCCGTAGGACCTATATCACCAATATAATTGCTACCGCCAGCAAATACACCAAACTCGTGTATTTGTGCTTTAGCCGTTATACCCGTCACGGTTAATAATATTATAAAAAAGATTCGATTCATTCTCTCAAAATTGGGTGCAAATATAGTAATATAGATTTCTAAATTCCCTTAGATTAATCATTTTACGTTTATATGTGCATAATTTAATGAAATAGTACAGTCTTGAAAACGAAAGAACCGCAGATGTAGTATGTTTATGATATAAAAATCTTCTTCTAATTTCTTTTATCTTCTCCCCATAATAGTTTTTTGCGAAGTGTGTCAAGAAATTTTTCTTGAGGAAATTCAACTAGATTTATTTCGAAGTCGGTTTTTTTAATTCGAATTGTAGTTTCTACATCTATTGATGTTATTCTAGAATCAAGAGATACCAAATGTTGCTCCTCTCTACTAGATACTCGTAGTTCAATATCTGTATCGGCAGGTATTACTAATGGTCTAGCACTTAGGTTGTGTGGTGCAATAGGTGTTATTACAAGACTATTTACACCTGGCATAAGTATAGGGCCTCCGCAACTTAATGAGTAACCTGTAGATCCTGTTGGTGTAGATATAATGAGTCCGTCAGCCCAATAGGCGTTAAGATGATCACCGTTTAGCCATGTCTCTATTGTTATCATCGACGTGGTGTCTTTTCTACTTACAGTTATTTCGTTAAGTGCATAGTCAAGATCTTTAAGGTCTTTGTTTTTTCCATCATAGTCTACCGTTAGTAATATTCTCGGCGATATTTTGTAATCGTTGGTGAAAATAAGAGGTAGTAATTGCTCTATGTTTTCTTGTTGTACGGTTGCTAAAAAACCAAGACGACCTGCATTTATACCTAATATTGGGATGTTTTTATCTCTAACAAGTGTGGCAGCTCTTAGCATAGTACCGTCACCACCAATACTTATAAACATGTCAAAGCCAGAGTCAAGCTCTTCGTGTGATGTAAAAGTAGGAAAGGAGATGTCGAGTAAGTTGTTCTCGTTAAGTACATTGTAAAAGTTGTATTCAAAAACAATAATAGCTTTATGGTTATTTAAAACCAATAATAGCTTCTCTATAATTTCTGTAGTATTGTCTTTATAATATTGTCCGTAAACCGCAATTTTCATAATCGGGAATTAAATATTCAGGTATTTTTTCAGGTAATCACTTCGGTCTTTTAAAGCATTTAGATACGTGTCTTCAGTGTGTTTAGATATTATTTCGTAATTATATCGTCTAAAGGTTTGTATAATCTCACTAAGCCCACCCATGCTTATTTTTAAAGTAATCTGTATTTTTTCGAGGTTAGCTTTAGATATAAAAAGGCCTAGCAGTTTACCATTATTGCTTTCTACAATTTGTGCAGCTTCACTCATGCTATAGTCTATAGTGTTTTTTTCGACCACTAGTATGCCACCGCTTTCTTTCATAAAAGGTGTTTCGTGGAAATAGCTAATAATGTCGGTTATTTCATAGTAACCTAAATAGTTATTATTTGCATCTAGTACAGGTAGTATATTGCTTTCATTTTTAGCAAAAATTTCTAAAACATCGAGCCATATTGTTGTATCTCTAACAAAGAACTTATTAAAAGAGTAACGGTCATCACCTACCTCTTTATCAGAATCTACTAATTCGATACTCTCGGCTTCTGCAGACCCGATGTAAACTCCATCGTCTAATACAGGGAAATGAGAAAAAGAATATTCTGTAAAAAGATCTTGCGCTATAGTTATAGTGTCAGTTGTTTGTAACGGTTTAATGTCATTACTGATCAAGTCTGTAATATCAATCATGGTGGCAATGCTTTTGTTAATGCAAAATAATCAAAAATAAAGATAATCTGCTTTTTTAAGTTTGTATTTTTGTAGTACAAAATGACATTTAACAAAGATATGGGAAAACTTAGTGTAAACATAAATAAAATAGCAACGTTACGTAACTCTAGAGGTGGTAATGTGCCTGATTTATTAAAGGTTGCAGCAGATGTTCAACGATTTGGTGCAGAGGGAGTAACGATACATCCTAGACCTGATGAAAGACATATTCGTTATCAAGATGCACGAGACCTTGTTCCTGTAGTTTATACTGAATATAAC
This sequence comes from Flavobacterium sp. MedPE-SWcel, assembly GCA_001874325.1. Classification (GTDB taxonomy): domain Bacteria; phylum Bacteroidota; class Bacteroidia; order Flavobacteriales; family Flavobacteriaceae; genus Flavobacterium. The sequence continues at coordinate 230,120 of MPCW01000001.1, read as the reverse complement.
ATAGAGGGTAACCCTGTACAGAAGTTTATAGATTTAGTGTTAGAGACAAAGCCTACTCAGGTAACTTTAGTGCCAGATGGAGATGATGCTATAACGTCAGACGCAGGATGGGATACTATAAAGCATAAAAGTTTTTTACAAGAGGTAATACAGGAGTTTAAAAATAATGATATACGTACCTCGATATTTGTAGATCCTGTAGTTAGTATGGTAGAAGGTGCAAAAGAAACTGGGGCAGATAGAATAGAACTGTATACGGAGGCTTTTGCTCACGAATACGGTTTGGGTAACGAAAAAGGCATTACACCTTATATTGCTGCTGCGCAAAAAGCGAATGAACTTGGTTTAGGTGTAAATGCAGGGCATGATCTTAGCTTAGATAATATTAAGTTTTTTAAAGAAAATATTCCAGGATTGCTAGAGGTGTCTATAGGGCATGCGCTAATAGCAGAGTCGTTATATTTAGGTTTAGAGAATGTGGTGAATATGTACTTACAAAAACTAAAGTAATGTTAGAGTCAAGAATAGAAGGAGAAGGAAAACCATTAGTAATATTACACGGTTTTTTAGGAATGTCAGATAACTGGAAAACACTTTCTGGAGCTTATGCAAAAGAAGGGTATGAGGTGCATGCTTTAGATATGCGTAATCATGGTAGAAGTTTTCATTCAGACGAGTTTGATTATAGCGTAATGGTTCAAGATGTGTATGAGTATTGTGAAGGACATAATCTTGATGTTATAGATTTGATAGGGCACTCTATGGGTGGTAAGGCTGCAATGTTTTTTGTAGCTCAATACCCTAATAAAGTAAATAAGTTAGTTGTTGCTGATATTGGTGTTAAATATTATCAACCACATCATCAAGAAATTTTAGCAGGACTTACTGCTGTTGATTTTTCTAAAAAACCTTCTCGTGGTAATGTAGAAGAGATACTTAAGGGGTATATTCCTGATTTTGGCACACGTCAGTTTTTAATGAAGAGTTTATATTGGAAAGAGAAAGGGCAACTTGCTTTTCGTTTTAATTTAGATGTTTTTAATAAAACAACTAAGAGTATTGGTGAAGCATTGCCAGATAATGTAGTGTATAATGGTTCGGTACTCTTTTTAAGAGGTGATAAGTCAAGTTATATAAGAGATCGAGATTTTGATGGGATTAAAAAGCATTTCCCGAATGCTGAAATAAAAGATATTAAAAACGCAGGGCACTGGCTACACGCCGAAAATCCAGATGATTTCTTGTTAGAATCCTTAGCGTTTTTTAAGTAGTATTTTGTAGTTAATGTAGATTTAGTATTATCTTTTTCTTAAATAAAGGAGGTTTCTTGTTAGTTTTATTTTTGATTTTAAATAGTTTTTTTAACATTTAATATTGTAATTAGTTATATTGTGGGTTGTTATATTGAATAATAAATACTATGATTGCATAATAAATGTCTAAAAATATTGTAGAGTTCATATTTTATATTAAATTTGAGTAAAGAATATAATAATGAAGAACTAACATATTTTATGACAATGAGAAAACTATTATTTTTAACTATTGCGGCTTTAACAGCCTCTTCTGCTTTCGCGGGGGGATATCGTGTTTCCCTTCAGGGGCAAAAACAGTTGGCTATGGGGCATACCGGTGTCGCTGTTGTGAATAGTGCCGAAGTATTATTCTTTAATCCTTCGGGTATGGCGTTTTTAGAAAAGCGTTTTAATGTATCAGTTGGAGCTAATGCGCTTTTTGCACGTACAAAGTTTCAAAACGAAACATATAACTGGAAATCATCTACTAGTAATTTTGGTACACCGTTTAATGTGTATGCATCTTATAAGGTAAACGATGTTCTTTCTTTGGGTATTGCTGTTTACACACCTTATGGTAGTAAAGTAGAATGGGACGATGATTGGCAAGGGTCTCACCTTGTAAACAATATAAATCTTAATGCTAAATATGTACAACCATCAATTTCGTTAAAATTGAATGATAAGTTTAGTATTGGAGGAGGACCTATATATGTAAATGGTCAGGTAGAGTTTAATAGAAATATTACTAGAAGTTTAACCAATGAAGAAGGGCAGCGATCAGATCTTACCATCGATGCTTCAAATGTAAGTGCTTGGGGATGGACTGCTGGTTTTATGTTTAAACCTGTAGATGACTTTATAATAGGGTTTAATTACCGTTCGGAAATTACTATGGAGGCACGCGATGGTGATGCTGTTTTTGGTGACCTTCCTGGGTTTGCACAAGGTCTTTATAGTAACACTACATTTAATGCCGATCTTCCTCTTCCTGCAGAAGTTACTGTGGGTATGTCTTATAAAGTTAGTGATAAGTGGTTAGTAGCATTTGATTATAACCGTGCTTACTGGCATGTTTATGAGGCGCTTGTTGTTAGTTTTGCTAATGATACACCTACTTCGGTTAATCCACGTAATTATAAGGATGCAAGTACTTATAGATTAGGTACACAGTTTACACCAAACGAGAAATTCACTTTTCGTGCAGGATGGTACTTTGATGAAAGTCCTGTACAAGATGGTTACTTTGCTCCAGAAACACCAAGAAATGATTCAATGGGTTTTACAGGAGGGTTAACGTACCAGCTTAATAAAAGATTTGGTATTGACTTTTCTTTCCTTTACCTACACTTTGACGAAGTTGATAATTCATACGACCATTATTCAGAAGGTACACAAAACGATGTTTCTTTTGGAGGTACTTATAAAAATGTGGTATTCTCTCCAGGTGTTGGTATAACTTATGGTTTCTAAAAAAAAATAAAAATGAAGAATAAATTTATATACTTATCCGCACTAGCTCTTGTTTTTGCTGGGTGCGAGCCAGAATTTGAAAATGAATTGGGTAATGGTAGCTATAGTGCAGGAGATGCAGATTTTAGTTCGTATGTTGCAGTAGGTAATTCTCTTACGGCAGGATATATGGACGGTACTGTTTCTCGAATAGAGCAGGGCTATTCTTTCCCGAATATTATGGCGCAACAATTTGCGACTGTAGGGGGAGGAGAGTTTACACAACCATCATTTGAAGATGATGTGAATAATTATGGAGGACTTCTTTTAGGAGGAAATCAAATATCGAGTACAAGACTTATTATAGATGCTAGTGCAGGAGGTCCAGAACCTATAACGGGTGTGCCTACTGTAGAGGTGTCTAATTTACAAGCGACAGCTTATAATAATATGGGAGTTCCAGGCGCAAAATCTTTTCATCTTCTTGCTCCAGGTTATGGTAATGTTGCGGGTGTTGCGACAGGGCAAGCAAATCCTTACTATGTGCGTCATGCTACATCGCCGACGGCTACAGTGCTAGGTGATGCAATGACAAAAGCACCAACCTTTTTTACCAACTGGATAGGTAATAATGATGTTTTGTCTTTTGCAACTTCAGGAGGTGTAGGAGAAAATCAGTTAGGGAATCTAGACCCGTCTACATATGGAGCTAATGATATAACAGATCCTACAGTGTTTGCGGCTACTTATTCTCAAATTATTACTACACTAACTTCAAGTGGAGCAAAAGGTGTTGTGGCTACGGTGCCAGATGTTACTTCTATACCTTTTTTTACTACAGTACCTTACGATCCTATTACGGCATCACTGTTAGGTGATGGAGACGAGGCTGTGGGTAAAGCAACCATTCAGGCTTTAAATGCTCAGTTATATGGCCCTATGGTACAGGCCTTAGGTGCTTTTGGAGCGCCTACAAGAATGTCTATACTGTCTGAATCAGGAGATAATCCATTACTTATTGTTGATGAGACATTAACTGATTTGTCGACGGAGTTAACACTAGCGCTAACAGCAGCAGGATTTCCAGAAGCTCAAGCAGAGCTTTTAGGAACTGTATTTGGAAAGGTTAGACAAACAACAGCATCAGATTTAGTATTACTTTCCACAAGATCTGTTATTGGTACTGCTCCAGCAGGAATTCCTGCTCCATTTGATAGATTAGGTATTACATATCCGTTACAAGATGAGCATGTTCTTACGGTATCTGAAGTAAGTATGTTGGCAGAAGCTACTGCTGCTTTTAATCAGGCTATAATTGGTATAGCAGGTCAAAGCGATCTTGCTGTTGCTGATATGAATGCAATTATGGCTCAGTTAACAATAGGATTAGAAACTGCAGATGGTCAGGTTTATAATGCAGATTATTTTAGTACAGCCACAATTAGTACAGTTTTATTTTCGCTTGATGGTGTGCACCCTAATGCAAGAGGGTATGCTATTATAGCAAACGAAATATTAAAGGTTATTAATAATCATTATAATGCTAAGCTTCCACTTGTAAATGCGGGTGGTTATCCTAGCGCTACAGTTTTAGCGACTAATTAACGATATATAAAAAATAAAAAAAAGCACCTCAAATTTGAGGTGCTTTTTTTATTTTTATAGTACACTAAACACTTAATTCAAATGAAAACATTAAAAAAAATATTTTTTACTACCATTTTTGTGTTGTTGCTGTCGTACTTGTTGCCAGGAGTTGCTGTTACAGGTTGGATGGCTGCATTATTAGTAGCGCTAGTGTTAGGGTTGCTTAATATTTTTGTGAAACCAATACTGGTGCTTTTTACATTACCAGCAACGATATTAACGTTAGGTTTGTTTTTACTAGTGGTAAATGCAATTATAATTATGCTTTGTGATGCTTTAGTGTCAGGGTTTGCAGTAAGTGGTTTTTGGAGTGCATTACTATTTAGTGTAATACTTTCCTTTTGTCAATCATTGGTTTCGGGAGTATCAGAGAAAGAGAATTCTTAAGAGGCAATGCCTTAATATAATAGTTCTTAATACAGTAATTTAAAAACTTGTATGGCTTGCAAAAAAATTATAATTTTGCAAGCCATAATTTTATGGTATTTAAATAATATAGATAATGAACATTACGAGAGAGCAAGTAGATGCACTAAATGCTGTTGTTACAGTAGCTATTACTAAAGATGATTATAAGCCACAAGTAGATAAAGCCTTAAAGGATTATAGAAAAAATGCTAATATTCCAGGTTTTAGAAAAGGAGCTGTACCAATGAGCCTTGTTGAAAAACAATATGGTAAAGCAGTACTTCTTGAAGAAGTAAATAAAGTACTTCAATCTTCTCTTAATGATTATCTTTCAAGCGAGAAGTTAGATATATTAGGTAATCCACTACCTAAGCAAACAGAAGATTTTAACTGGGATACAGAAGATTATTCTTTTGAATTTGAACTTGGTCTTGCTCCAGAGTTTGATGTAGATCTTGGTGCTAAAAATAAAGTTGTAAAATATGATATCGTAGCTGATGATGCAATGCTTGATGAGCAAGTAGAGCGTATCCAGAAACAATATGGTAAATTAATATCTAAAGAGAAATCTGAAGCTGGTGATGATATCAAAGGTGTTTTCTCTAACGAAGAGAAAGGTATTAATAGTGAAGTAGTAATTACTCCAGAAGTTTTTAGATTAAAAACAACAGCTAAAAAGTTTGTTGGTAAGAAAGTAGGAGATGTTGTTACTGTAAATACTAAAGGTCTTTTTGATGACGATCATAAATTAATGGAATACCTTAAAGTTGAGCATGACGCTGCTCATGGACTTGAGGTTGATGTTAACTTTACTATAGAAGAAGTAAATACTACAGAAAATGCTGAGCTTAACCAAGAGTTATTTGATAAGCTTTTTGGAGAAGGAAATGTAACTTCTGTAGAGCAGCTTAAAGAAAAAATCAAGGAAGATGCTGAGCAACAATTTGCACAACAAGCAGATCAGAAATTCCTTAACGATGTTACAGAATCTCTTATAGATAACACGAAGTTTGATCTTCCTGCTGAGTTCCTTAAAAAATGGATACAAACAGTAGGTGAGAACCCATTAACACCAGAGCAAGCTGAAGAAGAGTATGCAAAATCTGAAAAAGGATTACGCTACCAACTTATCGAAGGTAAAGTGATAACTAAAAATAATCTTCAGGTAAACTTCGAAGACCTTAAAGCATATACTACAATAGCTATTAAAAAACAAATGGCACAATTCGGTCAGATGGATCCATCTGATGAGGATGTAGAAAACATTGTAGCTAGAGTACTTTCTAACCAAGATGAGGTGAAGAAACTTTCTGAGCAAATGATGAGCGAAAAAATGTTAGGTTTATTCAAAGAAAGTGTAAAATACAAAAGCAAAGAGATTACATACCAAGATTTTGTTAAAGAAATGTCAGGTAAATAAATCTCATTAAAATTGAGTATATTTGAGCGTCAACCTTATTAAGGTTTGGCGCTTTTTGTTTCTTTAATTAAAAACACAGCTAAAAAGAATTTGAATATGAACTACGGTAAAGAATTTAAAAAATACGCTACTAAGCATCATGGCGTAAATAATTTATACTACGATAAACTAATAAATCGTGTAACACCTACAGGTTTTACTCCAAATATTATAGAAGAACGTCAAATGAATGCAGTTGCAATGGACGTTTTCTCTAGACTAATGATGGATAGAATTATCTTTTTAGGTACGGGTATCGACGATCAAATAGCAAATATCGTACAAGCACAGTTATTATTTTTAGAGAGTACAGATGCATCTAAGGATATCCAAATTTACATTAACTCTCCAGGAGGTAGTGTATATGCAGGTTTAGGTATGTATGATACTATGCAGTATATAAAGCCTGATGTTGCTACAATATGTACAGGTATGGCTGCTTCTATGGGAGCTGTATTGTTATGTGCAGGAGCAGAAGGTAAACGATCTGCATTGCCACACTCAAGAGTAATGATTCACCAGCCATCAGGCGGTGCGCAAGGTGTTGCTACAGATATGGAAATTAATCTTCGTGAAATGATGAAGCTTAAAGAAGAATTGTATAAAATAATATCAAAGCACTCTGGGCAAACTTTTGAAAAAGTACATACAGACAGTGAGAGAGATTATTGGATGAAATCATCAGAAGCGAAGGAGTACGGAATGATTGATGAGGTACTGATAAGAGAGTAAAAAAATAATAAATAACTTTTTACGTTATTCAGTATCATTAACTTAACTATTGGTACTGAATAATGAATTTTTAAATATGGCAAAAGAAGTATTAGAATGTTCTTTTTGTGGTAGAAAAAAGCCAGAAACAAGTTTGCTTATAGCGGGTATAAATGCCCATATATGCGATCGTTGTATAGAACAGGCACATGGTATTGTGTTAGAGGAAATGAAAGATAATGGAGCATCTATTAACGCTGCTGATTTTGAGCTTAAAAAGCCTAAAGAAATACGTAAGTTTTTAGATGAATATGTCATAGGTCAAGATCAAACCAAAAAGGTGCTTTCTGTTGCTGTGTATAACCACTATAAGAGGTTGACACAAAAACAGGATGAAGATGATATTGAGATAGAGAAGAGTAATATTCTTATGGCTGGGCAAACAGGTACAGGTAAAACACTTGTTGCTAAGTCTATAGCTCGTATGCTTAATGTACCGCTTACTATAGTTGATGCTACAGTTTTAACTGAGGCTGGCTATGTGGGTGAAGATGTAGAGAGTATCTTAACGAGGTTATTACAGGCTGCTGATTATGATGTTAATAAAGCAGAGCGTGGAATTGTATTTATTGATGAGATAGATAAAATTGCTCGTAAAAGTGATAATCCATCTATAACTCGTGATGTATCTGGAGAAGGTGTGCAACAAGCATTACTTAAACTGCTTGAAGGTACGGTTGTTAATGTTCCGCCAAAAGGAGGACGTAAACATCCAGATCAGAAATTTATAGAGGTAAATACTCAAAATATTCTATTTATTGCAGGTGGTGCGTTTGATGGTGTAGACCGTATTATATCTAAAAGACTTAATTTTAGAGCAATGGGGTATAGTGCATCAGAAAGTACTGAGAATATAGATAAGGAAAATTTACTACAGTATATTATACCAAAAGATGTAAAAGACTTTGGGCTAATACCTGAGATTATTGGTAGACTTCCTGTGCTTACTCACATGGATCCTTTAGATAGAAAAGCACTTAGAGCGATACTTACTGAGCCTAAAAATGCATTAATAAAGCAGTATAAGAAGTTATTTGCAATGGATGATGTTGTGTTTACAATATCAGAAGATGCGCTTGATCATATTGTAGATAAAGCATTAGAATATAAACTTGGTGCAAGAGGATTACGTTCTCTTTGTGAAGCAATATTAAATGAAGCAATGTATGAGCTACCTAGCTCAGATGAAAAAGAACTACATATAGATAGTACTTATGTAGAACATCATTTAAATAAAAACTTATTAAAAAGCCTTAAAGCGGCTTCTTAATAATAGTTTTTTATACAGGTTTAGAATTAGAAGAAAGCGTTGCTACAGGTAGCGCTTTTTTGATTTTAACTCCCTGTTCTTTAACAGTAGATGTTATGCATCTTCCTTTCCTGCAACCATAACGACGTACTCTTGGTCCGCAGGCTGTTGCTAATATTAGTGTCACTCCTAATATTAAATAATAACTCTTTTTCATAGCTTTAATTTTTTCTCTTTAAAACAAAAATAGAGTATTAAAATTAATTCGTTGATAATCTTGATGTTAAAATTATTACAACAGTTTTAGATAATATCAGCAGGTAAAGGATTGTCATTTTGAAGTATTTTTAATTCCTCGATATAATGACGTTCGTTAGAGAGACGTGGTATTTTGTGTTGCCCGCCAAGCTTGTCTTGTGCTTTTAGCCAGTCGTAGAATAATTTAGGACGGGCTATATTCAGTACAAGAGGGTTTAGTGTCATGTTATTATAACGTTTGGCTTCATAATCAGAGTTGACGTTTTGTAATGCTTCGTCAAGTATAATTCTAAACTTTTCAGAGTCTTTAGGTTCTTTTCTAAATTCGATAACCCACTCGTGGGCTCCCTTTTCTTTACCTTCCATAAAAATAGGGGCAACAGTATAATCTATTACTTCGCTATTGGTTAGTTTACAAGCTTCGGCGATTGCTTTATCTGTATTCTCGATCATTAACTCTTCGCCAAAAACATTAATGTGGTGTTTAGTTCTTCCTGTAACCTTAACTCGATAAGGATTGATTGAGGTAAATCGTATAGTGTCGCCTATAAGATATCGCCATAGTCCGGAATTAGTAGTTATAACTACAGCGTAATTTTTATCTACTTCTACATCAGCCAGTCGAATAACACGTTGGTTTAACTTCCCGAAGCTGTCCATAGGTATAAACTCATAGAATATACCATAGTCTAGCATTAGTAATAGTTCGCTACTGTCGTTGCTGTCCTGTATGGCAAAAAAACCTTCGGAAGCATTGTATATTTCGTAGTATTTAAAATCAGATCTTGGTAATACTTTGTTGTATTGTTCACGATAAGGTTCGAAGCTTACACCACCATGAAAATATACCTCTACATTAGGCCATACTTCATGTAAGTTTCCTTTTCCTGTTTCTTGTAATATCTTGTTTATAAGTACTAGCATCCAAGAGGGTACTCCTGCAAAACTGGTTACATTTTCATGTATAGTTTCTTTTATTATAGCAGCAATTTTAGTTTCCCATTCGCTCATTAGCGATACTTTGTTGCTAGGGGTACTGCTATATTCTGCCCATCTAGGCATGTTGTCTATTAGTATAGCAGATAGATCGCCAAAATAAGTATTGTTGTTTTCATAAAGTTGACTACTACCACCTAATCGTAAACTTTTACCTCTAAAGAGTTGTGATTCTTCATTATTGTTAAGATATAAGCAAAGCAAATCTTTTGCTGCTTTGTAGTGGCAGTCTTCTAAAGATTCAGGGCTAACAGGGATAAATTTACTTTTAGCATTAGTTGTTCCGCTCGATTTAGCAAACCATTTTATGGTACTTGGCCAGAAAACGTTTTGTTTACCTTGTCGTGTTTGTTCAATCAGAGTTTCTAAGTTTTCGTAGGTAGAGATAGGTACTCGCTCAGAAAATGTTGTATAACATTTAGTGGAAGAAAAACCATATTTTCTGCCTAGCTCTGTACTTTCTGCCGTGCGTATAAGGTTCATCAACAGCTCCTCTTGTACTTCGTTTGGATATTTAAGAAATAACTCTATATCATGAATACGTTTCTTTAGTATCCAGGAAGCGATTGAATTGATTATGGGCAACGACATAATTATAGTATCTTTATGCCTATAAAAATACTAAAATTTCCATGCAATACGAAGGTGTACTAACAAAAATGCAAACTGAATTTGGAAACCCTATTCAGTACTATTTAGTTTTCGATAATAGCTTTTTGAATGTGAATCAGTTGTTAGGTCGCGATATAGAAATAAGCTTTACAGGCTTTAGTTGTTTAAGCTGTGGTAAGAATAAAAAAATCTTTAGAATGGGTTTTTGTTATGACTGTTTTTATAGTACTCCTGCGGCAGGCGACTGGATAATGCGCCCAGAGTTGAGTACAGCTCATCTTGGGGTAGAGGATAGAGATCTTGCTTACGAACAAAAAGTACAGTTACAGCCCCATGTAGTGTATCTTGCTTTAGCAAGTGATATAAAAGTAGGAGTAACGCGAAAAACACAAGTGCCTACACGATGGATAGATCAAGGAGCTTCTCAAGCGTCACCATTAGTAGAAGTACCAAATAGATATTTGGCAGGTATTACTGAAGTTGCTTTAAAAGAGCATATGGGTGATAAAATAAACTGGAGAAAAATGTTGACTAATGAGGTCGCTTCGGAAGACTTATTAGCGAAACGTTTAGAGTTGCAAGATTTTTTACCTGATGAGGTAAAACCTTATTTTGAGACTACAAAAGAGGAATTATTTACATTAGAATACCCTGTGCAGGAATACCCTAAAAAAGTAACAAGCCTTAACTTAACAAAAATACCTACTTATAGTGGTAAGCTTGTTGGGGTGAAAGGACAGTATCTTATTTTTGAAGATAATACCGTATTTAATGTACGTACTTATGAAGGTTTTGCAGTAAAAATAAACGTATAGTTTATAATTTGTTTATCATAATAAAAAAAGCCCTGTATTATACAGGGCTTTTTTTATTATGGAGTTGAGAAGAAGACTATTCTTTTTTCTTTCTTCCTCCTAAGAATCCACCTATAATGCTTTTGGCTTTATCTTCTATTTTTTCTTCTTTAGGAGTATCAGTACTATCAGAATCATCATCTTTACTACCACCAATACCTATTAGGTCTTTTAGTTTTTCAGTTCCTTTACCAATTAGTTTGTCTTTTTGTTGCTCGATTAGCTGTTTTGTAAGACTTGTAATTGCACTAGATAAATCGGTACTTACTTTTGGGTTACTAAAGTTACCAGTAAGTACTGCATTAACAGGAACTGTTGTGTTTTTAGCATCGGCGCTAGAGCCTAATAACTTACTTACTTCGCTTCCTAAATACTTGGCAGGCACATCAAACTTTACATCATAGTTCATACTCTGATCAAAACCATGTTGACCACCTATTTGTATAGGAATGTCCTCGTAGTTTAAGTTTATAGGTTTGATATTTACTTTCCCATTATCAAAAGTAAGGTGAGCCTTTAAGTCATCTAGCTTAAGTTTGTTCATGTCGATAAACTTCACGTTTTGACTTAATGTACTTAACAACTTAGAGTTTTCTGCTTTAACAGCCGTTTGTAATAACTGTCCATCAAGATTACCTGTAAGGCTATTTAAATCAGGAGTCATTTCTTTACTGTCAAGGTTACCCGAAACATTAATATCAGTAGTAAGTTTACCAGTAATAACACTAGCTATAGGTGCTATTTTCTTTAACATTTCTAGCTGTGTAAATGTTTGTGGTATATCTACTTTGTTTAAATCAAGTCCCATAGCAAAAGTAGGAATGTCAGTTTTAGTAGACACTGTTCCGTTTGCTATAATTGTTCCTTCAAATAGATGAGATTTAAGATTCTGAAGTGTTACAGTCTCATCTTTAATAATCAGCTTACCTGATACATTTTTCATGTTTAGGTTGTCATATACTACTGTGTTTGCTTTTGCAGTAATTGTACAATCTAAGAAAGCAGGTATTTTAATAGCTTCAGATGGTGTTTCGGTAGCAGGTTTAGTTTCTGAAATTTCTTCCTCTGTTTTTTCTTCAGTATCAGTTTCTTTACTTTTTTCAGCAACAGCCTCTGGAGCCATAAAATCAGAAACTAACAGTTTGTTAGAGTTCATGCTAAAGTTACCTTTAAGTACTTGGTCTTTAAATAAGAATCCATAAAGGTTGTCTAGCTTACCATTTACATCAATATCCGATTCACCTGTTGCAGCACTAAATTTACTTAGGCTGATATTACTAGGGTTGAATTGTACACTAGCTTCATTTATTTTCATTGGGTGTGGTACTCCATCACCAGAGTATGTAAATCCTGAAAGGCTAATATCTCCACGATTATCTATTTTGTCATACTCGCTATTTTCTACAGCTTTCATATCAAACTTAGTTGATACATCAGCTTTTAATATACCTTCTAATGGTACATCTAGATCTATAGGATAAGCCTGCCCTAAGTTTCCTAAATTAATAGTCCCGTTAAGGTTAGCATCTACAAGAGCATTTTCAATTACATTGCGCACACTAGCTTTAGCATTAAAGATATCTTGATCTATTTTAAATGAAAGTTGATCTAGGTTTACATAGGTATCATTAAGTACTCCTGTTTTGTTACCTATCTCGGTATCTATAACAATGTTTTGTATTCCTTTTGGTAAATCAGGGAATTTAAACGAAGCATTGTTTGCAGCTATAGCAATGTTAAACTTAGGGATAGTGGTATCGTTATATATACCATTTACTTTTCCGTCTACAGAGAAGTTACCTTCTGTTTTTACATTATCTAAACTTCCAGAATATGCTTCTGGTATTAACCCTAAAAAGCTTTTAAATGAAGATGTAGGAGTTTTAAATGTTAAATCCATTTTTTGTCCTTCTTCTAACATCGCAACGCTACCATCAAACTCTAGTGGAAGTTGGTTTATAAGTGCCTTATTTTCTTTAAAAGTGTAAACACTGTTTTCTAAGTCAAGCCCTAAAACGGCATCAAGTTTTAAAACAACATTACGCATATAGTTGGTTTTATCCATATCTAGCGTAAACTTTGCCGATGTTTTAGTATCAAGATCTAGTTGACTTTGCTCGAAGTTACCGTGACCTTCATGGTATAGACTATCTATAACCATGTTTATTTTAGACTTTTCATCAAAATAACGGAAGCGTAAATTTTCAACCTTATAGTCTTGCATGTTAAGTGCAAAAGGTTTGCTTTCTTCTTCCTCTTCGGCAACAACTTCTTCGGTTTCTCCTTCATCACCTTTAACGGCGATATCAAAATTACCAACACCTTCTTGATTGAATATAATGTTTACTACACCATCTTTAGTAGATAGTGTTTTTATGCTCATAGGCTCATCATCACCATTAAATAGCTCAGTCATTGCCATGCTTAGGTTGATTTCACCCATATATACAAGTGTATCTCCTTCAAACGGAGCTTTGTTAACAACACTTAGTTTTTCTATAGATACACTTGCCTGTGGGAAGTCGCTAAAGAAACTTAAGTTAATGTCTTCAAATGCTACTGTAGCATCTACTTGTTCATTAATGGTTTCGGTAACCATTGCTTTTATTTTGTCTTTAAATAAAAATGGAGCTGCTACTAATACAATAATAAGTACTAGTAATGTGATACCAGTCCATTTTAAAATCTTTTTGACCATAGTTTAATCGGTTTTACTATAAGAATACAGAGTACAAAGAAAGTTAAAAAAACAACAACGCAAATTATCGTATCGTTATTTCATAAGGTAGTATAACTTGTGTACCTTTTAATTGACTAACGCGTCTAAAACGTTCTATGACACGGTAGTTTTCTTCGCCTACTTCTTCTTTAATAAAATCCTCTTTACTTTGTAAAAATGGTAAGCCTGATGCATCTGAAAAAAAGTCTTCAAGGTTACGCTCAAACTTAGGGAAGTTTTCTGTAGAATATTCTTCAGTTTCTCCAAGTTTTGCAGCATAAGCAATAGCGTCGTCAAGACCACCTATTTCATCGGCAAGGCCATTTTTTACAGCATCAGTACCAGACCATACACGACCTTGACCTAAAGCATCAACTTGTTCTTTTGTCATTTTTCTACCTTCGGCTACACGAGTAATAAAAGTATCATAAACACTTTCTACACCCTCTTGTATAATTGCTCTAGTGTTTTCTTTTAGAGGAGTAAATACACTATAACCAGCAGCATTTTCATGTGTGTTTACTTGTTCAGTATGTATACCAACATTTTCAGATAATTGTGTGAAGTTAGGTAGTACACCAAATACGCCAATAGATCCTGTTATTGTAGTAGGTTCTGTAAAAATTCTATCAGCATTACAAGAAATATAATAACCACCAGATGCTGCATAGTTACCCATAGATACTACTACTGGTTTTTCTTTTTTAGCAAGTTCGATATCTCTCCACATTAGTTCAGATGCAAGAGCGCTTCCTCCTGGTGAGTTTACACGTAATACTATCGATTTTACATTTTCATCTTCTATTGCTGCTTTTAAGGCATCGCGTATTGCTATTTCTCCAATACTAGTTAAAGTACCTTTTCCTCCTTTAATTTCACCTTGAGCATATATAACCGCAATTTTATCTTCGGTAAGTGCCATAATATCGTTTAACTCACCCGTTGGGATATAGTCTAATATACTTACAGTGTTTATTTCTTCGTCTTTATTTAAGTTTAGTGCATGACGTATGCCATCTTCATATTGATCGATGTAACCAATTTTATCAATAAGTTTACTAGCTTTAGCCATACTAGGTGTACGAGCGCCAAGTCTTGTTGCTATGCTATTAATACTGTCTAAAGGTAGGTTACGGCTCTCAGCAATATCTGTAGAAACAGTACTCCATATAGAACCTAACAATGTGCTTATTTGTTCTCTGTTTGCAGGGCTCATTTCATTACTAAGAAATGGCTCTACAGCAGCTTTAAACTTCCCGTGACGAATAACCTCCATTTTAATACCTGTTTTCTCTTGTAAGTCTTTGTAGAACATTACTTCAGATGAAAGCCCTTTAAAGTCTAATTCTCCTACAGGGTTAAGGTATAAGGTATCTGCTACCGAGTTAAGGTAGTAGTCTGTTTGGCTATAAGTGTCAGAATAAGAAACTATAAATTTCCCTGATTTTTTAAACTCTTTAAGTTTGTCACGTAGTGCTTTATTTTGAGCCATACCTAATAAAGTTGTATTGTTAGTTATCGTGATACCTTTAATTTTGTCATCACTTTGTGCAGCATCAATTGCATTTAATACATCAGTAAGACCTTCTTTTGGTTCTGAATTTAAGAATGCAAACTCATCACTATGGAAAGTACCAGCATAATCGCTACCTACTTTACTAAGATCTAACTCTATTACAGAATTTTCTTCTACGGTAACTACGTCAGTATTGCTGCTACCTGCGGCAACCCCAATAATAACAATAACAAAGAAGAATAAAAGGCAGAACAAGAATAGTCCTACTATTGTGGCTAATACATTTTTAAGAAAGCGCATATAGAAATTTATTTGATTTTTTTAATAGGACGCAAAAATACAGATTATGTTACATTGATGAGCTGTTTAATAAGTCATTAAAAATTTATAAGTGTGTTAAATATATCATAGCGCTTTAAAATTGTTTTATTTACTTTGCATTCCTTATGAAGTTTCAAAACCAAGCAATTTTATCTATAGGTAGTAATCAAGGTGATAGGCAGCAGCATATAACCTTATGTATAGACTATATTCATACTCATATAGCTACTGTGGTGGCTGTTTCGGCTATTTATGAAACTCCTGCTTGGGGGTTTGAGAGCGATGATTTTTATAATTGTGCTATTTTAGTGCATACTCATAAATCACCACAAGTATTACTTGAAACATTATTGTCGGCAGAACAGGTAGCAGGTAGAGTAAGAAATGAGGTAGAAGGATATCAGGCGCGTATTATAGATATAGATATTATAGCATTTAATGATGAGGTTGTTGATACAGATGTATTGCAGGTGCCACACCCAAGAATGCAAGAAAGAAATTTTGTATTATACCCGTTACGTGATATAGTGCCAACGTGGGAACACCCTGTGCTACAAAAAAACATTAATGATCTTATTGCTATTTCTTCAGATGATGGTTCTTGTACAAAAGTAACATCATTAGATTTACCTTTAAGTAATTATAATTTAGAGCACTTTAATTATGTTGCTATAGAAGGGAATATTGGAGCAGGTAAAACAACACTGTCAGGTAAAATATCAGAAGATTTTAATGCAAAGTTAGTATTAGAACGTTTTGCGGATAATCCTTTTTTACCCAAGTTTTATAAAGATCAGAATCGATATGCATTTTCGTTAGAGATGGCATTTTTGGCTGATCGTTACCATCAACTTTCAGATGATTTAGCACAATTTGATTTATTCCGAGATTTTATAGTCGCAGATTATCATATTTTTAAGTCACTTATATTCTCTAAAGTTACTCTTAACGAGGATGAGTATAAGCTGTACAGAAAGTTGTTTGATATTATATATAAAGAGATGCCTAAACCCGATTTATATGTGTATTTATATCAGAATACGGATAGATTATTAAAGCATATAAAACAACGTGGTCGTGATTATGAACAAGATATAAAATCAGAATATCTTGAAAAAATAAATAAGGGGTATTTGGACTACATTAATGCTCAATCAGATTTAAATGTACTGGTGATCGATGTGTCTGAAAGAGATTTTGTACAGAATCAGCAGGATTATATCTGGATTTTAGATCAAATACAGGCTAAGTTAAAATAATAATAACCATGAAAACGAAATTGATACTATTCGATTTTGATGGGACATTGGTTGACTCTAAATCCATTTTGATTCAATTATATAATGAGTTAGCAGAGCAAAAAGGATATAAATTACTGACTGCTGATATTGTAGACTACTTGCGTAATGTTACTATAAAAGAACGTTGTGAGTATCTAGGAATATCACTTTACAGAATACCATTTATAGCAAATAGACTTATTAAAGGGGTATATAGTAAGATATCTTTATTAGAGTTTAATGAAGAGGTTAAAGAACTCTTATCTTCTCTTAATAAAGATGGGTGTTCTTATTGTATAGTTTCGACGAACGCTAAGAAAAATATTGAAACATTTTTTAAAGAACAACAATTATCTGTGCCAGAAATCTATACTTCTAGTAAAGTTTTTGGTAAAGATGTATTGCTTAAAAAAGTGCTAAAAACTAAAAAACTACATCCAGAAGAGGTGTTGTATGTAGGAGATGAAGCTCGTGATATAGAAGCTTGTCAAAAATGTAATATCCCCATAGCTTGGGTAAGCTGGGGATATGATAGTTATACTGCTATAGATAAATTAGAGCCTACCTATAAGGTAGATACTCTAAAAGAATTATTGAATTTAATAAAGCAAATAAGGTAAACTAGTTGTTTGTAATATGGTTTTTCTGAAAAATATCCCATACTACAATACCTGCACTAACTGAAATATTGAGAGAATGCTTAGTGCCTAGTTGAGGTATCTCTATACTACCATTACACAGTTCTATTGCTTTTTGCGATACACCTTTAACTTCGTTACCAAAAACGATAGCTAATTTTTTATCTTTTTTAGGGGTGAAATCATTTAATAATACAGAGTTCTCTACTTGTTCTACTGCCCATACATCAACATCATCTTTTTGTAAAGAAGTAATTACTTCTAGTACATCCTTGTTGTGTTCCCATGCAACAGTATCGGTAGCACCAAGCGCTGTTTTATGAATTTCTTTGTTAGGAGGAGTAGCCGTAATACCACATAGGTATATTTTTTCTACCAGAAAAGCGTCAGATGTACGGAATACAGAGCCTATGTTATGCAGGCTTCTAATATTGTCTAATATAATTATAAGAGGTGTTTTCTCAGCTTTTTTAAAATCATCTACACTCTTTCGGTCTAGCTCGCTATTTTCTAATTTTCTCATGATGAAATTTAATAAAGAGCAAAAATAAACAATCTATATGGTTTACTTATCCACCAATTACAAACATCGTTGTTTAGTTTTTGGTATTTTGATTAAATTCGCCTTTTAGAAATTAAAATCCATCCCATTGGCAACGAAACAGAAAAAAGCGAAGGAAACACCATTAATGAAACAGTATAACAGTATAAAAGCAAAATATCCTGATGCTTGCTTGTTGTTTCGTGTAGGTGACTTTTATGAAACTTTTGGAGAAGATGCTATAAGAGCCGCAGGGATATTAGGGATCGTGTTAACTAAACGAGGGGCAGGTAGCGAAACCGAAACTGCATTAGCAGGTTTTCCGCATCATTCGTTGAACACTTATTTACCAAAGCTTGTAAAAGCAGGACTTCGAGTAGCAATATGCGATCAGCTTGAAGATCCTAAAATGACAAAAACCATCGTGAAACGTGGTGTTACTGAATTAGTAACTCCTGGAGTTTCTATGAATGATGAGGTTTTACAGTCAAAATCAAATAATTTCTTAGCCTCAGTATATTTTGGGCGTAAAAACTTAGGAGTTTCTTTTCTTGATGTTTCAACAGGAGAGTTTCTTACAGCACAGGGTAATGAGGAATATATAGATAAATTATTACAAAATTTTAGTCCTAGTGAGGTATTGGTTGCTAAAAACGAGAAGAGTGCTTTTCGAGATACTTTTGGCGATGATTATCATACCTTTTTTCTAGAAGATTGGGTTTATAAAGAAGATTATGCAACTGAGCGTTTAACAGCACATTTTGAAACCAACTCATTAAAAGGTTTTGGAGTAGAGGAGTTACAAGAAGGTATAATTGCATCAGGAGCAGTATTGTATTACCTATCTGAAACACAGCATAACAAAGTACAACATATCACGACCATTCAACGTATAGCAGAGGATGCTTATGTATGGATGGATCGATTTACCATACGTAATTTAGAACTGTATAATAGTAATAATCTTAATGCAGTTACGCTACTTGATGTTATAGATAAAACACTTTCTCCTATGGGAGGGAGGCTTTTAAAACGTTGGTTAGCCTTGCCGCTTAAAGATGCAAACAAAATACGTTCGCGTCATGAAGTAGTATCTTGCCTTAAAGATGATGGCACTGTATTGCAAGAAATACAACATCAAGTAAAACAAATAAGCGATTTAGAACGATTAATCTCTAAAATTGCTACAGGTAAAGTATCGCCACGAGAAGTAGTTAATCTTAAAAACTCGTTAGATGCTATAATCCCAATTAAAAGTATTGCGTTAGCGAGTAATAACGAATCGCTTAAAGCTATTGGAGATAGTTTACATGGTTGTGACTTATTACGCGAAAAAATAAAAACAACGCTTAATCCAGAAGCACCAGTTGCTATAAGTAAAGGAAATGCTATTGCTACGGGTGTACATGCTGAACTTGATGAGTTACGTACTATATCGACTTCGGGTAAGGAGTTTTTAGATGGAATAGTAGAAAGAGAAGCAGAACGTACAGGTATTACTTCGCTAAAAATAGCCTTTAATAATGTGTTCGGTTATTATATAGAAGTACGTAATACCCATAAAGATAAAGTTCCTGAAGAGTGGATACGTAAGCAAACACTTGTAAATGCAGAGCGTTATATAACTGAGGAGTTAAAAGAGTATGAAGCTAAAATATTAGGAGCAGAAGAGAAAATACAACAGTTAGAAAGTCAACTTTTTAATCAACTAGTGTCTTGGGTTTCAACTTATATAAAACCGGTACAGCTTAACGCTAGTTTAGTAGCACAGGTTGATTGCCTTATGTCGTTTGCACAGTTGGCTATAGAAAATAAATATGTATGTCCAGAAATAGACGATAGTTTTGAACTTGATATTAAAGAAGGACGTCACCCTGTAATAGAAAAACAATTGCCTGTAGGTACGCCATATATTACAAACAATGTGTACTTAGACCGTACTTCGCAGCAGATTATAATGATAACAGGACCTAATATGTCGGGTAAATCGGCAATACTAAGGCAAACAGCACTAATAGTACTCTTAGCTCAAATGGGTAGTTTTGTACCTGCCGATAGCGTGCGTATGGGTACTGTAGATAAAATATTTACTAGGGTAGGAGCATCTGATAATATTTCGATGGGTGAGTCGACATTTATGGTCGAAATGAATGAAACGGCAAGTATATTGAATAATATTTCAGATCGTAGTTTGATACTACTTGATGAAATAGGTAGAGGTACAAGTACTTACGACGGTATCTCTATAGCATGGGCAATAGCCGAATTTTTGCATCAACATCCTTCACAACCAAAAACATTATTTGCAACACACTACCATGAGTTAAATGAAATGCAAGATGTTTTTGATCGTATACAAAACTACAATGTATCGGTAAAAGAGCTTGAAGATACCGTGTTGTTTATCCGTAAACTTGTAAAAGGAGGTTCTGCACACAGTTTTGGTATTCATGTAGCCAAGATGGCAGGAATGCCACAAACGGTGGTGCAAAAAGCACAAAAACTACTTAAAAAGCTAGAAAAAGATCATTCTAGTGAGGCGTTAGCAAATGTAAAGAAATCAGAAGAAGATGAATTGCAGTTGAGCTTTTTTAATCTTGACGATCCTTTGTTAGAAGAGGTTAAAGAAGAGATAGTAAATATTGACATTAACACACTTACTCCTGTAGAGGCGCTGATGAAATTAAATGAAATAAAGCGAATGTTAACGAAGTAATATAATTTTAAATATTATTGATGTTAAAGGCTATATTATTCGCTACTTTTGCGGGATAGTTCTTTATTTTATTTCTTCTCAAACAGTATTAGGTTTTTGGTGAGAGCCAAAGCTAAAAGGGAATCGTGTGTAAATCACGAGCTGTCGCGCAACTGTAAGTAACTAAAGAGTTTTTACCCTATGTTGCCCACTGTCCATAAAAAGGATGGGAAGGGCGGTAAAAATGTTATAAGTCAGGATACCACCTCATACTACTTTGACAATGCTTTCGCGATTTGAAGTTATTGGTTGAAAAAACTAGGGGTATATTATACCTTTTTCTTTATTCATCATGATATCACTTTTTTAAAGCATTGCGAAATTTCGCAAAAGAACTCTAGTAAATCATTAATTTAACAAGAGAAGTACAACATGGAGTTACAAGAAAGAATTGAAAAATCAGAAACACACATTTTTAAAGCAGTATTCCCCAATACTACAAATCATTACGACACCCTTTTTGGAGGAACAGCAATGCAGTTAATGGATGAGGTGGCTTTTATTACAGCAACACGATTTAGTCGTCAGCGCGTTGTAACGGTAAGTAGCGATCGTATCGATTTTAAAAAGCCAATACCAGCAGGTACTTTTGCCGAGCTGATAGGAAGGGTAGTGCATATAGGGAATACGAGTTTACAAGTTTTTGTTGAAATCTATGTAGAGGATATGTATTCTGAACGTAGAGAAAAGGCGATAAGCGGTAATTTTACCCTTGTGGCATTAAATGAAAATAAAGAACCTGTACCTATTAATAAGTAGTTTTATTAGTCTTAGCGGGTATTGTACACGATATCTGTTAAGACTGAGTATTCGTTTGAAAAAAAAATGTACTTATTAAAATTAAGGTTATCAGAAAGTTATGTTTTAAGGATGAAATATTTTACAAAAAGTGCTTGTAGAAATAAATAAATGTGTTACATTTGCACTCGCAATACTGAAACAAACATCAGTACTGACATATTGAGAATGCGAAAATAGCTCAGTTGGTAGAGCGCAACCTTGCCAAGGTTGAGGTCGCGGGTTCGAATCCCGTTTTTCGCTCAGAATACTAATAATGCTCGAGTGGTGGAATTGGTAGACACGCTGGACTTAAAATCCAGTGGGCAGTAATGTCCGTGCGGGTTCAAGTCCCGCCTCGAGTACTTGAAAAAAGCCTTTACAATTTGTAAAGGCTTTTTTGTTTTTAAACTCTTTTGTATTATTCGTTTAGTTCAATATATAAAAAAAGCCCCATATATGGGGCTTTTTTTATATGATTTACTTTCTTTTAAACCTGCAAAACAAAAAATTTTGCGTGGTGTTAAAAGGGGTGGTGTGTTCTTCGGTAATGCAATGCTCTTTATCGAAACTATTAGCAAGTAGTGTTGATAAGCTTGTCTCGGTATATTGGGTAATTTCTAGTCCGCTACATTTTAAAGGCCCTTTGTCAGAGAATGTACCTATAATTAACTGTTGCTTTACATTATTACTTATTATGTTGCAGTAAGCCTCTATTTGCTCTTTTGTGGTTAAAAAGTGAAAAGCAGCTCTATCGTGCCAAATATCATACTCAACCTCAGGTGTGTATTTGGTAATGTCGCTTACAATCCAAGTAGCTTGTTTTGCTTTATCGCCTAAACGTGCTTTAGCGCGTTCTAAAGCCTTTTTAGAGATATCGAGCACTGTAACATTGCTGTAGCCTAAATCGAGCAGGTGATCGACTAAATTACTGTCACCCCCACCAATATCTATAATTTTAGCGTCTTTAGGTACATTGCAGCTTTCTATAAACTTTAACGATGTGCTAGGTGTAGCCTGTGTCCAGCTAACCTCATGAGGTTGTTTAGTATTGTATACGGTTTCCCAATGTTGTTTTCTATCCATTATAATTAGTGTTATGGTATTTAGTAAATAGCTATAAACGAAAAAAACCTCGCATTGCGAGGTTTTTATACTTTAACTGGTGTAGTTCTTAGTGAGCGTGAACTTCTTCAGTAACAGCTTCTTTAGCGTCTTCTACAGCTTCTGTAGCAGCGTCAGCAGCATCTTCAGCAACTTCTGTAGCAGCATCAGCAGCATCTTCAGCAACTTCTGTAGCAGCGTCAGCAGCCTCTTCAGCAACTTCTTCAGCAGCCTCTGTAGCATCATCAGCTACCTCAGCAGCAGCTTCTGTAGCAGCGTCAGCAGCTTCGTTAGCTTTATCTTTACATGATACGAATGATACACTCATCATAGCAACTAGAGCCATGCTTAAAACAACTTTTTTCATCTTACTAAATTATAAAGGTTAATTATTAATTCGAAGCAAAGATATAAATTTTTTGATATCACAAAATATTTATCGATAAAATTTTTAAAATTCTTCTACCGTTGAGATACAGTGCATTATATTCTTTTTTTTGGTTTTTTTTAAGATGAATTTTAGCACTATATAAATAACCAATTATTACACTTCTCAATTATTTGGTAATGTACACTTTGTGAAATATTTATATTTTATTTTCTTTTTACGTTTACTAGTTTCATCTCATCGATAAGGCGTTTATCACCTGCATATTTATCGATAATGAACAATACATAACGAATATCTACCATAATATTACGGCAAATAGAAGGGTCATAGTAGATGTCACTCATAGTACCTTCCCATACACGGTCGAAGTTTAACCCTATAAGATTTCCTTTTGCATCTATAGCAGGGCTACCAGAGTTACCTCCTGTAGTATGGTTTGTACCTATAAAACATACTGGCATTTTACCATTCTCGCCATATATACCATAATCTTTCTTATTATATAGGTCAATTAATTTTTGAGGAACGTCAAACTCATAATCACCAGGTACATGTTTTTGGATAACACCATCTAGATATGTTACAGGCTTGTAGTATACAGCATCTCTAGGCTCATATCCTTTTACTTGACCGTATGTTACACGCATTGTACTATTAGCATCTGGGAAAATACGAGCATCTTTAGGACTAAGTTCTAGTATACCTTTCATGTAAGTACGTTGTAAAGCGTCTATTTTTAAGGTTAACTCTTCATACTTTGGAGCTACTTTCTCGATATAAGTTTCCATCATTGCTTTTACAACTTGGTAACCTTTATCGTTATTTAACTGCTCTATTACTGTTTTACCATCGCCAGCTAATAATGCTTTTACACCTTCGTAGCTTGTAATTTGCGACTGACCGTACACTTCTTTAGTATAAGCACTGTAATCTTTACCTTTTACTAATTCTGGTAAAAATTGTTGTGGTGATTTAGTAGCATATAGTTCGATAAGTTTTTCGAATACTTTTTCGTCTACTTGTTTACTGTAGTCTTTATAAGTTCCTTCTAACGATTTAACAGTGTTGTTTCTTCTATCGTTAAACGATTGTTCACCTCTAGCAGCATGAATACGCTCTAATTGGTATAGTTTGTAACCAATAGTAAGTAACTCAGTGTTACGAATAGCAATCTCAATAAAGTAATCTCTACTTAACTGGTAAGGCTCTCTTTCGCTATAATACTTGTCAAATTCTTTAAACAAGTTACCATACTCATCCATTTTACCTGCTTTTTTAGCACGCTTTAGGAAGTCTTTTTCAAATGCTTTTTTAACGGCAACAGCATTACTCTTTTTAAGTCCTTGCGATTCGCCTATCCATTTTTTCCAGTAGTTTGCAATACTTGCGTACTTAGAAGCATACTGTATTTTAATTTGCTTGTCTTTACGCATAAAACCATCTGTTACCTTTAAGGCAGCATCTCTAATAGCAATTTTAGCAGGATTTAGTACATCTACAATTTGCGCTACAGCAACCGATGGAAGATACTCTTGTGTTCTACCAGGGTAACCAAATACTAATGTAAAGTCATCTTCCTCTACACCACCAAGCGATACTGGTAAAAAGTGCTTAGGTGTATAAGGTACATTGTCTTTAGAGTATTCAGCAGGTAAATTGTCTTTGTTAGCATAGATACGGAATAATGAAAAATCTCCTGTATGTCTTGGCCAAACCCAGTTGTCAGTATCAGATCCGAATTTACCAATAGACGATGGTGGCGCACCTACTAAACGTACATCTTTATACGTTTCGGTAACAAATAGCATGTACTGGTTACCTTCATAAAAAGTACGAATCTTGTTTTCTTGATACGATTCTTTTTTAAATGACTTAGTAGTACTAGTAATGTTTTGTTGAATTTTCTGTTGTTTTTCTTCTTCGCTACCTAGAGAGCTTACACCTTCTAGTACCTGATTAGTAACATCTTCGATACGTACTATAAAAGTAACCTCCATACCAGGGTTAGCAAGTTCTTCCTCCATTGTCATAGCCCAAAAACCATCAGTAAGGTAATCGTGGTCTATAGTAGAGTGTGCTTGTATTTCGCCATAACCACAGTGGTGGTTAGTAAGCAATAATCCTTGAGATGATATAACCTCCGATGTACATCCACCATTAAAGTGTGGTACAGCATCTTTAAGGCTAGAGTTGTTAACATCATAAATATCTGATGCCGACATTCTCATTCCTAAACTTTTCATTTCTTTTTGGTTCATTCCCTTTAGTAAGGAAGGTATCCACATACCACCTTGCTGTGCATAAGTGGGTAATACTAGTAATAATACGAGTAAGCGTAGTAGTTTCATGATATAGATTGAATTAGTGCCTGCAAGATACTAATTTATTATACAGGGTAAAACAGGTAGTTTTAGTAATGGATTTTAATTAAAAAATATATTTTAAGAGATCCATAGAGTTAATGATTTCCAAAACTCCCATTTATTGTTTTTGTACTTATAAATTCTCCAACCTCCGCTACCGCTATTAACAGATGGGGAGTAGTCAGATGTATAAATAACACATAAAGTATTATTTCTTATGAAAATGGGTTTGGAGAAATAATGAAGAAAGGGGTGTTTGTCAAAATCAGATTGATTTACATATTTATAGTTTTTTATATCTTTTAAATATGATTTTTGATTTAAAGCTATTTGTTGTTTACTTTCTTGAATAATAGTTTTCTTCTCAGCGATGGTGAATATATTGTTAGATTCTGATTTTTGATCAGAAGAATATATTTTTTCAGATTCTAAACTGTTCATTAAACTTGAAATCATATCCTCATTGAGAACCATATCAGAATAGTAAATGTATTTAGAGTCTTTATTTGTGTTTTTAAAATCACTACATATATTATTAAAAAGTTGTATGGTTTCAACTTCCTGTAGATTGCAGGATAGAGAGAGGTAACTTACTATGAGTAAAATTAAATTTTTCATGATGGAGTTTTCATTATGCTATAGTCAATAACTACGGAATGATTATAATATTACTTTTAGACTTTAAATCACTACTTTCACTATAAATATTCAGCACCATGTTTTCGGAAATAATAGCACATATATGTAATTATATTACCCT
This sequence comes from Flavobacterium sp. MedPE-SWcel, assembly GCA_001874325.1. Taxonomy (GTDB): domain Bacteria; phylum Bacteroidota; class Bacteroidia; order Flavobacteriales; family Flavobacteriaceae; genus Flavobacterium. Next base: position 203,954 of record MPCW01000001.1, on the reverse strand, counting down.
TACTGAAGAAGATGTAAGAGAGCTTACTGATACGCTACAAATAAAAGAAGTAAATAAAAAAGAACACTTGCTAAAAGCAGGCGAGGTGTGCTGTAATAATTACTTTATAATAAAAGGTTGTTTTCGGTTGTACTTGATAACTGATAAAGGTGCCGAGCAAATAGTACAGTTTGGTATCGAAAACTGGTGGATAACTGATTATGTGAGCCTGAAAAGTGGTAAACCATCGGAGTTTTACCTACAAGCTACCGAAGATGCTCAGGTAGTAGTGCTTAATAAAGCAATAGAGGAGGAGTTGTTTGCTAAAATACCACAACTAGAACGCTATTTTAGGCTGGTGCTAGAAAGGGCATATTCGGCACAACTTATCCGTATTCATTACATTTTTAACCTTACAGGCGAAGAACAATATAAAATATTTAATGGTGAGTTTCCTGAGTTTGTACAACGTGTGCCACAGTATATGCTAGCCTCTTTTTTGGGTATAACTCCAGAGTCGTTAAGTAGATTGCGTGCAAAAAAGGATTAATGTTCATTTCTTGATATAGGTTAAGTTTTTTGCAATTCTTGTAACGGAACTTTGCCATACAAATAACAAAAATGATATTTAGTATGGACAAAAGATTAAAACTGAATCAGGCAGCTCCTAAAATGTGGGATGCTATGTATAGCTTCTCGAACGCTCTCGACGAAACAAGTGTTAGCCCAGTACATAAAGAATTGATTAAAATAAGAGCTTCTCAAATTAATGGTTGTTCTTTTTGTATTGATATGCATACTCACGATGCACGAAACATTGGCGAAACAGAACAACGCCTTTATGTATTGAGTGCTTGGAGAGAAACTACTTTTTTTACTGAAGAGGAAAGAGCTATTTTAGCCTTAACGGAAGAAATTACAGCTATAGGTGAAAAACGAGTATCTGACGCCGTGTATAAAAACGCAGTCGAATTATTAGGAGAAACTTATGTAGCTGAGGTGTTAATGTGTGTTGTAGTCATCAATTCTTGGAATAGAATTGCCATTACTACAGGCATGATGCCCGAATAAAAACAATTTCGCCTTGCATGCAGGGCGAAATTTTATTGTTCTATCTTTTTCATTATAGTATTTATAGCCCCTCTGTTCATGTTTACAAAGGTGCTTGCTATATGTCCTTTTTCTAGCCTGTACGTGTCATCATAGGCGAGTAAGCTAAGCGCTTCTTCCATTTCATCTTTATCTTTCACGGCTATACAACCACCCATTTGTACTAGGGCAACCGCCTCAGGAAACTTCTGATGGTTTGGCCCTATAACTATAGGCAAACCAAAAGCAGCAGGCTCTAGTATATTGTGTAACCCTGCTGTACCAAAACCTCCACCCACATAAGCAGCATCAGCATAGCTGTATATTTTGCCCAATATACCTATGGTATTAATGATAAAAACATCATAGTCGGCTAAGTTTTTGCCTTCCATCTCGGTAAACAATACCGTTTTCTTGGTAATGCTTTTTTGTATCTCACTAATATGATCGTCTCCTATAGTATGTGGAGCGATAATACATTTAGTGTTTTTAGAGCTGTTTATAAAATCAGCAAACATAGCTTCGCCCTTAGGCCACGAACTACCAAATACTAATGTGGTTTTGCTATCTATAAATTCCTCTATAAAAGGTAAGGAATTGTCGCGATCTAATATTTCGCTTACACGGTCATAACGTGTATCGCCGCTTACGGTAACATTAGTAAATCCAATGTTGTGTAATAGCTTCTTAGAACTTTCATACTGCACAAACATATGGTTGAATGCTTTTAACGCTTCACGATAAAAACCACCATACCATTTAAAGAAAACTTGCTTTTCACGAAAAAGCCCGCTTATAAGATAGGCTTCTATATTACGTTTTTTAATCTCGTTAAGGTAATTAGGCCAAAACTCATACTTAATAAAGAACACTAACTCAGGGTGTGCTAGTTCCATGAACTTTTGAGCATTCGCTTTGGTGTCTAGTGGTAAATAAATAACCACATCGGCAGCTTTAGTGTTTTTTCGTACTTCATATCCTGATGGCGAAAAGAAAGTAACGATTATTTTATGTGTAGGATATTTAGCTTTTATTTTCTCCATTACGGGTAACCCCTGCTCATACTCGCCTAATGACGCTGCATGAAACCAAATGGTTTTATCGTCGGGTTTTATTTTACTAGCAAGTGTATCAAAAACCGTTTTTCTCCCCTCTATAAATAGTTTCATTTTAGGGCTAAAAAGCGCTGCTATTTTTACAATGGGTATAGCTAGGTGAGTAAGGATGTTATATAGAAAGTGCATGATGTAGCGAATTAAACCGCTAAAATACGTTTATTTTTTATAAGCTATTTCGATGTGTTAGAGTCATTTTTTAATGGATGTGATTTTTACTCATTTTACTTACTGCATTTCACGTTATATTTTTTGCATTTCGCGACATTTTTTTTGCGAAGCCCTTGTTTTACTGCAATTTTGGGGAGTGTTAAAACAATAATGAAATCTAAAACCTCTAAATTATGAAAACAAAAATCACACTATTATTATTACTTTTTATGGGTATATCGTATGCTCAGATACCGAGTATTCGAGAAAATTATAAAATCAATGTACAGGGTGGAGATAATGATAAATTTGCTTTTGAAAAAAGTAATATTGGAGATAGCACTGACGAAAAAACTGAATTTGCAAATTCGGTTAGTTTACTATACACAGATAAAAGTACTATAGTACAATCTGAACTGATTAATGATTATATGGGAAAAGTACGATTGTCTTTTGGTACTGTAGTTAGCGCGACTTCTAATGAATCTACTAGTGAGGAAGGAGAATTGGATAAAGATGCAGAGCAAGAGTTATTACGAATTGCTAATGGGGGAGGAAATTTTTACCTAATGGGGCAACTTCCTATTTATGCAAGAACGGGAGAGACATTCTTATTTTATCCTGCAATTAATGCTAAGGTTTCGGCTGATATTGATGGTATGGGGAGTAATGTAAATGCTTCAGATGTAAGAGGAACACTCTATGCATCATTATATGCTAGTAAAGCTTCAAATGAGAAACAATTTAACTTTTTTATAAATGCAGAATATGGGCTAATGCTCGCAACTAATGATTTTAATGACAGGTTTGGCATTGAACCAGAATTTAAAAAGCCTGTATTGATGGGGAGAGCAATGTTTGGGGTAACTATTGGGGGAAGTTTACGCTTTGTAGTAACAACAAAAGCGTTTTCAAATTATAGTCAATTGATTAATGATAAAATAACTGTAGGACTTCAAATTTTAAGCGATAATTAATATAACTTAAGCACTACAAATTAAATTTACTAATTTTAAAACTAAACAATTATGGAAAAAGTGGATGGGAAAACGTTAACATTAGAGAGTAATGGAGTTTTAATTCATTCCGTTACAGGAGACCTGTTTTTAAGTGATAATGAGAAAGAAATTCAAGCAGATTTGTTTTTAAAGGTTTCCGATATAAAGTTTAAATATGGAAACTATCATTATACTGTTGAGGTTGAAGAAGCAGGAGTAAAGTATAAAGGGATAGTTTTTAACTATTTTCATGGTACAGATCCAGTTCAACCTGATTTAGGTATTGATAATCACGATACACCAATAAAGTTTGATTTTGACAATTCTAGTATAGGTTGGAAAGAGAGTGATAAAGTAAGGGTAATGATACTTAATGAAGATAATCATCAGGATTTTGCTGACATGAAACTTTATTTTGAAGAGTATTTGCGTGAGTTTAAATATCGTAAGGATGTTACCACACAAGAGTTTAATGCGTTTAATACAAAATGGAATAATCATCCAAACAATAATGGCAGAAGAATAAACTCTAGGTCTAGAGTAAATAAGCTTATAGAAGAATTCAAGTCGTCAAATAAATCACTTGACGTATATGATATAATCAAAATAGCAAAAGCATTACCACGTTTTACTAAGGATGGAGGGGTGTTAACGCTAAAATTTAGAAGATAGATGATTAGGATAAAAGTAATACTATTATTGTTTTTCTGCACTTTCATTAATGCACAACAAGTAGATGATTTTATTACTAAAGCTATAAAAAGCCATCCTAGTAAGGTAATAGATAGTCTTGCTAGGGTGACTTCTGTCACATCTTTCGAAGCTGCAAAAAATTACTACATATTAGGTAAATGTCATGCTTATTTAAATCAGGAAGAAATAGCTTTTAATTATTTTATTGAAGCAAAGAAGTCTTTCGAGATTTTAGGGGAAATTCATTACGAAAAACAAATTGCTCTCGAAGCACATAAAACAATTGCATCCCAAGAACATTTTGAACATTATGGAAATACTCTTTTCAAAGAGTATCAAAAGTATGCCGATAGTGTTAATATATCGCTCTATAAAGCCTATGCTATTAAGGAGCTAGCAGTAAATGCGTATTATGAGTTTGATATTGAAAACGCTACGAATTTTAAAGTTTTAGATAGTGCTTGTACTATTTTAAAAACAGCCATAAGTTATGCCAATAAAACTAATAATGATTTAGTTAAGGTGAAATTGTACTCTAATATGAGTGTGTTTAAAAACACAATGCAGCAATATGACTCTGCTCGTTATTATCTAGATAAATCTAAAGTTCATATTGATAAAATAGATGATGCCTACGAGCTATATGGATATTATCATAATTATGCTAATTCGTACCTCTCTGAGGGCAATTACGAAAAAGCAGTAACTTATTTTTTAGAGGCAAAAACTAAAGTACCTTATTATAAAGATAAAGCTGTTAGAAGGATATATCAACAATTGGCAGCAAGTTATGATTCTCTAAATAACAATGTGGAACGTAGAAAGTATGAAAAGTTATTTAGAGAATTTGATGATAAAATAAAAGATAGAGAACAAAATGTTCGAATGCATGAATCTCTTGTAAAGTATGATGTTGAAGAAAAAGATGAAGAAATTTCTAGTTTACGAATCGTAGTAGTAAACTTAAAAGAATATTGGATATGGTATAGTGTAGTATTGTTTTTAGTTTTTTTGTTAGCACTTTATTCTTTTATACGTTGGAAAAAAGTAGATAGAAAACGTAAAAAAATAAAACAAGAGAAAGAAGGTATAGAGGCAGAGCATGAAAAAACAATAAAGCAATTAGAAAAAGTTAAGCAGCTTGTTGTAGAAGAACATATTATTTTGAAAAACAAAGTCAAAATGCCTCTTGCAGAGTTGATGTATATAAAATCGGAAGATCATTATCTTAATTTTGTACCTCATGAAGGTAAGAATCAGTTTTTGAGAGGGAAAATTTCAGAGATATTAGAAGAGTTACCTCCTAATTTTGTGAAATGCCACAGATCGTATATCGTGAATAAAAATTATATTAAAAGTAATACTTACAAGAGTATTACACTACAAACAGGCGAAGAAATACCAGTTTCTAGAAGCTTTAAGTTGTAAAAATAATTTTAAGTATTGATGTCTAGGGTTAATCTCATTTTTCATTGGCAGTCAATCATTAAATTAGTAGTTTTGTTATGACTTAAAACTTTGAGGAGTAGATGAAGAAAATACAAATGGTTGACCTTAAGAGTCAATACAACGCGATAAAAGATACTGTAAATGCTTCGATGCAAGAAGTACTTGATAACACAGCATATGTAAATGGACCAGAGGTTCATAAATTTCAAAAAAACTTAGAAGAATACCTTGATGTAAAGCATGTAATACCATGTGCTAATGGTACAGATGCTTTACAAATAGCTATGATGGGACTTGGCTTAAAACCAGGTGACGAGGTTATTACTGCCGATTTTACTTTTGCTGCTACAGTAGAGGTTATTGCACTGTTGCAATTAACACCTGTGTTAGTAGATGTAGACTTAGATACGTTTAATATATCTATCGATGCTATAAAGAAAGCTATAACACCAAATACTAAAGCAATTGTACCCGTACACCTTTTTGGGCAAGTTGCTAATATGGATGAGGTTTTAAAATTAGCTGAAGAACATAACCTTTTTGTAATAGAAGATAATGCACAAGCTATAGGAGCAAATTATAAATTTGCCGATGGAAGTAAGAAAAAAGCAGGAGCTATTAGTCATGTAGCATCAACATCATTTTTTCCATCTAAAAATTTAGGTTGTTATGGAGATGGTGGGGCAATATTTACTAATGATGATGCACTAGCACATACAATACGTGGTATCGTGAATCATGGTATGTACGAGCGTTACCATCACGATGTGGTAGGCGTAAATTCTCGATTAGATAGCTTACAAGCAGCAGTGTTGAATGCGAAATTACCATTATTAGATAAATATAATGAGGCAAGGCAAGCAGCAGCTAATAAGTATAGTACTGCTCTTGCAAATCATCCTAATATAATTACTCCGGTAATAGTAGGTGATAAAGACAGTCATGTATTCCACCAATATACATTGAGAATAGTAAATGCGGATAGAGATGGATTGATGAAACACCTTCAAGGTAAAGATATACCATGTGCAATATACTACCCTATACCATTGCATAATCAAAAAGCATATACTGATAGTCGTTATAATGAAGAGGATTTTGTAGTTACTAATCAGTTAGCAAAAGAAGTAATTTCATTACCAATGCATACTGAACTTGAAGATGAACAGATTAAATATATGACTGATGCTATTTTAGAGTTTTTAAACTTGTAGCATGGTCTTAATCAGTATAATAATCTTTTTATTATTACAGTTTTTTATCAATTTATTGATAAAGAGGTTTTTATCTAGTTTTTTGATAGAGCGGTTAAAAGGGGTTATGTATGTTGTTTGTAGTTTTTTAATGATTATATATCCTTTTTGGATTGATGAAATTATTTTGAATTATGTTCAAAATGGGAATGAGAAACCAGTTTGTGGACTTTATATATTAGGATTCATAGGGGCTTATTGGATAATAGGAGTGCCAATAGTTCTTGTAGCGCAATATTTTTTTAATAGATTAAAACTTAAACCAATTAATTAATGAAAGTACTTGTTACCGGTGGGCTGGGCTTTATAGGTTCTCACACAGTAGTAGAATTACAGAACAAAGGTTTTGATGTAGTAATTATTGATGACTTGTCTAATTCATCTATAGACGTTTTAGAAGGTATTACGACAATTACAGGGAAAAAACCTGATTTTGAGCAAATAGATCTTCGAGATAAGGTATCAGTACAACGCTTTTTTGAAAAATATACTGATGTATCAGGAATTATTCATTTTGCAGCTTCAAAAGCAGTAGGAGAGAGTGTTCAGAATCCGTTATTGTATTATGAAAACAATTTAGGTACTTTAGTTTATCTTTTGCAAGAGTTACAAAAAAAGGATAAAGCTCATTTTATATTTAGTTCTTCTTGTACGGTATATGGTCAAGCAGAACAAATGCCAATAACAGAAGGAGCACCTATTCAAAAAGCGATGTCTCCTTATGGTAACACTAAGCAAATAGGTGAAGAGATAATTAATGATGTTGCTAAAGTGAGTAATATTAGTGCAGTATTATTACGTTATTTTAATCCCGTAGGTGCGCATGAGTCTACTGAAATAGGTGAATTACCAAAGGGGGCACCTCAAAATTTAGTGCCTTTTATTACACAGACAGGAATAGGGTTAAGGGAGCAATTATCTGTTTTTGGAGATGATTATGCAACACCTGATGGTACTTGTATTCGTGATTATATTCATGTCGTTGATCTTGCTAAAGCTCATGTTATAGCATTAGAGAGATTAATTGAAGATGAGAATATTGAAAAAGTAGAGGTGTTTAATTTAGGTACAGGTAAAGGAAACTCAGTATTAGAAGTTATTAATGCTTTTGAAAAAGTGAGTGGACAAAAATTAAATTATAAGATTGTAGGTAGGAGAGAAGGTGATATTACAGAAGCCTACGCTGATACTACAAAAGCGAATGATGTATTAGGTTGGAAAGCTGAGTTGCCTGTTGAAGAGGCGTTAGCCTCTGCATGGAAATGGGAACAAAAGGTGAGAGCAAAATAACACTCAATTGTTTATAGATAAAAATAAAACCCTGTATGAATAATACAGGGTTTTATTTTTTTATCGCCACTTGCTTACCTGTTCTATTTCATCGTCTAATTGTGATATTAATGCTTTTGTTCGTGATTTAACTAGTAGTTCACGCCCTTCTTGATTACGTGTGAAAACTAAATGACAATGTCCTACATATTTACGCCAGTATAATTCAAAATTTTGAGCAGGTTTTTTAGTTTTTGAGAGGATTTCTGGCACAGAATGATAATCCTTTTGTTTAATAAACAATAATCTACTTGTTCTAATAATAACATAGCGAGGGTTATCAATAGGGCCGATTAATTCAGCTAATGAGTTCATGAAAATAGACTTTTCATAGGTGCTACCACCTTCAAGATAACAATGTATTGTACCATCATTATCTACATTGGTAACGATGTTGAGATCAGAAAAATGAGTTTGTATATGTCCTTCATCATGTAGTGTGTGTAATAGCGCATTGCTTATTTGCTCTATGTCTTTTGATATTTCTTTATAACCAATATATAGTCGAAGTGATTTATACACTTTACTCCCAAAGAAGAATATACCACCAACACCAACAATACTTAACATGAATGTTACTTGTTCTAACGATCGAATGTTTCTAATAGATCTACCAAATAAGTTTAAAACCCCTTCGCTATAAGCCAAAATTCCACTTACGACACCTGATGTAAAGTGAGTAATTGTTTTATTGTAATGAAATCGCTTTGTCTCTTGGTAAGATGTTTTTTCTATAGCTTCATGAAATGGTATTTTTATTTCTTCAACTAAATTAACACCATTGGTTAGAGCTTTGTCCCATTTTGTTTTTAAATCATCACGAGCTGCTGCTATTTTAAAAGTCTCATCATTTTTAAAATTTAAAGTGTGTTGACTGTATAATGTGTCAGGAATTTGTAAGCGTTCAAGTCCATTTTCTATTCCATTTTCTTCTTTATAAGAAACGCCAACAAACCCTTTAAAACGGCGTTTCATTAATTGTAAGTCCCTACCACCATCTATAGATTCAGGATCTATACATACTAAATGCCAAATGTTTCCTGTTTTGTTTTCATTACCTTGTTGTGTTCGTATTGCTCTACCACGCATTTGATTAGATAGAACAAATGAGCCTACAAAACTAGCTAGTATTAATGAATTAATGGCTGGTGCATCCCAGCCTTCACCCAATAGGGATTTAGTACCGATTAAAACCTCGATTTCTCCTGCTTCAAAAATATCAGTTACAATTTGAACGATATAGTGTTTTATTTGCTCGGTTTGATTTACTAATACATATTTATCATCAAATGGTACAAGTGTGCTATTTATGGTAATATTATATTCATTAGCTCTTTGTTCTAATTGAGGTAAAGCGCTTTTGGGTATAATAACAAAAGAGCCACTAAGTACTCCTATCTTTTTGTTGTTAATGTTTTTGCGACGTAACTTTTCAAAAATAGGTAACACACCTATTTTGTTTAGTGCCCCGTTATTATCAGTGTCATTAACATAAAATTCTTTCCTGATATAGTCAGTAAGTATGACCATTCTAAGATTATTACCGAGTTGTTTATGTTCAAAATTAGTAATACTCTCTATCGCATTTAACTTACTAATACTTAATATAAGTTTAGTGTCTACTTTAGAGTTATTAGAAAACGTAACCTTACGCCTTTCCATAGCTCCATAACTCTTTAGCTTGTTTAGGCATTTAAGACGATGTTCATCATAGATTGTGAAATGCTCTTTTTCGCGATACAAATAAAAATCGAGTAATGTTTCCATCCACCCGTAATCTAGCGTAGGAATTTCATCATTTTTGTCAGTAACTATTTCAATATGTTTTCGAGGAATCTCGATGTTATTTGTATTAAGAAAAATAAGCATTGCCGAATAGCACTCTACGTTACTGTATATCCAATCGAGATGATCTTTTGGTGATAACCATGCAGGGTGTTTTTTTATCGCCTCTATAAGAGTAAGGTCATTTTTTACCTCTTCAAAAAGCTTCTCCATTCGATACTTTATAGTGTCAATACCTTTTTTTTCATCATCAGTAGGTAGTGTAAAATAAATATAATCTTGATGAGGGCAAAGATCACCTTCTATAATAAGTTCTGGTACTGTTATTTCAGTATCAACAGGGCCATTAAGCTCTGTATACCGTTGCCACTCTGCGCCAGTCACATCATATGGAGGTGTAGCAGTAAGTCCAACAATTACAGGGTCTAATTTTTCTTTAATAGCAGTAAGAGTCGCCCACCATTCATTTTTTAAATGATGCGCTTCATCAAGAACAATAGTTTTGACACCTTTTTCTAGTAACCCTTTAGTGATTGCATTTAGGTTTTTACTAGCTGATTTTTGATTTTTAGATTGAGTCTCTTCTTTTTCATCATCATTAACTATTTCAATACCTCTATGGCTGCATGCTGCATGTAACCCTTGGTAGGTGCTAACAGTCATGAAAGCAGGATTCCTGATGTCTCGTGAAATCCAATTAGGAGTATCATCACTTTGCAGAAATAATTCACAAAATCGTTGTATCCATTGGTTTCGTATTGCTATTGTAGGAGCAAGTATTAGTACAGGTTCATTTAGCCTTAACATAACCTCTAGTCCTAGTACAGTTTTACCAGACCCTGGAGGAGCAATAACATGTAAGTGTTTATCAGATAGATGATCTGATAGTTCCTCAAGTACACGTTGTTGATATTTACGCCAAGGATATTTAAAAGCTATATTAGAGGGGAAGTGTTTCAAGGTAATGTTGGATGTAGTAATAATCTAGGTGAGCAAATATAAAAAATCCTCATTGTGAAAAACAATGAGGATTATATAAATAGTATTATACTATGGATTAAGACGCCGAAGCTGTCGCCATCCCTTTACTTATTTTTTTAACTAAACCTTGCAGTACATTACCAGGGCCTACCTCTGTAAATAGGTCAGCACCATCTGCTACCATGTTTTGTACACTTTGTGTCCAACGTACAGGAGCAGTAAGTTGTATTATAAGGTTGTTTTTAATTTCTTCAGGACTTGTTACCGCAGTTGCAGTTACATTTTGATATACTGGGCAAACAGGAGTTGCAAAGTTTGTTGACGCTATAGCTGCTGCTAGTTCTTCACGAGCAGGTTCCATCATTGGAGAGTGGAATGCACCACCTACAGGTAATAATAAAGCTCTTCTTGCGCCAGCCTCTTTTAAAGCTTCGCACGCTTTTTCTACAGCAGATGTTTCACCAGAGATTACTAATTGACCAGGGCAGTTATAATTTGCTGCTACAACTACACCTTCTGTACTTTCGCATATGTCTTCTACAACTTTATCTTCTAATCCTAAAACAGCCGCCATAGTAGATGGAGCTATTTCACAAGCTTTTTGCATTGCCATAGCACGCTGAGAAACTAGCTTTAAACCATCTTCAAAAGTTAATGCTCCAGCAGCAACTAGTGAAGAAAACTCACCTAAAGAGTGTCCTGCAACCATGTTTGGTTTAAAATCGTCACCAAGAGTTTTGGCTAATATTACTGAGTGTAAAAATACAGCAGGTTGTGTTACCTTAGTTTGTTTAAGTTCGTCGGCAGTGCCTTCAAACATAATATCTGTTATACGGAAACCAAGAATATCATTTGCTTGTTCAAATAAAGCTTTAGCTTCTGCAGAGTTTTCATATAGTTCTTTACCCATTCCAGTAAATTGAGCACCTTGCCCAGGGAATACATATGCTTTCATAATTTGTATCGGTTTAGTTTGCTGTAGCAAAAATAACTATTTTTTTAGCAGTGCCAACTTTTGAGCTTTTTTGTAACATTATCATGTATTTGTATACCTATAAGGTAAACATTATATATATGAAAAAATTACTACCTATTATCCTATTAATTATTTTTGCTTTTTTATTATTCTATTTAGGGCTACCTGTAATAAACTATGGCTTTATAGGGTTACCATTCGTTATATTGGTAATTATAATTGCAGGAATACTACTTACACTACGTGTTGAAAATAAAAAGAATAAGGCTAACTTAAAGCTTACACCTTTTCATCGTTATTTATTTTATGGATTTTTCTTAGTACTGGGCTATATTATTGTAGTGCCACTTATTACTAGCGCACCAATGTTTTATAGTAAAGACTATAGAGAGCTTGTAGGAGAGGTGAAAGATGGTAAGGAGATATCAGACCATATAGCGCCATTAGCAATAAATAAAGTGCGCGTTGTAGACAGGCGATTAGCTTATTTACTAGGAGAGAAAATATTAGGTTCTGATCCTGCATTGGGAAGTAAAACAGAACTAGGCCATTTTACAGTACAAAAAGTAGGAGATGAGCTATACTGGGTAGCACCATTATTACACACAGGCTTTTTTAAATGGTTAAATAATAGCGAGGGTACAGATGGATATGTACTTGTTTCGGCTACAAATGAACGTGATGTACAATTAGTACAATCAATTAATGGTAAGCCATTAAAAATTAAATACCAGAGTGAAGCCTTCTTTATGGATCAGATGAAGCGTTACCTTTATTTTAACGGGTATGCTACTACAGGACTAGAGGATTATACTTTTGAAATTGATGATGAAGGAAATCCATACTGGGTGGTAACTAAGTTTGAGAAAAGAATAGGCTTTGGTGGTAGTGATGCTGTTGGGGTAGTAGTACTTGATGCTCAAAATGGAGATATTAAAGAATATACTATAGAGAATACACCAGAGTGGATAGATCGTATACAGCCACAAGAGTTTGTAGAAGATCAATTAAACAATTGGGGTGAGTATGTACATGGTTACTGGAATTTCGCAAATGAGAATAAGTTGCAAATTACAGAAGGACTTACACTTGTTTATGGAGAAGATGGTAAACCATACTGGTATACGGGGCTTACATCTGTAGGTAAAGATGAATCGGCAGTAGGATTTGTATTAGTAGATACTAGAACAAAGGAAACTACTTATTATCGTCAAAGTGGAGCAACAGAATATGCTGGACGTCGCTCTGCAGAGGGTAAAGTACAAGAGAAAGATTATTATGCCTCAATGCCTGTGCCATATACTATAAACAATATTCCTACTTATGTAATGACGTTAAAAGATGGCGGAGGATTAGTAAAAATGTATGCTATGGTTGCCATTAGCGATTATACTATTGTAGGTGTTGGTAACACTATGAATGAAGCAACTATGGCTTATAAAAATGTATATAACATGGCTGATAATCGTATAAACTCGAATGCGATTACTGATAGAAAGGTGTTGAATACAGTTGTAGCCCGTATACAAAGTGATATTAAAAGTGGTAATAGTTTCTACTATTTTACAGTAGATAATAATCCTAAAATATTTATAGGATCATCACAACTTTCTAATGAGTTACCATTAACTACAGTTGGAGACAGTATACACATCTCTTTTGATGCAGATGCTGCGGATATAATTAATGTATCTGATTTTGATAATCTAAATTTAGGTAGTAAAAAATAGATAAAAGGATTTTAGTGTTATGAAAAAAGCTGCTTTAGGGCGGCTTTTTTATTTGGTATTTACTGATTCATATTGATTGATTATAATATCAAAATATGTAGTATCATACATTGGGATCATAGAGAAAAAGAAATCTTTTCTAGCCTCTGGGTCTGTAGGTATAGTAGTTGTTTTTAAGTCTTTCTCTAATATATTCCATATCATCTCAGTACAATAAAGCTCATCATCATCATCATAGTTACCATTATGATCAAATGGAATTTCTTTTTCTAAATAAAACTGTGCTCTTTCTGCTATATTTTTGCCACAAATAGTGTCGCAGTTTTTAGCACGTGTAATGATAATTTTATTGGGAGCTGAGTAACTTAAAAATGTATCTAATGATTGTATTTGTACGCCATCAATATCGCTTACGTCAGATGATAGAGAGTGAATTACAAAAAGCGAATCACGCTCCTTTATTATAATTCCTGCATGAGTAACATCTATAATACTGTCATTTAAATTTTTAGATATAAAATCACTAAAGAAACCAAAACCTTTGCGTAATATAAAGTCACCTTCTCTTATGAGGTTTAATTCACCTGTTGTAAGTCTTGTTATTTCTTTATGCTTTGATTTTTCTCGGATTTCAGATTGATGATCTAAATAGAAAAAAAGCTTATAACCTATTATCAGAAAACAGAAAAGCACTATTAAAATAAAAAGTGTTTTTTTCATTTAATAGTGCTTTTAAATTTTATTAAGATTAATCCCTTAGTAAAAGATTAATTTTCTTTTTTCAAGTTTTCTTTATCAATAGTAACTTTCCAGTCACCATCTACCATAACAAGATCAAGTTGTTTTTCTGGAGAATCCTCAGCAGTTTGTCCCTCTTCAATAGATTTGTAAGTTACTTTAGCTTTGTCACCTTCTTCGCTTATTTCAGATGAAAGAATTTCGATTTTTACATCTTTCTCCTTCATGTCTTCAACTTTATCTTTAGCCATTTTTTCTGCCATACCTATAAGTGCGGCAGTACTTTCATCACAGTATTTTTTAGCATTTTTAAAATCCCCTTTGTTAGTAAGTTCTAAAAATTTTTCAGCTACGCTTTCAGGACCATTACCTGAACAAGATACAAGTAGTGTCATTGATAATAATGCAACAAAAAGCATTAATGGGTTTCTTCTTTTTACAGATGTGTTCATAATTTTTTAGTTTTTAAAATTTGAATCAAATGTAAGATTTTTTATAAAAAATATGACTAATGTATAATTGATTGTTAACTATTTTTTAAAATAGTAACTAGTTTAGCAGCATCTTTAGCGCGTTCAACTACATCTTCTACAGGAGTGTTTAAAGAATCGTGAGTTAATGATACTCCCATACGTCGGTAAGGGCGTGTAGTAGGTTTACCAAATATTCTAAAATCAGTTTTTTGCAAAGCAGCAATTTTATCTAGCCCAGAATATTGAGGGTTGTTACCATCTTCTGATGCTGCTATTACAGCACTTGCTCCATTCTTTTCTAATATAATTTCTGCTATTGGTAAGCTTAATATAGCACGTAGGTGCAATTCAAATTCATTAAAGTTTTGTGTACCTGCAAGTGTTACCATACCAGTATCATGTGGTCGTGGAGATAACTCAGAGAAATAAACCCCCTCATCTGTAAGGAAGAATTCTACTCCAAAAATACCAGCACCACCAAGCGCTTCGGTAACTTTTTTAGCCATGTCTTGTGCTTCAGTAATATCCTTGTCGGATACTCTTGCAGGTTGCCAACTTTCTTGATAATCACCACGTTCTTGTCTATGCCCAATAGGAGAGCAGAATAATGTAGGGTTGTCATTTTGTGTTACTGTAAGTAATGTAATCTCTGAATTGAAGTTTACAAAAGCCTCTACTATAACTTCTACTACATCTCCACGAGAACCTTCTACAGCATAGCTCCATGCTTTTTCAATATCAGCATCTGTTTTTATAGTAGACTGACCTTTACCTGATGATGACATTAATGGTTTTACAACACATGGCATTCCTACTTTGGCTACTGCATCTTGTAACTCCTGCGCTGAGGTTGCATAGCGGTAGTTAGCTGTTCGTAATCCCAAGTCTTTAGCAGCAAGGTCACGTATTGCTTTACGGTTCATGGTGAAATTAGCTGCTTTAGCCGATGGTACAACTGTAATGCCTTGTTTTTCGTAATCATAAAAACGCTCTGTACGTATAGCTTCTATTTCAGGAACAATAAAATCAGGTTTATGTTTAGCTACTATAGCATCTAGTGCTTCACCGTCGAGCATGTTAATTACCTCATGTCCGTGAGCTACTTGCATAGCAGGAGCATTTTTATAACTATCTACAGCTATAACGGTTTGCCCTATGCGTTGTGCAGCGATTACAAATTCTTTACCTAATTCACCAGATCCTAATAATAGTATTTTTTTATTCATTGTGTTGTTGTTATTGTTGTGTAATGCGTAAAAATACAAAGTTTTTAGATTTTATAGTTGTATTCTATACTTGTGTAGGGTAAAATAAAAAATCCCGCTGTAAAGCGGGATTGATATTGTATTAAGTAGCTGTTTTTATACAGTAGCTTCTTTTTTAATAGCTACAGCTTCTTTAATTCTGCGTAAAGCTTCTGTAAGCTGTTCTTCGCTTGTAGCATAAGAAATACGAATACAGTCAGGGTTACCAAAAGCAGCACCTGTTACAGTAGCTACGTTTGCATGCTCTAGCAAGTACATTGCAAAGTCATCAGCGTTTTTAATTTCTATTCCGTTTAATGTTTTACCAAAGAATGCAGAGATATCTGGGAATACATAAAATGCTCCTTCTGGGATGTTGTTTTTAAACCCATCAATATCATTCATTAAATTAATGATAAGGTCTCTACGTTTATGGAAAGCAGTAACCATGTGGTTTAATACTTTTGGGTCAGCATCTACAGCAGCAATAGTAGCACGCTGTGCAATACTGTTTGCACCACTAGTTACTTGCCCTTGTATTTTTGTACATGCTTTTGCAATAAACTCAGGTGCGCCTATATAACCAATACGCCAGCCTGTCATTGCAAATGCTTTTGCAACACCATTAACTGTTATTGTTTTATCGATCATACCAGGTATAGACCCCATACTGCAATAATTTCCAGTAAAGTTAATATGTTCGTATATTTCGTCAGATACTACATAGATGTTATGTTTTTGTAACACAGCAGCAAGTGCAGTAAGTTCTTCTTTACTATATATAGATCCACTTGGGTTACAAGGAGAACTAAACCACATCATTTTAGTTTTTGGTGTGATAGCTTTTTCTAGTTGCTCAGCAGTGATTTTAAAATCAGTATCTACAGATGTAGGTACAGTAACAGGTACTCCGCCTGATAGTTTAATGATTTCGAAATAACTTACCCAATATGGAGCAGGTAGTATCACTTCATCACCATCGTTAAGCATTACTTGTGCAATGTTATATAATGATTGTTTAGCACCCGTAGATACTACAATTTGTGATGGCTTATAATCAAGATTGTTATCACGCTTAAATTTTTTAGAAACTGCTTCTTTTAACTCTGCATACCCCTCTACAGGTGTATAAGAGCTATAATTTTCGTCAATAGCTTTTTTAGCAGCTTCTTTAATAAAGTCAGGCGTATTAAAATCAGGTTGTCCTAAACTTAAACTAATAATGTCTTTTCCCTCTGCTTTTAGTTCTCTAGCTTTTGCAGCCATAGCAAGGGTTTGTGAAGTAGATAGATTGTTAATTCTGTCTGATAAAACGTCCATTGTTATTGGTTTGGTAAGGTTATAGTTTAAATTAATTAAGAGCAGGTTTCATACCTAACTCTTTCAAGTGTTTGAAGTGAGCATTTACAGCTTCTCGCATTGTTGTAAACTCATGGTACGGTAAGTTATGCTCGCGTGCTGTTTGTTTTACAATTTCTGCAATTTTACTATAATGTACATGGCTTATATGCGGAAATATATGGTGCTCTATCTGATGATTAAGTCCACCAGTAAACCAGTTTACAATTTTGTTTTTAGGAGCAAAATTAGCAGTAGTATACAGTTGGTGTATAGCCCAAGTGTTCTCCATTTCGTTATTTTCGTTAGGCGTTGGGTTTTCTGTTTCCTCTACCACGTGTGCTAATTGAAATACAACACTTAGTATTAAACCAGCGGTATAGTGCATTAAAAAGAAACCTATAAGTACTTTCCACCAAACAATTCCTAAAATCATTGGTATTGCAAACCATACTAGTGCATAAAGAGCTTTAGTAACAATAAGTACTGTCCATTGCTTTACAGGGCTACGGAACTCACCATATGATAGACCTCTTTTTATGTAGTTTCTCATTTGTTTAATGTCAGTAGTAAGCGCCCAATTAAATGTAAGTAAACCATAAAGGAAGATAGAGTAGTAGTGCTGAAACTTATGAATTTTCATCCATTTAGCATCTTGAGTAAATCGAATTACTCTACCAGCATCTAAATCTTCATCATGACCATGTATGTTTGTATACGTGTGGTGTAGTACATTGTGTTGTACTTGCCAGTTGTATACATTACCAGCTAAAAGGTAAATGCTGCTACCCATAATTTGGTTTAACCACGACTTAGAAGAATAAGAGCCATGATTGGCATCGTGCATTACATTCATACCTATACCAGCCATACCAATACCCATTACAACGGTAAGCAATAATTGCCCCCAAACAGGTATATCTAGAGTTAGTAAAATAAAGTATGGAGCAAGTAGTGCTGCAAACATTACAATGGCTTTGAAATGTAATTTCCAGTTACCAGTTTTCTTTATGTTATTTTCTTTAAAGTATTCGTTTACACGCTTGTTAAGCGTTCTAAAAAACTTCAATGAGTCTTTTTTTGCAAAAACGGGAGGGGTTATATTCATAATATTCTATTATAATCTTTAATTACCAAAGGTAGTTATTAATGTGTTTGTAAGCATTAAAATTGATATGAAATTTCATTGATGAAATGCTTACTTTTGTTCAAAATTAAAAACGATGCAGGAGATAATTAATCAATTCCCAAACCTTACCGAAACTCAAATAGAACAGTTTACAAAACTAGAGTCGCTTTATAAGGATTGGAACGCTAAGATAAATGTAATATCACGTAAAGATATCGATGCTTTATATACTAAACATGTATTACACTCTTTGGGTATTGCAAAAGTGATGGAGTTTAAAGCAGGGGCTTCAGTTCTTGATGTAGGTACTGGTGGTGGTTTCCCTGGTATACCTTTGGCTATATTATACCCTGAGACAAATTTTTATTTAATAGATGTAATTGCTAAAAAAATAAAGGTAGTACAAGGAGTAGCAGATGCTTTAGGGCTTACCAATGTAAAAGCAGAACAAAAACGTGCAGAAAAGGTAGAAGGTGATTTTGATTTTATTGTAAGTCGTGCTGTAACCAATATGTCTGATTTTGTAAAATGGGTTAGAGGTAAGATAAAGAAAGAGCAAAAGCATGAATTACCAAACGGTATATTATACCTGAAAGGTGGTGATCTTACTGAAGAGCTACAAGTATTCCAGAAAGTAACGTTATATAACTTATCAGACTATTTTACTGACGAGTTTTTTGAGACTAAAAAGGTGGTACACTTAGCAATGAAATATAAAGCATAAAACAAATAGATTTATTTATTGAATAATAAATAAAAACCCCGAATTAACTAGTTGATTCGGGGTTTTGTTATTTTGAGATATTATAATCTATTCTCCTAAGAAAGGATATCTGTAGTCAGTAGCTGGTACAAATGTTTCTTTTATAGTTCTTGGCGATACCCAACGTAATAAGTTAAGTATAGAGCCTGCTTTGTCATTAGTACCAGAAGCTCTAGCACCACCAAATGGTTGTTGTCCTACAACAGCACCTGTTGGCTTGTCGTTGATGTAGAAGTTACCAGCACAGTTTTCTAATGCTTTAGTAGCTTGCTCTACAGCATAACGGTCTTGACTAAATACAGCACCAGTTAATGCATACTGAGAAGTTTGGTCTACTAATTTTAGTGTTTCTTCCCATGCGTTATCCTCATATACATATATTGTAAGTACAGGACCGAAAAGCTCAGTGTACATTGTTTCATACTGAGGATTTGTCGTTACAATAACTGTAGGAGCTATAAAGTATCCTTCAGATTTATCATAAGTACCACCAGCTATAATTTCAGCATCACTAGCATCTTTTGCAGCATCGATGTACTTAGCTAATTTATCGAAAGAAGCTTCATGTATTACAGAAGTAATGAAGTTAGAAGGATCTTCTGGAGAACCCATTTTCATTGACTTAAGGTCGTTTACTAAATGCTCTTTTACTGCTGGCCAAATAGACTTAGCGATGTAAGCTCTTGAAGCAGCAGAACATTTTTGTCCTTGGAATTCGAAAGCACCTCTAGAAAGTCCAGTTGCAACTTGTGCAGGTATAGAAGAAGGGTGAGCGATAACAAAATCTTTACCACCAGTTTCACCTACAATTTTAGGATAAGTTTTATAAATACCTTTACCCATGTTTTCACCTACTTTAGCCCATATACCGTTAAATACAGCAGTAGAACCTGTGTAGTGTACTCCTGCAAAATCAGGACTAGCCATTAATGTATCTGTAATCATAACAGGGTCACCATGTATCATGTTTATAACACCATCAGGTAATCCAGCAAGTTTAAATACTTCCATTATTACTTGAGCACTATATACTTGAGCAGGACTTGGTTTCCATACCACTACGTTACCCATAAGAGCAGGTGCAGCAGGTAAGTTACCAGCAATTGCAGTAAAGTTAAACGGTGTTATAGCATATATAAAACCTTCTAACGGACGGTGCTCTAGTCTATTCCAGATACCCTCGGCAGATACAGGTTGTTCAGTATAAATTTGAGTCATAAACTCTACGTTAAAACGTAAAAAGTCAATAAACTCACAAGCAGCATCTATTTCGGCTTGGTGTACTGTTTTAGCTTGCGCTATCATAGTAGATGCATTTATTTTTGCTCTATATGGTCCAGCTAAAAGATCTGCAGCTTTTAAGAATATAGCAGCTCTTTGTTCCCATGCCATGTTAGCCCACTGTGTACGTGCATCAAGTGCAGTAGTAATAGCTAATTCTGCATGTTCTTTTTCACCTTCGTGGTAAGTACCTACTACTTTTTTATGATCAAAAGGAGGGTTTATGGTTTTTGTTTTTCCAGTACGTACTTCTTCACTACCTATGTACATTGGTACATCTACAGTAGTAGCATACATTTCTTTAAAAGTAGCAAGTACTTGCTCTCTTTCTTTAGTTCCTGGTGCGTAAGATAATACAGGTTCGTTAAGCGCATCTGGTACATTATAAATTCCCTTTGGCATAATTATAGTGTTTTAAAACATTAAAAAATTAAAGTATCGCAAATATACAAGAAAATATTGTTCTTATAATTGCAAATAGGGTAATGAAAACGCTATAATATAAAGAGGGTGTTATTAATTTAATGCAAAGGGTGCACTAAGCCTAAAAGTAGGCACAATAACCTGAAAAGAGCGGGTAGAAGTAAAGTTTACCATGCTAAAATAGCCTCTCATAGCTCCAAAAGGAGAGGATAATAAACACCCAGAGCTATAGGTGTGTTTTTCGCCAGGTTTTAGCACTGGTTTTTTACCAACAACTCCTTCGCCATCTACAATTTCGATATCATTAAGAGAATCGAATATTTCCCAGTGGCGTGTATTGAGCTGTACAGAATCTTTGCTTTGGTTTTCTATGGTTATTTCGTAACTAAAGGCAAACTGAATTCTGTAGTTCTTGAAGTACGTGCCTTCAAAACTAGTAGAAACAGATATTTTAATACCTCTTGTTATTTGTGATACCATAAAAAAAATGTATGTTTTATATTCTCAAAGTTACAAAATTATAAAACGCATTGCTATCTCAAATATTAAATTAATAGCAACGCTTCTTTAACTCTTTGATAATTAATTTATAATGTCTTCAGAGTTTGCCGATCCTATACCAATAACTCTATCATATCGATCAGTGTTTTGACGATAATATACCAGTATGTTGTAATCATCTTCTGTTTGATAAAAGTTTCCATCCACAGCATTTTTACCATCTACAGTACCGTTTTTATTCATGGTAACGTATAGGTAATTTGTGAAACCTTGCTTTATCATAATAGCCTTTTCGTATGTTGCTGTTTTTTCATCATACTCCATTTTATATTCATCAGTTTTAGCATAGTTGTTAAACATACCCGAAACATAGATATCTTTATCTTCGTAAAAAGTAGGAGCACTTAGTTTAAAAAATACCCAAGCGTAATCAGACTCTAGTTGTACATCATCTACATTAAGTCTAGCGTTGTTAATAACAAAGTTTCCGTTTATGTCAGGGAAAAATGTATAAGGGTTATTAGCTCTAGCTACATTGGTGTATAATATATTATTGTATATTTCTCCGGGAGTTATTCTTAGTACGTTATTTACAGCATTACGAATGTCTTTATTTTCAAAATAAAGGTACTCATTACCTGCCCAGAACTGAGTTTCTTTATCGTATTTATATATAAGGTCATTACCTATAGTATATTGTGGTTTTACATTATATATAGCATTGTCAAATCGTCCGTTTTGAAAGAGAGCGACCTTTATGTTTTGTAATGGACTCTGAAAATTGACAGCATTGGTTTTTATCGCAAAATCAAGATTATGCTTTCCAGAAATATTATCCATAGTTCTAGCTCGCTTTATTTGTAAAGGAACAGATACGGTTTCTTCATAAATGATAAACCTACGGCTAAGAACTACTTCTTGATCTTCATCAAATATTTTTAGTATATAATTCCCTGAAAGTAATATTCGAGTAAACTTGTTTGGGAAGCTTAAGTTGTAACGAGAATAGATTTGTAGGGTGTTAAAGGAATTCTCGTAATTTTGAATCCTTTGATTATCAAAGCCGTCAATATAATCGTTTACTGTAAGTTGTGTAGACGGGGTCCAGTCGTAATTACAATGTGTTATTGAGTAATAGTAATCAGCTTCATTCCCAAAAAGATCATCAAAAGCAAATTGAAATGATTCACCAAGTCTAAAATACGGATAAACATTTTCGGCATTTTTTCTAAACGAAACAGTCTTAATATTATAAGGAGGCGCAATTTCTTGTTGAACTTGGGCTTTTATAATTATTGGGGTAAGTAGTAATGTTGTTAATAGTACAATTTGCCGTGACAGGATGTTTATCATCTTGATAAAGGTTTTGTTTTTGGTAAACGTAAATATAGCAAATATATTATATCAGCAACTTTATCGTCTGATTTTAATATTGTTACTTTTTGTATTGATAATGAGGTGTTATTCTTTAAAACAGATAGGTATTATTTCACCTTTTGCAAGGCAATAACGCTCTACTTCTTGAGAGGGCATTTTTTGAGTATAATTTTCCTCTACAACTTTAAATCCAATGCTTCGTAATTTGTCAAAATAATCACGACCATATACTCTAACATGGTCATACTGCCCAAATATTCTAGCACGTTCTTTAGAATCGGTAATAGTATCATCCTCAAAAGTAGCTTCACGGTTTAAATCTTGTGGTATCTGGAAAACTCCCATGCCACTAGGTTTTAAAACACGATAAAGTTCTTGCATAGCCTTAGTATCATCTGGTATATGTTCTAATACATGGTTACAAAGTATTAAATCATAACTATTATCGTTAAACGGTAAGTTGCAAATATCTGCCTTTACATCAGCAAGAGGAGAGTAAAGATCGGTAGTCGTATAATCGAGATTTTTTTGATTACGAAAACGTTTGTAAAAAGCTTGTTCAGGAGCAAAATGTAATACTTTTTTTGGGGCAGTAAAAAAATCAGTTTCGTTTTGCAGGTATAGCCACAATAAACGATGACGCTCTAAAGAAAGTGTACTTGGAGAAAGTACATTATTACGTTGCTGACCATAGCCATATGGTAAAAAGTTTTTAAAACTCTTATTATCTATAGGGTCAGTAAAAGTGTTGCCTTTTAAAATAAATGCCAAAACAGGACGTGCCAAGTAACTAAGTCGAATTAGTAATGGTCTTGGTATGGTATTAAGGATAAATTTAAAAAGCTTTTTCATTATGATTTTATACAAAAAAAGCACATCAGTTCTCAAATATAACTAATGTGCTTTTTGTTATTTTTTTAAAGTACTAGAGCCTCTTTTCTAAACTCATTTTCTTCGTCACTCTTTATACCTAATGCTTCATAAACATAACCAAAAGTAGAAAGAAGTTCAGGCTTACCATCTACTAAAGCGATATTATGCTCAAAGTGCGCACTTGGTTTACCATCGCGAGTAACTATTGTCCAGCCATCCTTTAGGTGTTTAATATCTTTAGTTCCCATATTTATCATAGGTTCAATGGCAATTACCATACCTTCAATGAATTTTTTACCTCTACCACGTTTACCGTAGTTTGGCATCTCTGGGTCTTCATGCATTTTACGACCTAATCCATGACCTACTAAGTCACGTACTACACCATAATCATGTGCTTCAGTATATTGTTGTATCGCATAACCAACATCACCTACACGATTCCCCGCTTTAAACTCACGAATACCTGCGTATAATGACTCTTTAGTTATCTTAAGTAGTTTTTTTGTGTCTTCAGCAACATCACCTATCTCAAAAGTATAAGCGTGATCGCCATAGAATTCATTTTTAATTGCACCACAATCTACAGATACTACATCTCCATCTTCAATAGGTCTATCCGTAGGTAATCCGTGTACAACTTGCTCGTTAACACTTGTAAGTAAAGTAGAAGGGCAGCCATATAATCCTAAAAACCCGGGTACAGCACCATGATCGCGAATAAAGGTTTCAGCTAGTTTGTCTAGCTGTAACGTAGTTATTCCTGGTTTAATCTCGGTAGCTATCATTCCTAATGTTTTAGAAACAATAAGTGCACTTTCGCGCATTAGTTCTATCTCTTCTCGTGTTTTAGATATAATCATTGTGTCAAATTTCGATTTGCAAAAGTAACTAATTAAAATTATTTAATGATGTGTTTAAATAATTTTGAACCTGAGTTTTATCATGTTTTGTAACTTTAGGTATAATTATTTTTGCATTAAAATTTTTAGGGATGAGTAAATATGTTACTGCGGCTGAAGCCGTACAGATTGTTAAGTCGAATAATAGAGTATATATACAGGCTGCTGCTGCAACACCTACTATTTTAACTAAGGCACTTGCTGAAAGAGCTGGAGAGTTAAAGAATGTAGAAGTATGTCATTTACATACCGAAGGTGAAGCAGCGTATGCTAACCCAGAATTGTCGGAGAGCTTTCATGTAAATTCTTTTTTTATTGGTAAAAATGTAAGGCATACACTTTCGGCAGGGAATGGATCTTATACACCTGTTTTTTTAAGTGAGCTGCCAAGGTTGTTTCGTAAGCAAGTACTACCTTTAGATGTAGCTTTTATACATGTATCGCCACCTGATGGTCATGGATACTGTTCACTAGGGGTGTCTGTAGAAGCTACTATTGCTGCAATAGAAAATTCTAAATATGTAGTTGCGCAAGTAAATCCGCAAATGCCAAGAACTTTTGGTGATGGTATAATTCACATATCAGAGATTGATTACTTGGTAGAAGTGGATGTACCTATTTATGCACATGAACCTGTTGCTATAACAGAGCAAGAAGCGAAAATAGGTAAGTATGTAGCTTCGTTAATTGAGGATGAAAGTACTTTACAAATGGGAATAGGCTCTATACCTAATGCTGCGTTGGCAAACCTTACCAATCATAAAAACTTAGGATTACATACCGAGATGTTTTCTGACGGTGTTATCGACTTGATAGAAAAAGATGTTATAAACTGTAATTATAAAGGAACAGTAAGAGGTAGAGCATTAGCTACATTTTTAATAGGCTCTAAACGCTTGTATGATTTTGTAGATGATAATCCGTTTATAGAGATGAGAGAATCATCGTTTGTAAATGATACTGCGGCTATTCGTAAAAATAAAAAGATGGTTGCAATTAACTCTGCAATAGAAGTTGATCTAACAGGGCAAGTTTGTGCCGATTCTATAGGGTGTAGAATGTACTCTGGAGTAGGGGGGCAAATGGATTTTATTAGAGGAGCTTCGTTAAGTGAGGGGGGTAAAGCGATTATAGCATTACCATCGGTTACTAAAAAAGGCGCTAACAGAATTGTGCCGTTCCTGAAGCAAGGAGCAGGTGTAGTTACTACACGTTCGCATGTGCAGTATATTGTTACTGAATATGGTATTGCCGATTTATATGGTAAAACATTAAAAGAGCGTGCCACATCACTAATAAATGTAGCACACCCAGACCATAGGGAAGCTATAGAACGTGATTATTTTAATGGATTTAGAAGTTAAGTTTAAACTTTTTAAATAGTTGTTGTGTTTATTAAAAAAGCCTGTTCAGTATACATGAACAGGCTTTTTGTTTTATTAAGATGAATTCGTACTATAATAACGAATGTCTTGTCATAGCTTCTGGTTGTGGTATGCCTATAAGTTCTAATATAGTTGGTGCAATATCACCAAGTACACCATCTTTAATTTCTTTAATTTCTTTATCTACTAATATAATAGGTACAGGGTTAGTGGTGTGTGCCGTGTTAGGCGTACCATCTGGGTTTACCATCGTCTCGCAGTTACCATGATCGGCAATTACTATAGTAGTATAATCGTTTGCTAAAGCAGTTTCAATAACTTGTTTTGTACAGTCGTCTACCGCTTCACAAGCTTTTATGGCAGCCTCCATAACACCAGTATGTCCTACCATGTCACCATTGGCAAAATTAAGGCATACAAAATCTACTTCGCCTTTTTGTAGTTCAGGTACTAAAGCATCTTTCAGGTCATAAGCACTCATTTCTGGTTGTAAATCATAAGTAGCTACTTTTGGCGACGGGCATAGTAAACGTTGCTCTCCCTCAAAAGGTGCTTCTCGTCCTCCTGAAAAGAAAAATGTAACGTGAGGATACTTTTCTGTTTCAGCAATACGAATCTGTTTTTTGCCATGTTTTTCAATCACTTCACCAAGCGTTTCAGTAAGGTTGTCTTTATCATAAATAACATTGATACCCTTAAAAGTGTCGTCATAGTTAGTCATGGTAACGTAGTACAAATTCATTTTGTGCATGTTTTGTTCATGAATATCTATTTGCGATAACGCTTCTGTAAGTTGTCTACCTCTATCAGTTCTAAAGTTAAAGAAGATAATTACATCATCTTCTTCAATAGTAGCTATAGGAGTAGTCCCATCGGTAGTCATTACTATAGGATTGATGAATTCGTCAGTAATGTTGTTATTATAGTTTTCTTCAATACTAGCTACAGCATTAGTAGATGCTGTACCTTGACCATTTACTAATAAATCATAAGCCAGTTTTACACGCTCCCAACGTTTATCACGATCCATTGCATAATAACGTCCTACTATAGATGCTAGTTGTACATCAGTATTTTCTATATGATTTTCAAGATCTTTTATAAAACCAGTTCCTGATTTTGGGTCTACATCACGACCGTCAGTAAAGGCATGTATATATACTTTATCTAGTCCAGACTCTTGGGTAGCGTCTATAATACCTTTAAGGTGATTGATATGTGAATGTACCCCACCATCAGATACTAAACCAAGTAAGTGTACCTTTTTATTATTGTCTTTAGCATATTTTAAAGCATCAGCTAGCGCTTTTTCTTTTGCTAATGTTTTTTCTTGTACGGCTAAGTTTATTTTTACAAGATCTTGATATACAATTCGCCCTGCACCAAGGTTCATGTGTCCTACTTCACTATTTCCCATTTGTCCTTCTGGTAACCCTACATTAAGTCCATCTGTACGTAAAGATGCACTAGGATAGTTGTTGTATAGGCTGTCTATAAATGGTGTTTCGGCATTATCTATGGCAGATACTTTTGGGTCTGGCGATTTTCCCCAACCGTCAAGT
This sequence comes from Flavobacterium sp. MedPE-SWcel, assembly GCA_001874325.1. GTDB lineage: Bacteria > Bacteroidota > Bacteroidia > Flavobacteriales > Flavobacteriaceae > Flavobacterium. The sequence continues at coordinate 176,438 of MPCW01000001.1, read as the reverse complement.
ATCATTAAAATTACTTTCTTGTTCATGATAAAAGATGTTAAATCCAGTTTTTAGCGCGATTAAAATCAATATAGTAGCGCAAACTTAAAGAAAATATACTATTTAAATCATTTTTAAAAAGGTGATCTATATTTTTAGTATAGTTACGGTTTACATAGTCAAAATTACCTACAGCATTATTTCTGTATAAGAATGATAACTGGCTACCAGGAGCAAACCACCAAGTGTATGATAAGTCTAAATTCCAGTTATTGTAGGTGAAGTCTTTATTCTCAGAATAAGTGTTATTTTGAGTCAGTTCTCCATTCTCTTGAAGGGATAAAAACTCAAGATTTTCTCCATACGTCCAGTAATGCCTAGCTGTAAGATTTATAGTCATTTTATTACTGATAGAATATTTCCCTGAAAGGCTATTGGTAATAGTTGTTCTATCTCTACGTGTAAATATAATGTCATCATCTACAGTAGCAACCCATCCTTTATCGTTAGTTTCTAGGTCATAACCTAGTCGGTATATCATTTGTAGTCTGTTGTTAAAACGATAACGAGGACTAAAGTCTATTCCATAATTATTACGATTATACTCTTCACTTAATTGTATTTCAGGGCTAATGTCTATAGCGAACTTACGGTTGTAATTTGTAGATAAATCGATAGATGCAGAAATATATCTAGGTATTTCTACAAAACGACCGCTTATTCGAGGCTCATAAAAATCGTAAACCTTAAAAGGAGATGCACTTAATGAATAGCCTATATAATCGTTTTTCCTAGTAGTGGTACGTGCTATAACCTCTATATAACTTTCTTGTAGTTTGTTAGTAGCATTATGGAACTCTGTATAAATATTACTGAAAACTCTAAAGGTGTTATAGTGTTTTGTAGGGTTAAGGATACGGTAACTAGCACTACCATAAAAGTTATAATAGTTGTTTAGAAATAGTATCCCCATATCATTAATATCAAAGTCTTTAGAGATGTATTTACTAGATGCTTCATAACGGTATTGACCACTAGTTTTACCAAAATAAAGATAAGAACTATACCCGTTTTTGTTGGTAACATCATTTACATGACTATACTTAAAGTCACCCGAAAGATTATAGGTGTTAGCCTTAGTGTTGAGGTTGTAAACTAAAGCACTAACATTAGCATCTCTAAAATTACCATTTCTAGTCACGTTAGTGTTTATTAATGAAACTGATGAGTTTTTACGAAAGCGCTGGTCGAGCACTATTACATTATAGTTAGTAAGAGGTTCTATTAGTTCTTTACGATTAGTGTCGTTAGAGTTGTTTTTTATTGAGGCATATGTTTTTTCGGTTACAGCATTCATTACACCTATGCCGAGCCCTTTGGAAGTACGACCAGAAATTTTTAAAGCATTTAGTAGCTTAGCTGTTTTAGGGCTTTCTATAATTTCTTCATTTTCTCCTAATGTGGCTCTACCTGATGGAACACCTCCAATTCTACGAGAATAAAGCAAACCTCCTTTGTTGAAAATGTCTGTTCCTTCGGTGAAAAAAGGTCTATTTTCATTAAACTGTTGTTCAAATGGTCCTAAGTTTAGCTCTACATTATCAAAAGCCGTTTGTCCAAAATCAGGAATTAAAATAGCATCGAGTGTAAAAGAATCACTTATGCCATATTTTACATCCATACCTGCTTTAAAGGTAGTTTCGGTTCCCTTTTCATTATCAGATACATAAGCAGATGAGTAAGGGATAAAGAATAATCGGGTAGGGGTTTTAATGTTTTCAAGACCATCTAGTTGTCCTGTTTGTACTATTTCTGGGCCAATATTACGATCTACAGGGTTCCAAAAGAATTGTTGTCTATGTTGACGTACTTCACGATAAAAGTTAAGTCCCCAAGATTGTATTTCGCTTTCAGAAAATCGAATGGCGGCATAAGGTATTTTTATTTCAACCACCCAGCCTTCGTCAGTTAAAGTTACACTACTATACCATATACTATCCCAAGAATAATCTCTATTACCTTCTGTAGCAATACAATCTATTTGTGTGCCTGCTGCACTTACAAAAAATCTAAAATCTTGTTGTCCATCATTATAACCATTAATATAAACACCAAAATGATCTGCTGTTTTAAAGTTGTCGCGAAGTGCGATTTCCTTTAAAATGTTTTCGGGTTTATCATGCAGTATAGCTCCAAAATAAACAGCTTCATCATCATAAAGTACTTTAACGATACTGTTTTTATCAGGATCTTCAGGTTTACCATTATCAGGGTTGTACATTATAAAACCAGTAGCATCATTAGCATTACTCCATACGTCTTCATCTAAATTACCATCAATGCTTATTTTATCGTTTATTCTTAAAGCGGTTGTTGCCTTTTTTTGAGCCAAAACCCAAGGAGATATTGTTAAGAATGTGATTGCTATAATGACTTTTAAACTTTTCATTTGGAACTGTATAGTGTTTCTAATTACTGATAACCGACTGCAAAACTAGTGTTTTAATTAAGCGGCTGCAATAGTAGTGAGTTTTACATGTTTCGGAATAAGAGAAGTGATTAAAATTGATTAAGAGTAAAAAAGTGTTAAATAATTGATTTTAATCGTGTTATAATTTTGTTTTTAGCTTTCCTTCACTATTTTAGCACCCCCTTAAAAGCCCTGCCAGTAACGGATAACTATGATTGAGAACTTTTTTACGTCGATTTTTGTTTTATTATTTTCATTTTCTCCAACGTTATCTAATGATGTTACCTTAATTGAAGAATCAATAACAATAGCTCCTGATACCGAAGTGGTGTCGGCAGAATCGGTATATCATAATCTTAAAGCAAATTCGTTTACTTTGCCCGAATTTACTTGTTTTTCTAATGCTTTTACTGGGTTTAAAAAATTGAAAGAGGCTGGTAAAGTCAAGAAAAACTTACTTACAGTTATTGATTTTAGTAAATCATCAAATACTAAAAGACTGTGGATAATTGATATGAATACACAAACAGTATTGTATAATACCTATGTAGCACACGGTAGAAAGAGTGGTAATGAGTTTGCTACATCATTTTCTAATGTATCAAATTCTAATAAAAGTAGTTTAGGGTTTTATGCTACAGGCGAACTGTATGTAGGTAAACATGGTAAATCACTTAGATTAGATGGTTTAGAAAGAGGTATAAATAACAATGCTCGTGCTCGTGCTATAGTTATACATGCTGCTGATTATGTAAGTAAGGACTTTATTAATCAAAATAAAAGACTTGGTAGAAGTTTAGGTTGTCCTGCATTACCAAATCATTTAAACAAGGAAATTATTACACTTATTGCTGATAAATCGTGTTTGTTTATTTATCACCCTACTAAATCATACCTGAATAGATCGAAGTTGTTAGTGTAAGTTTTAATTAAAACTTTTTGTACATAATATAATGTATACCTATATCAGGTATATTAAACGAGTTATTTATAATCTCAAATCCTGTTTTTTTGTAAAATTGTACAGCATTTTCGCGTGCGTTAAACCAAATAACCTGCGCTTTCTTACTCTTTATATATTCTTCACCTTTATATAATAGTTTTTCACCCAGTCCTTTTTTCTGATGTTCGGGTAATATTGCCATACCTCTCATTTGATATTGTTCCTTTTCGGGAAAAATAGAGGTAGATGTTTTGAATATTGATAGTATTCCTGCTAGTATATCATTGCAATAAATGCCAAAATGTACAGTAGTTTTATCATCATCACCAATAAAAACACATGACTCAATAGGTTTTCCAGGCCTTAAAACAGGCTGTCTCACTGAATAAGTGTCTTGAGATTGAATTATTTTGATGTTTTGCATAAAGTTTTTTATTTGGTAACAAATTAATAATAAAAGAATTAAGTGTCGTTGTTTCTGTTTGTTTGATTTTTTTGAGAAAAAAGCTTGGAAATAAGAAGAAAGAATGCGTATATTTGCACCGCAGTAATGCGGAAGTAGCTCAGTTGGTAGAGCTCCAGCCTTCCAAGCTGGTTGTCGCGAGTTCGAGCCTCGTCTTCCGCTCTTTAAAAAACCCGAATCATTTGATTCGGGTTTTTTGTTTTTATTACCTTAGTGAAGATAAATCAGAGCCTTTCTTCATTTCTTCAGGTTCTTGTCCTTGTCTAAATAGTCGTGCTTGTAGCTCACCACCTAGTGTAATAGCGTCACCTTTAACGTCAAGCCAGCTTCCTTCACGTAAACCTAATACAGGCTGAGTGTTGAATTTATGAAACTCTTTTATACGTGTTTCTCTTGTTTCTCCCATGTGTTTAGAGTTTGGAGCAGGGTCAAGGTAATGTGGGTTTATGTTAAAAGGAACTAGTCCTAATGTTTTAAAACTTGGCGGATACACAATAGGCATGTCGTTAGTAGTGTTCATGGTAAGTCCACAAATATTACTGCCAGCACTTGTACCTAAATAGGGTGTGCCGTTTTTTACAGCCTTCTCTATAGCAGCCATAGCTCCTGTTTTATAAAGTTGACTTACAAGTAAGAAAGTATTACCGCCACCAGTAAAAATTCCTTCAGCTTTTTCTATAGCTGCTATAGGGTTTTCGTGTTCGTGTATTCCGGTAACTTTAATGTTTATAGTTGCAAAAACTTCAGCAGCTTTTTGAGTGTATTCTTCGTGTGTTATACCGCTAGGGCGTGCATAGGGTACAAACAATAGTGTGCTACAGTTTTCAAAGTGTTTTTGTAGTGTAGGTAATAAGTAGTCAAGATAGTGACCCCCATGTAATGTAGAGGTGCTCGCAATAATTAGTTTTTTCATTCGTTTGTTGTAAAAAGATAATTAAAGGTAAAGTTACAAAGATTTAATGCAGTGAGGAATATATTTTTCTGAGCCTTTATCATACTATATTTTAATCGTTGTAAAAACACTATTTTTTTTTTGAAAAAAATCTTTTCTTTTCTCGTTATCCTAATTTTTCCGTTGCTACTTGCAGGGCAAGAACGTATGCCTTTAAACGGAAAGGTAAAATCTACTTTTGATGATTTAGAAGGTATTTATGTTATAAATAGAGATACTGAAACTACAGTAGTAACTCAAAAAGGAGGATACTTTACTATACTAGCTCGCCCTGACGATGTTCTTGTTTTCTCGGCATTACAATTTGAGGCTATAGATGTGGTAGTGACTGATGAGAACTTTAATGACGATTTATTATTTGTATATCTAAAACCTTTCCGTAGAGAGTTAGATGAACTAGTAATTGTAAATTATAATCATATAAATTCAGAGTCGTTAGGCTTGGTTCCTAAAGGTCAAAAACGATATACTCCGGCAGAAGCTAAACTGGCTACAGCATCATCAGGCAAGTTGAATCCATTAGGTTTAGATCCTTTAATAAATTGGATGTCTGGTAGAACAGCAATGCTTAGGAAGGCTAGAGAAACAGAAAAGAAAGAGCAATTAACACAAAAGATAGGTGAGCTATATGAGGATGCAGAAATAATTACTAATTTTAAGATACCAGAGGAGTATGTGAGAGGGTTTGTTTTTTATGCTGTGGAAAATATAAGACTTGCATCGGCTATAAAATCAAATAACGACACAATGGTAAAGTTTTTGATGAATGGGCTTGCTGAGAAATATCTAAAATTAATTTCTAACGATGAATAAATTACTACTATTAGTATTTACACTTATTTCACTATCTGTATTTTCACAAGAAGAAAGACAATCGCTATCGGGTAGGGTACAAGTAGAAGGTGCAGGACTTGATGGTGTTTTTGTAATTAATACTACGGCAGCTATAGAGGTTAAAACAAGCGCTTCTGGAAACTTTACTATTGCTGCACAGCCAGGGGATGCTATAGCTGTATATAGCTCTAAAATTACTGCACGTGAATTTAAATTAAACAAAGAGTCATTTGTTAATCAGCCTTTGTTAATAACAGTGAGTTTGCAATCTTATGAATTAGAGGGGGTTACTTTAGAAAAAAATAGAGTGATAGATGAGGTTTCGTTAGGGCTTGTTCCGGCAGATCAGAAACAATATACGGCTGCAGAAAAAAGGCTGTTTACAGCTACATCAGGGATATTAGAACCTCTTATAAATGCTATAACTGGACGTACAAAAATGCTAAAAAAAGCTCTAGAAATAGAGAAAAAGCGAATGTTGCTTGAAGATATACAATATTTATATTCTGATGAGGAGGTAATAGAGGAGTTTAAAGTGCCAAGAGAATATGTAGATGGATTGTGGTATTATGTAGTAGAAGATACGGAGTTTATTATTGCATTTAAAAATAACGATGAAGGAGCGGCACGTTTGTTAATGTATGGTTTAGCAGAGGAGTATTTAAAACTTATTAATGATGAATAATAGCTGGCTGTTATTTTTGTTAGTGTTGCCATTTGTAATGTTTTCTCAAAACAGGACGATATTGAAAGGAAAGGTGGTGGCAGAGGAAGTAGGGGTTCATGGAATTTATGTTATTAATGCTACGGCAGGAGTAGAAACGAAAACAAATCAAGGTAATTTTAGTGTAGAAGCTCAATCTGGTGACAGGCTTGTTTTTTATAGTCCTAAAATCACCACACGCGAGTTTGTGTTAAACGAAGATTCATTTAAGCAATCATCTTTCGTAGTAACGGTGAGTCTTCAAGCTTATCAGTTGAACGAGGTGGTTATAGAGCGATATGGTGATATAAATGAAGAAACATTAGGCTTGGTGCCTAAAGGTCAAAAACAATATACACCTGCGGAGAAAAAGCTTAAGACAGCTGGAGAAATGAAGCCCATATTTTATTTAGGGGTGCTTGGTGGGGCAATGCCATTAGATCCTATAATAAATGCTATAACGGGGAAGACGAAAATGTTGAAGGAAGCATTGAAAACAGAAAGAAAAGAAAAGTTGATGGAGGTGACGGGTAATCTTTTTAAAAGTGAAAAAGAAATAGCAGGTGAGTTTAATATACCAGAAGAGTATGTAAAAGGATTTCTTTTTCATATTGTAGAAGATACCACATTTGCGAATGCAGTAAAGTCTAAAAATCAAACTCAGGCTAAGTTTTTAATGGCACAACTTGCTGAGAAATATTTAAAACTTATAAAAGAAAATAATGAGTAAAACAATTGGTGTTTTATTGATGTTTTTGTCTACCGTGTGTTTTGCACAGCATGATCGGCAGCTTTTGTATGGAAAAATAATTTCTAATGAGTTAAATCCTAAACACCTTACTGTAATAAACCTTGCTACTAAGGAGAGTGTAGTGACAGACGGTAGAGCTAATTTTGTAATTACAGCTAGAATTAATGATACATTACGTTTTGAAGGGCAGGAGATCGAGGAGCTAAGCTATGTGTTGCAGCCTAATGATTTTAAAGAAGAGCTATTTGTAATGCGAGTTATACCAAAAGCCACAATGCTTAAAGAGGTTATAATTAGTGGTCTTACGGGTGATCTTGAAGCAGATAGTAAAAAGATTAAAATTAAACCAATAGGTTCTCAATTTGATGCAGCAGTGATTAATAGGTATGTAGTGAAGTCTCCGGGATTTATAGGTTTGTTTAATTTGCTTTTTAAAAAGAGACCTAAAGTAAAACGAGCAAAGTCGGCAACATTTGTACCCGAAAAACTATTCCTATTAACTGTTAGAGATCGTTATAATGATGCTTATTTTGTAGATACATTGTCTATTCCTTCGGATGAAATCATGTCCTTTTTATATTATTGCAGCGATGGAGATGTGAGTTATTTATTAGATCCTAATAACGAATTTAAGCTTTTGCAATATCTTAACTCTAAAAGCTTAGAATATTTAAAAAAAGATAGGTAAAATAATAACTTTTATTATTTTTGGCAGATGAAGCAGATGGTAAAGTTTATTTTCCTGATATCTATGGTGTTCGGATTGTCGGGTGCGGGTGCGCATAAGTTTTATGTAGCCGTATTCCAGATGGATTATGTAGCCGATAAAAATGTTATCCAAATGACTTCTCGAGTTTTTATAGACGATCTAGAAAATGCTTTTAAAGAAGAGTATAAAAAGAAATTTTATTTAGGTACCTCAAAAGAACTTCCTGAGGCTAAAAAATATATTGAAGCTTATTTTTTAGAAAATATCGAGGTAGATATAAATGGAAAACCTACAACAATAAAATATCTAGGAAGAGAAGTCGAAGAGGATGTTTTGGTGTGTTACTACACAATTCCTACCCCTAATACAATAGAATTACTTGAAATAAAGAATACAACCCTGTTTGGCACTTATGAAGAGCAGGAGAACATGATGCATATCAATATTAACAATAACAAGAAGAGTCTTTTACTAACCTTTAATAATCCGAAAGGTTTGTTGAAGTACTAAAACTATATAATGAAGAAGATCATATATTTCGTGTCTTTATTGGCAGCAGTACAATTAACCGCACAAGAAACACCTAGACAGTCAGGGCATGCTGATAATAATAAGTTTAGCCAAATGTACGGTGAAATGGCAACTCCTAATATGTTTCGTACAGCATCAGGTGCGCCAGGTTTAGCTTACTATCAGCAACAAGCTGATTATAAAATGGACATAGAACTTGATGATGAAAACACAAAGTTATATGGTAAAGAAACCATTACATATCATAATAATGCACCCGAAGCTTTAGAGTACCTTTGGTTACAATTAGATCAAAATGTGAGAGCATCAGACTCTAAAAGCCCACTTATAAGTAATCAGCGTGTAGATGATGCTTATACAGCAAAAGGTTTTTCTCGTAAGTTTTTAGAAGAAGGGTTTGATGGAGGGTTTAAAATAGATTATGTACATGATGCTGCGGGTAACGCTATGGACTATACAATTAATCAGACCATGATGCGTATTGATTTACCTACTCCTTTAAAATCAGGAGAAAAGGTAACATTCTCTATAAAATGGTGGTACAATATCAATAATTACCACGTTGTTGGTGGGCGTTCAGGATATGAACATTTTGATGAAAACAATAACAACCTATATGTTATAGCACAGTTTTACCCTCGTATGGCAGTGTATAATGATGTAGAAGGTTGGCAGAATATGCAATTTTGGGGTGGTGGAGAATTTGCTTTACCATTTGGTGATTTTGAAGTAAATATTACAGTTCCTGCTGACCATATTATGGAAGCAACGGGAGAGTTAACAAATCGTGCTGATATTCTTACCTCGGCACAATTAAAGCGTTATAAAAAAGCAACAAAATCATTTGACAAGCCTGTTGTTATTGTAACACAAAAAGAAGCTGAAAAGGCAGAAAAGAATCATAGTACAAAAAAGAAAACATGGAAGTTTAATGCAAAAAATGTGCGTGACTTTGGTTTTTCTACTTCTAGAAAGTTTATGTACGATGCTATGGCAGTTAAACTTGCTACTAAAACAGTAATGGCTATATCACTTTACCCAAAGGAGAGTAACCCGTTATGGGAAGATAATTCTACAAGAGTAGTAGCACATACTTTAAAAACATATTCTAAATATACATTTGATTATCCTTATCCTAAAGCGGTTTCAGTATCTGCAGAGTCGCAAGGTATGGAGTACCCAATGATATGCTGGAATTATGGTCGTCCAGACAAAGATGGTTTTGTAAGTGATAGATTAAAGTATGGTATGATGAGTGTTATTATCCACGAAGTAGGACATAACTTCTTCCCGATGATTGTAAACTCTGATGAACGTCAGTGGACATGGATGGATGAAGGACTTAATACTTTTTTACAATACTTAACAGAGCAAGAATTTCAAGAAAATTATCCATCTCGTCGCGGGCCTGCTGCTAAAATAGTACCTTATATGAGTGGAGATCAAAGATTTATTGATCCTATAATGACAAACTCAGAGTCATTACACCATTTTGGGTCAAATGCATATGCTAAACCAGCTACAGGACTTAATATTCTTAGAGAAACGGTTATGGGTAAAGAGCTGTTTGACCATGCGTTTAAAACATATGCAAATAGATGGAAGTTTAAGCACCCAACACCTGAAGATTTCTTTAGAACAATGGAAGATGCTTCGGCAGTAGATTTAGATTGGTTTTGGAGAGGATGGTTTTACACTACAAATTATGTAGATATTGGTATAGTTGATGTAAAGCAATATTATGTATCGCCTAAAAAGCCAAAAGAGATAAAAGGAGAAGGAGCTGATCTTGTTACTAGAGGTAGACGTGGTAAACGAGAAGATAATGAGCGATATGTTTACATGGTTCCTGAAAAAAAAGCTAGTAATAGTCAAAAGAAAGAATTGAATTTAGGTAAGGTTAAAGAACTTAAAAAATACTTAAAAGCTACTTTTTCTAAAGTAGAAAGAGCAGCACTAAAAGAACCTAAGTATTTTTATGAAGTAACATTCAATAAACCAGGAGATATGCTAATGCCTATAATTGTAGGTTTAGAATTTGAAGATGGAACTAAAGAGATGCATAAATTCCCAGCACAAATATGGAGAATGAATAACGAAATGGCTTCTCGAGTATTTGCTACAGGTAAAAAAGTAAAGCGAATTGTTGTTGACCCTGAGCTTAAAACGGCTGATATTGATGTTAATAATAACGTGTGGCCTGCTGAAGCTGCAAAGTCTAAATTTGATCAATTTAAAGACTAGTTAAGTAAACCAAGAGTTAAATAAAATTAAAATACACATAAAACTAAAGGTTAAAGCAATAAAAACGTTGTAAATATATTTACATTTGTATCAAAATACCTAAGTTATGTTTGGAATAGGAGGAGGAGAACTTTTCTTTGTAATACTTGTAGTACTTATGTTGTTTGGTTCTGATAAGGTGCCAGAAATGGCACGTGCATTAGGTAAGGGTATGCAACAGCTTAAAAGTGCAACTAATGATATTAAAACAGAGATAAACAAGACTGCTGAAATAGACGATATTAAAAAATCTATTACCGATATAGGTAAAGGAGATAATAATGTTGCGAAGGAAATGACGGAAGAGGTTAATAAAATTAAGGAAGATATAGAAGATTTATCTGGACCTATAAAAAGAATGCGATAATGCTTGAATGGTTATTAGAGTTAGATCAAAATGTATTTATCTATTTAAATAGTCTTGGTTCAGAATCATGGGATGGTTTGTGGTCACAAATCACAAAACAGCTTAACTGGATACCACTATTTGTAGTTATATTATATCTTGCTTTTAAGAATTTAGGATGGCGTCATTTATTACTATTGGTTGTAATGATTGCATTACTAATAACAATAACCGATCAAACAACAAATCTTTTCAAACACGGTTTCCAAAGATTACGACCATGTAGTAATCCTGATTTAGATGGTTTAATAAGAGCTGTAAAGCAAAGAAAGTCATTTAGTTTCTTTTCAGGGCATGCTTCAAATTCTATGGCAACCTCGTTTTTATTATATAAGATATTAAGACCAAAGGTTAAATATATAGGATTTATATTCTTATGGCCATTAATATTTGCTTATAGCCGTATTTACTTGGGACTTCATTACCCTCTAGATATACTTTCAGGTTATGTGTGGGGGCTACTTATGTCGTCACTTGTATTAGTGTTATATCGTTACTTAAGAAATAGATTTTTCTCAACAGAAGCATAAAATATAGATAGGTAGAGCTATTTAATTTAAATAGCTCTACTAACAGTTAGTCCATCACGAATAGGTAATAATACAGTTTCTACTCTAGGGTCTTCTTTTAATAGTTTATTGTATTCTATTAATACTTTGGTACTTGTGTCGTTTGGTTTAACAGGTTCTAATACCTTACCGCTCCACAAAACGTTATCGCTTATTATAATTCCCCCTTTGTTCATTAAAGGCACAATTATATTAAAGTAGTTAACATAGTTTTCTTTATCAGCATCTATAAAAACTAAATCAAACTTTTTATCAAGTTTAGGTATAATATCTATTGCATTACCTAAATGTTGTTTTATTTGAGACTTCCATTGTGAGCGATCGAAATATTTTTTCTGAAAGTCATACAATTCCTCATTAATATCTATTGTGTCAAGAGTACCATTCTCTGTAAGTCCCTCTGCAAGGCACAAAGCTGCATAACCAGTATAAGTACCAATTTCTAATATATGTTGTGGATTAACAAGTTTAGAAATCATACTTAATACCCTACCTTGAAAATGACCACTAAGCATACGAGGTTGTAATATCTTTTGATGTGTTTCGCGATTAAGCTGTGTTAAAAGTTCAGGTTCATTTTCGCTATGTAGAGCAGAATAGTTCTCTAAATCTTCTGATATAAAATGCATAATGATGTTTTTTGTAAAGTTACTATTATTAGCATTAATTTAATACGACTGATTATATATTATATAAGGAAATCAAAGCAAAAAATACATCGGCATTTAATTAGTAAATAGTTACTACCTTTGCGCCATGCAAACGGAGAAGAAAGATATTAGAGCACTTACTAAAGAACAACTGCGTGATTTTTTTGTCGCTCAGGGAGATAAAGCCTTTAGAGGTAATCAAGTTTATGAGTGGCTTTGGAGTAAAGGAGCACATTCTTTTGAAGATATGACGAATGTGTCTAAAGCTACACGTCAGCTCTTAGAAGATAATTATGTGATTAATCACATACGAGTAGATCAGATGCAAAGGAGTAATGATGGTACAGTAAAAAATGCTGTTCGTTTGCACGATGGTCTTGTTGTAGAGTCAGTACTTATCCCTACAGATACTAGAACTACGGCTTGTGTGTCAAGTCAAGTAGGTTGTAGTCTCGATTGTAACTTCTGTGCCACAGCGCGCCTTAAAAGAATGCGTAATCTTACTCCTGGTGAGATTTACGATCAAGTTGTAGCTATAGATAATGAAAGCCGCTTGTATCATAATAGACCATTATCAAATATTGTGTTTATGGGTATGGGAGAACCACTTATGAATTACAATAATGTGATAAAATCTATAGAAATGATAACCTCACCAGAAGGTTTAGGAATGTCGCCTAAACGTATAACTGTTTCTACTTCTGGAGTGCCAAAAATGATAAAGAAGTTAGCAGATGATGAAGTAAGGTTCAACCTTGCAGTGTCATTACATTCAGCTATAGATGATGTGCGATCGCACATTATGCCTTTTAGCGAAAAATTCCCTTTAAAGGATTTAAGAGAATCATTGGAGTACTGGTATAGTAAAACCAAGAGCCGTATTACATATGAGTATGTTGTTTGGAAGGATATTAATGATAGGAAAGAAGATATAGATGCATTAGTGAAGTTTTGTAGATATGTGCCTTGTAAAGTTAACTTGATAGAATACAACCCTATTGATGATGGTGAGTTTCAACAAGCAAGCAGCCAAGCAACAGATAACTATATAAAAGCATTAGAGCGTAATGATATTATAGCAAAAGTAAGACGTAGTCGTGGTAAAGATATAGATGCTGCCTGCGGACAACTTGCTAATAAAAACGAAGCCGCACCCCAATAAGGAACGGTTTTTTAATAAGTATAATCTCTTTATATAAAATATGAAAGACGGCTTATCTCGATAAGCCATTTTCCGTACATTTGCTACACAATGAAAATCGTTGAACAAATAAAGCACCCCATAGTTCGTGAAATGGAACTTTTTGAAAAAAAGTTTCACGAATCAATGTCTTCGAAAGTAGCACTACTTAACCGTATTACTTATTATATAGTCAATAGAAAAGGGAAGCAAATGCGCCCTATGTTTGTATTTCTTACTGCTAAAATGATTAGTGGAGGTACTGTTAACGAACGTACTTATAGAGGAGCTTGTGTAATAGAATTGATACATACTGCTACACTAGTACATGATGATGTAGTAGATGATAGTAATAGGCGTAGAGGATTCTTTTCGATTAATGCATTGTGGAAAAACAAAATTGCTGTGCTAGTAGGGGATTACCTTTTATCTAAGGGTTTATTACTTTCTATAGATAATGGCGATTTTGATTTACTTAAAATAATATCGGTTGCTGTGCGCGAAATGAGTGAAGGAGAACTTTTACAAATAGAAAAAGCGCGTAGGCTAGATATTACAGAAGATGTTTACTACGATATAATCCGTCAAAAAACGGCAACACTTATTGCCGCTTGTTGTGCTTTAGGAGCTTGTTCTGTAGAGCCAGAAGGAGAACATACAGAGAAGATGCGCAAATTTGGCGAACTTATAGGTATGGCATTCCAGATAAAAGATGACCTTTTTGATTATTCTGATGAAGCAATTGGTAAACCTACAGGTATAGATATTAAAGAGCAAAAAATGACGCTTCCGCTTATTTATACATTAAACAACTGTTCTAAAGCAGAAAAAAAATGGGTTATCAATTCGGTTAAAAACCATAATAAAGATAAAAAACGAGTAAAAGAAGTTATTGCTTTTGTAAAGAAGTCTGGAGGACTTACTTATGCTGAAGAAAAAATGACTCAGTTTAGAGAAGAGGCTTTACTACTTTTATCTGATTACCCTTCATCTCCATATAAAGATGCACTTACACTAATGGTGAATTACGTTATTGAACGAAAAAAATAATTTTTCGTTTCTTTGAGTAATTGTTTAAGTCTAATAATCAGTAGTTAATATGTTATTAGACCGTTTTTTATTATAAAGATGCAACCATTTTTGAATTAGCTTCGTCTATGTTAATAGAAGGTTGCTAATAATACAGTAATCTTTAGCATCCACCAAAGAAACAAATTTTGAAAGTAATAAAATTACATCAAGAAGAGCAGGATATAATAAAGCAAGCAGTTGATAATAATCGACATGCTCAGCAAAAAATATATTCGCAACATTCACCTAAAATGTTAGGTGTGTGCAGGCAGTACATAAAAGATATACAGCAGGCAGAAGATGTAATGATAACTGCTTTTATGAAAGTTTTTACTAACCTGAGTAAGTTTGAGCACAAAGGTAGTTTTGAAGGTTGGGTAAGACGAATAATGGTAAATGAATGTATATCATACCTTAGAGTACAAAAGAAAGTAAATTTCTTAGAAGATGAGTTTTTTGTAGAAGGTAGGTCTAATAATATAGAAAGTAATTTTTCTGTAGAAGATATACAAACATTAATAGATGGTTTGCCAGATGGTTACAAAATGGTGTTTAACCTTTATGCGATAGAAGGCTATAAACATCAAGAAGTCGCAAAAATGCTAGGTATTAGCGAAGGGACATCAAAATCGCAATTGTCGCATGCTAGAAAAATGCTGCAAGGGCAGATTAATAAATTAAAGAACTATGAAAATGGAACCGAATAATATAGAACAAGAGTTTAAAAATAAGCTAGAAGAAAGAACTATACAGTCATCAGGTATGGCATGGGATAGACTTGACGCTATGCTTACGGTTGCCGAAGAAAAGAAAAAGAAGAAACCCAAAAGAACTTGGATTTATATAGCAGCTTCTTTTTTAGGTTTTTTGTTAGTAGGTACATTATTACTGAAACAGGAAAAAGGTAACGATATAATTATTGATGATACAGAAATTGTTACCACAATAGGAGCAGAAGAACCTGTGAAACAACATGATGATAAGGAAGTGCTAACAGCACCATCTATAATAACAGAGTCTGTAAATAATACTATTGTGATGCAAAATTCAGATGATGCATTAGTAACAAAAGAAATTACTAACAATAATTTAAACCCAATAGTTCAAAAATCAGTAGTTAACTCTAATGATATTAATGAAATAACCTTATTACAAAATAATATTGCTAGTGCTACAGTATTAGAATCAAATAATAGTAACAAACCTTCTGGTGTTACAGTAGATGCCGAAGCTCTCTTGGCATCAGTAGATGTTGATAGAGCTGCACAAATAGAAATGGATAAAATAAACATTACTACTACTCCTTCGGTAGATGTAGATGCTAACTCATTACTATCATCAGTGGAGGGGGAACTTAATGAAAGTTTTAGAAGCCGAGTAATGCACTCTGTTGTGAAAGGCTATAAAAAAGTAAAAACTGCTGTAGTAAACAGGAATCACAAAGAAGAAAATCAATAAATCAAAAAACACTTAAAATTAAACAAACATGAAAACATTTACTTTTTATGTAATAGCATTGCTATGCCTATTAACAAGCGAAATAAACGCACAGACATTTGAAGAAAGAGTCTCAGAAATATCAAAAAATATAGAAGATATTACCAAACAAGAGAAGGAGTTACTTAAAATAGAAGTAGAACGTGTAAACAAAATGTTAGATGATAATGAGATAACGTATGAAGAAGCAGAAACTCGCAAAAAAGAATATGCTACACAACGTGCAAAAAATATAGAAACAAGAGTAACACTTGAAAATGAAAAGTTAACACAACTAGTAAAAGATAAAGTAGCTGGTAAAGTAGAAAACACAAAGACTACTAAAAAGAAATATAATTTTAGTGTGGGAAACACGCCTCTTGTAGGTCTTAAAGGAGAAAATTCAAAAAAGAGGTATAGTCAAAGAACAACAACACAGTTTGTATTTGCTTTTGGTATAAACCGTTTAGAGAGCGATGGCGATATTGATAATGACAATTATAAGTGGCGCTCTGATTTTTATGAGTGGGGAGTAACTTGGAATACAAGAATATTTGAAGAGAATAATTTCTTGCACGCCAAGTATGGTTTGTCATTACAGTATAATAATCTTCGACCAGATGATAATAAGATGTTTGTAAATGAGGGAGGTAAAACTTTTTTAGCCGATTCAGGTTTAGATATCAAAGTAGCACGTTTACGTTATGTAAATCTTGTAGTACCAGCTCATTTGGAGTTTGATTTTACTAAAAAGAAAGACAGAGGCGACTGGGTATCATTTCCTTCTCACCGTAGTTTTCGTGTAGGTCTTGGTGGTTATGCTGGAGTAAATGTAAAAGAGAAACAAATATTAAAATATAGAGAAGACGGACATAGAAAGAAACGTAAAGCAAAAGGCGGTTTTAATGTTAGTGACTTTGTATATGGTGTGAGTGCTTATGTAGGTTATGGAGAAACAAGTTTATATGTAAAATATGATTTACAACCTGTTTTTTCAAATAATGATGTAGATCAAAATAATTTATCTCTAGGAGTACGATTTGATTTCAATTAAAATGTTATTGGGTTAGTTTTATACTTTAAGAAAAGGGTGTTTCTGTTATGGGAGCGCCTTTTTTGATTTAATATATAATCATTATTTTTATACAACTTAGCTATAGCAAGATGAAAAAATACTTTTATAGGTTTTATATTTTAATTATAACCCTGTTTGCTATTGGGTGTAATTCATCTGATGATTCATCAGAACCAAAGATAATAGGTGAACCTTTTTTCATAAAAGGTGTTGACGCTTCATCTATACCAAAAGTTAGAACTTCGGGTATTGTGATGCTTAATGTAGAGGAGCAACCTGAGGATATGTTGACTACATTAAAAAATGCAGGAATAAATACCATAAGGATAAGATTATGGAAAAATCCGATAGAGGAGCATTCTAGTTTTGATGAAGTGAAGTTACTTGTTAATGAGGTGAAAAGCAAAGGAATGAAAGTTTGGCTTACAGTACATTATTCTGATACATGGGCAGACCCAGGACATCAAACAAAACCAGCTAATTGGGAAGGGCTTAGTTTTATAGCGTTACAGGCTGAAGTTTATAATTACACCTCAGAGATAATGACAGAGCTTAAGCCAGACTATATTCAAATAGGCAACGAAATTAATGCAGGCTTTTTGTGGCCAGAGGGAAGTAATACAAATATTTCTCAGTTTAAAACATTACTCAGTAAAGGTGTTAGTGCGGTTAGAGATAATAGTAGTTCCTGTAAAGTGATAATTCATTATGCAGGGTATAATGGAGCTTTGAGTTTTTATACATCCTTATCAGGATTAGATTATGATATGATAGGGTTGTCTTATTATCCAATATGGCACGGAAAAGATCTTGGGGTACTGCAAAGCACAATGAATCAGCTTTCAACACAATTAAATAAAGATGTTGTAATAGCAGAAACTGCTTATCCATTTACTTTAGAATGGAACGATCATACAAATAATATTATTGGTAGTGAAGATCAATTACTACCTCAATATACACCTACACCCGTAGGGCAAAAAGAATATTTACAACGGATAAATCAGATTGTAAAACAAGTACCTAGAGGCATAGGTTTTTGTTACTGGGGGGCAGAGTTAGTTTCGTTTAATGGAGTTACAGCAACTAATGGTTCAGCAACAGAGAATCTTGCTTTTTGGGATTTTGATAATAAAGCACTACCTGTATTAGATGTATACAATAATTAGTAAGACTTACTTTATTTAAAGCAGGCTTCTAGGTATCGTCGGCAATTCTGTGTATTTTTATAGTAAAAGTAACACTATGGCACACGATCATTCTCACAACCACTCTCATAGTTCAGGTAAAAACTTAAAGGTTGCTTTTTTCTTAAACCTAGGGTTTACCATATTAGAGATTTTAGGAGGGCTATATGTTAATAGTGTTGCTATATTATCTGATGCACTACACGATTTAGGAGATAGTCTTTCTTTGGGACTTTCGTGGTACCTTAATGAACGTTCTAAAAAAGAAGCTAATAATAAATTTACTTTTGGTTACGGTCGTTTTTCTTTACTAGGTGCACTAATAAATAGTGTTGTGCTTATAGTAGGATCTATATATATAATTATAGCTGCTATAGAGCGACTCATAACCCCTGAACCTGCCGATGCAAAGGGGATGTTCATTTTTGCTATTATAGGTATAATAGTAAATGGATATGCCGCTTACAAGTTAAGTGGAGGAAAAACGCTTAATGAGCGTGTAGTAAGCCTGCATTTAGTAGAAGATGTTTTAGGTTGGGTTGCTGTACTTATAGCCTCTGTTGTAATGATGTTTGTGGACGCTCCTTATCTCGACCCAGCACTTTCTTTAGCTATTACACTATATATTCTTTATAATGTGGTAAAACGTCTTAAAGAAACAATGATGATTATGTTACAGGGAACACCTGATGATATAGATCCTGATAAAATAGAAAAAGAAATATTGCAGGTGGAGAATATTACTTCATTACATCATATGCATATCTGGTCATTAGAAGGAGAGCATCATGTTTTTACGGTTCATATAAAGGTAAATGGCACAGCTTCGTTTAAAGAGGTATTAGCAGTAAAGTCTAATGTAAAGGCAATACTTAAAAACTATTCTTTTTCTCATTATACTATTGAGGTGGAGTTAGGAGAAGAGGTTTGTGAACTCGAAAGTTGTTAGTGTTTATATATTATTAAAACGATAATGGATGAAAATATTAGTAACGGGTACTACAGGATATATAGGTAAACGGTTAATACCTTATTTATTAGAATTGAAATATGAGCTTGTTTGCTGTGTTCGCGATCTTAATCGTATACCAGAACAATTTAAAGGTAACCCGAATATTAGCTTTATAGAAGTTGATTTTCTAGCATATGATACTAATGTTAAAATTCCTCATGATGTTGATGTAGCCTATTATCTTATGCATTCAATGTCTACATCAGATAAATTTGAACAATTAGAATTAACTTGTGCCGAAAATTTCAAAAAACTCATTGATGCAACTACTATTAAACAAGTAATCTATTTGAGTGGTATTGTTAACGAAAACGAGCTTTCAAAACATTTACAATCTAGAAAACAGGTAGAAAATAAATTACAATCAAGTAATTATCCAGTTACCACATTACGAGCCGGTATTATTGTAGGGAGCGGTAGTGCTTCTTTTGAGATAATAAGAGATTTAGTAGAGAAACTACCTGTAATGGTAACGCCTAGGTGGTTAAATACTCGATCGCAACCTATAGCCATACGTGATGTTCTATCATACCTTTCTAAGGCTGCGGGTAAAAAAGAATTGTACAATAAAAACTATGATATATATGGCCCTGATGTACTAACCTATAAACAGATGTTACAAACCTTTGCAGAAGTAAGAGGGCTAAAACGCTTAATAATTACATTGCCAGTAATGACACCTCGATTATCGTCTTATTGGTTGTATTTTGTAACTTCTACATCCTATAAACTCGCAGTATCGCTAGTAGATAGTATGAAAATAGAGATTGTAGGGAGACCAAACAACTTAGGAACGATCTTAAATGTTGCCCCTATAAGTTATAAGCAAGCGGTACAGAAAGCATTTGCAAAGATTGAAGCGAACGGTATAGCTTCTAGCTGGAAAGACTCTATGGTTAGTAGCCAGTTTCCATATAAACTAGCTAAACATATTACAATACCAGAATATGGTTGTTTTAAAGATGTTAAACAACGTGCTGTTTTTAATGAAGAAACTACTTTAAGTAAAGTATGGGCTTTGGGCGGAGAAACAGGATGGTATTATGGCGATTTTTTGTGGAAAATGAGAGGGGTGATAGACAAGTTTTTTGGAGGTACAGGGTTGAGACGAGGACGTACTCATCCAAATAAAATACAAGCAGGAGATGCGTTAGATTTTTGGCGCGTACTTTTAGCCGATCGTGACAATAAAAGATTACTACTATATGCTGAAATGAAACTGCCAGGAGAAGCTTGGCTTGAGTTTAAAATAGAAAAAGGAATATTACATCAGCGAGCTATTTTTCGCCCAAAAGGATTATGGGGTAGACTTTACTGGTACTCTGTGCTTCCATTCCATTATTTTATTTTTAATGGACTGATAGATAGCTTAACAGCTAATGTTACTAATGATTTGACAGAAGATTGAATTAGTTTTACGGCTAAACAATGTATATTTGCTAACCTTATTTGCAAAAACCATTAGACTTTGATTTCTAAAAATACCATAGATACTGTATTTGAAACTGCTCGTGTAGAGGAGGTTATTGGTGATTTTGTACAACTGAAAAGAGCAGGTAGTAACTTAAAAGGCTTGAGTCCTTTTAGTAACGAGAAATCGCCTTCGTTTATGGTGTCGCCTGTAAAACAAATCTGGAAAGATTTTAGTTCAGGTAAAGGAGGGAATGCAGTAGCATTTTTGATGGAACATGAACACTTTTCATACCCTGAGGCTATTCGATATTTAGCAAATAAGTATAATATTGAAATAGAAGAGACAGAACAAACAGACGAAGAAAAAGAACAAGCTAACGAAAAGGAAAGCATGTACTTAGTGTCAGATTTTGCACAAAAGTATTTTCAAGATACCATGCTTAATACTGATGTAGGGCAGGCTATAGGATATTCTTATTTTAAAGAGCGTGGCTTTACTACCGATACTATTAAGAAGTTTGGGCTAGGGTATTCGCCAGAAGTTTGGGATGCTTTCACTAAAGAAGCATTAGGTAAAGGATATAAACAAGAATATTTAGAGAAAACAGGTTTTACCATTTTAAAAGAAGATGGTAGACATATAGATCGTTTTAGAGGTCGTGTAATGTTCCCTATACAAAGTATGTCGGGTAGAGTACTTGGTTTTGGAGGACGTATTCTTGGCAATGAAAAGAAAGCCGCTAAATATCTTAACTCACCAGAAAGTGATATTTACCATAAGAGTAAGGTATTATACGGTATTTATCACGCAAAGCAAGAAATTGCTAAAAAAGATAATTGCTATTTAGTAGAAGGGTACACTGATGTGATACAAATGTATCAGGCAGGGATAGAGAATGTTGTGGCATCCTCAGGTACTGCATTAACTCCAGATCAGATCCGTTTAATTAATAGACTTACTAAAAACATAACAGTACTTTTTGATGGTGATGCTGCTGGTTTGCGCGCCTCTATTCGTGGTATAGATTTGATACTAGAAGAGGGGATGAATGTAAAAGTTTGTACTTTCCCTGAAGGAGAAGACCCGGATAGTTTCGCAAAGAATAATACGCATGAAGCATTAGTTGAATATTTAGATACTAATGCAAAAGACTTTATACAGTTTAAAGCATCATTACTGGTAGATGAAGCAAAGGATGACCCTGTAAAGAAAGCGGGGCTTATTAGAGATATGGTTACAAGTATCTCTAAAATTCCAGATAGAATACAAAGGGAGATATATATACAGGAATGCGCTCGCATTATGGATATATCAGAACAGGTACTAACAAGTACATTAGCACAGTTAGTACAAAAAGATATAGCTGACACTAGCAAGAAGAATAAGAAAGAACAAAGGGCTAAAAGTATGCAGCCTGTTCCTGATGAGGTAAACCAACCAAAGGAAAATATTAATATACAAGATGCATTAGAGCGTAAAATTATAGAGATATTGTTATTGTATGGAGGTACAGAACAAGATTTTGAGGACGTTTACATTAAGTATGATGAGTTTGGTAAAGAGTATGAAGAGGTAGAGAATAAACCATACAAGGTGTACGAGCGTATTTACTTGAACTTACAGGAAGATGAAATAGAGTTTACAAATCCAGTTTTTAAAGATTTGTATACATTTATAGTAAATCAATACTTAGCAAGTCAAGAACTTAATGTAGAAACATTTTTAAATACATTACCTCAAGAATTACAGTATGTGGCTACTGACATCTATATGCAAGACGAAAAATACGATTTGCATGAATGGGAAGAGAAAAAGCAAATACCAGTAAAAGATAAATCAAAATCGATATCAGGTTATACAAACGAGCATATTATAGATCTTCGTTGGCTTTTACTAGGAAAGCTTGTGCAGGATTTAAAACAGCAAGTAAGTCCTGAGGTTGATAATATGGAGATATTAATTTCTGTAAACGATTATAACACACTAATTAATTACTTATCAAGAAAAATAAATAGAATTAGGAGTGCATTTTTTTAATTGTATAGGTTATTAAGATTAGATTAACAACCTATACAATATCAAGTGTTTTTGCTTTATTAACTA
Organism: Flavobacterium sp. MedPE-SWcel; assembly: GCA_001874325.1. Taxonomy (GTDB): domain Bacteria; phylum Bacteroidota; class Bacteroidia; order Flavobacteriales; family Flavobacteriaceae; genus Flavobacterium. The sequence goes on along the minus strand of MPCW01000001.1, from coordinate 153,677 downwards.
AGTCTACAAGATTGGTAACGTGTAGTTTAGTTAATAATCGTAATTTGTATGTGCTAATTGTTTTTTCGTTTAAGTCAAGTAATTTAGCAATCTCTTTATTTTTCTTTCCTTCACTCAAATAGCGTAATACCTCTATTTCTCGAGAAGAAAGTTTACGGTATAGTCTATCTGATTTTTTTCCTTTATTAAGTAGTTCAAGATTACTTTTTACAGCATCACTAATAACTACCTCACCTTGATCTACTCTTTGTATGGCATTTTTTAATTCATCTATTGTAGCACTCTTGTGTACATAAGCAGAAATACCAGTCTTTAATGCGTTAGGAGCATAAATGTGCTCTGAAAGATTGGTGAAAAGCACAATTCTTGTTTCGGGGAAATCTTTTATAAGCGACTTTAAAAGACTAATGCTAGTAAGCCCTTCTAGTTCTAAATCTATAATAGCTATGTTTACTGCTTTTTTTGACAATAAACCGATTAAATCATCAAGATTATTTACAAGACCAATGAGGTTGAACTCTGAGCTATCTTTAAAATAAGAATCCATTCCGTAATGTACTACAGGATGATTATCTGCTAAGCAAAGTTTAATCATGATATGTAATTTTTCGGGGTTAAATCTTAACAGTAAAGTTAGTAATTAAAATCTTATAAAATCTTAAAGTATTGTGAATGAATGAGTTTTATTTTAAAATTGTTGGAATTTCGCAAACAGGAATAGGATTCATTTTATGCTGATTGATAGTGTTTAATCTTTTGTAAATTGTAAATACTTCCTTTTCTCTACCTTCAAAATCATTTACAGTAGAACCCTTTTCTGTCTGTAACATAGCCCATTCCAATTCATCATAACTTGCGCCTAATTGATCTTCATCACTACGATCATCTCCAAAAAGTCCATCAGTAGGTTTTGCATCAATAATACTTTGTGGTACGTTAATATGTTTGGCAATTGCTCTTACCTCGCTTTTCATTAAATCGGCAATAGGGCTTAAATCTACACCACCATCACCATATTTAGTATAAAACCCTACTCCAAAGTCTTCAACCTTGTTACCTGTGCCAGCCACTAATGCACTGTGTATACCTGCAAAATAGTATAATGTTGTCATTCTTAGTCTAGCTCTTGTGTTAGCAAGTGTGAGGTTATTAAGGTGTTTATTTTCTGATTCAGGAACTCCCTTGCGAAATGTTTCAAAAACAGGAGTTAAATCAGCTTCGGTATTAGATACATTACTATATCTTTCCTTAAGTGCGTTAATATGTTCTCTACCGCGTTGTACTTGATTTGGAGCTTGATGTATAGGCATTTCTACACAAAGTGTAGGTAGTCCTGTTTGTGCGCATAGTGTTGAGGTGACAGCAGAGTCGATTCCGCCAGATATTCCTACAACAAAACCTTTTACTTTTGCGTTAGTTGCATAGTTGCGTAACCAGTTTACAATATGATCATTTATTGCTTCAGTTTTAAATTCGTTATTGGTATGCATATTAAATGTATGATTATAAATTATGAGATGTATATTTGTGAAATATATAAACTGATAAAATTACAAAAAAATAAAAGAGCTAATCTTATTTTGTAAGGTTAGAAAATAAAGTTGTTAAAATGAGAAAGTTTGTTTTGATTGTTGCTTCTCTATTACTAGTTGTATCTTGTAAGGAAGAAGAAAATGTAGAAGCTGAAATAGCAGAAGTTACTGTTGATGAGGTTAAAATAGATCGTTTTGATCAGAAGTTTTTTGAAGGAACTCCTGATGATCTTCCAAAGTTAAAAGCAGAGTATAGTTACCTTTTTCCACCAAGTGATCCAGACGAAGTTTGGGTGAATAAAATGAAAGATACTTTTCATTTGAGGTTATATGATGAGGTACAAAAATTATATGCTAATACTACAGTGTTAGAAGATGAGTTTGAAGACTTATTTAAACACATGAAATATTACTACCCTAATTTTAGATCGCCTAAAGTAATAGCGTTAGTGTCTGATGATATAGAAACAAAAACCCTATACACTAAGGACTTTTTATTTATTCCGTTTAGCTTGTATTTAGGAGGAGATAATTATTTGTATAAAGGAATGCCACAATATAAGGTAGAGCAATTTGATTCTTCTCAAATATTGCCAGATGCTGTTGTTTCTTTTTCAAATAATAAGATAGAACCACCACGAGATAGAACCTTACTAGAGTTAATGGTGTACTTTGGTAAAGAGTTATACATGAAAGATATATTATTACCTGATACAACAGATGCTGTTAAAATGGGATATACACCAGAAGATATTGCTTGGGCACAAGCAAATGAGTCAGAAATGTGGCGCTATTTTATAGATAAGAGCCTTTTATATAGTACAGACCCTAAGTTGCCTTCTCGATTTATAAGTCCTGCACCATTCTCTAAATTTTACTTAGAGTTTGATAATGAGTCGCCAGGAAGATTAGGTAGTTGGTTGGGCTGGCAAATAGTACGCGCCTATGTAGAAAATAATAAAAATGTAACTTTGCAGGAACTTTTAGCAATGGATGCTAAAACTATTTTTGAAAATTCTAAATACAAACCAAAAAAAGAATAATGTCTGATAACAATCTTAAATCGGAAATAAAATTCGATATAACACTCGATGAAAATAGAGTGCCAGAAAAACTACACTGGACTGCTAAAGACGGAGGAGTAGAAAGTGAAGAGTCAAAAGCTATAATGTTATCTATGTGGGATAATAAAGCCAAAGAGAGTATGCGTATTGACTTATGGACGAAAGATATGCCTGTAGATGAAATGAAAATATTTTTTCATCAAACATTAGTTTCAATGTCAGATACTTTTGAGCGTGCTACAGGAGATAAAAAGATGAGTGATACCATGAAAGATTTTTGTGATTACTTTGCAGAAAAACTTGAACTGAAAAAAGAAGAATAAATTAGAAAGCGGCTTTTGCCGCTTTTTTTATGCATTAAATATAGAGATGGAAATCACGTTACGAAATTATAAACCAGAAGATATTACTAGTATAGTTACTCTTTTTAGAGGAACAGTACATATGGTAAATGCAAAAGATTATTCTCAAGATCAAATAAATGCTTGGGCTCCTGAAGATATTGATGTCGAGAAGTGGAAGGGTAAATTATTAAGACATCATACTGTTGTAGCAGAGTGTAATGGTGTTATTTGTGGTTTTGGTGATATAGATGATACAGGCTATTTCGATCACTTATTTGTACATAAAGACTATCAAGGTTGTGGTATAGCTACACAAATAGTTGCTGCGATAGAGAGTTATGCGAAACAAGAAAAGTTTAAAGTAATAACTGTAGCAGTATCAATTACAGCAAAACCATTCTTTTTGAGTAAAGGTTATATTGTAGTGAAAGAACAAGAGGTAGAATATAAAGGACAAAAATTTATCAATTTTTCTATGAAGAAAGAGATGAGTTTTTAAGAGAAACTTTGTAGGTTCATGTTCTTGTTTACCTCGTCTATGTAGTTTAATAGCTCCTCGCGTCCTGTGGCATGAGTAGATGAAGTTACAAAATGTTTAGGCATTTCTTCCCAGTCATTTTCTATTAGTTGTTGTCTGTAAGACTCTACATGTTCATCAATTTTTCGAGGACTAATTTTGTCTGCTTTTGTAAAGATGATACAAAAAGGAATTTCTCTTTCACCTAAGTAGTTGATGAATTCAAGATCTATTTTTTGTGCATCATGGCGTATGTCAATCAACACAAAAGCGCAAACAAGCTGCTCTCTTTTCTCGAAATAATTAGTGATGAATTTCTGAAAAGTAGCTTTAGTTTTTTTAGAAACCTTTGCATAACCATAGCCAGGAAGATCGACAAGAAACCAATTTCCGTTTATTTTAAAATGGTTAATTAGCTGTGTTTTCCCAGGTTTTCCAGACGTTTTAGCTAGGCTATTTCGTCCCGTAAGCATGTTAATTAGTGACGATTTACCAACATTAGAACGACCTATAAAAGAATATTCTGGTAAAGGCTCTTTTGGGCATTTACTAACATCAGAATTACTTATTATAAAATCGGCAGTATTAACTTTCATTATTAGTTCTATTACTATATTGGTAGTATAAGGAAAAAGTGTTTATCCTTAATTATTATTCAGGTTTAGCTAAATCACTAGTTAAGTTAATCTTTATTAACCACTCATTCATTAAATTGTTAAACTCATTTGGTTGCTCCATCATTGCAGCATGCCCACATTTGTCAATCCAGTATAAATCAGAGCTAGGTAGTAATTCATGAAATTCTTCAGCAACCTCAGGAGGTGTAACGTTATCATTCTTACCCCATATAATACATGTAGGTACATGCATTTTTGGTAAATCTTTAGCCATGTTGTGACGTATAGCACTTTTGGCAATGGTAAGTGTTTTTATCAACTTTATCCTATCATTTGCCATGTTGTAAACCTCGTCTACAATTTCTTTAGTAGCTATTGCAGGGTCATAAAATACAGCTTCAGCCTTTTTTTGAATATAATCATAGTCACCTCTTCTTGGGTAACTATCTCCCATGGCACTTTCATAAAGGCCAGAACTACCAGTAATTATAAGACCTAGCATCTTTTCAGGATACATTTTAGCATGATAAAGTGCTATATGTCCGCCTAGTGAATTACCAAGTAGTATAACTCTATCATATTCCAAGTGAGTAATAAAATCTTTCACCCATTTAGCAAATGCTTTCACATTAGTTTTTAAGATGCTTTGTGTGTATATAGGAAGTTCAGGAATAATTATTTTATAACCTTTTTTAGAGAAATATTCCGCAACACCATCAAAGTTGCTAAGCCCTCCCATAAGGCCGTGTAAAATTACTATAGGTGTACCTTCTCCTGTCTCAAAGTAGTTGTACTTTCCGTCTGTGTTATTGCTTTGCATTTGTCGTTTTAAACTATATGAGGTAGCACAAATATATGATTTTAAAGCTTATGAAAGCTTCTTTTGTATGCCTGCATGGCTTTTTTGTTGCTTTTGTGCTTTAATGCGCTTGCATACAGTTAGTTATTGGTTGTTAATAAAGTGCTAAAAGGGTTTTGTTTTTGGGCTGTGGAAATTTTACACATAATGCATTTTGAGTGTTAATTTATGGGGGTATAATGAAGAATTTTTAATACTTATTCCCATACGCTGATTATTTTTTAAGACCTGTCTGTTAGATGTCTAGCAGTAAATTCCGACAAGGTGGGAAGGTGGTGGTAAAACTTATCAACAAAGTGTATTATAGTGGGAAAAGGTGGTAAATAATGTGTTATATTTGCTTTACTATCATTATAAATCTAACTGATTGAATACCATTGTAGGAACATATGAATGTAAGGTTGATGCGAAGGGAAGGCTGATGATGCCTGCTCCTTTGAGGAAACAATTGTCTGCAGGTATCGGTGATGGGTTTGTGTTAAAGCGTTCTGTTTTTCAACCTTGTTTAGAGTTGTATCCAATGGCGGAGTGGGAAAAGATGATGCAAAAGATTAATAAGTTGAATCGTTTTGTAAAGAAGAATAATGACTTTATAAGACGTTTTACTGCTGGGGTAAAAGTGATAGAGGTAGATTCGGCTGGAAGGCTGTTGATACCAAAAGACCTTGTGGTGTTTGCAGGTGTAAGTAAAGATGTAGTGCTTTCTTCGGCGGTAAACATAATTGAGGTTTGGGATAAAGAGAAATATGAACAGTCTATTGATGATTCGGTGGTTGATTTTGCAGATCTAGCCGAAGAAGTGATGGGAAATTTAAATGACGAAGATGGAATATCATAATCCTGTTTTATTAAAAGAAACTGTAGATGGACTTAATATAAAGCCAGATGGTGTTTATGTAGATGTGACTTTTGGTGGCGGTGGTCATTCGAGAGAGATAATGAAAAGGCTTGGTCCTAATGGCAAGTTATATGGTTTTGATCAAGATGAAGATGCGCAGGCAAATATAATAGATGATGAGCGTTTTACACTAATACCAGAGAATTTTAGATTCTTAAAAAGATATTTAAGATTTCATGGTGTAAAGCAGGTAGATGGTGTGTTGGGAGATTTAGGCGTTTCGTCACATCAATTTGATGTTGCAGAACGTGGTTTTTCTACACGATTTGAAGCGGACCTTGATATGCGTATGAGTAAGAAAAACGATATAAGTGCTTATACGGTGGTTAATGAGTATGATGAACAAGATCTTAAAAAGATGTTTTTTAATTACGGTGAACTTAGAAATGCAGGTGCATTAGCGCATAAAATTGTAATGGCGCGTGAAGAGAACGAAATTAAAAGCTCAGAAGAACTTAAACAGGTGCTTAGTAAATTTCTTCCAGCACATAAGAGTAATAAAATATTAGCTCAAATATATCAAGCAATACGTATAGAGGTAAATCAAGAAATTGAGGTGCTTAAAGAGTTTTTGCAACAGTCACTAGAGGTGTTAAAGCCAGAAGGTAGGCTTAGTGTTATATCATATCATTCCTTAGAGGATAGGTTGGTGAAGCGTTATATGCGTAACGGAATGTTTGAGGGTGAGCCAGAGCGTGATTTATACGGAAATTTTGAGGTGCCATTTAAAAGCATCGAAAAATTAATTATACCTACAGATGAAGAAATTGCGACTAATAATAGAGCGCGAAGTGCAAAGCTAAGAGTTGCGGAAAAGAAGTAGTTATGAAAGGTGTGTATGGGTTATTAAAAGCAAAGTATCTGGTAGAGGAAGGCTCGATGAAAAATTGGGGCTTTATTGTTTTCTTGGTCATGATTGCGATGCTGATGATAGCAAATGCTCATAATTACGAACAAAAGATATACCGTATTGAGGAGCTTAAGGAGGAAGGAAAGGTACTTCGTTCAAAATTTGTAGATAAACGTTCGGAGTTAATGGAGCTTAAAATGGAGTCTACCGTAGCGCGAAAAATGAGAAGAAGAGGAGTGCAGCCATCGTCTGTGCCACCAAAAAAGATAAAAGTAATTAAGGAAAAAGAAGAAAGTGTATTTAGTGAGTTATGGTAGTAGAAGATAAAAAAATATCTTATAGAATTTACTTTGTAGCCTTCACAATTTTTGTGATGGCTATACTTATTGCTGTAAAACTAACTAATATTCAGTGGGTAGAGGGTGATTATTATCGTGAGCTTGCGCATGAGCGTACAGTGCGTGATTTTACTATACCTGCTAATAGAGGTAATGTGTATTCTGCTGACGGTAGTTTACTAGCTACTTCTATACCTAATTATACTATTAGGTTTGATGCGTTAGCGTCTAAAAAGGAGGATTTTGATAAATATCTTAGTCCATTAGCTGATTCTCTTTCAGTAATGTTGGGTAAATCAAAATCATACTACTATAACAGGTTAAGAAAAGCAAGAACAAATAGAAATAGGTACTTGTTAATTACTAAAGGGCTTAGTTATACTGAATATACTCGTATTAAAAGTTTTCCGCTTTTTGAAAAAGGAGCATATAGAGGGGGTGTAATTACAGAACAAAAAACAGTAAGAGAGCATCCTATAGGTAAAATCGCCGAAAGGACTATTGGTTATGAAAGACTGAGCCATAGCGGTAAAAACCTAGAAGTAGGTATAGAGGGAGCTTTTGCACAATACCTTAATGGTACAGATGGTAAGCGCATGATGCAGAAAATTGCAAAAAGCCAATGGAAACCTATTAGTGATAATAATGAAATAGAACCTGTAGATGGTTATGATATAGTATCTACTATAGATGTGTATATACAAGATATAGCGCATCATGCATTGTTAAAACAATTAGAATATTACGAAGCAGATCATGGTTGTGTTGTAGTGATGGAAACTAAAACAGGCTATGTTAAGGCTATATCTAACTTAGGGCGTGCTAGAGATAGTTCGTACTACGAGACTATTAATTATGCTGTTGGAGAGTCGCAAGAACCAGGGTCTACATTTAAGCTAGCGGGATTATTAGCATTACTTGAAGATAAAAAAGTTGATACAAGCGAAGTGTACGATACTCATGGTGGCGAGGTCGTTTATCATAGACGTAAAGTTCGTGACTCTAAAAAAGGAGGATATGGTGAAATTTCGTTAGCGAGAGGTTTTGAGGTTTCTTCAAATACGGTTTTAGTACAGGCTATATATGAAAGTTATAATGATAAGCCTGAAGATTTTATAAATAGATTAAGCAGCTTTGGCTTAGATAAACCCTTGGGTGTATCAATAATAGGTGAAGGAAAGCCTAAAATACCACATCCTGATGATAAATCATGGTCTAGGATTTCGTTACCGTGGATGGGATTTGGTTATGGTTTATCTATGACGCCATTACAAACATTGTCACTATATAATGCTGTAGCAAATGATGGTGAAATGGTGCGACCTCTTTTTGTGAAAGAAATTAAAGAGTGGAATAAAACAATTAAGTCGTTTGATAAAGAGGTTATAAACCCGAAAATATGCTCTCAAGAAACAGTAGATAAGGTAAAGAAAGTACTTGAAAACGTTGTAAAGCGTGGTACAGGTTCAAAGTTATATTCACCTAATTTTTCTATGGCAGGTAAAACAGGTACTGCACAAGTAAACTATGGTAGAGGTAAAGGTAGAGGTAGCGAGATGTATTACTCATCTTCGTTTGCAGGTTATTTCCCAGCAGATGAGCCTAAGTACTCTTGTATTGTAGTTATTCATAAACCAAGTATTAGAAAGGGGTATTACGGAGCCGATGTATCTGGTCCTGTGTTTAAGAGGATTGCTCAAAAAATATTTACTGATGTACCATCTACTAATCAGATAAAAAAAGTAGACGAAAAGATAGAAAAGCAAGAAGAGTTATATGCTTCATATTACAAGAAGGTGCAAAAGGTAGAAGAAATTATGCCAAACTTAATGGGAATGAGTGGTATGGATGCGGTAGCATTATTGGGTAATATGGGAATGAAAGTACGAGTACTAGGAGTAGGTAAGGTAAAGAAACAATCACTACGACCAGGGAAGTCGCTTAAAAAGAATCAAACTATAATATTGGAGTTGTCATGATGATGTTAAAAGACATATTATATAAAGTTGCTATCGAGGCTGTAAAAGGCGCTACCGATATAGCTATTAATAAAATAGAGTTTGATTCTAGGTTAATAGTTGCAGGTGATGTTTTTGTGGCTATAAGAGGTACACAATCTGATGGGCATAATTATATAGAAAAAGCAATAAGTCTTGGGGCTATAGCTGTAGTGTGTGAAACACTACCTGAAACTGATTTTGAAGGAGTAACATTTGTAAACGTTCAAAATTCAGGAGGAGCATTAGCTTTTATGGCTTCTAACTTTTATAACATACCATCTCAAGATTTAAAACTGGTAGGTATAACGGGTACTAATGGTAAAACTACTATAGCTTCACTATTGTATCAATTATTTACAAACGCAGGATATAAAACAGGCTTACTGTCTACTGTAAAAGTAATGGTGGGCGATAAAGAGTATAAAGCAACGCACACTACACCCGATTCACTTACTATTAATAGGTGTTTGAATGAGATGGTTGAAGCAGGGGTTGAATACTGTTTTATGGAGGTTAGTTCTCATGGTATACACCAGAACAGAACAACTGGGTTAGAGTTTACAGGTGGAGTGTTTACAAACCTATCACATGATCATTTAGATTATCATAGCAGTTTTGCAGAATATCGCGATGTTAAAAAAATATTTTTTGATGAGTTACCTAAAACGGCATTTGCATTAGTTAATGTAGATGATAAAAACGGTTTAGTAATGCTTCAAAATACAAGAGCAAAAAAGTTAGTATATGCATTAAAAACGTATGCTGATTATAAAGCTCAAATATTAGAGAATCAATTATCTGGTTTGTTAATGAAAATTAACGAGCAAGAAATTTGGGTAAAGCTTATAGGTACATTCAACGCTTATAATTTATTAGCGATATATGGGGTTGCGGTAAATCTTGGTCTGGAAGATCAAGAAGTATTACGCCTAATGAGTGAGTTAGAAAGTGTATCGGGTAGATTCCAGTTTATAGTGTCAAATACTAAAGTTACAGCGATAGTAGATTATGCTCATACACCAGATGCATTAGAAAATGTGCTAAAAACTATAGAAACTATTCGTACTAAAAACGAACAACTTATTACGGTAGTTGGCTGTGGTGGTGATAGAGATAAAACGAAGCGACCAGTAATGGCAAGCATAGCATCATCTATGAGTGATAAAGTAATTTTCACATCAGACAACCCAAGAGGAGAAGAGCCAGATGCTATTATTACAGATATGGAAAAAGGGGTAGAACCTCAAGATTATAAGAAAACAATAGCTATTACAGATAGAAAACAAGCTATAAAAACAGCCTGTCAATTAGCGATGCCTAATGATATTATACTCATTGCAGGTAAAGGGCACGAAACATATCAAGAAATTAAAGGTATCCGTAATCATTTTGATGATATGGAGACTGTAACAGAATTATTAGCACAATTAAACAAATAAGCGCATGCTGTACTATTTATTTGAATACTTACACAAACAGTTAGATGTACCAGGTACAGGTGTTTTCCAGTATATTACATTCCGTTCAGGTATGGCAGTTATATTGTCGTTATTAATATCTACAGTATTTGGTCGAAAAATAATCGATTTCTTGCGCAAACAACAAATAGGAGAAACAGTTCGAGATCTTGGTCTTGAAGGTCAAGTGCAAAAAGCAGGTACTCCAACAATGGGTGGGCTAATAATAATAATAGCTACACTTATACCAGTATTGTTGTTAGCTAAGCTAGATAATGTTTATGTAATGTTGCTTATTGTCACCACGCTTTGGATGGGGACTATAGGTTTTATAGACGATTATATAAAAATATTTAAGAAAGATAAAGAAGGGTTAAAAGGTAAGTTTAAGGTTATAGGTCAAGTAGGTTTGGGGCTTATAGTAGGGTATGTATTATACTTTCATCCAGATGTAACGGTACGTGCAGATGATAATGTTAAAACTACTACGGAGGTTGTAGTAGAGGGTGGAGATGTAATTACAGAAATGCCTGTAAACGAAAAATCAACCGCTACAACGATTCCGTTTTTTAAAGATAATGAGCTTGATTATGCCGAGGTGCTTTCTTGGGCAGGTGATAATTATAAAGATTTTGCGTGGTTAATATTTATACCAATAGTAATATTCATTATTACCGCAGTGTCTAATGGTGCTAACCTTACTGATGGTATCGATGGTTTGGCAGCAGGTACATCCGCCATAGCAGTACTCGTGCTCGGTATTTTTGCCTTCGTTTCAGGTAATATAATATTCTCTAATTATCTCAATATAATGTATATACCCAACTCAGGAGAGATGACGGTGTATATAGCAGCCTTTGTAGGGGCGTTAGTAGGTTTTCTTTGGTATAACACATATCCAGCTTCTGTTTTTATGGGAGATACAGGTAGTCTTACAATAGGAGGTATTATAGCGGTATTAGCTATTGCAGTGCGTAAAGAATTATTGATACCAATATTATGCGGGGTGTTTTTAGCAGAGAACCTTTCGGTTGTTATACAAGTAGCTTATTTTAAATATACAAGAAAGAAGTTTGGCGAAGGTCGTCGAATATTCTTGATGGCGCCTTTACATCACCATTACCAGAAAAAAGGGTACCATGAAAGCAAAATTGTTACCCGTTTTTGGATTGTGGCTATAATGCTAGCCATATTCTCGGTGGTATCATTAAAACTAAGATAGTATGGCAAAGCGATTGGTAATACTAGGTGGTGGCGAGAGCGGTGTAGGAGCAGCAATATTAGGGAAGAAAAAAGGATATGAGGTTTTTGTGTCTGATTTCGGAAAGATAAAAGAGAATTATAAAGAAGTTCTTGCGCTTAATAAGCTTGATTGGGAAGAAGGAAAGCACACCGAAGAGTTAGTTTTAAATGCTGACTTGGTAATGAAAAGTCCTGGTATACCAGATAAGTCGCCTATAGTGGTTTTGTTGAGGGAGAAAGGTATTTCAGTAATATCAGAAATAGAGTTTGCTTCACACTTTATAGCAGTCGATACAGTGGGTATTACAGGTAGTAATGGTAAAACTACTACTACTATGTTAACACATCATTTGCTAAAACAAGCAAATTTAAATATAGGTGTTGCAGGTAACATAGGTAAGAGTTTTGCGTGGCAAGTAGCAGATGATAAGTACGATAACTATGTGTTAGAGTTGAGTAGTTTTCAGTTAGACGGTATAGTAGATTATCGTCCACATATAGCAATAATAACAAATATAAGCCCTGATCATTTAGATCGTTACGATTATAGATATGAGCTCTATATAGCAGCGAAGTTTAGAATAACAATGAATCAAACAGAGGATGATTACTTAGTGTATGATTCAGATGATCCAGTTATTTCGAAATGGTTAGAAGAAAATACAATTAAAGCAAAAAAAATACCCTTTTCGCTTTCAGGAGAAACAACAGAAGGGGTATATATAAAAGACAATACAATTTTGAGCAATATAAATAAAGAGGGTTTTACTATGCCAACAAAAGAACTATCACTAGACGGAAAACATAATGTAAAGAATGCTATGGCGGCAACAGCAGTTGCGCAGCTAATGCGTATAAGAAAACAAACGATTAGAGAAAGTCTTTCAGACTTTCAAGGAGTAGAACATCGTTTAGAAAAAGTTCTTAAAATACAGAATGTACAGTATGTTAATGATAGTAAAGCTACAAATACAAATGCAACATTTTTTGCATTAGATAGTATGGTAGCGCCTACAGTATGGATTGTAGGGGGTGTAGATAAAGGAAACGATTATGACGAGTTAATGCAATTAGTTCGTGAAAAAGTAAAAGCAATAATATGCCTAGGTGTAGACAATCAAAAAATTATTAATGCATTTGGTAATGTGGTTGACGTAGTGGCAGAAACAACAAGTATGGGAGAAGCTGTAAAGATGGCGCAGCGACTTTCCGAAAAAGGAGATACAGTATTATTATCACCTGCTTGTGCAAGTTTTGACCTGTTTGAAAGTTACGAAGACAGAGGTAGACAGTTTAAAGCTGTTGTTCAGAATTTATAGAATTCGTCATTACGACCAAGTGGTTTAAAAGGGTTTTTCTATAGATCATAGAGTTAAGAGTTAAAAGGAGATGAAACAATTAATCAATAGCTTAAAGGGAGATAAAGGGATCTGGTCATTTGTAATGTTACTGGCTCTTATTTCGTTTATGCCTGTTTTTAGCGCAAGTACAAATCTTGTGTACGTAATAGGTAAGGGGTCTACCATTGGTTATTTGGTTAAACACCTTGTTCATATATTTATAGGTTTTACACTTATTTATTTTGTACACAAAGTACCCTATCATTACTACAGAGCATTGTCAAAAATAGCATTACCTATAGTCGCATTGCTATTGGTCTTTACTTTTTTACAAGGAACAATTATAAACGGAGCTAACGCTAGCCGATGGATTAAAGTGCCTTTTATTGGGGTAACATTCCAAACATCAGCACTAGCCATGATTGTGTTAATGGTTTATGTAGCAAGATATTTAGCTAAAATAGAGAATAAGAAGATAACTTTTAAATCTTCGCTATTAGAGCTGTGGCTTCCTGTGTTTATAATACTAGGGCTTATACTACCAGCTAATTTTTCTACAACAGCGCTCATTTTTTCGATGGTGTGCATGTTAGTATTTGTAGGTAAATATCCATTACGTTATTTAGCTACGGTTATGGGTATTGGGGCGACAATGTTAACATTGTTTATATTGCTTATTATGGCCTTCCCAGATATTATGCCTAATAATAGGGTAGATACTTGGAAGGGGCGTGTAGAGCGTTTTTTTACAGATGCTCCAAACGAAGATGATTATCAAATAGAGAAAGCTAAAATAGCAATAGCTACTGGACAGATATACGGTTTAGGTCCAGGTAAAAGTGTACAAAAGAATTTTTTACCGCAATCATCATCCGATTTCATTTACGCAATTATAGTAGAAGAATACGGTATAGTAGGAGGTTTAGGAGTGTTGGTTTTATACCTAATGTTATTTTTCCGCTTTTTAGTGTCAGCACATAAGGCACAAAGTTTATTTGGTAAGCTTTTAATAATAGGGCTTGGTTTCCCTATAATATTTCAGGCACTTATTAATATGGGGGTAGCTGTAGAGTTACTGCCTGTAACGGGGCAAACCCTACCATTAATAAGTAGTGGTGGTAGTTCTATCTGGATGACCTGTGTGTCTATTGGTATAATAATAAGCGTTACCAAAAAAGAAGAAGAAATAGCCGAAGAGGAAGAAGAAAAAGCAGATCGTGAAGCTGCTTTACAAAGTGTTATAGATGAGCATATATTGAGAGAGAAGCAAAAAGAAGAAGTGGGGGAACTTGAAGTAGAGGGTAACCCTATGGATGCAGTAAGAGGTAAATAATATAATAGATTAAATAATGAGCAACAAAAAATTCATATTAAGCGGTGGTGGTACAGGAGGACATATATATCCTGCTATTGCTATTGCTAATGAATTGAAGCTACATTTTCCTGATTGCGAAATACTATTTGTAGGAGCAAGTGATAAAATGGAGATGCAAAAAGTGCCACAAGCAGGGTATGAAATAATAGGGTTATGGATAGCAGGTATTCAGCGAAAAATAACGCTAGATAACGCAATGTTTCCGTTTAAGTTGATGAGTAGTTTGTTTAAATCGCGCAAAATTGTACGATCGTTCAAGCCAGATGTTGTTATAGGTACAGGAGGTTTTGCGAGTGGGCCATTATTAAAGTCGGCAGCATCATTAGGAGTACCAACAGTAATACAAGAGCAAAATTCATATGCAGGTATTACTAATAAGTGGCTGTCTAAAAATGCAAAAAGTATATGTGTAGCTTATGAAGGAATGGAGCAGTTTTTTCCAAAAGAAAAAGTTGTTTTTACAGGTAACCCTGTAAGAGGAGATCTTATAGAAGTAAGTAATAAAAGAGAAGAGGCAATAAAAACTTTAGGTTTAGATGCTGATAAAAAAACAGTATTAGTACTTGGTGGTAGTCTTGGTTCAAGACGTATCAATCAATTACTAGCAAAAGAAATAGATTGGCTTGTTGCGCAAGGAGTACAAGTAATATGGCAATGTGGTAAGTTGTATTTTGAAGAATACAAATCTTATAGAGACAAAGGAGGGGTACAAGTTCTGTCGTTTATAGATAGAATGGATTTAGTGTATGCAGCAGCTGATGCAATTATATCACGATCTGGAGCATCATCAGTATCAGAGCTTTGTATAGTGGGTAAGCCAGTATTGTTTATACCGTCGCCTAATGTAGCCGAAGATCATCAAACAAAAAATGCAAAAGCAGTTGTAGATAAAGAGGGTGCATTAATGCTAAAAGAGTCACAATTAGATGCAGATTTTCAAGATGTTTTTGGAGGTTTATTGCAAGATGATAACAAAAGAGCGCAATTAGGAGTGAGTATAAAAGAGCTAGCTAAACCTAATGCGACAAAAGATATAGTAAAAGAAATAATAAAATTAATAAAAGAGTAAACTCTTAAGAATAAGAAGCAAAGGGATATGCAACTGGATAATATACATAATGTCTATTTTATTGGTATCGGTGGTATCGGTATGAGTGCTTTAGCGCGCTATTTTAAGTTTTTAGACAAAAATGTAGCTGGTTACGACCGTACGCCAACTCAATTGACCGATCAATTAAAGGCGGAGGGAATAAGTATTCATTTTGATGATAAAGTAGCGCTTATAGGGCTGCCTTATTTAAATAAAGAGAACACGTTAGTAGTAGTAACACCTGCTGTACCCAAACATCATTTTCAGTGGAATTATTTTGCTAAAAACGGCTTTGAGATAAAAAAGCGAGCAGAGGTATTGGGTATTATAACTAAAGATACTTTTTGTTTTGCAGTAGCGGGTACACATGGTAAAACTACTACCTCTAGTATATTAGGGCATGTACTGCACGAAAGTGGGGTAGATGTTACTTCGTTTTTAGGAGGTGTAGTAGAGGGGTATAATTCAAACCTTATAGGTAGTGGTAAGACAGTAACCGTAGTAGAGGCAGATGAATTTGACCGTTCATTTTTACACTTACACCCAGATATTGCTTGTGTAACAAGTATGGATGCTGATCATTTAGATATATACGGAGATACAGCAACGATAGAAGGTGTTTTTAGAGAGTTTGCAGATAAAGTAGAAAATAAGAACCATCTTTTTGTGCCTACAGGGCTTCCGTTACAAGCTTTAACTGTAGCTATTAATGATGAGGCATCGTTTACAGCTAATAATATTACTATTGAAGATGGTTGGTATGTGTTTGATGTAATTACTCCAACTGAAACGGTTAAAGAAGTAAAATTTGCGTTACCAGGAAGGCATAACCTTAGTAATGCATTATTAGCGTTTGCAATGGCTGTTACTTATGGGGTTAATCCTAAATCGATTGTTAATGGATTAGCAACATTTAAAGGAGTAAAACGTAGGTTTTCATATCAAATAAAAGAAAAAGAACAGGTTTATATAGATGATTATGCACACCATCCAACAGAGATAGATGCAGTACATCAGGCAGTAACAGAGCTTTATCCAGACGAAAAGGTTTTGGTGGTATTTCAACCACATCTTTTTAGCCGTACAAGAGATTTTATAGATGGTTTTGCTAGAAGTCTTTCAGCTTTTGAAAATGTAGCGTTATTAGATATTTATCCAGCACGTGAGTTACCGATAGAAGGAGTTACTTCTAAATGGTTGCTCGATAAGATGGATAATGAGAATAAACGATTGATAAGTAAAGGTGATTTATTGTCTTTATTAAAGAAAACGAAGGCTAATGTGGTGGTTACTATAGGGGCTGGAGATATTGGGGAGATGGTGCCAGAAATTAAAAAAGTTTTAAATGAAAAAGATTAATTGGAATAACGTAAGGCTAGTGGTAATACTACTTGTGGTAGTATTTCTTTATTCTTTTTCGGCGCATAGAAACGAAACAAGATGGCTGAAAGAAGCAACCATAACATTTGAAAAAACAGAGAATTTTATCACCCCTGATAAAGTTAATAAGTTGTTGATACAAAATCACGAAAAGGTTACAGATATAAGGAAAGATAAACTAGCTTTGAATAAGCTGGAGAAGTCTCTTGATGAAAACCCAATGATCGAGAAGGCAGAGGTTTATGCTACAGTTGACGGAAAATTAAAAGCGGTGATTAGGCAGAAAATGCCTATTGCACGGGTATGTGTAGGCTCAAATTCTTACTATATCGATCGCAAAGGTACCCCAATGCCACTTTCTGAAAGCTATACAGCACGTGTTTTACTGGTAACAGGAGAGCTCGAAAAAGTAGAAACCACAAAGCTAAATAAGCTCCTGTTGTATGTATACAACAACGATTTCTTGAAAAAAAATATTATAGGAATAGAAGTCCGTACTAACGGAACCCTGATGATGAAGAGCAGGAACTATAACTATGAAATAGAATTTGGGAAACCGTTTAATATTGAAAGAAAGTTTAAGAATTATATGGCATTTTTGCAGGATGCAGCAAAGGATAGTGTGATTGAAAGTTATAAGACAATAAATCTAAAATTTACACAACAGGTTGTGTGCACCAAAAAATAGAATATGGAAAAAGACAGCATTGCGGTAGGTTTAGATATCGGGACAACAAAGATTGTTGCGATGATAGGGAAGGAAAATGAATACGGGAAACTGGAAATTTTGGGTGTAGGTAAATCCAAAAGTCTTGGTGTTGCTAGAGGAGTTGTTAATAATATTACACAAACTATTCAGTCTATTCAGCAAGCGGTACAAGAGGCCGAAGCAGATTCTGATTATAAAATAAATGATGTAGTAGTAGGTATTGCTGGGCAGCACATTCGCAGTATACAGCATAGTGATTACATTAGTAGAAGTAACCCAGAAGAGGTAATAGGCGAAGAAGATATTGATTTGCTAATAGATCAAGTGCATAAATTAGCAATGTTACCGGGAGAAGAAATTATTCATGTATTGCCACAAGAATTTAAAATAGATGGGCAAACAGAGATAAAAGAACCTATAGGAATGTATGGGGGCAGGCTAGAAGCTAGCTTTCATGTAGTAGTTGGGCAAGCATCATCTATACGTAATGTAGGGAGATGTATTAAGAGTGCTGATTTAGACCTTTCAGGGCTTACTCTAGAACCTCTTGCTTCGGCAGATGCAGTATTGAGTCAAGAAGAAAAAGAAGCAGGTGTAGCACTTATCGATATAGGTGGTGGTACAACAGATCTTGCCATTTTTAAAGATGGAATTATTCGTCATACGGCAGTAATACCTTTTGGAGGTAACGTTATTACCGAAGATATTAAAGAAGGATGTTCTATTATAGAAAAACAAGCAGAACTGCTTAAAGTAAAGTTCGGATCGGCATGGCCAGGAGAAAATAAAGATAATGAGATTGTTTCTATTCCAGGGTTAAGAGGAAGAGAACCAAAAGAAATATCACTTAAAAACTTGTCTAAAATAATTCATGCTCGAGTAGTAGAAATTGTAGAGCAAGTATTTGCAGAGATAAAAGGATATGGACATGAAGATCCTCGTAAAAAACTGATAGCAGGTATAGTGCTTACAGGTGGAGGCTCACAATTAAAGCATGTTAAGCAGTTAGTAGAGTATATTACAGGAATGGATACAAGAATAGGTTATCCTAATGAGCATTTAGCTGGAGATTCTGATGAAGAAATATCAAGCCCACTTTATGCTACAGCTGTAGGACTAGTAATGAATAGTATTCGTAACAATACTAAGAGCGCAACACCTCTTGTAGAGTTTCAAAAAATAGTAGAAGAACCTGTACAACCAGCATTTGAAGCTGTAGAGGAAAATATAGTAGAGGAAGAATTAGAAGAAGTAGCTGCTGCTACGGAAGTTAATGAAGAGAGAGAATCTACAGAGAAGCGAGTGAAACGATCGTTTTTTGATAAATATATAGATAAGATTAAGGATTTTTTAGATAACGCAGAATAAAAACCCGATGGATATGGAAGACAATTCAAATTTTGGAAGCATTTCGTTTGATTTACCAAAAAATCAATCAAACGTTATCAAAGTAATTGGTGTAGGCGGGGGCGGTAGCAACGCGATTAACCACATGTTTAAACAGGGAATCAAAGGTGTTGACTTTATAGTTTGTAACACAGATTCTCAGGCACTAGAAAACACTGGTGTACCAAACAAAATACAGCTAGGTGTTAGCCTTACAGAAGGACTTGGTGCGGGTGCCAATCCAGAAGTAGGACAACAAGCTGCATTAGAGAGTATAGAGGAGATAGAAAAGATGCTAGATATAAATACCAAAATGGTATTTATTACAGCGGGTATGGGTGGTGGTACCGGTACAGGTGCAGCGCCAGTAATAGCACAACTTGCTAAGGAAAGAGATATCCTTACGGTTGGTATTGTTACTATACCGTTTCAGTTTGAAGGTAAAGTTCGCTCCGAACAAGCGTTATCTGGAGTAGAAAGACTTCGAAAGCAGGTAGACTCTTTAATCGTAATTAATAATAATAAGCTTAGAGAAGTATATGGTAACCTAGGTTTTAAGGCAGGTTTCTCTAAAGCAGATGAAGTGTTAGCAACAGCCTCTAGAGGTATTGCAGAGGTGATTACACATCACTATACTCAAAATATTGACCTTAAAGATGCTAAAACAGTACTATCTAACAGTGGTACTGCAATAATGGGGTCAGCTACAGCTGCGGGAGAAAGTCGTGCAAAAGACGCTATTGTTAGTGCGTTAGACTCTCCGTTGTTAAATGATAATAAAATTACAGGTGCTAGAAATGTATTATTATTAATTGTTTCGGGTACTAGTGAAATTACTATAGATGAGATAGGAGAAATTAACGACCACATACAGACTGAGGCAGGTTTCAATGCTAACATCATTATGGGGGTTGGTGAAGATGAATCATTAGAAGAGGCTGTTGCTGTAACAATTATTGCTACAGGCTTTAATGTAGAACAGCAAGATGAAATAGTAAATACTGAACCTAAGAAGATTATACATGCTTTAGAAGGAGAGCAGAAGTTAGAAACTAACCTTTCAGGAAAACAAGTTGTACCTTCTTTCGACTTTTCGGCACCAATTAATGAAGAAGCTAAGCAAGAAGGAGACAAAGCTCCAGAAGCTGTAGAAGAAGAGAAAGTCGTTTACTCATTGGAAGAAGAGGAAGTGGTTGAAAAAAAAACTGAAGATGAAGTAATTGTTGAAGCTGATTTATCATCAGAAACAATTAATGATTTAGATGTTTTCTTTGAAATAGTATCTCCAACCGAAGAGGTTAAAAAACAGCCAGTAATTAATATAAACGAGATCGAAGTAAAAGATCCTGAGTTTGTAATAGTACCTCAAGAGGAGCAAGTAGAATTTTCTTTTGATGCTGCAGTTGCTGAAAATGTAAAAAAGGAAGAAAAGCAACTTTTTGAAGTAACTAATGAAACTCGTAATATTGATGTTGTTGAGCCTGTACATGTAGCACCACCTACAGCAGAAGTGAAAGAGGAAAGAGTAGTTCGTTACTCTCTTGAAGATTATCTTGAAAAAGAAAAAGAGTTATTACAATCTAAGCCAACAGCTAAGGAAGAACCTGTAAGTGAAGAGTTGAATATAACGCTTAAAAAATCAGAAGGATCAGGAAGTGGAACTTCTTTAGTAGATGATAATGAAGATGCTTCACCTGTAGAAATGACTATAGAGGAAACATTACGTTTAAGATCTGAAGAGCGAAGAAAAAAGATGAAAGAGTTTAATCATAAATTCCATAATAATTCATCTAAAGTAGAGGAGATAGAGAAAGAACCAGCTTATAAAAGAATGGGGATTGATTTAGATGAGTCGAAAAAAGATAATAGTAAGTCGCGTTTCTCATTAGGATCAGATAGTAATGATGATTTACAATTACGATCTAACAACTCGTTTTTACATGATAATGTAGACTAGTTAATTAGACCTAATCATAATTCTTATAACCCGAAAACACAATGATGTTTTCGGGTTATTTTTTTATCTTCGCAAGCACAATTTATAAAAGCGAATGCTATGAGTTTACAAAAAGAAATCATGGATGCCATGAAAGTTGCTATGAAAGCAAAAGATGCTATGAGTTTAGAAGCATTAAGAGCTATAAAGTCGGGTATTTTACTTGCACAAACTGAAAGTGGAGCAAGCGATGGCCTTTCTGAAGATGAAGAAATAAAGTTGTTACAAAAACTTGTAAAACAACGTAAAGATAGTGCAGCAATATTTATAGATCAAGGTCGTGAAGATCTTGCAGAGCCAGAATTAGCACAAGTTGCAGTGATAGAGAAGTTTTTACCTGCACAGCTTTCTGAAGGGGAAGTTGCAGCAATAATCAAAAAGATTATAGAAGATAACGGTTTTGCTGGTATGACAGATATGGGTAAAGCTATGGGGATAGCTTCAAAAGAGCTTGCAGGTAGTGCTGATGGTAAGATGATATCTACATTAGTAAAGAAATTATTAGCATAGATAATATATATTTAGTTTTACTATCATTAAGGTAATCTACTTAATGATAGTAAAACTTATAAAGGCTGTGTAGTTCAACTGGATAGAATATCAGATTTCGGCTCTGAGGGTTGGGGGTTCGAATCCCTTCACGGTCACCAATTTTTTAAAGTCTGTAGAATTAATGTTTTACAGACTTTTTTATTAAAAAATAATTGAGTGTATTTAAAATAAATACCTATAGAAGTATGTTTTACTAGTATAGTAACTTATTTATTAATATTAGTTATGGTAAAAAGAACCTACAATTTTTTTCTAACTATATTTTTGCTAGTTATCCTTATAGGGTGCTCCACAGTAAAAAATAATTATAAGAAATCGGATAATTATTTAATCTTTAATCCTCCTCGTATAGAAAGAAAAGATTTATATGTTGGAGTTAAGAATAATTTTACTATAATTCCAAAAGATAAAAATTTAAAACTTGATTTTTCTGTAGAAAATGGTGTTTTTGAAAAGGATATATATTCAGAATATCGGTATAATTTATTTACGGATAATTTTAATCCTACCTATTTATACATCAAATATGATAACACAATAGATACGATAACCTTTTACAAAAGAGATATTCCACCTCCAATTTTAATGTATAAAGTTAGGAGTATTGAAACTTTGTCTATCAAAGAGATAGGGAACTCTTTTATTGGTTTTGGTGCTACGGTGAATTTTAGATTTAATTGTATTTTTGAGGTTCTTTCTATGGATATTTTAAAAATAAGTGAAAATAAAAAATCGAAAAGTTTTGAAAATGTAATGAATAAAAGCCCTTTAATGGAAAGGGTTATGAAGCAGGCTAAAGTAGGTGAATATTATGTTTTTTATAATATTAAAATTAAAGTTAAAAATACTAATGATGTTATAATAAGGGGAGAAAATATTGTGTCAAAAATTGTACAATAATAATACTTAGAGCACAAGGGTATATACTTTTTAGTATACGTCCTTGTGTTTTATAAATTGATATAAAAAAGGAGACTAATTGTCTCCTTTTTACAAAATATTATAAGTTATATCTAACGGTAAATAATAAGTAACGTGGTTGTACCCTATATCGAGAGGTATAAGTAGAAAACTGGTTAAAACTATCATCATTAAGCGATGTAGTGTTAAGCAAGTTAGTACCGCTAACTTTAAACTCCCAGTTACTATCTCCTTTTCTATACATTAACTCAGCACTTAAAAAGTCATATTCATTATCAGATGTTCTGTCGCTGTTATAGTAATGATTGTATTCATAATCAACATTTATAGTAAAGGCGTCCCAGAAGAAATAGTTGACATTAGCAAATGGCTTACTGTTATAAAATTTATTGTCAGAATAATCATTAACACTAAGAGAGTACCCTACTTCTAGATTAGGAATGGTTTTGTAATTAGTAGAAAAACTAGTTCTATAACTTTGTGTAAACTGTTCATTAACCTGTCTTATAGAATTGTCTATAGTTACAGGCTCTATATTGTTTTGTCCATCTGCTCTAAAGTTGTTAAACTTACTCCATACTATACTAGCATTAATTCCAGCTTTGTAAAAACGAGCAAAACTTCTGTTATAACCAGCCGAAGCAGTAAAGCTTTCATCAGCAAAATTAGAATTAGCCACTGTGCTTATTTGATTAATACCATTAAAAGCTGATAAGCTCTTTATAGCATCCATTTGTCGTGTATAATTTACATTAGCATATAGCTGAGTAAAGTTGAACATATTATACTTAAAGTAAGTAAGAGAGTGGTTCTGGTATAATCCATTATCTAAAGTTGGGTTACCCTGAAACAACGATTTATAATTATTAAGTACTAAACCTTGTGCGAAATTTGAAACATCAGTAAAATTAGTAGTCATGGAATAGTTATATATAAGTCGTTCCATTTTTTTAATCTGATATTGAGCAAAAAAGTCTGGTAATACTGTAGTAAAATTATTACTAACTTTAGTATCTAACTGATCGTTATAGGTGTTGTAACTGTGTGCAGTAACACCTGGGTTAAATTCAAATTTTCCTGTTATAAACCTGTAATGCACCCCAAGAAAAACATCGTTAAAAACATAATTAACATCATTCTTAGTATTGTCACTCATGTTGTTGGTTGCACCACTATCTAGTAGTTGGAACATATTAGAATTAAAATTCTGGTATGAATAAGTATTACCGAGTGTAACATTAAGGTTGCTTTTTGAGTTAACCATGTAGTAGTAATCTAACTTAGCGTCTAATTTGTTTGTGGTTACAAACCTATCTTGTGCTATGTTATATCTATCTGCATCAAGTAACCCTAAGGAGAGTAACGGATTACTGCCCGGAACATCAGGAAAAGGGTTGTTTCCTAAATTAGCATTATATAGCGGGTCTTCATCTTGATAAAGATGTTGCGCTTCAAATGCAAATATGTTTTTATCGTCTAGTGTATAGTATAAGTTCAAATTTTGATTAAAAGAAAATGGTTTTTGCTTTTTATCAGTATAAATCTCTTGATTTTGTGATGTTTCAGGAGTAACAGATGATAATAAGCTATTAGCTTCCTCTTGATTAGATGTTTTTAATAAAAAATCATAATCAAACTGAAAGTTACTATTTGGTTTATATGTAGAGCTTAATTTTACAAGTGCAAATTCATTTGTTTGTTGTGAAGTATCTTCAGTATCTTGTATTGTTTCAGGATCACCTGTTTCAGGGTCAAGTAATACCGTTCGACTCACTGTTTCCATCTCGGTTTTACTAGAGTTAATTATGGTAAAACCGCTGATGGTCCATGTTTTTAAAGGGTTGTAACTAAAGTTAGCTGCTCCAAATTTAGTTTCTATTTCTTTTGCTCTATTGTTTCGCATAAGAGAGAGTCCTAAACTATTTGAGCCAACATTAAATGATGTACCTCCTTTTCTCATAACATTACGAAAACCACCTGTAAGATTAAAATAATCGCGCATAGTAAGTGGTAGCTCTCCAGTGTTATTCATATTACCGATGAAATTGAAAGTATATTTTGGGTTGTAATAAAATATTTTTGGAGCAGCTATATACCGTTCTCCATCACCTTCACCAGCCCCAGCACTTATACTACCAAACCAAAAGTTCTTTTTACCATCTTTTAGTTTAATATTCATGGCTAGATTGTCCTGATTGTTTTGTACACCACTAAGCTGACCTACTTCACTATAATTACGAAGTACCTCTACTTTGCTTACTGCATCAGCAGGGATGTTTTGAACACCTAATTTGGTGTCACCATCAAAAAAGTCTTTACCCTCTACCATTAATTTGCCTACTTTCTTACCTTCAACTTCAACTTCACCGTCATCATTTACTTCTACACCAGGTAGTTTTTCTAGTATATCTCCTAGTTTACGTTCTGAACCATTAGTGAATGAATCAGCGTTATATACAATAGTATCTCCTTTAATAGTAACAGGCATTTCGTGCACTATTTCAAGCTCGTCAAGTTCTACTCCTTGGCTAAGGGAAATGTTTTTGATAATATCATCTGTACCCGTTATAATTTCTTCTTCAAAAGAAGTAAAGCCTATGTAGCTAGCTTTAAGTAGGTAGGTAGTGTTTGGTTTTAGAGATAAATGATATTTACCAGTATCATTAGTAATAGCATACGAGTCCATGGCATTAGTAGCTTTGTTTATAGCCATTACGTTGGCCATTTCTAACCCTATACCTTGGTCGTCTTTTAGTTCACCTTCTAGGCGAATGTTTTGAGCAAACGAAGCTGCTGATAGTAACAAAAGCAACGAAATAAAGAATTTAGTCATTGAGAGTAAGTATTGTTGAATTAAAAAAATGAAGCATGTAGATTTGCTTTAGAGTTTTATCCTCCAATACGTGTTCTACGTCCACCTCGGCTACCTCTTCCTCTGTACATATCTTGCATTTCCTGCACTTTTTTAATCATGATCTCTTCAAATTCAGACTGCGATACTTTTTTCCCTTTTTTAGGTGCTTTTATTTCTGCTTTCTCTTTTGTGTTAAGTACTATTTTAGAACATAATATTGTTGTTTTCCCATCTGATACTTCAAGTATAAGCCCAGGTAACCCCCAATAGTTTTCAGGCCCTTGACTTATAGGTATTTCAGGAGCATACCATGCTGTTATGGTTTTATCGGTAGGCATTTCTACCATATCCATAAAATTTGTGTTTCTTTTTTCCTCTTCGGTTTTTGCTTCCATTTCCTCTTGTGCTCCCTCTTTAGGTTTGTAGTTCATCATGTTCGATTTATCTACGGGTACTACAGCGGTTGCTTTGTAGCAAGTATAGTTACCTATTTTTTTACTTTCACCTTCCATTTTCCATGTCAGTTTAGGTAAGGTGTCAGTAACTAGAAACTCTTTACCGAAGACTTCCTTTTCAATAAGAAATTCTCTTTCTTTTATATTTTTATAATGTTTACCTCCGCCGCCAGTCATCGATGACATCATCATTCGCATTCTTCCGCCCCCTTGGTTAGGAGCATCTAGTTTTTCTTCTTCTTGATATATTGATGCTGTTTTGTTAAAGTTGAGTATGAAAGTTTTTTCAAACATCTGTTTCATACGTTGCTCTATCATCTTTCTCATTTCTGGAGTCATCTCTCGACCTCTCCCTCCCATATTCATCATATCATCAATGCTAGTTTTTGATTCATACACTGCAATACCTTGAAAATCTTGAGCCTGTAAGCTAATAGTTGCGGTAAGGGCTATTAAGAAACATATAATTCTAGTCATAATAAAAAGTTAGGTTTGTTATAATTTAGACTACCAAAAAACGATTTGGTTACATCTAAATTGTATAAAATTTTATTGAATAAAACCTATTAGGGGTTAATGTGTTGATTTTCACGCACTTGTAATTTAGTGTTGAAATTGATATTCTTAATATTTTGTGGACTAATTGTCTGATGTTGTTCTATTACGATCAATCAAAACGATTTGTTATGATCTTAAAAAAGATAAACAGTAATTAGTTTGTGTTTTTTCTAGTAATTATTATTTATTTATTGTTTTTAGTTCTGTAAATCAGTATTTTTATTAAGAAATTATTTATTGTTAAACCTTTTTGGTGAATTAATATTTATTTATTAACTATTTTATTATGAGGTGACAATGATGTGAGTTTTGTACATGAAATTTAAAACTTGATAAATGAAAAAACTGTTACCACTATTTTTCTTTTTCCTATTTCTTACCTCCTATTCTCAAAATGTTACAATAGGGATTCTTACGGACAAATCTTCTGAAGAATCAGAGTTATTGTTACCACAATTAAAAACCGAAATAAAAGCAGTTGTAGGGCAAAGTGCTACTATAGTTTTTAAAAAAGTTTTAGAAAATAACTTTGATGTTGCTAGAGCTAAATCGAATTATCAAACCCTTTTAGATGATGATACCGATATTATTTTAGCTTTTGGAGTTATTAATAATATCATGCTCTATAATCAGAAAACATATTCAAAACCGATAATTGTTTTTGGTTCTGTTAATAATGATTTTATAGACTTACCAGAAGATCAAAAAACATCTAATATTGATAATATTACTTATTTAATAGCTCCGTTGTCATACACAAATGACTTGGAGGTTTTTAAATCAATATATGCGTATAAAAAGATAGGGATTGTTGTAGATGACTTTTTACCTACTGCCTTACCTATTAAAGATTTATTTGATGATTATTTTTCAGGGAAAGAGTCGAGTTATAAACTTATTCAATTGCCCGAAAATGGAAATATTAGTAACGAGCTAAACGATGTGGATGCTGTATATTTAGCAGGTGGGTTTTACTTAAACAATAATGGTTTAAAAACATTAATAAAAGATGTTAATGATAAAAAACTACCTTCTTTTTCAGCTTTTGGAATAAAAGATGTCGAGAGTGGTATTTTGGCAACAAACCAACCGGATACTAACATAGGTCAGTTTTTTAGGCGTATCGCTTTAAATGTAGAAGCAATTATATCAGGAACAAATGCTTCTGAATTGCCTTTGTATATTGACTATAAAAAGAAGTTAACGCTTAATCATACTACTGCAACAGAAATAGATTTCCCATTACGATATAGTATGTTAGCAACAACTGATCTTATTAGTGGTACAACAGAATCAGTACCTGAGTTTTCATTATCTATCTTAGATATTATGAATGGTGTTGTCGATAAGAACCTATCATTAAAAGCTGAAAATAAGAATGTAGAGTTAAGTAAACAGGATGTAAAAATAGCTAAGAGTAGTTACTTACCAGAAATGACAGCTAATGCTAGCGGAACATATGTTGACCCTAAAGTAGCAGAGATATCAAACGGTTCTAATCCTGAGTTTTCTACATCAGGAAATGTTGTAGTACAGCAATTAATTTATTCTGAGAGTGCCTCCGCAAACAATACCATTCAAGAAAATTTGCAAAAAGCACAACAAGAAACATATAACTCAGCAGAATTAGATGCTTTACTTAATGCTTCTGTTTCATACTTTAATAGTTTGATATTAAAAACGAATGTATATGTACAGAATCAAAACCTTCAATTAACAAAAAGAAACTTAGAATTAGCTGAGCAAAATTTTGAGGCTGGAGCTTCTGGTAAATCAGATGTGCTTCGATTTAGAAGTCAACTAGCTCAAAACACGCAGAGTTTAATTGATGCAGGAAACCAGCTAAAACAATCATTTAACACGATTAATCAATTATTAAATAATTCATTAACAAATGAGATTGATGTAATAGATGCTGAATTATCTAAAGGAGTTTTTGAAAATTATAGATATTCTGATTTCTTCGAATTGTTAGATAATCCAAGGTTGCAAGAAGCATTAATTGCTTTTTTAATAGAAGAAGCAAAAGAAAACGCACCTGAACTTAAAAATTTAAATTATAATTCGGCGGCTATTGAGCGTAATTTTAAACTAAATGATACAGGTAGATTTATACCTACGGTATCATTGCAGGGGCAATATAATTTAGCTTTTTCACGATCAGGAAAAGGGACAACATATCCAACAGGGTTTCCTAATCCGCCAGATGGTAATTATAATGTTGGTCTAAATGTATCGTTACCTATTTTTCAACAGAATCAAAGGAATATAAACAAACAAACAGCACAAATTCAATCAGATCAATTATCTATTCAAAAAGAGAATTCGATACTGAATATTGAAAAAAATGTAAATGATATTATACTTGATATGGTGAGTCAGATTGCTAACATCGAAATATCTAAAGTTGCTGAGGCAACTGCAAAAGAAAGTTTAGAACTTACTCAAAATGCTTATAAAGAAGGGGCAGTTCCTGTAATTCAGTTAATCGATGCACAAACTAATTACCTTCAATCACAACTAGCAAGTAGAACAGCAAATTATAATTATCTTATAACGTCTATGCAGTTAGAGCGTGCTATAGGTTATTTTTTCTTGATGCATACTGAAGCCGAAAATCAAGAATTCATAGAGAGAGCCAATCAATTTATCCTGAACAAAAATTAAAATATATATTATGAAGTTTAATAACCTCGTTATACTCCTATTGTTTACAGTAACCCTATTTAGTTCTTGTAAAGAAAAAATAGAAGAGAAAGAACCTGTATTAAGACCAGTGAAATTTGAAATTGTAAATACTGCAAATGCAAAAAATATAAGAACATTTAGTGGTACTGCAAAAGCAGGAGATGAAATAGAATTAAGTTTTAGAAGTAATGGCATTATTACCTCTTTTGATGCTAAAGTAGGACAACAAGTTAAAAAAGGACAACTAATTGCTAAACTAGATAATGTACAAGCTAACCTAGCTTATGAGCAATCTATTTCAGCAGTAAATAGTGCTAAGTCTGCAAAAAACACAGCAAAATCAAACTTAGAAAGAATTAAGTCTTTATATGAAAAAGGGAGTAATTCGTTAAGCGATTATGAGGCTGCAAAAAATTCATACCAATCAGCTTTAGATCAATATGAGTCAGCACAACGAAATAAAGGTATTCAGTCATCTCAAATAAGTTACGGTTACATTAAAGCGCCTAAAACAGGTATTATAGCAGTAAAAAATAATGAGATTAATGATAATGTGAGTGCAGGGCAGGTTATAGCAGTTTTAAATGCAGGAAAAGATATTAATGTTGTAGTTGGATTACCAGAGAATGTAATTAATAAAACAACTTTAAACATGAATGCAGAGTTAACATTCTCTGCCATTGAAGGAGAAACATTTAAAGGGAATGTTATAGAAATTGCACCAGTTGCTGATGTTAATTCAGCTACATATTTAGTTAAGGTTGATATTACAAATCCACCTAAAACAATTAAGCCTGGTATGGCTACTAATGTAACTTTTGACTTTAGTACTACCGAGGTTGTTGCTGATGAATCGCTTATTGTGCCTGTAAAAGCTGTGGGAGAAGATGGTAATGGTAATTATGTATTCATTATAGAATCTGCTGATGGTAAGACAGGACAAGTAAAAAAACATCCTATAAAAATAGGAGAGTTAACAACTGGAGGTTTCAAAGTAGTAAGCGGGCTAAAATCCGGAGATAAAATTGCTACAGCAGGGTTGCAGACATTACTAGATGGTCAAAAAGTAAGATTACAATAATATTAAAGCAAAGCCTATGAATCTTACCAAGTTTTCAATTGAAAAAAACAGAGTTGTTTTAAGTATTCTTGCCGTAGTAATGGTAATGGGTATGTTTCTTTATCAATCACTCTCTCGTGATAGTATGCCACCATATACCGTTCGTGTGGCTAGTGTGGTTTCATCTTTCCCAGGAGCCAGTCCAGAACGTGTTGAAGAATTAGTTACTGATAAGATTGAGAAAATAGCACAAGAGTTACCTGAGTTGAAAAAGGTTACAAGTACATCTCGTACAGGGCTATCTGTGGTGAGTGTTGAGTTAAAAATGGATGTTACACCAGAAAAACTACAATCAGTTTGGGATAGACTACGTAGAAAATTAAATACTATCGAAGGACTACCTAGTAATGTAACCCCTCAATTAAATGATGATGGAATAGGGGAAGTGTTTGGTATTGCAGTTGGGGTAGTGAGTGATGGATTCTCTTATACAGAGATGAAAAACTATGCCGACGATCTTAGAGATGATCTTATAAAACTAGATGATGCTGCGAAAGTAGAAATGAATGGTGCGCAAGAAGAGCGCGTTTTTGTAGAATTTGAAAATGCAAAACTGAAAACTTATGGGCTAACATCGAGTAAGCTACAAAGTATTATTAGTAATACTAATATATTAAGTTCTGGAGGAACGATTAATGTAGAAGATGAACGAATTATATTAGAACCTACAGGGAACTTTAATAATATTGATGATATTAAAGAAATGCTAATTCCTGTTGGAGATAACGGTCAAGTAATCGCTCTTGAAGATATTACAGATGTAAAAAAAGGATACATTGACCCTCCTAAACAAAAAGTAAGAATTAATGGTAAAGATGCAATATCCCTTCATGTTTCGTTAAAAGAAGGGGCAAATATTATTAAGTTAGGAGAAGAGTTAGATGTTGTTTTAAAGAACTGGGAAGAAAAATTACCTGTAGGGCTAGAAGTAATTAGAATAGCTTCTATAGATGAATATATTGACTTAAAAATTGATGGGTTTATTAGTAACTTATTACAGTCGATAGCTATAGTGTTGGCAGTAATGCTATTCTTTTTAGGTATTCGTACTGGATTGGTTATTGCGAGTTTAATTCCAATTGTAACTATTACTACATTAATGGTTATGGGATTAATTGGTGTCGGGTTAAATCAGATATCGCTAGCAGCCTTAATTATGGCTCTAGGAATGATGGTAGATAATGCAATTGTTGTGGCAGAATCTATAATGGTGAAAGTTGAAAATGGAGTCCCCATCAAGAAGGCAGCAATGGATTCGTGTGCAGAATTATTTACGCCTTTATTAATTTCAACCCTAACCACATCTGCGGCATTTTTAGCTTTCTTTATGGCAGAATCTGTAATGGGTGATATTATGGGACCAATTTTCGTAGTAATTACTATTGCTTTACTATCATCTTGGATAATTGCGTTAAGTATAGTAACGCTATTTTGTGTATTCTTCTTAAAAGTAAAAAAGAAGGATGAAGCAAACCCTAGCTTTTTAGATAAAATGATTAATACCTTAAAGCTGAAATATAAAGATCTTATACTATTAGCATTATCATGGAAACGATCTGTACTAGCGGGTATTGTTTTAATGTTCTTTCTTTCCATATTTGGGTTTACAAAATTAGGGTTTGTATTCTTCCCTGATAGTGATCGAAACATGATTACCATTGATATTAATTTACCAGAGGGAACAAAAATAGAAAGTACTACTGCAACTGTTTTAGCGATAGAAGATTATATATCAAAAGAATTAAAAGTTACAGAGGAAAGAATTAATGGAATTGTAGATTGGTCAGCATTTATAGGGGAAGGTCCTTCGTCATATGACTTAGGTTATAGTGCAGACGAACCTAACTCTAACTATGCACATATTCTTGTAAATACATCTTCATTTTTGATTAATTCAGAAATGGTGAAGAAATTAGATGAGTTTAGCCTTCAAAACTTTCCTAATGCAGATATTAAAGTAGGTTTGTTAAGCTCTGGAGGAGGAGGAACTCCTATAGAGATTAAAATGTCTGGAGATAATCCTGACAAGCTGGCTAGTATTGCCGAGGAGATAAAATCGAAGCTATTTAGTGTTTCAGGAACCAAGAATATTAAAGATGACTGGGGGCCAAAAGGTAAAAAGTTTGTGATTAAGATAGATCCTAATAAAGCACAATCAGCAGGGGTTACTAATCAAGATATAGCAATATCATTACAAACAGTTTTAGATGGTTTTCAGGCGGGGGAATATAGAGAGAGCGATAAAACTATTCCTATCGTAATGCTAAGTAATCAGAGTAAGCAACAATCATTAACATCTTTAGAAACATTAAATGTTTATGCTCAAAACTCAGGTAAAAGTGTACCGTTGTTACAGGTTGCATCAATAGTTCCTAAATGGCAATATTCAAAAATAAAACGTCTAGACTTAACACGTACCATTAATATATCTAGTGAGTTAACTGAGAGTGGAAATGCTTCAGAAATTATGAAGGTGATAAAACCTTGGTTGAAGGAAAAAGAAGAAGTATGGGGTAAGGGCTATACCTATAGTTTAGGTGGAGATGCCGAAAGTTCAGCAGAGAATATGGGAGCTGTAGCTTCTTACTTACCATTATCTGCCTTTATTATTATAATGCTATTGATTATTCAGTTTAACTCTTTTAGAAAAATGACAATGATAGTAAGTACCATTCCACTAGGAGTTATAGGTATGGTTATAGGGTTGTTGATTTTTGGAGTTCCTTTTGGATTCATGGCCTTTTTAGGGGTCATATCGCTTGCAGGAATTGTAATTAACAATGCTATTGTACTTGTTGATTGTATTGAAACAGAAGAAAAAGAACGCAAAACTCAAGATGCAATTATTGCAGCTTGCCTACAACGATTTAGACCAATTTTATTAGCAACCTTTACGACAGTATTGGGGTTAATACCGTTGTACCTAGGAGGGGGAGAAATGTGGGAGCCTATGGCAGTAACTATCATGATTGGACTATTGTTTGGGACAGTAATAACACTACTGTTTATACCAGCATTTTACAGTGTGCTTTATAAAGTAAATTATAAAGATTATACTTTTAATGAAGAGTTATTAGACTAATGAATAGAAATGAACTTAGGTAAGTTATTGCATGTTACAAAAACTGTATCCATATCGTTTTGAGATTTTCTTTTTTAGCCAAATAGCTATTTTGTTTGGCTCATTAGTAGTTCCTGCGGTTATATTTGAATCTGTTTTTATGCCAGTTTTGTTTCAAATTAATTTGCTAGCAGGCATTATATTGGTCTCAAAGAATAAGAAGTTAATGTGGTTTCTTATTGTTTTACTTGCGGTTATATCTATTGTTTTTGGTACAAGTTTAGTTAGGAATCCTGATACAGATCTTTATAGTTTTATAAGAATGGCAAGTTACTTTTTGTTTTACATTGTAGTAACTCACCGAATAATTAAACAGGTTTGGGTAGCAAAACGAGTTAATAACAATGTTATTTTCGGGCTTATAAGTGGCTATGTGTCTTTAGGGTTGATAGGTTTTTTTATATGTATTAGTATTGAGATGGCAAATCCAGAATCTTTTCAAGGCTTTTTAATAACCAACTCAAATTCTTTGACTGATGACCTGTTGTATTTTAGTTACATTACTTTACTAACTATTGGTTATGGGGATATTATGCCGATTACACCTTTAGCACAAAAAGCAACTATACTTATAGGATTAATAGGTCAAATTTATTTAGTAATTATATCTGCTGTTGTAGTGGGGAAGTATATAAATCAAAACACACAAAATAATGATTAAGAAATTATCCTGTTTATTGTTTTTAGTATTTAGTAGTATTTATGCTCAAAATAAAAAACTTCCCGAACTTTATAAGGAAGTTAATAACTCAGTAGTCTATATAGATATTATAAGTCATGATTATTCAAGAGTTATTGAGAATCAGAAAGTATCTTCAGAGTTATCATTAGGGTCAGGAGTACTTGTTTCTAAAGATGGTTTGATCTGGACAGCAGAACATGTTATAAATGCATCAGAAGAAATAAGAGTAGAGTTTAGAAATGGAGACTCTTATAAAGCAGAGGTTGTCTCATCAAATTCAAATGCAGATATAGCTTTAATCAAAATAGTTGGGGAGTTTGATCTAGAAGGAAAAAAAGTAGCACGTATTGGAGATTCAGATAAAGTAGATGTTGGTGAAGATATTTTTGTTTTAGGTGCACCATATGGTTTAAAGCAATCGCTTACTAAAGGAATAGTTAGCGGGCGATATGTACCTGAGAATTTAAATCATAACTTTCAAAAAATAAGTTTTTTACAAACAGATGCTGCTATAAATCCAGGTAATTCTGGAGGCCCTGTTTTTAATATGAAAGGAGAGGTTGTGGGTATTGCGAGTAGAATACTTACTCGATCTGGAGGGTTTGATGGTATTAGTTTTGCAGTTTCATCAAATACAGCAAAAAAGATATTAGAGGAAGAATCTACAACTTGGATAGGGGTAGAATCTGTATTATTACCTCATGAAGTGGCTCGAATATTAAATATACCACAAGATACAGGAGTACTTATAACAAAAGTTTCATCAAAAGGTACAGCTGCAAAAATAGGCCTTAGAGGTGGGTTTATACCCTCTGTAATAGGTGATATGGAATTACTTTTAGGAGGGGATATTCTTTTAGAAATTGCAGGAGTTAAATTAGTAGATCAAGAAGCCATATATTCTTTAAGGGATAAAATGAAAGCTATAAAAGTAGGAGAAAAGTTCTCCATTGTTATTTTAAGACAGGGTTTAGTTTCTGAAGCTAGAATAACTAAAGAGTAAAATTATTAAGCTAATAAAAGAAGGGAAGAGTATTAATGCTCTTCCCTTCTTTTATATGAGGTTATTGTTTTTAAAGCTTTGTGTTAGAAAAGGCTTTCTTGATTTCCTTTGTAGTAAATACATGGCTACTTATTAAAGAAAAATTGGCTAGAGCAATTTCATAACCATCTATGTTAGGTAAAATTGCGGCAGCAGTTGCATCTTTAACAACAGCAACTTCAAAGCCTTGCTCTACAAGTTCTCTTAAATGAGACTCAGTACATAAATTAGATAACATTCCTGCTAGTATAACTTTGTCTATTTTTTGTTTTCTTAGTTGTAAAACGAGATCATTAGACTCTGGGCCAAATACTTTGTGTGGAGAAGTAATAGTTACATTCCCTTTATCAATATACTTCTTGTACAATTTATAGATATCAGCTCCTGAGTTTCCTGTACTAACATTTTCTTGAGTAGGATGATTCTTTTTTAATAAGTTTACACTTTTTGCAAATTCGAGCATAGCGCCATTAAATTGCCATTTATGATCGTGGTCGTAAAGTAAATGGGGAGAAATAAATACAGGGATATTATATTTTTCTCCTAGTTTAAAAAGTGTTTCAATGTTTTCAATAGTGTTATTCTTTTCAACACTAGGTCCAACTAGCCCCCAAGCAATTCCATCTTTACTTAAAAAATCATTTTGAGGATCTGTAATTACAATTGCAGTACGTTTGTCAATTTCAAACCCTGGATCAGGAAGTTGTGCGACAAGAGAGTTGCAAGTAAATAAGTTAAGGCCGATGATAATTAATACCGTTTTAAATTTCTGAGTGTTCATTGTATTAAATTTTTAGATTAATACAGCAAATTTCGCTCTATAAGCAAGCAAGAAACGGTATCAAAAGATACATAAGTTTTATTTTCTTAACTCGATATAGCCTCTATGAAGGATAATTTTCCCTTGTGTTTCATGATTTTTAAGAATTCTAGATATTACAACTCGTGTAGTTCCTAATTCATAAGCTAAAGCCTGATGCGATAATGGTATGTTTTGAGTATTATGAGTTGTTGCGTATTCATTTAGATAGGTTAGTACTCTTTGATCTATTTTTTTAAAAACAACATTATTAAAAGAGTCTAACAACTCATCATATCTATTTCTGTAAGCTTTCATTATATACTCGTTCCATGAAGCATATTTTTTCTGCCATATTTGAACAAAACTTGAAGGGACGAATAATATTTCTGTATCTTCTTCTGTTACGGCGCTAGAAGTACTTTCATTATTAAACAAGCAAGCTGCTAATGACATGATGCATGTTTCTTGTGGTAATACATAGTAAAGTAATATTTCTCGATCTTCATTAGTTTGAAATACTCTAATAGATCCGCTTAATACAATAGGAAGTGTTTTTAAAAATTGCCCCTCTCTAATTAAAGTTTCCCCTTTTTTAAATGATTGTATACTGCCTGATTGTTTAATCTCTTCTTTAAGGTCTAGTTCAACAACTTTATTGAAGCTAGAAAAATCTTTAGTAGTAGTCATATCAAACCTTTATAATAGTTTCTTGAAAACGAAATTAATTAAAAAGTAATACTTACGATCAAAGACACTTTTAAACTTTTTATGTGCTTTGACGATTATGTTGCTAAGTAATACATGTTTTTAAAGCTTAATAAGCATGTAAATAAATAGAACAAACTAAGGTTAATAATTTTTTAATTAAGTATTTTTGTGAGGTATTACAAAAAATCTCATGCAAACTCCCTTAAAAATTGCGGTAGTAGGTTCTGGACTTGTAGGATCTTTATTAGCAATATACCTTAAACGAGCAGGGCACACAGTACATGTGTTCGACCGTAGTCAAGATATCAGAACAGTACAATTTTCTGGACGTTCCATTAACCTTGCAATGTCAGACCGTGGTTGGAAAGCCTTAGATGACCTTGGCCTTGGTGACGAAGTTCGAAAAATAGCAATATCGATGGATAAGCGAGCGATACATTTAGTAGATCAGCCACTTAATTATCAATATTACGGTAAAGAAGGAGAAAGTATTTATTCTATATCTCGTGGAGTTCTTAATAGAAAAATGATCTCATTAGCAGAATCTGAGGGTGTTGAGTTTTTCTTTGAAACTAAAATATGGGATGTAGACCTTTCGACAGCAACATTACATTCTGGTAAAGAAGAAAGAGGAGTGTGGGACGATCATAACTATGATATGGTGTTTGGTGCTGATGGTGCTTTCTCAAGAGTAAGACATAGAATGCAGCGTCAAAGTATGTTTAATTATTCACAAGATTTTTTAAGTTTAGGGTATAAAGAACTTAATATCCCGGCAAATGATGATGGTACTCATAAGCTAGACAAGAATTCGTTACATATATGGCCAAGGCAAGATTTTATGTTAATAGCATTGCCGAATTTAGATGGTAGCTTTACATGTACTTTGTTTATGCCATTTAAAGGAGAGAAC
Organism: Flavobacterium sp. MedPE-SWcel; assembly: GCA_001874325.1. Lineage (GTDB taxonomy): Bacteria > Bacteroidota > Bacteroidia > Flavobacteriales > Flavobacteriaceae > Flavobacterium. The sequence continues at coordinate 116,267 of MPCW01000001.1, read as the reverse complement.
TCTTTTGATTCGTTAAATGATAAAGAAACATTAGAGCAATTCTTTGCAACCCACTTCCCATCTACTAAAGATGTAATACCAATGCTTGTAGAGGATTTCTTTAAAAACCCAACAAGTACATTGGTAACCATGAAATGTTTCCCTTGGACGTATAAAGATAAAGTGGCACTTATAGGAGATGCCTGTCATGCAATAGTCCCTTTTTATGGACATGGTATGAATGCAGGTTTTGAAGATGTTACAGTGTTGAATCAATTCATTCAAGAATACGGAGACGATTGGAATAGTATTTTTAAGATGTATGAAAAGAGTCGTAAACAAAATACTGACGCTATTGCAGAGCTGTCTTATCGTAATTTTATGGAGATGAGTTCTAAAACAGCAGACGATAATTTTTTGTTGCGAAAAAAAATCGAAAAGCATTTCTCGGATAAGCACCCAGATAAATGGATACCTTTATATAGTAGAGTAACATTTAGTCATAGACCATATAGCGAAGCACTTGCTATTGGCGACGAACAAAAAGCCATTATGGATGAAATTATGCAAATAGATAATATCGATAAGCTTTGGGATAGTCAGCAAGTCGAAGATAAAATTATAGAATTGTTGAAGTAAAAATCTGACTATTTTATAGTTATATCGTTATAATGAGGCTTACGATTAAAAAATATAATGATAGAGCAATAAAAATAATTTAATTGTGTTATTTATAAGTAATCTATATTAAATTAAAATTATCGTTAACAAAACAGGGTTTTTTGTTGTCAAAAACAACTTAATGTAAATAAATTAACAGCAAATGTAAAATTACGGTTATGTGCTGTATGATAAATTAACGTTAAGAAGTGATAAAAAAATCGAAATGATTTTTTTTTATCTCTTAAAAAATTAAATTTGCGGATCTTATTTATTAAATAAGGTTGTTAAACAAACAGTAAGAAACTTTTATTTAAAAAAATCAAAAACTAAATTTTTTAGAAAAAATGGCAAACGCATCTACTCAGAAGGTCGAAAAGAAAGGTGAATCTAAGGGTTCTAATCTATTTGCAGGATTAGCAATTGTATTATGTTTAATCGTTGCAGCTCTTGTATGGAAATTTATCATGGGAGACCCTTCTAACTTCCAGCATGGTGATCCTGAAGGACACCCAATACCAGGAAACTATTTAGCGATGGTTTACAAAGGAGGATACGTTGTACCAGTACTTATGGGATTATTCTTAATGTCTGTAGTGTTCTCTATCGAACGTCTAATCATGATTGGTAAAGCAGCAGGTAAAGCAAATGTTGAGGCTTTTGTTAAAAAAGTACAAACTCAAATCTCTGCAGGTAATATTAACGAAGCTATTGCTGAGTGTGACAAACAACAGGGAACTGTTGCTAATGTTGTAAGAGCAGGTTTGTTAAAGTATGAAGAAGTAAAAAGAGAAGGTTTTGATAGCGAAAGAGCAGAAGCAGCTATTCAACAAGAAATTGAAGAAGCTACATCTCTTGAAATGCCAATGTTAGAGAAAAACCTTGTGGTTATATCTACATTAGTATCTATTGGTACATTATGTGGTCTTTTAGGTACAGTAACGGGTATGATTAAAGCGTTCTCGGCACTTGGAGCAGGTTCTACACCAGATTCAGCTGCACTTGCAAATGGTATTTCTGAGGCACTTATTAATACTGCAACAGGTATTGCAACATCTACACTTGCTGTAATTGCTTACAATGCGTTTACATCTAAAATTGATAAATTAACTTACTCTATTGATGAGGCTGGGTTTACAATAGCTCAAACTTACAGACGTTTTAGAGCTCGTGCTAACAACGCATAATTAAGAGAGTAGTTTAAGTTTATAAATTAACATATAAGGCGTGAAGGCTATATGTGAAACATTATGCCTTCAGTCTCTTATATAAACGAATTAAATAATGGCTAAAGTAAAAGTATCTAAAAAGAGCACCAGAATTGATATGACCGCTATGTGTGACGTAGCTTTCCTTCTGTTGTCGTTCTTTATTATGTCGGCTACTGCAAAGCAGCCTGAGCCTCACCCTGTAGATACTCCTGCTTCTACTGTTTTGGATAAACTACCTGAATATGGAGTTGCAACCATTACTGTAGGGGATAAACAAGTGTTTTTTAATATACCTGAAAAGGATGTTAAGATAGAAACACTTAAACGTATTTCTCAAGAATATAAAGTAAACTTTACTGAGGCTGAATATGAAGCTTTTGGTAATATGCAAGGTTTTGGAGTGCCACTAAATCAATTAAAAGGTCTTTTGGCAATGCAAGCATCAGAGAGAAATGCTGGAGGAATACAAAAGGGTATACCTTATGATTCAATCAACGATCAGTTGAGTAGTTGGATAACTCAAGCGCGTGAAGCATCTAAATTTGTTCTGGAAGAGCAGATTAGAGGTGGTGAAGATAAAGTGTTTAAAGATCTTGATATTGCTATAAAAGGTGATGCAGATGAGGAGTACACAACAGTGAAAAGGGTAATTGATATACTACAGAAACAAAAGAAGAATAGATTCTTCCTTGTAACTGGTCTACGAAACGAAGATTTTTAATAGTATTAAAATAACAATATAAAATGGCAGAATTAAATACTGGCGGCGACGGTGGTAAAGGCGGTAAAGTAAGAAGTAAGAAATCGAATCCAGGGGTAGACCTTACTGCGATGGTAGATTTAGCTTTCCTACTTATTACTTTCTTTATGCTTACAACATCGTTATCTAAGCCGCAATCGATGCCTTTGGCAATGCCGGATAAAACAGAAGATATTAATGATGAGCCAAGTATGCCGATAGATGAGTCACGTTTAATGACTATATTAATAGGTAAAGACAATGCTTTGTTATGGTATGTAGGTAAATTTGAGGAGACTAAGATTGAGCCGACGGAATCTGAATTTGGAAAAGATGGTATCAGAAAAGTGCTTTTAGAGCAGATTGCAAGAGCTAAAGCTTACGTAAAAAGAGATGGTGGTAAGCCTGATGAACATCTGATTGTTAATATTAAGGCTAGTGATAAGTCTAAGTATAAAAACCTTGTAGATGTTCTTGATGAAATGGCTATTACACATCCGCAGCTTTATGCTATTGGAGATATAACAGAGCCTGAAGTGAAATTGTTAGAGGAAAAAGGTTTATACTAAGCCTTGCTAACTAACCAAAAAATATAATTATGTCAAAACTTAATATATTCAGGTCTCAATGGACTGACATGGTGTTCGAAGGACGTAATAAAAAGTATGGAGCATATCGCCTTCGTGCTGATGGTTCTAAGACAACTGTGAGAGCATTCATTATCGGATCTTTACTTTTTGTTGCTGCTATATCGACGCCAATAATATCTAGATGGATAGGTGATGGTATTGAAAAAGCGGGTAATAAAGATAATGTTGATAAGGTGATTGAGGTGATAGATTTACCACCACCACCAAAAGAAGAGCCATTACCACCACCACCACCACCAGTAGAGGTGTATCAAGCACCAAAATCGGTAGTGGAAGAGGTAAAGTTTAAACCACTTGAGGCGGCTAAAAAGGAAGAAGTTCCTGAAGATCCACCAAAAATCGAGCAGTTTAAAGAAGCTGATCCTAGTTCAAGAAATGCTGAAGCAAGCCCTACAGGGGATATCGTTATTGGTAAACCCCCAGGAGATCTTGATAAAGGTGTAGAAGCTCCAGATAATGCAGTTTATAACTCAGCAGGTCTTCAGGTACAACCTGAATATCCAGGAGGTATAAAAGAATTTTATAGCTACGTTAATAGAAAGTTCAGAATTCCAGAAATTGACCAAGATATGACAGCAAGAATATATGTTTCTTTTGTTGTAGAAAAAGATGGTTCAATGACAGGTATTAAAGTTCTTAGAGATCCAGGTTACGGATTAGGTAAAGAAGCTGAACGCGTACTTAAGTCTATGAAAAAGAAATGGGCACCAGGTGTACAGAATGGTAAACCCGTAAGGGCATCTTACAACCTTCCTATTACTATTAATATTAGATCTTAGTAGTTTATAGGTATGTCTAAAGATAATAAGCAAACACAGAAATCGCCTAAACAGCGATTTCTGTTTGTTTTCGGATTAGTGTTTTTCTTAATGTATTTGGTTTTAGGACTGATTATAATTTTTTGGAAAGAGTTACCTTTGTCAATATCATATAGAGGTAGGTTAGCCTTTGGGTTGTTACTTATCGTATATGCTTTTATAAGATTTGTAAGGTTATTAAAAAAGAATAGAAGTTAGGGTTGTAGTATTATGAAGAAAAGATATATACTAGTTTTGTTTTCTGTTATGTCTACAAGTTTTTTCTTGAGTTGTAAAGATGGTGATGCGAGTAATAATGTAGTAGAAGAAACTTCTATAACGGGTACACTTAATCTATATGTAGATAATACAGTACAACCAATAACAGAAGATGTATTAGCTGTTTTTCATAGTGTATATGATAGAGCTAAGATTACACAGGTTAATAAAACAGAGAATGAAGTTGTAAGTGCGTTGTTAAAAGATACTGCTAGTGTTGCGGTTTTAACAAGGAAGTTGACAAAGGAAGAGGAAGCTCGTTTTAAAGACAAAAGTGTTGTTCCAAAAATTACGGAGTTTGCCGTTGATGCAATTGCTTTAGTGGTAAATGAAAGAGTTACCGATAGTGTTATAGAGCTCGAAGAGGTGTTAAAAGTGCTGAGAGGAGAAGGCTCTGAAAGAGTAGGGAAGTTAGTTTTTGATAATTCAAACTCTAGCACAGTACAATTTTTATTAAAGCGTGCAGGTGTTGCATCAGTACCCGTTAATAAAAGTGTGTATTCGTTAAAAACAAATGAAGAGGTTATAAAGTATGTACACGATAATGCCGGAGCTATAGGTGTTGTAGGTGTAAACTGGTTGGTGCAAACTCCAACGATGTTAAGACCATATACAGAAAACATAAAAATTTTGGCAGTAGATAATGTTGAAATTGATAAAGAAAAAAAATACTATAAACCCTCTCAAAGTAACATAGCTACAGGTTCTTATCCGCTTACACGTAAGTTATATGTGTTGGATTATCAAGGTAGAGATGGTTTGGGCACAGGGTTTGCAATATATATAAGCGCACCAGAGGGGCAACGTATCGTTTTAAAGTCAGGATTATTGCCTGTAACGATTCCCACGAGAGAGATAGAGGTGCGAAACGAATTATAAATGACTACTAAATATTAATAAAAGAGAATACAATGATCAAGATCGAAAAATTAAAATTCCTTGGTTTATCATTATTGTTGTTTAGCGCGGCTAATGCCCAAGATGTTGAACAAGCAAAAAAGGCTATCGATGCCGAAAAATACCAGAAAGCTAAGACTATTCTTAATTCACTTATTACTTCTAATGCAAGTGAAGGAAGAAACTATTTCCTTTTAGGAGATGTTTATCTTAAGCAAAATGAAGAGGATTCTGCTGCTATCTTTTTTAATAAAGGTAAAGGGGTTAAGAAAAATGCTGAGTATAACTTAATTGGTCTTGCTCATATTGACTTAAATAACGGAAATACATCATCTGCTCAAGCTAAGTTTAAAGCGGTTGAAGATGAGCTTAGACGTAAAGAAGTAGAACAGCTTGTTTATATGGGGCGTGCTTATATTCATGCAGATAATCCAGACTATACAAAAGGTATAGCGTTATTAAACAGAGTTCTTGAAAAAGACAGTAAGAATGCTCAAGCTTTCCTTTCTTTAGGAGATGCTTATGTTGCTAGTGAAAACTATAATGATGCATACAAAGCTTATCGTAATGCATATTCATTAGATAACTCAATATTGAGAGCAAAACTTCAAGTAGGAGTTATTACTAAAAATACTAGAGCAGCTTTTCCAGAGGCAGTACAAGCATTCGAGAAAATATTAACAATGGATGCTAATTATGGTCCTGCATATAGAGAACTTGCAGAAACATATGCATTATGGGCAAATACTAATCCATCTAAGTATAAAGAATATATCAAGAAGGCATTAGGGTATTATGAGAAATACATGCAGTTAACAGATTACTCTTTAAACTCTCGCCTTAGACGTGCCGATTTCTTAGTATTAGCTAGAGATTACAAGGAGCTTGAGCTAGAGGCAAAGAAAATGCAAGAGTTAGATAAAGTAAACCCAAAAATTTTACGTTACCTTTCTTATGCAGCTTATGAAAACGGTAATTATGCAGAGAGTCTTAAGGCAATGGAAGAGTTTATCTCTAAAGTAGAGCCTACAAGACTAATTGCTAGAGATTATTTATACTTAGGACTTTCTAAGCTAGCTTCTACAGTAAGCACTGATGAAGAAGGTAACTCTATAATATCTGATCAAGTAGTATTTGATGCTGCAATTGAAGATATTAGAAAAGCTGCAGATATGGATATAGAGATTACTAATGAGTTTAATGCCATTGGTAAAAAACTATTTAAGCAAAGACTTTATGGTCCTGCATCAGTTGTTTTTGAAATAGCAACAGGTAATCCAGAAAACAGAAATGCTTTTTATGATAACTTCTACCTAGCTTACTCTGTTTATTATGATCATATCAATAAATCAGCAGAAGATAGAAAGTTAAATACTGAGCGACTTATGGTAGCTGATGGTGCTCTTACAAAAGTAATTGAACTTTCTCCAGAAGCTCAAGATGCATTTCTTTTCAAAGCAAGAATTAATCAATACATGCAGTCAGAAGAGACTTATGTAGAGATGTCTAAAGCATATGATGAGTACATCAAAATTGTTGCTGCTAAAGGTGTTGATAAAATGAGTGGGCAAGAGAAGAAAAATATTATAGAAGCTTATTCTAATGCAGGAGCTTATTATGCTGTAATAGAAAAAGAAAAAGCTGTTGAGTACTTTACTAAAGCACTAGAGCTTAATCCTGAAGACGAGTATGCTAAAAGCGAGTTAGAAAGATTAAAGTAATTAAATACTGAATTGATAAAAAAACCGCCTTGCTTGCAAGGCGGTTTTTTTATGACCTTGATTTTTAATATGTATCTTTGCAGACTATATTAAATAAGATGTTGAAGAAAGAAATACAGATAGCAGTAGATAAAGGAGAGTCGTTACCGCTGATGGAAGAGTTTTATACCATACAGGGTGAGGGGTATCATACAGGTACTGCTGCCTATTTTATTAGAGTAGGTGGTTGCGATGTCGGTTGTCATTGGTGTGATGTTAAAGAAAGTTGGAATGCTGAATTACATCCACCAACAGATGTAGATATTATTGTAACTAATGCTGCTAAATATGCAAAAACAATTGTAATAACTGGGGGAGAACCATTAACATGGGATATGACACCGATTACAACAAAGTTGAAAGCAAGCGGATTAAATGTGCATATTGAAACATCAGGAGCTTATCCAGTTACTGGGGCTTGGGATTGGTTTTGTTTATCACCTAAAAAGAATAAATTACCAGTGCAAGGAGCTTATGATATCGCACATGAATTGAAGGTAATTATACATAATAAGCATGATTTTATATTTGCTGAAGAACAAGCAGCAAAGGTAAATGATGATGCAATATTATTTTTACAGCCAGAGTGGAGTAAGAAAGAACAAATGACTCCGTTAATAGTGGATTATGTTATGAATAACCCGAAATGGCGTGTATCATTACAAACACATAAATATTTGAATATTCCATAACCATTTTAAAATTAAAACAATGAAAAAATTATTATTTGCAGTAGCATTTATACTTGTAGCAAACTTTAGTTTTGCACAAAGTGACGCTTTTAAAGCTGATGTGAAAAAACTACTTGAAGTTTCAGGGTCAATGGCGCAAGTAGATGTGGCTAAAAAACAAGTTATAGCAATGATACCTGCTGATAAACAAGCAGAGTTTACTAAAGAGTTTGAAGCATCAATAACACCAATTATGGATGCGCAAGAAGCTTTTTATTTAAAAGAGTTTACACAAGATGACGTTAAGCAGATGATTAAGTTTTACCAATCTCCTGCTGGAAAAAAGCTTGCGGCTAAATTGCCAGAACTTACAGAATCTACAATGCCAGCTATTCAGGCATGGACAATGGAGTTACAAGGTATTATTATGAAATATCAACAGTAATAATAGCTATATAGAATAAAAAAGCCCACGTTAATACGTGGGCTTTTTTATTCTAAGCTAGGGTGATTTTAGCTAAATAATCAAAATGTTCCCCTTCTAAAATTAACTCACATTGTAAACCATTAGCGTGAGCAGCATTTTGTAGCGTGTTATAGTCAATATACATCCAGTTAAAAGGAGTTTCTTTTTCATCTTTATAACTAATATTAAATACTAATTCGCCATAATATTCATTATCGCTAGGTATCCATTTACCGCCATCTTCATCTTCATCAAACATATATATAATATCAGATGAATCTAAAAGTACTTGACCATCTTCATTAAGTAACGATTTTATTTTTTGTAGAAAATCAGATATTTTATTAAGACGGCCACACATACCAGCCCCGTTCATTAATAGCAGTATTGTGTCAAATTTTTCATTCTCTAGTTGCATTACATCTTTAACTGTAGCTTTTTTAACACCGCGAAGTGTGCAAGCTTCGATAGCATTTGCCGATATGTCGATAGCTGTAATATCAATGTTTTTTTCGTTTTGCAAGTAAAGACTATGGCTGCCAGCTCCACATCCTACATCAAGTACTTTACCTTTTGCCATTTGTAGTGCTTTTTGCTCTAGTTTTGGCATTTCATCATATCCTCTAAATAAGTAAGCAACACTCATTTCATCAGCTTCAGATATTGATGTTTCTGTAATTAGATCTTGCGGATTATTATTTGTTTGATAATCCAATATGGCTTTCCCAAAAAGGTCTTTCATTTTTTTATACTTTTACGTCTTGATCGATAACACAATGTAACCTGATGGACGATTTTTTAAAACAGCTTCCTAAACTTGCCAAAGATACGCATAACGAAAACAAAAAGTTTTTTAATAAGCTGAAAAAAAGAGCGCCTAAAAACTTAGACTATATCATGCAGGATTTGCATGATAATGAGTTTAGAAAAACAGACTGTCTTACTTGTGCTAATTGCTGCAAAACTACAGGGCCATTATTTACAGATGCCGATGTAGAGCGTATTGCAAAGTATCTTCGATTAAAACCACAGAAATTTATTGAACAGTATTTGCGGGTAGATGAAGATAATGATTATGTATTGCAAAGTGTACCTTGTACTTTTTTGGATAATGAAAATTATTGCATGATATATGACGTGCGTCCTAAAGCATGTCGAGAGTTTCCGCATACTGATAGGAAAAAGTTTCAACAGATAAGTAACTTGACATTAAAAAACGTAGCTATATGCCCTGCTGCTTATAATATAGTAGAGGAGATGAAAAAGAAAATAGTTTAGTTTTTAGGAAGTAGAAAGCCTTATTCAGCATATATGAGATACTTTCGTCTCATTTGTTTGAAGTTTATAAGCCCACCTTTCCAGCTCTCGCGAATCTCTTTTTCGGTTTTACCGCTTTCTATTTGTTGCTGTAATTGTTTAGTACCTGCTAACTTAGCGAAGAAAGGAATAAAAAATGAAGATTTATCACTAGTGTCGTTGTAAGCCTTAAGTAGCCATTTTAATTCTAAGCGGTCTATTTTTTTTATTGTAGAGAGGTTTTTTCCATAACAGATTTTACCATTATGTTTAGGGTTTTTAGCGCCTTTATTTGGTTTTGGAGTAAAACTAAAATCAGTTTTTGGGAGGGAAGGAGAGCCGTAGATCTGAAATTGTTTATTAGTACCACGCCCTATACTTATAGTAGTGCCTTCAAAAAAGCAAAGACTAGGGTATAAGTTTATAGATTGGTCATTTGGTAAATTAGGAGATGGGCTTATAAGTAAGCTATACGGTAAAGTTCTTTTGTAATTAGAACAAGCAATTACAGTAAGCTGACATTGTACATTATTTTTTAGCCATTTTTCTCCATTAATCATTTTAGCATATTCACCAATAGTCATACCGTGTAATACAGGTATAGGGTGCATACCCACAAAACTTTTGTTTTCTTTTTCTAGTATTGGTCCATCTACAATACCACCATTAGGGTTTGGTCTGTCTAAAACAATCAACGGTATGTTGTTTTCGGCACAAGCTTCCATTACATAATGTAATGATGATATATAGGTGTAAAAACGAGCCCCTACATCTTGTAAGTCAAAAATTAAAATATCAATACCTTTTAATTGCTCAGGTTTAGGCTTTTTATTATTGCCATAAAGAGATATAATAGGTAATCCCGTTTTAATATCTTTTCCATCTTTTATGAGTTCGCCAGCATCAGCTGTACCACGAAAACCATGTTCGGGAGCATATATTGTTTTAACATCAATACCTTTTTCAAGTAAAAAATCGACTAGATGTTTTTTATCATTGCTTATAATACCTGTTTGGTTTGTGACTATACCAACTTTTTTGTTTTTTAAAAGAGGTAGGTATTTGCTGTAGTTATCAGCACCTGTTTTTATTCGGACAATTTTTTGAGAAGTGTTCGTTACTTCTTGTAAATCACTTTTAGTATCACTTCTTTCATTTATAACAGAATTTCCACAAGCAGTGAATAATATAAGTGAGAATAAAAATGTATTTTTGAAAAACGAATAAGATACCATATACCAGTTGAATTTAGAATATTTCATTGCTCGAAGGTTGGTTACCGCCAAGAACCATAAAAGTAGTATATCCGCACCAATTATAAAAATAGCTATAATAGCTATAGCTATCGGTATTGTTATGATGATGATTGCTGTGGCAACGGGTGTTGGGTTACAAGATAAAATACGCGAAAAAGTATCAGCTTTTAACGGGCACATTATCATATCAAATTATGATGATAATTTATCAGAGGTAAGTGTGTCACCACTCGACATAGAGCAAGACTTTTATCCAGAATTTAAATCAGTATCAGGTATAAGTCATGTGCAGGCTGTAGCCTCAAAGGCAGGTATCATTCGTACTGAAGAATCTGTAGAGGGAGTTGTCTTTAAAGGAGTAGGAGAGGAGTATAAGTGGGATAATATTCAAGAATATATTGTTTCGGGTAGAATTCCTAATTTAAAAGATAAGCTAAACAATGAAATTGTTCTTTCACAGTACTTAGCTAATAGGTTGAAATTAAAGGTAGGAGATAAGTTTAATACCTTTTTTATGAAGCAAAAAGTCAACAGCATGCCTAATATGAGGGTGTTTGAAATTGTTGGAGTTTTTAATTCAGGTTTTCAAGAGTTTGATGCTACCTACGTGATAGGGGATATTCGTCATATACAACGAATCAATAAATGGAGAAATGGAGAGGTAGGATCTTTTGAAGTGTTTATTGATGATTTTGATCAATTGGAACAAAAAGGAGATGAAGTCTATTCAGCCATATCATCAACATTAGATAGTCGTACAATAGAAGATAAGTATTATAGTATTTTCGAATGGCTTAAATTATTTGATTTTAATATAATACTAATCATAGTCATAATGATAGTGGTAGGTACTATTAATATGATAGTAGCATTACTAGTATTAATATTAGAGCGTACCCAAATGATAGGAATACTAAAATCATTAGGAGCAAATAACTGGAGTGTGCGTAAGATTTTCTTATATAATGCTGCCTATCTAATAATAAAAGGACTACTATGGGGTAATGGTATAAGCCTAGGGTTGATTTTACTCCAAAAATACTTTGGTATAATAACCCTACCGCCCGAGAACTATTATGTAACCGTAGCCCCAGTATCCATAGATATCCCTTCCATACTACTTATAAATGTAGGAACAATACTAGTCTGTCTCTCATTATTACTAATACCATCCTACGTAATAACCAAAATATCCCCCGTAAAAGCACTACGGTTCGATTGATACACCAATAAAATCTTTTTGATACATAAAATAAAAGCACCCATCGAGGCGCTTTTTGTGTGTTGAAAAGCTCATTGTTCTTGATTACTTTTCCATGATAGTATACTTAAATACTTTTTAGATGTTTCTTATAGTATTTAATGGCTTGTATTAAGAATAGGGTAAGAAAGGTTATTAAAAAGATATAATTAATGATATTTTTAAAGAAGCTTATTTTTTCAGCTAGTTTAGCTAGTATCATTATAAATGTTGTCATACCAGCTAATGTTCCTATAAGCGTTGCAATAAGGTAAGATATCTTATTGTATTTTTTTACATTAATATATTTATTACTGACTAGATATATACTCCAGCCTGTCCAGAATGGGATTTGCATTAGGTTTATACAATTTAGGAGTATTCCATTCAAAAAGAAATTATGGTTTATGTAGGTTGCTGTATGATTGTTTTCTACGCTTAGTATTTGAATAGTTGCTAGTATTGTTAGTATTAAAAAGAATAGTATTGAAAATTGCTCTATCCTTTTTAATAACTTCTTATTAGATGCTATTTTTTCTGCAAAAACCAAAGTGAAATAAATTACAAAGAATTCAACTGTAATTATTCCAAGTAAGAATTGTATTAAACTAGATATACCATACTTTTCATGTATGGTATATCCTATTATATTGAGATATCCTAAGGGCAATGAGCCGATAAAGCTTATGGCAAAACCAACTATTACATTCTTGAATGTACTCATTTACTAAAAGTTTGTTATTTTATTGTTTTGAAGCATTTGTAGTTTGTACTGTGACATTCCTTCTTTAAAGTCAAGATACGTACTGCCTCTTTTTTTGTTTTGTAAACTTATTTGATGCATATAATGTATATGTCTAGCTATTTCTTTCCATGCAAAAAATATTGAATGCTTAGGGTCATAAATATGTGTTGGTTCACTAGCAGCACCATTTACTTCTACAATGCTATAATTTTCACCACTTTCTAATTCACTAAAATTATTATACATAAGATCTATTCTTCCAAAATAGAATCCTGATATGTTTTTACACATAGTATCGATAATAGTTTCTAGTTTTTCTGTTTTTAAATTACTGGCATCAATAAACTTTGCCCCTCTAGCATGATTACCATAGGGTACTAGATTTAACTCTTCTCCTTTTTTCGGTACTTCAAGAAGTTTGTCGCCATATTCTGCTTTTAATGTTTTTATTTGGAGTTTATAACGAGGGTTTTCATTTAACAATTCTATTATTGTAGATGTACCATTACCTGTAATTGCTAAGAACTCTTTTTTTACGATTCCTGTTATTTTTCCATTTTTTTCATTTGGAAAGCGTACATAAAAAATACCTACTTCATTTTTATATGGTATAAAATTTTGTAATAGATAATCAAAATCAGATTTTTGGATATATTCCCTTAACTCTTGTTCATCATGTATTTTCTTAACAGCATTTCCTCTTAGGCCTATATCTGGTTTAGCTATTAATGGGTATGAAAGTTGATTTTGGTTCATTTCAACTTTAATACTATTTATATCGCTATTCTCTTTTATTAAAATAGTTTTTGGATAATATTCTTGAGGAATCAAGTCGTAAATTTCTTTTTTTGATTCCATATAGAATCCTCCATTTTTAAATGAGGGGTTTGAAGCATTAAAGAAAAATAAACTACCGCTTCGTATTGAGTAGTATAACCATTGAAAATAAATGGGTATGTATATAACTTGGTATGGCCAATATTCCCAATGTGTTATTTTGTAAAAAAAAGACCTTATCATATAGTTACTACCGTTTTTGTTTTTTCTGATCCAGACATTAAGTCTTTGTAATATAAGTTTACTTTGTTTTTGTGGTGCACAAATTGGGTTATACTTACTGTTTTTAGAACACCATTTCGATTAATAACTAATCCGTTTTCAATATCTTCCGATTCGGTAAATTGATGAAACTCTAGGATATTATCATTAACAGGTAATATTTTTGTATTCAAAAAATCAAAAAAGAGTTCTTTTCTCTTTACTTGAATTTCTTTTGAATATAAAGTGGCAGATGCCCAGATATGATTTTGTGAGCTATCTAGTTCCTTCTGGCTTTTGTTATTACTATCCCAACGTAGTTGATATAACCTTTCGTTACTATATAATACTATTGTAAAGGGTTCAATATTATTAAACTCAATCGTATTCCAGTATTCAATAGGTTTTTCACTACCTATTATGTCTAGCAATATTATCCCTCTACTTTTTGAGTAGGGTGGAGTAGGAGTGTGTGACTCTTCTGCGCCGTTTAACAATACAGCTGTGGTATTATCTTCTTTAATGGCAAACCATGTACCTCCTGCCTTTGGATCACGCGGGAATATAACTTTACGATTATTTACCATATAGGCTTGCGGAGGAATAGCAGCTTCTCGTGATATTTTTTCGTCTCTATTTGAAGTTATAATTATTTTACCTCCTGCATTTACAAAACTTACTGTGCACATATCTTTCTGTATTGAATTGTAGATGCGGCTACACCAAAGTTTTCATCAACAAAAACATTTCCAAATTCATGTAATGCAACCTTTATTAAGGCTTGATGATGTATAGAGTGCTCTAGGTTATATAATAGTTCTCTATTATAGTTACTTTTAGTAGCTATTGTTTTACCATCTATGGTATGCTCTAAAACTAATTCTTTGTCTTCTTTTTCAAGACTTTCCTTTAGTAATGCTATTTCTTCTGTGGCATGAGTTATATTATTTTCAATTAATTTATTACGTTCTCTATTATCATAATTAATAATAGCACAATCGTAATTTTTTGTAAGGCAAGAATACATTTCTAAAATGTGTCTTACATGTTGCCCAATTGTAGATTTACCTAAAGCATCTACTGGTTTACAAAATTCGTTATCTGATAGACCTTGTAGTAGTACAAGTAGTTCATCAAGGTTGTTCTTTACAGAAGAAAAAAGCATATTATATTGTTTTACTTGAGTAAGTTAAAAAATTTATTCTTGTTTTTTACTATTATTATACTACAAAAGATGAAAGTTATTATTGCTAATGCAAATAATGTACCTCCGTCATCTTTAACATCTATGCCTAGTATAAAAAGGTGAGATGCGATAGCACCACTCATAACTCCTGCACCTAAAAATGCTCCCCAATGACTTTTTGAAGGGATTAATAATAATATTGCTGCAATAAGCTCCATGACACCACTACCAATTCTACCATAAGGTTCTGCACCTAGAGTTGTAAAGATGTAAACGGATTCTTCGGCTCCTGTGAATTTAAAAAATAGGGTTTGCAATAATATTATCGCAGGAACAAGTCGTAATACCCAAATTGTTAGATTTTTCATAATGATATTATTTTTTTCCAGTTATTATTTGCTTTGTTTTTTAGTGCTGTTTGATTTTTATTCCAGCTTTTTAAAGTATTATTGAAGAACCTATTATAGAATAAGTACAGTTTTCCATCAATAATTTTAAAAGTTTCAGGATCAACTTCTACTTTCTCACCTGAATCTCCCATTGCATAAGCACACCATCCTCCGTATTGAGGTTCATATTTAGAAGGGTTACTTTTAAATGAGGCTTTATTTGCTTGAGTAGAGAAATAATAAATAGCACCTTTGTAGTTTAAGGCGTTTTTCTTTTTGCCTTCAACAGCTTCTCCATCTTTAAAATAGGCTACAGGGTCATATCCTTCTATAGCAACTTTTTTATCTAAGTTACGATGGTCTGTTTTTTGAGCAAAAGCACCAATGCTAATAAAAAGTAGTAAAGCGGTAATTACAATTTGTTTTTTCATAATCGTATAAATTTTCTAATACAAACTTAATTGATAACGAAATAGTAAATTGTCGGCTGCTTTACATTTGGATCAAAATTCTATAATTTTGTAATATCAGTAATAACAATTTCTTTTCGACTGTACTGTAATAGTCCCTTTTCTTCCATGTCATTTAATAACTGAGTCGCTGTTTGTCGGGATGTACATATTATCTGGGCAATATCGTTTTGAGTAAGGTAATTTTCTAGTACAACTTTGTTATTGTCTATAGTACCTTCTTTTTCTGTCCATTCTTTTAAAAATGTAATAAGTCTATTTTTAGCATCTTTAAAAACAAGATTTGAATATTTGTTTTTAAAACGCTTCATTTTAAGCCCTACAAACTTTGTATATGAGAGTGCTAAGTCTGGGTTTTTTAATATTAGGTTTTCAAAATCAGACATTAAAAAACTACAAATAACCACCTCGTTAGTAAGTGCTTTTGCATATTCGTTAGATGAAAATTCAGTATCAAGTGTTATTTCTCCAAAAAGATCGCCTTTTTGTATAATATCTTTAATACTCTCATTACCATCTTCATCAATTTCGACAATTTTAATTGATCCTTTTTTTAGAAGGTATATTCTGGGTACATCTGAATCAGAAAAATAAAGTATTTCGTGCTTTTTTACTTTTTTAAAACCAGTAATAATACACAGTTGTTTTATTTGTCTAAAGCTTAGTGTGCGGAATAATTTATGGTCACGCAAGTACCAGTACTTTAATTCGTCGTACATATTATATTCATATAATCATTAATGTGAATTGTACATATAAATATTTTGTATAGTAGTAAATTTCATACTATGAGTATTATACGGCTTGTAAATAAAAATATTTGTAGTGCAAAACAGCAATAAAAGGTACAAAAAAAATAGCTAGAACACTATTGTATCTAACTATTTTTAAAGTCTATTTTTTAAAGTTGACGGACAGGGAGTTAACGCAATAACGTTGTCCAGTATCAGTAGGTCCGTCATCAAATATATGACCCAGATGGCTACCACAATTGGCACATAATATCTCTGTACGTATCATACCAAAGCTGGTATCTTTAATATATTCAACCTTTCCAGGTAATGAATCATCAAATGATGGCCATCCACAACCTGATTCAAATTTTGAATCACTCGCAAAAAGAGGTTCTTGGCAAGCACCACAAGCATAAGTACCTTTTTCAAAATGTAAGTTATATTCTCCAGAGTTAGGATATTCAGTACCCTTTTCACGTAATATTTTATAACGTTCAGCGCCCAATAGTTCTTTCCATTCAGCCTCTGTTTTTTTAATATTATAATCTTTCATAAGGCTATTTCTTTTTTGCAGGTATAAATTTTATAGATACAGAGTTTGTACAAAAACGGTTACCAGTAGTTTCTTTTGGTCCATCGTCAAAAACATGGCCTAGGTGACCTCCGCAGCTAGAGCATAATACTTCAGTACGGTTCATGCCATGACTACTATCATGCTCATGTATAACAGAACCTTCTATTGCTTGGTCAAATGATGGCCACCCGCAGTGAGAGTCAAATTTTGCATCAGATTTGAATAGTGGATGGTTACAAGCCGCACAAACATATACACCTTCTTCAAAAAACTTATCATATTCACCAGTATGAGGTCGTTCAGTACCTTTGTTCCTTAAAACATAATACTGCTCAGCAGTTAACTCTTCACGCCATTGGGCATCAGTTTTTGCTACTTTATACTTACTATCTATCAGTTCCTGATTTTCTGTATTTGTAGTTTCGTTTCTTACTGCTTTTTTGTTTACCTGACCCTGACATGCCGTTAGCGAAAGGAGTACTATTAACATTGTTATCTTTCTCATTGTGTTATAAATTGAATTGTTCTTTTAATGACCTCACCATTACCTAGAATTTTTCGATGTCCTAGTCCTTCAGTAATCATTAATTCAGATTTCTCAAGATGTTCATGTATATGCTGCGATGCGGTAGCAGGTACATCTTTATCATCTTTATCATGTATTACAAGTACTGGAATATGTACTTCTTTAGCAGCTACATAAGCAGAATAGTCATTGATTTTAGCATCGAATTTATTCTCGAATAGTGCAATCATTTTTTTACGGGTTGCAATATTCATGCCTAGTTTACTTATAAAGTCAGATAGAATGTCTTCAATTTTATCTCCGCTACCTATAATAATAGCTTTTTTTACTGTTAAACCTTGCTTTATACTATTTAGTACAGACATGGCTCCTAACGAATGGCCAATAGCATATTCAAATGGACCATATTTTTTATTTAATTCCTGTATAGAAGCAATAAATTCCAGCATATTACTAGTTTTTCCACTAGATTTTCCATGTGCAGGAGCGTCAAAACTAACAGTACTGTAACCATTTTTTATAAGTTCTTCTGCAATCGCCCATAGTTGAGTTCCGCGTCCACTCCATCCATGTACTAGTAATACTTTTTTATCGCTTGTGCCATAATGGTATACTCTTATTTTTTTATCTAACGATTCTATATCTAGATACTCTTGTTCACTCTGTAGCTCCATATTCATTTCCTTTCTAGGAAGTTTAAATTTCATAGGAGTTATAAAAAGTTTCATAGCAAATTTTGCAGCTAATTTATTAGAAGTTATTTCTAATACTTTTGCAGTAGCAAGAATTGATTTAGGAACTTTTAATGGTGCTTTTTTCTTTTTAGACATTGTCTTGACTTTAATTAAAGGCTAATTTAATAGTTTTATTACTTTTGAATATAACATTATTCTAGACTATTTACATGAAACCCATTGATAAATATTTTTTAACTAAAGAGGAGCCTATTAAAGGATGCTTACTCTTTTTGAGAAACTATATTATTAATTTTGATGAAGCTATTACAGAAGACTTAAAATATGGTATGCCTTTTTACCTTTTTAATGGTAAAATGTGTTGTTATTTATGGATACATAAAAAATATGGTTTACCCTATCTAGGTGTTGTTGAAGGAAATAAAATTGAACATGAGAAGTTATTATCCGAAAAGCGTGCCAGAATGAGAATACTACTTATAGATCCAGAGAAAGATATTTGTATAGAAGATCTTAATATAATTCTATCTCAAATAGTTGATTTATATAAATCAAAATTGATATAACCGTCATTTCAAAATTATATATAAAATGAATTTAGTAATTTTGAAGAAATTTAATAAACATACTAATGAAGAGAAGTGTATTAGCCCTTTCGAGCTTATTATTTTTGTTGATAGCATCATGTTCAACAAATCCTTTTACAGGTAAGAAAGATTTGAACTTTGTATCAAATAAAGAGATATTTCCAACAGCTTTTCAGCAATATGATTCATTTTTAAAAGAAAATAAAGTAATTAAATCTACTTCACAATCTGCTATGGTAGTGAGTGTAGGTAAGAAAATAAAAGAAGCGGCAGAGAAATATCTTACAGCAAAAGGATATAAAGGGTACCTTAAGGATTATGCATGGGAATATAATTTAGTTGATGACCCAGCAGTAAATGCTTGGTGTATGCCTGGCGGAAAAATAGTAGTATATACTGGTATAATGCCTATTACAAAAAATGAAGCCGGTCTTGCAACTGTTATGGGACATGAGGTGGCGCATGCTCTTGTAAATCATGGCGCACAGCGTATGAGTGCAGGTACATTGCAACAATATGGAGCTACAGGTGTTGCTTTAGCTACATCAGGACAAAGCGAATCTGCACAACAACTATATCAACAAGCTTATGGTGTAACAACTCAATATGGAGCAATGTTACCATTTAGTAGAAAACATGAAAATGAAGCAGATGAAATAGGACTTACTCTTATGGCTATTGCAGGTTATAATCCAGAAGAGGCTATATCATTTTGGCAACGTATGGATGCAAATTCTGGAGGAAATGCTCCTAAAGAGTTTATGAGTACACACCCTTCTAGTAATACAAGAATTAAAAATATTAGAAGTTTAATACCAAAAGCAAAAGCCGAAGCGGCTAAATTTGGAGTTAAACTATAAGTTTACTTTTTTAACAAAGCTATATTTTAAGAATTATATATATTAGCTGCTCTGCAAAAGAGCAGCTTTTTTTATTTAAATAAAACAACTATGCCACAACTAGAAAAAGGGAGTAAAAAACTCTTAAATGCATGGGCCTTTTACGACTGGGCCAATTCTGTATATAGTCTTGTTATTGCTTCGGCAGTATTCCCTATTTTTTATAATGCTCTTTTTAGTGAAGGGCAAACTAATGTAGAGATTTTTGGAACTTCTATAAAAGGTACAGCATTAATTAGCTTTGTTACTGCTTTTGCTTTTTTATTAGTAGCTATTATATCACCATTACTATCTGGTATAGCCGATTATTCAGGGAATAAAAAAGTATTTTTAAAACTGTTTTGTTACTTAGGGGCAGTTTCATGTATCGGTTTATATTGGTTTAGCCTCGAGAATATGGTTTGGAGTTTATCATGCTATTTTTTTGGGTTAGTAGGTTTTTGGGGGAGTTTAGTTTTTTATAATTCTTATCTACCAGATATTGCACACCCAGAACAACAAGATGCTATAAGCGCAAAAGGATACTCTATGGGTTATATAGGTAGTGTATTGTTACTAATTGTAAATTTAGCAATGGTAATGTTTCCTAATGCATTCGGGTTAGAAGATACTCCAGAAGAACCTGCAGCAATAAAAGCAATGCGAATTTCTTTTGTGTCAGTAGGGGTATGGTGGATATTATTTAGTCAATACACTTATTATTATTTACCAAAAGGGAATAAAAAAGAAAAAGTTACTCGAGATGTACTGTTTAATGGTTTTAAAGAACTAAAGAAAGTATGGGGAGAGCTAAAACTTAATGTTAAACTGAAACGTTATTTAGGAGCTTTTTTTGTTTACAGTATGGCAGTACAAACTGTTATGCTGGTTGCAACTTATTTTGGGGCTGAAGAGATAGCTTGGGGAGAAGATGATGGAGCAAAACAAATGGGATTAATAGTAAGTATACTATTAATACAACTAGTTGCAGTAGTAGGGGCAACGGCAACGTCTAAATTGTCAGATAAATATGGAAATATAAAAACGTTAGTAGGTATTAACGTTATTTGGGCAATAATATGTGTTTGCGCCTTTTTTGTAACGTTACCTATACATTTTTATATTACAGCAGGTTTTGTAGGTTTAGTAATGGGAGGGATACAATCACTATCACGTTCTACCTACTCTAAGTTTTTACCAGAAACTAAGGATACTACTTCTTTCTTTAGTTTTTATGATGTGACCGAGAAAATAGGTATAGTTATTGGTATGCTACTTTATGGAGCGATAGACCAGATATTTGGTAGCATGCGATATTCTGTGATATTCTTAACACTATTTTTTGTGGTAGGTATTTTCCTTTTAAGAAGAGTATTAAAAAAATAATGATTTTTTAATTTTAATGATTTATATTTGGGAACTAATAATTCAAGTTACGTTATGAAAAGAATAAAGATTTTATCAGCATTTTTAGTTTTAATTTCAGCATTAGGGTTTGTTTCTTGTGACTCTGAGCCTGTAGATCCTGTATTTTTAGATAATGTTGAAGATCAAGCACTGCCAGCATCATTTCAAGTTGAAATTGATGAAGAGCTATTTGAGGCTACAGCTACTCAAGCTGCAATTATTGACGGTGTAATCGCTATACAAGGATTAAGAGGTACTAACGGAGAAAGTGTTAGTATAGCTGTAACGGGTACTACTATTGGTACTTATACAGATGCTATATTATCTTATAGTCCTAACAATGATTCTGATTTTAGCTACTTAAACTTAGATTCAGAACTTAATGATAATGGTTTTGTTACTATTACTTCTATAAATACTGTAAATAATACTATATCGGGTACATTTGAGTTTACTGGATATTGGAGTAATGACGAAGACGGTATAGACACTCCTGTTGTACTTACAAGTGGAATTTTTACTAATATATCATATACAGGCGGTAATGTTGATCCAGATCCTACAAATGAAGAATACTTTACAGCTACAGTAGGTAGTGTAGATAAAGACTATAGTGTTATACTATCTGCTCAATCAGGTGAGTTCCTTACATTAAGTGGACAGATTGTTAGCCCTGCTAGTCAAGTACAATTATTAATGAACGTAAATATTACTGCGGGTACTTATACAATAGATGGTAGTAGTATAATGGCTATATATGCTGAGGGTACAACTCCATATACAGTTACAGGAGGTCAATTAACTATTGTTAGTAATGAAGGCGGATGGATAAAAGGAGAATTTGAATTTACTTCAACAGATGCAGAGGATAATGTAGTTGAAGTTACTAATGGTAAATTTAATATTGAGCTATAATAAAATAAACATATAGCTAATACATCTGTATTAGTTTATTATCAAAGTAAAAACCCCGAATGTAAATTACATTCGGGGTTTTTACTTTGATAACCTTACTATAAAGAAAGCCATAATTAATGTATTTATAAGCCATAAAAAAATCCGCTCTGATATAATCAAAGCGGGTTTTTTATATTTAGGAATATGTAATATTACATATGTATTACTTCGCCATAAGCATCTGCTACAGCTTCCATAACCGCTTCACTCATTGTAGGGTGAGGGTGTACAGCTTTTAGTATCTCATGTCCAGTAGTTTCTAGTTTACGTGCTACAACAGCCTCAGCTATCATATCAGTAACACCAGCACCTATCATATGGCAACCTAACCATTCGCCATATTTAGCATCAAATATAACTTTTACAAAACCATCTGGAGTACCTGCTGCTTTTGCTTTTCCTGATGCAGAGAATGGGAATTTACCAACTTTTAGTTCATATCCTTTTTCCTTAGCAGCTTTCTCTGTAAGACCTACAGATGCAATTTCTGGAGTAGCATATGTACAACCTGGTATATTACCATAGTCTAGAGCATCTACATGCATTCCTGCAATTTTCTCTACACAAAGTATACCTTCGGCAGAAGCTACGTGAGCTAATGCTTGCCCTGGTGCTACATCACCAATTGCATAGTATCCTGGTATGTTTGTTTGGTAAAAATCGTTTACCATTATTTTATCTCTATCAGTAGCAATCCCTACTTCTTCTAGACCAATGTTTTCGATGTTAGATTTAATACCTACAGCAGAAAGTACGATATCAGCTTCAAGAACTTCTTCTCCTTTAGCTGTTTTTACTGTAGCCTTAACACCGTTACCAGTAGTATCTACTTTTTCTACAGAAGCATTAGTCATTACTTTAATACCTGACTTTTTAAGTGAACGCTCAAATTGTTTAGATATATCTGCATCCTCTACAGGAACAACAGTAGGCATAAACTCTACAATAGTAACATCAGTACCCATAGCGTTATAGAAGTGAGCAAACTCAACACCTATAGCTCCAGAACCTACTACTATCATCGATTTTGGTTGCTCTGGTAATGTCATTGCCTGACGGTAACCTATTACTTTTTTACCATCTTGTGGTAAGTTAGGTAACTCGCGAGAACGTGCACCAGTAGCTACAATAATATGGTCGGCACTAAGTTCAGATACCTTACCATCGGCATCAGTAACGTCCATTTTTTTACCTGGTTTTAGTTTACCTGTACCAAGTATTACATCAATTTTATTCTTTTTCATCAAGAACTGTATTCCTTTGCTCATACCCTCGGCTACGCCACGGCTACGATCGATTACAGCATTGAAATCTTTATCAAATTCTTTTACGGTAAGTCCGTAATCAGATGCGTGCTTCAGATAATCAAAAACTTGTGCACTTTTCAATAAAGCTTTTGTAGGTATACATCCCCAGTTAAGGCATATTCCACCAAGATTTTCTTTCTCTACTACGGCTACTTTTAAGCCTAGTTGCGAAGCTCTTATGGCAGCTACATAACCACCAGGACCGCTTCCTAAAACAATAACATCGTATTTCATGAGTATACTTTTTTCTCGTTTATTTTGTGGCTACGAAAATAGTTAATTATTTACAAAGTGGGAAATGTTTTGTGGAGTGATTAAACAGACAAAAATTCTCTGTATATTTATGTACAAATGAATGAATTACTAACAATATTTTCTACTAGAGAGTTTTCGGTCATTATTTGGTCTTTAGTTATCATATTACTTACTCTATTTAAGAAAACTATTAGAGTATCTGCTGGAAAGGTTTTAAAAGTCTTTTTGGGTATAAAAATAGCTTCAATTTTAGGACTTTATATTATTTACTATACAATAGTAATTTTCCTTTTGAATAATACTATACTATGGGATATAGGTTTGTTAAAAGACTCAATTATATGGTTGATTTTCTCATCTTCTATTTTAATGTTTAGAAGTGTTAAAACTGATAAGAACTATGATTTTATTGTTCTTTTATTTCAAGATTTTAAATTCATAATATATTTTGAATTTCTAGTAAACTTTTACACGTTTGCATTATGGAAAGAGCTTATAATTATTCCATCTTTATCTTTGATAGCTATTATGCATCAAGTTGCTAGTATGAAGGCAGTAAAGAATAAAGAATATAAGCAAGTTAGTTCATATTTAGGCAATATATTATCAATAATAGTTATTCTTTTATGCTCTTATGTTTTCTATAAAATAATTACTAATTATAAACAACTTTTAACTTATGAAAACTATAAAAGTTTATTATTGCCGATAGTATTAATATTGACGAATCTACCATTTTATTATTTTTTAGCATTATGGAGTGCGTATGAAAGTATGTTTGTTAGATTAAAGCTTTTCTATTCGTTTAAAGAGATAAAAAAGGCTAAAAGAATTTTATTTTTATTTTGTAAATTTAATTTACAAAAAGTTGTAGAAGTAAGTAAAAAAATAAACTTTGATACTACTATTGATGATTTAATAAATCATGTTAAATCTATGTAAAATAATAATCTACTTTTTAAACACCTTAGCTAGCTTATAAACAATAAATGTATGAGTAAGAAGTGTTACTAGTATAAGTAATAACTTAAAGTAAATAGACCCCGTAGCCCAATAGGGATAACTTCTGTTTATTAACGATAAGGGTAGGCTTAATAGTGTAGAAATAGCATGACCTATAGACCTGACTCTATCGGGCATTATATTTATAGTAAGCAAAAGGTAAATTATTAATAAAATAGCCTCTACAGCAAGTACCTTTACAAAATATTTAAAGAAGAGTTTCATTCTAGGTAATAGTTTTATCCTTCTGTTTCTACAGCAAACTGAGAGTAGTATAAGTTTTTATAATATCCCATTTCGTGATTCATAAGTTCTTGGTGTGTACCTTGTTCTACTATAAGCCCTTTATCCATAACGATAATTTTATCGGCGTTTATAATAGTAGCTAGCCTATGTGCAATAACTATAGAGGTGCGACCTTGGGTAATTTTATCAGTAGCTGTTTGTATTAACTCTTCCGAGTAACTATCTATAGATGATGTTGCCTCATCTAGTATTAATATACTTGGGTTACTAACATAAGCTCTCAAAAAGGCAATAAGTTGCCTTTGCCCAGACGATAGCATTACACCACGTTCTTTTACGTTATAGTCATACCCGTTAGGTAAGGTCATGATAAAATCATTAACACCTATAGCCTTGGCAGCCGCTATAACATCTTCTCTAGTAATATCAGGGTTATTAAGGGTAATGTTGTTAAGTATACTATCGGCAAATAAGAAAACATCTTGCAGTACAATAGCTATTTGCTTGCGCAGGGTTTCTAGTGTAAATTCGTTTATGTCAGTACCGTCAACAGCAATGCTACCATTATCTATTTCATAAAAACGATTTAGCAGGTTTATAATAGTCGATTTTCCTGCTCCTGTAGTACCTACTATAGCAATGGTTTCACCTGCCTTTACATTTAGGTTAATTCCTTTTATAACTTCTTCGTCTGGTATATAGCTAAAGCGCACATCTTTAAAAGTAATGTTTCCTTTAAAGTGACTCGCTTTTACAGTACCAGATTCTTGTACTTCATCTTCATCTAATAGTTCTAAAACTCTCTCTGAGGCTATTATACCCATTTGTAGCTCGTTAAACTTATCGGCTATTTGACGTAAAGGATTAAATAGCATACTAATAAGCATGGTATAGGCAAAAAGATCTCCAAACGTGGTTATGTTATCACCATTTATAATATTGATACCTCCATACCATATAATAAAACCAAGTGTAAGCGATGATATAATATCGGCAATAGGGAAGAATATAGAGTTATACAGTATGTTTTTTAGCCATGCTTTATTGTGCTTTTTATTAATGGCTTTAAATTTTTCATATTCAATATCTTCTCTATTAAAAAGTTGTACAATTTTCATTCCCGTTAAACGCTCCTGTACAAAGGTATTAAGGTTAGAAATTTGTGTACGTACTTCTTGAAATGCACCCTTCATTTTTAGTTGAAATCTACGTGTTGCATATAGTAATATTGGCATGGCAACAAGTACTATAAGGGTAAGTTTCCAGTTCATGTAGAACATAAAGGCAAGAACAACCGTCATTTTTAATAAATCACTGATTATTAAAAACAGTCCGTGACTAAAAATTTTGGCAATAGATTCTATATCAAAAACCGTACGTGTTACTAGTTTACCTACAGGTTCATTATCGTAAAACTTCATTTTAAAAGTATTGATATGCCCGAAGAGTTTTTCGCGAATATCTTTTACAATATCTTGACCTAGCCAGTTAGACCAATACACAAAGTGAAATTGCGAAATTACCTCTAGTAGTAACACACTACCCATTAATATGATATAGTTGAGTAGCCCATTAGAGTCTCCACCGCTGATATACTCATCTACAGTTTGTTTTAGTAAATAGGGGCGTAGTGCTGCAAATATTGATAGTAGTACTGCAAATATAACTACACTTATATATCGTGATTTATAAGGCTTTGCAAATTGCAATACCTTTTTTAATACTGGAAATTTTATAGCTTTCATATACAATTTAGTGGCTTAAAGGTAAGGATAAATTACCTTGGTTAAATATAACCCATGTGCTGGAACCGAAAATCCTGCATTACCTCTGTCGCGACTTTCTATCACAGTTCTAAATTCATCAATTGTCATTTTGCCTAAACCTATAGTTACAAGAGTACCCACTATAGCGCGTACCATATTACGTAGAAAACGATCGGCACTTATAGTAAAAATAAGTTTGTTACCATTTTGTACCCAATAGGCTTCTTTTATATCACAAATGTAGGTTTTAACGTCAGTATGGGTTTTAGAGAAGCATTTAAAATCAGTATACTCAAAAAGTATTTGTGTTGCTTCGTTCATGCTTTTTACGTCTAGATTACGAAAGTTATACCAACTTCCTTCGTTATCAAAAGCATCCTTATAGGTATGTATATGATATTCGTAGGTACGGCTTTCGGCATCAAAACGAGCATGAGCATCGTTGGCTACAGGAATAAACCTGTATACTACAATGTCTTTTGGTAAAAAAGCATTTAGCTTTAGGGTAATTGACTCGGTATCAAAATTGTCTTCAAAATCAAAATGAGCATACATTTGTTTTGCATGTACACCAGTATCGGTACGACCTGCTCCTAAAACATTAATTTCGGCTCTTAATAGCGTAGATAATGCCTTGTTTAAAGTTTCTTGTACCGATGGACTATGGGGCTGATATTGCCAGCCACAATAGTTTTTTCCGTTGTATGCAAATTCAATGAAATATCTCAAAGTTGATTGATGATTTAAGTGAGCAAAGATACTTATTTTACCTTATAAAGCTAAGAGTTGAGAAGCTGTAAAGTCTTAATGTTTTTGTTAAATAACACTATTTGGAGTTCTTCTTTGAAGGGTAAAGTGCATTTAATACTTTTGTCGATATGAAAAAAATTCTACTTCTTTCAGATACCCATAGTCATATAGATGATGCTATTTTAAAATATGTTCGCCTTGCTGATGAGGTATGGCATGCAGGTGATATTGGAGATCTTAGTGTAACTGACACTTTGAAAAAAGAAAAGCCTTTACATGCTGTTTATGGTAATATAGATAATGGAGAAGCTAGATTAGAATTTCCACTACATAATCGTTTCATGTGTGAAGGGGTAGATGTATGGATTACGCATATAGGTGGTTATCCTGGTAAATATAGTCCTGCTATTAGAGAGGGTTTAATTGCTAATCCACCTAAATTATTTATTTGCGGGCATTCGCATATATTAAAAGTACAGTTTGACAAGAAGTTAGGTTTATTACACATGAATCCTGGTGCGGCAGGAGTACATGGTTTTCATCAAGTACGTACTATGTTACGTTTTGAAATAAATGGCGATAAAATAGAAAACCTAGAAGCTATAGAAATAGGGAAGAGGGGAGCGTAGCACAGTTTATATAAAAAGAAAAAACGTTGGTATTAATACCAACGTTTTTTCTTTTTCTTAGAAGCTTCAGACTTTCTAGATTTTGGTTTACTAGAGTTATTGTTACCTCTATTATTATTTCTTCTATCAGGTTTTTGCCCTTGTTTTTTCTCAGCAGTTTGTTCACTACCGCCTTCAGTAAATGGATAAGGATGTCCGTCTATCACTTTTATTTTAAGACGTATTAATTTCTCAATGTCTTTAAGGTATGGTAATTCATCTTTACCGCAAAAAGAAATAGCAAGTCCTTCGTTACCAGCTCTACCAGTACGACCTATACGGTGTACATAAGTTTCAGGTATATTAGGTAGGTCAAAGTTTATTACATAAGGCAAGCTTTCTATATCAATACCACGTGCTGCAATATCAGTTGCTACAAGTACAGATATTTCTTTCTTTTTAAAAGCATCGAGCATACGCACTCTAGTATTCTGAGATTTATCGCCGTGTATAGCGCCAGCCTCAATACCATTCTTTTTAAGTGCTTTTACGGCATTATCAGCTCCATGCTTAGTACGTGTAAATACTAATACATTAGATAGGTTTTCGTTGCGGATTAGGTGATATAATAATTTTCTTTTATCACTTTTTTCTACAAAGTAAACTTGTTGTTTAACTCTCTCGGCTGTAGAGGATACTGGTGCAACCGATACATATTTAGGATCTGTAAGAAAAGTATCTGCAAGTTCTCTAATAGCCATTGGCATAGTAGCAGAGAATAATAATGTCTGTCTGTTTTCAGGAGTAAGTTTAATGATTTTTTTTACATCATTAATAAACCCCATGTCTAACATTTGGTCAGCTTCATCTAATACTAAATGATGTAAACGATCAAAATTAATGTATCCTTGTTTGTGTAAATCTAATAATCTACCTGGTGTGGCAATAAGTACATCAACACCTCTTTTAAGTTGGTCTGTTTGTGGTACTTGGTTTACTCCACCAAAGATAGTGAGTGAACGTATGTTAGTATATTTACCGTATGTGTCAAAGCTTTCGCCTATTTGTAATGCTAGTTCGCGTGTTGGTGTAACAACAAGTGTACGAATGTGTTTTGCTTTTCTTGCCGAACCTACAATACGGTGTAATTGATTAAGTATAGGTATAGCAAAAGCTGCTGTTTTACCTGTACCAGTTTGAGCACAACCCACAATGTCTGAGTCGTCTAGTATAACGGGTATAGCTTGCTGCTGTATTGGGGTTGGTGTTTCATAACCTTCCTCAATAAGTGCTTGTTGTATATTTTTTAATAAATTAAGATCTTCAAATTTCATGTATAAATAAATGTATTATGTGCCTAGTATTAAGTACTAAGCAAACGCAAAGGTAGTCTTTATATTTTTAAACTATTTTATGGACTTCGAGAGTTTAACTTGAAATACAGAGTTTTAGTGTTTGAACTTTAACAAGTTAAGCTGTTTTATGTTCTGTCGATTTTATAAAATCGGTTATTAAGTAAGCAATCAGTTTACCTGTTAGATGATTGTTTTTTTCTTCATCAAGTTCAGGAGCACCTTCACAAAGATGTAAGTAGGTGGCATTCTTATTTCTACCAAAGTAGTGTAAAAACTGACGCAATTTTTCGATACTAAAACCAGTAGGAGTTATAGCGCTACTAGCAACATTAGGTAGTGCATCAAGGTCTATTTCTATACCAAAAGGTTCATCTTCTATAAAACCAAGTGCATGTCCCATTTCATCAGAAAAGTTTTTTTCCTTACGAACAGCAATTTGCTCATAGGTATTATACTTTATTCTATCAGACATTTTTTTGATATTCTCCATGACACCTTTAGAGTTATAGTTTTCATGAAGTCCAAAAATAAAGTACTTTTTAAGAAAACCTTCTTCAAAAGCATATGAAAACCCATTACCACTATGACGCCCTTCTAAAATACGAAAATCAGTATGAGCATCAAAATTAATAACGTTTATAGATTTCCCTTTTGCTAGTGCGGTACCTTTTATATTACCGTAAGCATTGTTATGACCTCCACCAATAATTATAGGGGTTTTACCAGCGCTTAATATACTACGTACAATATGCGATACTTCTTTATCTATAGTATCAATTATACTAGATAGTGTTTTTCTATCCTCGGTAGTGGTTATATCAAGATCCTTAGCCATTTCGTTAGCTGTAGTCACATCGAGATGTCCTAAAATAAGAAGTTTACCACCTTTACAAAATTTATTGTGCTGTATGTTTACAATACTCTTTAATGTAGATTCCCATGCAGAGGCTGTACCAGGCCTTCCGAAATTACCTCTTACACCAATGTCTTCAGGAACCCCAAAAAGAACAAAATCAGCATCACATTTATTTACAAACTCCCAAGAATTTGCATCAGAAGGAATTGTAATAATACGTTCACCAAACTTTATTTCACCACTACGTTGTGACGTATATTTAGTAAGGTCGCTGTTTGTAAGCCTAATAATGTTTTCCATAGTATTTTTCTAGTGTCCAAAAATACTATTTTCAACTAAAAATCCGTTAAAAACTATACTGTTATTAAATAATATTTATTTTTGTCGAAACTAAACATCGAAATGGAAAAAGAAAAAAAGAATTCTAGTCTAAAGGCAATAATTGTTGTTTTAGCGATATTACTTGTAGGAAGCCTTGTCATTATGTATAAAATGAACACTGATAGTGAAGCTGATAAAAAGATAATAAGTGAAAAAGAAACTCTTGTTACTGATCTTGAAGCTGAACTTAATAGTGCAACTGCTAATTATGAAACAGCTGTTGCTGAAAATTCTAGTTTACAAGCAGACTTTGAAGCACAACGTGCAGAAATTGAAGAGTTATTAGATAAAGTTAAAAAGGGAGAAGCAGATGTTGCTGCACTTCAAAGATACAAGAAAAGTTTTTTTAAGTTAAAGAAGGCTAAGGAAAATCTTGAAGCAGAAAACAAAATGCTTAAAGAGCAAAATGAAGCTTTAACTGTTGAGCGTGACAGTACTATGAATGTACTAGGTGAGTCTAGAAAATATAATGACACACTAGTAAGTCAAAATGATAATCTTAGTAGAACTTTAGAAAAAGCTTCTGAGCTTACTTTACTTAATCTTAAAGTAGAGCCTTTTAAAGAGAGAAGCTCTGGTAAACTAATTGCGACAGATAAAGCAAGACGTGTAGATGTTTTAAAAATTAGCTTTACTATAGCAGCTAATCAAGTAGCTATGTCTGGTAATAAAACATATTATGTACAGGTAATAGATAGTAAGAACAATGTGTTAGGTGAAGCTCAAAAACAAATGTTTGGTGACTATGAGTTAACATATAGTTTTATAACAAACGCTATTTATGACAATGAAACAATAGAGGTTTCTGAAATGTTATCTGGTAGTGACTTTGAAAAAGGAACTTACTTTGTAAACCTTTTCCAAGGAAGTGAAATGGTAGCAAATTCTACTTTCTCATTGAGATAAACATAATATCAAAATATAAAAAAAGCCTGCAATACTATTGCAGGCTTTTTTTATTATGTATAAATGAGTTTTATTAAATCATTTTTCCTTCTATAATAACACTATCTATTAGGTTACTACCAAAAGCATATGGCAATTGATAATAAGATGATAGTGGAGATGTTATAATAAGGTTGGCTCTTTTTCCTTTTGTAATACTACCATGAGTATCGGAGATTCCCATTGCATAAGCACCATTTATGGTAGCTGCATTAATAGCTTCTTCAGGAGTCATTTTCATTTTAATACAAGCAGTTGATACAACTAAGTTCATATTACCTGATGGAGTAGTACCTGGGTTAAAGTCAGTAGCAAGTGCTAACGGTAATCCAGCCTCTATCATTTTTCTAGCAGGGGTATAAGGTATGCTTATAAAAAATGAACATGTAGGTAATGCCACAGGCATTGTATTACTATTTTTTAAAACTTCAATATCTTCATCAGTTACAATTTCAAGATGATCTACAGAGAGTGCGTCATGCTTTACACAGGCTTTTATACCATCTATAGCTGTAAACTGGTTAACATGGATTTTAGCTTGTAATCCATATTTTTTACCAGCTTTCATAATACGTTCTGTCTCTTCTACGGAGAAATAACCTGTTTCACAAAAAGCATCAATATATTCAGCTAATTGTTCTTCTGCTATTTTAGGTAGCATTTCATTAATGATCATGTCTATATAACTACTATGATTATCCTTATACTCTGTAGGGAAAGCGTGTGCTCCTAAAAAAGTTGCTTTTATAGCAACAGGATATTCTTTGCGTAAACGCTTTATAACGCGTAGCATTTTTAACTCGGCATCTATAGTAAGTCCGTAACCAGACTTTATTTCTACAGCTCCAGACCCTTGTTGCATTACTTCTTCAAGACGAATTTTTGATTCTTCATATAATTCATCTTCACTAGTTTCATTTAGCTTTTTTGCAGAGTTGAGTATACCACCACCACGAGATGCAATCTCTTCATAAGATAGCCCGTTAATACGGTCTACAAACTCTAGCTCTCTATTACCAGCATATACTATGTGAGTATGGCTATCGCACCAAGTGGGTAGTACTGTTTTACCCGTTGCATCTATAACTTTAGCAGATGATATTTCAGGACAACTATCCATAGTGCCATAATCTGCAATTATATTATTTTCTATAAGTAACCAAGCATTTTCAATAAGTGGTAATTGTGCCATTGCTGCACCAGCTACTTTTTGTACATTTTCTTCACGTACTTGTAGTAACTCTTTAATATTAGTAATAAGTAATTTCATCAATTATACTTTTTTGTAAATTATATAGAGTTTCTATTTTAAATAGAAAAGCCACAAATTATACTCTATTGTTAGTATAATTTGTGGCTCGATAAATTCAATTAAATTACTTTAAAGAACCTACCATATCTTCTGGTTTTACCCAAGCGTCAAAATCTTCAGCAGTAACATAACCTAAACGTACAGCTTCCTCTTTAAGAGTAGTTCCGTTTTTATGTGCTGTTTGTGCGATTTCAGCCGATTTGTAGTAACCTATTTTTGTATTAAGTGCCGTTACAAGCATTAAAGAGTTGTTTACTAACTCTTCTATTCTGCTATGGTTTGGTTGTATACCACTAGCACAGTGCTCGTCAAAAGATACACAAGCATCTCCTATAAGTCTTGCAGACTGTAAGAAGTTAGCTGCCATAACTGGTTTAAATACATTAAGCTCATAATGACCTTGTGTACCACCTACAGTAATAGCTACATCATTACCCATTACCTGTGCGCAAACCATAGTTATAGCCTCTACCTGAGTGGGGTTAACCTTACCTGGCATGATAGAAGATCCTGGCTCATTTTCAGGAATAAGTATCTCTCCAATACTAGAACGTGGTCCAGAAGCCATCATTCTAACATCGTTAGCTATTTTGTTAAGCGATACTGCAAGTTGTTTTAAAGCACCATGACTTTCTACAATAGCATCGTGTGCAGCAAGAGCTTCAAATTTATTTTCAGCAGTTACAAATGGTAACCCTGTAAATTCAGCAATATATTCAGCAACTTTTACATCATATCCAGCAGGAGTATTTAATCCTGTACCTACAGCAGTTCCACCTAGTGCAACTTCAGAAAGGTGTGCAAGTGTGTTTTTAAGAGCCTTAAG
Organism: Flavobacterium sp. MedPE-SWcel; assembly: GCA_001874325.1. Taxonomy (GTDB): domain Bacteria; phylum Bacteroidota; class Bacteroidia; order Flavobacteriales; family Flavobacteriaceae; genus Flavobacterium. Next base: position 82,571 of record MPCW01000001.1, on the reverse strand, counting down.
TCCGTAGTTTAATTGTGCTACGTAACCAGAGAATTCTTGACCAAGTGTTAGGGGAGTAGCATCCATAAGGTGAGTTCTACCTATTTTTACTACATTCATAAACTCTTCTGATTTTGCTTTAAGCGTATCACGCAGTTGTTCTACTCCAGGTATAGTTGTTTTTATAACCATTTTGTAAGCAGCAATGTGCATTCCAGTAGGGAAAGTATCGTTAGATGATTGCGATTTATTTACATCATCATTAGCTTTTAATACAGGCTCACCTTCACCAATTTTGTTACCAGCTAAAACTTGTGCTCTATTAGCAACAACTTCATTAACGTTCATGTTACTTTGTGTACCAGAACCTGTTTGCCATACTACTAATGGAAACTGATCGTCTAGTTTACCAGCAAGTATTTCATCACATACTTGCCCAATAGCGTCACGTTTTTCTACAGGAAGCACTCCTAAATCATGGTTAGCATAAGCTGCCGCTTTCTTTAGGTAGGCAAATCCTTCTACAATTTCTTTAGGCATAGAGGCAGCAGCTCCTATCTTAAAGTTGTTTCTTGAACGTTCCGTTTGTGCACCCCAGTATTTATCAGCAGGTACTTTTACTTCACCCATGGTGTCTTTCTCAATCCTGTAATCCATTGTTTAGGTTGTTATTTTGTGTGTTTGTTTAATAAAAATAATAGCTAAGTGTCTAGCAATCTGCTAGACATCTTAAAGCCTGTCAAAATTAAGCATTATGGTAGGTATAAAAAATGATTTTGTTAAATAATTTTAAGGTTTTTTAGGCTATGGTATTGGTTAAAATAAATATAAAACTTATCTTTGGGGCTGATTAAAAAAAACAAAGCAAAATGGAATTTGGACAATATTTAGGATTTTTGGCTTTCTTAACTGTACTAACTATAGGATTCTGGTTAATGATGTTCCTAGTAAGTTTTGTAATGTATTGGGTTGGCGGTGCAACTGTCGAGCTTATCAAAGAGAAAAGAAGCAAAAATACAGAAGAATAAAAAAAGCAGCTATAAGCTGCTTTTTTTATGGACTAGAATTTAATCTCATTAAACTCTAGTGGTTATTTAAATTATTTACTGCCTGCTGTACATGCCTTTGGTTATGATATACCATAAATCGTAATGTATCTCCTAAATTAAGTTTTATAAATTGTGTAAAAGTAACAGCTACTTTTCCTTTGTTCAAATTGTTTTTATTTGATGCGATAATTAAGCTTAATAATTCCTCTTGATTTTTTAAGAAATCACTAATCACATCATTTTGATTGAGCTGTTTGTTTACAGGATTCATTGTTTTAAAGGTTTTATGTTTTTTATCATTTTCCTTCAACTTTACCAAGTTAGCAAAGTAATTACCTATAATTCCACTTTTAAAAGTAGATTTCGGCTTGTTTCCTTTAGTTAAAGCCTTTTTTATTTCTGGTAAATAAAAAGTAGCATAGTAATTTAAATGTTCAAGACATTCTATAATGCTCCATGCATTTGGGTTAGGCTTGTAACTGTATTGTTCAGGCTTTAAATTTTGAAAAGATTGTATGGTTTTTATATCTAGAATTACAATTTTTTCTAATTCAGATAGTAATAATGTAGAGTTCGTTTTCATGATTGATGATTTAGCAGCAAAATTCATGAAAAGTAAGTTGCTAATTATTGATTGAAGTCATGATTTTTGTAAACGAGAAAGTGTTTCGGGTGCCATTCTAAGATAAGAGGCAATATAACGATGAGGTATTTCTTTAAACAGCTGAGGCGATCGCTTTAAAACACTTTCATATCGCTCTTGAGGTAATGATGCAAGTAAATCCGTTTCGCGTTCAAGTTGGGCAGTTACAACATAAGATAATATCTCATTCCAAAGTTTTATATTTTCCATGTCGCTATATATAAACTCCATGAAGCTTTCTTTGTTCATTACTCTTAATCGCGTTTTTCTTATTGCTTGTGCAGTATAAGCAGAAGGTTTATTTGTAAGGAACGAATCAAGTAGTGCAAAAATAGAATCTTTATAACCAAACCGTATAGTATTACTATCCGTTTCGGTTTCATGATATAAATGCAAAGCACCCTCTAGAACATAATAAATATTAGTATTAATGTTTCCTTGATTATGTAGCACTTCACCACGCTTAATAATTACCTCTTTTTCTTCCCATAGCGGTAAATGATAATCATCAATGCGTGATAAAAGTTCGGTAGTTACATTCATTAGACTGATGCTTTATTTTTCTGTTTTGTATAACAAGTTGGCTAATCTATCATCGTGTTTATAAACATCGTCAAAAAAAGCAACATTACCATCCTTATCTGCCCATGCTGTAAAGTAAGCAATGTAAACAGGTATTTTATTTTTAATGTTAAAGATGTTCTCTTTATTAGCATGCATTGCTTTGTCTACTTTTTTCGCATTCCAATCGTCATCACCATGCCTTTTAGTTATAGCAATAGCAAGCTCTCTAGCACTTTCAACACGAATACAGCCATGACTAAAGGCTCTTCCTTCTTTATTAAATAAACTTTTAGATGGGGTGTCATGCAAGTATATATTGTTAGAATTTGGAAATATAAACTTAACAAGACCTAAGGCATTACTTCCGCCAGGCTTTTGTCTTACTCTGTTACCTACCCATTCCATGTTATGTTTAGAAAGGTAATTTTCGTCTTTGGCAACTTTAGGTTTAATTTCATTTTCTAAAATACTACTAGGAATATTCCAATAGGGGCTAAAGGCAATGTAGCTCATTTCTCCGCTAAAGATAACGGTTTCGTTAAGTTTTTTACCAACCACAACTCTCGAAATCAGTGATGCCTCACCATCTATAAAATAATGTAACCTGTACGAAGGAATATTTACAGCAATATATTCTTTTGCAGTATCAATTTTAGGAGTTACCCATCGGCAACGTTCCATGTTTACTAGTATTGTTTTTATACGATCTTCTACAGGTATATTTAATTCTTTAATTAATGATTTAGAGATTAAACCATCTTCTTTTTTATTATGCTTCTTTTTGTATTTATTTATACCAGTAATAAGTTCATCATCATAAGTGTTTTCTTCGCTATTGTTTTCTAAATAACCTTCTTTAAATAGTCGCGTTCTGATTTGTGAAATGGCTATAGCCGAATCACCTATTTTGAGTGATTTTAACTCTTTTTCAAATGTGATTGAAGCCCCCCAACCACCACCTTGCTCTATTGCTCTATATTTTTTAAGTCCTTTTTTTAGATTGTAATATTGAGAAAAAGATTTAGACTTACCTTCCTTTATCAAGTTAGGGTTAGCTATTAAAGTATCTAAATGGGCAACATAAGAAGTGTTTTCTCTAGGTAAATACCATCCTAGCTCAGTACTGGTTTCTTTGTCAATACCTCCATATACTTTTTTAGTATAATAGAAGTACATAGAACTGATTAAAAGCTCTGTGTTTATATCAGATTTATTCTGGTTTTCTTCATAAAATAAACTGTTAATAACATCATCGTAAGGGATACTATCAGAGATACCCTCTTCATGAATTTGATGTGTTTGATTGTGTAATATTTGAGCAAATTCAACTAACCCTTTTCCGTCTTGCCAAATATGATGATCATATTTATTATAAAGTTTCCTTATGTCAGATTCAAACTCTCCAAATTTGGGATACTTTTTAAAGAAGGTATCAAATTTTGTAGTATCAATAGGTATTATTTTTACTTCCTCATTTACCTCTGCTACTGTAATAATTTTCTGTACTTCTTTTTTTTCTTCTTTGCAAGAAATAGAAGTTAATGAACAGATTAAAATTATTATTAAAGATCTTAGTTGAAATTTTGTCATAGTTGGTTTTTCCTACTTTAAATTTACGAAAAATTATTAGTTATCCTAGTAGTATATATGGGTTATACAGGTTCTTGTTGGCTTAAGCAATGAAAGCTACCAAGTCCCCATATTATATCGGTTGAGTCGATACCTATAACTTCTCTATCTTTAAAACAAGATTGTAATATATCTAGTGCTTTTTTATCATTTATATCATCGTTATAAGTTGGTACAATAACACATTTATTAGCGATGTAAAAATTAGCATAAGATGAAGGTAGTCGTTCACCTTCATATATTACGGCTTTTGGCATTGGTAACTCTATTACTTTTAAAGGGCAACCGTCTTGTAATTTCATTTTTTTTAGTAAAGTAAGATTATCTTGTAGTAGCTGGTAATTCTCATCGTTTTTATTTTCCTCTATTACAGTTACTACGGTATCTTCACTTACAAAACGAGTAATATCATCAATATGTCCATCGGTATCATCACCAATAATACCATCACCTAACCAAAGAATATGAGATACACCGTAATATTCTTTTAAGTGATCTTCAATTTCTTTTTTAGATAAATGTGGATTTCTATTCCTGTTAAGTAAACAGGCTGTTGTGGTAAGTAATGTACCTTTACCATTAAACTCTACACTGCCACCTTCCATTACAATATTAGGTTCGAATACATTTATATCTAATACTTCTGCTATTTTAGTTGGTATAGCATTATCTAAATCATAAGGAGGATATTTATTTCCCCAAGCATTATAATTCCAGTTTACTATTGCTTTTTCTTTAGTTGCAGGGTTTATTATAAATGCAGGACCATGATCGCGACACCAAGCATCGTTAGTAGGGTGAGGGTAAAAGCTAACTTCACTTAGTTTAGCATCAGTAACTAGTGATAAATACTTGTTTAACTGCTCTAAAGCAAATTGCTTCATGGCATCATCAACTATATTAATGCATACTTTTTGATGACGTGAAACATATAGTATAAATAAACAATAAGGTTTATATATAGTATGTAATTTATCAGGCCATGAATCCTCTTTATGAGGCCATGAAAGCCATAATGCACGTTGTGGTGCAAATTCACCAGGGAAGTGAAACCCTAATTGTTTAGGTGTTGGACTATTTAAATTATTTGTCATTAGAATTGATGAAAAAATGACTATTCGTTGTCTATATAGCGTTTTGTGATAGGTTGATAACTATCAATTCTTCTATCGCGTAAAAAAGGCCAATGTGTACGGTAATGATCTGTAGCATTTGTATCTAGCTCTACCACGCTAGTTTCTTCATTATCATGCGATCCTGAATAGAGTAATTTTCCAAAAGGGTTTGACACAAAACTACCTCCCCAAAACTTCATAGTATCATCTTGTTCAAAACCTACACGGTTTACACTTACTACATGCACACCATTTGCAACTGCATGAGAACGTTGTATGGTTTGCCAGGCTTCATATTGCTCTTTGTTAGTAGCTTCGTCTTGAGATGTTGCCCAACCAATAGCGGTAGGGAAAAATAAAATTTCAGCCCCCATTAGGGCTGTTATACGGCTAGCTTCTGGATACCATTGATCCCAACAAATAAGTACACCTATTTTAGCATACTTAGTTTGAAATACTTTATAGCCACTATCGCTAGGGGTAAAGTAAAATTTTTCATAAAAAGCAGGGTCATCAGGTATATGCATTTTACGATATTTACCTAAATAAGCACCATCAGCATCTATTACAGCCGTAGTGTTATGATAAAGACCATGTGCGCGTTTTTCGAATAGCGAGGCTATAATTACTACATTAAGCTCTTTTGCTACTCCAGATAATGTTGTTGTAGATGGACCTGGTATAGTTTCGGCAAGTTTAAAATTATCATAATCTTCAACATCACAAAAATAGAGTGATGTAAACAATTCTTGTAAGCATACTATTTGTGCGCCTTGTTTAGCTGCGTTATGAATTTCTTGTATTGCTTTTTCAAGGTTTTCCCGCTTATCTTTAGTACAAGACATTTGTACTAAACCTACTTTTACTTTTGCCATAACAGCTATATAGAATTTAAAACCCCAAAATTAAGGAATTAAATACAAGAATACTCCTAGAAAGTGTAAGGTACTACCTCCTAATACAAATACGTGCCAAATAGCATGATTATAACTAATTTTTTCTTTAGCATAAAAATAAATACCAAAAGTATAACAAAGTCCTCCTCCCAATAGGTACCATAAGGCTTGAGGTGCTACATTAGCTAATAATGGTTTTATCGCTATAATAATAAGCCAGCCCATTATAGCGTACAGCGATAGAGATAATTTTTCAGAGCGACGTAGTGGCGAAAATTTAAAAATGAACCCAATTATAGCAAAAGCCCATATTAACCCAAATATTACCCAACCCCAAGTACCTTTTAACCCTAATAGTGCAAAAGGTGTGTAAGTACCTGCTATAAGTACATAAATGCTAAGGTGGTCTATAAGTCTAAAAAAACGCTTCCATTTTAGTTTTACTACAGCATGATATATTGTAGATGCAGTATATAATATGACTAAACTTATTCCAAAAACTAATGAGGTAACAATGTGTATTGTTGAACCATTACGTATCGAAAATAAAGCGAGCAGAATAAGCCCAATAATAGAAAGTAATGCACCTAGTCCATGAGTAATTACATTCCAAAATTCTTCTTGTTTTCGATTCTTTTTAGGCATTAAATATCTTTTTATAAAGATAAGAAATAGGGGAGACACCTAGTTTGTTTTATGTTGATTAATTAATACTGTTTTAATCATTATAACTATTCAAAACATGTATTATAATAGTTATGTATGCTTATTTTAGAGGGTAGTAATTCATTAGAGTAAGTAAGTTATAACTAACCCTGTAATTTGGTAACAGTTAGTTGGTGTAATTACTAACCACTACTTAATTGTAAAGAGTATTTATTTGTTATACAAACAGTGGATACTCTTCTTCATTATCATATTCATACTCTTCTTCATTCCATTCTGCTTCTGTAGCAGAATTTGGTTCTTTTTCACTTCTAAATTTTTGTAGTATAGTTGTGAAAAATAAGGTTACCATTTTCATTTTTAAATTTGATTTTATACGTTATTTTATAAGATAATGTGCGATTGATAACACATTATTGCAAAGATACTTACATAGTTTATTGTGAGAAAGTTTTTAGTAAAACTTTAATACTAAATAGAAATTATTTAATAGTAAATTCACACTTTTTTTAAGTTACTTAAATATTGCAGTTTTGATAACGTAAAAAATGGATTTTAGAGCCCTTATTTAATGTATTTCACCATTGTGATTTTATGAGTAGGTTCTACTTCATTAAAAAAGTTTTTAATTATTCCGCTTTGTTTAAAACCTGATTTCTCATATAGTTTTAGCCCTGCTAAATTAGTAGCATATACTTCGAGCCAAACAATACTTATAGGGCTATTAGCAATGGCTGCAAAAGCACTTTGCATAAGGCAATTACCCACACCAGTGTTTTGCCAGGCTTTGGCTATACCCATACCAAGCATACTAGTATGAAGCATCTTTTTTCGTTGATTTCCTGTAAGGTCAATATTTCCTATTAATACTCCATCATATTCGGCTACTAGTAATATACTATTCTCCTCGGTAGTATAGCGTGTTATAAGCTCAACTTCTTGTAAAGGAGTGTTTTTATACTCATAATCAAACATTGGTATAGTATCACAGCCCTTAATGTATCCTTTTTTTAAGACTATTAAAGCAGTAGCATCATCATTAATAGCATTTCTTACTATTATCGTCTTGTTGTTTTTAGTTATGTATGTATGATGTATAAGACTCATTTGTAGAATATTTTTGAAGGATATAACAGCATTATAATTGTAAAATTAACAAGTTCATTAACATAATAGTCTAAAACTAAAAAACATCTAGGAATAATACCGCAAACATTTTATTATATTTGTTGCTTTGTAAAGAAAACAAACTAAATAATACCTATGAAATTATTAGAAGGAAAAACGGCAATAATTACCGGCGCGAGTAGAGGTATAGGTCGTGGCGTTGCACAAGTTTTTGCTAAACAAGGTGCTAATGTAGCATTTACATACAGCTCATCTGCTGAGGCAGCAAAGACATTAGAAGATGAATTAAATGCTATGGGCATAAAAGCAAAAGGTTACAAGAGTAATGCTGCTGACTTTAATGAAGCTCAAAAGCTTGTAGATGATGTAACTGCTGATTTTGGTGCATTAGATATTTTAATAAACAATGCAGGTATAACAAAGGATAATCTTTTGATGCGTATATCTGAAGAAGACTTTGATAGAGTTATAGAGGTAAACCTTAAGTCTGTATTTAATATGACTAAGGCTGTTCAAAGAACAATGCTAAAACAACGTCATGGTTCTATAATCAATATGAGCTCTGTAGTAGGAGTAAAGGGTAATGCAGGACAAACTAACTATGCTGCATCTAAGGCAGGAGTTATTGGTTTTACTAAATCAGTAGCGTTAGAGTTAGGTTCAAGAAACATTCGTTGTAATGCAATTGCTCCAGGTTTTATAGAAACTGAAATGACTGAAAAGCTTGGTGCTGAGGTTGTAAAAGGTTGGACAGAGAATATTCCTTTAAAAAGAGGTGGATCTCCAGAAGATGTTGCTAACGCTTGTGTATTCTTAGGATCAGATATGTCAGCTTACGTTACAGGGCAAACGCTTAACGTAGATGGCGGAATGCTTACTTAATAGAAAATTATAATTATTTATACCGATATTTAGAATGACTACAACTACAGTTTTTTTACTAATAGTGGCTGCATTTGTAGCGTTTATATTATCGTTTTATCAGTATTTATTTAAAGCCAAAAAGAAGGGTAAATTGCAATTCTTTTTGGCTTTTCTACGTTTTACTACCTACTTTTCGATCTTTTTACTGCTTATAAACCCTATTATAACACGTAAGGATTTTGAAACGGTAAAAACACCATTACCTGTACTTGTAGATAATTCTTTATCTATAAAAGAATTAGAACAAGACAGTTTATCTAAAAAATTATATACTAAGCTTCTAGATGATAGTAAGCTTAATGAAAAATATGATATACAGCTTTTTAGTTTTGATGAAGATTTTGAATCAGGAAAAACACCTGATTTTAAAGGAACTCAAACACATATAGATCAAGCAGTACAAAACCTTAAACAACTATATAGAGGTAGTAGTTACCCTGTGGTTATGCTTACAGATGGTAACCAAACACTAGGTAATGACTATGTTTATAGCTTTTCTCAAAACACTAAGGTTTACCCTTTGGTTTTGGGAGATACTATTTTGTATCCTGATCTTAAAATAAATCAGGTAAACGTAAATAAATATGCATTATTAAAAAACAAATTTCCTGTTGAGGTGTTTGTTCAGTATAGAGGCAATAAGCCTTTAGATGCTGTTTTTAGTATCTCACAAGGAAGTTCAGTATTACACAAGCAAAATATTTCGTTTACTAACCAGAAGAAATCACAAACGGTTACAGTATTGCTTAGTGCTGACCAAGTAGGAGTACAGACTTATAAAGCAACAATTACATCTGCTGAGCAAGAGAAAAATAAATATAACAATACGAAAAATTTTGCCGTTGAGGTTATAGACCAACGATCTGAAGTTGCAATAATAGCGTCAGTAAATCATCCTGATTTAGGAGCATTAAAACGATCTATAGAAACAAATAAACAACGTAATGTAACTATTTTAAAACCAAGTGAGGTTAAATCGTTGCAAGACTATAATGTATTAATATTATACCAGCCAGATATTACATTTAAGCAACTCTTAGAGCAAAATAAAGTAGCTGAGCTTAATACTTTTACTATAACAGGGCTTAGTACTGATTTTAATTTATTGAATAAATACCAAGAACAATTAAACTTTAGAATGACGTCACAACGTGAAGACTATTCTGCAAGTTTTAATTCAATGTTCAACTTGTTTTCACTTGACGATATTGGTTTTGAAAAGTTTCCACCGCTACAACATCCATTTGGTACTATAACTTTAAAGTCAAATGCAAACACACTATTAGGAGCGCGTACTCAAAATGTAGATACAGGTAGCCCTTTAATGGTTTTTGCAGAAGAGGGGACTTCACGTACTGCTTTTTTATTAGGAGAAGATATTTGGAAGTGGAGGGTAGAGGATCGTTTAAATAATGATTCATTTGAGAGTTTTGATGTATTTATAGATAAAACAATACAGTTTTTAGCTTCAAACTCTAGACGAAAATCATTAGTAGTTAATCATGAAAGTTTTTACAATTCAGGAGAAATTATAAGTATGACAGCTCAGTATTTTAATAAAAATTATGAGTTTGATGAAAATGCTAATTTGTCGATACAATTAAAGAATAGTATTACTAAGACTACTAAGAGTTATGATTTTTTGAAAGGTAATAATGAGTATAGATTAAATTTAGATGGTCTTAAAGCTGGGAAATATACCTTTACAGTAAAAGAGAATAGCTCTAATACGAGCTATAGCAATTCTTTTGAAGTATTAGACTTTGAAATAGAAAAACAATTTGTAAACCCAGACCTTACTAGACTAAGGCAAGTTGCAGAAAAAACAGATGGAGTAGTTTATTATCCAAATCAATTAGATAAACTTATTGATTCTTTAGTTAAAAAAGAGGATTATAAAGCAATACAAAAAGAGATAACTCAAAAATCGCCTCTAATAGACTGGATATGGCTTTTAGTTATTCTAGTTACAACACTAGCTATGGAATGGTTTACACGTAAGTATAATGGTTTACTGTAGGTGTATACTTTCACTATTTAAGTAAATAAAAAAGAAGAGGAGCTATATTAATAGCTCCTCTTTTTTTATGCGGTTTGTTCTAATAATTGTACTTGATCTTTTAACCGTTCAATAAGCAAATTCATCATTCGTTTATTTAAGTTAGACGAATTAGTAATATATTCATTAAACTCATCTACGGTAAACATAGCTATCACCATTCCCTTAAGTGCGTTTCTAAACTTAATGTCTTTTTGTATAGCATTTTCTATAAATACAAGTTTCCTTTCTACAGTTAAGCTATAAAAATCTCCTTTATGTTTATTTACATAATTTAAGAATGATGCAATAAACAGGCTGTTTTGTAATTTTAAAATAGGTCTAAGTGTCTTGTTTTGAAATACTTCTTCCTTAGATGATTGTGGATGTATTTCTCCAAGCACTTCTCCTCTTATATTAAGGATATTTTTATCTCTAGAATCCATATTTTTATTTTAAAGATAAAAAAAAACCTCTGCTTTCACAGAGGTTTTAAACTTTATTTTATTCTAGTATTATTTAAGAACAAATGTTACTCTTCTTACAACCTTACGGCCATATTTAGAATTGTTAGCATTAGTATCTTCTCCGTTTCCAATAACATTAAGTCTTGAACCATCGATACCAGAGTCTACTAATATTTGTTTAACATTTTCAGCTCTTCTGTTAGATAAGTTTTTGTTGTACTCACTATCCCCAACTTCATCAGCATATCCAATAACGTCAGCAGTAGCGCTAGGGTTATCTGTAAGGTACTTGATAAGGAAGTTCACACCGTTAACAGATTGTCTGTTTGGTTGGTCTTGGTTAAAGTCAAAGTAAACATTTACATATCCACCGTTAATAAGCTCTTTGATGTATCCACCACCACTAGTGTTTCCACCATTAACAGTAATAGCACCACTCTTAATTTCACTTTTGATTTCAGCATTCTTACTTTCAATATAAGATTCTAGCTCATCAGGAACATTATTATTGTTCTTATCGATAGATCTACCTTTATTATCTACAGCTACACCAGTAATTGTATTTGGCTCAGAATCTAAGTAATCAGGAATACCATCTTTATCAGTATCATTCATCATAGTTTCCATTTCACCAAGTCTGTCTTCAATGTCTTCTAGCTCATCTGATTTTTCATCAATATACCAGTCAGCATGTTTTTCATGTTTCCCTAGGTAAATAGATAAACCAAGAGTTGCATTATATAGAGTACTATCAAATCCTTGACGTCCTTTTCTGTCGTAATCTCTACCGTCCCACGTTTTGTGCTGAGAGTAGTTATTTACCATTGTGAAATCAGCGTTAAGTGCTACTCTGTCTGTAATTCTATATTGCGCTCCCATACCAATGATGAAATTACCTAAACGATCAGCATCACCATATAAATCATTTTCCATTTGAGATACTCCAACACCTAAATGTCCTAAAAGCCCGATACGATCTGTCCAAGTTTCAAACTCCATTATACGACCAAGATTAGCATACCCCTGTATACCTACTCCCATAACAGTAGTTTCAAATTCTCTATCAGGATTATCTCCGTCATCATTTAACACATCATACCCACCATGTATTTTTAAACCAAATTTGGTATTGAACATATACCTAAATCCTAGATCAGCATGAAATAAGTTATTGGCGTTCATATGATACCCTTCCGTGAAAGGATTGGCAGCCTTGTTTACACCACCATTAATATCAATAGACCATTTGTTAAAGTCGTTAGAACCATTACCCTCTTGTGCATTTACTTCGGCAGATGCGAGAGAGATTAATAATAAGGGGAGTAGAATTTTCTTCATAATAATTGTTTAATGTTATCGGTACGTTGAATTTCGGGGCAAATGTACTAATTTTATCTTTAAATTTGTACAAGTTATATTCACGAGTTAATCGCAACAAATGTATAAAATGTTTTCAATTACAAACCCATTTAATCAATTTTTTTTATCTGAATTTCAGTATATTACTGATTTTCAAGCGGCTTATTATGTTAATAATAGTCAGATAATTCTTGACAAATGGAATGACCGTAGTTTAGAGGATAGGTTAAAACTTATCGTAAAGTTAACATATAAATTAGAAATAAACAAGATAAAACTTGCAAAAAATGCTGTTTTAGAAATGGGGAAGCCTATAAAACAGTCAATTAGTGAAATTGAAAAGTGTATTTCATTATGTGAATATTATTTAAATAATGCATTAAATTTCCTATCAAATAAGGCTATTAGTACGGATGGAAAGGAGAGTTATGTGACTTATGAACCTCTTGGAGTTGTTCTAGGTGTTATGCCATGGAATTTTCCATATTGGCAAGTGTTTAGGTTTGCAATTCCTGCAATTATTGCAGGAAATACTGTTATGGTTAAGCATGCATCTAATGTAGCGGGGTGCGGAATATTGTTAGAAGAGTTGTTTATTGAGGCTGGTTTTCCTGAAGGAGTATATAAAAACCTTCTTATTTCTGGGGAACAAGTAGCTAAGGTAATAGATAATCCTTTTGTTAAAGCAGTATCACTAACGGGAAGTGAAAAAGCTGGTGTTGCTGTAGCGACACAAGCAGCAGGAATGGTTAAAAAGTCATTGTTAGAACTTGGTGGGAGTAATGCTTTTATTGTTTTAGAAGATGCAGATATTGAAAAAGCAGTTGCTACGGCTGTTACTGCAAGAATGCAAAATACAGGACAAAGCTGTATTGCTGCAAAACGATTTTTAGTACACGAATCAATGTTTGATGTGTTTGTAGATAAGTTTAAAACCGAGATAGAGGTATTAAAAGTTGGTGATCCTATGGATAAAGGTACAGATATAGGGCCATTGGCAAGGATTGATTTAGCAGAAGAGATAGAGAAACAGGTTGCAGACTCCATAGAAATGGGAGCAAAGCTAATAACTGGTGGTAAAAGAAATGAAGCTTTTTATACTCCAACAATATTGACTGATGTTACTACAGATATGCCAGTATTTAAAGAAGAGGTTTTTGGACCTGTCGCGCCTATAATACCTTTTACTACGCTAGAAGAAGCTATAGTATTAAGTAATGATACAGAGTTTGGTCTTGGGGTATCGGTATTTACAAAAGATGTAGAATCAATTAAGCAAAAAGTACATCTCTTTGAAGAGGGAGCAGTGTTTATAAATTCAATGGTAAAATCACATCCTGCATTACCATTCGGAGGGGTTAAAAAATCGGGTTATGGCAGGGAACTTGCGGAGGATGGTATTAAAGAATTTGTAAATGTAAAGACAGTTTATATTAGTTAATATTTAATTAGCCTTATATAAAAATAAAGCCCGCTTTAAGCGGGCTTTATTTTTATTAATATAGTGTAGGATATTCGTTTGGTTTTGCTTCATGCATAATAGCATATACTTTTTCATAAATATCTTCAATAGAAGGTTTAGAGAAGTAATCGCCATCAGTACCATAAGCAGGTCTGTGTGCTTTAGCAGTAAGTGTTTCAGGTTTACTGTCTAAATATCTATAAGCATTTTGAGTATCTAAAACTTGTTGCATAATGTATGCCGAAGCACCACCAGGTACGTCTTCATCAATTACTAACAATCTATTTGTTTTAGCGATACTTTTTACAATATCATGACTAACATCAAATGGTAATAACGATTGTATATCTATAATTTCAGCATCAATACCAATTTCCATTAACTCTTTTGCTGCTTGTTCTACAAGTCGTAGGGTAGAACCATAAGATACTAATGTAATATCATTACCATCTTTAATAGTTTCTACAACTCCTATAGGTGTTTTAAATTCACCCATATTTAGTGGCATTTTCTCTTTAAGACGATATCCGTTAAGACATTCTACTACAAGAGCAGGCTCGTCAGTTTCTAAAAGAGTGTTATAAAAACCGGCAGCTTTAGTCATGTTACGTGGTACTAGTACGTGTATACCTCTAAGAGCATTAATTATCATACCCATTGGTGACCCTGAATGCCATATCCCTTCAAGTCTGTGTCCTCTAGTTCTAATAATAAGTGGTGCTTTTTGTCTTCCAGCAGTACGGTATTGTAATGTTGCAAGATCATCACTCATAATTTGTATAGCATACAATAGGTAATCAAGATATTGTATCTCGGCAATAGGGCGAAGACCACGCATTGCCATACCAATACCTTGTCCTAATATAGTAGCTTCACGTATACCAGCATCGCAAACTCTAAAGTCACCATACTTTTCTTGCATACCTTCAAGCCCTTGGTTAACATCTCCAATGTTACCACAGTCTTCACCAAATACAATCGTTTCTGGATGTTTAGAGAAAATAGCATCAAAGTTATCACGCATTATAACACGTCCATCAACATCTTCTGTTGTGTCGTTATACTCTGGTTGTACTTCGTTTATTGTAGCTACATTTTTATCAGATTCTGAAAATAGATGAGAGCTAAATTTAGGTTGTATTTTATTAGTATAATCTTTAATCCATTGTGTAATTGTAGTTCTGCCATTTTCATTTACTACAAGTCGTAATACTTTTCTAGCAGTTACTAGTAGCTCTTTACGGATAGGCTCTTTTATAGCGGCTACTTCATTAGCATACTTTTCTATAAAAACTCGATTACTACTTTTTTCAGCAATAGAATTAAGTACTGCTACTAATTCTTTTTGTTCTTGTTTTGCAGGGGTTGTAAAAGCTGTCCAAGCCGCTTTTTTAGCAGCCATTACATCTTTCTTAGCTTGTTTGTCTATTGCTTCAAGCTCTTCTGCTGTAGCAATATTATTTTCAAGCATCCATTTTTTCATCTGAACGATACAGTCATACTCACCCTCCCATGAAAGACGATCAGCATTTTTATAACGTTCGTGTGATCCAGAAGTAGAGTGACCTTGAGGTTGCGTTAGTTCATTAACATGAATAAGTACTGGCACATGCTCTTCGCGTGCAATAGTAGCTGCTCTTTCATATGCTGCAACTAATTCAGAGTAATCCCAACCTTTAACTTTTATTATTTCGTAACCTTTAGTGTTTTCATCACGCTGAAATCCTTTTAGTATTTCAGAGATGTTTTCTTTAGTAGTTTGGTGACGTGCGTGTACAGAGATACCATACTCATCATCCCAAACACTTATTACCATTGGTACTTGTAGTACACCTGCTGCGTTTATTGTTTCAAAAAATAAACCTTCAGACGTACTTGCATTACCTATAGTACCCCAAGCAATTTCATTACCGTTTATAGAAAAGTTTGTTTTATCAGATACATCTGAAACATTTCTATAAATTTTAGAAGCCTGAGCTAATCCTAATAAACGAGGCATTTGCCCAGCAGTAGGAGATATATCGGCGCTCGAATTTTTTTGAGCAGTTAAATTTTTCCAGTTTCCATTTTCATCAAGACTATGTGTAGCAAAGTGTCCACCCATTTGTCTTCCTGCCGACATAGGGTCGTGCTCTAAATCGCTATGACCATACAAGCCAGCAAAGAACTGTTGGATATTAAGTTGCCCTATAGCCATCATAAAAGTTTGATCGCGATAGTAACCTGATCTAAAATCACCATTTTTAAAAGCCTTAGCCATAGCTAGCTGTGGTACTTCTTTACCATCACCAAATATTCCGAACTTAGCTTTCCCTGTAAGTACTTCCTTACGTCCTAAAAGACTACATTCTCTACTAGTTATAGCAAGTTGGTAATCATTTATAACTTCAGTCTTAAAGTCTTCAAAAGAAAGTGCCTTTTTTGTTTCTGTCTCTGTCATAAAAAAATGGATTGTATGTCTACAAATTTAAATAAAAGAATTAGATTTTAGTAGTGTTGATATGAAAAAAAATTACATTTTTATTAAAAAAGGAGCTCTAAAGGGGTGTTTTGATGTATAAAATGTAATGAAGTGCGATAAAAAATATATAAAATACATTTTTTGATCGATTTGTGATATTCTACCTTTTGCGTGGCTGATTTACTTAATAATCTGCCCTAGAACCATTTTCTTGTAAAAAGGCTTATTAAGGTTTTAGGTCTTATAGTTACTACAAAACGTATTTTTTGCCCGTAATTATTATCATTAAGTTCAAAACCATTACTAGAATATACTGGGAAGTAGAGTTCAAAATAATCAGGTAACATATTTAGTCGTATACCACTATCGTACACAAACTTAGTTTTTCGATACTGGTTTTTAAACATACCAGCATCACCGTATACCTCTACCCAGTTCCAGATATTAAAACTACCATTTACTGTAGTCATCCATTGGTTAGCATATCGTGTTTTAAATATTGATTTAAAACCACCTTCTGCCATAACATATTGTTGACTAAACAGCCCTGTTGCTTCTGATCGTCCATATAAGTTATAATCAAACATATAATCGGTAGGGCGATCTAATCCAAAGCTGAAAAACTCAGAACTGGTACTACGATACATAAAAGCTCCTGCAAAAAAGCGAATATTTATCTGTCTATTATCATTAAATAGTTTTCTAAATTGTATCTCGCCAGATACTTTCCCAAAAGAATTAGCTACTTGTACATCGGTTACAAAATTATAGTGCTTTGTAATTTCAGATTCATATTTACTGTATCGAGCATTAAAAACAGAATAGTTTTCGTTTTGCTTATCAGTTGTTACATAGTTTGATTGTTCTCTTTCGACCATTACTTGGCGAAGAGTAATGAATTGTTTTTTGTTTTGCCTAAAATCATCTTCACGTATGCGAAACTGTACAGCAGGTACAAATTTTATATATCGAGCATCAGGGGCATAATGAAAAGTAGACCCAAGAATAGAGTATTTGACATGGTAAAGTTCCTGATCTCTTATAAAGTTATTGTAAACTACAGAGAAGGAACCAATAAGTGTACCTTTTTTTAAAGAATAAGTAGGGTTAATATTAAAAACAAGAGGCTTTGGTAGCATTGATTTGTTGTTAAGGCGCAACCCAGGTGAGAATCCATCATATAGGTTAAAAATAAAACTAGGTACGTAAAATACCTGATTGTATTTAGGATTTTCTATGTCTTTCAGAAAAGTGAACTTGAAAGGTTTTTGATTGGGTAACCAAGAACCTACTTTTTTCCAGTTATTCCTTAAGTTATACTCAGGTACTTCATTATTATAATTAAGAGCAAGTCGTTCTGCTCCACCAGATGCAATGGTTAATGTAGTGTCTACTTTTACATTTTTAAGCCATTTTTTAAAAACAACAGTATCGTTTTTAATACCATAAAGTGGTATAGGAGTATTAGTTCCGGTACGGTTTTTTATACTTATTTGTAGTGAATCATTTTTTACGATAACTCGTTTAAATTTATAATCAATAATATCGCGAGTATCAACTATAGTGTTAAAAAACCAACTGATATCTTTATCAGTATTACTTTTTAATAATTGCTCAAAATCATCTCTATTAGTTCGCTTTTTAGTGTTTAATAGATAGAATTCTTTAATAGATTGTGATACGGTATTGTCGTTTAAATAACTGTCTAAATATTTAATACTTAATCCTGCTCGATATTTACCAGCAATTTGTTCGTTAAATTTTATCAATTCATCTTTAGAAGCTCCAATTGGCTGATCAAGGTTTTTTCTAGCCATAAGCAAATACAGATAATTGTATTTATCATTAAAACTAAGATCGAAAATATGATGGTTTTTTAGTAATCGCCAGTCGGATAACTTCCCCATCATTTTTTTATCAGAATGAAACTCATCTACATATTGCATCATTATATGCATTTGTATGGCGTCATATATCCAAGCGTTTTTACGAGGATCGAGTTTTAATGTGCTTTTTAAGTTAGCATTAAGATATGTTTTTAAAAATTGCATTTCAAAAAGAAATGAATCAGAAAAAGGTCTAAGGAAAGCAGGAAGCTGATTTAGTCCATATACAGGGTTACGATCGTAATCTACTTGTGTAACCATTACTTTTTTGTTAGGGATATTACCTAATTTATTTGCCACAAAGGTGATAATATGATCTATTAGTAATGTTTTATGTATATCGGTAACTTTGTTTTCTTTTAAGTTAATACTTACTTCGGTTGCAGCATTTCGGTATACTTCAAATTTTTTTGATTTTTCTAGAGAGAGGCTGAAATTATTAAGCTGTTTACCTGTAAATGAATAATTAGTAGTAGTTTCTTTGTTTACTTTATTTTGTTCATTAAGATCTGTGGTAATAATTATGTCATTTGGTACAGTAAGGCTAAGTTTATAATCACTGATACTATTTGCAATGTCATCAAGATTTTCATTACTATATAGTGCAAATCCGTCACTGTTAAGTCGGGCAGGGGCAAGGTACCAGTTTCTTAAATTAAAACTTTTGTTATCATCATTATAACCAAACTTAGTGAATTTATCAGATGGTATTTTTACAACATAACGTAGTTTAATAGTAAACTTACGGTTTGGATAGATAGGATTTTTTAGTTGTACTCTAACAAGATCAGGCTGCTTTTCTAGTCTTTTCCAGTCTAGTGCACGATTATTCTGATCTATAATAATAGAGATATCTGTATTACCACGTTCAGCTTTTTTAGCTAAATGAAAGGAACGTATAAACTCATCAGAAAAACGTTTAGCAAGAGGGGTATCTTTGCCAGAGTAGGCATTATTCCAATCGTTAAGAATAATATTGTTTAGTGTATCTTGTGATTGGTTATAAAAAGTAATTTCTTGCCTTACTTTAAGTGTTTTATTTTCATAGTCTACATCAACAGACATTTTGTTGAGATGTTGCGCTTGTAAACTAACCGAAAAAATCAGTAAGATAAATAAAAACTTAGTATATAAATTCAATGTTATATGTAGTATAGCTTGATAATAATTTGATGAAAGTAAAACAATTATTCTATTAATTGTATATAAAATAGATACAATTTTACAACTTTGGTTGCTTTATATTATGTTAAAGCTGCCGTTAAGCAGCTTTAACATATTTACTATTAGAAGTTAGGACTAAGGTTGTATTTTTTATAGAAGTTATCTATAACATCAAGAACCTCATCTTCAGTATCTACAATTGTTATTAATTTAAGATCATCAGGGCTTGCATTATGATATTTGCTAATCATTGTGTTTTCTATCCACTCCATTAATCCACTCCAAAATTCGCGACCTACTAATATAATAGGGAATTTTTCGATTTTCTTAGTTTGTATAAGTGTAATTGCTTCAAATAATTCATCTAGTGTACCAAAACCACCAGGCATAACAACAAAGCCTTGCGAATACTTTACGAACATTACTTTACGAACAAAAAAGTAATCGAAATTTAGGTTCTTGTCACCATCTATATATGGGTTAAAATGCTGTTCAAAAGGTAGCTCAATATTAAGCCCAATAGAAGGGCCTCCACCATTATATGCACCTTTGTTACCAGCTTCCATAATACCAGGACCACCACCAGTAATAACACCATAGCCTGCTTCGGCTATTTTTTTAGCAATCTTTTCAGCTAGTAGGTAATATTTATCATCAGTTTTTGTTCGGGCAGAACCAAATATAGAAACACTAGGGCCTAGGCGAGCCATGCTTTCGAAACCATTTACAAACTCTGACATGATTTTGAATATAGCCCAAGAGTCATTACTTCTTATTTCGCTCCAGTTTTTTTGTTGTAATTTTTCGTTTGTATTTTGATCTTTATTTTCTTGTGACATAGTATATTTTTTAATTAAAAAAGCGCACTAAGATAGCTCTTTTTTGAGGAACTGTGCAGTATAACTTTTTTTGTTTTTTACAATTTCCTCAGGTGTACCTTTAGCAACCAGTTTACCACCACCTTTACCACCTTCATAACCTATATCTATTATATAATCGGCTAGTTTTATAACATCCATATTGTGTTCTATAATTAACACAGTATTACCTTTATCTACAAGTTTATTTATAACTTCCATAAGCACTCGTATATCTTCAAAGTGAAGCCCTGTAGTAGGCTCATCAAGAATATAAAAAGTATTACCCGTATCTTTTTTAGAAAGTTCAGATGCTAACTTAATTCGTTGTGCCTCACCTCCTGACAATGTAGTGCTTTGTTGTCCTAATGTAATATAGCCAAGACCTACATCTTGTATGGTTTTTATCTTACGGTATATCTTTGGGATGTTTTCAAAGAAAGGTACAGCTTCATTTACTGTCATTTCTAGTATGTCAGATATAGCTTTTCCTTTATATCGAATTTCTAAAGTTTCGCGGTTAAAACGTTTTCCTTGACATGTTTCGCAGTCTACATAAACATCTGGTAAAAAGTTCATTTCTATAACACGCAAACCAGAACCTTCGCAGGTTTCGCAACGGCCCCCTTTTACATTAAAGCTAAATCTACCTGGTTTGTAACCACGTATCATTGCTTCGGGAGTTTGTGTAAACAACCTACGGATTTCGCTAAATACGTCAGTATAAGTAGCAGGGTTAGAGCGTGGTGTTCGACCTATAGGAGATTGATCAATATCAATAACTTTATCAATATGTTCTAGTCCTGCTATTTTTTTATATGGTTGTGGTTTTTTTACACCATTAAAAATGTGAGCATTAAGTATAGGGTACAATGTTTCGTTAATCAATGTACTTTTACCACTACCAGACACTCCTGTAACGCATATTAGTTTGCCTAGTGGTAAGTCGATACTAACATTTTTAAGGTTATTACCGGTTGCTCCAGTAAGCCTAATTTTATTACCGTTACCCTCACGTCTTTTTTCTGGGATAGCTATTGTTTTCTCACCATTAAGGTAAGAAGCTGTAAGTGTATGTTCTTTTAATAATTCAGCAGGAGTACCCTTGCTTACTATTTCTCCTCCAAAACGTCCCGCTGCTGGACCTATGTCAATAACATGGTCAGCACGTTCTATCATGTCCTTATCATGCTCGACAACAATAACCGAGTTACCAATATCACGTAATTGTTCTAATGAATGTATTAGTTTTTCGTTATCGCGCTGATGTAGCCCAATACTAGGTTCATCAAGAATGTATAATACTCCAACTAATTGCGAACCTATTTGTGTGGCTAGTCGAATACGTTGTGCCTCACCACCTGAGAGTGATTTTGAGCTTCTGTCGAGTGCTAAATAATTAAGCCCTACATCTACCAAGAAGCTTAGTCGTGTTCTTATTTCTTTTACAATTTCATGTGCTATTGCTTTTTGCTTATCTGATAATTCTTCTTCAAGGTTTTTAAACCAATCCGCAAGATCAGATATATCCATGTTTGCTAGTTCGGCAATGTTAAGACCATTAACTTTAAAGTATAACGATTCTTTTTTTAATCGTGAACCTTGACAAGTAGGACATTTAACCTCATCCATAAACTCCTTAGCCCATCGTTTTATGGTAGCCGAACCACTCTCGTCGTACTGACTTTTTATAAAACTTGATATTCCTTCAAAATCTATTTTATAATCTCTATCAACACCAAGTGTTTTAGACGATACTGTAAACTTTTCTTTACCACCGTTTAAGATCATCTCCATTGCTTCGGCAGGGATATCTTCTATAGTATCGGTTAGCTTAAAATCATATTTTTCGCCAATGGCTTCAATTTGTTTAAATATCCACGAGCTTTTATATTCTCCTAATGGTGCAAACCCACCTTTTTTGATGGTTAGCTTAGGGTTAGGTATTATCTTTTTCTGATTGATCTCATTTACTCTGCCTAGACCATTACAATTACTACAAGCTCCTTTTGGAGAGTTAAAAGAATAATTGTTTGGTTCAGGGTTAGGGTAGGAGATACCCGATGTTGGGCACATTAGGTTACGACTATAATAACGAGCTTCGCCACTTTCGTGTTCTATAACCATCATTACATCATCACCATGATACATTGCAGTTTTAATACTATCGTTAATACGCTTGTCTGTATCTTCAGTAGTATCAACAGCTAGCCTGTCTATAACTGTTTCTATATCGTGAGTTTTATAACGGTCGAGCTTCATTCCGCTTTCTATATCGCGTATTTCTCCGTCTACACGAACTTTAAGAAACCCTTGTTTAGATACTTGTTCGAATAATTCACGATAATGTCCTTTTCGTGAACGAACAACAGGTGCAAGTATGGTAATACGCTTACCGTCGAATTTTTCGATGATTAGATCTTTAATTTGCTCATCACTATAGCTTACCATTTTTTCGCCTGTTTCATAACTATAAGCATCGGCAGCACGAGCATAGAGTAGACGTAAAAAATCGTATATCTCGGTGATAGTCCCTACGGTAGAACGTGGGCTTTTACTAGTAGTTTTTTGCTCTATGGCAATAACAGGCGATAACCCGTCTATTTTATCAACATCAGGACGTTCTAATCCGCCAAGAAACTGACGTGCGTATGCCGAAAAAGTTTCTATATAACGACGTTGCCCTTCGGCATAAATAGTATCAAAAGCAAGTGATGATTTACCCGAACCCGAAAGCCCTGTAATGACTACAAGTTTTTCGCGAGGTATAGTAACATCTATATTTTTAAGGTTATGAGCGCGTGCCCCAAGTACCTCTATAACATCTGTAGTGTCTAGCATAGTAATTTTTGTGCAAAACGCAAAGTTACTGATTTTTAGGGAGATTTTTCAAGAAGGTAAAAGGCAATAAAATGTTAAAGAATTTGTATTGTTTTTTGATAAAAAAACAATACAATCCTGACATAATATTATCAAGTCTAAAGAGTTTTATATAATATTAAATTGACTACAATGATTATATTAATATTTTGTGGTTTGTAAATAAAGTGCTTATACTTGCGTAAGTATAATTTTATTGAGCAAAATAATCCAACTAAACTATTCTCAAAATGAAAAATGTTACTAATGTTATTTTAGATTTCGGTCACGGAGGTATTGATAAAAATGGTAACTATACTACAGCACCTTCTAAAATGTTTAAGTTTCCTAATGGAGAAGTAGCCTATGAGGGAGTTATTAATAGACAAATTGGGGGGCTTATTGAAATATACCTTAAAGCTCATCCAGAGCTAAATGTAATAACAACCGTTAAAGCTACTGATTCTAGAGATATATCATTACGCTATAGAGTATCTGTAGCAAATGCTTTTGATAGTTCAAATACTATTTTTATTTCTGTACATTCTAATGCTTCAAGAAATCATAATGCTTCAGGTTTTTCAATTTTTACAACAAGAGGTACAACCAAGAGTGATGACCTTGCCTCTAATATAGGGGAAGAGGTGAAAAAGATGTACGAAAAATTACATTTAAGATTAAGGTTTGATTTTTCGGATGGTGATTTAGATAAAGAGTCAGATTTTTATGTATTGAGAAAGACTAAATGTCCTGCCGTTTTATTGGAATGCCTATTTTTTGATAATTGGGATGATTACCAGCACTTAAAAAATCCAGAGTTTCAAAAAGAGTTTGCATGGCACGCATATAAGGGGATATTAAAATACTTAGGAATAAACTAAATAGAATTAAATGAAAAATTTTATAGATAAATATTTGTCGTTAATACTAATAATAGTAATTCTTATTATTTGTCTAAATACTTTTTTCAAAATGCCTGATAATCTTAACGAGGCAATTGACAATATATCTGAAGCTAAAACCCAAATAGACTCCTCTATAACATTGATAGATGAGCGAAATGAATATATTGATTCTATTATTCAGTTAAACAAACAGTTATTAAGGGATTTAGAAACTATTAAACAAGAAAACTCACAGCTTTCACGATCTATTAATAGTGAATTGAGAGAAGCTCAAAACTCCTTACATGATATAAAGGAAAAGTTAGATAGATACCCTGATAAAATAGAAAACCCTAACTAAAGGAAACAAAACATGATAAAGAACTTACTTTTTATTATCATTATATCTTGTAGTAGCTATTCGTTTTCTCAAGATATAGTTAAATTACCAAATCTTGGTGCGAAAAAAAATATAGATACAATTATAAGGTATAAACCTTATTTATTAAAGGTTAATGTAGATACATTATATGTAATAAATAAACCTGGTGTAGATGATTACCTACAAACTGTAAAACTTTATAATCAGTTATATACCGATTGTAAGGAGTATGAAAAAGTTAGTGCTATTGTCGATTCCATAAGTTTAAAATTTGATGGTTTAGTTAATAACATAGAAACTTTAGAAGCTGGTTATGAAATGTCTCTAAAACAGAGTATAGACAGTAATGAACGCTACAGAAAAGAAAACGAAGTTTTATTAGAGCAACTTGATAAAGCAAAAGGCAAACTTAATGATGCCGAGAATAATATTAAAAAAGAAAAAAATAGATCTTTTTGGGGTAAATTATTATGGGGGTTAGGCGGTGTCTTAGTTGGCGGTACTTTAATTGCTATTAGTGGTTAGGTAATAATTTATCCATGTTAAAGATCATTATTTAATTATATTGGTATCAATATGAAACTAGAAATAATAGATAAAAATGCGTGTAAAAGCTTATTAAAGCAGAATGAATTTAAATGGAATCTTTTTTTAAAAAAAGCAGCCATTTATTTCTCTATAGCCTATATTGTTGGTATTGGTTTTTTACTTTGGGGACTTTCTAATTATAAAGAATATACTAAGAAGAGTAAAGCTGAAATAGAAAATAAAGATCAAGTTATACATATTGAAAACTATTCTAATTGGCATTTAAACGAAGCTATAGGAGTTGTCATAATAGTTTTAACCACCTACTTATTCTATATTTTATTTAATCAAAAAAAACGTGCTTATAAATTAACTAATGAAGTTTCGAAAAATGTTTTAAAGCTCGGTAATGAAATTCATATTACAGTAGATGATATAGGTATAAAATATGATAGACATGATTTTATTATAGATGTTAGATGGGAGTTAATAGAGAAGTTTAAGGAATATCAAGAGTACTATCTATTAACAGTGAAGGGGATGATTTATAAAATTATTATAGATAAGAAAAATGTAACAACAGAAGAGAATAATATTTTTTTGAACCTTTTGAAGGAAAAAGTATAATTTATGTAAATAATAAACATGCTTCCATCTCCAACTATAAAAACATTACAAGAAAAAATTCTAGTAGGACAACGCTTAACAATGTCGTTCGTTAACAATAAAACAGCTCAGTTATGGGGTGCTTTTATGCCTCTTAAAGGAAAGGTTGTAAATACAGTTACTTCTGATTTATATAGTGTAAACGTTTATCCTGAGGATTTCTTCTTAAACTTTAATCCTACTACCGAATTTGAAAAATGGGCAGCTAGTGAGGTTACTAATCACGATACTATACCTGATGGTATGGAAAGTTTTACAATTCCTGAGGGATTGTATGCTGTATTCCATTACAAAGGTAGTAGTGACGATGCTCCAAAAGTATTTCAGTATATATTTTCAGAATGGTTACCACAATCGGGCTATACTCTAGATAATCGACCACATTTTGAGGTATTAGGCGATAAGTATAGAAATAGTGACCCGCTATCAGAAGAAGAAATTTGGATACCAATAAAAACGATTTAGTATATTTTATAGCTAAAATAGATTGAGCTAACTCATTTTAATACAATACATAACCCTTTATTGGCACAATCATTGACTAATTGTATTGCAAAATAGTCGATAAAACTTCTTTTTTGCTGGTACATAGGCATATAATAATAGTATATATTTACGGTTATTATAATGCTTTATGATGTTTAATGACAAAATGACTTAAAAATAAGATGTCGAATAAAAAAATATTAAATATTGACAGTCTGTCACTTCAAGAAATAGATACAGATGCGGAATTGATTCCGTTAATGACGCCAGAGGATGAAGAGGAAATGAATAATGAAGTACTTCCTGAGGCGTTACCTATATTACCATTGCGTAATATGGTACTGTTCCCTGGGGTAGTAATTCCTATTACAGCAGGTAGAGATAAGTCGATAAAACTTATAAACGATGCTAACGCAAGTGGTAAGGTTATAGGGGTAGTTTCTCAAAAAGACGAAGAAATTGAAGAGCCAACAGCTGCTGATATAAACAAAATAGGTACTGTTGCACGTATATTACGTGTGCTAAAAATGCCTGATGGTAATACTACTGTTGTAATTCAGGGTAAAAAACGCTTTGAAATTGATGAGGTAACTACAGAGCAGCCTTACTTAATGGCTACTATAAAGGAAGTTAACGAAACACGACCAGAAAAGGGGGATGTAGAGTTTGCTACTATTATAGAGTCTGTTAAAGACTTAGCAGTACAGATAATAAAAGAAAGCCCAAATATTCCTACAGAGGCTACTTTTGCTATTAAAAATATAGAAAGCGATTCGTTTCTTATCAACTTTGTATCGTCTAACATGAACCTTAGTGTTGCTGATAAGCAAGCCTTGCTTGCTAAAGGCGATCTTAAGGAAAGAGCAATGGAGACATTACGCTTCATGAATTTAGAGTTGCAAAAATTAGAGTTAAAGAACGACATACAAAGCAAAGTACGTTTTGATCTCGATCAGCAACAACGTGAGTACTTTTTGCATCAGCAAATGAAAACCATACAGGAAGAACTAGGTGGAGTTTCGCACGATCAAGAAGTAGAGGAAATGCGTAAAAAAGGAAAATCTAAAAAATGGAATGAGAAAACAAAAACTCATTTTGAAAAAGAGATTTCTAAGTTGCAACGTATGAATCCGCAAGCGGCAGAATATGGTACACAACGTAACTATTTAGAGTTAATGCTCGACTTGCCATGGAATGTGTTTTCTAAGGATAAGTTCGATTTAAAACGTGCCGAAAAAATATTAAACAGAGATCATTATGGTCTTGAAGATGTAAAACGTCGTATTATAGAGCACCTTGCTGTATTAAAGCTACGTAATGATATGAAGTCACCTATACTTTGTCTTTACGGACCTCCAGGGGTTGGTAAAACCTCTATTGGTAAATCAGTAGCAGAGGCATTGGGTAGAGAGTACATTCGTATATCTTTAGGTGGTCTTCGTGATGAAGCAGAAATAAGAGGGCATAGAAAAACCTATATAGGTGCAATGCCAGGTAGAATCATTCAGAGCCTTAAAAAAGCAGGTACATCAAACCCTGTTTTTGTATTAGATGAGATAGATAAACTTTCTAGCGGACATAACGGAGATCCTTCTTCAGCTTTATTAGAAGTATTAGACCCTGAACAAAACTCAGAGTTCTATGATAATTTCTTAGAGCTTGGTTTCGACCTTTCTAAAGTGATGTTTATTGCTACCTCTAATAACATGGGAACTATACAACCTGCGCTTCGCGATAGGATGGAGGTTATTAATGTTACAGGTTATACTATAGAGGAAAAGACCGAAATAGCTAAAAGACATTTACTACCTAAACAGGTTAAAGAACACGGGCTTACTACAAAAGACATTAGTATAGGTAAAAGACAATTAGAAAAAATTGTTATGGGCTATACACGTGAATCTGGAGTAAGAGGACTTGAAAAACAAATAGCCAAAGTAGTTCGTTATGTTGCAAAATCTATTGCAATGGAAGAGGAGTATAATGTTAAAATTACTGATGCAGATATTGTAGAAGTACTTGGCGCACCTAGAATGGAGCGTGATAAGTATGAAAATAATGAAGTAGCAGGTGTTGTAACAGGTTTAGCTTGGACTAGTGTAGGTGGAGATATTCTATTTATTGAGTCGATACTTTCTAAAGGTAAAGGTAGTATGACCATGACAGGTAACTTAGGTACTGTTATGAAGGAGTCGGCTACTATTGCATTAGAATATATTAAAGCTAATGCTGAGTCATTAGGTATAAAAAGAGAGATAATTACAGCTTACAATGTACACATACACGTGCCAGAGGGGGCTACACCAAAAGATGGTCCTAGTGCGGGTGTTGCAATGCTTACGTCGTTAGTATCTTCTTTCACTCAAAAGAGAGTAAAGAAAAATATAGCAATGACGGGTGAGATAACACTTAGAGGTCGTGTATTACCGGTAGGGGGTATTAAAGAAAAAATATTAGCAGCAAAACGTGCTAATATTAAAGAGATAATATTGTGTGAGGAAAACAAGCGCGATATTGATGAAATTAAAAAAGAATACCTTACAGGACTTACTTTTCATTATGTAAGTGAGATGAGCGATGTATTAAAACACGCTATAACAGATCAGGCAGTAAAAAATGCTAAAACACTGTAAGATATTGTAAAATATAAAAGTTAAAAAACGGCTAAAATTTCTTAGCCGTTTTTTTACATAAAAATAATATCTTCGCAATCGCGTTATAGTATCCATCAACGTATATAGCAACAATGATTAAAAACGGTTATCTTTTTTTTCTTTTATTCTGTAGTTCTTTGTCTTTTAGTCAGATAGGAGGTAAGTCAACATACCAGTTTTTAAGTCTTGTAACTTCTCCGCGTCAAGCAGCACTAGGAGGTAAGACAGTTACTATCTACGATTATGATGTAAATCAGGCAATTTATAATCCTGCAACTATAAATCCTGACATGCATAATCAACTATCTGTTAACTATGGTAGTTATTTTGGAGAGGTAACTTATGGTACAGCAGCTTATGCTTATACATATGATAGGCATGTGCAAACTTTTCATGCAGGAGTGAGTTATGTTAATTATGGAACTTTTGAAGGACGCGATGAAGCAGGCTTACTAACAGGAGATTTTACAGGTAGTGAAATAGCACTTTCTTTTGGGTATTCTTATAATATACCATGGACAGATATTTATGTAGGAGCTAATGGAAAGATGATATCATCTACATTAGAGAGTTATAATTCTTTTGGAGGTGCTATAGATATTGGAGCTATATATATAGATGAAGATAACGATATTAATATTGCACTTGCTGTTAGAAACATAGGTACACAGTTTACTACTTATGCAGGGCTTCAAGAAAATTTACCATTAGAAATTATCGCAGGTATATCGCAAGATGTAGAAAATGTACCAGTACGCTGGCATATAACATTAGAGAACTTACAACAATGGAATATTGCTTTTTCTAACCCTAACCGTGCAGAGCAAGGTATTGATGGTAGTGTTAAAGAAGAAAAAGTTTCTTTTGTAAATAATGCATTGCGTCACCTTATTATGGGAGCAGAGCTATTCCCTGGGAAAAGTTTTAACCTGAGAGTAGGATATAACTTTAGAAGAGGAGAAGAGCTACGTATTGAGGAGCAAAGAAATTTTTCAGGAATATCTGTTGGTCTTGGCTTACGCTTCAATAATATGCGATTTGATTATTCTTATTCAAGATATACATTAGCAGCAAATACAAGTTTATTTGGGTTGATGATAAATCTTCAGTAAAACACGAATTATTATATATAATTAAAAGCCGCTTTTTAGCGGCTTTTTTATGTTTATTATTACTTTTGTTGATCTCTAAATATTTTATGCAATGAAAAAAATTACAATTGCTATAGATGGTTTTTCTTCTACAGGAAAAAGTACACTTGCAAAACAATTAGCTAAGCATCTTGGTTATGTATATGTAGATACTGGCGCAATGTATCGTGCAGTTACCTATTATGCTATGCAAAAAGAATATATTGATGATAATCATTTTGATATAGAAGCATTGATAAATGATTTATCAAATGTAAACCTTCGTTTTTCTTTTAACGCTGAGTTAGGTTTTGCAGAGATGTACCTTAATGGTAATAATGTAGAAAAGATAATACGTACACTAGAAGTATCTAATAAAGTGAGTAGTGTAGCAGCAGTATCTGAAGTAAGAACAAAACTGGTAGAACAGCAACAGGAAATGGGGGCTGATAAAGGTATTGTAATGGATGGTAGAGATATAGGTACTGTAGTGTTTCCAGAGGCAGAATTGAAGTTATACATGGTAGCTAGTGCACAAACTAGAGCACAAAGACGTTATGACGAACTTGTAGCAAAAGGAGATAAAGTAACATTTAAAGATGTGCTTAAAAATGTAGAGGAACGTGACCATGTTGATTCTAACAGAAAAGATTCCCCTTTGGTTAAAGCGAGTGATGCTATAGAGATAGATAATTCAGAACTTACAATCGTGGAGCAGTTTAATAAAGTAGTGGAGCTCGTAACTCGTGTGAAATAACTTTTAACGCAGCCATTACTTTGAAAATCAAATTTTATTGATAGTTTTACAACCATTAATAAAACGTTAATTTAACTACAGTTTTTTATGGGGATAAAGAATCGCCTCGTTGCCATGAGCTTTTTTCAATTTTTTGTTTGGGGAGCTTGGCTTATAACTATTGCTAATTATTGGTTTGGTACAAAACACTGGGATGGAACTCAGTTTGGTTTAGTATTTGGTACTATGGGTATTGCCTCTATATTTATGCCTACACTTACGGGTATTATAGCAGATAGATGGATAAATGCAGAAAAGCTATATGGAATACTGCACTTACTGTATGCAGCAGTGTTGTTCTATCTACCACAAGTTGGAGATCCTTCTACATTTATATATGTAATGCTAGTAGCCATGTGTTTTTATATGCCCACGATTGCACTTAGTAACTCTATATCATACACTTCCTTAAAATTAAGTAATTTAGATGTAGTTAAAAATTTCCCGCCTATAAGGGTTTGGGGTACAATAGGTTTTATTGCTGCTATGTGGATTACTAATTTAACAGGTAATAAAGCTACTGAATATCAGTTTTATATAGCTGGTTTAGCAGCAGTATTGTTAGGTGTATATTCATTTACTCTGCCTAAATGTAAACCTCAAAACACTAAAACTGATGCTTCTTTATCTGAAGCACTAGGGCTTGAAGCCTTTAAGCTTTTTGGGCAGTACAAAATAGCCTTATTCTTTATTTTCTCAATGTTTTTAGGAGGGGCATTACAACTTACTAATGCTTATGGAGATGTATTTCTTGATGAGTTTAAATTCTTTCCTAAATATGCAGACTCTTTTGTAGTTGAATATTCTACTATAATAATGTCAATATCTCAGGTATCAGAAACATTATTTATTCTTGCTATTCCATTTTTCTTAAAGCGTTTTGGTATAAAGCAGGTAATGCTTATAAGTATGTTTGCATGGGTATTGCGTTTTGCGTTGTTTGCCTACGGAGATCCTGTTACAGGCTTATGGATGATAATACTTTCATGTGTTGTATACGGTATGGCATTTGATTTCTTTAATATATCAGGTTCTCTTTTTGTAGAAACAACTACATCTGCCAAAATACGTTCTTCTGCTCAAGGGTTATTTATGATGATGACCAATGGTTTTGGGGCTATACTAGGTAGTTTTACATCAGGGTGGATGATAGATAAATACTTTACAAAGTCATTTGCAAGTACAACAGAGTTATCTCAGTTTTTAGAAACAGAACCATCGAATATTAAAATGTTTGATTTTGTAAAAGAGAACGGGGTTGAGGTTACTTCTAATGGAACTTTTAGTGATGTAATTATGATGAAAGATTGGCATAGTATCTGGCTTTCATTTGCTATTTATGCCTTAATTATTGCTATAGCTTTTGCAATATTATTTAAACATAAACATGACCCTAAGGCTGTAGAAGCAGCAGGTCATTAATTTATAGTAAGTGTTCAAAAAACAATATGCCCGAAGAATCTCTTCGGGCATATTGTTTTTATAGTATTTGTAATGTCTATTATCGTATCATAGCAAAATGACCTTTATACTCTTTACCATTTTCTCTAACAACAACAAACCAGTAATCTGTAGAAGGTAATAAGTTATTATTATAAGTACCATCCCAGCCTTCGCTGTCTGCCCCGAAACCAGTTATTACTTTACCATAACGATCAAATATATAAACATGCAGGTTAGGCTCTGCCATGGCGAAATTTATACGCCATTTTTCGTTTGTACCATCCCCATTAGGAGTGAAAAACTTAGGGTAGGTAAGTAAAAAGGCCTCACTATTGTCATTACCACAATCATACTTGTCGCGTACGTATACATTATACTTACCTGGAGCAAGTCCTGTAAATGTGTTACTATCTTGATAGTTTATTCCATTTATAGAATATTCAAAACTATCTAGTGCCGATGTGTTTTCTAGTAATACAGTTATCACATTATCATTATCTGTCCAGTCTTCAATAACAATATCACTTATACGAGGAATTGCAGATTCTACTACAGTTATTGTTTTTTCTGTTTCACAACCATTTTCATTACTAACAGTTACTGTGTAATTGCCCGCTTCGGTTACAGTATTAGTTTGTGTTTCAATATTGTTAGACCAAATGTAGCTAGCATAACCAGAGTCGGCAACAAGTGTTACATCTTGTCCTTCACACATCGACCACACTTCTTGTATGTTTAGTATTGGTAATGGGTATACATTTATATAAAAGGATGTTATTGCAGCACAGTCGTCAGCATTATTATAAGATACTCTGGCAAAAACCTCTGTGTTACCTACATTGGCGGTATAGCTAGAAGAGATAGAGTTCTCACCAAGCTCGGCATCATTTAAGGTGTTATGATATGTTAGTGTAACATCATCAAGACTTTGTCCGTTGAGTATTATGTCATCAAGAGTGTTTAATTCAAAGTTTTCACTATTGTCATTATCTTCATCACACTTTTCTAAATCATCAGGACTTGTAGCAGTAACAAGAGAGGGTAAGTCAGCAACATTAAATGTAGCAGGCTCTATATTACCGCAGGGGTCGTATACTTTTACTACATAAGTAGCAGATTCTAATCCTGAGAAAATATTACTATTACCATTATTTATAAAAAAAGTATCATCTCCATTTTTACTTACTATTTTATAGGTTAATGGTTCTGCGCCTACAGCTGTAACCTCTACATCTCCAATATTACCAGAGCATGTAAGGCTTTTTATATCGGTTATTGTTAAATCATCAAAAAAGTCAAATTCATGAAGTATCTCTATACAGGTTTTACCGGGTATAGCATTCCCAAATGAGGTGAAAGATTTTATAACTCTAAATTGTCCGGTACTAATTAAATTAAATGTAGTTTCATTGTTTTCTAATTCGAAAGAATCGTTTGCAGAAGGTTCTTCTCCTTCGGTATAGGGGGTGTTTAGTATTGGGTGTCCCCAAGTGTTAGTTTCTGGATCTAATAATTTTTGCAACCAAAATTTAACAAAAGCAATACCGTTACTCTCATGAGCTATAGCAATATCAAACGCACCACAATGACGTGTTTCGTTGACACTGTTTGCTGTTATTTCATATCCAGAAATAACAGCATTCTCAATAGTAAGTTCACCAGTACAATCTGTAGTAGCCGTAAAGCTATATTCACCAGGGTGGAGGTTATCCATATATAGTGTTCCAGCTTCGGTTAAGTGTATAGCGGCATCATAAGGTAAAGTTTCTGGAAATTCGGGTGGTGCATTTGTTATTTCAATAGATGTTAGGGGGTAGCCACTATATACAGTAACACTACCTAAACCTAAAGTACAATCTGGACGAGCATTATAGTTGATTCCTGATCCTACAAATTCAGGTATTATAACTTCTACGGGGTATATATTATCACATTCGTCTAATACTTCAAATTGATATATTCCTGGCGGAAGTTCATTTACCTCTACATTATCATCATCATTAATACTACCAGATAAATCGTAAGGTAATGTTTCAGTATACTCATCAGGACCTTCTGTTATATTACCGCCTACTAAAACAAAACCAGGTACAATTATTTCTACCCACCCTAGATTATTCTCACAATCATTATTATGTTCACTAGCTAAGGCTTCTACTTCATTTTCTTCTATTATTACACTTGCAGTCGTACTTCTACCACAATCATCAGATACGGTAAGTGTATAAGTGCCAAAAGGCACGGGATTAGTTTCACCACCATACCCTGTTTGTGAATCCATAAATGGGCCTGGATGAATTGAGTTAAAATCAGTAGGAACGAAGCCATCTGGAACTGTTGTAAACTCTATAGTATATGGACCAACATACTTGTAAACATCTATTGTTATAAGTTTTTGACCACACTCTGCATCAGCAAAGCCTGCAACTACAGTAAGTTTTTGTCTTACAAGGTTGTCAGGTACTGTGTATACTGTTCCGCAATCATCAATAATTTCTAGATCATAAAAATAATCTACATCATAATAAAAGGGGATTATTTGTTCAAGAGTTATGCCTTCGGCACCATCAGTTATAGTTTGTGTATATATTATTGCATCTCCTCCTCCAGGAGGATATAACGTATAGGTGACATTAAGAGGCATTTTCATTGGTATGTCAGGATCTTGAGGCCCTACATTATGAGTAGCTGTTATATGATCACAATCAGGTAAATTAGTATCGGCAAATAAAGCAGGGCTTATTGTTATAACTGATTCTGATGATAACACTGTATAGGCTTTAACAATACCTTCTCCACAATTATCAGTAACTCGCACAGTGTATATTCCAAATGGTAACTCGGTGAAAATATTTGATTCTTGTGTCCCTGCTGTGGTAGGGCCTGTTAGTATTTCATATGTTACAGGGTTACCCTCTTCAACTATTATTTCTATGGTGCCATCACTGCCACATACAGTATTGTTTCCTGTTACATAATATTCTAAAGGAGTCGTGGAGTCTTCAATTATTACCTCTTCTTGATCACTTACTGTATTGCCATCTACAATTTGAGTCGCAATAACAAGATAAGTACCATCGGTAAGGCTAGTTACATTTGGTATAGTGTTATCATAAATTGCATCTGTAGTGTTAGGTAGTAAATATACCTGATAATTTATAGGAGGGTCTGGCTCTGCATTGGTTACCGAAAATAATAATTCGCCATTCCCTGAGCAGGTTTGGTTTGTAACAGTAACAGATAGGGAGAATTCCTGAGCTTTACAGGTATACCCCGAGATTAGCAAGAATAGGATGATAGCCTTGCATAAAAAATTTACATGACCCAATTTGAATCGTGTATTAATATTAGGTAATTTCATAGCGAAAATTAAGTTAAAAGCTTAATTTCAAGTTTTTTTCCGATTCACAATATAGTTAAAATTTTTAACATATCTTTTAGGTTAAAGATTCTTTATCTAAATGTTACATTTTTAATACTTAGATGCTTACGTAAATGTGTTATTGTTTACTTTTTATATCCAAAAGAATATTTATTAGTTTGTAAATCAAAAAAATAATAGTAATTTTGCACTCCTTTTGGTAGAGATGGGTTTCCATTAAGGATCAATATTTTAAGTAAAACAACTTCTGTAAGTTACCTTCTACTTTAGAAACCCAAGGATAACACAGAATACAAATTTTTATCAGCAATGTCTGAACAAACAAAAACAAACGAAGAATTTCTAGCAGAATTTAACTGGCACAACTTTGAAGAAGGTATCGATCCAGTAGATGAAAGTAACTTAAAGGAATTCGAAGAATTAGTTGAAAAAACATTCATTTCTACTGACAATGACGAAGTTGTTGACGGTACTGTAGTAAGAATTACAGATAGAGATGCTATTGTAGACATCAACGCAAAATCGGAAGGTGTTATATCACTTAACGAATTCCGTTACAATCCAAACCTAAAAGTTGGAGATAAAGTAGAAGTACTTATAGATATTCGTGAAGATAAGTCAGGGCAACTTGTACTTTCTCACAAAAAAGCACGTACTATCAAGGCGTGGGATAGAGTTATCAGTGCTAACGAAACAGGTGAAATCGTTAATGGTTTTGTGAAATGCAGAACTAAAGGTGGTATGATCGTTGACGTATTTGGTATTGAAGCATTCCTTCCAGGATCTCAAATAGATGTTAAGCCTATTAGAGATTACGATCAGTATGTAAATAAAACTATGGAATTCAAAGTTGTGAAAATCAACCATGAATTTAAAAACGTAGTAGTTTCTCACAAAGCTCTTATTGAAGCTGATATTGAGATCCAGAAAAAAGAAATTATCGGGCAGCTTGAAAAAGGTCAGGTACTTGAAGGTGTTGTTAAAAACATTACTTCATACGGTGTATTCATCGACCTTGGAGGTGTTGATGGACTTATCCACATTACAGACCTTTCTTGGAGTCGTATCAACCACCCAAGTGAAGTACTTGAATTAGACCAGAAACTTAATGTTGTAATTCTTGACTTTGATGATGAGAAAACAAGAATTCAGTTAGGTCTTAAACAACTTAATGCTCACCCATGGGATGCACTAGATGCTAACCTTGCAGTTGGTGATAAAGTTAAAGGTAAAGTAGTAGTTATAGCTGATTACGGTGCGTTTATTGAGGTTGCTGAAGGTGTTGAAGGACTTATCCACGTTTCTGAAATGTCTTGGTCTACTCACTTACGTTCTGCTCAAGACTTCGTGAAAGTAGGAGATGAGGTTGAAGCTCAAATCTTAACACTTGATAGAGATGACCGTAAGATGTCATTAGGTATCAAGCAACTTTCTCAAGATCCTTGGACTGATATTACTACTAAATACCCTGTAGGTTCTAAGCATTCAGGTATAGTAAGAAACTTTACTAACTTTGGTATATTCGTAGAGCTAGAAGAAGGTATCGACGGATTAATTTATATCTCTGATCTTTCTTGGACTAAGAAAATCAAGCACCCAAGTGAATTTGTAAATGTGGGTGATAGTCTTGATGTAGTTGTTCTTGAACTTGATGTTGACGGACGTAAACTATCTCTTGGTCATAAACAAACTCAAGCTAACCCTTGGGACAAGTATGAAGGTTCTTTCGGTGTAGGTACTACGCATAACGGAGAAATTTCTGAAATTGTTGACAAAGGAGCTACAGTAGTGTTTAACGAAGATATCGTTGCATTTATTCCTACAAGACACCTTGAAAAAGAAGACGGTAAGAAACTTAAGAAAGGTGAAGTTGCAGACTTTAAAGTAATTGAGTTCAATAAAGAATTCAAGAGAGTAGTTGCTTCGCATACTGCTACTTTTAAAGATGAAGAAGTTAAGAACGTTAAGGCTGCACAAGAGTCTAACGCTAATGCTAATAACGCAGAAAAGACTACTTTAGGTGATCTTGATGCACTTGCAGCACTAAAAGAAAAAATGGAAAAAGGAGGTAACTAATCCTAATTCATTTTTAGATATAAAGAAGCCCTCACATTTGTGAGGGCTTTTTGTTTATATGTTTAAAAGTAAATTTTATTCTATGAAAAAATCAATTACTGTTTTTATTCTGATTATACTTAGTAGTGGTTGTAAAAAAGAAAATACGACTAAAAAAACTTTAGAAATAGAAACTAAAGATAATGCTGAAAAGGTTCAATTTAAAATTGATAAGACATTTTTAAATGGTGTATGGGCAGAAAGTGAGGATGAAAACGCTCTATTTGAAATAAATAATAACACCTTACGATATGTTGAATATTATGATACATCTTATTTATGTTTAATAGAAGATGGTTGTTTAATAATAACAGATAGAGAAGGGGTACAGTTACCCAAAAGTAAGATAATGAAGTTGAGTAAAGATAGTTTAGTTATAAAACCACTTGATGGAAATTTGATTAGGCTTTATAATAGAAAGTTTTAATCAAAACATAGAACAATAAAAAAGCCTCCATAATAAGAGGCTTTTTTTATTCTAAGCTTTATAAGACTTTACTCTATAATTTTTATTTCAAACATTTTGTCCCAGTTTTTACCTGTTACAAAAATTGTTTTTGTAGTAGGGTTGTAGGCTATACCGTTAAGCACATCTAAATCGTCGTGTTCAGTAACTAGTTTCTTTAATTGAGAAAGATCTATAATGCTCTCTACAGCACCAGTTATAGGGTCTATAACAGCTACAGCATCACGTTGGTATATATTACCATATATCTTACCATCTATCCACTCTAGCTCGTTAACAGCTTTTATCTTAGTGTTTTTAGTATATACGTTTACATAGTCTACACTTTTTAATGTTTCAGGGTCAAGTTTCCATAACTTCTCAGTTCCATCACTTTGGTATAGGTATTCACCATCGTTAGTAAGTCCCCAACCTTGTATTTCTTTAAAGTAAGTAAACTCTTTTATTTTCTCGAAAGTATCAACGTCATATATAAAACCAGTATTTTCTCTCCAAGTAAGCTGGTATACTTTGTTGTTAAGTACTGTTATACCTTCCCCAAAGTAGCGGTCATCTTGATTTTCTTGCTTATATACTTTACCTGTTTTATAATCAACTTTTCTAAGACTCGATTGTTTGTAACGACCAGTACCTTCAAAAAGAGTATCTCGATAAAACTCTAACCCCTGAGTATAGGCGTGTATGTCGTGAGGGTAAGTGTTTACAATTTCATATTCTAATAATTTTGGGTCTATACTAGATGTTAACTCAACTCTTCCTTTTACCTCTACATTATTACCTTCATAAAAAACAAGAGCTTTTAAGTTTTGGTATCCAAATTTTCTGTCTTTAAAAGAGATGTCTAGCTTTTCATTCCCTTTTACGCTACCAGCTCTTACTTCATTTATATAGTATACAACAGAGTCAATTGTTTTCTTTTTTTCGTTTGTTAACGATAATAAAAGTTGATCTTGTGGCTGATATTGCTGTTTCATACCCGTAGTATCGATACGAAATAAATTATTTTGATTAATTTCTTTATCTCCGCAGGAGTGTAGGGTTGCTGCCAACAAAATGAAAGCGAACAGTTTAGGTGTTTTCATAGTTTTATTAATAGTTAAAGCAATATACAATTGTATTTTATACCTTACAATTGTCTTGCAAAAATATAAAAATAATGTATCTTTGCAGCGGCAAGTCCTACACGACCAGCTCCTGCAGAATCCTCCAGGGTGGGAACACAGCAAAGGTATGCGGTTGTAGCGGTGCGATGTAGGTCGCTTGCCACTTTTTAATATAAAAATAATAGTCTCCCTAGTGGAGATTTTTTTATTTTTGGACATTAACAATATAGTCAAATGAGTAAAAAAGTAGTTTTAATAACAGGTGGTTCTTCAGGGCTAGGTAAATCTATAGGTAACTTTTTACATGATAAAGATTATATTGTATACGGTACTAGTCGTAACCCAGACAATGTGAAAGACTCTATTTTTCCTATTATAAAAATGGATGTGAGAAATGAAGACAGTATTACTGCAGCAGTTGAAACAGTAATAGAACGTTCAGGACAAATTGATGTGTTAATTAATAATGCAGGGGTAGGAATAACAGGACCACTTGAAGAAATGCCTGCTAGTGAAATAAAAAATAACTTCGAGACTAATTTATTTGGACCAATAGCGGTAATGAAAGCGGTATTGCCAAGTATGAGAGATAAAAAGGATGGTCTTATTATTAATGTAACTTCTATAGCAGCTTATATGGGACTTCCTTACAGAAGTGTATATTCAGCATCTAAAGGAGCATTAGAACTAATTACTGAGGCTTTACGAATGGAAGTTAAAGGTTTTGGTGTAACTATTACTAATGTAGCACCAGGAGATTTTGCTACTAATATTGCCGATAGACGTTATCATGCTCCATTAGTTAAAGGTTCTCCATATGAAACATCATATGGTAAAACATTAGAGATGATGGATACTCATGTAGATAGTGGAAGTAATCCTAACGAGATGGCAGAAGCTGTTTATAAAATCATGAAAACACCAAGCCCAAATGTACATTATAAGGTAGGTGCTTTTATGCAAAAATTCTCAATTGTATTAAAAAGAATTTTACCAGATAAGATGTATGAAAAACTACTGATGAATCATTATAAATTGTAGTTTTGTTATATATTTAATCACAATCAAAATATTATAACATGAGGTTTTTTATTGATACAGCTAATCTTGATCAGATAAAAGAAGCACAAGAACTAGGTGTTCTTGACGGTGTAACAACTAACCCTTCGTTAATGGCAAAGGAAGGTATTACAGGTAGAGAAAATATCTTAAAACATTATGTAGACATATGTACTATTGTAGATGGTGATGTGAGTGCAGAAGTTATTGCTACAGATTTTGAAGGCATGGTGAAAGAAGGTGAGGAGTTAGCTGCACTACATGAGCAAATAGTTGTAAAATTACCTATGATAAAAGATGGTATTAAAGCTGCTAAATACTTTAGTGATAAAGGAATTAAAACCAATGTAACATTAGTATTCTCGGCAGGGCAAGCATTATTAGCAGCAAAAGCAGGCGCTACTTATGTTTCTCCATTTATTGGACGTTTAGATGATATATCTACAGATGGTTTAAGCCTTATCGAAGAGATTAGAATGATTTATGATAACTATGGTTATGAAACTGAAATTCTTGCAGCATCTGTTCGTCACACTATGCACATTGTTAATTGTGCTAAAATAGGAGCTGATGTTATGACAGGACCACTTTCGGCTATTACAGGGCTTTTAAAACA
This sequence comes from Flavobacterium sp. MedPE-SWcel, assembly GCA_001874325.1. Lineage (GTDB taxonomy): Bacteria > Bacteroidota > Bacteroidia > Flavobacteriales > Flavobacteriaceae > Flavobacterium. The sequence goes on along the minus strand of MPCW01000001.1, from coordinate 41,715 downwards.
TCCTCTTACAGACTCTGGATTAGCACAGTTTATTGCTGATTATCAAAAAGGGAATTAATAATAAGTTTATTTATATACTAAAAAAGGCTATCCAAATTGGGTAGCCTTTTTTAGTATATATAATTGATTTACAATAGGTATTTACTCTATTACCATGTCTTTTAATTTTTGCCTATAGTTTTCTAATATCTTAGCTTTAAATATTAGTCCATAATATTTTTCATCTTTCAGTATTGGTAAATAATCAGTTTGAGCAGTTTCAAATTTATTCATAATCATTTCTATAGAGTCTTCAAGGCATGCTGTTTCTTTTGGTAACGACATGATTTCTTCAAGTTTACTATACTTAATTTTAAACGGACTAAACGCCATGTGTCTTATTGAATCAAAATCAACGATTCCTACAAGTCGATTTCTTTCATCTACAACTGCAAATATACTTTGTCGAGTAGTTGAGAGTAGGTTAATAACATCATCAGGTTCGTGAGATGTTTCTATAGTTCTAACATTAGTTGTAACTACAGCTAGTAAATCGATACTCGATAGAATGTTTTTATCTTTATTACCAGTAAATACCTCTCCTTTATCAGCAAGATGTTTTACATCCATGGAATGATTTTCAAACTGATTTGATACAGCAAAACTAATAGAAGAAACGATCATAAGTGGTACCATAAGGTTATAGCCTCCTGTAATCTCTCCGATAAGGAAGATAGCTGTAAGTGGTGCATGAAATAATCCACTAAGTAACCCTGCCATACCCACAATGGTAAAACTACTAACGGGTAAATCTTTAGCTAAACCTACCATATGTAATGATTTTGCTACAAAAAAACCAAGATAAGACCCAACAAATAGCGATGGTGCAAAATTACCACCGTTACCACCACTGGATAGTGTTAAACCTGTAGCAAAAACCTTTAATAACATAGTTACTCCTGCAAATGCTAGTAATACCCATCCGTTATCTTTAAAACTTTCTAAAAGTGTATTGTCAAGTAATTCTTCAGGATGAGAGTTAGCCAACATTTTAATACTTTCATATCCTTCACCAAATAGGCTAGGAGAGAAAAATATAAGTACAGCTAATAATGAAGCACCATATAATCCTTTTTTATACTCACCTTTTTTAAGGCGATCGAAATAAGCTTCAACTTTTTGAAATTTTCTTGTATGATATATTGATATAAAACCAGCCAATAAACCAAGTAAAATATAATAAGGTATATTATGGTAGTCAAAAGGGTGTTGTTGCTTGAAAGATAAAAGAACTTCCTCATTAAGTACTATAGTAGAAACTATTGCACCTGTAGCAGCCGATATCATAATAGGTATAAAAGCAGTAATACTTACATCGGTAAGTACTACTTCTATAGCAAAAAGTACTCCTGCAATAGGAGCATTAAAAGCCGCAGCAATACCAGCAGCAACTCCACAAGCAAGTAATAAGATTCTATCTTTTTTAGATAGCTTATATTTTTGGGCAAAGTTAGACCCAAAAGCAGCTCCCGTTATAGTAATAGGAGACTCAAGTCCTGCTGATCCTCCAAGACCAACAGTTAATGAACTTGTTATAATTTGGGCATACATTTGCCTTTTAGGCATAATACCACCTCTTTTTGCAACAGCATATAGTATACGCGAACTTCCTTTTTCGATTTTACCTTTCAGTAATTTACGTACAACAAATATGGTAAGTAAAATACCAGCAAAAGGTAATATACTATTTATGTAAGGGAACTTTAGGTAACCATTAATATAGTTAGCAAAGTTAAAAACACTATGCGCAAAACTTTTTAGTATAATTACAGCAAAAGCTGTAGATATAGCTACAAGTACGGCCGAAACGTAAATAAAATGTCTTTTGGATAGTAGACTTTTGATTATAAAGAAGAGTGTTTCAATATGGCGTACGTTATTTCGGAAAAATAACCTAACTTTTGAAACTTTACGATTAAGCATTTTGCGTATGGGAAAGTTAGAAATTTAAATAATAGGCAAAGTTACTTCATTTATAAAAAACTATAGCCTATTTATACTTTTTTTACACGCTATTATCGCAATACTTTGTAATACTTATAGTGTGAGTGTTTTCTCATTTACAAAAGCACGTAATTCTTCAAAGAATAGAGTGAATTCTTTTTCAAAATCATCATAAAATTCTAAAAGTTCATTTATAGAATTTGTCATACCCGATTTATTCTTGGTACGTTTATCCATTTGTAATAATATTTGTGCAATACCTTGTGTAGATGCATAACTAGCTAGCCAGTCTTGTTTTAGCATGTAAGGCATAAGCTTTTGTGTCTTTTCAGTAAGTATAGTATAATTATCTTCTAATAGTTTATAAAATTGTTGTGTATAGTCTGGTAGGGAAGTGTTGTGATATTTATCCCAGTTTTTTGCTAAAAAATGATCATAAAATATATCTACAATTACACCTGCATAATGATGATACATTGGGTGTAACCTTTTAGTACTTTGTCTAAATATTGGGTGAGCATCAGTATAGCTATCTATAAGGCGATGTAGTACTATACCTTTTTGTACATCGTTAGGTAAAGTGTCAGGAGCTTTTCCACGTATACCATCGGCCATGAAGTTGCCTATTTTAAGTAAATCGTTTTCTCCAGAAAGGTATATGTGGGCTAAAAAGTTCATAGGTACAATGTAGTAATTTATTATGTAGTAACAAATCAAGTTAAAGTAGCTATATACTTTCCTACAAAAAAAGTAATACTTAGTTAAAACTAAAACTGATGTAAACCTTATATTTGCTATAACTAAATAAATTAAAATTAATTATGACATTAATCAAATCTATATCAGGTATAAGAGGTACAATTGGCGGGAAAACAGGAGATAATCTTACCCCTGTAGATGCTGTTAAATTTGCATCAGCTTATGGTACTTGGTTAAAACAACATTCTGGTAAAGAAAATATAACAGTTGTTATAGGTCGTGATGCTCGTATATCTGGACCAATGATACATAATCTTGTTATGAATACGCTTGTTGGGTTAGGTATAAATGTTATCGATTTAGGACTTTCTACAACACCTACAGTTGAAGTAGCTGTACCGTTAGAAAAAGCTGATGGTGGTATAATACTAACAGCGAGTCATAACCCTAAGCAATGGAATGCTTTAAAATTATTAAACGAAAGAGGAGAGTTTTTAAATGGAGCAGATGGAGCGAAAATTCTTGAGATAGCAGAAGCAGAAGCTTTTGATTTTTCTGATGTTGATAGTCTAGGACAAGTAACACAGAATGATGCTTATATGGATATTCATATTGACGAGGTTCTTGATTTACCTTTAGTTGATGCTGAACTTGTAAAGAAAGCAGGATTTAAAGTTGTAGTAGATGGTGTTAACTCATCAGGAGGTATAATTATACCAAGATTACTAGAACAAATGGGGGTAGAGGTTGTAGAGTTATACTGTGAGCCTAACGGACATTTCCCTCATAACCCTGAACCATTAAAAGAGCACTTAACAGATATATGTGATCTTGTTGTAAAGGAAAAAGCAGATTTTGGGATAGTAGTAGATCCTGATGTAGATCGATTAGCTTTTATATCTAATGATGGAGAAATGTTTGGAGAAGAGTATACACTTGTAGCTTGTGCTGACTATGTGTTAAGTAAAACACCTGGTAATACAGTTTCTAACATGTCATCGTCTAGAGCGTTGCGTGATATTACAGAGAAACATAATGGCAAATATGAGGCTAGCGCTGTAGGAGAGGTAAATGTAGTAGAGCTGATGAAGAAAAACAACGCTATAATAGGTGGTGAAGGTAATGGAGGTATTATATACCCAGAGTCGCACTATGGTCGTGATTCATTAGTTGGAGTTGCTTTATTCCTTACATATCTTGCTGAAAACAATATTACTTCGGTAGCTGATTTAAGAGCTTCTTATCCTCAGTATTATATGAGTAAAAATAAAATAGAACTTACACCACAAATAGATGTTGACGCTATACTTAAAGGTATGGAAGTCAAGTATACTAACGAAGAAGTGTCTACTGTAGATGGTGTTAAGATTGATTTTGCAGAGGAGTGGGTACACTTAAGAAAATCGAATACAGAACCTATTATTCGTATTTATACAGAGGCACAAACACAGCAAAAAGCTGATGTTTTAGCTGAACGTATTATAAAAGAAATAAAAGTAATAGCGGGAATATAATTTGCCTGTATAAACTTACTTTATAATAAAAAAGTGCTGTAAAATTTTACAGCGCTTTTTTATTCTTTTTTAAACCAATCGTAATACAATATACCGACGTACTCATGTAGTGCCTTCTCTGTATGTTTTATTTTTGATACTGATGGTTTCCAGTTATATATAGATTTATCATAGTCATCTTTGATTAAAAAGTTAGCAGGTGCAGCTATAGGGTGTAACCCTTGGTTTTTAAAAGCTTTCATGGCTCTAGGCATATGTGAAGCACTAGTAACTAGAATAAACTTTTGTTTACTACCAAAACGTTTTTTAAAGGCAATGGCTTCATCCCATGTTGTTCCAGGCTTTATAAGCATTATGGTGTCTTTTTTATTTACACCTAATGATATAGCACTTTTAGCCATTACTTCGGCATGAGGAGCGTTATTTTTGTTTGTATAGCCTGATAATATAAAGGTACTACCATTTATTTGTTTGTATAAACGAACTCCTTCTACAAGCCTAGGTAGAGCTACACTAGAAAGTTGGTTTGTGGTTGGTAAATTATGATCGTTTGTATGCCCGCCACCCAGTACCATTATAGGTAAGTTTTTATCTAATTTATTAGTATTAATAGGGATATATTGCTGTTCTAGTTTTTTTAATAAATAGGTAGGTAGGGGGGTAACAGAAAATATAAATAAATCTAGAAAAGCTATGATTAAAAATATCTTAGCTGTTTTTTTACGCTTTAGTATAATAAATACAAAAGCGATTATAGACAATATCCAGAATGTAGTAATAGGACTTAAGAAGTTATCCATAATTATTTTAATTGAGTTAGTAAAAATAAAAAAATCCTGCCGATTAAGGCAGGATTTAATTTTATACTATAGATATTAAAATTATCTAACGATTAATTTTTTAACAATACCTTCAGCAGTTTTTATAATATATATTCCAGAAGCCATTGTTGACGTGTTTAGAGTCAATACTTGTTTTTCTGAATGTAATAGTTTACCGTTGATGTCATATACTTCTACATCAGCAACACGGTTAAAATATACTATACCGTCATTTGCAGGGTTAGGGAATATTGCAAATGTTTTAGGAGTATTTACAAAATCAGTAGTACCAAGGTTAGTAACATCTATTTCAAAAGTACTAAGTGTTCCACTTACTTCGTTAGCAACAACAATATAATTTTTATCGTTAGGGCTATCCTCACTACTTATAAATGTAATTCCTTCAGGACCATTATCTCCTCCAAAAGCAGATGTGCTTCTAGTGTTTTTGTAATCTACAAATACTGGAGCGTTAGGATCTGTAACATCATATACCATTACACCACCAACTCTTTCAAGACCAATGAATGCAAAAGTACGATCTTCAATAGTAGCAACTACAACACCTTCTGGTTCTGGACCTTTAGCACGGCTTCTACCTTTAAATTTGTTCTCATCGTTATCACTATTAAATAGTCCATTAAAAGTAGGATCATTAGCAATATGCATTTCAAAGTCATCACCACTATCAAATACAATTGCTTTAGTATCAGCATTAAATATTGAGAATGAACGAGAACCTACACAGTAAATTTGTTCAAATTCAGCATCAGCATCAGTGTTACCACTAAGGTTAGATACTCTAAATCGACCTGCATTAACCTTTTTCTTAAGCATTTCAGATTGTGGATAGTTAGTAGCGTCAAGCATATAGTCGTCGTTACCAATAGTTGTTCTTTCTTCAAAGCTACCATATTCTTTTTCATCACCTTCGTTAGCAGTAATAATATAATTAGTACCACCTACATTATATGTAGCAATAGCATCAGGAATGTAGAATGCTTGTATTGGCCAGTTTGCAATAAGTATTTCATCGTTTTTATCAGATATATCAAAACCGTTACCAACAAGACTCATGTCTTTAGTACCTAAAGCCCATATATCGTTTATAGTATTGTTAGTTAAGTTTATCTCAGCAACAGCATTGTTTTCTTGTAATGCTACCCAAGCTTTTTGAGAATCTGAGCTTATAGCAACATATTCTGGTTCGAAATCTTGAGATAAAGTACTAGTAAGTTTTAGTTTTCTTACTCCAGCAGCCATAAGTGTTGCTTCATCTGCATTATAAGCAGTAAAGTCTATAGTTGTAACATTTGCATCTGTTAAATCAGCAATGTTACCAGTAACGTCTATTACACTAACAGAACCTTCAGGATCTACACTATAATCTTCATTAGGCTGCCCTTCATTAGCAGTAATTACTTTAGTACCGTCAGGAGTAAAGCTAATATTGTCAGGTAATGCACCAACAGTTACTTGGCTTATAAAAGTACCATCAGTATCAAAGAATACTACAGAACCATTTAATTGCTCATTTGCGTTAGGAGATGCAATTGCTACTGTACCATTGTTTACTGCTACACTAGTAATACCACCATAAGAGTTTATATCTATTGAACTTACAACAGATGGAGTTTCAGGATTAGAAAAATCTATAATATCTAAGAAACCTGCATCAGCACTAGTCGTAAATAATCTTTGTGTGTCAGCATCATAAACTACTATTTCACAAGTACTATTACCAGTTCCAGATGGATCGAAACTACCAATGTAGTCAAGTTCGATATCTTGACTTGGTTCTGGAGCGATACGGTCGTTATCTTTAATATAAATAGTAGCTAAAGTTTCATCATTAAGAGTAAGATCTACAGCATTTTCAAGACTTAATACAAAGTATTCAGCATGTTGCTCTTCTTCAGTATCGTCTAGTACAGGAATTGAGATAGTTTGTGTTAATGTACTTGTACCTGTAAAGTTCAATGTAGTAGTTGTGTATGTAAAGTCAGCATCATCAGCTGTGCTAAATGGAGCTGCTTTTAAAACAAGATCTACAGAAGATACAGATGGGTTAGAAAGGTTAAGTATTATATCTATAGTACCAGCATCTTCATTTATTACCATAAAGTCGGTATCAAAAGATAACTCAGTGTTATAACCAAAGTTATATGTATATGCACATGCCATAGAAAGACCAGCACCATCTTCTACATTGTTTATTGTAAGTTCATAGTCAGTACCAGATGCAAAGGCTGTAGAATAAGTAAGTGTTACTACATTATTGTTTACTACAGCAGTATCTAGGTTATCTATACCAGTATAGTTAGCCAAAGTAGCAGCTGATGTTGCATTAAGTTCATTGTTAAAAGTAATTACTATAGTAGTATTGTTTACTACAGCGATATCTTGTACCGTTGGAGCACTTGGAAAACTCCATGTTGGCCATACTTGATCATCAGTACCAGCAGCAGCACCCACCCAGTTTGCAGGGTTTAATATTGCAGCTTTAAGTTCAGTAGCAGTACCAGCTTGTGTTCCGTTATAGTAAGCATTTACAGTGTTACCATCAATATTGTCAGGAGCAGTAGCAAGGCTTATTGAGCTAGTACCATCTACAAGACCTGCAGGTATCATAGACTCACTACCACTACAGCTAGTATTATCTGCTAACCAAGCATTAGATGACATTGCAGTAATGTAGTTAGGGGCAGTAGCTGAACCTGTATAAACTATAACTTGATCTCCACCAGAGCTAAGACCAAAATCATTACCAGTTACTGTACCAAGGTTAGAAACTTTTTCTCCAGTTTGTATAGTAATAACTGATCCAGCAGGAACACACTGTGTAGCTGTCCACATTATAGCTTCACCACATTGTGGTTGTGGGTTACTTGTATATTTAGAATCTGTAAGGTATATAAAAGTATTAGGAGTAATATCTACAAGGGTAAGTAGTGCTATCTCATCTTCAGAAGAAGCATTCATTCTATAAGCAGTAACAACCATATCACCAGCAGTGAATTCTGTTTGTATAGCTATAGTGTTAAAAGTAATTGATTGTGTATCTGTTACAACGTTATCACTCATGTCTTCAACAGTGTTACCTAAAAGAGCAACATAATATTGCTGGTCATTCATTAAATCACCAGTAGGTATAATAGTAATAGTATTATCAGCAAATGTTGTTGTAAATGGTACTGTTGCACCATCAAAATCATTTAAACGTAGTTCTATAAGAGATGCTGCATTAGCATCAGTAATAGCACTATCGTCAAGTAATCTTACAGCTTCGTTAAAAACAATTTGAGGAGTTGTGTTGATTGCTAAGAAGCTATCTTCATTAGCAGGAGTAAATACAGCAAGAGGAGCAGTAACATCTTCTACACCATCCATTAGTGACCCTATTACAGCAAGGTTATCAAATCTATTGTTTCCACTTGTTCCAGCGGCATTGTCACCACCAAAGTCAATTTTAAAAACAAAATCAGCATTGTTTTCTACTGTTGTAATGGTAGAAAAGTCTACTGTTACAAGGGTATAGTCTTCAGTAGGAAAATAAGTAGTAGTTGCAAGATCAGTAGTGATATAATTTGCACCACCATCAATACTATAGCTATAATATTGTTCTGTTGCACCAGATCCTGTTCTCTTAGTTGCAAATGATACTGTTAGATCTTCATAGCCTGTAGTTGGGAAAGCAATAACAAGCGATCTTGTATTACTAGGGTTTCTCGGGCGTAATCCGTTTCCTGCAGGATCACCATTTTGAGCATTAAGGATGTTTCCTGATACATCATCCATATAACCACTTCCTGTTCCAGGGTAAGTTATAGATGTAGTTCCAGCAACAATAGAGTAGTCTGCTTCGACCATCTCTACAGTGTCACTAACATCATTAAAATTCCAGTAGTGCATAAGACTTTGTGCACTAGATACTGTTGTTACTAGACAGAAAGCTAGTAACATAAGCATTTTTTTAGCGTAGTTGTTTAACATGAGTTTGTAGTTTGTTAATAATAACTGCAAATCTCCATGTCTAACTTTAATTAATTATTAGTTAAAAATAACTACTGCATTAACTTATGTGTAGTGTATGTGTCTTTAATGTAAAATAGTATACAATTAAATAACTAAGAATATGCTTACAGGTTTTTAAATATCAAAAAGCGGCTATAAGCCGCTTTTTGATATTTAAAATGTATATGTAAAATTACATTGCATTTATAATAGTAACAAAGTCATTAGCTTTTAAAGCTGCACCACCTATTAAACCACCATCAACATCTGGTTTAGAGAAAATCTCTTCGGCATTACTAGGTTTTACACTACCACCATATAATATAGAGGTTTGGTTAGCTACATTTTCACTAATGTTTTCTCTTAAAAGAGATCTAATAAAACCATGCATTTCTTGCGCTTGTTCTGGTGATGCTGTTTCACCAGTACCAATAGCCCATACAGGCTCGTAAGCTAATACTACACTAGCCCATTGATTTTCATTAATATGGAAAAGACCTTCTTTTAATTGAGATTCGACTACTTTAAAATGATTGTCAGATTGTCTATCGGAAAGCTCTTCACCAAAGCAAAAAATAATAGTAACATTATTTTTTAATGCTACATCTACTTTTTTGGCAAGAATATCATTGGTTTCACCAAAGTAAGCTCTTCTTTCTGAGTGTCCTAAAATAACAGTATTTACATTAATACTTTTTAGCATCCCTACAGATATTTCACCTGTATAAGCACCATTTTCTTCTTGATGCATGTTTTGGGCAGCAACTATAATGTTACTTCCTGCTGCTTGTTCTACAGCAGATTGTAGGTTTGTAAAAGTAGGAGCAACAACTATTTTAGTTGTTGTTTTTTCAGGTCGTTTAGCTAACAATTCGTCAAGTAAAGCTTTTGTCTCCTTGCTGTCGTTGTTCATTTTCCAATTTCCAGCAACAATCTGTTTTCTCATTATTTATTATTTTTTAAGTTGGGCAATTATTTTCTCGTCATCTGCCTCTTTAGCATAATACATTGCTATATTTCCTTCTTTGTCTAGTACTAAATAACGTGGTATCCAGTCTAACCCGATAGATTCGCTAAAGGTACCGCCTTTCCATTTAGAACCTACAAGATAATGTTCTCCATTAACATTATATTTTTCAATACCTTTTTCCCAAGCACTTACTGATTTATCGTAAGATAAAAATAAGTACACTACATCAGGGTATTTTTCTTGTAAGGCTTCTACTTTCGGCATTCCTTTTATACAATCAGGACACCAAGAGGCCCATACATCTACAAGAACAGTTTTTCCTTTATATTTTTCTAATACATCTTTAAGTTGCATCTCTTCTCCACTTAATGATGTCATTTTATCATTCAATGCAGCTTCAGTAAAACTAGTAGGATCTTCTTTCTGTCCTGTGCACGATACAAATGTAATTAGCAACAGTGGTAATAATAGCATTTTTTTCATTTTATTTAAAATTTAGTTAACCCAACAAATTTACTTACTAATGTTTTAAAGATTGTTATAGTTTTGTGAAATTACTCTAAACGTATTTTTGGGTCTAACCATGCATATATAATGTCTACTAAAATATTAATAATCACAAATGTAGTAGCTATTACCAGTACTGATCCCATTATTATAGGTAAGTCTAGTGTATTAAGGGCTTCTACAACTTCTTTACCTAAACCATTCCAACCAAAAATATATTCTACAAATACAGCACCAGCAAGCATAGAGGCAAACCAACCTGATATTGCAGTAACCACAGGATTTAATGCATTTTTTAGCGCATGTTTTCTTATAATGTGTACCTCACTAAGCCCTTTAGCTCTAGCTGTACGAATGTAATCTTGTCCCATAACCTCTAGTAATGAGTTTCGCATAAGCTGTGTTACTACACCTATTGGTCGTATACCGAGTACTATGGCAGGAAGTATTAAATTTTTCCATTGTATGTAACTTCCTTCTCCAAAGTCATCTACTTCATACAAACTTCCTGTCATGTTTAGGTTAGTATATTCATGAAGTAAAAACCCAAATATCCATGCAAATAGTATAGCTGAGAAAAAGGAAGGAAGACTCATTCCTAAAGTGCTCATTAGAGCAATCATTCTATCGAGCCAAGTATCTTTATTAAGAGCCGAAATAATACCCAAAACAATACCTATTATAATAGCAATTACAATAGCACTAAAGGCTAGTATAACAGTATTGGGTAGTGTATCGCTTATTACTTGGGTTACTTTTTTACCACTTTTCTGAAAACTTTCTCGTAAGTAAGGTGTTTTAATAACGGTAGTTGTAGTACCTGTAGTAAATAGTTCTAAGTTATTATACTTTCCCTTTGATAAGTAGGTGTAATCACTGGTATTTGTACTATGAAAAGAAATAGGAGAGAGGTCGTTTAAATAATATAGATATTGAGTACTTACAGGTTTATCAAAGCCATACTTTTTTTTGATAATAGCAAGTTGTTCAGAATTTTCATTCTGGTCGAGCATCATTCGTGCAGGATCGCCAGGGAGTACCGTAAACAAAAAGAATATGACAGTTACTACACCAAAAAGTGTAAGTAATGCATATCCTATTTTGTATAAAAAGTACTTTAACAAATGAAAAGGTGTTTATTTATTTGTTTCTGTTGAATAAGGTTTGCTTAACGCCTCTACAAGCTCGCTAGTAACAAACTTATTATCGTTAATACCATCCCACTCTTCAATAACATTTCCATTCCAAAGGTAAATGATACCAGGAGTATCTTGTTCGTCGCCTAATATTTTCCAAAAATTAATTATATCAAGCACCTGATAAGGGTATTTTTTACCAGCATACTCAAAGAATTCAGGGATAAGATCAGCTTCTTCATCCATGAATAAAACACTCATTTCTGGGAAGTTTTCATCTTCGTTTTTTAGAGCAGTTAGTTCTTTTGCAGCATCTCTACAATGCTCACACCCTGGTGCAAAAAGAGCTACTATTTTTTTGTTCTTATCTATATTAGGAAAATATTGAGCGTAAATTGACTGTACTGGTGCTGGGGCACCATCTGTAACATTTGTAAATTCAACTTCAGTAACTCCATCATTAGTAGTAGCTACAGCTGTAGTTTGTGGCTGAATAGGCGCAAGCATAAATACTGCTAGTATACTAGCAAGAGTAACAGTTGTAAGTACCCAAAAGTTGTTTTTTCTAGTAGTACTAGGGTTTGTTAATTTAGATAAAACTACTAAAAGTAGTATAGCAACTACATTTTTTATAATAGCCTCTATAGGAGTCATAGGTAATAATTCACCAAAACAGCCACAATTACCACTATTACCTCCATTTTGTATGGTTTCTACAGTAAGATGCGTAGTAAAAACTAATAGCATTAATATGGTAGAAGGGATTACTAATTTTTTTAAATAATTAGGTTGTAATAGTAACAAACCTAAAGCTATTTCAAGTCCTATTAATGTTCGTGAAAAATAAGGTGCAAAACTTTCAGAAAAGCCCATTACATATAACTGCTTTACTTCAAAAGTAGTAATTGCAAAATATGGTGAAGGGTACATTTTAGCTACTGCCGATATTAAAAATAAAAAGGCAACAACAATTCGTAGTATTACAGGTAAATATTTTTTCATGACTTGTATTTAATCTAAAAGTTTCTCAAATGTAACGCTTATAAGCAGTTCAATTTGTTAACAACTTGTTATTGTACAAAACCCATATGTATTAAAGCAAAGATGGCATAATTTATCATGTCTTGATAATTAGCATCTATACCCTCAGATACTAAAGTTTTTCCTTTATTATCTTCAATTTGTTTTACACGAAGTAATTTTTGTAGTATTAAATCAGTAAGAGAACTTACTCTCATATCGCGCCATGCTTCACCATAGTCATGGTTTTTAGCCTCCATTAGGCTTTTAGTAAGTTGTATTTTTTCGTCATACAATTTTGTAGCTTCTTCTACATCAATATCAGGCTGTACTGCTATACCTTTATCTAGCTGAATAAGTGCCATGATAGAGTAGTTTATTATACCAATAAACTCACCCGTTTCATCTTCATCAACCTTACGTACATCGTTTTCTTGTAGGCTACGAATACGTTGTGCTTTTATAAAAATTTGGTCGGTGAGCGATGGCAATCTAAGTATGCGCCAAGCACTTCCGTAATCTTTCATCTTGTTGATGTACAGTTGTCTGCAAATAGCTACAACACCGTCATATTCTACTGATGTATTATTCATTTAAGTACTATCTTTGTATAAGAATTCAAATGTACTAAAAAACACTCCAAACCCAAAGGAGCAACGCTAAAATACACGATATGCTCATCAATTGTAAAGGCAGACTTATAGACCTCTCTCAGCCCAAAATAATGGGAATATTAAACTGTACACCCGATTCTTTTTATGATGGAGGTAAGTATAAAGATGAAAGTCAAATACTATCGTATATAGAACGTTTGCTACAAGAAGGAGCTGATTTTATTGATATTGGGGCTTATTCATCACGACCAAATGCTGATTTTGTAGCTGTAACCGAAGAGTTACAACGCATAGTACCAATAGTTGAACTTATATTAAAACATTTTCCTGATACACTTATTTCTGTAGATACTTTTAGGTCAGATGTAGCTAAAGCATGTGTAGAGGCTGGAGCAGCTATTGTAAACGATATATCGGCAGGATTGTTAGATGACAAAATGCTAGAAATTGTAGGGCAGTTAAAAGTGCCTTATGTCATGATGCATATGCGTGGTACACCAAAGACTATGCAGAGCCTAACGCAGTATGACGATATTATAAAAGAGATGTTGTTTTATTTTTCGGAACGTATTGAAGCGGCTCGAAATTGTGGGATAAACGATATTATTGTTGACCCTGGTTTTGGTTTTGCCAAAACATTAGAACAAAACTATGATGTACTTAGTAAATTAGAGCTTTTCAAGATGATAGAACTTCCTGTTTTGGTAGGGGTGTCTCGAAAATCTATGATTTATAATTTTTTAGGAATAACACCTCAAGAGGCTCTAAATAGTACTACAGCTCTAAATACTATTGCGCTAACTAAAGGAGCAAATATATTACGAGTACATGATGTAAAAGAAGCTGTTGAAGTAACTAAGCTTATGCAGCAATTAGGATAATACCTTTTTATTGATGATGATAAGGTTCATTTCTTAAAATAGTGAAGCCTCTATATATTTGTTCTATAATAAATAAGCGTACCATTTGATGTGAAAATGTCATGGCAGATAGTGATATTTTACCCTGTGCTTTTTTATATACAGTATCAGAAAAACCATAAGGACCACCAATAACAAATACTAGTGTTTTAATACCAGAGTTCATCTTTTTTTGTAATTCTTTTGAAAAACCTACACTACTAAATGATTTTCCGTTTTCGTCAAGTAAAACAAGCTGATCAGTAGGGGAGAGTTTATTTAATATTAATTCACCTTCTTTTTCTTTTTGTTGTGCTTCACTTAGGTTTTTGACATTCTTAATGTCAGGAATAACCTCCAAGTTGAACTTTACATAAAACGATAAACGTTTTGTATAATCATCCATTAGTGTTTGTAAAGCCTTATTATCGGTTTTGCCTATGGCGAGTAATTTAATATTCATTAGCCGTTTATCATTTTATCAAAATCATCTTCGCTTATTATAGCTATACCTAGTTTTTCAGCCTTTTCTAGTTTAGCAGGCCCCATATTTGCACCAGCAACAACATAGTTAGTTTTAGATGATATAGAACTTCCTACTTTACCGCCATTGTCTTCTATTGCTTTTTTAAGCTCGTTACGAGAAAACTTTTCAAATACACCTGATACTACAAGTATTTGTCCTGCTAGTTTATCACTAACACTAGTATCTTCAACTTCTTGCATTTCGAGCTGAACACCACAAGTTTTTAATCTTTCAATAAGTTTTTTACTTTCTTCGTTTTCAAAAAAGCTAACAACACTTTGTGCGATGCGTTCTCCAATTTCATCTACGAGTACTAAATCCATTAGTGTGGCAGCAGCAAGGTTGTCGATGTTTTTATAATGTTTGGCTAATTTTTTAGCAACGGTTTCTCCCACATAGCGGATACCTAATGCATATAGTACGCGCTCAAAAGGTATTTCTTTTGATTTTTCGACACCATTAATAAGGTTCTCGGCTGATTTTTCAGCCATACGCTCTAATGGCATAACTTGCTCTTTTTTCAAGTCATATAAGTCAGCATAATCATCAATTAGATCAGCATTAAAGAGTAGGGCAACAGTTTCTCCTCCTAAACCTTCAATATCCATTGCTTTACGCGAAATGTAGTGTTGAATTCTACCTATTATTTGCGGCGCACAACCATAAAAGTTAGGGCAGTAGTGATGTGCTTCCCCTTCTTTACGTATTAAAGTTGTTTCGCATTCAGGACAATGCGTTATATATTCTGTAGGTGTAGAGTCATTACTTCTTTTAGAAGTATCTACTACCTTTATAATTTTAGGAATAATTTCACCACCTTTCTCAACAAAAACCTCGTCACCTTCTCGAATATCGAGTTTAGCAATTTGGTCAGCATTGTGTAACGAAGCACGCTTTACAATAGTACCTGCTAGCTGTACAGGTTCTAGGTTAGCTACTGGTGTAATAGCACCTGTACGACCTACTTGGTAGGTAATAGTGTTTAATGTAGTGCTTACCTGTTCTGCTTTAAATTTATAAGCTATTGCCCATCGTGGTGATTTGGCGGTATAACCTAGCTCTTCTTGATGGTTAAGGTTGTTTACTTTAACTACTACACCATCAGTTTCGTAAGGTAAATCATGACGATGTGTATCCCAGTACTCTATAAAATCAAAAACTTCATTTATGTTATTAGCAAGTGTAGCCTCTTTAGGAACTTTAAAACCCCATTCACGTGCTTTTTCAAGCCCTTCAAACTGTGAGTTTATTGGTAAGCGATCACCTACTAAAGCGTATAGTAAACAATCTAAAGGTCGTTTGGCTACCATAGCACTATCTTGTAGTTTTAGGCTACCAGAGGCTGTATTACGTGGATTGGAGTAGGGAGTTTCGCCTATTTCTATAAGTTCCTGATTCATCTTAGCAAACCCCTCTAATGGTAATATAATTTCACCACGAATTTCGAAGCGCTCAGGGTAGTTACCCGTCAACTGTAAAGGTACTGATCGTATTGTTTTTACATTGTTAGTTATCTCATCTCCCTGAAAACCATCACCTCGTGTAACTGCTTTTGCTAGTTTACCATTTTCATAAGTTAAACTAATAGAAGCGCCATCATATTTTAGTTCGCAAGTATAGGTTACATTATCAGTACCAAGCCCTTTATGTACACGTTGTTCCCAGTCTTGAAGTTCTTCTTTAGAATATCCATTGTCTAACGAATACATACGATGTTCATGCTGTATTGTTTCGAAGTTTTTAGTAATGCTACCACCTACACGTTGCGTAGGGGAGTCGGCATCAAAATACTCTGGATGTTTGTTTTCAAGTTCCTGTAATTCTTTCAATTTCTGATCAAACTCAAAATCAGTTATAACAGGTGCATCTAGTACATAATAGTTATGATTATGTTTGTGTAGTGCTTCGCGTAATGCGGTTATTTTTTGAAGAATGTCCATATACAAAGGTTTGTTGCTCGCTAATTTAGCTAAACTATACTAAAATGAAAAGTGATTAAGTAGGGGAGTAAAATTTTATTCTATAATCTAGAACATGTCTTCAAACTGCTTGTATAACTCACCTTCACTTAAAATAGCACCGTCTTCTATAAGTTTAAATATTTCAGCTTTTCTATCTTCGCCAAAAGGTTTAGTACCACGTGTAACTTTTACTTCTTCAGAGAATAAGTTCTCGTTAAGCCAAATTAAACCTTCTCTTGTAAGGAAATCAGCATGTGGGGCATGAGCATGAATGATAATACTTTCCATTTTTTCTTGATCCATTTTGAATAAGAAAATATGATTTTTAGAATAAAACTCTAACCATGCAGCTTTATCTAATACAGAATCCCATATAAGGTCGCTAAAAACATCAATTTCTTGTTCAGCAACTTCTGGTTTGTCTCTTTTTAATGTATCCCATTCTGCTTTGTCAATTTGTTGTGATGCTAAAAAGCGAATGAATTCTTCGTGTAATTCTTCTAGTTGTTCTTTGGTAAGACGTGTGTATTTCATGATAAGAATGTATTTGGGCTTATTTAAAACAAAAAAAGCCTCCCTAATGAAAGGAAGGCTTTTAATATATATTTAATAATTACTGTTGTTCAGCAACGATTTCATACGGAAGCTCAACGATAACTTCACGGTGAAGTCTTACGTTTGCAGTATATTTACCAGTACGTTTTACGATACCACTTGTAATAAACTTCTTCTCGATAGATTGTCCATTTTTCTCTAAAGCTTCAGCGATATTAGCATTGGTAATAGAACCAAATAACTTACTTCCACCTGCTTTAGCAGTAATTTTAATTTCAAGAGCTTTGATAGCTTCAGCAATTGTTTTTGCGTCATCAACCATTTTCTGCTCTTTAAAAGCTCTTTGCTTTAAGTTCTCAGCTAATACTTTTTTAGCTGTAGGAGTTGCCATGTGTGCAAATCCTTGAGGAATTAAAAAGTTACGACCATATCCAGCCTTTACTGTAACAATATCATCTTTAAATCCTAAATTCTGTACGTCTTGTTTAAGTATAAGTTCCATAATATTGCCTCCTTTTTATTTTAATAAATCAGCCACATATGGCATTAATGCTAAATGACGTGCTCTTTTTACGGCTACAGATACTTTTCTTTGGTATTTTAAAGAAGTACCAGTAAGACGACGAGGAAGTATTTTACCTTGCTCGTTAACAAACTTTAATAAAAAGTCAGGATCTTTATAATCGATATATTTAATACCTGATTTTTTGAAACGGCAATACTTTTTAGTTTTGTTTGTCTCTATATTTAAAGGTGTAAGATATCTGATATCCCCATCTTTTTTTCCTTTAGCTGACTGCTCTATTGACATAACTTAGTTTGCTTTAGATTTTAATTTTTCTCTTCTTCTTTCTGCCCATGAAATAGCGTGCTTGTCAAGAGTAACAGTTAAGAAACGCATAATTCTCTCGTCACGTCTAAATTCAGTTTCAAATCCTACTAGGATATCAGCTGGAGCTTTAAATTCAAATAGGTGGTAAAAACCACTTTTTTTGTGTTGGATTTCGTAAGCTAATTTTTTTAAGCCCCAATCCTCTTTTGACACAATCTCGGCCCCTTTAGAAGTAAGATAATCTTCAAACTTACTTACTGTTTCCTTTATCTGAGTTTCAGATAAAACGGGATTCAAGATGAAAACAGTTTCATAGTTGTTCATAATGATATTTATTTTGTTATAAAATTGAGTGCAAAAGTATAAAATTTTATTTAAAATGCAAGTGATAAAAATGCTTTTTTAGACTGTGAAAACGTAGAAAATTTCTTTATATTTGTAATCACCCCAACAAAAAAAGAACAAAAAAGAAAGCATTGTACTGAAACCTTACTAACTAATCTGAATAATGAAACTTAACTGTGTAGTTGTTGATGACAGCACCATACATAGAATTACTATTGCCAAGCTGGTGAGCGAACACTCCGATCTTAACCTTGTCGGAGATTTTTCTAATGCTTCGGAAACGCGCAACTGTATTCTCAATAAATCTGTTGATTTACTTTTTTTGGATATTGAAATGCCGGTACAAAATGGATTTGATTTACTCGACGGTCTTAAAACTAGACCGCAAATCGTTTTTGTATCAGCAAAGTCAGATTATGCTTTACGTGCATTTGATTATGCCGCTATAGATTATCTTCATAAGCCTATAACAAAAGATCGTTTTAATAAGGCGGTGCAAAAATCAATTGAGTTACATCAAATGAAGAAAGAGACTCCTGAAGAAGAGGGCGATTTTATCTTTGTTAAGAGTAATCTTAAGAATTTAAAAATTTATATTAGTCGTATAAAGTGGATTGAAGCTTTTGGCGATTATATTAAGATTATTACTGAAGAGGGGACACATTTAGTACTTTCTACAATGAAATCTTTTGAAAGTGAACTTCCAGCAACTAAATTTCTTCGTGTTCATAAATCATTTATAATTAATATAGATAAAGTAGAACGCTTTAATAGTAGGTTTGCCGAGATTGGTAGTACTCAAATACCGCTTAGTCGTAGTAAAAAAGAAGACCTTGCTAAAGCTGTAAATAAGTCTTAATAAGGGTCACTATTTACAGAAACTCTAATTGATCTATATTGTGGTATAGCATCAAAACTCTTGATTATTTTATCGATAATACCTTTATTTGTACCAAGTGATGTGCCTTGTGGTATTTTAATCATTATAGTTCTGATGTATTGATTTCTTATTTTGCTTATACCAGGTTCTTCAGGTCCTAATACAGGTATGTTTAAGTTTTGAGATAATACATTATAAAGCCATAAAGATCCGTTTTTTAATTTTTCGTAATCTTTGTGTTTTAAAGTTAAGCGCACTAGTTTGTAAAAAGGAGGGTATTTAAAGTTGTGTCTTTCATACACTTGCTCTTTGTACATTCCTTCATAGTTGTTATCCGTTACCTGTTGTATGATGTTGTGTAGCGGGTTGTATGTTTGTATTAGCACCTTACCTCTAGTGTCTTTTCTACCAGCTCTACCTGCAACTTGTACCATCATTTGATAAGCTCTCTCAAAAGCTCTAAAATCAGGCTGAAATAACATGTTGTCAGCATTTAATATTCCCACTAGACTAACATTGTCAAAATGAAGTCCCTTTGCAAGCATTTGTGTCCCTACAAGTATATCAATCTCTTTGTTTTTGAATGCATCAATAATTTTTTCATAGCCATATTTTCCACGTGTGGTATCTTGATCCATACGTCGCGAGTTCTTATCAGGAAATAGATTTTTTAACTCAAGTTCTATTTGTTCTGTACCAAAACCTTTACTAGAAAGATCGGCAGAATGACATTGATGACAATGCGTTGGGTTTGCAATATTATGACCGCAATAGTGACAACGTAATTGATTTTTATATTTATAATAAGTAAGGCTCACATCACACTGTGGGCATTGTGGTACATGCCCGCAGGTCATGCATTCAACCCAAGGAGAAAAACCTCTTCGGTTTTGAAATAATATTACTTGTTTCCCTAATGATAAAGTTTCGGTTATAGCCTCGATTAATTTATCGCTAAAATGCCCCGTCATACGCTTACGTTTGTACTTATCTTTTATATCGATTAATACAATTTCTGGAGGCATAACATTACCATAGCGCTCCCTCATCTGTACATAGCCATACTTGTTATGCGAAGCATTATAATAGCTCTCTATGCTAGGTGTTGCAGAGCCTAATATTACTTTAGCTTTAAAATAATTGGCTAAAACAATAGCTGCATCGCGTGCATGATAACGAGGGGCAGGGTCTTGTTGTTTAAAAGTTGGTTCATGCTCTTCGTCAATTACTATTAATCCAAGATTATTAAAAGGAAGAAACAAAGCTGAACGTGCTCCTATAATAACTTTTGCTTTGTTAGACCCTTCGAGTACTTGTTGCCAAGTTTCGATACGTTCGTTATTAGAATATTTAGAATGAAATACAGCTACTTTATTGCCAAAGTATGCCGTAAGGCGTAATACCAGTTGTGTAGTAAGCGCTATTTCAGGTAATAAATAAAGTACTTGTTGTTCTTGGTTTATAAACTCTTCTATTAATTTTATATAAACTTCGGTTTTTCCACTTGATGTAACACCGTGTAATAACGTTACTTGATGTGTTTCAAAACTTGTTTTTATAGCAGTAAAAGCTTCGTGTTGTTTTTCGCTTAGCGTAAAGCCTGAATTTTCAGATTTTTTAAATTGTATACGATCTTCTTCTAGTGTGTACTCTTCAAAAATAGATTTATCTACTAAGGCTTTTATTATAGCGGATGATGCTCCAGAGGCTTCGATGAGCTTTTTTATAGTTATAGGTTTTTTATCTGTAGCTTGTAACTGAAAGTAATGTAATACGGCTTCTCGTTGTTTTTTTGCACGAGATAATAGCTCTAATAATTCATTTAACTTGTCCTGTTCTAAAAACTCAGGTTGTAACCGTATGTATCGTACTATTTTTGGTTTATATTTTTCTGATATTTCCTCTTGTAATACAATTGCGTTTTTAGCTAATAGCTTATTTATTATAGGTAATATCGTTTTTTTATTCAGTATAGCAGAAACCTCCTGTATTTTTAAAGCAGATTGCTGTTGTAGCGCATCAACTATAAGGTACTCTTCATCGGTTAGATTTTCTCGATCATCATACTCTTTTTTTTGAGTAATAATGGTTTCACTTTCTAGTAAATAAGCTGATGGCATTGCTGAACGATATACATCGCCAATACTACACATGTAGTAACCCGCTATCCAGTGCCAGTGTTTTAACTGTAGTTCGGTAACAATTGGAGTGTCATCAAGTATTTGATGAATTTCTTTAGCTTGATATAGTTGAGGAGGGGTTTGGTGCAAATTAATAGCCAATGCGGTGTAGATTTTATTTTTACCAAAAGGTACAGCAACGCGCATACCGGGCTTTATGTAGCCAAATTCAGCTTCAGTAATAGCATAGGTAAATGGTTTGGGTAATGCCAAAGGCAAGATAACTTCTACAAAAAAAGGCATACAGTTAGTATTTGATACAAATATAGCTCGCTAAAAGCATAAAAAAAACACCTCCATTACGGAAGTGTTTCTATATAAATCTGATTTGGGTATTTATACTCTAATCCAAGTTTGGCTTCTACCAATAAATGAAAAGCCAATGTAACCTCTTACCTTAAGCTTGTTTTTACCCTTTAGCTTTATGGTACAACTGTATAGCTTTCCTTTATTAGGGTCAAGTATATCACCATCGGTATACTCATTACCATCCTTTTCAAGACCTTTTATTATTATTAGACCTAATATTGGTTTGTTTTTATCTTCACCTTTACATTTGGTACATTTAGCTTTTTTCTTTGCAGGGTTTAATATCTCTACAACTTTACCATAAATCTTACCATTCTCTTCATAGATTTCAACAATAGATTTTGCTTTACCAGTTTCATCATCAATGGTTTTCCATTTCCCGATGACTCCTTGCGCAGCAGCAGAAGATATACCTGCTGTAATAATTAATAATAGTGTTAAAATGTATTTTTTCATTACTATATGTTTTATGTTATGTTAAATATATGAATTTTTTCTTTTCAATTTTTCTATTGAGGCGTTTAATTCGAAACCTAATAATAAAATAAAACAGTTAATCCATATATATAACATTAATACAAGTAGTGTACCAATTGAGCCATATAGCTTATTATATTGTGCAAATTGTAGAACATATATACTAAAAAGGTAAGATGTTGTAATAAACAATATTGTTGTTAAAAGAGAGCCGTAGCTAAAAAAAGCAGCTTTTTGAGTTTCTTTTGCAGCAAACTTAAATAGTATAGAAGTAGTGGTAAGTATCATGAGTATTAAAAATGCATACCTGCCTATTTCTAATAAATATAATCCATCGGTAAGGAATCCATTGGTTTTAAGGATATGTAATACAACCTCTAGTGTAATAATAGCAACTACAGTAATGATGAGTAATATTGTGAATACCAGCGATATACCTATTGCTAAAGCATACTGTTTAAAATAAGAGCGTTTAATGGTAATGTGTAGTGATGATTGAAAACCACTTAAAATAGCATTCATACCACTAGACATAAGGAATATAGCTAAAAGGATACCGGTAGATAGTAGTCCGCTATCACTATTGTTTGTAATATCGCTTAACGTATCAGAAATTGCACCATAAGTATTTGGAGGTACATTTTCTTCTACAAAATGCATAAAGTCTTTTTGAAAGTTTTGTAGCGGAACGTAGGGGATAAGGTTAAGTAGAAAAAGAGCAAACGGAAACAGCGACATAAAGAAGCTAAAGGCAATAGCCCCCGCACGATACGAGAGATCACCTTTTACAATACCAGTAATATAAAGCTCTATAAGGTGGTAAAATGTAAGCCCTTCAGACCAAGGGAGTTTTATGCTTTTACCAAACCTAACAAGATGTTTTACTACAGGTATGCGTTCGAGTTTCTGTTCTAATTCTTCCGACATTAAAGTGCTTTTAAGCTAAGATCCATGTTGTATACAGAGTGTGTTATCGCTCCCGAAGAGATACAATTTACACCACACTCGGCATAACCACGCATATTACTTTCGTTTATACCACCAGATGATTCTGTGAAGCAATAATCGCCAATAAGTGCTACAGCCTCGCGAGTTTGGTCGTAGTCAAAATTATCAAGTAGTATACGGTACACGCCGTCATTAGTCATTATTTCGCGAACTTCGTCTAGGCTACGTGCCTCTACAATTATTTTTAAGTCACGATTTGTTTCTTTTAGGTAGTTTAATGTTTGTTGTATAGCAGCACTAACACCACCAGCAAAATCGATATGATTATCTTTTAGCATTATCATATCATATAATGCAAAACGATGATTTTCGCCACCACCTATTTTTACTGCCCATTTTTCTAAAGCACGTAGTCCAGGTGTTGTTTTACGTGTATCGAGTATTTTAGTGCCTGTACCTTCTAAAATATCAACATATTTTTTAGTCTTAGTAGCAATTGCACTCATACGTTGCATGGCGTTAAGTACTAATCGCTCTGCTTTTAGGATTGATTGTGAACTACCTGATACATGAAAGGCAATATCGCCATATTTTACAGTAGTACCGTCTTCTATAAACGTTTCTACAGTAAGGTTAGGGTCTACGTAGTTGAAAACTTGTTTTGCAAAATCGATACCTGCTAAGATACCTTCATCTTTTACTAAAAGTTTAGCTTTCCCTTTAGCATCAGCAGGAATACAAGCTAATGAGCTATGGTCGCCATCGCCCACATCTTCGCGAACAGCATTGGTGATTATTATATTGAGTTCTTCTCGAAATTGCTTTTCTGAAATCATTATTCTAGTATTTCTATTTTATAGCTAAAATAAGGGTTTTTATCAGAAAAAGCACGTAAAAATAAAGGAGAATTAATATGATGTTATTGGTTGTAGTAATTAATCTATTCTATAGCCTAATAGGTGTTCAATTCCCTTTTTTTCTACTTTTTTTATGATTTTCTCATCAGATTCGTCATACCTGTTTAAGTAGTTAATGATAACACCATTTTTTCTGTAAGGTTCTATAGATTCAATTTTATCAAGAGGTATCATAGCTTGTTTTTTTGAAGCCTTATCGTCTAAAATTAAAAATATAGCCCAAGATAATAGTGCTATAATGTTTAGAGCTATAATCATTGTCCAAAAATCAAAACCATACCATATCGCTAAAAAAAGGACAGGTAAATAGTTTAAGAAAGATAAAAGTGTTTTTCGTGTATCTTTAGTTATATATTTTGAATTTGAAAGGTCTCTATTGATCTTAAGAATAGTTGACCAATCGTTAGATTGGCTGAGATATAGTTTTTCTTGATCTATACTAATATAGCCGTGTTTATGTTTAAAGCATTGTTTCATAATATTATAGAGCTACAGTTTAAAAGGAAGGTTTATTAAGATGTTAATTCCCTTTTCTTCAACACCCTTAATTTTTTTATAGTGATGTCTATTTTCGATATCTTGAAAATGAATTTTTACTCCGTTTTTCTTATAAGGTTTTATAGATTTAATTTGATCAATTGGTATTAAGGTTTGTTTTTTATAAGACCTGAGTATTTCAATAACTATAACTAAACAAGCTATACAGAAAATAATTGTTTGTATAAGTTCTGATAAATATAATCTTGTAATGGCTGTTATACTGCAAGTAATGAGAGCTAATAAGATTTGTTTTGTAATACTTCTTTTTTTAGGTCTAGAGAGATCGTTTTTAATATCAAGAATTCTTGACCAATCGTTAGATTGGCTAAGGTATAAGTTTTCTTCATCGATACCAATATAGCCGTGTTTATGTTTAAAGCATTGCCTCATGAAATTAAACTTGGTTTGCTAACTTCATTAAGAAGTCAATATTTGTTTTTTCAAGACCTTTTATAATTTCATTATCAGGTTCATAAGAAGTGTTCCTGAAACGGATATTTAAATTAGTTTGATTTGTTAATACTATAGATTCAATTTTACTTAGTGGTATTTTATATTGTTTACCAAAGTCACGTTTATAGAAAAAAAACAATAAGCTGATTATTATAGTTAGGATAATTGCAGTGGTTATCCAGAAACCAGTTGTGAAAAAAGTATTAAATATAAAGAAAACTATAGCATACAATATCCAGTAGAAAGCTAGTTTTGTGTTTTTTCGATTTCTGTTTAGTCTAGTTGAGGTTTTGCTTTTTTCTGTAATTTCTTTAGTTTCTTGCCAATTTCCTGTTTTGGTAAGGTATAAGTTTTCATCATCGATATTGATGTAACCAAATTTATATTTAAAATAATGTTTCAAAGTGTGGAGTGGAATTTAATCGCAAAATATAAAAGTATCTTAGGGTAACTATTATATTTTGCGATTAATTTAACTATCCTATACTGATAGTTCTGCCTTCGGCTGTTTTTTTGCCTTTTTCAAAGTAAAAGTCTATTTGCCCTAAGTTAATACCATAACAACCTACCTGATTTACAAGCACATCATTACCATCAAGGTTTTTAGTTACATGTGGTTTTTTAAGGAAAGTATGAGTGTGACCACCAATAATAAGGTCAATATTTTTAGTAGCGCTAGCTAAAACAAGATCAGATACTTTGTCACTTCCTTTTCTGTAGGCAAACCCAAGGTGCGATAGGCATATTACAAGATCACATTGCTCGTCTTCTTTCAATATACGGCTCATGTCTTGTGCTACCTCTATAGGGTTGTTGTATATAACCTCTTTGTATAATCGAGGATCTACTAAGCCTTGAAGTTGAATACCAAGCCCAAAAACACCTATTTTAATACCGTCTCTTACAAATGTTTTATAAGGTTTTACAATACCGTCTAATACACTGTTTTTAAATTCATAATTAGCCGATACAAAATC
Source organism: Flavobacterium sp. MedPE-SWcel (assembly GCA_001874325.1). Lineage (GTDB taxonomy): Bacteria > Bacteroidota > Bacteroidia > Flavobacteriales > Flavobacteriaceae > Flavobacterium. The sequence goes on along the minus strand of MPCW01000001.1, from coordinate 15,638 downwards.
AAATTTTGCATGAGGTAATTGTTTGTAAAAACCATTAATACCATTATCAAAGTCATGATTACCCAGTGTGGCAAGATCATACTTCATCATGCTCATAATTTTAAACTCTAGTTCACCACCATAGTAATTAAAATAAGGTGTACCCTGAAAGATATCACCAGCATCAAGTAATAGAGTGTTCGGGTTTTGCTCGCGCACTTTGTTTACAAGTGTAGCTCTACGTGCTGCCCCACCCATGTTTGGATTTCTAGGATCATCTGCCGCTAAAGGATCTATATGACTATGCGTGTCGTTAGTGTGTAATATGGTAATACGTTTCACTTCTGATTCAGCAGCAAAACTACTTAACGATAATCCACCTGCTACTAATGCTGAACCTGCTGCTGTTTTTTGTATAAAATCTCTTCTTTTCATAATACGCTTATTCAACAATTATACGTTTAGTTAAGTTAACAGGTAGTGTGTCCACTTCTTTAAAGTAGTCGATATATAAATTTCTAAGTTTATAGTCCATAGTGTGGTAAGAAACACCTTTTTTAAAGAATTCCATGTGGTCGCCACCATTAGATAAATAATCAGAGGTAGCTACATAATATATTTTGTTCTTGTCAATAGGTTTTCCTTGTACAGTAACCTTTTTTATAGTTTTGTTTTTGTCTATAATAATCTCCATTCCAGTTAATGGATGTGGTTTTTTACCACTAGTAATATAGGTTGCAATATCTAAAATTTGCTCACCCTTTAGTGCTACAACAATAAGGCTATTTTCAAAAGGCATAATTTCATAACCTGTTCTAGCTGTTACTTTACCTTGTGGTATGGTAGATCGTATTCCGCCATGGTTAAGTAAGCAAACATCTACGTGTTTTTTATTACGTAAGTAGAAAAGTTTATCTGCTTTTTCAAAAGTAACATCAGCCATAAGGTTACCAATGTTAGTTTGCCATTTACCTTTGCTTTTAGTAAAAGTTACTGGTGCTAAGGCAAGTGTACTATCAAGATCTTTATCGATATGAATACGATAAGGTTTTATAAAATCTTCAATTTCTTTATTAGCTGTATATTCTGAGTTAACAGGTACTTGTTTACCTTTAATTTCAGAATTATAAAACTTTTTTGGTCCGCAAGAAACTAACGTAGATAGCGATAAAAATAGCACAAATAAATACTGTATTTGGCTATTCTTTTTTAGGTTTATCATTTGTGATGACACTTATTTAAAGTAGTTTTGTATTTAGTAGGCAAAACTACAATGTTTTTTGAAGTTTATTAAAAACTTTGGTCTAAAAAAACATTAAGAAATCTTTAATGCTCATTGATGTTGTTACTACTGTTAAGGTAGTGAATCTTATTTTTTAGAATAATAATATTAATTGCAGAGGAGGGTATAGCGTTATAAATGAGTTTAAAAGTATTAATAAATATATAGTATGCAGTCAATTATAGGTACAGGCGTAGCTTTAGTAACACCATTTAAAAAAGATTTTTCGATAGACGTTGAGGCGTTAAAAAATATAGTTAATTTTCAAATTGATAATGGTATAGATTATCTAGTAGTGTTAGGTACTACAGCAGAATCTGCTACTTTGACTAAAGAAGAAAAAGAGCTTGTTATTAGTACTATTGTTGCTACTAATGCAGGTCGATTACCTTTAGTGCTTGGAGTTGGGGGGAATAATACAAATGAGGTTGTCGCAGAATTGAAATCGAAAGACCTTTCAGCTTTTACAGCTGTATTATCGGTTTCACCTTATTATAATAAGCCTACACAAGAAGGGATTTATCAACACTTTAAAGCAGTGTCTCAAGCATCTCCATTACCAATAATTTTATACAATGTGCCAGGAAGAACAGCTAGTAATATGTTGCCAGATACAGTGGTGCGTCTTGCTACTGATTTTGAAAATATTGTAGCTATTAAAGAAGCAGCGGGCGATATTGTACAGGCAATGACTTTAATAAAAAATACACCAGATGATTTCTTAGTGATATCTGGTGATGATATGATTACTTTACCAATGGTACTCGCAGGAGGTGCAGGAGTAATATCTGTAATAGGTGAGGGGTTCCCAAAGCAATTTTCAGATATGGTTCGTTTAGGGCTTGATAAAAAAGTAGACGAAGCGTATAAATTACATTATTTACTTGCCGACTCTATAGATATGATTTTTGAAGAAGGAAATCCAGCGGGTATTAAATCAGTATTTAAATCATTAGGACTGTGTGAGGGTGTTGTAAGATTACCATTACTACCTGTTAGTGATGATTTAGCTACTCGTTTAGCTACTTTTACAAAACAAATAGGGTAGTTTCTTTTTAAATTTTAAGAGAAGTAAAGATTATAAGCAATAAAACCTGACTATAGTAGTTTAAGGAAGAGGTTAAAAAGCACTTGTTTTTGCGCTTTTGACATTGTGAAAAAAGATTTTTGTATTCTCTAATTATTAACTAAATTTGCAGTTGCTTTTAAATCAGCGGTAGCTGTGCATAAACTTAAAACTCGAAATGGCGAAATACCTTTATATAATATTACTTGCAATAACAGTATCTTCTTGTAGTGAATATCAAAAAGCTCTTAAGGCAGATGACCTTAAACTGAAGTATGAAGTGGCAGTAAAGATGTATGAATCAGAAAAATATTCTAAAGCTATACGTTTAATAGAGCAAGTAGCACCATCATACAGGGGTAGACCACAAGGGGCGAAGTTGTTTTATGTATACTCAATGTCTTTATATAAAACAAAGTCGTACTACCCAGCGGGATATCAATTTGAGTCTTTTGCAGCAAATTACCCAAGAAGTGAAAAGGTTGAGGAAGCTTCGTTTATGGGGGCTAAAAGTTATTATCAATTATCACCTAAATATTCTTTAGACCAAGTTGATACTTATAAGGCATTAGATAAGCTACAAACGTTTATTAATAATTACCCTAACTCTCAGTTTATGCCAGAGGCAAACCAACTGGTTAAGGAACTTAATGAAAAGTTAGAAAAGAAAGCGTTTGAAATTGCAAAACAATATAGTATTACAGCTGATTACTTTGGTGATTTTAAAGCTGCTATAGTATCGCTAGATAATTTTCTTTTAGATCATCCAGGTACTATATATAAAGAAGATGCTCTTTTTTATAAGTTAGACGCTTATTATCGTTTATCGATTAATAGTGTAGAATCTAAAAAGAAAGAACGACTTGAAACTGCTAAAACATATTATGACGCTTTATTAAAGTTTAAAGCAGATACTAAGTATATGGATGAGGCAACTACCATGATAGAAAGAATAAATACAGAATTAGAACTATTTTCAAAATAATAAAAAGTCATTATGGATTTAAAAAAAGCTCATGCTCCGGTAAATACAGTTACCTATAATAAAAATAAGGTTGAAGAGCCTACAGGTAACGTATATGAGGCTATTACTATTATAGCAAAGAGAGCTAATCAAATAAACGGCGAAATTAAAAAAGAGCTTATCGAAAAGCTTGAAGAATTTGCTACTTATAACGATAGTTTAGAAGAGATATTTGAAAATAAAGAACAAATAGAAGTTTCTAAGTTTTACGAAAAATTACCAAAGCCACATGCTTTAGCAGTAGAAGAATGGCTTGATGGTAATGTTACTTACAAGGAAACTAAATAATATATTATATATGTCTGTTTTAAGTGGTAAGAAAGTTATTCTTGGTATTTCTGGGGGTATAGCCGCTTATAAAACGGCATCATTAGTTAGACTTTTTATAAAAGCAGGTGCTCATGTACGCGTAGTCATGACACCTGCTTCTAAGGATTTTGTAACACCACTTACATTATCTACGTTATCTAAAAACCCAGTTCATTCTTCGTTTTATGACGATGATGATGAAAATGCGGTTTGGAACAACCATGTAGAGCTTGCGTTGTGGGCAGATTTATTTATAATAGCTCCTGCTACGGCTAACACGCTCTCTAAAATGGTCTCGGGTAATTCCGATAATTTATTATTGGCTACATATTTATCAGCAAAATGCCCTGTTTATTTTGCTCCAGCTATGGATCTTGATATGTATCGCCACCCATCTACACTTACTAGTTTTACTACATTACAGAGTTATGGTAATGTAATGATACCTGCTGAGGCTGGCGAATTAGCTAGTGGTTTATCAGGTGAAGGTCGTATGGCTGAACCTGAGAATATTATTTCTTTTTTAGAAAAGGATTTAGAGGCTAAATTACCACTTCGTGGAAAAAAAGTGTTAATTACCGCAGGTCCTACATACGAAGCAATAGACCCTGTACGTTTTATAGGTAATCATTCATCAGGTAAAATGGGATATGATATTGCTATTGCTGCTGCTAATGAAGGGGCTGAAGTAGTTTTAGTTAGTGGCCCATCTCATTTACAAGCAAATCATGAAGGAGTTAATGTTGTAAGAGTTACATCGTCAGAAGAGATGTATAATGCCTGTCATGATTGTTTTGAAGATGTTGATATTACTATAGCTGCTGCTGCTGTTGCTGATTATAGGCCAAAAGTAGTAGCAACACAAAAGATAAAGAAAGCACCAGATAACTTTACTGTGGCGTTAGAAAAAACAAAAGATATATTACTTTCTCTAGGTGCAAAAAAGAAAGATCAGTTTTTAGTAGGCTTTGCTTTAGAGACTGAAAATGAAATAGAGAATGCTAAGTTGAAAGTAAAGAAAAAAAACTTAGATTTGATTGTTTTAAATTCACTTAATGATAAAGGTGCGGGGTTTGGGAAACCAACAAATAAAGTAACATTTATTGACAAAAATTTCTCTATCGAGCCTTTAGAACTTAAAACAAAAGAAGAGGTTGCAAAAGATATTATTACTAAAATAAAAGTTCACTACAATGTATAAATCGTTTTTGATATTATTGGTGTTATTGTCTTTCTCTGTTAAAGGGCAAGAGCTTAATTGTACTGTGGAAATTAATGCAGATAGGGTAACAGATGCTAACACCCAGATATTTAGAACGCTTGAAACTTCTCTTAATGAGTTTATGAATAACACAAGCTGGACGACTCGTAATTTTGAAAGGAATGAACGTATAGATTGTTCAATATTTATTAATGTTTCGGCTTATAGCTCTAATAACTTTACGGCTACAATTCAAGTACAATCTTCTAGACCAATATATAATTCTACTTACTCATCTCCAATGCTTAACTATAATGATAAAGAGGTGAAGTTTAGATATCTTGAGTCAGAGAATCTTATTTATAACCCTAATAGTTTTGATTCTAATTTAGTTGCATTATTAGGATACTATGCTAATGTAATTATTGGTATGGATGCTGATTCTTTTGAGCTTAATGGTGGTACACCATATTATCAAGCAGCACAAAATATAGTTGGTTTGGCTCAAGGTAGTGGTTATAAAGGCTGGGCACAGCAAGATGGTAATCAAAATAGATACTTCTTGGTGAGTGATTTATTATCTAATACATATAGTGATTTTAGAGAAGCGCTGTATAGTTACCATATGCAAGCATTAGATAAAATGGCTGAAAATACTAAAGAAGGAAAAGAAAAAGTTATTGTTGCCATAAAAACACTTGCTAAAGTGAACAAAGTGCGACCTAATGCTTTTTTAACTAGAATATTTTTTGATGCTAAGTCGCAAGAGATAGCTTCTATATTCTCTGGAGGACCTATGATTACTGTTACAGGTCTTGTAGATACATTAAATAGAATATCTCCTATGAATTCTTCTAAATGGAGTACTATTAAATAGTACATTTGTGCAAAACAAAGGCACATTACTATGCTGCAAACGTTACAAATTAAAAACTTTGCTCTTATAGAGCAACTTCATATCGATTTCTCGGACAAGTTATCTATTATAACTGGAGAGACAGGTGCGGGTAAATCTATATTACTAGGAGCGCTTGGTCTTGTATTGGGTAATAGAGCAGATCTTACTTCGCTTAAAGATAAAACTCAAAAATGTATTATAGAGGCTCATTTTAATATTGAGGCTTATAATCTAGTTTCGTTTTTCTCTGAAAAAGATCTTGATTATGAAGATGTCACTATTATAAGAAGAGAGATATTACCATCAGGTAAATCTAGAGCATTTATAAACGATAGCCCTGTAAACTTGCAGGTGTTACAACGATTAGGAACTTTCTTAATTGATATCCATTCGCAACAACAAACTCGCGAATTATCAGATGAGCATTATCAAATGCATATTCTTGATGCTGTTGCAGGTACTGCTACTAATGTAGAAGGGTATCAAAAGCAATTAAAGAAGTTTAAATTATTACAAGCTGACCTTGCTAATGCACAGCAGCAGAAAGCTGACTTGATGAAAGAGCGAGATTATAATAGCTTTTTATTAGAAGAATTATTATCAGCAAACTTAAAAGAAGGGGAGCAGGCAGAATTAGAAAGTGAGTTAGAAAAATTAAGTAATGTAGAGTTTATAAAAGAATCACTCGGTGGTGCATTAGCAATTACTAATGAAGAGCAAGTGGGAGCTTTACAAAGCCTTAAAGAGATAAAAGGAACATTACAAAAGGTAAGTGCGATCTCTGATGAATACAATCAGTTTTTTGAAAGAGTTTCAAGTATACTAATTGAGTTTGATGATGTAGCTGATGAGCTTTCTCAGAGTTTTGAATCGCTTGTTGATGATCCTGAGCAGTTAGAAATCGTAAATCAGAAATTACAATTACTATATACACTTCAAAAAAAGCATAATGTAGGTACAGTAGAAGAGTTAATAACGATACAGAATGAATTAGAAGGTAAAGTGTTACAATCTGATGAGTTAGAAAGTATAATAGAAAAATTAACTATTTCGGTAGGAAAATCTAAAGAAGCTACAGATAAAATAGCCGCAACGATATCTAAAAAACGAAATGCTGCTATATCTGTTCTTACTGATAAAATAACAACTATACTTGTTAAACTAGGTATGCCTAATGCTCGTTTTCAGTTTGAGTTAACTCCTTCAGATTCTTATTTTGCTACAGGTAAAGATACTATGAGTCTTTTATTCTCCGCTAATAAAGGAACCGATTTTGGTTTACTTAAAAAAGTAGCTTCAGGAGGGGAGATGTCACGTATAATGCTTTCGGTAAAAGCGGTGCTTGCTAATTACTCTAAATTACCAACTATTATATTTGATGAAATAGATACCGGAGTATCTGGAGAGATATCAAATAAAATGGGAGATATCATGAAAGTAATGAGTACTGATATGCAAGTATTTGCGATAACACACTTACCGCAAATAGCTGCGAAAGGGAATCAGCATTATAAAGTATTTAAGTCAACACAAGGAGAAACAACAGTATCTGAGTTAAAACTTCTATCTAAGGAAGGGCGTGTAAAAGAAATAGCAGAAATGCTTTCAGGTAAGGATATATCTGATTCTGCTCTTAATCATGCAAGAGCGTTGTTAGACTAAAAATTCGAATTATATTTGTGGTAATATATTACTTATTTAGATTATAAAATAAACTATACTTAGTTATGATAATAGAACCTAGAATGCGTGGCTTTATTTGCCTAACGGCTCACCCAACAGGTGCGGCTCAAAACGTAAAAAACCAAATAGAATATGTAAAATCAAAAGGAGCTATAAATGGTGCTAAAAAAGTACTTGTAATAGGAGCTTCTACAGGTTTTGGATTATCTTCTAGGATAACAAGTGCTTTTGGTTGTGGTGCTGCAACTTTAGGTGTGTTTTTCGAGAAGCCGCCTAGAGCAGGTAAAACAGCTTCTCCAGGATGGTATAACTCTGCTGCTTTTGAAGAAGAAGCTAGTAAAGCAGGGCTTTATGCTAAAAGTATTAATGGAGATGCTTTCTCTAAAGAAATAAAACAACAAACGTTAGATACTATAAAAGAAGACCTAGGACAGGTAGATCTTGTAATATATAGTCTTGCTTCACCAGTGCGAGTACATCCAGAAACAGGTGTTATGCATCGTTCGGCATTAAAACCAATAGGTGATGTGTTTAGTAATAAAACAGTAGACTTTCACTCAGGTAAAGTATCAGAAGTAAGTATTGAGCCTAGTAAAGAAGATGATATAGAGAACACCGTAACCGTTATGGGGGGTGAAGATTGGGCTATGTGGATGGAGGCTTTAAAAAGCGCTAACCTTTTAGCTCCAGATGCATTAACAGTAGCTTACTCTTATATTGGTCCATCACTTACAGAGCCTGTATATAGAAAAGGAACTATTGGTCGTGCTAAAGATCATTTAGAAGCTACAGCATTCGAGATAACAGATAGTTTAAAAGATATAGGAGGGAAGGCTTATGTATCTGTAAATAAAGCATTGGTTACACAAGCGAGTTCAGCTATACCAGTAATACCGTTATATATATCATTACTATATAAAGTGATGAAAGAGGAGGGAGTACATGAAGGTACTGTAGAGCAAATGCAACGTTTATATCAGGAGCATTTATATACAGGAAAACCTATTCCTACAGATGATAAAGGTAGAATTAGAATAGATGACTGGGAGATGCGTGATGATATACAAGAAAAAGTAGCAGCTCTATGGGAGCAAGCAACTACAGATAATTTAGCAACTATAGGGGATTTAGAAGGGTATAGAAAAGATTTCTATAATCTTTTTGGATTTGATTATGATGGAGTAGATTATAAACTAGAGGCAGATGAGATGATTGCCGTTAATAGCTTACAAAACTAATTTTAAACTGTAATACTATGTACAATTTATTAAAAGGTAAAAGAGGGATAATAACAGGAGCTCTTGACCAAAATTCTATAGCTTGGAAAGTTGCAGAGAAAGCTCATGAACAAGGAGCAACATTTGTACTTACTAATGCACCTATCGCTATGAGAATGGGTGAGATAAAAAAATTAGCAGAAAAAACAGGTTCAGAAATTATACCAGCAGATGCTACTAATGTAGAAGAGATTGAAAATCTTTATACTAAAGCGCAAGAAGTGCTAGGTGGTAAAATAGACTTTGTTCTTCACTCTATAGGTATGAGTGTTAATATTCGTAAGAAGATTAGTTATGAAGATTCTAATTACGATTATTTCATGAAAGGTATAGATGTATCTGCAATGTCATTACATAAAATGCTAAGTGTTGCTAAAAAAATGGATGCCATTAGTGATGGTGGTAGTGTTGTAGCGTTAACATACATGGCTGCACAACGTACATATCCTTTTTATACTGATATGGCAGATATTAAAGCAATGTTAGAATCTATAGCTCGTAGTTTTGGTTATCATTATGGTGTAGAGAAAAATGTACGTATTAATACAGTATCGCAATCACCAACAAAAACTACTGCTGGAACAGGAATAAAAGGGTTTAATGATTTTTATGATTATGCAGATTCTATTGCCCCATTAGGTAATGCTGATGCGGAATCGTGTGCAGATTATTGTATTACATTGTTTTCTGATTTAACACGTATGGTAACAATGCAAAACCTTTTCCATGACGGAGGATATTCTTCTACAGGGGTAAGTGCTGAGATTATGAATAAAATGTCTGAAGAATAGTTATTTTATAACTTAATTATATAAAAAGAGACCTTTTTAGGTCTCTTTTTTAGTGTAAATCTATCTATTTACTAGGTTATACTATGTTTTTAATAAAAAATATGCCTTTAAATTTCTTAAATAAATGGTTTTTACCTTTGTTTTTTTGATAATTTAACAATAATTAGATGTTAATTTTTGGCAAAAAAAACCTTTATTTATAATAATATCACATTAGGGGTGTAATTGTGTGATAATTGTTTTGAAAGTTATAGTTTTATTAACTTATAATTCAATTACATATATTTTATGAAAAAATTTACTTTATTAATTGCTTTGATGCTTTTTGCAGTCACTAGCAATTATGCGCAGGTATCTAGTTATACCTTTGCGCAATCTAATGAGGTTTATACACCAATAACGGGAGGAACCGTTATTACGACCTCTACAGATGGATCTCCTAATTTAGATTCATATGCTTCTTCAGAGCAGACTTTACCTGCAGCTATTGAGTTCTCAGGAACATCATATACTAGCTTCAGAGTAAGTAGTAATGGACACTTGTCTTTAGGGTCTACATCTACATCTGCATATACTACTACACCTATAACTTCTAGTACAGGTAGTAATGCTATTATGGCATTAGTTGCTGCTGATCTTGAAGAAGGTGCTAATGGAGTTGCTGATATCCGTTTTGATATGGTTGGTGACGAAGTAGTAGTTCAGTGGACTAACTTTAGACGTTATGCTAGAACAGAATCATTTAACTTTCAGGTAAGGTTAAATACTGTTTCTGGAGTTATTAGATATGTATATGATGGTACACCTCCTTATGATACAGATACATCGGCTCAGCCACAAGTAGGTATTAAAAGTGCGGTTGGTGAGTATATTGCACTTACTGTTGCTGCTGGAGAATCTTGGAATACTCCAGTTGTTTTAACTACAGGTGCTACATCTACATCAAAAGCATCTCTTAAAGGAGATGATGGTTTTACTAGTGGTTTAACATATACATTTACACCACCACCAGCGTGTACAGGAATTCCTGTAGCAGGTACTATTGATGGTGATGAGGTTCGTAACATCTGTAATGGCTCTACACCATCTTCAATTACAGTTATTGATGCTACAGCTGCTCCAGGTATAACACGTCAGTGGGAACAATCACTAAATGGTACTGATTGGGTAGACGCAGTAGACGGTTCAGGAGCTACAACTTTAAGTTATACTCCTCCTACTTTTGAGGGTACTCCTATACAGTATAGATTAAAAATAACATGTACTAATAGTTCAGAGATAGTATATTCTCCTGTTGTAACAATAAATAACCCTGCAGCTCCTGCTACTCAGGTAGCTGATGCGACAGTTGCAGCTGAAGATAACTTTGCTACTTCTTTTGAAGTTAACTGGACTAATGGTACAGGTAATAGAAGGTTAGTTATTGTAAGTGATGCAGCAATAACAGACCCAACTGATGGATCTGGTGATGCTATTGAGGATAATAATATATACTCAGGTTCAGGTCAGCAAATAGTTTATGATGGTACAGGTACATCTGTTACTGTATATGGATTACCATGTGGTGCTGATTATTTTGTAAAAGTATATGAGTATACTCGTTGTGGTTCTGCACCATACGATTATTACTATAATACAACTAATGGTACTAATGCTATTACAGTTACACCTGCAGCTGTAACTACTGCGGCTTTACCAGTATCTAATGATTTTACCGGATTTACAGGTTCAAACTTATCTGAGGTTATGCCAGGATGGGTTGAGTCGAAAATTACAACAGCGGGAGGTGATACTCCATCAAATTCATATCCAGGAGGTAATTCAAGTGTTTGGACTAATTCTTCAGTTTTAGGTGAAACTACAGCAAAAATAAATTTATATACAGATACTCGTAATGACTGGATTATTAGTCCTAAAATGGAATTAACAGCAGAATCGAGATTTGTTTTTAAAGCAGCTATAACTAATTTTGCATCTGGTACTGCTGATGCTAATGGTATGCAAGGTACTGATGACCTTGTTAAGGTAATGGTTTCTACTGATGGATGTGGAGCTATATGGACACCTATATATACATTTAATGCAGCTAATACTGTAGATTTAACAAACACTCTTGTAGATTATGAAGTGTTATTATCTGATTATACGGGACAGATTATTCAGATAGCTTTTCAAGCTATAGACGGTCCTTCTGATGATAGTCCAGATTATGATTTTCATATCGGAAGTTTATTAATTGAAGAAGTTCCTGCGTGTGATGTGCCAGTATTAGCAGATACAACTACTATTACAAAAAATAGTGCAACTATAAACTGGGTGGCTCCATCTACAGGAACTCCTGTAGGTTACGAGTATGTAGTATCTACTACAGATGTTACACCTACAACTGCGGGTGCTTCGTCAACAGCGTTAACAGCAGATGTAACAATTTTAGACTCATCGACAGATTATTTTGTTTTTGTAAGAACAAATTGTGGAGGTGCATTTAGTGCTTGGACGGTTGCAGGAACATTTACTACACTTTGTGATTATCCTGAAATTTTAACAACTACACCAGCTACAATATGTGGTCAAGGCGAAGCAAATCTTACAGCTACTTCTGATGGAGGTACTATTAATTGGTATGCTAATGCAGTAGGAGGAGCTTCTATTGCAACAGGAGCAACACTTACTACAGAGGAAATAACAGAAACGACTACATATTACGTTTCTGCTCAATCTGATGGAGGTGCACCTATTGGCGGAGGTATATTAGCTCCAGAAGCTTCATGGACAGGTACTGCTTTAAACAATTGGGGTATAATATTTACAGCTTTAGATAATGTAACACTAAACTCTGTTGATGTATATTCAACATCAGAAGGTACGTTAGATGTAAAAATTGTTGATGCTTCAAATAATGAACTATATGCTACAGGAGATGTTAACGTAGCAGCAGGTGGTACAACTACACCTACTACTATTCCGCTTAATTTTGATGTAACTTCAGGTGAGGTTTATAAAATAGTTATAAAATCATTTAGTGGTGTTAGTTTAGTTAGAGGTAGTTCTAATCTTGAATTCCCTTATAATAATGGTAATATTAATGTAACTTCTAGTGAGTGGGGTGGTACAACTACTGGTACTTACTATTTCTTCTATAATATACAATCTACAGGAGCTTGTGCTAGTCCTAGAACAGCAGTTGTTGCTACAGTAACAGATGCTCCAGAGATTACAGTATCGGATGATGTTGCTATATGCCCAGAAGAAAGTACTGAAATTAGTGTAACGAGTGATAATGCAGACTATACTTATGTATGGACTCCAGGAGATCTTGCAGGAGCTACACAGTCTGTTTCTCCAGAAGAGACAACAACATATACTGTTGTTGCTACAGATGCAATAACAGGTTGTGTTACAGAGGGAGAGGTAACAGTAACAGTTAACCCACTTCCTTCAGCTGTTGAAGCTGAGGATTTATCAGCTTGTTTAGGTGCTATCGAAGTATTAGAAGCTACAGGTGGTAATCTAGGAGGAGAAGGAACTGTAGGTGATGGAACAGAAGTTACTTCTACAACTGAAGAGTTTACACCATTTTGTAACAGAAGAAATACACATAAAAGCCAGAGTATATATACAGTTGCTGATTTAACAGCTGCAGGTATAGGCCCAGGTAATATAGTTTCTATAGCTTATAACATTACTTCTATAGGTAGTGCTGCTACTAATGATGACTTTATAGTGAAAATGGGAACTACTACACTTGATGTATTCCCAGATAATTCTTATTTAGATGAGTCTAGTTTTGTTACAGTTTTAGATCCTGTTACATATACTCATGCAGAAGGTATAAACACAATAACATTTACTACTCCATTTGAGTGGGATGGTGTTTCTAACGTTGTGATTAGTATATCTCAATCAGGGGCTGACTCATTATATAATGCACAAACATACTTTACAGATCTTGATGCTAATACAGCTATATATAACTATAATAATTTAGATGCAACTACAGGTACAGTTACTACAAAGAGATTTAACGTAACATTTAATGTAGTTGGTTCAACCGAAATTACTTGGACACCAGCAACTAATTTATATACTGATGCTGATGCAACAGTTCCTTATACAGAAGGTACAGATGCTAGAATGGTATATTTCAAATCTGATAGTGAAACAGCAATAACATATACTGTTACTGCTACTTCAGATAATGATTGTTCTGTTAGTAATACAGTAGATGTAACAACAACTACAACTGCAGCACCTGTAATTGATGATAATAACTTTACAGTATGTAATGCTGGTACAATTGCTGATTTAGAAATAGAAGGAGAAAATATTCAGTGGTATGCAAATGAAACAGGTGGAGAGCCTTTAGCTGATGATACTGTTTTAGCTGATGGTTTTTACTATGCATCACAAACAATAGATGGATGTGAGAGTGCTACAAGAACAGGTATAACTATGACTATAAATGTAGTTGATGCTCCGGCTGTAGATATTGTAGATATCGAAGCATGTACAGGAATAATGCTTTCTAATGTAGCTATTACTGGAGATAATATCCAATGGTATGCAGCAGAAGAAGGTGGAGATGTTCTTGCATCAGAAACAATTCTTGTAGATGGTACTACATATTATGCATCACAAACAATAGAAGGTTGTGAAAGTGCAACAAGAACAGCAATAAATGCAATAATAGCTACAACTGATGCACCTACTGTAGATAATACAGATGTTACTATATGTAATGCAGGTACAGTTGCAGATTTAGTAGCTACAGGAGATAATATTCAATGGTATACTGCAGAGGTGGATGGAGATGCTCTAGCAACAGATGTTACTTTGGCTACAGGTTCATATTATGTATCACAAACTATTGATGGTTGTGAAAGTACAAGAACATTAGTAAACGTAACAGTAAATGTTACAGGAGCACCAACAGTAGATGCTGTTGATGTAACAATATGTAATGCAGGTACAATTGCAGATTTAGTAGCTACAGGAGATAATATTCAGTGGTATGCTGCAGAAGTAGATGGAGATGCTCTAGCAACAGATGTTGTTTTAGTAACAGGTACTTCATATTATGCATCACAAACTGTAGAAGGTTGTGAGAGTGTAACAAGAACTGGGGTTAATGTTACTGTAACAACAACAGATGCACCTACTATAGATAATACAGATGTTACTATATGTAATGCAGGTACAATTGCTGATTTAGAAATAGAAGGAGAAAATATTCAGTGGTATGCTGCAGAAGTAGACGGAGATGCTCTAGTAGCAGACGTTGCTTTAGTAACAGGTACTACATATTATGCATCACAAACTGTAGAAGGTTGTGAGAGTGCAACAAGAACTGCAGTAACAGTTACTATAAATGAAGTGGCAGCGCTTACTGGTGATGCAGCTCAAACAATAGAAGTTGAAGCTTCAGATGTTGCTACTATAGAAGATATTGTAGTTAATGCTGAGGATGGTGCTATTATTGCATGGTATCTTACAGAAGCTGACGCTTTAAGTGGCGATAACCGTATTGATGCTGATACAGAGCTTGTAGACGGTACTACTTATTATGGTACTCAAATAATAGGAGAGTGTGAAAGTAACACTGTTCTTGCTGTAACTATGTCTGTGGTATTAGATCGTGATAACTTTGATATTAACGCATTCTCTTTCTACCCTAACCCGGTTAAAGATATTCTTAATATTTCTTACAATGCAGAAATTAATTCTGTAGCAGTATTTAATTTACTTGGTCAACAAGTATTGGCTCAACAACCAAATACTAACGAAGTGCAATTAGATATGTCTACTTTATCTGATGGAACATACCTTATTAACCTTACAGCGGGTAATACAGTGAAAACTATCAAAGTAGTTAAGAATTAAATAATACACTTATTAATTAAGAAGAATTATTTCTTAATGTTTTTTAAGCCCTCAGAGTATTCTGAGGGCTTTTTTGTATAGGTGTAGTACAGTGATTTTAGATTTATGTATTGTTATATTTTAAGATTTGTTAACTAATTAACAATGTTTTAAAAAAAATATAGTTTTAAAACAATTGCCAGTTTTAGGGGTTGTTTTGTAACAAAAAAACATGTTTTTATTAAAATATTATTTATAATGTATTTAAA